>NZ_KQ465110.1 GCF_001308875.1 Lysinibacillus sp. ZYM-1 | reverse complement strand
ATCAATTTTGATGTCCAAAATTTTGTTTCGTTTACTAGCAAGGCTAGTTACTAAAAACTATATTGATTACGTTTTGCTTGTTCAGTTTTCAAGGTTCATGTTCTTCATTTCAGCGTCACCTCTTGGCGACTCATTAATAATATCAAGATTCTACAACTATGTCAACACTCTATCAAAAAATATTTCAATAGATTATATTTTGGTGATTCCAACACTCTATTGTAAGTACTAAATTAAATTCGCTTTTACATTAGAAGAGGGCGATGCAGACTGAATATGTATTACTTTATATAGTAATATACTTCGATTTATCCACCTTTATTTGAAAATAAAAAAGGCAGCCATAGTAATGGCTTGCCTTTCTACAGATTTGTGATGATTCTAGAAATATAAAAACTTCTATTTTTTCCTAAATCAAAAATTTCTCCTGTATGAATTAATTTAATGAGTGGACGTGTTGGTGCAAACTTATTAACAAACATGACTTCTCCACGCTCTAAGTTAGAAAGTTCAACGATTGTACCTATAGGAAGATCGGCAACAATATCGATCAGTGCACGTACCACTTTAATATCAAACTTACCAAACTCAGATTCATTAATCATTTCTATAACTTTAAACGAAGACTGCTTAGATCTGTATACTCGTTCACACGTCATGGCATGAAAAACATCTGCCACGGCAATGATTTGTGCAAAAATAGAGATATTAGCAATCTTTTCGCCCTTCGGATATCCACTACCATTTAACCGTTCATGGTGTTGGAATATCGCCTCTTTCATGGTTTCTTTTAAAATTGTTAGATCCTTTACCATGTTGTAACTATAAATAGGATGTTTATAAATTTCATCAAATTCTTGCTCAGTTAGCGGTGTCTTTTTATCTCGAATACGAGGATGTACTTTAGCCATTCCACAATCAGCTAATAACCCACCTATTGCTACTTGTATTGTAGTCCCTCTATCATAACCAAGCTTTTGAGCGACAACCGAGGAAATCAAGGCTGTTGCTACACAATGGTGATATAAATAATCTTTAGGATTGGAATACTCATTTAAATCAAAAATAATAGTGCGATCTTCTAGAACCATCTCTACTAAAGGCAATATAATTGTTCTTGCTTTTGCAATCTCTACCTTTGCACCAGCTTCCCAATTCTTAAATTCCTTTTTAAATTGTTCAATAGAATGATTATAAGCCTTTCTAAAAGTCGGGATTTCCTCTATTACAACTTCTACATCTATTTCTTTCTTTTCTGAACGATTGTCGTTTTGATTTTTATAAACAGGGACATTAAAAATATTAAACGCCTGAAAAACTTGCAAATGCACATAGGAAATCATTGTATCTTTAAAGATGATAGGATACTGTGTATTAGCAAAAATATCTTCAGAAATTACTCTACCAACGCCTAACTCTGAAATCGGAACATGTATAGTTTCCATGAAATGAACACCTCTCCACTTTAACTTGCTTCAAATAAGGTACTTTCATTTTATCATGGAATTCAAAATAATTACTTATTTTTCATTATTTATGATAAAAAAAACGATGAACGACATGAATGCTGTCGTTCATCGGTATAAATTATTCCTCTATTTCCTCTTCATCTTCCGGAGACTCTTCTTCTTTTTCAACTTTAGCCACAGTTGCAACCAATTCGTCATCCCCTAAGCGAATTAAACGAACTCCCTGCGTGCTACGCCCAATTAATGAAATATCATTAATATCCATACGAATAAGCATACCGTTAATGGTAATAAGCATAAGATCCTCAGAACCATCAACTGTTTTCACAGCCACCATCGGACCATTTTTATCAGTAATTTGCATTGTTTTTAATCCAACGCCACCACGGCTTTGCAAACGATAGTCATCTTCAGAAGTACGTTTACCATAACCTTTTTCAGTAACTACTAAAATTTCTTGTCCTGGTTCAATAATCTCCATACCTACTACTTCGTCACCGTCACGAAGTTTAATTCCTCGGACACCACCAGCTGTACGGCCCATGGAGCGAATATCATCTTCTTGGAAACGAACAAGCATACCATCACGTGTACCAATGATAATTTGCTTATCCCCATCTGTTAAACGAACAGAAATAAGATCATCATCTTCTCGTAAACTGATAGCTATTAAACCATTTGTTCGGATGTTGGCAAATTGTGATACAGGTGTACGTTTGGTAACACCCGTTTTAGTTGTAAAGATAAAGTATGCATCTTCATCAAATGATCCAACGCGGATCATAGCTGTTACTTTCTCGCCTTTATCTATATTGAGCAAGTTAACAATCGGTAGCCCTTTAGCTGTACGCCCAAACTCTGGAATTTCGTAACCTTTTGCTCTAAATACCTTACCTTTGGAAGTAAAGAATAGGATTGTATCATGTGTAGAAGTATTCATAAGATGCTCTACAAAGTCATCTTCGTTTGTACCCATTCCTTGTACACCGCGACCACCGCGTTTCTGACTACGATATGTATTCGCAGCTAAACGTTTAATATAGCCGTTATGCGTTAAAGTAACAACTGAATTTTCAACAGGAATTAAATCCTCATCCTCAATCATTTCGATACCACCAGATGTAATTTCAGTACGGCGTGTATCACTAAAGCGATCTTTCAGCTCTAAAATTTCAGTACGAATGATATCAACAATCTTAGCTTCATCTGCTAAAATTTCCTTTAATTCAGCTATCAGAACTTGAAGCTCTTGATATTCCGCTTCAATTTTTTCGCGCTCTAACCCACTTAAGCGAACTAAACGCATATCTAAAATTGCTTGAGCTTGTCGCTCTGATAAATTAAAACGCTCCATTAATTGAGGCTTCGCTTCTTCACCACTACGTGAACCACGAATAATCGCAATTATTTCATCAATATGATCTAATGCAATTCGCAAGCCTTCTAAAATATGAGCACGGTCTTCTGCTTTTCGAAGTTCGAATTCTGTACGACGGCGAATAATGACTTTTTGATGCTCTAAATAATGGTATAGCATTTCTTTTAAGCCTAATACCTTTGGCTGACCATTTACTAATGACAGCATATTGATACCAAAGCTTGATTGCATAGCTGTTTGTTTATATAGATTGTTTAAAACTACATTAGCATTTGCATCTTTTCGTACCTCAATAACTACTCGCATACCACGACGGTCCGACTCATCACGTAGATTCGTAATACCATCTATTTTTTTATCACGTACAAGCTCTGCAATTTTTTCAATCAGCTTAGCCTTATTTACTTGGTATGGTAACTCATGAACAAGGATAGTTTCCTTACCATTTGCCTTTTGCTCAATTTCCACCTTCGCACGAATAATGATAGAACCACGACCAGATTCATAAGCTCTACGAATACCACTACGGCCTAAAATTAATCCGCCAGTAGGGAAATCTGGGCCAGGGATGATTTCCATCAATTCCTCTGTTGTAATAGCTGGGTTTTCAGAAAGTGCTATAACTGCATCAATGGTTTCTCCCAAATGGTGAGGAGGAATATTTGTGGCCATACCAACAGCAATCCCTGCAGCACCGTTTACCAATAAGTTTGGATAACGACTTGGTAAAACAATCGGTTCTTTTTCAGAGCCATCATAGTTATCTGTATAGTCAATTGTATCTTTATTGATATCACGTAGCATTTCCATTGCAATTTTAGACATACGTGATTCTGTATAACGCATAGCTGCAGCTCCGTCACCATCAACAGAACCAAAGTTCCCATGACCGTCAACAAGCATGTAACGATAGCTAAAATCTTGCGCCATACGTACCATAGCATCATAAATGGAAGAGTCGCCATGTGGATGGTACTTACCCATAACATCCCCAACAATACGTGCTGATTTTTTGTAAGGTTTATCTGCTGTATTTCCTAACTCCTGCATCCCATATAAAATACGACGATGTACTGGTTTTAATCCATCACGTACATCAGGTAATGCACGTGAAACAATTACACTCATTGCATAATCAAGAAAGGATGTTTCAATCTCTTCTGTAATATTAATTCCTTTAACACCGGAGCGTTCTTGTTCTGACAAAGTGTAGACCTCCTCTCAAGAAAAATTAGATATCTAAATTAGCGTAAACGGCATTTTCCTCGATGAATTGACGACGAGGTTCAACTTCATCGCCCATTAAACGCTCAAATGCTTGGTTAGCTTTAATTGCATCATCTAATTCTACTTGTAATAATGTACGGTGCTCTGGATCCATTGTAGTATCCCAAAGTTGTTCAGCATTCATTTCACCAAGACCTTTATAACGTTGTACATTCGGTTTTGGCATTTTTGGTAGTCGTTCTAAAATTTCTTTTAATGTTTCATCATCGTAGCAATATTCTACATGCTTACCTTGTTTCACCTGATAAAGTGGTGGCTGAGCAATGTAAATATAGCCTGCCTCTATAAGTGGACGAAGGAAACGGAAGAAGAATGTTAAAAGCAAAGTACGAATATGTGCTCCATCAACATCAGCATCTGTCATGATAATGATTTTATGATAACGAGCCTTCTCTAAATTAAATTCTTCCCCAATACCAGTACCGAATGCTGTAATCATGGCACGAATTTCTGCATTCGATAAAATTTTATCTAAACGCGCCTTTTCAACATTGAGAATTTTCCCACGTAAAGGTAAAATCGCTTGGAAGTGACGATCACGCCCTGATTTAGCTGATCCACCGGCAGAATCACCCTCAACAATATAGATTTCACATTCAGCCGGATTAGTTGAAGAACAGTCCGCTAATTTACCTGGTAAGCTTGATACTTCAAGTGCGTTTTTACGACGAGTAAATTCACGTGCCTTTTTGGCTGCGACACGAGCGCGAGCCGCCATTAAACCTTTCTCGACAACTTTGCGAGCAACAGTTGGATTTTCCAACATAAAACGTTCAAAGCCATCTGAGAATAAAGAGTTAGTAATTTGACTTACTTCTGAGTTCCCTAGCTTTGTTTTTGTTTGCCCCTCAAATTGAGGATCTGGATGTTTAACAGAAACAATAGCTGTTAAGCCTTCGCGTACATCCTCACCTGTCAAATTGGCATCAGCTTCTTTCAACAATCCACCTTTTCGTGCGTAGTCATTAATGACGCGTGTAAGAGCTGTTTTAAAACCAGACTCATGTGTACCACCTTCATACGTATTAATGTTATTAGCAAATGAAAAAATATTAGAAGAGAATCCGGCATTATATTGCATAGCAATCTCAACCGAGATACCATCTTTTTCTCCAAGTACATCAATCGGATCATGAATAGGCTCTTTAGATTGATTTAGGTGCTCAACATATGAACGAATACCACCTTCATAGTGATATGTAGTTGAACGTTCCTCTCCTTCACGTTCATCAGCAATAGTAATCTTGATACCGCGATTTAAATATGCCAATTCTCGAATACGATGGGCTAAAATATCATACTCATAGACAGTAGTTTCTTTAAAAATTTCTGGGTCAGCTTTAAAACGTGTTGTTGTTCCGTTGTGATCTGTATCACCAATAACTTTTAGTTCTTGTATCGTTTTTCCACGTTGAAATTTGATTTCGTGAATATGACCTTCACGGTGAACTTGGACAATTGTTTCAACAGAAAGAGCATTTACAACTGATGCTCCTACTCCATGAAGACCACCTGAAACTTTATAGCCTCCACCGCCAAATTTACCACCAGCATGTAAAACCGTCATGATAACTTCAACAGCTGGCTTACCCATCTTTTCTTGAATGCTAACTGGAATACCACGACCATTATCTTCTACGCGAATCCAGTTTTCTTTTTCAATCGTTATTTGTATATCTGTACAAAATCCTGCAAGTGCTTCATCGATACTATTATCAACAATTTCCCATACTAAGTGGTGAAGCCCTTTTGAGCTTGTTGAACCGATGTACATCCCTGGTCTTTTACGTACTGCCTCTAAACCTTCTAATACCTGTATCTGATCGGCCTCATAAGCTTGGTTTTGTAAACCTTCGTTCTCTATAGCCACGGCTTTCATCTACTCCTTCATAACATCATTGTGTGTAAATGAATGAACAGTCAACCGAGCTGACTATTACCATTCTTTTGTAATCTAAAAAACTACCCTGGCTAACTTTTTTCAATCGCACCTTGTTTCACGTGGAACAGTTGAGCCTGCTCCATTGTTTCATGATGAATTCCATCAACACTTGTAGTTGTGACAAAGGTTTGGACTTCACCTTGAATGGTATTTAATAAATGCGATTGACGATAATCATCGAGTTCCGACAAGACATCATCTAAAAGTAGTATGGGTGTTTCATTTGTTTCTTGTTTAATTAATTCAATTTCAGCAAGTTTTAAAGACAATGCAGTTGTACGCTGCTGTCCTTGTGAGCCATAAGTTTGCACATCATAGCCATTTACTAAAAACTGCAAATCATCACGGTGTGGACCAACTAATGTCACACCTCTGTCAAATTCACGTTCTCTTGCTTCAATCAATTTTTGATGTAAAGTATTTTCAATTTCACTAGAAGAATGTTCTTTTTCTATTCCAGCTACCGTACGATATTTTATAACGAGCGTTTCCTTCCCTTGCGATATACCTGCATGTATGGGTTCAGCCCACTCCTGTAATAAATCCATAAATTGAAATCTTTTACGAATAATTTGGGTAGCAGCATGAATATATTGTTCATTGTAGACCTCATACATCACATCATTTGCCATGGACTTGCCTTGGTTCATCTTTAAGAAATGGTTACGTTGTTTTAAAACTTTTTGAAAGGTTAATAAATCATGTAAATAGACAGGCGAAATTTGCCCAATCTCCATATCAATAAAACGCCGGCGTATTTGCGGACTACCTTTTACAACGTTTAAATCTTCTGGTGCAAACATAACGACGTTCATTTGGCCAATATAATGACTAAGACGACTTTGCTCTATATGATTTATCTTGCCCTTTTTACCTTTCTTTGCAATCGTAAGCTCAATTGGTAAAACACCATGTCTTTTTTGAACGGCCCCTTCTATTTTACCATAGTCTGAATCCCAACGTATCAATTCTTTATCGTTCGTTGTTCGGTGGGATTTAGCCATCGCTAATACGTAGATAGATTCCATAACATTTGTTTTCCCTTGAGCATTTTCACCAATGAAAACATTAATCTTTGGAGAGAAGTTCAAAGCTAAGGCATCATAGTTACGGTAATTTGTAAGTTTTATTTGCTCAATATACATAATTTACTGCCCAGTTGGTCCTACGATCTGAAAACGACCACAACCTGGAATATTGACAACGTCTCCGTTGCGTAATTTACGACCTCGACGATCATCTACTTCTCCATTTACATACACAGCATTTTCTTGTAAAAACCACTTCGCCATTCCACCTGAACTAATGGCATCAGATATTTTTAAAAGCTGCCCTAACGTGATGAACTCCTCATCGATTTTAATGTCCTGCATAGTGTGTTCCCCTCCAAATACAGACTGTCTATCTCTCTATCATACCTAAAATTCCGCCATAAGTAAAAAAGATAGCCGCAAATAGCGACTATCTTAACAGTTCTTAATTTCTTAGTAAGTTCGTACAGGTAAAATTAATTGTAAAATAGCATCATCATGAACCGAACGTAAAATAAACGGTCTCATTGCGCCTGTAAATTGAATCACTACATCCTGGCCATCGATTGCTTTCAATGCTTCCATCATGTATTTTGCACTGAAAGAAATTTTTAAGCCTTCCCCTTCTAATGATTCTACAGGAATTTCTTCTTGAACTTTGCCTATTTCAGGAGAATTAGAAGAAACCTCAACTGCTTGATGATCCAAAATTTCAAAACGGACAACATTATTACGATCACCTCGTGCTACAAGTGAGGCACGATCTATTGCTTGTAATAAAGATTTACCGTTAATCGTTAAATTAGTTTGATATTCTTCAGGAATTAAACGAGAAGTATCTGGGTAATTACCTTCAAGTAAGCGAGAGAAGAATAATACATCGCCTGTTTTAAACAATACTTGCTGACTCGTAATTACGATTTGCACAAGGTTTGTAGAATCCTCTAGTACTTTATTTAATTCATTTAAACTTTTCCCTGGGATAACGACGCTATGTTCAACTTCTGGTAAATTCTCTAGTTGCACTTTACGTCTTGCTAATCGATGACTATCTGTTGCAACACAGATTAATGTTTCATTTTTGATCTGCCAGTTTACACCTGTCAACACGGGTCTACTTTCTGAAGTAGCAACGGCAAACACTGTTTCACGGATAATTGTTTTTAAGAGATCAGCAGGAATAGTAAATTTTTGATCTTCCGTTAACTCTGGTAATAGTGGGTATTCTGCAGCATCAGAGCCAATTAAGTGGAACTCAGATTTACCTGAACGAATATGAGTTTGGAAACCAGGTGTTACTTGAATCTCAACATCATTTGTGGGTAATTTACGTACAATTTCATTAAACATACGTGCTTGTACAACAATAGATCCTGTTTCTGCAATGTGAATAATTTGTTGTCCATCTTCCTCAACAGGAATAAATGTTTGAATCGTAATATCGGCATCACTACCTGTTAAGCGAATACCTTCGTCTGTTACATCAATTTTAATCCCTGTTAAAATCGGAATAGTTGTTTTAGAACTTACTGCTTTCATGACATCATTTAAACCCTCTAATAAACGGTCACGTAAAATATCAAATTTCATTCGTTTTCCCTCACATATTTATATTATTTATTTATATAAAATAAAAAAGATATAGTAATAGGCCCTGTGGATTTGTGGATAAGTGCCTTTTTATGAATAAAATCAGTCTATCCACATGTAGATAGACTGTGTATAAGTTTGTGTTTAAATAGTAGGATTGTCCACAGCGATTACTTCCCTAGCATGCTACGAATTTGTTTAACATCTTGTTGAAGCTGGACGTCATTTTTCAACAAAGATGATATTTTTTCGTGAGCATGAATAACCGTTGTATGATCACGACCCCCAAATTCTTCGCCTATTTTCGGCAGCGAAAAATCTGTTAATTCGCGTGATAAATACATGGCAACTTGGCGAGGAAAAGCAATTAATTTTGTACGCTTTTTTGCCGTGAAATCTTCTAATCGAATACTAAAATGTTCTCCTACTGCATTTTGAATGTCTAATATTGTCACAGTCCGTGGCTTTGCGTTTGGAATGATATCCTTAAGGGCCTCGGCAGCCAATGTGGCATTAATATCTTTATTTACGAGTGAAGAATAGGCAACGACGCGAATAAGCGCACCTTCAAGCTCCCTAATATTGGAGTCAATCTGGTTCGCAATATAGAGCATTACTTCATTCGGTACCTCTAATCCATCTGCTTTTGCCTTTTTACGCAGAATAGCAATACGGGTTTCCAAATCAGGTGGCGCAATATCAGTTATTAATCCCCATTCAAAACGTGAACGTAGCCGATCCTCTAATGTTGGAATTTCTTTAGGAGGCCTATCACTCGATATAACAATTTGTTTAGATTCTTCATGTAAAGTATTAAAAGTGTGGAAAAATTCTTCTTGAGTTGATTCTTTTCCAGCAAGGAATTGAATATCATCAATTAGCAGTACATCCACATTGCGGTATTTATTGCGAAAATCAAGTGCTTTGTTATCACGAATAGAGTTAATAAATTCATTTGTAAATTTCTCAGATGATAAATAGACTACTTTTGCATTAGGATTATGCTCTAATACATAATGACCAATTGCATGCATTAAGTGCGTTTTACCAAGCCCAACTCCCCCATAGATGAAGAATGGGTTATAAGCCTTCGCAGGTGCTTCAGCAACTGCTAGAGAGGCAGCATGTGCAAAGCGGTTACCAGAGCCAATAACAAACGTATCAAAAGTATACTTCGGGTTTAACATACCTGGTGAAATATCATGGTGATCGTTATTTTTTGCTTGGATAATCGGCGCTGGCAAATCGAAATCGTCCGAATCCTGGTTTTTTTGAACAACAAATTTAATAAGCAAGTCTTCGCCTGTAAGCTCCGTTAATATACCTGTAATCAAATGAATATAATGATTCTCAAGCCAATCTCGAGCAAACGAATTTGGCGCAGCAATAGTCACAGTCGAACCACTACCGTTGTAGGAAAGTAATTTTGTAGACTTTAGCCACGTTTCGAAGCTTGGTTTAGAAATTTTTTGTTCAACTTGAGCCAGGACATTATTCCATAATTCTTCTAAATGTTCCAAGCTACTAATCTCCTTTACAGTGTTCAATACAAAAAAAAAATCGCATTTATAGAAATGGTAAATACGTTCATTTTACTACTCGTCCACATAATCACAAGTTGTGGATAAAAGTTAACCAAAGGCTGTGATAAAAATTATCCACATTATATTAACAGTTGTGGATAATTAAAATGTTCATTTTAGTTTTCAACAAAGTGAAGCACAGTAATCGTATCAGAAAAACAAAGCTATTTCAATAGTTTGTGAAACTTATCCACACACCTTATAGTTATGCACTTTGGAGTTGTCCACAAGCACTTGGTATGTGAAAAACCTGTAGATAATTGTTGTGGATAAAAAATAATGCAAAAAATACTATACACAACTCTGTGTAAAAAAAACAAGTAATCTGTGGATAATTTTTTTGTTGCAAAATAAATACATAGAATGATTTGTCGAAAGAAATTTATGAAATTCATTGACAAAATAGCTAGATACTTTATATAATATTCGAGTCTGTATGTTGAAAAATTCAACTCATTCAGGAGGTGTCTATATAAATGAAACGTACTTACCAACCAAAAAAACGTAAGCACAGCAAAGTTCACGGTTTCCGCGCACGTATGAGCACGAAAAACGGTCGCAAAGTTCTTGCTGCTCGTCGTCGTAAAGGCAGAAAAGTTTTATCAGCATAAAATAAGTCCACTGAGCCACATCAGTGGTCTTTTTTTTCTTTATTTTTGGTAAGCCTAGAAATGAGGATCAAAAGATATTATCTATTAGCAGGTGAAAGAAATGAAAAAACGCCAAAGAGTGAAGAAAAATGATGATTTTCAAAAGGTGTTTAAAAAAGGTAAATCTTTCGCTAATCGTCAGTTTGTTGTTTACTTTTTAGCAAAAGAGGGACAAATTGAATTTCGTGTAGGTTTATCGGTTAGTAAAAAGCTTGGGAATGCGGTAACACGCAACCAAATAAAACGCTATATTCGACATAGTATTCATGATTTAAAAGATGATTTAAAGACGAATATGGATTATGTTATTATCGCCAGACAACCGGCGGCCACTATGGATTTTCATGAAGTGAAACAAAGTTTGCAACATGTACTAAAAATCGCAAAGGTATTGAAGAAAGTGTAATGTATGCAACCAAGTGGTAAAAGTACGCCTTTATTATTAGTTATAAAAAATAGAGCGAATTTGCATACCGTAAAGTTAGGGAAGTATACACCTAGGGGTATTTGCAGCGTGAGATTTCACTGAAACATATGTAAAATTCGCCACAAAACTTAGGAATAAGTGTATGTAGTTAGAATATTTAGTAGAGTGAAACGTTATAGGCATGATAAAATAACTGATAACTTTATCTTCATTTAATTAAGATAAAGCTAGAGTTAGATGTCGCAGATTTCGAGGCAGGCAACTGTCGGTGATGAAGAAGATGCATATAGAATTTAGAAAAAGTGAATAGTAATTGTAGGGGGAAGAAGGTTGAAAAAACAACATTGGGTAATTTTGTCACTAGTATCAGTAGCTCTACTACTATCTGGTTGTACAGAATTCAATGAACCAATTTCCAAAGATAGCACTGGCTTCTGGAATGAATTCATTGTTTGGCCGTTGGTATCAGCGATAAAATACTTTGCTGATCTACTTGGTACGTATGCATGGGGGATCATTGCTGTAACGATTATTATTCGTTTAGCAATTTTGCCATTAATGATTAAACAAACAAAGAGCTCTAAAAAGATGCAAGAAATTCAACCAAAATTGAAGGAACTGCAAAAGAAGTATGCTTCTAAGGATGCTCAGACACAACAGCAATATCAGCAAGAAATGATGAAGCTAATGAGTGAATCAGGAGTAAACCCACTAGCAGGGTGTTTACCAGTAGTCATTCAAATGCCAATCTTAATTGGTTTCTATCATGCAATTAGTCGTATGAATGCTACATCTACATTTGAATTAGGGAACTTCTTTATCTTCCCGTTAGCAGATCCTGCACCTGCATTAGCAATTACGGCTGGTTTAATGCAATTTATTGTACTACGTACAGGACCAGCAATGGATAATCCTCAAATGAAAATTATGATGTATATAATGCCATTCATGATCATTGGTTTTGGTATGGCCTTACCAGCTGCCTTACCACTATATTGGGTAATCGGGAATATTATTTCGATTTTCCAAAACCTGTATATTTATAAACCTTGGAAAAAAGATAAAACACAACCTGCTCAAAATGGAGGGGCTAAAAAGTGAAACAACTTACGCAAATAGGCGCAACAACACAAGAAGCGATCTCATTGGCGTTACAGAAACTTGGCAAAACCCGCGAACAAGTAGATGTTGAAGTTTTACAAGAAGGTAAAAAAGGATTTTTAGGTTTTGGTGCACGTTCTGCGGAAATTCGTGTAACAGTGAAGGAAGTTCAGGTTCCAATAATTGAAAGTGAAGTAGCTGAATTGCGAATCTCGGCTCAATTAGACGAACAATTAGCAGTAGATGATGTTGAAACATTAAGTTCACAAGTTTCTGAACCACCAAGTGAAATCGAAGCTGTTCAACAAGTCGTAAACGAGCAAAATGAGGAAGAAGACTCAGCAAACCCAATTGAGGATGCAAAAGCATATTTAGTAACTATTGCAGAACAATTGGATATCCATGATCTAGATATTACTACGACACGCGAAGGGAAATATGTTTTCTTTCAACTAAAAAGTGAAAAAGCTGCACTGCTTATAGGAAAGCGTGGTCAAACATTAAATTCCTTACAGCAATTAACACAGCTAGTGTTAAATAAAAGTGCTAAGCAATTCTTAATGGTGAAGTTAGATGTGGAAAACTATCGCGAACGTCGACAAGAAGCTTTAGAATTACTTGCTGATCGAATGGCGGACAAAGCATTACGCTTAAATCAACGTGTGGCATTTGAACCAATGCCGTCATACGAAAGAAAGATAATTCACAATCAATTAGCCAATCGTTTTGATCTTGAGACGTATTCGGAAGGCTCAGAGCCAAATCGTTATTTAGTAATTGAGCCTGTCAAAAACATTTAAACTATTGCTAAAAGACATACAGACAATATAATTTTAAAGATCATTTTATCCTTCGTGATAAAATGATCTTTTTTTGTCGAAAAATAAGTTATGTTGAAAAAATTGCTGTTATCCACATTTGGAAATGATCCTTACTTTAGATTTCACCAAAAATATGTTAGTCTAAGGTGTTAGTAAGTATTGGTCGGTTTTGATTATCCACATGTGGATAACGTTGAGGAGGTCATTAAATGGAGTTCGATACAATTGCTGCGATATCCACACCAATGGGTGAAGGTGCTATAGCCATCGTTCGTTTAAGTGGGGACGAAGCAGTGGCGATTGCAGATAAAATATTCAAATCACCAGGTGGAAAAAGTTTAACGACGAAGGATTCGCACACCATTCATTATGGACATTTAGTGGATCCTAAAACAAATGAGGTAGTAGAGGAAGTAATGCTTTCATTAATGCGTGGACCAAAAACTTTCACACGCGAAGATGTAGTTGAAATAAATTGTCACGGTGGATTGGTTTCAGTAAATCGTGTTTTGCAACTAGCATTAACGAATGGAGCAAGATTAGCAGAGCCAGGTGAATTTACAAAACGTGCATTTTTAAATGGACGTATTGATTTATCACAGGCCGAAGCAGTTATGGATTTGATAAGAGCCAAGACAGATCGAGCAATGAATGTTGCATTAGGTCAGATGGATGGAAAATTATCGAGACTTATTGGAGACTTGCGCCAAGCTTTACTAGAGACATTAGCGCAAGTAGAGGTTAATATAGATTATCCAGAGTATGATGATGTGGAAGAGATGACGGTACCTGTTTTAGTAGAAAAATGTACATGGGTACGAGATGAAATTATTAAACTTCTACAAACCTCTTCTCAAGGGAAAATATTACGAGAGGGTTTATCGACTGTTATTTTAGGCCGTCCGAATGTTGGAAAGTCTTCTCTTTTAAATAGCTTAGTACAAGAAAATAAGGCCATAGTGACAGATATTGCTGGTACCACTCGTGATATTATAGAAGAGTACGTCAATGTACGTGGTGTTCCGCTTCGTTTAGTGGATACAGCAGGTATTCGTGAGACGGAAGACATCGTTGAACGAATTGGCGTAGAACGTTCTAGGGAAGCTCTTCGTGGAGCAGACTTAATATTATTTGTATTAAACTATGCTGATGAGTTAACTGCAGAGGATGAGCGTTTATTCGAAACCATTGAGGCGATGGATTACATCGTTATCATCAATAAAACAGATCTACCGCAAAAAATTAATTTAGCGCGTGTCAAAGAGCTAGCAGGCAAGCGTCGTATTGTGACAACTTCCCTCTTACAGGAGGAGGGTATTACGGAGCTAGAAGAAGCGATAGCTGCTTTATTCTTTGAAGGGCAAATTGAAGCGGAGGATTTAACATATGTTTCAAATGCAAGACATATAGCACTATTGCATCAATCACAGGCAACAGTTGAGGATGCAATAGCGGCTGCTCAAGCTGGTGTACCGGTTGATATGGTACAAATTGATGTTACAAGAACATGGGAAATACTTGGTGAAATAATTGGTGACACTGTGCAAGAGAGCCTAATTAATCAACTATTTTCTCAGTTCTGCTTAGGAAAATAATTTTAAGAAAGAAAGGAAGATACGAGCATGCCAACAAATTACGAGGCAGGCACGTTTGATGTGATCGTCATTGGCGCAGGTCATGCAGGCTCAGAAGCTGCACATGCTGCGGCTAAAATGGGTGCTAATACACTGATGTTAACGATCAACTTAGATATGATTGCATTTATGCCATGTAATCCATCCATTGGTGGTCCTGCCAAAGGAATCGTCGTACGTGAAATAGACGCTTTAGGTGGCGTCATGGGGAAAGTTATTGATAAAACACATATTCAAATGCGAATGTTGAATACAGGTAAAGGTCCAGCAGTACGTGCATTGCGTGCGCAAGCTGACAAAGTTTTGTATCAACAAGAGATGAAACGTGTGTTAGAGGAAACGGAAAACTTAACAATCCATCAAGGAATGGTTGAAGAACTTATTATTGAGGATGGAGAAGTAACAGGGGTTATGACACAAATTGGTGCAATTTATCGTGCTAAAACAGTAGTTATAACAACTGGAACATTCCTACGTGGTGAAATCATTATTGGAGATGTTAAATATTCAAGTGGCCCTAATAACCAACAACCGTCAATCCGCTTAGCTGATAATTTAAAAGAGCTTGGTTTTGACCTTGTTCGATTCAAAACAGGTACACCACCACGTGTTAATAATCGTACAATTGATTATGATAAAACAGAGATTCAACCAGGGGATGAGGTCCCACGTGCATTTAGTTTTGAAACAACTGAATTCATTATGGATCAACTACCTTGCTGGTTAACCTATACAAGTCCTGAAACGCATGAAATAATCGAGGCTAATTTACATCTTTCACCGATGTACTCTGGGATGATTAAAGGGACAGGTCCACGCTATTGCCCTTCGATTGAGGATAAAGTTGTGCGCTTCAATGATAAGCCAAGGCACCAAATTTTCTTAGAGCCAGAAGGACGTAATACACGCGAGGTTTATGTTCAAGGTTTATCAACAAGTTTACCAGAGCATGTCCAAACACGTTTATTAAAATCAATTCCGGGCTTAGAAAATGCGGAAATGATGCGTGCTGGCTATGCCATTGAATATGATTCAATTGTGCCAACACAATTGTGGCCAACATTGGAGACAAAACGCATTAAAGGTTTATACACAGCTGGCCAAATTAATGGTACATCTGGTTATGAAGAAGCCGCTGCACAAGGATTAATGGCGGGAATGAATGCTGCGGCTAGTGTACTTGGCAAAGAGGAATTAATCCTCAGTCGTTCGGATGCCTATATTGGTGTATTAATCGATGACCTTGTTACAAAAGGAACAAATGAGCCATATCGTTTATTAACGTCTCGCGCAGAGTATCGCCTACTATTACGCCATGATAATGCTGATTTACGATTACTAGAGCTAGCCCATAAAATAGGAATGATTTCACAAGAAAGATATGAAATGTTCAATGAGAAAAAAGCGCTGATTGAAAATGAAATTGTACGTCTTCGTGAGATCATCATTAAACCAAATGAAGCCACACAATCTGTAATTCGTTCCGCTGGTGGTAGTGAATTAAAAGATGGTATACGTGGTGCTGATTTATTGAAACGCCCTGAAATGCATTACGAGATGATTTCTTCATTAATTCCGGCAGATATCGAATTTACAGAAGAAGTGAAAGAGCAAATTGAAATTCAGCTTAAATACGAAGGCTATATCGAAAAAGCACTGCAACAAGTAGAGAAGCTGCATAAAATGGAAAATAAAAAAATCCCTGAAAACATCGACTATGATGCTATTTCTGGTTTAGCCACTGAGGCACGTCAAAAATTAAAACAAGTTACTCCGCTTTCCATTGCTCAAGCTTCTCGTATTTCTGGTGTTAATCCAGCCGATATTTCCATTCTACTTGTTTACATTGAACAAGGTAAAATTGCGAAAGTAAGCGGCTAATAAGAACAGTAAAGTGAATAAGGGGCGGGCATACCATTGTGCCCGCTTCCTATTTTTAAAGCTATACTATTATTAAGATGTACTGGTATGGCTAGATCAATAAAGGAGACTTTACATGAACGAACAACAATTTATTGAGGCACTTAAAAAAAAGGGCATTGAACTTTCTGAAACGCAAATTGCACAATTTAAAAAATACTTTGAATTACTTGTTGAGTGGAATGAAAAGATGAACCTAACTGCTATTACAGATTTAGAAGGTGTTTATTTAAAGCATTTCTATGATTCAATCAGTGCCTCATTTTATTTTGATTTTTCAAAAGTTATAACTGTTTGTGATGTAGGAGCAGGTGCTGGTTTCCCTAGTATCCCAATAAAAATCTGTTTCCCACATTTACAAGTCACAATTGTCGACTCCTTAAATAAAAGAATTACATTTTTAAATAATTTAAGTGATGAGTTACAATTAGAGAATATGAATTTTGTGCATGCTCGAGCAGAAGAGTTTGGTCAAAATTTAAAATATCGTGAGCAATATGATGTGGTGACAGCACGTGCAGTAGCTCGTTTATCTGTTTTATCAGAGTTATGTGTACCATTAGCAAAACAAGATGGATATTTTGTTGCCTTAAAAGCAGCGGCAGGCGCAGAAGAATTAAAAGATGCTAAAAAAGCATTAACAACATTAGGTGTGAAACTAAAAGAAGAATATTCTTTCAAGTTACCCGTTGAAGAAAGTGACCGCATTTTATATATATTTGATAAAATAAAAGGAACACCGAAAAAATACCCGCGTAAGCCAGGTGTACCGAATAAAACACCAATTCAATAATTAGTGTTTCATGTGAAACTTCTCAAAGTAGAATATATTTTTTCTATTTTGAGCATACATACTAGTTATGGATGGTTCACGCAAAAGTCATCTATGAACTATATACATTTTAAGAAATATAATAAATAATAATAGAATGAGACAGAGCAAGATAGTTACTTAAAGGTGGTGCCACTTGGATGAAAAGTCCTTTTTCACGTTTTTTTGGAGGCGGAAGTAAAACAGAGCCTATTGTGAAAAATGAAGTAGAACAAGCAGAGACGGTTCATGCAGCAGAAGAAGTCATAAAATTGCCTATTGATCAAATTGTACCTAACCGTTTTCAGCCACGTACTATTTTTGATGATGAAAAAATTGAAGAATTATCCAGAACCATTCATACGCATGGTGTGATTCAGCCAATTGTTGTACGTAAAACATCAGAAAATCAATATGAAATCATTGCTGGTGAGCGTCGTTATCGAGCAATGAAAAAGCTACAATGGACAGAGGTCCCTGCTATTGTACGTAATTTAACGGATAAGGAGACAGCTTCTATTGCGTTAATAGAGAACTTACAGCGTGAGGAATTAACTGCAATTGAAGAAGCGGTAGCCTATCAAAAATTACTAGAGCTTCACGAACTAACACAGGAAGCTCTTGCCCAAAGACTTGGAAAAGGACAATCCACTGTAGCCAATAAATTACGATTATTAAGGCTTCCAGATGAAGTGCAACAAGCCATTTTAAAGCGCAAGATCTCTGAACGACATGCACGTGCATTAATTGCTATTAAAGATCAACCATTACAACTAGAGATTTTACAGCAAACGGTTGATAATGATTGGAATGTTCGTCAACTAGAGGAACAAATTCAGGCAATCTTACATCCAGTAACTGACGAGCAAGAAGAATCGGTACCAAAGAAAGCAAAGCCGAAGCGTAAGGCCATTAGTAAAGATGTACGTATAGCCTTAAATACCATTAAACAATCATTAACGATGGTAACGAAAAGTGGTATTACGGTGAAAACGGAAGAAGAAGATACAGAAGAATATTATCAAATTACAGTGAAGATACCTAAAAAGAAAAAGCTGCAATAAATTATTTAGGAATAATAATTTATTGACTTATCCTTCGCTGTAAAGAGGAGACATCTTAGAAAGTCAAAAGAGATGTCTCCTTTTTTGTATATATTCTTAATATTTTATACAACTCCTTACTGTTTTTTTGATAGAATGAAAGTTAGATAGCGGGTTAAACAAAGTGATTTTACAAATGATTTGTCAAAGTAAGACTTTGATAGATGAAAGCAGGTGCTTTTAAATGGGTAGAATTATAGCAATCGCCAATCAAAAGGGTGGCGTAGGAAAAACAACAACTTCAGTCAATTTGAGCGCTTGCCTAGCCTATTTAGGTAAGAAAGTGCTACTAATTGATACCGATCCGCAGGGGAACACAACAAGTGGCCTCGGTATTAATAAAGGAGACATACAAAGTTGTATTTATGATGTGCTTATTGATGATGAAGATGTTGAAAATGTCATTCAAAAAACAAATGTAGAAAATTTATCGATTGTGCCAGCCACAATTTCACTTGCAGGCGCTGAAATTGAATTGGTTTCAACTATTTCAAGGGAAGTGCGTCTGAAACATGCATTACAAAATGTAAAAGAAGATTTTGATTATATAATTATTGACTGTCCACCATCTTTAGGGCTTTTAACAATCAATGCTTTAACAGCTTCGGATGCATTGATTATCCCTGTACAATGCGAATATTATGCATTGGAAGGTCTAAGTCAATTGTTATCTACCGTTCGTCTGGTTCAAAAACATTTGAACCAACAGTTGTATATTGATGGTGTTTTACTAACAATGTTAGATGCCCGAACAAACCTAGGTTTACAAGTTATTGATGAAGTAAAAAAATATTTCCAAGATAAAGTATATAAAACGATAATTCCTCGTAATGTGCGTTTAAGTGAGGCACCTAGTCATGGGCAACCAATCATCACTTATGACGCAAAGTCTAGAGGTGCAGAAGTTTATTTGGAGATGGCGAGGGAAGTGATTAAAAATGGCTAAAGGTTTAGGAAAGGGCATTGGTGCACTATTTCCAGGAGAGTCTTTAGAGCAAAGTGGGCAAGTGGAAGAAATCCAATTAGATTTAATTGTTGCGAACCCATTTCAGCCTCGTAAAATTTTTGATGAAGAAGCTTTACAAGAATTAGCAGATTCTATAAATGAACATGGTATTTTGCAACCAATTGCAGTCCGTAAAAAAGGGCGAAAATTTGAAATTGTTGCAGGGGAACGCCGTTATAGAGCATGTCTATTAGCTGGTTTAGAAGTTATTCCTGTCATTGTTAAAGAACTATCAGATGCACAAATGATGGAGCTCGCTATTTTAGAAAACCTCCAACGTGAAGATTTAACAGTCATTGAGGAAGCAGAAGCCTATCAAAGCTTAATGGAAAATTTGCATCTAACACAGGAAGAGCTATCAAAGCGTTTAGGAAAAAGTAGACCACATATTGCTAACCATGTTCGCCTCCTTGCTTTGCCAGAAGATGTCCGGAAATTTATGAATGACGGCACACTATCGATGGGACAAGGGCGCGCATTACTTGGCTTAAAAAATAAAAGACGAATATCTGAAGTAGCAATGAGGGTAATGAATCAAGGTTTAAATGTTCGGCAAGTTGAAATGTTAGTACAAAACCTAAATGAAGAAGTTTCACGTGAAACAATTCCGCCAAAGAAAAAAGATATATTTGTAGCGGCTAAAGAATCCCAATTACGAGATTATTTTGGAACAAATGTTCAAATTAGAAAAAACAACAATAAAGGGAAAATCGAAATAGAATTTTACTCTGAAGATGATTTAGAGCGCATTTTAGAAATCCTAAATTTACAAGAAGAATAAATAATATTTCTATAATTTAATCAGAGCGCCAAGCAAATAGGCGCTCTCTATTTTTTAGAGAGAAGGAAGGCAAAAGGGTGGTAATACTAGGGGCATTGATTAATGCTGTGCTAATTATAGCGGGTGCATTAGTGGGGCGCATTTTTAAAAATATTCCTGAATCTATGAAATCTACTGTTCTATCCATTATTGGTTTAGCAGTCACATTATTAGGGATAAAAATGGGCTTTGAAAGTGATAATTTTATTATCTTAATAGTAAGTTTAGTGGTAGGTACTGTAATAGGTGAGTGGTTAGATTTAGATAAGCAAATGAATCGTCTTGGCAAATGGGTGGAGTCATTATTTCGTACAAAACGGAATGATCAAAATCAAATAAGCATAGCAGAAGGTTTTGTCACAGCCTCATTAATCTTTGTCGTTGGCTCAATGGCTGTTATTGGTGCACTTGATAGTGGTCTTCGTAATGATCATAATGTATTGATTACAAAAGGATTAATAGATGGTTTTACATCCATTATTCTAGCATCCACATTAGGGATAGGTGTATTGCTATCCGCAATACCAGTTTTTATTTATCAAGGGTTAATAGCACTTTTTGCAGGCGCCATTAGTTCTTTTATACCTGATGCTGCTCTACAAATGTATATTACAGAAATGACAGCAGTTGGCGGCGTAATGATTATGGCTATAGGGTTAAATATAGCCGGTTTAACTAAGATCAAGGCTGCTAACTTGCTGCCAGGTATCGTCGTTGTTGGCATTATGGTTGCTTTCTTCTACACTTTTCAATGAATAACGATGGGCAGCTAGTAATAACGCTCTTGAAAGCTTTTCAGCCATGGCATAAGAAATATGAAGTCTTGTATTTTGTAAAACAAGCATTTCCATAAAACCTCCAATATTGACGATTCCTTTAATGGAAATGTCTCCGATTGGGGGTAATTCTTTTTTTACAGCCTTCCCAGGAAAAATAGGACCGCTTTGGACGGAAATATGACCAACATTTTGTTCACTGCCAAGACAGGCATCAATCGCAATAATAAATGGTTTTGTAGTATGATTGTGTAGCTGTTGCATAGTAGAATCTAGATTTAGAGCATGTAAAGGATCTTCTAAAGAACCTACAATTTCATAGGGAAAGCTAACCGATTTGTTTAAAAAGCTACCCGTTAACGGTCCAAGTGTATCACCTGTACATCGGTCACTGCCAATACAGCAAAAAATTAATCGTTCATGATGAAACGGTATATGTTCTAAAAATAATGTACTTAATTGCCAAACAGCATTTTTACTCTCGTGATGAAGGGAATAAGGTAGTAACAAATTTGGTATAGTATTCATAAAAAAACTCACTTTCTTTTTATTTTTAGAAGTGCTCAATTTTTATGCAGTATACGCAAATTTTTAGCAAGTTATTCAAGAGGTGGTAATAATGGAAGAGAATAAAAAATTAATGGAAAGATACTGGGATAAGCTCACATCTGAGGAACTATGGGATAATGTTATCGATGCATCTATCGAGATTGTGCTTATTTTATTAGCATCATGGATAGCTGTACGATTAGGTAAAAAATTTATTAAAAAAATGTTTTTAATCCGTATGCGTTCCCCATTAAATCATTCAGAACGACGCCAACGTACAATTTCAAGATTATTACAAAGTGTAATTTCTTATGTTGTCTATTTCTCTGCAATCATTGGCATTCTATCTTCTTTAAATATAAAGGTAGCAGGTCTTTTAGCAGGTGCAGGGATTGTAGGTTTAGCAGTAGGTTTTGGTGCCCAAAGTTTAGTGAAGGATGTTATTACTGGCTTCTTTATTATTTTTGAAGATCAGTTTGGTGTAGGGGATTATATAAAAATAAATGGAGCAGAAGGTACGGTTGTAGAAATTGGTTTACGTACAACGAAAATTAATGGGGGTACTGGTGAGCAATTCATCATTCCTAATGGTGCAATTGGAGAGGTCGTCAATTACTCTGTTAACAACTCCAAAATTTTTATAGATTTACAAATGACCACGGATGCTGATTATGAAAAAGCTGAAGCTGTTATTAATAAGTATTTAGAAACTTTACCAGAAAAGCATAAGGAATTAATAACTGCACCAGTATTTTTAGGTGTACAAAATGTCAAAGGCACAGAGGTAACTATACGTATAGCTGCTGAAACATTACCGCAGCAACAATATGGAGTTGCACGGATCATACGTCGAGATGTTACAAAACTTTTTGAGGAACACAGTATACCAATGGCCCATCCAAAAATGATGTTCTATGACAAAGGTGAGGGGAGAAGTGAGTAAGTTGGAAGAAAAGAAATATGGCTTAAATGATATTGTTGAAATGAAAAAACAACATCCATGCGGAACTAATAAATGGAAGATTATTCGTATGGGTGCCGATGTACGAATTAAGTGTGAAGGTTGCCAACATAGCGTAATGATTCCACGTCGAGAATTTGAGAAAAAAATGAAAAAGGTTTTAATATCTGCTAACGAGGCCTAACTTCAGGCATATTAGACTTTTTGTAAGTGAATCAATATAATAGAAAAGGTTATATGAGAGAAAATTTGAACTGATTATAGAAAGGTTGTGTCCATTCATGGCATTAACAGCTGGAATCGTTGGTTTACCTAACGTTGGAAAATCAACATTATTTAACGCAATTACAAAAGCGGGCGCATTGGCTGCAAACTATCCATTCGCAACGATTGATCCGAATGTCGGTATCGTTGAAGTACCAGACGCACGTTTAGATAAATTAACAGAATTAGTTGTACCTAAAAAAACAGTGCCAACAGCATTTGAATTCACAGATATCGCAGGAATTGTAAAAGGTGCTTCCAAAGGTGAAGGTCTAGGGAATAAATTCTTAGCTCATATTCGTGAAGTAGATGCAATTTGCCAAGTTGTACGTTGTTTTGTAGATGAAAACATTACACACGTATCGGGTGCGGTGGATCCAATTGATGATATCGAGGTTATTAACCTAGAGCTAGCACTAGCCGATTTAGAATCAGTAGATAAACGTATACAACGTGTTAGCAAAATGGCAAAACAAAAAGACAAAGAGGCTATGATTGAAGAGCCAGTACTTTTAAAAATTAAAGAGCAATTAGAAAATGGTAAACCAGCGCGTGCTGCTGAGCTTTCAGATGATGAACTAAAGGTAATTAAAGGTCTTCATTTGCTAACAATTAAACCGATGCTTTATGTTGCAAACGTTTCAGAAGATGAAGTGGCAGATGCTGACAATAATGAGTATGTCAAAAAGGTACGTGAGTATGCATCAGCTGAAGGTGCTCAAGTCATTACAATTTGCGCAAAAATCGAAGAAGAAATTTCAGAGCTTGACGATGAAGAAAAAGCTATGTTCTTAGAAGAATTAGGAATTAAGGAATCAGGTTTAGATCAGCTAATCCGTACTTCTTATGACTTACTAGGCTTAGCTACTTATTTCACTGCTGGTGTACAAGAGGTACGTGCATGGACGTTCCGTAAAGGTATGAAGGCACCACAATGTGCAGGGATTATTCATACGGACTTTGAACGTGGCTTTATTCGTGCAGAAACAGTTGCTTATGATGATCTACTAGAGGCAGGTTCTCAAGCAGCAGCTAAGGAAGCTGGTAAAGTACGTCTTGAAGGTAAAGAGTATGAAGTTCAAGATGGCGACATTATGTTATTCCGCTTTAATGTATAAGACAGACAAAGGCAATCTAAATGATTGCCTTTTTTCAATCATCATATTATCTGAATTTTTAGTGTACAGGAGTGACATTGAATGAACACAATGCAAATAAAAGAACGTGGCTTAGAATTTGAGCAGCTAGGAAAGTTACCACAGGATGTCTTAGATTTTATCTATGAACAGCAATTGTTCAAATTGTTCACTGCAAAAGAATTAGGCGGTAAGAACCTAGATTTACTAGCAGGCATAAAAATGTTTCAACAGATGTCGGCCCTCGATGGGAATTTTGGCTGGCTTATTACAATCGGAACTGGCGGTAATGCATTTATTCCAACATTTAGCCAAGAAATGTGCGAAAAAATCTTTACCTCTAAAGATGCGGTTATCGCAGGTAGTGGCTATCCAACGGGGATAGCTGTAAAAACAGAGGATGGTTATGTTGTAACGGGACAATGGAAGTATTGTAGTGGTTCGGACTATGCAACAACCTTTACAATGAACTGTTTGATAGAGGAAAACGGTGTGAAAACAGAGAATATCATTAGTTGCTCCGTAGATCGTCATGATGTTGAAGTTTTAAATGATTGGCATGCAATGGGCTTGAAGGCAACGGCAAGTCATACTATCCGTGTGAACAATGTTTGGGTGCCTCAGGAAGCTACCTTCCAAATAGGTACGATTAGAAATAAATACGGAAATTCAGTACATAGCTTTCCATTTACAGCCTTTGCCGAGGCTTCCTTTTTAAGCGTTTGTCTAGGGATAACAGAAAATTTCTTAGAAGAAGCATTTACTTTAATGAAGCAACGAAATCATGATGCCAATCGAGCTGAGCGCATGGGAGCTTTACAATTTCTATTAATGCAACAACAGAAACATTTTAAACTATTTGAGAAGCAGTTCTATACAACATTGTCTGGATATTGGCAAAAGCATCAGCAAGGGGATTCATTAACTGTAGAAGAACTAGCACAATTTACACAAATGAGTAAAGAGATTGCTGCTGCTTGTATAGAAATCGCGAATAAACTAATACGTAGCCTTGGCATGGATGCAATTACAGAAACCTCCACTATAAATCGTATTTGGAGAAATTTATACACAGCCGCACAGCACGGATTTTTAACTCCTTAAGTTATGATTAGAATCTGTAGTTATAGATAGTCTACTACAGATTCTAATTATTTTTTTGTGTAGTCTTATCTTGGAGTATTGTCGTTCTCTTCTTGTGGAATATAAACATAAAGCTTCGGTAATTTAGGATCATCTTGTACTAATGAGTCATTGGGATACTTCCGTAATTTTTTATACATGGCAAAGTCACCTACTGCACCTGCCATTAAAAAAGCTCCTACCAGTATCAAAAAGGTACTATTAAAATAAAACCCAACAATGGTAGGAAGAACGCCAGTCATCCAAAATGGCAGTAATAAGGCCTTCTTCATTGCATGGTTGTAAAGAGGTTTTGCAGTAGTCGCGTAGGCAACACCAAGCTCTAAGTTTATGCCATATTTTAAAGATTTCAAAGGGACTTTGCCAAAAAGCATAAAACCAATTAAATGAAAAGCCTCATGCAGAATAATGAAAACAATATACAAAATAATAAACAGTATTGTGCCACCAATCATCTTCCAAAAAGAAAAGTGAAAATCTTTAAAGCAAATATATTGAATGGCTGTAAATAATATGACAAGACCACTTGTAATCACAATATTGTCGATCATCAATTTTTTTATATCTAATTCAATAACATTGGGTTCTTTATTCGGTAGCACGAAAGCTCACCTTCCTCCAATTAATAAATATACTTTCATTATATAAAACGAATTGTTAGTTTGCGACTTGAAAGACATGTACCTATATGTTACAATTCATTGATGTGAGTAATAATTAATTACTTGCTCCTTGCTCCCTTCATAAAGGAGAGCCTAAGTCCATAAGGAGGTGTAAACAGATGAGAAAATACGAATTAATGTACATCGTACGTCCGAACATTGAAGACGAAGCGAAGAAAGCTTTAGTTGAACGTTTCAACGAAATCTTAACTTCTAACGGTGCAGAAGTCATCGAATCAAAAGAGTGGGGCAAACGCCGCTTAGCTTATGAAATCAAAGACTTCCGCGAAGGTTACTACCAAATCGTGAAAGTAAACGCTACTTCAGATGCAATCAACGAATATACACGTCTAGCTAACATCAGCGAAGACATCATTCGTCACATTGCAGTTCGCCAAGAAGCTTAATGATTGATTTTTTAACAAAACGCTGAAAAGGAGGTTGCATTCTGATGATAAACCGTGTCGTATTAGTTGGAAGACTAACAAAAGATCCTGAGCTACGTTATACGCCAAATGGAGTTGCGTCTACAAGATTTACAGTTGCTGTAAATCGTGCATTCTCAAATCAACAAGGTGAACGTGAAGCTGATTTCATTAGCTGTGTTGCATGGCGGAAACAAGCTGAAAACCTAGCGAACTTCATGAGAAAAGGAAGTTTAATTGGGGTAGAAGGCCGTATCCAAACAGGCAGTTATGAAGGACAAGACGGTAAGCGAGTATATACAACAGATGTTGTGGCGGATAGCGTACAGTTTTTAGAACCACGTAATGGTAGCGGTGCTCCTGCTCCTCAATACGGTGGTGGACAAACTTACGGTAATAACCAACCGTCATATGGTGGTGGTCAACCACAACAGCAGTTTGGTGGCGCTATGCCAGGGCAGGGTTCCTATGGCGGCGATGCTTATCAGCAAAATCAACCACCTATGAATCAGCCAAACTATACACGTGTAGATGAGGATCCATTTGCAAATAGCAAAGGACCGATAGAAGTATCTGAGGATGATCTTCCATTCTAATGCTTCTACAATATAAAAAAAGATAAGGAGGAGACATACTATGGCACCACGTCGCGGAGGCCGCAAACGCCGTAAAGTTTGCTACTTCACTTCAAACAACATTACGAATATCGACTACAAAGATGTAGATTTATTGAAAAAATTCATCTCTGAGCGCGGTAAAATTTTACCACGTCGCGTAACTGGCACAAGTGCAAAGTACCAACGTAAATTAACTTCAGCTATCAAAGTATCTCGTATCATGGGATTACTTCCATTCGTAGCAGAAGATAAATAAGATTGATGACGTTAAGATAATTGACTTTACATCAATATTGAATACCAGCATATTACGATATTCGTATCGGGGTATGCTGGTTTTTTGTTATGGTAAAATGGAGGCAGCGATTGTTTGATAAATTTGATGACAAAGCATATAGTGATCTAAGCGATTTTTGTTCAATACTATGAAAAAATGGTACAATAAAGGGTAGTAAGTTTGACTGAAAAAAAGGAAGGTTTTCAATGCCGAATAATCAAACAAAAGCGCTTGTCCAAGGCTCAATGATGGTTGCACTTTTTACAATATTAATGCTGATTTCTGCATATGTACCATTCGTTTTTATAGTAGCTTTAATATTCGCTCCACTACCGATTGCTTGGTATAGTGCAAATTACAAGCGTTCCTCATCAATACTCGTAGCAATAGTAGGTTGTATTTTAACTACTATAACAAGTGGCGTATCGATGCTACCATTTGCCTTAGCTTTGGGGTTACTGGGTATCCTGATGGGAAGCGCCATTTATCTGAAGAAGAGTAAGCTTTATTTATTTATGTCAATGGGAATTGCTAATTTAATCTCGATGGCGATTGTTTATGTTGCCTATGTAAAATTCACAGGAATTGACTTCATTAACATGAGTTTAGAGATGGCTCGTAAAAATTATGAGCAATCAAATGAATTTGCAAAAAATGTTACGGGGCAAGTAGCTTTACAACCCGAACAGCTTGAGGCTATGTTTAAAACAATAGAGCTGACAATGCCTGCAACAATAACCATATCAGCGTTTTTTGCTGCATTTATTATCATAGCGCTAAATTTACCAGCTCTAAAACGACTTGGTGTAGAAGTTCCAAAGTTTGCGCCATTTCAAAATATGCGCTTACCACGCTCTATTTTATGGTATTACATGATTGTTTTATGCATTAATTTATTTATGCGTCCAGAGGCGGGATCTACACTAGATATAATTGTATTGAATGTTTCTTATATTTTATGGGTGCTGCTCATTCTACAAGGGATATCATTTATCCATTATTTCATTTCTAAAAAGGGGATGCCGATTGGGGTTAAATGGTTAGCTACCTTGTTAGCAATTCCCTTATCATCCTTCATGATCTTACTGGGTATCGTTGATTTAGGTTTTGACGTACGTTCACTTGTAAAGGGGAAGACTAAAGAATAAGGGGCTGATTGTAATGGGGACTTTTAGAAAACGACCAATTCGCTATCCGCTTTTTGTTCTTTCCATATTTGGAATTGTGACGTTCGTACTTCTATGTATTTGGAATATCGGGATAGGTATCGGTTATGGAATAGGTTTTGCTTTACTGATGGTCTACACATGGAAGGTGGAAAAAATTGCTTTTGAAGAAACTGAAAAGCATATAGAATCCATTTCATTCCGTATGAAAAAAGTAGGAGAAGAAGCATTGCTTGAAATGCCAATTGGGATACTTTTGGTAAATGAGCAATATGAAATAGAATGGTCGAATCCATATATGCAAGGTATCTTAAATATGGAATCATTAGTGGGAGAAGGAATTGTTAATATTTCTGATGATATCTACGTACTAATGAAGACTGAAGAAACAAATGAGGCTACAATTACATTACGTGATCGTAAATATCGTGTCTATTATAAAAAAGAGGAACGATTACTATACTTCTTTGATATAACTGAGCAGATTGCTATAGAGAAGCAATACTTTGCAGATCGTACAGTTATCGCTATTTTATTTGTCGATAATTACGATGAAATCACGCAAGCCATGGATGACCAACCACGTAGTTTAACGAATACGATGGTCACTTCAATCGTTAATGAATGGGCTGCGGAGCATGGTGTATTTGTAAAACGAATATCATCCGATCGTTTTTTAGCAGTATTAAACGAATCGATTTTAACAGAGCTTGAAAAGAAAAAATTTGCTATTTTAGATGTTATCCGAGAAAAAACAGCGCAAAAGAATTTATCTTTAACACTAAGTATTGGTGTAGGAGCGGGTTCGTCCTCCCTAGTGGAGCTTGGTGAATTGGCACAATCAAGTCTGGATCTTGTATTAGGTCGTGGTGGTGACCAAGTCGCGATTAAGCAACCTACTGGAAAGCTTAAATTCTACGGTGGGAAAACCAATCCTGTTGAAAAGCGCACACGTGTTAGAGCGCGCGTCATTTCACATGCATTACGTGATTTAATTCAAGATAGTGATCAAGTGTTTGTTATGGGACATAAAAGTCCTGATATGGACTCTATTGGTGCATCTGTCGGTGTTCGGAAAATGGCACAAATGAATGATGTGAAGGGCTATGTCATCATAAATTTTGATGAATTAAATGGCAGCGTTACTCGTTTAATGAATGAAATAGAGAGCAAATCAGATTTCTATGAAAACTTCCTAACGCCAGAGGAAGCTGCTGGGAAAATGACTGAAAAATCATTGCTCGTTATTGTTGATACTCACAAACCTAATTTAGTTATTGATTCACACTTATTGAAGCTTGCTGAAAAGGTTGTTGTGATCGACCACCATCGACGAAGTGAGGACTTTATTGAAAATCCAACACTTGTTTATATGGAACCGTATGCCTCATCAACTGCTGAGCTTGTAACAGAGTTATTAGAATATCAACCAAAGCGTGCTAAGATTAATATGCTAGAGGCTACAGCATTGCTAGCTGGTATAATTGTCGATACGAAAAGTTTTACACTTCGAACGGGAGCACGTACGTTTGAAGCAGCTTCTTATTTACGGACAAATGGTGCAGATACAGTATTAGTGCAACGTCTTTTAAAAGAAGATATAGACACATATATTGAACGATCTAAAATAGTGCAAACAGTTAAATTCGTAAAACCAGGAATTGCTGTGGCTGTAGGTGAGGAATCGAAAGTGTATGACTCTGTTTTAATTGCACAAACAGCAGATATTTTACTAACTATGAAGGATGTTAGTGCATCCTTTGTTATTGCACATCGGGCAGATGGGAAAATCGGTATTAGTGCCCGATCACTAGGTGAAGTCAATGTCCAGCTTATTATGGAAAGACTTGGCGGTGGTGGCCATTTAACAAATGCTGCCTGCCAAATAGAAGCAAAAACTATTGATGCCGTGAAAACACAATTAGAAGAGGCCATAGAAGAGGTCTTTGAAGGGAGTTCTGACTAATGAAAGTAGTATTTTTAAAAGACGTTAAAGGTAAAGGAAAAAAAGGTGAAATTAAAAACGTGGCAGATGGCTACGCACAAAATTTCTTAATTAAAAATGGTTACGCAGCTGAAGCAAATGCTCAAGCATTAAGTCAATTAGATGGTCAGAAAAAATTAGAAGCAAAAAATGCTGCTTCTGAATTAGCGGAAGCACAAGCATTAAAGGAAAAAGTAGAAACATTAACAGTTGAGCTAAAAGCAAAATCGGGTGAAGGTGGTCGTCTGTTTGGCTCAGTTTCTACAAAGCAAATTGCTGATGCCTTACAAAAAGTGCATAGCATTAAAATTGATAAACGTAAAATGACTTTAAATGATGGGATTCGTGCACTAGGCTTTACAAATGTTCCTGTAAAACTACATCATGAAGTAACTGCAACATTAAAAGTACATGTAACGGAAGAATAAGGAGCGGCGATCCATGAACGAACCGATGATGGACCGCGTTCCACCGCATAACCGGGAGGCGGAACAATCGGTTATCGGTGCTATTTTCCTTGAGCCACAAGCATTAATCACGGCATCAGAAATTTTATTGGCAGATGATTTTTACTCAAATGCCCATAAGATAATTTTTGAAACAATGCTACGGTTAAGTGATCAGGGAAAAGCGATAGATGTTGTAACAGTAACGGAAGAATTATCAGCTAAAAAAGAGATTGAAGACGTTGGCGGGCTATCTTATTTACTAGAGCTCGCCAATGCTGTCCCTACAGCCGCCAATGTCGCACATTATGCCAAAATCGTTGAGGAGAAGGCACTATTACGTCGATTGATTCGTGTAGCTACTAAAATTGTTGAGGATGGTTATACACGAGAAGACGAAGTAGAGGCATTATTAGGCGAAGCAGAGAAAAAAATGATGGAGGTTGCCAATCGGAAGAATGCAGGGGACTTTAAGCATGTTAAAGACGTGCTAGTGGAAACCTTCGATAACATTGAGCAGCTTCAATCACAAAAGGGAGACGTAACGGGTATACCGACAGGCTTCCGTGATTTAGATAACATTACTGCTGGCTTCCAACGCAACGATTTAATCATTGTAGCTGCCCGTCCATCTGTAGGGAAAACAGCCTTTGCATTGAATGTTGCGCAAAGTGTTGCCGTACAAGCGCGAGAAAATGTTGCAATCTTCTCTTTAGAGATGGGTGCAGAGCAACTTGTCATGCGTATGCTCTGTGCAGAAGGAAATATTGATGCACAAGTTTTACGTACAGGTGCTTTAACTACGGATGATTGGGGTAAACTAACTATGGCAATGGGTAGTTTATCGAATTCAGGAATTTTTATTGATGATACACCAGGTGTACGTATCAATGAAATTCGTGCAAAATGTCGACGTTTAGCACAAGAAAATGGACTTGGAATGATCCTGATCGATTATTTACAGCTTATTCAAGGTAATGGTAAACCAGGGGAAAACCGTCAGCAAGAGGTATCAGAGATTTCACGATCGTTAAAAGGACTAGCACGTGAATTAAAGGTACCTGTTATTGCTTTATCACAGCTTTCTCGTGGAGTTGAGCAACGACAGGATAAACGTCCAATGATGAGTGACTTGCGTGAATCGGGAAGTATTGAGCAAGATGCTGATATTGTAGCCTTCTTATATCGTGATGACTATTACGATAAAGAGTCCGAGAGTAAAAATATGATTGAAATTATTATTGCAAAGCAACGTAACGGTCCAACAGGAACAGTTACACTTGCCTTTAAAAAAGAGTTCAATAAGTTCATTAATGTGGATTGGTCACAAATGCCACCACCACCGCCACGTGATTAGTCATGTTGTTTATCATTCAGATAAATTGCCTCTTTCCAACTAACCTTAGATTGAATTAATCTGAATGTTCGATAATATTCATACCATTCTGTTATTAAACACGAACGTTGAATCAGATTTTTTGATTTTTTGTTCGTGTTTTTCACTATTTTTTATTGACGTGGTGTTTCTATCATTGTTACAATGATTGAGGCTTAAAAATTGAGATACAAAGGTATCTAACGGAGGTGCTGATTATGACATCAGTAGTAGTTGTAGGAACACAGTGGGGAGACGAAGGAAAAGGTAAAATTACAGATTTCCTTTCGCACAAAGCAGATGCAATCGCTCGTTTTGCAGGTGGAGATAATGCAGGACATACCATTAAAATTGAAGGTGAAACATATAAACTACATTTAATTCCATCAGGTATCTTCTATAAAGAAAAAACTTCAGTTATTGGTAACGGATTAGTTGTCAATCCAAAGTCACTAGTAACAGAATTAAAAGGCTTACAAGAGCGTGGCATTAATACAGATAATTTACGTATTTCTAATCGTGCTCATGTGATTCTGCCTTATCATATAAAGCAAGATATTGCGGACGAAGCAAGTCGAGGCGATAATAAAATCGGAACAACTTGCAAAGGGATCGGACCGTGTTATCAAGATAAAGTAGCTCGTATCGGTATCCGTATGGCTGATTTACTTGATAAGGAAATCTTTGAAGAAAAACTACGTCATAATTTAGCCATTAAAAATAAATTATTCGAGAAATTCTATGAAGTCGAAGGTGTAACTTTCGAAGAAATTTTTGAGGAATACTATGGTTATGGCCAAGAAATTGCAAAATATGTGACAGATACATCTAAAATTTTAAATGATGTACTTGATGAAGGCGGGAAAGTATTATTTGAAGGGGCTCAAGGTATTTTACTTGATGTCGATCAAGGGACGTATCCGTATGTAACATCTTCAAACCCTGTTGCAGGTGGAGTAGCGATTGGTGCTGGCGTTGGTCCTTCACGTGTGACAAGCGTTATTGGGGTATCTAAGGCTTACACATCTCGTGTAGGTGATGGTCCATTCCCTACAGAGTTATTTGATGAAGTAGGTCAACAAATTCGTGAAGTTGGTCGCGAATATGGTACAACAACAGGTCGCCCACGCCGTGTAGGTTGGTTCGATACAGTAGTTGTCCGTCATTCACGTCGTGTAAGTGGCATTACACATCTTGCACTTAACTCAATTGATGTTTTATCTGGTTTAGAGACAGTAAAAATCTGTACAGCTTATAACTATAAAGGTGAAACAATTACAGAGTATCCTGCAAACCTTCATATTATTGAACAATGTGAACCGATTTATGAAGAGCTTCCAGGCTGGTCTGAGGATGTAACAGCTTGCCGTACATTAGAAGAGCTACCTGAAAACGCACGACGCTATGTAGAGCGAGTTAGCGAATTAACAGGTATTCAAATTGCTACTTTCTCAGTTGGACCTGCTCGCGAGCAGACGAACGTTTTAGTAGATGTTTGGGAAGCGTAATAAAATAAATATATTTAAAAGGGCGTGCCGTAGGTGGTACGCCCTTTTCTTAGTGAATATCTTTCTTCTTAAAGCGGCCACCCTTAACCTCTGCAATATTACCGATGGCTAAAAATGCATTGTCGTCAATGTCTGCAACAATTGTTTTTAGCTTGGATTCTTCTAAACGAGTAATAACTGTAAAGATGACTTTTTTGTCATTTCCTGTATAAGCACCTTCACCATGAAGGAAGGTAACACCACGACCAAGACGATCCATAATGGTTTGTCCTATTTCATCAATCTCATCACTTATGATATAAACTGATTTTGATTCTTCCAATCCTTGAATGACAATATCAATCATTTTATAAGCAATATAGTATGCAATGATGGAGTACATGGCTTGTTCCCAGTTAAAAACAAACCCTGCCACTGTAAAAATAATGATGTTGAAAAACATGATTATTTCGCCGACTGAAAAAGGCGTCTTGCTATTAAATAAAATGGCCAATATTTCAGTTCCATCCAATGAACCTCCATAACGAATGACAATACCGACACCAACTCCTAAAATCATTCCTCCAAAGACTGTAGCCAATAATGTGTCTTCCGTAAATGGACGTAGGTTATGTAAGGCAAGTGTTGCAGTTGAGAGTACGGTAATACCTAGCCCTGTAGACAGCGCAAAAGTTTTACCAATTTGTTTATAGCCTAAAAAAATAAAAGGTAAGTTTAAAATGAAGATGAAAATACCAAGGGGTAAATTTAATAAATGAGATGTGATAATGGAAACACCTACGATGCCACCATCCATAATGTGGTTGGGTACTAAAAATAACTCCAAGCCCAAAGCCATAATGACTGCACCTAACGTTACCATAATAATTCTTAGAAACGTTTTACGCATGTTACTTTTCTGATGCCGCAACATTTTAGTTGCAATCTCAGAGGTTTGTGAATCACTCAAGTTAATCGCTCCAATCCAATAGTGTACCTTCTTTTATAGTTTATCGGAATATTAAAAAACTAAAAAGTATTAAGCCTAAATTCATTTGAAAAAATAATAGACTACCTTACCAATGGCTAAGTATATTTTCTCCTTTACAGCTTCAGACAAAGAATAATTTAATTTATAGCCATTTAATGAATAAAAATACATTATTATTCAACTATATAAAATATATTCTATGTAACAATTAGTAGATAAATAATACATTTACATTACAAAAGGGTGAAATCATTCAAACGAAATTTTCTTTATGGTACATTATAAGGGTGCAAAAAATCCTTGTGGGTAAATCATCCTACCACAGGGGGAAGTTGGAAGGGGCTTTATTGATGAATTCGTTTTGGAATAAAAAAGAAGAAAACAATAGATTCACCTACAATTTTTCTTCTTTTAAAAAGGTTTCAATCATTGCAGTACTAATGACAAGCCTAACGATAAATATGGGTTTTGCTAAAGAACATACGAAAGAAAGTTTAAATAAAATATACCATGTCTATGTGGGAAATGATTATATTGGTGCAGTGTCTAATGAGAAGGCAATTCAAGAAATTATTGCATCGAAAGAAAAAGAAGCGAGTCAGCAATTCAAAGAATTATCTATTGATGCTAGCTCTGCTGTTAAAATAATCCCAGAGCAAGTTTTCACGAATGAAACAAAAGATGCAGAAATATTATCGAAACTAAAGCAATCTTTAGTAGCCAAATCTGATGCTTTTACATTACTAGTAAATCATAAGCCAGTCGTATCATTAAAAAATACAGAGGCCTATGAAAAAACTGTTCAATTGTTGAAGCTACAATATATTTCTCAGCAAGAGTTAGATAAATTGGCGAAAAACCAGCAATCTACAAGTAATTTACCAGCATTACAAACTGGAGAATCGCGTCTATTAGATATTTCGTTTAAACAGGAAGTTTCAGGGCTATCTCAGAAAGTTACACCAACTCAAATAGTAACACCTGAGCAAGCAGTAAAATATTTAATGACAGGCTACCTTGAACAAGATAGCTATAAAATTCAATCAGGTGATGTATTAGGTTCTGTTGCTAAAAAACATAATTTAACTACAAGTGAACTGCTAGCTTTAAACCCAGATATAACAGTTGACACTGTTTTACAAATTGGACAGGAAGTAAATGTAACAGTAGCGAAGCCATTTGTAAATCTTGAGGTAAAAAAGAAAAAGAAAGTGGCAGAGGTTATTCCATTCAAAAAAGTAGTGGAAGAAGATCCGACAATGTATAAAGGTGAAAAAGTAATCAAACAAGAAGGCGCTAATGGCAAAAAAGAAACAACATACGCCTTAACGTCTGAAAATGGTAAACAAACATCTAAAGTTGCATTAGAAGATAAAGTTGTCCAAGAGCCAGTGGATCAAATTGAAGTAGTTGGGACGAAGGTGATTTCTTCCCGTGGAACGGGTGAATTTTCATGGCCAGCAGTAGGGGGCTATATATCAAGTGGCATGGGTGAACGTTGGGGCACCTTCCACCGTGGTATCGATATTGCTCGTCCAAGTAACTATAATATCTTGGCTGCTGATAATGGTGTAGTTAGTGCAGCTGGTACTTCAGGTACCTATGGAAATCGCATTGTTATTAATCACAATAATGGCTATACAACGCTTTATGGACATCTATCCTCTATTAATGTTGAAGTAGGACAAGTAGTGGAAAAAGGCTCTGTTATCGGTATTATGGGTTCTACTGGAAATTCGACAGGCACACATTTACACTTTGAAGTTGAAAAGAACGGTTCCTTAGTTAATCCGCTATCCTATGTAGGTCGATAAACATTTTGAATAGTAGACAGTCCAAATAGTGGGCTGTCTTTTCTATTATTTCCCGAGAAATATTTGGTGAATTATAGCCTATTATGTCACAGTATTTTAAGTGATTGATGATCGATTAATGCATAGAACCTGAAAGCATGATAGAGTTAAGAGTAGTGAATTTACAAATAAACATTGTTTAAGAATAGATAAAAAGCGAAAGGGAGAGAATGTATGAACAAAACAATCCTAGTTGTTGACGATGAGAAACCAATCGCAGATATTTTGCAATTTAATTTAATAAAAGAAGGCTATAAAGTTATTTGTGCTTATGATGGTGATGAGGCACTAAAGAAGGTTGAGGAGGAGCAACCAGATTTAATGCTTTTAGATATTATGCTTCCAAAGCGTGATGGAATGGAAGTTTGTAGAGAGATACGAAAAAAATATGACTTCCCTATTATTATGCTGACAGCTAAAGGCTCTGAGATTGATAAAGTATTAGGCTTAGAAATGGGTGCAGATGACTATGTCACTAAGCCATTTAGTACACGAGAGCTTATTGCTCGTGTAAAGGCAAATATGCGACGCTTACAAGTAGTTGCTCCTGCAGAAGAGGCTGAAGAGGAATCTAACGAGATTGTTGTAGGATCTCTTGTTATTCAACCAGATGCCTATTTAGTAATGAAGCGTGATGAGGCAATTGAGCTTACGCATCGAGAGTTTGAGCTGCTACATTATTTAGGGAAACATATTGGGCAAGTAATGACACGTGAACATCTACTACAAACTGTATGGGGTTATGACTATTTTGGTGATGTCCGTACTGTTGATGTAACAATTCGTCGTTTACGTGAGAAAATTGAAGATAATCCGAGTCACCCTGCTTGGATTGTCACAAGACGTGGTGTAGGTTATTATTTACGAAATCCTGAACAGGAGTAATAGGAATGCAGAAAGTGAGCTTCTTTAAATCCATTCATGTCAAACTAGTGCTGATTTATATTTTATTAATATTGCTTGCTTTACAAATTATCGGTATTTATTTCGCTCGTCAGTTAGAACAAAATTTGAAGAGCAACTTCCAAGATTCTATTTTTCAGCGAGTTGACCTGATGCAATATAGTCTTCGTGAGGAAATTTTAAAGGAACGCGATGAAAGTATGCCTAAACTAGAGGAAAGCTTAAAGTCTATTGTGACAGAGTTTTCTACTGGTTTAAGGGATGTTTCGAATGGAGATATTTTAGAGATTCGTGTTATTGATAATAGACAGCGAATCCTTGCAACATCCGAGCTAGAAAATCAAAATTTAATTGGGCAACGCTCCAATACAGATCTAGTGCGCCGAGCTATATCGGCTGAAACACTCTTCGATATTATTAAACTGGACAATAAAACGAGAAATCGAGTGTGGGTATTAGCGAACCCTATTCGAGCTGGTGCAGGACCAGATGATGAAATTATTGGTGTACTCTATATTGAAGCCAATATTGAATCCGTTTTTGAACAATTGAATGATATTAATCAGATTTTCCTTGGTGGTACGGCAATGTCCTTGGTCATTACCATCTTCTTAGGTATTCTTGTGGCACGAACAATTACACAGCCAATTGCTGATATGCGGAAGCAAGCTCAAGCGATGGCAAAGGGCAACTATTCTCGCAAAGTAAGAGTATATGGTACAGATGAAATAGGCCAGCTTGCCATAACCTTTAATCATTTAACGAATCGTTTGCAAGAGGCTCAATCCACTACTGAAGCAGAGCGGCGAAAGTTAGATTCAGTTCTTAGTAATATGACAGATGGCGTTATTGCTACAGATCGTAAGGGACGTATTATTTTAATCAATGACCCAGCGCTGGAATTGCTGCATATTTCAAGAGATATTACATTAGGACGTCCCATTGCCTCTGTGTTGGGGATTGATCAGGAATATAGCTTTGAAGATTTAATTCATATGAATGATGCAGTTAATTTAAATTTCAGTACGTCAGATGCACCTTATATATTACGTGCGAATTTCTCTGTTATCCAAAAAGAGACAGGCTTTATAAACGGTCTCATTACTGTACTGCACGATATAACGGAGCAGGAAAAGATAGAAATGGATCGTCGAGAGTTTGTATCGAATGTGTCGCATGAGTTAAGAACACCTTTAACAACAATGCGAAGCTATTTAGAGGCGCTGGCAGATGGTGCATGGAAAGATGAAAATATTGCCCCTACATTTTTAAATGTAACGCAAACAGAAACAGAGCGTATGATTCGTCTAGTAAATGATTTATTGCAATTATCACGAATGGATAGTTCAGATTATGAGTTGAATAAAGATATTGTCTTATTCAATTCATTCTTTAACCGAATTATAGACCGTTTTGAAATGGCTAAGTCTGATAAAGTACAGTTTGCACGATTATTCCCTGAAACCTCCTTTTATGTAGAATTAGATACGGATAAGGTGACACAGGTCATTGATAATATCATTTCAAATGCCATCAAATATTCGCCAGACGGTGGTAATATTCGCTTTGGCTTTACTGGACAAGGAGACATGCTGAAGGTCATGATTTCAGATGATGGTATGGGGATCCCTAAAGAAAATGTAGGACGTATTTTTGATCGCTTCTATCGTGTTGACCGTGCACGCGCTCGTTCCATGGGAGGAACAGGTTTAGGGCTAGCTATTGCGCGGGAAATGATTGAAGCGCATGGAGGTAAAATTTGGGCCGAGAGTGACGAAGGACAAGGCACAACAATTTTCTTCACATTACCATATGATGCAGATGAATTTGGTGAGGCAGGTGAATGGGAATGAAATATATAGAGCCAGTTAAATCTGTTGTATTATTTCTACTTGTCATGCTAAGCGTGGTCCTAACCTTTTTGATTTGGACATACACACCTGATTATAAATATATTGAAAATACCGAGCGGAAGGAAATTTTAATAAAGCCGCAAAAGGAAATGGAGGATATTATTCGTCCATACAAGGCTATTTTCCGTTTTGATGAAGAATTTACAGGCACAGTCTCTAACAATGCTATGAAAAATATGATGAAAACATTTAAAGGCTGGAATGTTCTAGATTTAGTGCCTGTAAACAACAATCTTTCGGCAAACTATGTGAATCAGATCGTTGGCGCTGACCATCGAATGACAATCTTTTTTACTGGTGAAGTTCCATTTTTAGCCTTTAACACGATTTTTCAGTTTGCTGAAAAAGAGTTACCAGAAACAACCTTTAATCGTATGATTATTGATTGGAGTAATTCTAATTCAAAGGAATTAATGATTTATTACATTAGTAGTAATAACCAATCATTATTCCGCTCACGTGTGAGTGTTCCAAACATGACTCAATTTTTACAAGAAGTCATAGAGCCTGCCAAAAAGTATGAAGCGTATAAAGAAGTAGAGCGAGATGGTTACACATCACTATATGTGGTTAACGATAAAATTGAATCAATAAAATATACGTATTTTATTGAAGATATTACACCAGAACTATTTAAAAATGTGTTATTCCAAGATCCAAATATTGTGCAGCGCAATGTTGAAAGTGCATCCTCTGAAAAATATACAGATGGTATGTCGTTGATGACATTAGATACAAATCTCAAATCATTAAACTATGTTTATCCAGCTGCAGAAAGCAGTATAAAAATTGAGCCATCAAAGCTGTTAAAGGATAGCTTTGAATTTATCAATGAGCACGGTGGGTTTACCGCAGATTTCCGCTATGCTTCAACAAGCACTAATAAAAACCAAATGGACTATCAAATGTATTTGCAAGGTTTCCCTGTTTATAGTAATCATGTCCTTACAAAAATGACGACGATTTGGGGAGATAGCCGAATTTTCCATTATAAGCGTCCATATTTCGCATTAGACATGGATATTTCGTTAGAGAAGGAAATTAAAGAATTACCTTCTGGTGGAGAAGTTGCAGAGAGATTAAAAAATACGAACAACATTGCCTTATCAGATATTGATGAAATTGTTCTCGGCTATTATTTAACACAAAATCAAGAACAGAATATCTTTATATTTGAACCTTGTTGGTTTGTGATTCGTAATGGTTCATGGATTAAACTAACGCCTGAAATATTAGGAGGTGTTAAAAATGGATTGGAATAGAACAAAATCTATTTTTATATTCGTTTTTTTAATTTTAAACATCTTCCTGTATTCATTTTATGTAAATCGCTATAATGAAGCGAAAGATATTGAGGTACCTGGTGAAAAAACAATTGAAGCTCGTTTAAAAGATGACAATATAACGTATGGAACATTACCTAATAATATTGAAACTGCTTCCTACATTTCAGCCCAAGTACATAAGTTTACGAAGGCTGAATTTAATAGTAACAATCAACAAATTATCCCTACGGATGATAATACAAAGGTTCGTGTTATTTTCATGAAGCCCATTAAATTACGTAATGTGAATGAGGATTCAAGCTTTACAGATTTTGTCCTTGCGAACATTTATGAGGGGGCATCATATGCTTTATGGAAAATAGATCGCGAAGAACGCATCGCAATTTTTTCCCAGAAGACTAATAACCGGATGTTCTATTACAATGGATCCTTAAAGATTAAATGGAATGCAAACAATGAAGTAACGATGTATGAACAAACAATGATTGATAATATTGAGGAAATGGAACAACAAGAAACAGTCATTCCACCACTTCAAATTATCCAAACTTTGTATGCAAAAGGACCGCTCAAGCCAGACTCGAAGATTACGCAAATGAAGTTAGGTTACTCAACGCTTGTTAAATTAACTCGTACACAGGTAATGGTACCAACATGGGAAGTTCGAGTGAAACTATCGGATGGAGAAACAGAAGAGTATTTTGTCAATGCAGTAGAGGGCAAAGTCATTGAACTCCAAGAAGACAAGCAAGAGGGCGAAGAAGAAGACTGGGGAGTTGAATAATGCGATTTAGTGTTTTAGCAAGTGGCAGTACAGGGAATTCGATTTATGTAGAGAATGACGATTATGCCTTTATCGTTGATGCTGGCCTTAGTGGAAAAAAGATGGAGCAGCTATTTACAAAAATCGATCGTAATATGAAGCAGCTTAGTGGTATTTTCGTTACACACGAGCATAGTGATCATATTAAAGGGATAGGCGTGCTGGCACGAAAATATAATGTACCGATTTATGCAAACGCCAAAACATGGAAGGCAATGGACGGGCTAATTGGCGATATTCCTGTAGAGCAACGTTTTGAATTTGAAATGGATACAGTGAAGCACTTTAGTTCTTTAGCTGTTGAATCCTTTGCTGTTTCACATGATGCAGCAGATCCAATGTTCTATACTTTCCACGAGGATAATCGAAAGCTTGTCATCATTACAGATACAGGGTATGTCAGTGATCGTATGAAGGGTATCATACGTGGTGCAGATTCATTTGTTTTTGAAAGCAATCATGACGTGAATATGCTTCAAATGGGACGCTACCCTTGGTCCATTAAACGTCGTATTTTAAGTGATGTAGGACATGTATCCAATGAGGATGCAGCTATTGCAATGAGTGAAGTTGTATTTGATAAGACTACCAATATCTATCTTTCGCATTTAAGTAAGGATAATAATATGAAAGAGCTGGCACGCATGAGCGTATCACAAACCTTACAGTCATGTGGCATCATGGTAGGCGAGCATGTTCATCTTTTTGATACAGATGCAGAGGAGCCAACAAAATTGGTAACGGTTTAACTACTAGTTATATAGGTAAAACTTATAGCTGTTCAACGTATTTTCAGTAAATGCGTTGGGCAGCTATTTTTATGTCCATTTTATTTGTTTTTCATCTGATTTTAATGTTTGAATCGTAAGATTAGGGTAACAACTAACAAAAGCAGTATATGAAAGGATGAAGAACATGAGTTACTTTCAAGATGATGATAAAAACAGTGATTTCTTAAAAAATGATGAAATACCGAAATCACCACTTCAAGAAAGACTAGAGCGCGAGGAGCAAGAAATGCAGGCTAAGCGTCATAAAAAGAAAGGCGGTGGCGGAGGAAAAGGCGGCTATTTCTTTAGTGGTCTTATCGGCGTCATTATAGGTGCCTTACTTGTTTGGTTGATGATGCCTGGTCTGGTCAATCAAATGCCTGGTACAACAACAAATAGTACAGGGAAAAATAACACAACCATTAATCAAGTTGCCACTGAGGTAACGACGGATGTTACAAAAGCAGTTGATAAAGCTTCACCAGCCGTTGTTGGAATTACAAATATTCAAGAAGTAACAAGCGGAGGATTTTGGAGCCCGCAATCAACAACAACAAAAGAAGCAGGAAGCGGTTCAGGTGTTGTTTATAAAATTGAAGGTGACAAAGCCTTTATCGTAACAAATAACCACGTTATTGAAGGGGCAAAACAGTTAGAGGTTACAATGCCTGATGGATCGAAGGAGCAAGCGCAATTAGTGGGTCATGATGTTTGGACAGACCTTGCAGTCATTTCAATTAGCTCAAAGAATGTAAAAACAGTAGCGACATTTGGTAACTCTGATGTGTTAAAACAAGGTGAAACAGTTATAGCAATTGGTAATCCACTTGGCTTAGACTTTTATGGCTCTGTGACAACAGGTGTTGTTTCAGGTAAAGATCGTTCTGTTCCAGTAGACTTAAATGGTGATGGCACAGAAGACTGGCAACAAGAAGTATTACAAACCGATGCAGCCATTAACCCAGGGAATAGTGGAGGAGCACTTGTCAATTTAGCAGGAGAATTAATAGGTATTAATTCCATGAAAATTGCTGAATCCTCCGTTGAAGGTTTAGGTTTCTCTATTCCAATTAATTCAGCTATTCCAATAATTGAGGAGTTAGAGAAAAATGGTGAGATGAAACGTCCAACAATGGGTATTTCGTTAGCAGATCTAACAGATGTTCCAGCCTTCTACCAACAACAAACATTAAAATTACCAGCAGAGGTGACAACAGGTGTTGTTATAACAGATGTAATGAATAACTCACCAGCATCAAAAGCAGGTGTCCAACAGTATGACGTTATTGTTGAAATGGATGGTCAAAAAATTGAAACAGCCATTGATTTACGTAAACATTTATATAATGACAAAAAAATTGGTGATAAATTAACATTAAAAGTTTACCGCCAAGGTAAATTAGTAGAACTATCACTAACATTAACAAACGGTAATTCATTGTAAAGAAAAGGTGAAAGCGGTGGGGATTAAACAAAATCTCCACTGCTTTTTTGTGAAGATGAAGAGGATCTTTAATAAAATATTGTGGATAACTAGAAAATTGCGAATACTGATATAACACAATAAACAGTGAGTAAAAGGCACTTCTTCCATACATGGCATTCCTTTGTTACAATAGGTTGTGGATAACATAGACTGAAATGTGAATAAGTTTGTGGAAATTTCGGAAAATAAGGAGACATCAAAAAATGGAAAAATACAGCTGTGAAAGCCATATAGATCACGCTTTAGACATGTTTGTAGCAGAGCAAAAAGCGTTCCCAATTATGGATAAAATCGAAGAGGATAAAAAGTTATCCACAAAGTGTAGCTACTGTGAACAGTCAGCAGAATATATTGTATCAAGTAAATAACTTTACACAATATATAGCAATAGCATGTGGATATGTTGATAACTTCTGTGGATAATTTGTTTGTAAATGAATTGTAAAGGTGGATAACGTGTGAATATAACGATTGTATCAGTCGGCAAACTAAAAGAAAAGTACTTAAAAATGGGTATCGAAGAGTACGTAAAACGACTTGGCGGCTATGCAAAAATGGATTTGATTGAGGTACCAGATGAAAAGGCACCCGAACAACTAAGCGACGCTGAAATGGATATCGTTAAGAAAAAGGAAGGAGAACGTATACTAGCCAAAATTAGTCCAGACACTTATGTAATTGCCCTCGCCATCAATGGCAAAATGAAAACTTCTGAACAAATGGCTACTGATCTAGAATCGCTCATGACCTACGGCAAAAGCAAAATTGCCTTCGTTATCGGCGGCTCCCTTGGCCTACATGAGGACGTTCTAAAACGAGCCGATGAACAGCAATCCTTTGGAAAAATGACCTTACCTCACCAGCTCATGAAGCTCGTACTAGTGGAACAGATTTATCGAAGTTTTAGAATTATGAAAGGTGAACCGTATCATAAGTAAGTGCGGTTTTTGACTCATATTTAATGTAATAGCTTGTGCCTTTTCTTTTACAAGTTGTTCCGTTGCATATACGTGAAACCAACGTTCACTAGTGTGTAAGGAAGCTCAAATTTAATAGACTGATAACACAAAGCGAAAACTCCAAAGGTGATTTGTCTAGACAACAATTACGATTCGTGAGTTTTCGCTTTATGTCGTTATTTGAAACAATCTTTATAAGCAAACGCTTCTCAAATTGTATCTAGTGTATATAATGTTTCGTTTAAAGCACGCTGTAATTGCCAAAAATCATCTTGCACTTTAAGGGTGCTTGCTTTTCTTACATCGATAAATGTATGCTATTTTCAAACTTCTGGTTAATCCTCATTTGCTTGTCGAGGAATAGCATAGGCTCTTTCACTTTTTTGCTTAGCATTATAGTTTGATCCTAAAACACCCAGGAGAATAATGATTGTACCGAAAATATGATAGGATTGAATCGTTTCGTTTAAGAAAAGGACGCCAGCAATAATCGTAATTAATGTAGCTAAATTATTAAAGACACTCATTTTTGACGCTTCAATTTGCGAAAGTGCATAATTGGAGAAAAAGGAAGTTCCTAAAGATGAAAGTGCTCCAAGGTAAACAATAGCGATGATAAACGTTCCGCTTGAGAACGGTTCGATGAATTGATGCATCGTTTTCGTTATCATATGATTTCCAATAGCTACAATGTTAAAAAAGATAAAACCAAAGAACGTCATAACGTAAGTTATCGTAAAAAATGAGTAATGTTGCACAAGTTTACGTGCTAAAACGGTATTGTAAGCACCAGTAAGGGCTGACAGTAACATAAGGAAAATTCCTTTTACATTTTGTGAACCTGTATCTGCTCCATTCATAACAAAAATGAAAATGACACCTGAGACCGATAATAACACCGAGACCTTTTGTAATGGTACTGTATGTTCTTTCAAATATACTGATGCTAAAATCAGTGTGAAAATCGGTACAGTAGCTAGAATAATACCAGCTTCTGAAGAAGAAGCATAGACTAGACCGAACGTTTGAAATGTGAAAAACAAAGTAGGATAAATTAAAGCTAACGGAAGAATCTTACATACGTCCTTCTTTGTCACATTTAAGCGAATCTTTTTCAAGACAATAATAGCAGTAGCGATAACAAAAGCTATAGAAAAGCGGTGTGCCAGTGTATCAAGCGGTGAAGACGCAACAAGGCTCAGTTTTACGAACATAAATGAAAAGCCGATGATGAGTGCATACATGGTTGCTGCGAAATAAGCTTTTGTTTTTTTAGACATTTTTACAAAGACCCCAATCCTTTTATCCTGCATTATCGGGCAATAACCCCCCACCTCAAAATTTAGCTGTCGGAAAAAAATTAGGTGGGAGATAAAAAAACTACCACGGATTAAAGTTTTACTTTAGTAGGTATATTAGCGAAACACTTTAAAGCGCTCTTCATTTGCCAAAAATTCTTTTTCACTTGGCACTTCTTCGATACTTCCAAATGGCATTTGTGCAGTTAATTTCCAATTATCAGGAATTCCCCATTCGTCTTTCACATTTTGATCGATAAGTGGATTGTAGTGTTGAAGGGAGGCACCTAGTCTTTCTTGTGCTAATGCCATCCATACAGAATGCTGCGCAATTCCGGTTGCTTGTTCAGACCAGATAGGGAACTGTTCTGCGTATAGAGAGAATTGATTTTGATACTGTTGAATGACGTCTTGGTCTTCAAAAAATAAAATGGAAGCGAAGCCTGCACGGAAAGAGTCTATTTTTTCTTCTGTTCGGGCAAAGTTTTCTACTGGAACAATTGAGCGTAACTGTTCTTCGACTAGGTCCCATAATTTATCATGATGTTCGTTAAATAAAATCACTGCTCGTGAAGTTTGTGAGTTAAAAGCAGTTGGACTATGCTTTATTGCCTCCATAATAGTGTCTTGAAGTATTCCTTCAGACTGTTCTACATTTTTTCCTAGAGCGTAAATTGAACGCCTCTTTTCCATCAATTCAATATATCTGTTCTTCATATTTGTAAACTCCTTTTCTAATAATTTTTCACCACAGTATCCTACCTAAGTTCCTTTCCTTTTTAATACGTTCATTGTAAAATTTGAAATATAATAGTTCAATACTATTTTTTCTATACAAACAATAGGTTTTGGCTATAGAAAAGGAGAAGTTGATATGGAAATTAGACAATTAAATTACTTCCTTATGCTGTGTAAGGAGTTACATTTTTCTGAAGCTGCTTTTAAATTGGGGATTTCTCAACCGACGTTAAGTCAGCAGATACGTGTCCTAGAGGGGGAAATAGGGGCACCATTATTCGATCGAATTGGCAAAAAAACAGTGAAAACGGAAGCTGGTGAGTTACTTGAGCACTATGCTCTAAAAGTTCATCAGGATTTAGAAAATGCCAAGAAAGCTATCTCTGATTTGATAGATTTAAACAAGGGACATTTGCGCATAGCAATACTGCCTTCGGATCTTGATTATCGCTTAACCGAGATTTTAATTGATTTTCGAAAGGAATTCCCCAACACGAAAGTGCAAGTATTTCCGACAATAGAAAGTTTAACAAAAGTGCTAGGTAATGTAGTGGATATTGGCATTGGTTTAAAGGTAGAAGCAAATTCTTATTTAGAGCGTATTCCATTCTATACGGAGAGATACAGTCTATTTGTGAATGAAAATCATGACTTATCTCAGAGGAAGAGCGTCAAACCAGAAGAGTTGGTAGATATACCACTTGTTATGTATCCTCAAGGGAAATGTGGTCGTGACCTAATCGATAAATGGTGCGATGGACAAGGAATAACGATTAATAGTGTTATGGAAACTGGCTCGGCTACATCATTATTTCAACTCGTTCAAAAAGACATTGGTGCTACTATTCAACCTAGCCAACTTATCGAAAACTTCCAATCGCTAGGTATTCGATCAATACCCATTGAAAATGCACCAACGAGGGAACTTGATATCTTCTATCGTAACGACAAATATTTGAGTAAAGCAGCTGAAGGTTTCATGAAAAGAGTTATAGAACGATTTTAGAAGTAGAGCACTGATTTACTTCTACAATCATTTAAACGATTCATCGACATGTTAAAATGGATGCGCACACCTTTCAAAATTCAAGAGCAAATGAATGCTTTAATGAGTTGGGACGGTAGGGAAGTACAAGCATTACACCCAATCGTTCGTGGTGCGTTGTTACATAGTAAGTCAGGTTTTATCGTATGATTTTTATCAGTAGCTAGACATATTCAGATAAAATGAATATGTCTATTTTTTAAAATCTCGTAACGCTTAAACAGTTCGCTAGTTGTTTGGGTAAAAGGGGGAGAGACATGGACTTTGAGGAAATCTATCAGGCATATTTCCATGATGTGTATTTTTATATGAGATCACTAGTGTCAGATGAAAATATTGCAGTAGAAATTACACAAGAACAGTTTCTATAATATCGTCTTCGAAAGATAGCCATTATATATTATTGTCTACTTGCAAAATAACCTTCGCAAATTCCTTAAAATCATTAATATGCTTCTCTAAAATTGCTTCTAAGATAGCGAGCTCCAGGGCCTGATAATCATGTACAGCAATGTTACGGAAACCGACCATATTCATCAGGGTTTTTGCTAAAGGAGCATCAATCAAGTCAGCTTCCTGCAATAGTTTAAACCCTTCACGACTAGCTTTTGGCACGCCAAGTTTACGTTCGCTGACAATATGCATTGCTAAATCAATGCTCGCCTCGCAAGCTCGTTGAATATTTAAAATGATGCTATCCTGCTTCGTGAAATCCTTTAAATTGTATGGATTACCTTCATATACCTCATGAATACGATTCACACAACGTTCAATCGTTGTCGTTTTATTTAAAATGACATCATTCATCGCCAAATACACTTCCTCGTTCTTTTATTGCATCTATAATTGGAGCACGTTGCTCATTCAAGGTTGCATACATACTATATGCCCGTATTTTTTGACGCGAAAATTCGTTTTCATTTTTTATATAAATCGGCACACCTTCAGAAAAAATTTGCATTGTGAAAACGGTATCAATTTGTTTAATATCGACAAGGTCTACTTCGCGGCCAGAGAGTATTGCTAAGTCTCCGGCAAGCGTAAAACGTTCATAGGATGAAAGCTGCTGCTCACTAAAATAAGCAAGGTCAATATCGCTATCTTGACGAGCAGTCCCTTTGGCAAAAGAGCCAAATAAAATAATGAAAGCTGGATTCAATTGTTCATTAATTGTTTTTATTAACTGCTGTTCAACTTCTCGATTTAACATGCTATCACCGTCCTTTATTTTATTATAAAGGTTAGACGAAAAAACCGCACTTAAATCCATTACGGTGAACCGTATCATAAGTAAGTGCGGTTTTTAAATGAACCACCTGGAACGTTGAGAAGAAGCAAGTGACAATAACGAACCTATTGGAAAGGCTGAGAAAAATAAGCAAAAAAGAACCAAATCTGGTTCTTTTTTTGCTTATTAAGGTTTTAAGTCACCTTTTTGTACATATATAGAAATCCTAAGGATCGGCTGGTAATAGATATGTTAGTCTAATATTGTGACCTTTAATTGTTTTACTCCAAAATTAATGGCATCTTGTTGAGAAGGAAAAAAGACATCGATTCGTTTTCCTTTAATGGCACCGCCAGTATCCCCTGCGATTGCCTCACCATAGCCTTCCACATAAACTTTACTACCCAGTGGAATTACAGCTGGGTCAACGGAGATGATCTTTGCATTTGGGTTTGTTTTAAGGTTAATTCCAGTAGCGGTAATACCGGAACATCCCTCACATGAAGCCGTATAGGCTGAAGCTTCTACTATAAGTTCCTTTGAAGCAGTATTATTTGTTGATGGAGCAGTTGCTTCAGGTGCATTCTCCTTTGAAGCAGTATTACTTGTTGATGGAGCAGTTGCTTCAGGTGCATTCTCCTTTGAAGCAGTATTACTTGTTGATGGAGCAGTCGCTTCAGGTGCATTTTCCTTTGAAGCAGTATTACTTGTTGATGGAGCGGTCGCTTCAGGTGCACTATCCTTTGAAGCTGTTTTACTTGTTGATGAAACAGTTTCTTTAGGTTTACTCTCCATTGCAGTTGTATTATTTGTTACTGAAGTTGTAGTTTCCTTTGCTGCATGAGCTGCAGGCTTCATTGGTTTGTCAGTTACAGCCGTACTCGTTTTCGTACCATCAATAATGGATAGATTAAAACCCGGATGAATAAGGTCCGTATGTAAATGATTCCATTCTTTAATTTGCGAAACAGTGACTTGATGATCTAGGGCTATGTCCCATAGTGTATCACCTTGCTTAACGGTATATTGTTGTGCAATGGTAAGGACATCGTCAGGGTGAATAAGGTTAGTAGTAATATGATTCAATGTTTTGATATTTTCTACAGAAGTATTATGTGCACGAGATAAATCCCAAAGAGTATCTCCTTTTTGTACGGTAATGGTTGCTGCTTGAGCATTAGCACCTAAAGTTGCAGAAAGTATTGCAACTGGTACAATTGAAATTATTTTTTTAAGCATTCATTAATCCTCCATGTGCGTTCTTAGTTGTTAATGTAAAATCATCGTAACATAGATTTTTCTGAGAAAAAGAACAAGGAGATGTTAATTTGATTTCGTCCATGGCATTTATATTGCAATAATATTGCTAATATTAAATGATACTATTTCCGTGATGCAGATACCTGATTCATTAAGGGCTAAATGTGATAATGTATATACTTAAATAAATTTAATAAATGAGGGATAATCATGTCAGTTGTGAATCTGTTAGCTTCTCAACTAAGTCGAAATGATGAAATGCCAAATATTGAGCTGGCACATAGTTTAGCTAATGAAGAAAATTATACGGGCATAGAAGAAATAATTAAAAACCTAACTTGCAAGGATAAAAAGATTCAATACGATTGTATTAAAGTAGCGTACGAAATTGGGCAAGTTAAACCAGAACTCATAAGTAAGTATGTCCTGACTTTTATAGAGTTGCTAAAAAGCCGTAATAATCGTTTGGTCTGGGGAGGAATGACGGCATTAGCAACGATTACCGAGGAAGCAACAGAAACCATTATGGCTCATCTTGATATATTAAAAAGTGCTATGAAAGTTGGTTCAGTTATTACAATTGATAAAGGTGTCCTAACTCTTGCGAAGCTAGCTGCTGTCAGTAAGGAAAACAATGATGTGATTTTTCCAATATTACTCCATCACCTTGAGAATTGCAGACCAAAGGAAATTCCACAGCATTCGGAAAGTACACTTTTAGCCGTAACAGATGAAAATAAAGAGGAATTATTGAATGTGTTACGAAAAAGAGAAAAATACCTAACAGCACCACAATTAAAAAGAGTCAAAAAGATTTATAAAACATTAGAAGCTTAATAAAAGTAATTTTCAAGGTAATAGTATGAAAGAATTTAAAAAATGCCGAAGCTGTGCCATACCATTAAAAAAATTGGAGATCGTGGTATAGGAGAAAAATTTAAATAAAAGTTGTATGATTGTAAGTATTGTTATTAAGAAGGGGAATTCACGCAAAAGGACATATTGGTAGACGAAATGAAACGATTTGTAAAAGATAAGTGCATTGAAATGGGTTTTCCGAAGTTTTTGCAGGTATGTTTGTAAAAAACTTTCACAAATTAGAGAGGTGGAAATGAGCATTACAATTAAAGCAATATTTAATGTAAACCTCATTTAGATATATTACGATGAACCATATCATAAGTAAGTGACCGATTTGATTTGTATTTCTACTAAAGTATCTATTGTATCTTTAAAGTGTTCTTGCGATTACGAATGAAACGAGGATTTTGCAGTTCCATATAATTCTCCTGAATTTAACTATTTTAAAATTGTAATTATTCAAGTTATAAACAAAAAGGACGGATGTAATGAAATATAATAAATCAATTATGCTAAAGCTTATCAATGAACATCGAACGTTGCATGATGAATTAAAAAAGCTAAAATCTGAAATGGGTTTAGAGAAAAATTTTGCAGTAAAGGCATTGTATCATTCATATGTTGCAGAGGAAGGCCCATACATGAAAGAATACCAGGATTTAGAGCGATTATCATAAATCGTGGTGCCACTAACAAGTGGTTGGGGAGATAATTAAAAATTTTTAGTTAAATTAAAACCAAAGTAGGAGTGGCAAACGGTAAATTTTCCGAAGCTTATGGACGCTATCTACTATGGAGAATTTGACTTTGTCAAAGTAACGAAAGAAAAAATGCAAACATGGGAAGAGCTTCTACAACAAATGTCGTTAATTTAGGAGAGATAAAGTGGACCTGATTTGTAACAAATATGGCAAGAAAGTTTAAAGGGATTGCTTTATAAAATACCAAAAAGAGAAATTGCACAATGCAATTTCTCTTTTTGCTTGAACTGAAATTGATTATAACTTGTCTTCGGTAACTTCATTATTATTTTTATTGCCGTTGCCATTGCCGTTGCCATTGCCGTTGCCATTGCCATTGCCATTGCCGTTGCCATTGCCGTTGCCGTTGCCATTGCCATTGCCGTTGCCATTGCCATTGCCGTTGCCGTTGCCATTGCCGTTGCCATTGCCGTTGCCATTGCCGTTGCCATTGCCATTGCCATTGCCGTTGCCATTGCCGTTGCCGTTGCCGTTGCCATTGCCATTGCCGTTGCCATTGCCATTGCCGTTGCCGTTGCCATTGCCGTTGCCATTGCCGTTGCCATTACCATTGTCATTCCCTGGCTTTACAACCAACACATCAAATGTTAGTGTGTGCTCACCATACGTTACCGTAATCGTCGTAGTACCTTGACCTTTTCCTTTTACAGCCCCTGCTTTTACAGTAGCTATCTTATTATCTGCTACTTCGTAGGTTGCAAGATTTGTAACATCCTTTTCTGTTGTTGTACCATCAAAAGTAGTTACTTCAGTAATCTTAACTGTAACTTCCTTACCTATTCTAGTTTCAACCTGAGCTTGGTCAATTTCTAGTGTTACTATTGGTGCTTCTACAACAGGTGCTTTAACTGTAACATTTATAGTAACTTCATTATCACCGTATGAAATAGTAATTGTAGTCGTGCCCTCACCTACAGCAGTTACTAATCCATTTACTATTGTTGCAACATTTCCATCTCCAACAACATAAGTAGCTTTTGAAGTTACATCTTCTTCTGTTGCCTCACCTTCTGCAGGTGTAGACGTTTCTGTTACCGTAAGTTGTGCAGTTTCTCCAGCTGTTAGGTCTAGCTCAGTTGGATTGACAGAAAGCGCTACTACTGGTTCTACTACTTCTTTTTCATATATTTTTGCTTCACCAACATTCCCGGCAGCATCATGAATTAATACTGATACAGCATTAGTTTCTGCTGTTACTGGGAATGTGAAGCTACCGTCTTGATTTAATTCAAAAGCAACTGGTGCTTGTACTTCGCCATTTACCGTCGAAATATAGGAAGCTTTTAATTTATCATTTAAATTGTAATTTAAACCGTATAAATATAGCTCTTCATTGTAGTCGATATACTTATCTGTTACCTGTCCTGTAGCGACACCTTCAGCTACTGAACCAGTAATTTCTGGTTTAGTCGTTTTCACGATAATTGGTCCAATATAATCGGAAACTGCTCCTGATGCTGAAAGACCAGTAAAGTCAATTGTATAGAGACCATCTGGAATTGTTGTGGCAGGTTCTGTTCCCCATGGTTTGTACTGCCCACCAATATTCAGTGTATAAGAGCCCTTTCCTAGTGCAGTACCTGCATGTAGATAACCAATGTAACCGTCTCCGTATTCTCCACCATCAGGATTCATAATATCCCAAAGCTCAATATAGTTAGTTGTTACATCTCCAGTTAATGTGAATGAAAGTACCGCTGAATCTTTCACTCCATCCCCGTTAAAGGATAGGTCTGTTTCTGTAATCTTAAAATCTTTAAGTTCCGTTACTGCCTCGCCGCCAAAGTCAGCTGCGAATGGTAATGAAATTTCTGTAGCTCCACCGCTGATGTAAATATACCCTAGCATTTCAGAGCCATTTGGTGCCGTAGCTTGTGAAGCAGTTAATGTAATATTTAAAACTTGCTCACCAGCTAGATTAAATGTCGGTTGGTCGACTGTAACAGTTGCATCACCAAATGTTTTTGTCACATCAATTGAAACATTATAATTGCCGCCATTGCCTTTAATATCTTTTACTAAAACTTGTTTCGTTACTGAAATATCCTGGTCTTTAAGTGATTGTGGACCAAAAGTAACTGTACCTTTCAAGTTTTCTGAAACTGCACCAGATCCATCTAAAATTGCACTATCAAGTGCATAGGCAAGAATTTCTGGATGCGCTGCTGCATAAGCATTTACACGCCCTGCACCTTGAGAAAACACATCGTATTCTGTTTTATCTAAAACCTTTGCTGTATTAGAAAGCGCCACTTTAATGTCGAACGCGTTCCAATCGGGATTTGCTTGTTTAATTAATGCAACAATGCCTGTAATATGTGGTGTTGCCATAGAAGTTCCTGTTTTACGATCATATGCTTTTCCATAATCTGCATCAGGGAAATCCTTTTTGTACATTGGAATCGTTGACATAATGTTTGTTCCAGGCGCACTTACATCTGGTTTAATATCAAAGTTTGGTGTAGATGGTCCACGTGAACTTGAAGAGTATACTTCATCTCCCAGTGTCTTTGTGGAAGCAAATTGACTAAAGCTTACTTTTCCGGTCCCGTTTGCTAATGCAGCGCGAATTGCATCGCCATCTGTTTGGGACATATCAAATGTTGGCAGAAAATCAAATGAATCACCGAGGAGTGTGCCTGAAATGTTCGGTGCATTCGTTCCACCAGCAAAGTTATGAATTATTGTTGCGACCGCTCCATTTGCTTTTGCGTTCGCAATTTTATCAACGAATGCGATACCGCCACGAGAAATCAATGCCACTTTACCTGCTACATCAATTCCTTCAAAGTCATTTACTTCCCCGTTTCCAGGAACAGCAACTAGGTCAAATTCTCCTTGAAGCTGTGCTGCTAAATTTCCCCCAAAGGTTGTCCCCATTAATGGAAGCTGTTTTGTTAAGTTGTAGTCGCCAACTGTAATATTCACTTCCCCGTTATATATTGTTTCAGGATTTGTAGTGTTACCAACAGCAATTCCTAAACGAGCGGTTGCAGGTGTGCCCATTGTTCCGCGATCTGGACCAGAGTTCCCTGTTGCAATTACTCCGATTGTCCCAGCAATCATTGCATTATTAATAGCAAATGAACCAGCATCCGTTTCAGAGTTAGGTCCCCCACCAAGTGAAAGGTTGATAATGTCCATTTTTTCTATTACAGCAGTTTCAATTGCTTTAACAATACCTGATGAAGCTCCACTTCCATATGCACCAAGAACACGGTAAGCATAAAGGTCTACTTTTGGAGCAATTCCTTTTATACCGAATTCGTTAGCTCCGATTGCTGCAATTGTTCCAGCAACATGTGTACCGTGAGATGTATAGAACGAGCTTCCTTTTTCATTAAATTCAGGTGTACCGACAGGACGCTCCGAAGGTAATGTTTCCGATGCGTCGTCATCTGCCCGAGGCTTCGTGTAAGCTGATGAATTTGGAATAAAGTTTTTCCCACCCTTGTAAATTCCAGCGAACTCAGGGTGATCTGTATCAATACCAGTATCTAATACTGCAACTTTAATTCCTTGTCCTTCAAGCCCTTCCTTCCAAAGCTCTTCGATGCCCAGGAAAGAATTACTTGTATTCATTTGAGCTTCTATTGGATCTTCCTTAATAAGTTCTGATGATTTCATTGTATTATCTTCTGATGCGTAAACAATTACATCAGGTTCGATTAATGTAATTCCTTCTATTGTAAGCAGTTTCGGGAGATCGTTTGCTTTTACAGTTGCCGCAAAGCCGTTTAAAACAGTATCAAATGTGTATCCTTGAGTCATCTGAACGTTTTTAGTAGCTAACTCTTTTTTTACTTGTGCTTGTTGTACTTTTACATTTGACCGAGCTTCATTTGCTTGGGCATTAGAGAATCTTTGGCCTTTGACTTGGCTTATCCCTTGCTCTAATGCAACAGGCTTTTCAGATAAATGAATGATGACTGCAACCTCTTGATTGCCTGATACATTTTGTAAGCTTTCGTGGAGAGTTGGACCATCTTTAGACAAGCTTAGCTGTTCAGCGATAGTCGCCTTTAGTTGAAGTATACTTTCACTTTGACTATCCTGCTTGAATGGTTTCGATTCTTCAGCACGAGCACTCGACAAAGGAACCAATAGAGAAAGCACCATAACGAAAGCTAGCATACTACTTAAGAACTTTGTAAACTTAAACTTTTTCAAATCTCATTTCCTCCTCCGCCTCTAATTGTCACACTTTTCAGTTTAGTGTGATATTTCCAATTTATCACAATTTAATTAGTTCGAGTATTGGAATATTTAAATATTATGAAATATTGATAATTAGTATCATTTTGAGAAGTATAGATTAAATCTATCTTCCTAGAAATTGAATAAAAAAGTAGAACTTTCAAATGAGAAATGCCTATCCAAATTTTTTCAATTAATCCTATCAAAACAGCCGATGTAGGTATAGTCGGTCGAGTAGTAGCTTATAGAAGAGGAGAGAGGCCATTATTGGAGGAGAAATCTTTTTAGAGTGTGGTTTTGGAAATAAAAATAACTGGCGATTTTTTTTACAAATCGCCAGCTAAGAGTGTTTGTAAACTATCTCAACAGTAAATGTCTTTCGTTTTTTATGTTGATTGTTTTTGATCTAAGTGATGACTAAAAAATGTTAGTAGACTTGCACAGACTGCAACGAGCCCACCGACCCATGTTACATTCATTAAATTCCCTTGATGATAGACAATTCCGCCTAATGCAGAACCAAAAGCGATACCTACGTTACTCGCAACGGGCATAAGTGAAGCGGCCAATCCTTTAGCACTTGGTTGGTAAATTTCAGCTAGATCAATTAAATAAAGCTGAGTAGATGTTGTTAGCAGGATCGCCATTAACGACATTAATCCGATGTTTACTAGTCCTAAAATAAAATGATTGGTAGTCCAAAATAAACATATTAGAACAATTGCCTGCACGAGAAAAACAAACCGAAGGCGACCGATAGGATTGTGATTGGCAATTTTGCCAGCGAGAATATTGCTGAATATCGAAATAAACCCATATCCAAAAAGGATGAAACTAATAGAATGATTTGGAGCCCCCATTCCCTTCAAAATAGGAACAAGGTACGTAAAGACCGCGTAAGTTGCACCAAATCCTAGGGCAGGAATGAAAAAGGCCATTAAAATACGTGGCTTGATTATGAGAGAAAACTGATCCCGTATGGAGCTACGTACTTGACTGAGCCCTTTTGGTAAGACGAAAAAGGATGCCCAAAATGCAACCCCTCCTAGTAAAGTGGTTAACATGAAAGTGGCATTCCATCCATACGAGTTGGAAATTACAATACCAATTGGTACCCCCACGACATTTGCCAGTGTGAAACCGCCGAAAACGAATGAAATGGCAAGTCCACGTTTGTTACTCGGCATGGTTTCGCTTGCAACAATCATGGCTAGAGAAATTAAAACGCCTGTTACAACCGCTGTCATAATACGAAGTAGCAACAGCATAATGTAGTTCGTAGAAATGATACACAAAGCATTAAAGACGATGAAAGATGCTATCAAAAACAACATCCATTTACGCTTTGGAAAGTGACTTGTTGCGGACATCACGAGTGGTGTAGCAACGGCAAATGTAAGGGCAAATGCAGAAACGAGTGTGCCTGCTTTTGCATTTGTCATTTGTAGACTTGAAGAAATATCAGTTAAGATTCCGACTATGACAAATTCACTTGTCCCCAGCACAAATGTTAATGAAGTAAGTGTTAAAATAAGTAACCAATGTCGCTTGGATAATTGTGTGTGGTGCATAAATACCTCTTTCTTAGATGAATATAGATGTGTCACAGAGTAGATAAACAACCTAAACATCATATCATAAAATATTTTTACAAGAAAAATCTTTCTAGATTGCATGGGGTTATTGGATTTCCACTATCGATAAGGTTACTGATTTTAATAGCTACATGAAATATGCTTAAACATCATTCCTGTTACGTTACACTTTTTCTTGAAGCAGGAATTTACTAAGTTTGCACGAATTTTTACATTAAGAAGCCTTGTTCAAAATCTACCATACTAACTCAAAGATGCTACCTTTAAAAGGGGAAAAGGAAGGTTCAAGATGATTCAATTCCAAAACAATACTATTACAGTTTTTCAAAGTGCATTATATATGACTACCTCGGCAATCATTCAAACGAATGAAGCAATCATTATGACAGATCCTAATTGGTTACCTAGTGAAATTCAAGAAATTCAAGATTTTATAAACAACATTCAAGGTGACAAACAACTATATATTATTTATACGCATAGTGATTTTGACCATATTATTGGTTCAGGAGCGTTTCCAAAGGCCAAGGTAATTGCCTCTAAACGATTTGATGACTATTCGAATAAAGCAGAAAGCGTTCAAAAAATTCATCAATTTGATCAGAAATATTATTTACATAGGAGTTATTTCCCTGTATATCCTACAGTTGATATTGTCGTTTCAGAGGATGGATATACATTAGAGTTAGATTCGATCACGATGACCTTTTATCAAGCCCCTGGTCACACAGATGATGGCTTATTTACAGTGATAGAGCCATTCGGGTTATTTCTTTCGGGCGATTACTTGTCCGATGTTGAATTTCCGTTCATCTTTAGCAGCTATAAGGATTATGTGAATACGATGAATAAGGCTGAAAAGATTTTACTTAATCATGCAATCACAACCCATATACCCGGTCACGGAATGACGACCCAAAATCAACAAGAAATTCAAAAAAGAATCGATAGCTCAAAGTATTACTTAACTCAGCTTCCGCAAGATAAAGGAGAGTTAGAAAATTATTTAAGGAGTGAGTATTCATTTTTTGAGGGAATGAAAAGCATTCATACTGACAATAAAGAGATGATCTATAAAGAAAGTTCAGAAGAGCAGTAGTCTTCTAAAATGTATCGAAATGTATGACAAAGCAACCAAAAAGGAGATTGGCTTGCAATAGCCAGTCTCCTTTATTATGAAGGCTTATTTTATTAATTCGTTTCCAGTAAACGCTGCAAGTAGTTCACGTACCTCATTGGTAGAACTTGCGTTTATTAATTGAATTCGTAATTGACTAGCTCCCTTGAAGCCGCGCACATATATTTTAAAGAAACGTTGTAATGCTTTAAATGAACGAGTTTCAAATTCCTTAGAATAATGATCATGGAGATTGAGGTGAAGGGATAGCAAGTTCAGGTATTCCTCCGCACTATGCTCCTTTGGCTCATGTTCAAAGGCATAGGGGTTTGAAAACACACCTCTCCCAATCATTACCCCATCGATACCGTATTGCTCAGCTAATTTTAAACCTGTTACTCGGTCAGGAATATCACCGTTGATCGTTAGCAATGTTCCAGGAGCTATTTCATCCCGTAGTTTTTTAATATCTGCAATCAATTCCCAATGTGCGGGGACCTTACTCATTTCTTCTCGTGTACGTAGATGAATAGAAAGATTAGCGATGTCTTGTTTTAAAATATGAGTGAGCCACTCACGCCACTCTGCTATATCAGTAAAGCCTAGTCTTGTTTTTACGCTAACAGGTAAACCACCTGCTTTTGCAGCTTGGACAATTTCTGAGGCTAATTCAGGATGAAGAATTAAGCCTGCCCCTTTTCCTCGCTCAGCTACATTATCGACTGGGCAACCCATATTAATATCGATCCCTTTAAAGCCCAGCTCTTTCATGCCGATACTCATTTGACGGAAATGTTCAGGGTTGTCTCCCCAAATATGAGCAACAATCGGCTGCTCATCTTCTGTGAAAGCTAAGCGGTTACGCACGCTATCCATGCCGTCTGGCTGGCAATAGCTTGTCGTATTTGTGAATTCTGTGAAAAATACGTCGGGATGACCTGCCTCACTAATGACATGACGAAATACAACATCTGTCACATCCTCCATAGGTGCTAAAATGAAAAATGGCCGCGGTAAATCAAGCCAGAAATTATTTTGATTCATTGATGAATATCCTCTCTTTCCAAAATACTACCTTGCAAAAAGATAACATATTTCCTTTATTTCTTCACAATTAATTAGCTTAGCCACAAATAAGAAAATTCGAAGATGTTCCTCTTTAAATTAATGGGGATTGCATATAGGCCACCACAGCATTTTTATTGTAGATCTAAAGGAGGGATATGATTAGTGTTTATTAGAAATATTGACATTTATTTTTCAGACCACTAAGCTTAATTGGAAATAGACAGGGAGGGGGGATTGTCAGTGGAATTTGTTACATTAAAATGCCCTAATTGTAATGGAAACATTGAATTTAAAGAGGGGCAATCATTCAAATGTCCATTTTGTGATACTGAAATAATGTTAAAAGAAAATAAAGTCTATTATGTAGATCAAACGATTAATAATTATTATGGTACAACTGCTCCTCATACAGCGACACGTCCAAAAACGAATTTAAAAGTATTTCTTCTTATACCGATAGTCTTTCTATGTGTATTTTTTGGTTATTTGCTTTTAAGCAACAATCAAAAAGAAGAAGGAAATTATGGAGAGACATCTGTACGAACAATACCAGAAAGCGAGGTTTTACTACTCTTTTTAAAAGATGTTTTTGAAAAGGGGGATGTAATGCCAAGTAAAGAAGAAATTGCAAGCATCCGTTATTTGGCTGCCTATTTTTCTGAGGATCAATGGCATTTTGATTACAGTCTGGATGATCCGTTTACAAATAAGGAAGCAGAAATTGTTACCTATATTATGAAGGATAAGTTATTAAATACACAAAAAATTGAACAAAAGGACTTCGAAGCATTTACTGGATTGACTGTATTGAAGCTGATGAATGATTATGAAATATCGCAAAGTGAAAAAGTAAGCTTTCGACATTTGAAAAACTTAAAAAGCTATACCGGAAGCTTTAATGAATCTTTTAGTAAAATTGCGGAATACTTTAGCGATAAATCTACGGTTTCAGAACTCTCTATCCAAATTCGAAGCAATAATGAGCTTGCTTTATTATTAGAGTTTCCCAATCTCCAATCACTAGAAATATCTTATTTGACGGAAGAGGTCACAGATTTCCAGCTTCTAAATAAATTGCCGCTAAAATCACTGTCTTTAAAATTTACCAATGATTTTAAATGGCTGTCTACTTTAACAAATTTAGAATCATTAACGATCGATAATAGTGAAGCGACAGATTTTAGCTCTTTTTATTCACTGAATCAATTACAGGAACTGAAGCTTACATCGGTAAGAAATTTAAAAACACTTGATTTCATACAAAACATGCCTAATCTACAATCACTTGATCTTGAATATATGAACATCGCTAATTTAGAAAAATTGAGAAATAAGTCGTCTTTAACAAAGCTACGTTTATCTTCTCCAGGTCAATTGGAATTACTTGATATTGTGAACAGTCTAACGTCACTCACAGAGTTTACGCTAACGGGTTACTATGGCGACACTTTACCGATAGTAGCGCCCCATTTGAAGAAGGCGGAAATAACAGGATCTTTTATACCGAAGCTAGAGGCACCTAGTTTAAAAGATTTGACTGTGGATATAAGTGGATCGGATTCGACATTAAATGGTGCACAATTACGGAAATATCCAAAGCTAGAACAACTTACAGCGAGGGAGTATGGGGTTTTTACAGAGATTAGTTCTTTAAATGACCTACCCAATTTGCAAACACTACATTTTGACGAGACAGTTTTTGAAGAGGGAACGAGCGAGCTATTCAATCTAAAACATGTGAAAACATTAAAATGTTCTAAATGTAATTTTCAATTTACTAATGAGCATCCTTTAACGAACAATGTGCTGTTACATTTAACTTTAAATGATGTATCGATGCGAGTAGGGAATGGTGATTGGGTGCATGAGGTTGATAAGGTGATGCCTTTCTTTGCTGGTTTGTCAGCTCTACGTTCATTTACTTTACAAGATAGTTCATTACAATCGTTAAGTTTTTTGGACAATTGGCAACAAATTGAAGTGCTTCATTTGGAAAACAACGCTATTTCAAATATAGAGCCTTTAGTGAATCTACCGAATTTGAAAAAGCTATATATTTTAGGAAATCCGGTACAAAATCAATCCGCTCTAGACAAGGGAATTATGGTTTATTAAGGTCATGTGCAATTTAAAACATTAGAAGTGTGGATTTTTAGGTTATTACAGTATGAGAGGCTATAGAATAGTTTTATGGGAGGGCCGAAAGATGAAGAAGGCAGAAATGATGGATCAGCATTTAGAGACGTATGAAGAAAAGATTAGTAGTACGGAGATTTGGCATGTTGTAGAGTTCATTTATAAAATTAATTTAGATGAGGCTCCTATTGTAAATAAAGAGATGGAAGGAATTTCTTCATTATCAGGGAGAGAGGCAATAGATTCCTTTCTACAACAATATGAGGGAAATATAACAGGGGCAAAGGCTCGAAGTATTCTAAATGAAATGTTTGGTGTTAATTTGGATGCCATTTCCTCACTAGAGGGAGCAAGGCTATCTTTATATTCAAAGGGTCAATGGATTGTTCAACATGAAAAGGATTTGTTTGTCGTACATACAGGTGCAGGAGATATAGATGTGAAGGTCTACTCTACAAATTACTTCTTAGAACAAACTGGGCTTAAGGAATTGCCAACTAATTTACAGCATGAACTAGCAAGTATCGGATATTACTTCGATGATACAATGGATAGTTACTATTACTCAAATCCCACGGGTGAAGCTGTTTCAGATGCTTTCAAAGGAAAAACAATAGGTGCTATACTCGGGGTCATTCAACAATCATTTGCGCATTTATAAATTAAAAAGGTCATATAGAGGGGGTATTCATCCCGTCTATATGACCTTTCATCGTTAGTGATAAAATCTACTTTCCAAAAGAGGATAAAAACTTAACTCGATCTCCCATAGGAGGTGTATTATGATCTGTTAAAACTACTTCCAAAACTGCTGGCCCATTTAAATTCAACAAGTTATGAAGTATATCATGGTTAATATCTTGCAGTTCTGTTACTTGGAAACTTGGTATATCCATCGCGGAAGCCATAGCACTAATATTAATTGGATGTTGCTCAAACGATGGGTGAGTACGCCGAAACTGTAAAGCATGTCCATGGTATACCATTCCTAAACGGGCATTGTTCATTACAATAAATAAGATCGGCAGATTATATTCTTTTGCTGTTAATATTTCCATTCCATGCATGAAAAAGCATCCATCACCTGTGATACATACAACAGGACGTTCGGGTTCAGCTAACTTTGAACCTATGGCAGATCCAATCCCACTTCCCATTGCTCCAAAGTGGACATTTATATTAAACGTATCATAATCTACTACTTGCATATGATGAATGACATAGGACATAAATTCACCAATATCAATAGCGTATCTTGTAGAGGCAGGTAAATATTTTTGAATAGTTAACAATACGTTTTTCGTGTTATATTCCCCTGTGTCTGCTTCATAAATCTCTTTAGTTTCTATAACCTCAAACGAAGTTCTTGCTTGACCTTTAGCTCTTAGTTCTTCAATAAGCAATAATAAACTAATATGGATGTCACCTAGCACGGGTATATCAATTTCATATTTTCGGTTGAACACAGATTGATCAAAGTCCATTTGAATAGATAGACGATTTTTCGTAAGGTTTAAGTTGTAGTTATTTGTTGCTGTTTCACCTAAACTTGAACCCACGATCAGTAATACTTGTCCATTACCTTCAGCTATCAATTCTGAGGCAGCTTCATGGCCAGCAAAACCGAAAACACCAATCAGAAGAGGATGATCCTCTGGGATGTACCCTTTGGCTTGCGGTGTTGTAATAATCGGCCAATTTAGTATTTCAGCTAACTCCAGTAATTGTTCTACAGAATTTCTTACCCCTTGTCCTACCAAAATATAACCACTTGCTCTTTCTAAAAGCTTTTCAGCTACATTTTTAATAGTATCTCTTTCAGGAACTATTGCTGTTCTTATTGGTGGAGCTGGTATTTCTACGCTTTGAACTATTTCGTGTTGAACGTCTATGGGGATAGCAATATGTACAGGACCTGGCACTCCAGATATAGCGATTTCGGAGGCTTTTACTACTTCTTTCAATAAATCCTTGGATTCTTTAATTGTTACGCTATATTTGGTTACTGGTCGGAAGATCGGTTCAGCATCTAGCTCTTGAGAGGCATTTAGACCGATGGTGCTGACAGGAACAGCACCAGTTAAAAATAAAACTGGTAAATGCTCCCGCATAGCATTTGCAGCACCTGTTACAAGATTTGTCCCACCAGGACCACTACAACCAATACAAACACTCAGCTGATCTGTGTATTTTGCGTAAGCTGCAGCCATGTATGATGCTGCTCCTTCATGTTTTGTGACAATGGGTGTTAAGTCACTCATATCATTGAGTTCATCAAAAAATGCATTTACTGAACCAGCTGGAATACCAAAAATATATTGCACTCCACTACTTTTTAAATATTCTAAGACTACACGAGCTGCTTTCATAATATTTCTCCTTTGCTTAATAAATTTTAAACACTAATAGAAATATTTTTTCATAATTTCTCCAGCTTTCATAGGCTTACTGAAAAAATATCCTTGCATTAAATGACAATTTTGTGCCAATAAATAGTCAGCTTGTTCTTTTGTTTCAACACCTTCAGCAATAACCTCAAGTTTTAAATTTTGAGCAAGGGTAATGATTGTATTTGTAATAGCTGCTGCATCATCCGTCATCATTTCTTGTACAAAGGATTTATCAATTTTTAAGGTGGAAATCGGCAAATTTTTTAAATAACCTAAAGAAGAATATCCGGTACCAAAATCATCAATAGCTAAATTTACCCCAAGTCCCTTCAATTGTGTCATCGTTTTTAATGTTACCTCTGTATTTTTTACAATTAGATTTTCTGTGAGCTCCAGTTGTAAATACTCAGATGACAAATCAGTTTCATTTAGGACATTTTTTACAATAGAGAATAAATTATTCTGTTCGAACTGATGAACTGATAAATTCACAGACATACTAATTAAAGGATATCCCTGATTATGCCATTCTTTTAATTGTTTGCAGGCTTCTTTAAGAACCCACTCACCTATGGGGACGATTAAACCCGTTTCTTCAGCAATTGGAATAAACTTATCGGGTGTTATCATTCCATATTCTCGGTGATTCCATCTTAAGAGAGCTTCAACACCCTTAATTCTGTTTGTTTTATAGTTTATTTGAGGCTGATAGAAAATAACAAGTTCATCACGCTCTAACGCCTTATATAAATCGTTTTCAAGTTTAATACTTTCAAAAGTTCTTGTATCCATCCCTTCACTAAAGAAATGGTAACTAGTACCTGGTGTTTCTTTCGATTTATACATAGCTGTGTCTGCATTTTTGATTAATGTTTCTGTAGTATCGCCGTTTTCAGGAAACATGCTGATACCAATACTAGCTTTAATATATATTTCATTGTCTACTAAATTAAAAGGTTTAGCGAAGGAAGCATTTATACAATTAATAACCTTCAAGATGTCATTTTCACATTTAATATTTGGTAAATAGATTGTAAACTCATCTCCACCTTGTCTTGATACAGTTGAGTCTTCTGGAACGCAAGCACTTAAACGTTTGGCAACATGTTGGAGCAATAAATCACCATAGCTATGACCTAGTGAATCATTTACTAACTTAAAACGATCTAAATCCAAATAAAGAACTGCAAATCTTTCACCATTCACTTTTGCAGATTTCAGTCCTTGCGTTAGTCGGTCTATTAAAAGAACTCTATTGGGTAAATCTGTTAAACTGTCAAAATAAGCATGGTATTTAATCTTTTCTTCTAGTTGTTTTCTTTGCGTTATATCTTTAAATGTGATAACCTCGCCTACAATCTTGTCTCCTTCTTTTATTAAAGAAGTTACATATTCGACTGGGAAGTTAGAGCTATCTTTTCTAAAAAATACTTCGTAGCTGTTGAAATTTGAATTTAAAAAGGATGAAACAATAATTTTGTCCTCTTGTTCACAACCACTCTTAATAATATCGACTGATTTACCAATCAATTCCTTCTCTGTTTCATAACCCAACATGAGTGCACCTGCGGGATTACAAAATGTAATGTTTCGATCAAGATCTAATCCAAAGATTCCTTCACCTGCAGAATTGAGAATTAACTCTTTTTCGCGACTAAGTTGTTGTAACTCTGCGACCACTCTTTCAAGCTCTTTATTTTTGATTCTTACTTCTGAGGTTCTCTCCTCGATGATGATCTCTTGCTTTTCCATATATAACAAGTTTGATAGTGTCGATGCTGTAGCATCAACAATTGATTGGGCTAACTGTAATTCAGCTTCTGTATAGAAGAAAGGTTTTTTTTCAAGATTTACAATAGAGATTTGGCCTAAAATTTCACCCATTGAAATCAAAGGAAACATCACTAAACCGTCAATGCCGAAATTACGACAAACTTCATGATTTGGCCTGTCATCCTCAAAAACATTTGGAATAAGAATCGCTTTTTTAGTTTCAAAAACCTCTTGCATGACAGCATCATTGCTTTCATCAATTTTAATTTTGTTATGTGTTTTCAGCCAATTTTCTTCTGTCCAATCACTTTCCTTACTCAGCCTAGCCGGTTTAACTCTCTTTTCTGCAAGAGGATCTAATAGGTGAACACCTATATTCTTATTATCTAAAACCTTTTCTAAGTAAAAAAAACATTTATCAAGGCTCTCTTGAAGTGAAGAGCACATTGATAAATCACGTGTAACATCAAGCAACAACTGCTTTTCATTTATAAGGTGTTCCTTATAAGCTAAGTTATTTGCATTTTGAATAGCAACCGCAGCCATATTTACATATGCTTCAACCGTTTGAATCTCTTCTTCGACTAAGTTCATTGGAATCCCATAATCAAATAAAAAAACAAGTCCAAACAACTCTTGTTCAAAGGAAATTGGAAGTACTAATAAAGATTTAATATGAAATCCTTCAACGGCTCTAGGGTCAGGGCGATTATCCTTTGAGGTATCAGGAATATAGATTGTTTTCTTTGTTTCAATTACTTCTTTTGCAAGTAAATCTATTTCGGTGTCAATGACATGCATATTCAATGTCCAGCCGTTAATCACTTCAGGTTTTCCTACATAACCTCTGAATGTTCCATCTTTTTGTGGCAGATAAATTCCTACCGAATCACAGTTAACGATTTCTTCAGAAATTGCTATTGTTACCTGCTCCAATACTTCACGTAAATCTAGCTTCATGTTTATCATTTTTGTTATATTGGCCAGTCGAGAATACCTCGTTTGTTCCATAGACATTTAAATGAACCCCCAATTTTATATCATTGTCCTGTAGAGATTTCTGTTAAATTTTTGCTTTATTCGTATCGAATGTCTTAGTATTTTATTTTACAGTAGTAATAAACAGGTAGGTAAAAAAATATGGAAATTAGTAAAAATTTCTTATGGATATATTTTTGTTTAAGCCATTACCTTTTTATGTAGGACTAGAATCCTTTTTAAGAAAAAGTAAATTTAAATATATTCTACAGTGGCAATAATCATCTATTAGGTTGGGACAAAGGGTGAAAAGTAAATGTACATTTAGTAAACAGCTCGTAGGTGCATTTTGTGACGTTTTCAGGGGACAATAAAGTGTTAATTCTAAAATGGGTTGGCATTACTTAAGTTGAAGAATATCTAGATTTTTCTATTATTTAATTGAATTCTATTTAAAATCGTATTTGCATCATCATATGTTTTTGAAATAAATTGAATGAATATTGAGCTCACTTCAATCTCTTAACCTCCTTAATGTTTTACTATTAAGGATCAAAATTAAATTTAAAATCATTAAAATCCATTCAAGATAAAAGATCTTCCTAAATTTTTTCTACAGTACCTTAAAATATCCTCTATTAAATTATTTCCTTATTTTTTTATTTAATATTCAGATAATTTGGCTGTTATAACTTTTAAGCACAGTTTAAATAACAATTGAGGGCAGGGGCAGTAATAATAAAAGTCCTTTGGATAGAGATGTGTTATTGATTTGTGGTTAATCATCCGATAGTTTTATAATGAATTGATGGTAAATAAGAGGAGTTGAAAAGATGTTCACACGTAATAAAGGTTTTTATTTAGTGTTATCACTGCTAGCAATCATTTTTGTATTGACGGGCTGTGGTACTAAGGACAGTAAGAAAACAGAGGGAACTACAACGAATGAATCGGAAGAAACGGTGGATTACGCATCAAAAGTAAAAGAAAATCCCATTGTGACCATTACGATGAACAATGATGAAAAAATTGTCATTGAATTGGAACCTGCTGTAGCACCGAATACAGTAGCTAATTTTATTTCCTTAGTGAAAGAGGGATTTTATGATGGTCTTATATTCCATCGAGTAATTCCTGATTTTATGATTCAAGGTGGAGATCCTTTAGGTAATGGTACAGGTGGACCTGACTATTCAATTGATGGTGAGTTTTCCTCAAATGGTATTGACAATAGCCTGAAGCATGAACGAGGGGTTATTTCAATGGCTCGTTCACAAGATCCAAACTCTGCAGGATCACAATTTTTCATTATGGTGAAAGAAGCTACACATCTTGATGGTGAATATGCAGCTTTTGGGAAAGTAATTGAAGGAATGGAAACGGTGGATGCCATTGTTGCTGCTGAGCGAGATGGTGCAGATAAACCACTAGAAGATCAGCAAATGAAAAAGGTGGAAGTGGATACGAAGGGCTTTGATTATCCAGCACCTAAGGTAAATAAGTAGTTCTTGATAAAAATCTAAACATAATCTAAACGTTAAAAAGGCTAAATCAATTAGGATTTAGCCTTTTATATTTGTTATAAAATTGAAATAATAAATATTTTTAAGTAATATGAGAAGAATTTGAAGTTTGAGCGATGTTTTATATGAAGGATCCTTTAAAGTTGTGGAAGAAGGGGTGTTTGCATGAGGGTAACGGATGAAAACTTTATTAAGCATCTTAAGAAAAGGCGGGAAGAAGCACTTCAATACGTCATTGATGAATATATGGGAATTGTAAAAGCAATCATTTACAATGCTCTAAAATCCTATAATGATCCTCAAATAATAGAGGAATGTATGAGTGATACATTTTTAGGGGCTTATGAAAATGCTAAACAATTTAAAGGAGATAAAGAAGATTTTAGAAGATGGATATGCACGATAGCAAAGTTTAAAGCAATTTCAAAACAAAGAGGGCTGTCTAAAACACCATATTTTTATGGGCTCAATGAAACAGGTGAGGTAGCAATATCAGCCGAGGAAGAATACTTCATCAAGACATCTACAGACGAATTGCTCATGATGATGACTCAATTAGAGCAGTTAGATCGTGATATTTTTACAATGAAATACTTTTTAAATATGAAGAACGAAGAAATTGCTGCTCATTGTGGTTTAACAAAAGCTGCTATTGATAATCGACTATATCGTGGAAAAAAACGATTACAGCAAATTCGTTTAGGGGGAAGTATGACATGAAAAAGTTATATAAACAATTTAATGATTTAAACCTTGATATAAATATGGAGCCAATGGAAGTAAGTAGACTTGAAAAAGAGAGAATTAAAAGAAATGTCATGAAGGTCAAAAAGAAAAAGCATTTTATCAGGAATTTTATTGTAGCGGCTACCTTTTTTATCGCATTCAGTATGACACTTGGCTATACATTTCCTACATTTGCTGCAAATTTACCGTTTATCGGAAGTATATTCGAATTATTCATTGATGATGAAAGGTATGTATTTAACAATTATGATCATTATTCTACAAATGTTGAAATGAGCCAAGAAAGTAACGGAGTTGAAGTAACTGTTACAGACGCTGTATATGATGGCGAAAATATTACTATTGCTTACACCATAAAAAGCGAAAAGGATTTAGGGGAAAGACCTGTTTTATATAGTGAAAATCGTGAAGTATCCGCTGAGGAATTTGGCAATAGGTATCAATACGGCGGCTTCTCAAAAAATTATTTGGTTCAAAAGATAAGCAACAATGAGTATGCGGTATTGTACATTTTTGAACTTATTAGAGGCTCAAAGCCGGAGGAAGTTCATATTACTTTTCAGGGGAATCAAATCGTGGATTTAAATAATGGCAATAATTCAGTGGCGGGAGACTGGGCATTTGAATTTATTTTAGAGAAGCTTGAAAGTGAAACACAGCGCGTGGAAAAGGATCGTATGAAAACGGAAGGTGAAGGCATAAAAATAGAAGCTTTTAAAATAACGAAGACACCTATTTCTACAGCATTTTATCTTTCAGAAGAGGTCTTGATAGCAAATGAGAATGATGCATGGCGGGGTGTCCTTATTGACTATATTGTGAGTGATAATTTAGGGAATAATTATAATGTTATTCATTATAGAGGGACTAGTCATAATACAGATTTCGAAGGGCGTGGAAATTTCCCACGCATTGTTGCAAACAACTTTGATGAACAAGCTACCTCGGTTATGATCACTCCTGTAGTGGGTGTTTACAAAATCAAGGATAGCTCAGGGGCATTGGAACCTATAAAAGAACCGTATACATTGAAGCCTATTGTCGTGCCGATAAAATAAAAATTGATTAAAGAGTATGTAGAGAAGTCATACATACTCTTTTTACCTTTCAATCTCTTTTGACATGGAAATAAGCCATAAAAAGTCATCCTCTATAAGTATTTGAATGTCCTGGCCAAGGTTCATTAGCTGCTCGGCCTTGCGTTGTTTGATGCTTATGCCACGACGTTTGTCTCCAAGGATGACAAAATCGGTTTGTTGTGTAACGGTGCCTTGCAAAAAACCGCCATAAGCCTTTACTTGTTTGGCTGCGTCTGACCGGGTCATGGTGGAAAGTGCGCCTGTAAAAACAATTTGTTTATTGTAAAAAGGATGGGAGTGGCTTTCGGTTTGGTCTGAAAATATGATATCTAAGTTGTCCTTATTCGTCATGTTGATTCTCCTGAATCCCTTTAGATTTTTGATGCCATTTGTGCCATAAATAAATCCACAAAGTTTTGCATCTATGCTACATTAAAAATAAAAATTTAAAGAAGTTCATAGACATGAATTCGCAATTGACCGCTTTTATTACTCTTAGCTGTACATCGGGTGTACTAAATTTGTATTTATGTTTATACGTATTTCTACAACGCTTCAATTATACTAAAATTGTTCAACGGTTTATTGGTTATACAGCTTTAATAACGGTGTACTGTTTTGCATCTGCGTTTTGTTTAATAGCTACATCACTTGAGGCTATAAAGATTTGGACAACCATTCTATATGTCGGCATGGCAACTTCAGCACCTTTAGGCTTATTGTTTATCATGCAGTACTTGGGCTTTAAATTATCAAAGAAAAAACTCATTGGAATTCTTGTTATTCCTGTTATTAGTATAGTGATGGTTGCTACGAATGATATCCATCATTTGCATTATCGAGTATTTGAAATTGACCCTGTGTTGGGGGCTCCTTATGTTCATCAGGAAATTGGTATATGGTATATCATTCATGGCATATTCACATTTTCCAGCATGTTGGTAGCATTTTTACTAGTATTGACTCATTGGAAAGAAACAGCTAAGTCTTATCGTCAGCAATTAATTACGTTAATGTGTGGTCAGTTGATTCCCATTATAACAGCATTTATATACTTGTTGGGCTTAACACCACAAGGGATTGATCCAGTACCAATGGTTTTATGGGCTTCGTCACTTTTATATTTATGGTCTATTCACTCTTCTCGACTGTTTAGAGTAATGCCTGTCGCTAAGGATGCAATATTTCATAGTATCAATGATGGCGTTATCGTGTTGGATGAAAGCTTTCGATTAATAGAGTTTAATCAAGCATGTAACAAGATGTTTCCACCATTAACTAGATATATGTTCGGCTTAAACTTTACTAAGATATGAATTGAGGTAACAGAACAATCTATCCCATTTACATTAGAGACCATAGTGAAGACACAAGAATTTGAGCTGGATCTTACTAACCGTACCTATCAAGTGCGCATTTCAGCACTTCAGCATGTGAATCATGGTAGTGGACTATTACTAATTTTCACGGATATAACTGAGGTGAAAAAATTACAACGAATGTTAGAGAAACAAGCTTTTTATGATGAACTGACACAAGTCTATAATCGACGTGCGTTTTTTCAACAATGTAGTCAAGCATATGTTGAGGCAAAAGGAGCCTCAATCCCATTTACTGTGGTGTTAATAGACATTGATTATTTCAAAAATGTTAATGATACGTATGGCCATGCTGTGGGTGATCAATTACTTATTCATGTCGTCAAGGTTTGTCATGGTGAATTGAAAAAAGGTGAACTTTTTGCAAGATATGGTGGTGAAGAATTTGTTCTCGCCTTAAAGGGGTACACCCTGTCAGAGGGAGAAGCGTTAGCTGATCAGCTTTGTCAAAGTGTAGAGCTACAACCTCTTGTTACTACTCAGGGACCTATTACTGCTACGATAAGCTGTGGGGTTGCTGAAGGTACAAATGTAGAAGACACGTTATATCAACTCTTGAATAAGACAGATAAGGAACTATATTCAGCAAAACATGCCGGACGTAACCGAGTACATGTTTGTAGAGAATAAAAGGCTAAAATATACAATCATCGAAGGGATGATGTATATTTTAGCCTTTTTACTTACCAATCCGTGTGAAAAGTGCCTGCTAAGTCAGTTCGCTCATACGTATGGGCGCCGAAATAATCACGCTGTGCCTGTAATAGGTTAGCATTTGAAGAACCAGTTCTATAACTATCGTAATATGTGAGAGAAGCACTTAAACACGGAAATGCATTCCCTGCCTGTATACCTTCGCACACAATTTTTCTCAACCCACTTTGATAATTCTTTGTTTTTTCTGCAAAGTATGGATCTATTAATAAGTTAGCTAGTGCAGGCTGCTTTTGATAAGCCTCACTTATAACATTTAGAAACTCAGCACGAATAATACAGCCACTACGGAAAATGAGCGCAATGTCCTTTAATGGTAAGTTCCAATCATACAGCTCTGATGTCATTTTATATTGTGTAAATCCTTGTGCATAGGCACAGATTTTCCCCATATATAAGGCTTGTCTGACATATTCTACCCACACATCTTTATCTAGATTTGGCTGAGTAATGTGTGGTCCTGTTAATACCGTTTCTGCACGAACTCGTTCCTCTTTTAATGATGAAATATAGCGAGCAAATAAGGCCTCTGTGATAATCGAAGTAGGAATGCCGTTATCGATGGATTGCATACTCGTCCATTTCCCAGTTCCTTTTTGGCCAGCTTTATCGAGAATCATATCGATTAGTGGTAATCCAGTTAAATCATCTTTTTTTCTTAAAATTTCAGCTGTAATTTCGATTAAATAGCTTTTTAATTCTCCTTGATTCCACGTTTCAAAGATATCAGCAATTTCCTCAACAGATAATCCAACATTTTTTCTTAAAAATGTATAGGCTTCAGCAATGAGCTGCATATCAGCGTACTCAATTCCATTGTGCACCATTTTGACGAAATGACCTGCACCTTTAGGACCAATATACGTACAGCATGGAGTACCTTTAAATTGTGCTGCAATCTTCGTAAGAATAGAAGCAACTTTTTCATAGACCTCTTGATCACCACCAGGCATGATAGAAGGGCCTGTCAAAGCTCCAACCTCACCACCTGAAATACCAATCCCTAAATACCCGATACCTCGGTCCTTCAGTTCATCGTTTCTGCGTTCTGTATCTTGATAGTGAGAGTTACCGCCATCCATAATCACATCGCCTTTTTCAAGGAAAGGCACCACAGAATTAATCACCGAATCAATGGCTTTACCAGCAGTCACCATTAAAAAGATCTTTCTTGGTTTTTCTAAAGATTGCACAAAATCTTCTATTTCATAGTAAGGAGTAAGCGCTTGTCCTTCGACTTTTTGTAGAAGTTTGTCAGTTAGATCACGTGTATAATTATAAACCGCTACTTGCTCGCCCTTATTAGCCATGTTTAAGGCGATATTACTGCCCATAACACCTAAACCAATAACGCCTATTGTATTTAACATTTATGCTCGCTCCCTTTTTTACATTTCTTAAACAAATAAACTAAGTAATAAAATAAACCCTAAACCAGCTACAGATACAATTGTTTCTAGCAAAGTCCATGTAGCAAAAGTTTCTTTCATACTTAACCCGAAATATTCTTTAAACATCCAGAACCCAGCATCGTTAACATGGGAAGCAATTAAGCTCCCAGCACCTGTCGCAAGGACCACCAATGCAAGGTTCACATCATTTTGACCTAACATAGGAATGACTAGCCCAGCTGTTGTTAATGCAGCAACTGTAGCTGATCCCAATGAAATACGTAAAATAGCAGCAATAATCCATGCTAATAAAATGGGCGATAAGGTAGTTCCATGGAATAGCTCAGCTACATAATCACCAACGCCACCATCGATTAATACTTGTTTAAAGGCACCACCGCCGCCAATAATCAACAGCATCATGCCAATATGTGAGATTGCTGTTGTACATGATTCCATTACTTGCTTAATTGGTATTTTTCTTGCTATACCCATCGTATAAACGGCTACTAATAATGAAATTAACATGGCAGTACCAGCCTCTCCAATGAAGCGGATTCCTGCTAATAAGCTGTTATCTTCGAAACCTATTGTTTTTTGTAGCAGTGTAATTATAGTAGCGATGGACATTAAAATAACTGGTAACAATGCAGTGAAAACACTTATGCCAAAGCTAGGAGTATCCTCCAACTCGAAAGTTTTTTGCTCTCCTAAAGAGGCAATATTCCCAGTTTTATTGAATGATACAGGCACCAATTTTTTAGCCACTTTTGTAAATAATGGTCCTGCTAAAATAACAGTTGGAATAGCGATAATAAAACCATAAAGCAATACTTCACCGATGTTTGCCCCATATTCACCCGCAATCACGGTAGGACCTGGATGCGGTGGTAAAAATCCATGTGTCACAGATAAAGCTGCTGTCATCGGAATACCGAGATACAAAATTGAAACCTTTAATTGTCTTGAAATAGCGAAAACAATAGGGATTAATAGGACTAGCCCTACCTCAAAGAAAAGAGCAATTCCGATAATAAACGATGCCGCAACAACAGCCCATTGGATATTTTTTTCGCCAAATTTGTTCACAAGGGTCATAGCAATGCGTTGTGCACCCCCTGAATCGGCAATTAACTTTCCTAGCATAGCACCAAGTCCAAATATTAAAGCTAAGTGGCCTAATGTACCGCCTAATCCTGCTTCAATCGTTTTCACAATGCCATCTAAAGGTATTCCAAGAGCTAAAGCCACACCAAACGAAACAATGATTAAAGAGATAAACGTATTTAATTTAAAGCCCATTATTAAAATTAACAGTGCAATAATGCCAATACCTACAATAACTAAAGGCATATATTCTCCTCCTTTTTAGTCGGGCTTAATTAAGCTCCTTTGATAATGAGCAATAGATGCATAATCGTCTGCTAATACCCTCGATAAACGAATGAAAATAGGAAGCAGCTGTCTATATTCCTTTGCAGCCTCTTCTAAAGGCGTATGTTTATAAGTGTCACCAATCATATCCGCAACAATCTCAAAGGAATCAATTTGCCCAATGGCATATAACCCTAAAATACATGCACCAAGGCAAGAACTTTCATAGCTTTCCGGTACTACTACCTCAGATTCAAAGATATCGGCCATCATCTGTCGCCAAATCTCTGATCGTGAAAAACCACCTGTTGCTTGAATACGAGTAACAGGGCTTTCCATACATTCAAGTAATGCTAAGTACACGGTATATAAATTGTAGATGACCCCTTCAAGAGCAGCTCGTATCATATGCTCCTTTTTATGTGACATGGTTAAACCAAAAAATGAACCACGTACATCTGGATTCCATAAAGGAGCACGTTCACCTGATAAGTATGGGTGAAAGAGCAGCCCATCAGCACCAGGTCTTACACGCTCAGCAATTTTCGTTAATACGTCGTATGGATCAATGCCTAGTCGTTTCGCTGTTTCAATTTCAGAAGAGGCAAATTCATCACGAATCCAACGAAGAACCATGCCACCATTGTTTACGGGACCACCAATCACCCAATGGTTTTCTGTTAATGCATAACAAAAGATTCTTCCTTTTACATCTGTTTTTGGTTTATTAATAATCGTACGAATGGCACCACTTGTCCCAATTGTAACGGCAATTTCACCTTCTCTAATGGCGTTGACACCTAAATTTGAAAGCACGCCATCACTTGCGCCGATAACAAAAGGCGTTTGTGGATCAATGCCGATTTGCTCAGCTAAAATAGTATTACAGTTGGTAAATAATTTAGTTGTTGGCACGAGTGTTGATAATTGTGCACTTGTTATACCTGCTACCGTTAAGGCTTCTTCGTCCCAATCTAATGCGTGGAGATTCATCATACCCATAGATGAGGCTAATGAATAATCCACGACATATTGATCGAAGAATTTTTTAAAAATATATTCTTTTATGCCGATATATTTTTTTGTTTTACTAGCTATTTCAGGATGTTCCTTTACAAGCCATGTAATTTTACTTAGAGGGGACATCGGATGAATGGGGGTACCCGTTCTTTTATAAATATTATGCCCATTCCATTCATTCTTAATTTTGTGTGCCCATGCCTCACTACGGTTATCCGCCCAAGTAATGATGGGGGTTAACGGTCGGTCATTTTCGTCTATAGCGATAACACTATGCATGGCACTACTAAAAGAAACAAATAATAATGATTTGTTCGAATGGGCTTTCATAATGTTTGTAATGGCTTGCAGCACAGCTTGAAAAATCTCTTCGGGATTTTGCTCTGCTGTAGAAATATCAGGTGTATATAGTGGATACCCGATATTTTCTTGTTGAATAACAACACCTTGCTCACTGAATAATACGGCTTTTGTGCTAGTAGTCCCTATATCCACACCTAACATATAGTTAGTCATCTTGTGACTCAACCCCTTTAGATAGCATTTGCTGTGACTTCCATAGGTCTTCTACTTTCCCTTGAACATCATCAAAATTTTCATGTAAGGATTTAATCATGAGCTTTCGATCCTTAGCCTGGATAGCATCGATATACAGCTCGTGATTTTTCACTATACGCGTGAAATCATCGTATTTTTCCGTAAAGCGCATACGCATGGATAATAGTATTAACCCTTCCATTACTGGTTTTAGATTATTCCAGATCATCGTGATATAGGAATGCCCAATGGAGCGAATAATAGCCTCATGGAACATAACATCCTGATAAGAAAATTCGTCAGCATCATTATATTTAATAGCAACCTTCATCATTTCTAATGTTTTGCTTAGTTCCAGTGCTAAGTTAGTTGTATCCATTTTGATGAGGCGTTCAAACACAAATGTTTCAATCAGCAGACGAACATCATATATTTCTTCAATTTCTTTTTCCGACAAACCAATAACAACAGCACCCATTTTTTCTAGTCTGATGATGTTTTCAGATGCCAACGTTCTTAAGGCTTCACGAATGGGTGAACGACTTACTTCAAAATCAGCTGCTAATTTGTTTTCAGAAAGAATGGTACCGCTTTCAATTATTCCTGAAATAATACGCATTCTAAGTTCATAAGCTATACGGTCGCCAGTTGAAGCCTTAGAAAGCCATTTTTGAGGATATAAATAATCCTTAGATTCGCTCATAATATCACCTTTTTTATTTTTAAGTATACTTGTATACAAGTATTATAGTCAGAAAGAAAATAAGATTGCAAGCGACTTAAAGGGATTAACAATTACATATCTAGGAAAGAATATCCACAACATACTTAATAAAATAAAAATTTATTGCACATTCTTTCTTTCATCCATGGACAAACTTTACAGTGAGGAGTTCTTAAAACTTCTCAAATAATCGGTGGAGGATGGTTATGTCAAATATGAATGCAAATCGTAAAAATGCAAATGCAAATAAAACGAGAAGTGCAAACACACTAAACCAACCTCTACAAAGACTTCAGGAAGAGTTTGGTTCTGAAGTTGAACTTGATGCAGCTTCAGCACAGGTCAATAATTTTGCTGAAACTAAACGGAAATCAGGTATTAAGGAACCAGTCAGTGAGCGTACTGCGTGGCACTAGTGTATATTTGACAACTATTCAATACATTGAGAGGAAGAACTAAGGTACCTTCCTTAGTTCTTCACTTATAGCCTGGGAAATATTATATTTCTGAATGCGTTTTCCATACATATTTTCTGAGCATTTCTTAATACTACACTTGAACAATGAAAAAATTTTTTAGGAAGGGAAGAGAATAAGTTGGCTAAACACTCAGATACAAGTTGGAAGCAGGATCATCCAAGTACATTATTTAGTAACTCAGTGCAAAAGGCAGATCGTATGTTAAAGCATGCAAAATCATACCCTGAGGAAATAGCTATTGAACATGCTTTTGATCAAATCAAACATGCAGAAAATGCACGTTTTAATGCAGAGCAATACGGCGAACATTTGGATACAGTGCAGCAAAATAAAGAATATCTAGAACAAATAAAGCAGCAACTACATGAAATGAAAGATAATATGACAGGTCAGTAAAAAACGAAAACGGCTTAAGTTCAAGTTGATGGACTTAAGCCGTAAAACGTTTTTCAAAGGAGAAGTTAACACCAAACAATGATCTCATATGGAGTAGTTTGGGCAGGTATACTTCTAGTAGTAGGGCCATAAATGACAATTAGATTTCGATTAGCAGGACTTTTGGTAAAAGGTTGGCCATTTTTAAGTGACATAACAGTTGAAGGAGAAAGGTTTAATTGTAATTGACCATCACTACTCACCAATTGCTGATTAAAAAAATCTACCTTTACATTTTGAAAGTTACTTTCTTTTACTACTATTAATGCACGATATTGTGGGGGATAGATCATTGGTGCAGGTGCATCTCCATCGTAATATCCTGTGACCCACTCACCCGTTGTAACAACCTCGCGATTCACAAAATAAGTAGAAGGAGAAATGATGAAATTGACGACTCCGCCTACCCCATCTTCCACACTCATCATTTTATAACAACCATCCCTGTCCCCATTTTGCCCTACTGGAAAATCACTAATTTGTGTGATGACACCACGAAACGATTTGAAATTTACCATAGTCATTCCCTTCTTACATCATTCTTGTTTATCATTTTAATTTATGTAGCATTGTAAGTTGAGGTGACAGGCATAAATAGGGATTATTATTTTGTATGAACCTCATCTATACTTAACATGTTTACTATAAAGTTAGAGGAGTGGGATTTATTGAAGTGGATTTCTAAAAATAAGAAAGCCTTTCTATTGTTAATAGTGGTTGTTGTTGTTGTCCTTGCAGGCATACTTGATATTAAATATGAGGGATTATTCTATCAACTATTGCCAACATCTGTGCAAACATTTTTAACTGATCTGTTTTAATATTCGTTAAGAACCGTACCTTAAAAAGAAGTGTGGTTTATTTATAAGGAAATTAAAAGTTATATAGCTATGTAGATCAGCTCAAATGGTGGGATAATGATACTATAGAATTTGAAGCTAGCCTATCCTATGATGACACAGCAATTATTGAAAATGTGCTTGTCAGTTATGGAGTTAGTCATAAGAAATTAACGGTTAAAAAAATTAAATAAAGACTTCGAAAAGTACGGAAAACTTATGGTCACTATAGGTTTTCTGTTTTTTAATGGTATTCTACAAAAAATAACATAATTAAAAAGGAAGTGGATGATCATTGGACAATTGGAAAATAGCACTTGAAACATTGTTGAAAGATTGGCAAGGCAGAGATGATGTTGTAGGAACACTAGTTTGTGGGAGTTATGTTACAGGGAAACCTTCCAAAAGATCTGATATAGATGTACATATAGTATTGGAAAATGATGTAACATGGCGAGAAAGAGGAAATCAAATAATTGATGGTTTTCTAATCGAATACTTTGCTAATCCACCAGGTCAAATTTGAAGGTATTTCCAAGATGATTTTAAAAAATGAAGGACCATGTCAATGGTGCAATTTCAAACTGGTAAAATACTATTTGATTATACTGGGATAATAAATGATTTAAAATTACAGGCTCATGCATGGCTAGGTAAAAAATATGAAACAATAAATAAAACTGTTCTAGAAATAAAAAAATATGGATTATGGGATACGTTGGATAATGTGAAAGACTGTTATGAAAAAGGGAGGGGGATTTTACCTTTGTCTATCATAATGCACTAGCTTATTTGTTTATGGAGTATGGCCAGTTCTTAACTATTGCTATGATTCCATCTTATCAAATTCATGCCTATCTTGGAGATCCCATCTACTTGCAAAAATATATGAAACCAGCTTTTCCTGATGAACGCTTCAAACACATATTCCTTCATGCGATGCAAGAGTCCAATGCTCAAAAGATGATGGAGTTATATGAGGAACTAGTCAGTTATGTCTTAAAACAAATGGGCGGCTTTCATATAGATGGTTGGCATGTAAAAAGCCCGGTGGAAGGTTTATCTAACTAATTCAGATATGAGACGAGTGCCAATAATTTATGTTATTATACAGATATAATAATAAAAAAGAATATATTTTTTATGAAAATGTCAACCATTTTTAGGCCGATAATTCCATAAAGCTTAAAAAATCCTAGTTTTATCTGTATTGAAAATTGAGTTTTTTGCTTGAATTATGAATAGAAAGGCTCGAAAAAAGCTGATAACTCTCATATAAATAGTTGATATTTTATTCTTGAACTAATTGTGATAAACTGCAATAAGGTAATAATTGATACAGAAATGGTGTGCTCCGAGGTTGCTCCATGGCTTACAGTACTTCTAAAGCGGGAGTGCTTACATCCTTTCTGCAAATCTTAACATATAAGGAAGGTAAAAATGAGTAACAGACAAATAAAATCAGATGTTATCTTAATTGGTGCCGGAATCATGAGTGCAACTTTGGGAACATTACTTAAAGAATTAGCACCAGATTGGAAAATTACAGTGTTTGAAAAGCTTGAAAAAGCAGGCGAAGAAAGTTCTCACGAATTGAACAATGCGGGAACTGGACATGCTGCACTTTGTGAGCTGAACTACACTTCAGAGAAAAAAGATGGATCAATCGATATCAAAAAAGCGATTAATGTTAATGAACAGTTCCAAGTTTCAAGACAATTTTGGTCTTATCTTGTAAACAATAAGCTGATCAATAATCCACAAGACTTCATTATGCCTTTACCACATATGAGTTTAGTACAAGGGAAAGAAAATGTTGAGTTTCTAAAAAAACGTCATGAAACGATGATAAAAAATCCTTTATTTGAAGGAATGGAATTTTCAAATGATCCTGAAACACTAAAAAAATGGATTCCACTTATTATGGATAGTCGCCCAGCTGGTGAAGATATTGCTGCAACTAAAATTGACACTGGTACAGATGTTAACTTTGGTGCTTTAACACGTATGTTAATTGACCACTTAAAAGCAAAAGATGTAGATGTTAACTACAACCATAGTGTTGAAAGTTTAAAACAAGCTAGTGATGGTTCATGGGAAGTACGTGTGCATGATTTAGACGGCTGTAAAATGGAATATCATTCAGCAAAATTTGTCTTCCTTGGAGCTGGTGGAGGAAGCCTAGAATTACTACAAAAATCAGGAATTCCTGAAGGGAAACATATTGGTGGATTCCCAATTAGTGGTTTATTCTTACAATGTAATAATCCAGAAGTGGCTGAACAACATCATGCAAAAGTGTACGGAAAAGCAAAAGTTGGTGCTCCACCAATGTCGGTTCCGCATCTTGATACACGTTATATTGATAATAAGAAATCATTACTATTTGGACCATTCGCAGGTTTCTCACCGAAGTTCCTAAAAACAGGGTCAAATATGGATTTGTTTGCTTCAGTAAAGCCACATAATATCACTACATTATTAGCGGCAGGCGTAAAAGAAATGGGATTAACAAAATATTTAATCCAACAACTTATGCTTTCAAAAGAACAACGTATGGAAGAGTTACGTGAGTTCATTCCAAATGCGAAGAGCGATGATTGGGATATTACGGTAGCTGGTCAACGTGTACAAGTTATTAAAGATACAGAAGCTGGCGGTAAAGGAACACTTCAATTTGGTACAGAAGTTGTAAGTGCTTCTGATGGATCAATTGCAGCTTTACTTGGAGCTTCGCCAGGTGCATCTACAGCTGTACATGTTATGTTAGAAGTTATTAATAAATGTTTCCCTCAACATATCAAAGAGTGGGAAGCAAAAATTAAAGAAATGATTCCATCTTACGGTTTATCATTAGCAGAAAACCCAGAGCTTCTGAAAGAAATTAATGCAACAACAGATGAAGCACTTCGTTTGAAATAAAGATAAATAATATATGAATTTAAAGAGCTCTTAATCCATTTTGGATTGAGAGCTCTTTTGATTTGTGGCCATCTTTTCCTGGGAAATTTTTAACTGAGTAGCTCTCTTTTTAACAAAAGCCCTCTAAAAATTAGTATAAATCTTGTTATGTGCATCATTATATTGAATTAGATTGTAAGCACTATGTCCCGTTGTTATATAAGATGTCATTTTCTATACTTTTTATAAACGTAAGAAGGGAGTCAATCGTTAGATGATTAAGCTACAAGGTATTGGAACTTTTCATGAAATACCAGAGATTGCAATGCATATCTATACGGGTAATATCGTTGCTTTACAGTCTGCAAAGGTCAATGGCTGGGATATTGAAGAAGATATTATTTTAAGTGAACATACATCGTTAAGTCCTTTGAATTTAGCCCTGATTTCCCAAAAGTTTGATGTAGTAAAACTATTAGTCAAATATCAAGTTAACTTGAATGCTGATAAAAATCCTTCTTTCTTATGGGCTGTTCGATATTGTAAGGAGAACATAGTACGCTACATCGTTGCACAGGGGGCAAAATTGGATGGGCTTAATGGAATAGGATCAGGTGCCTATTCACAAGCCTATTATGGTAATAAAAAAAATATCCCACTTATTCATGAACTCGGACTTGATATAAAACAGCATGGTGGGGCGGTATTACGTCAAGCTGTATCAAATTATGACAAAAATATGGTCACCTATTTACTCGATCAAGGGGTAGATATTAATTATCAAAAACCAGATATGGTCTATCCTTATAGGGCCACACCATTAACGGTTGCAACACGCATGGGTCATTTATCTATGGTAAAGTATTTGATCGAACGGGGGGCAGATATCTCATTGACGGAGAAAGATGGAGAAAGAGCGTACACCATCGCAGTAGGTACAAAAAATATAGAGTTAGCTAATTATTTGAAAGTGCTAGAACCCGCAGAGCTTCATCATATAGAGAATAAAAAATTTGAATTAAAAAAATATAAATTACCCAATGAACTGCTTAATTTTCTGACAGGGGATCAATTGCAACTTAAGCTTGCTGCAAATGATTATGCTATTCAGTCTATCGATTTTTTCAGACTAACAGATACAATTGAGATGAAGGTCGGCCGTCAAAAACTGCTCCGTCTTTCAGCTACTATTGATAATTATTCTGATTTGCAAGTAGTATGGAATCCAAAGGGAAAAGTGGGATGTTATGATGTGGAGCATGAGATATATTCAGATTTAAGCAGCTTTACTGAGTTCCTTGCTAGGCCAGAAATATATCTTATTCATTTTCTTGAAGGGGAAGTTTAGTAATGCTGATATGATTTCTAACTTATAACGGATAAAACCATGATTCTCTTTATAAAAGGTATCACCATGTTGTTCAATATTTCATGACAGACGGTTGAGTTCTTCAAAATAAGCTAGGATACGTTTATTTAGGATTATCCCTTTCAGGCTAGCTTTATATGTGTTGTTTCCAATTGGATCTTTTACTAAAATCCTGTTCATGCATGGTTTTTTATATTTTCATCTTGTAATCGTCATAATTATATTTGTGACTATGCCAATCGGTGCTGTCTTTGCTGTTACTGGATCACCTAAGTTGATACTTAAAGTTGTACTAATTTTCCATTTACCAAATCTTCTATTAATAGCTGTGAATTTAAAACTATTGAAATTGTAAAGCAGATAAAGCGTTAAAGGATCTTCGTTCTTTAACGCTTTTTTTTGTTAATTTCGGATCTTTGATAGGCAAAATACCATAGGACGTTTGACATACTTTGCACAAAAGAACAGCAACACAGCCACTAATACGGCTAGTGGAATACTGAACATAACAGGGAGTTCTACACCGTACCAGATGCTCATCTTAATTTGATCCAATCCGAATGTTCTTAAAAAGCCAGCTAATATGGAAAGAACGCCACTTAACAGTAATCCAGCGTACAGAACGGATAATACAACTAGTGCTAAAGAGCAAAAAAAGGTTTGTAGCAATTTTAGGAATGTCACTCTTTTTCCCTCCGTATAATATGCTGCACCTTTGCGTTGGAAGCAATAGTAAATTCTTCTGAGTAGTAGAGTGTTTCGATGTGACAATTTTCTCCGACTATGACAACTTCACCATCCACAATTTGTGCTTTTGTATTAGCTAGTTTCAAATGTTTGCCCCTAATGGTGTGGCAACTTAGTGTTTTCTTCAAAAATGAAAGCAGTGTTACCCTATCCTTTTCTATCAAAATATTTTCAGCCGTTAACTGGCCAATTTCACTTTCTCCTGACAATTTCAAGTGAACATGCTCAGCCGTTATTTCTGCAGCTTTTACAATTCCGATAGCGTTAAATCTTTCGCATTGTAATTTCCCTTCAACCACGAACTTTCCAGAACTATTAATCTTTTGAACATGGCCGTGACGTATTTTTATGTTGCCAGCATTTATCAGCTCATCAATTTCACAATAATCCTTTAAAGTACAAGAGCCTGTGCTATTAAATGACTGTACAGTAACAGGAAAATAAAAGGAACTATGGCCATGAGTAGATATTTTTTTTAGACGTACTTCTTGATGTAAAGCTACAGCTCCACGAATATTTAATTGTTCGTAATCAGGATCCAGATTTTTAATACTGCCGTTTGTTAATGTTAGGGTACGAAGGTTTTGAAACATAAAAATCACCTCATTATAATTTAATTAATATATATTTTAATTATTAAAATATATATTAATTAAATTATATGCTGAGCCCTTTTGTCAAGAACCAGCCAATAAAAAAAGGATTTCAAGTTTATTGAAATCCTAAAAAATTTTTTTCATTAGCTGATTTACTTCGCTTAAGATATTGGCCATATCCGTGAGTTTATCTTGAGAAAACTTTAAAAAGATTTCTTGAACCTTTTTATCGCCAGTGCTTGTTAAAACCATTTTGACCACACGACGATCATTATTCTCTCTAATTCGTTGTATGAGTGCTAGTTTTTCAAGTTTATCGCACATGGAAGTGACAGCTCCAGGTGTCACACTAAAAAAATCTGCAATTTCTGTCGCTTTCATACCACTATTTATTTTTAGTTGAAGAAGTAGGATTAACTGGTTTTGTGACAACGCTTCTCCTTCAGATAATAGGTCGACAAACATTTTTGATTTTTGCTGTATTTCTAGCATTTCTTTCATAATGATTTCTACATTATGTAGACTTTCAGCCATTTAATCACGTCCGTTAAAATATTTAATAATTAAATTATATAGCAAGTGAATAAATCTTTCCAAGAATAGATTATCTTTATAGAGGTAACGATTTATTGTTTAAAAGTTGCGCACATCCATTCAAAAAATCTTTCCTTTTCTTCGAATTGAGGATAGTGTGCGGATTGTTCATATGCTATAAATTCTTTTTTCGCTGCATCAATTTGGTCGAAGTAAGTTTTTGCTGCATTTGAGGATGTTTGATAATCATAACTGCCCATTACAAAATAGAAGGGTAAATCAAGTTTATGGACTTTAGCTGATAGAGGTTGTTGCATTACCTCTTGTAATAAAGTTTCTTGAGACAAGGATAAGCCATAGTTATAGCGGATGATATCTAATAGATTATATTCTTTACTGAAAAACATCCCTAACATATTTCCATCAGGATTATCAATAAGTCTTGTAGCACCACCATATTTATTTACGTAATTTCGGGGGGTAAATGTTTTACCATCGTTAATGTCATCAGCTAACTGTTGTAAATGTATAACATCATCTTTGTTTCCCTTCAGTTGAGCTTGATTGATGGAGAAATTTAAACTATCGATTTCACTTTCAACTGTATTGCTCATCTGCCCTATACCAATATAGGCTTCATACTTTTCAGGGGCCTTAGCGGCAGCTTGTGTAGCAATATATGTACCATAGGAATGACCAATTAAGATGACTTTTTCTTTGTCTAGTCGTTTAGCGATATAATCAGTCATTGCTAATAAATCCTCCACAAGCAAATCTGACGAAAGATTAGAATAGTCTTCAAAGAAATGATAGGATTTCCCGCTAGCTCGTTGATCATAATTGACTACTGTAAATTCAGATTCTAGTAAATCTTGATATTTTCCGGCATAGGGTATTTCAGAGCAACCAGGTCCGCCATGTACAAAAATGATAACGGGATTATCTTTGTTCTGACCACGTATCATCATTTCATGGCTGCTACCATTGATTTCTACCTGTTCTAAAGTGCTAATGCTGTTAGTGCCTCTTATTGAGGAGGTCCACGTTGGGAAGAGAAGCATCAAAAAAAGTAAAAGCATAATGACTATGACAAAATATTTAATAACTTTTTTATAAATTTTCATAGAACTCCTTCTTTACATGCGCTTTGCGAATGTAGCTTGATATATTCTTCTTTTATACACATAAAAGTACATACTTAGAGGCCACCATAGAGTAACGAAAATGGGATATATAGCCCATATAACACCTGGTGAAGAAACAATGTTCACGATGATAAAAAAGATACTAATTAGTAAAGTAGACGTGACGGAGAATGCTACAAAAGTTTTTCGTTGAGCATGATATAAAGCTAAAGGCCACCACATAACTAAAAACGCAGGATAAATTGCCCAAGGGTATTGAGGATATAAAATGATATTAAGTAAAGAATAATAAATGATGGTAGAAGCACAGCCAATCAGTGCGATTTTTAACGTTTTTGCTTTGTCACCTAAGTACATTAGAATTGGCCACCAGAGAATTGGATAAATGGCGTAAATGAACCATAGATGATCTGGCGCGTATAAATAGTTTTCAATAATAAGAAACGCGATAATCATGGCACTACAAACAATCGAATATTGTTTATACATTTTTTTATACATAAAAATAATAGTAATTGGCCAAAGGAGCAGCAGTAAGCAAGGGTATATAAACCACATAGTTTGGGGGGAAGTCGTGAAATTAACAATACCTAAAAAAATCATAGTCATAATGCTCCCAGCTAAAGAAAAGCTAATAAGGTTTTTCATATTTACTCCCCCCATCTCTTACGTGACCACACAAAGTACATGGATAATGGCCACCAAAGTATAGCGAAGATTGGATAGATTGCCCAAATTGTATGTGGTGTGTAATAAAGATTAATAAAGATAAAAAATGCAATAATTAAGCCACTACCCCAAATAGAAAACTCTAAATTTAATTTAGCCATGTTTTTCTTAGCTGGCACCTTAACGCCTAGTTCCTTTTTTAAATCTTCAATATCTCCAAATTCTACAATTGCTTTATTGATGGCATCCTCTTGCTCTTTTCCCTGGTCCATCAAATAAAATACTTTTTCTTCAAGGTTTTCAATAATTTCTTGTTTAACCATTTCTGTTTCATTGTTACGTGGAATATCCTTAAACAGCTCATCAATGTGGTTTTTTATTCTTTTCATTCGAAGCCCTCCATAAATAAATCGATAATTTCTTTTACTTCCGACCATTCTTTCACTAACTCATTTAAATAGGCCTTACCTAATGAGGTAATACGGTAATACTTTCTTTTGCCACCATGTGAAACATCCCCATAATAAGCTTCAATAATTTCTTTTTTCTCGAGACGTTGAAAAACAGCATACAATGTTGCTTCTTTAATTTGAAATCGATTGTTTGTACGGAGACTTATTTCCTGAGAAATTTCGTAGCCATAGCGGTCTTTTTCTGAAATGAGCCGTAAAATAATCGAATCCAAGTGCCCTCGGATAATATCACTGCGAACCATAAGTCACCTACTTTTTTTATTGCTCTATCTGTCAGAGTAATATTAGCAAATATTACTCTGCCTGTCAAAGTAATTTATTTTCTTTTTTTATGGAACGAGATAAAAAACTCCATTCGCTGAAAATGCCGTAATGGACAAGTTCATAGCGAATGGAGTTGTGATTAAACTCTTCTACATATACAATCCTGCAAGAAATATTCCCAAGGATTCCTCATAAATATCATCAAATTGGCTTATTGGTAGAGGGTTTGTGCCACTTCCTAATTCAACGGTAAAGCCTGGTCTACGCCAATCCTGAATAAACCAATCTTTATAGCCTGCATAGCTCCCGGCAGATTGAACGGGCTCATATCCACTCACTCGACTAAACTCATTAACCAGAACTTCTGATTCAGGAGGTTCAAGATTTTCAAAGCCCCAATATATAACGCGGCCCTGTGTATGAAAGGCTAGTACTCTTGAAAAATCACGCTGCTTGGTTAAATCGGCCATAGCGATGGCTTCAGGCTCAGATAATGGTCTTTCTCCGCCAAAATCTCTAGGTCCAGGTGTTTTCGGGTTACGTGCGCTTTCTAATGCCCATTTAGCAGGAAATTGATCATTTAAATCGACACCACGGATGTTTGCTTTCCAGCCAGAAAAATCAGAGCTATCATTATTCCATGAGATTAGTTGGTTTTTTAATAATTCATCATTGGGTGGGCCTTGTATCACTAAATCGACGCCATCAGGATTCACCATTGGTACTACAGACAGGATCGTTTGCTGATAAAGAGGGAATAACGAAAGTCCATGAATATTATTTTGATTGGTGAGAGCGAGCAAATAGTCATTTAAAAATGTTAGAATAATAGGCGTAGTAATCCATTCATTTGCATGGAAGGAGCCATTATAGTGAACACGTTTTGCTCCATTACCAACTAACAGTTCTGGTAGTTCTTTACCTAAAACTGAACTACCGATGATAGAACTGTGAAGAAATGGATAGGCGTTAACTAGCTTTTGAATATCATTCATCATGCTGTTGTACGTATAATTATTCCTGCCATCAACCAAACGCCATGTTATGCGTTGAGGTATGTGTATCATCTGACCGATCTGTAATCGGTTTGGATTAAGACCAGGGTTAACAAGTAATATGGCAACGAGTGGGAGATTTCGACTCTGCGCAATCTGCCAAAAGGAGTCCCCTTGTTTTATTTGATAGTCAATGGTCACAAAACCAGGAATTCGAATGCGTTGCCCAACTCTTAAAAATTGAGGATTTATATTTGTATTGGAATCTAAAATGAGTGGAAGAGGTATTTTAAACACTTCACTGAAATGCCAAAGTGAGTCCCCTGGCCTTACGAATATGTCCACATGCATTCTCTCCTTAGTTAGAAATAGTTCAATATAAAATGTATATGTAAAAACCAAAGACTTATTAATGCAAAAGCGGCAAAAGTTCTTTTTATGAATGTTAAAGGGGATATTTTAGTCATTTTTAAATGTATATTTGTAACAAAAATAGAGTTCAAGAAAAGTAAAGGTAGGAAAACCAAATGTTAAATAAATTGAAATTGGGTATACGCTCCAAGATTACATTAGGTTATATCGTAATAATTCTTTGCTTACTTGCATCAGTGGTCATACTAAATAATCAAATTACTTCTTTACAAAAGGAAAGGAATTTTATTATTAAGTACGACTCTAATGTTAAAACTTTAACCAATGATATTGAAAAATATATATTGGATATGGAATCAAGTCAGCGAGCTTTCATTATTACGGGTGAACCAAGTTATCTAGAGCCCTATGAAAATGCGGATGAAAATTGGAAAATAGATTTTAATGAACTTTATCAGCAAATGAAAGATAAAACCTCTCAGCAGGAAAAATTAAAAGAAATAGAGGAAACGATAGAACATTGGATTGAGACGACAGGAAAGCCAACTATTCAATATAAAAAAGATAATAATACAGAAGCGTTAACTGAATTTTTTAAAGTTGATAATGGACGCCAAGATATGGAGAAAATGCGCAAATTATTCGATTCATTCCGTGCGACTGAAAATGCTTATACACAAGTAAAGGCTAGTCAATTAGACAAGCAAAATAGTCAATTAACTAGTGGTCTATTTGGGATCTTAATTTTTGTTTCTGTTATTGCTATTGTCATTGCAAGCGGAATTTCCCGTTCAATTGTTAAAACCATAACAGAGGTAACACAAACGATACAAGAAATGGCAGCTACAAAAGGCGATTTCAAGAGAAGAATACATGTGAACACAAATGATGAAATTAATGAACTTGCCGATGCGACCAATATATTATTGGAATCAGTCGAAAAGAGAGAATGGTTACAAACCAATATTGCTGATATTGTAACAAAGTATCAGGGTATTTCAGCCATTACGAAATTGGCTGAAACTTTCCTATCAGAAATGGCACAGAAAACACAAGCGTCCCTTGGAGCGTTCTATGTTCGAGAAGAGGCTGAGGACCAAGTACTATTTGTCAAAAAGGCTGCTTTTGCTGACGGAGATGATCGTGTTGGTATGGAGAGCTTTAAAATAGGACAAGGTTTAATCGGCCAATGTGCATTAGAAAAAAGAGTATTAATTTATGATAATATTCCGCAAGATTATCGTTTAATTAGAACAGGATTAGGTGAAGTAAGACCACAACATATTTTATTGATTCCTGTTATCTTTGAAAATGAAGTCATAGCAATTGTTGAGTTAGCTACAATGGCTAAATTTAATGCATTACAGCAGGAATTATTGAAGCAGGTTACTGAAACTTTTGGCTTAACCGTTAATGGTGTTTTAGGGCGAATGGAAATTGTCCGATTATTGAATGAGTCAAGAGCAATGACAGAGGAGTTACAAGTTCAATCAGAAGAGCTTCAAACACAGTCTGAGGAATTACAAATGCAGACTGAAGAGCTGACTATGATTAACGAGCAGCTTGAAGAGCGGACGAAAGAGGCAGAGTCTAAATCAAGAGAGCTAGAAAAGGCGAAGCAGGAATTAGAGGAAAGTGCAGAACAGCTTATACTTAATTCTAATTACAAATCTGAGTTTTTAGCTAATATGTCACATGAATTAAGAACGCCTTTAAATAGCATTTTAATTTTGTCAGAGATGTTAGCAGAAAATAGCCATAATCATTTAACAGATGAGGAAACCGAATTTGCTAAGGTTATTCATTCATCAGGTGAAGACTTACTTGCATTGATCAATGATATTTTAGATTTATCAAAAGTGGAAGCAGGAAAGCTAGACATCATGTTTAATGAAGTAAATGTAAGCGAAGTACCTATTCAAATTGAGCAAACTTTTGCCCCTGTCGCGAAGAAGAAAAATATAGATTTACGTATTACAAAGGCAGATAATGTTGTGGACGTATTCTATACAGATGAAAAGAGATTCCAGCAAATATTAAAGAACTTATTATCAAATGCCCTTAAGTTTACGGAGCATGGCTCTGTAACATTAACGATTCAGCAGCTTGCACAGCAGCAGCTTACAAACAATATGCAAGAAATTAGTGTTGATTGGCTAGAAATTACTGTTTCAGATACCGGTATAGGAATCCCAAAAGACAAGCATCAGTTGATCTTTGAATCATTCCAGCAAGCAGATGGGGCCACTGTTCGAAAATATGGTGGAACAGGGCTGGGACTATCTATTTGTAAGGAGTTTTCGAAATTGCTTGGTGGTTGGATCACACTGCAAAGTGAGGAAGGACAAGGTAGCAGCTTTACGTTAACGATTCCAAGCTTACCGAATGGAGTCGAAGAGAATCATTGCGATAAGCTTGCTATGAAGGAGATTGCTGTTACTACTGAGGAAGAGACGCATAAAGAAGAGCCGTCGCAGAAAATTGAGAAAGTCTTACAACATGAAGTAGAGGTTTTTCAAGGGAAAAATATTTTAATCGTAGACGATGATAACCGTAATATTTATGCCTTAAAAACGGCACTTGAAACAAGAGGTATGAACATTTTAGTTGCTAAAGATGGACTTGAATGTTTGGAAGTTTTGCAAGCTCATCATGAGATTGATCTAGTACTTATGGATATTATGATGCCTAATATGGATGGTTATGAAGCAATGACTATTATTCGTCAACAAATGAAGCGAGCAGATTTACCGATTATTGCCCTGACGGCGAAGGCTATGAAGAATGACCGCGATAAATCATTGCAAGCTGGTGCATCTGATTATATTAGTAAACCATTAAATTTAGATCAATTAATATCCGTTTTAAGAGTATGGTTAGTTTCTAAAGGGAGTTAATGAAGATGGAACAATTTCAGCCTTTGGATCAAAAAATACAATTGAATAAGCAAACAAATTTAGAAATTGACTTGTTACTAGAGGCTATTTATCGTTTATCAGGCTATGATTTTCGGCAATATAATCGTTCCTCAATTTCCCGTCGAATTTTCAATAGGATGAGAATAAATAGCATTCCAACGATATCTCGTGTACAGGAGAAGGCCGTTCATGATAAAGAATTTTTAGAGCAGCTGTTAAATGATTTTTCGATAAATGTCACGGAAATGTTTCGCAACCCAAGCTTTTTTAAGGCTTTTCGTGAAAAAGTGATCCCTATTTTACGAGAATACCAAGAAATACGTATTTGGCACGCTGGTTGTGCGACAGGTGAGGAAGTATACTCTATGGCCATTTTGCTTCAAGAAGAAGGGCTAATAGACAAGGCTGCTATTTATGCAACAGATATGAACGAGCAAGTTTTAAAAAAGGCCAAGAAAGGTGCCTTTCCTATTCATAAAATGCAGGCATATACGAAAAACTATATGCTGGCAGGGGGCACCCATGCTTTTTCGGAATACTATAAGACGGATTATCAATATGCCTATTTCCATCCAACTTTATTAAAAAATATTATTTTTGCCCAACATAATTTAGTGACAGATCAATCATTTAATGAGTTTCATGTTGTGTTGTGTAGGAATGTCCTTATTTATTTTTCACCTAAACTGCAAAGTCAGGTCCACCATTTGTTTTATGAAAGTTTAAGCGACAAGGGGTTTTTATGTTTAGGAGATAAGGAAACATTGCGTTTTGAAGAGGTTATTTCAAAGTATAGAGAAATTGTAGGCAACGAAAGAATATATCAAAAAAATGATTAAAGAGTAAGAGGCCACCTTAATAACTAGGTAGCCTCCTTTTTTATTTATTTAGAAATAGCACTTGCTTGAATCATCAGTACACACATATCATCAGGTTGATTATCTTGTTTGTCCTTAGGCAATAGGTTGTCAATTAGGGGTTGAGAATACCCCCATTTAGAGGATGTAAGCGTTTGTAAATGTTTTTCTGATTCAATTTCACAAGGTCCCATAGCCTCTAATACTCCATCAGTAAACATGACAATTTGTATATCTTTTTCATATTGAATAAATTGTTTTTTGACATTAATTTCATCGAAAAAGCCGATTGCGCAGCTACCCTGATTTAATGGAATACATGCTTTTTCATCGATTAATGCGTATCCTGCAGGATGACCAGCGTTTATGTATTCAATTGTTTTATGTTGGGTATCAATCACTAAATAAATCGCTGTGAAATAATAGAGATTCTCATCTTTACCATCTTGTAAGAGGGTCATATAACGATTCAGTTCTTTAATGACAAGTTCAGGGTCGTTTAACTGTTTAACAGCCTCTCTTAAAACCGAGGAGATAAACATACAAACTAGCGCTGCAGATATACCATGGCCCATCATATCCAATAAAATAATGGCATACCGATGATCGTCTATTTTGTGCCAATAATACATATCGCCTGCCAAATTAGAGGATGGTAAGTAAGAGACTTCTATACGAATATCTTTTTCATTTAATGGTGGACTCAGCAGGCTCCTTTGTACATGAGTAGCTAAATCCAATTCATTTTGTATTTTTTTTTCATGTTGCGTGTGCCAATCTAATTCAGCTTTTAAACGTAAGGCAACTCGCATTCTAGCAAGCAATTCCGTTTTATTAATCGGTTTTGTAATATAATCCACGCCCCCGATATCTAATGCTTCTGCGAGTTTGTTTTTATCTTCGAGGGCTGTGACAAAGATGATTTGAATATCTCTAAATCTTTCAATTTGCTTAATACGTTTGCAGGCCTCAATACCATCTACTTCAGGCATCATAATGTCTAATAAAATTAAATCAACTGAGTTTCCGGTTGGATTTGGTTCATCTAATTGTAAATAATCAAATAGCTCATTAGCAGATGAAAGAGAAACACAGTTTTCATAACCTGCATTTTTTAGTATTTTTTCAATGACAAATAAATTGACTTGATTGTCATCTACTAGAAGAATGGTCATAGTTATTTCCCCTTACTCTAATTGAATTGTGCAGATTATTATTCATGTATATAAATTACTTCCAACTTTATTATTATACAAAACATTAGGGGATAAAGGTATTTTAGCGATTTGAAAGCAAGGTTTTGAATAACGAATTTACAATTTATTGCATTAAGAGGTTGGTATTTTAGCCTTTCTGAAGCCTTGATATATATCGAATGCATTGGCTAAAACAACAATGATCATACTGACAAGCAAGATCTTGTCTATGAAAAAAGAGACCTTTGCCGAAGTTGTTTCTACGATTGCAGCAATGTACGGAATGGAGGCGCTATGGATAAAATCTTGATGAACGGCAATGAAAATAAACACAATAGTTCCCATACTTTGAAGCAATGCATTGATGATAGCGATCAATATGGTCCATTGCCCTGTACGCCATTTTAATAATGTTAAGGCAATACTAAGAATAATACAGAGCATGACAATTAGTGCATAGGATTGCAAAACATTCTGATTAAAGATGGGCATAACAAATTTCAAACTACCGTTATCATTTGTTGTATAAATACCTAAAAGACGATTGGAATTCCAATAAACAAAGGCAAAAATAATAATCCCTACAAAGCTAAAAATCGTATCACTTAAAGTGATAATTTTGTCTTTAGGAATGGTTTTAATTATTAAATTTTCAGGTGTCCATTGCTTGGTGTCATTTATGAAAGGCCATTGAATATTATTCGTACCAGAGCGCTCTATGATGATGAAAATAACGGTAATCCAAAACAATACATGAAATAACACAGAAATAATGGCGACAATCGTCAAAGCAAATGCTGAAATGATTGTGGAGAGAAGTGCTTCTTCTCCTGAATAGAGAAAAATTCTTTCAACAACTTGAACAATGACTGTTATGAAAATCGCCCAAGGAAAAACGAGTTTAATCATTCGGGTGTATTGATCAAACACATCTGGACCAATTAAAAAACGAGGTGTATCTTGGTAGCTTACAGCAACTTTTGCGGGGCTACCAAGCCTTTTTAGCACTTCCTTAACATCTGCTTCTGAATATTGCTCTGGCAACATATTTTCAATAGTAGCTTTTAGCTCAAGCTTTATGTCTTCACGTTTATTTTTATGTAGTCTTTTAGATACTTCATGGATATACGCATCAATTAAAGTCATTTCTTTATTCCTCCTTTAATCATTTTCATTGCTCATGAATATGCCGTGGTAATATATGTTATTATGGGTGGAAAATTAATGTGAGCGACATGCACTACTTTGAAAATGGAGGAGAATCAGTGAGAGTTGTAGAGAAATTATTAAAAGAACAAGATTTTTTATCTTTTGTGAGTATCGTTGTAGGAGCTTATCCTGGAAGAATGGATGGCGCGCAATCGACAAAAGAGCAGTTGAAAAACCTCTTTATGAAAAATCAGAATCATGATGAATCATTAAATTATTATGGACTTTGGGAAGATGACAAACTTATTGGTGGCATGCGACTACATGATTTTCACATGAACCTATTCTCTAAAATGTTACCAATTGGTGGAGTAGGGCTTGTTGCGGTTGATTTATTACATAAAAAAGAGAAAGTAGCAAAAGAGCTAATTCAGCACTTCTTTGACATTTCTTTAGCAAAAAACACTCACTTTGGATATGGACCGAGAATGTATCAATATTTAGTAGAGCCTTTAAGCTTTCCTAAGGGCTGAACGAAGAAGCACCTTAAATATTTGACAGTGCGAGATCAACAACAGCTAATAGATTGCTATAACAGGGTAGCAGCTCAAAAGCATGGGATGTTTCTCAAAACAAAGTCAGAGCTGTCCTTTATTTTTAAAAGCGAGGAACATTATGTGATTGCGATGGAAAAGGATGGTACAGTACAAGGCTATACCGTCTTTTCATTTAAAAAGCAAAGTGAGAGTAATTTTATGTTGAATAATTTAGTAATTAAAGAGTGGATATATGAAACGCCGCAGGCTTTTTTAGAACTAAGTACATTTTTAAACAGTCAGGCAGATCAAGTAAACCGAATTGAGTGGAACACACAAGAAGACAATGTTCATTTCTTTTTAGGCGATGGAAGAAATGGTACAAATCATTTAATTCCAAGCGTTTACCATGAAAATGCTGTGTCAGGAGTTGGGCTGATGTACCGTATTATTAATGTGAAAGGCTTTTTTGAAGAATTAACGACACATCATTTTAATGGTGTAACACTTATATTCAAATTAACGGTTACTGACTCATTACTTCCTGAAAATAATCAGCAACTCATTATCGAGGCTGTTAAAGGTACTATCAACATTATTGAAAGTGGTAGCTATGATGTAGAAGTAATTTTAGATGTGGCAGAGCTTTCTTCATTGGTAATGGGTGTTATAACGGTCCAAGAGCTGTATATGCATCATCAAATAAAGATCAGTCATGAGCAATTTTTACAGGAATTACAGCAGTTTTTCTTTGTTTTTGAAAAGCCTAAGTGTATGTCCGCATTTTAGAATGGTGATGCTAGGTTAGTGCTCTTTTTTCATAAAAAGAGAAGATCGTGACGGTCTTTCAAGTGGTGTGATATTGATAATAAAGTAACTAATTATCAGTATAAGAATAATCACTGAATAAATTAACGTATTAAGAGGATGATCATGCTCAACGATAATTAATCGAATCATAGCTGTGATACCTATATATATAAAGTATCGAAGCGGAAAATGATAATCCTCTTTAAAATATTTAATAATCATCGTGATGAACTCAAAATACAAAAAGAAAATAAGAATGTTAGCAAGGAATAGCTTGTAATCGCCACCTTCCTTGGTGAATAGTAATATTTTGAGAAATTCAATTAGCTCCTTAAAGAGTAAAAACGATAAGATGAGCGCTAATAGGACAAGGCAAACATTCAGAAAGAGCTGAAGAGACTTTGGTACAGCTTTTATGAGCTGTAAGTATGGTGATTTTTTTTGATTCATATAATTCCTCCAATCATATTTTGATGATGAACACCAAACACATATATCATATGGTAAAATAGCAGAGCGTTATGATATGAATATAACAATTTGTCGTAAATCTTTCTTATATAATTTGTAAAGTTTTGGTATATTTTACGAAAGAAAGTTTTCAAAATAATTTAGCGGTATGCTAAAATAGATGTGCATGAATATAAAATTTAAAAGGGGTTTTTAAAATGGCAAAAGCTGCAAAAACTGATGCGAAAATTACACCAGAACGTTTAGAAGAAGCGTTAGTTGTTCGTGATCGTCTTATTATCGAACTACTAGTTCAAGTACTGGATGAGAAGCTAGTAATTGAGCGCCCAGTATTACGTGAGCGTGTAGGAAACCTTGTAGATCTTTCTAATTACGATGCAGAACTAAAGGAAACAATTCACGCAGTAATCAACAAACTATAATGAAAAGAAGAATGCTACGAAATTCGTAGCATTCTTTTTTATAGCATGTCACATGTCATGTAAAGCGTTCTACTAATTCATACATGCGCTCTGCCTCTGTATGGAGTTCCTGTGAGGAGTGCATGATAGATGTGACCGCTGACTTTTGTTCGTCAATGGATGCATTAATTTGTTCTGTTGCTGCGGCAGATTCTGTGGCTACGCTGGCTATTTCATTAATAGCATTAATGACAACAATACGGTTTTCAGCCATTTCACTCATACCCTCATTAAGTGAAACAAGGTGCTCTGTAATGTCCTGGATAGAATCGGCTAGGAAAGTAAAAGCTCCTTTTACTTCTGTTATCGACATTGCCTGACTTTGTGATAGCTGAAGAGTGTGTATCATTTTTGTATCAGAATTAGCTGTATCGATCTCGATACGCTGTAATAGATTTTTGACACGATTAGTGGCTTCGTTTGTATCCTCTGATAAATTTCGTACCTCTTCTGCAACTACAGCAAACCCTTTACCATGCTCACCTGCACGAGCTGCCTCAATACTTGCATTTAATGCTAATAGATTTGTTTGCTCAGAAATAGAAGTAATCGTTTGTACCACTTGATGTATTTCTTTCATCTGGCTGGTTAAACTTGAAAAATTAGTTCTTAACTCCTCAATTACTTCCGTAAATTCATTGGAATTTTGCAATAATCCATCTACTTTTTGTCGGCCGTTTTCTTGTGAATGATTAATGATATTCATATTTTCAGTGATTTCACTATATTTACTTGTAGCATTGGAAATAAGTGATGATAGTGTCTCCACTTTACTAATGGCCATTTCAGCTTCCTCTGCTTGCACAACAGAACCTTTAGAAATGTCATTGATGGCTTGATGGATTTCATCAGCAGAAGCGGTAGTTTCCTCAGTTATAGCACTAAGTATTTCCGAAGACACTCTCATTTGGGATGCACTTTCCTTTGTATTATTGACCATCTCATGCAAGCTATGTTTCATATTATTCACATTATTAGCTAATATTCCTAGTTCATCCTTTGTGGTTACGGGAATATCATCGCCTGTTAGCTTGCCTTTAGCAATATCCGATGTGATTACCATAATTTTGCGGATGTAGGCAGTCATCTGACCAGAGAAGAACCAAAAGAGCGCTACGCCGATTATTGTAGCTAGAATTGTCGTACCAAGTGTGTAATATAATACATTTTTAGTACCTGCATTAAAATCCATTTCATATGTACCAGCTGCGATAATCCACCCCCAATGCTTGTCCATTTCTACATAAGTAATTTTAGGGGCAACTATATCAGGATTGGAGGGTAGTGCCCAATCATACCGCACATAGCCGCCACCAGCCTTTGCCGCTTCAATCATTTCCTTTACGAAATAACGTCCATCACCTGTCTGTAAGTCTGAGATATCTTGACCTTCAAGAGAGGGATGAGTTTCAACCATACCATTATCCTTAAAGGCATAGAAATAAAAATTATCTCCGTATTTTACAGGATTATCGATAGATCGCTTATGATCTTCAATTTTTTTACCAACAATTTGAGTTCTGGCACTTTCCTGTGCTTCCTCCAATGTTAATTTTCCCTTTTGAACTTGCTCATCTAATTGCGCAATTAATTCAAGTATGCCAAGTGTGCCATTCTTAAGACTTTGTCGACCTACCTGATCCATCTCACTTCTTGCTACAAAATAATTGACTGTTCCAACCAATGCGGTAGAAATGAGAATTACGATAATGGCTAGAGTGACCAACTTATTACGCACCGATTTAATCATAGAAAAGACCTCCGTTCCCCCATTACTAGAAAAGTAATGCGATATAGTTATAGTATAATATAAAATTTTCTAATTAAATAGAAAATTCTGATAATAAATACAATATTTTATTTTATACTGTAAGCAAGGTTTTTATCGAATAATTGGAGTAGGGAAATACATAGAAAAACCCCACTTAAGAATGTTCTATTCTTAAGTGGGGTTGTAACTTATTAGTACACTTTATCTCCATTGAAGATAGAGTTTTTCACGATAACATAATCAACATTTCGAATAGCTTCTAGCTTTGTGCCACCTGCATATGAAATAGATGATTGTAAGTCTTGTTGCATTTCTATTAATGTATCTTTAATGCTTCCTTTATGTTCAACAAACATTTTCTTTCCTTCGACATTTTTACGTTCGCCTTTTTGGAATTCTGAAGCAGAACCGAAGTATTCTTTTACCTTTTTCCCCTCGACTTCGATTGTTTGACCAGGTGACTCTTCATGGCCTGCGAATAAAGAACCAATCATCACCATTGAAGCGCCAAAACGTACAGACTTAGCGATATCTCCGTGTGTTCGAATACCACCATCAGCAATAATTGGCTTTGTAGCAGCCTTTGCACACCATCGAAGAGCGGCTAACTGCCAGCCACCTGTACCAAAGCCTGTTTTAATTTTAGTGATACATACTTTACCTGGTCCAATTCCAACTTTTGTCGCATCAGCTCCAGCGTTTTCAAGTTCACGAACAGCTTCTGGTGTTCCAACATTACCAGCAATAACAAAGCTATTTGGTAAGTGTTTTTTAATATGCTGGATCATACGAATGACAGCATTAGAATGGCCATGCGCAATATCTATTGTAATGAAATCAGGTACTAGATTTGCAGCAGCTAATTCTTCAATAAACGCATACTCTTCCTCTTTTACACCAACGCTGATAGAAGCAATTAAACCACTACTTTGCATATCCTGAATGAAGTTTACACGTGCTTCTGGTTGGAATCGATGCATGATATAAAAGTAACCGTTTTCAGCAAGCTTCTTAGCAAGATTTTCATCAATAATTGTTTGCATATTAGCAGGTACTACAGGAAGTTTAAAAGTATGTCCTCCTAAAGTAACTGAAGTATCACATTCTGAGCGACTTTCTACAATACATTTTGCGGGAATTAGTTGAATATCCTCATAGTCAAATACGTTATCCATTATATACACTCCTAAAATACGAATATTTTTAAAGATTTATTTTAAATTGTTCGCCATTTGGTAATTTACATGATTTTCGAGTAAATGTCAAAGCTTTTGCGAAAATAATTAATAAAATTGAAAATAAGGCTAGATTTCTTATGTTGTAGATGAATTATTTCACTTATAGTTTGTGTTATGATTTATAATCCATGTACAATAGAATTGTTTCAAAAAATGTTAAGGGAGTGTTGGAAATGGCGGTAGAGGTATATTTAATTTTTAATGGAAATTGTCGAGAAGCTGTAGCGTTTTACGAAGATGCTTTTAGTACGGACAAGGCTGAAATTATGACATTTGGGGATTCACCACAAAATCCTGATTATCCATTACCAGAGGAAGCAAAAGATCTTGTTATGCATACACGACTTTCCGTATTCGGTAGTAGAATTATGTTCTCAGATACATTTCCAGGCTCACCATATGCAGTTGGAAACAATGTTACATTAGCAGTTGTTTCTGATGATGAAGAGCAGATGCGAAAAGCATTTGATAAGCTTAAAGATGGTGGGAAAGTTGTAATGGAACTTCAAGAAACATTTTGGAGCAAATGTTACGGCTCCCTTACAGATAAATTTGGTGTAGAGTGGCAATTTAGCCATGAGGTAAATGAATAACTTATACAATTAAAAGCACGGTGACATGTCACCGTGCTTTATTTTTAGTAATGAAAACGATCTACATAGCCCTGCAATTCATCCGCCATATCAAGTAACGTTTTAGCAGCGGAAGCTATGTCCTGCATGGAGGATAAAGTTTGTTCAGTTGAAGCTGCAACTTCCTCAGTAGCTGCTGCATTTAATTTAGCATGATCTGATAGTTCTATGGCTGTAGCAGAGACTTCCTCTACGACTGCTGACATTTCTTGAGCTGAGGCAGAGATATCCTCCATTTTTGGTGCGATGTTTCGGAGGCTCTCAATTATATTAGCAAATTTTTTATTCGTTTCTTCCGTTAATTGTAAGCCATCTTGAACATCTGCAGATGCCTTTACCATTGTTTGTACAGATTTTGCTGTATCCTGCTGAATACTAGTAATGAGTGCGGAAATCTCTTCTGCTGAATGATGTGATTGCTCTGCTAGTTTTCGAACTTCATCGGCCACCACTGCAAAACCTTTTCCATGTTCTCCCGCTCTTGCTGCCTCTATAGCGGCATTTAGAGCAAGTAAGTTTGTTTGGTCTGAAATGGCACTGATCATCTCCAAAATTGAACCTATTTCTTTTGTACGATCATAGAGCGTTTTAATCATTGTATCTGATTGTGTAACAGATTCGTAAATAGAGTTCATTTGTTTAACGGTTTGTTCGACAGATTGACCGCCTTCCTCAGCTAATTGGATAGCGTGGCTAGAGAGATCAGATACCTGCATAGAGCTATCTGCAACTTCCACAACGCCTTTAGCAATTTCCTCGACTGAAATAGCATTCTGATCTATAGCGGTCGTTTGTTTTTCTGTACTGATGGCCATTTGCTGCATGGCTTCAGCAACCTGCTCAGAGGCAGCAATATTTTGCTCAGCATTAGCAGATAAATCTTGAGCTGACGATTGGACATGTTGTGAGCTTTGGTCAACGTTACGAATTAGTTTTTTCAAACTCACCTTCATAGAGATAAATGCTTCCCCAAGTTGTCCAATTTCATCTTTAGAGTGAATGTCTATAAACTCAGTTAAATCACCGTCACTAATTTTTAAAGCACTTTGTTTCAGCTTATTTATTGGATTGACAACAGATTTAATCATAAAGAGCATAAATATTACCCCAACTACAATTGATGCAGCAATGATTATTAAGTTGATATTCAGTGTTGAAGCAGCTGCTTTTGCTGCTTCTGCGGTAAACATTGTACCAATAACTTTCCAACCCGTAAGTTCATTTGTAACAAACTGTAAGTGACGGTCTCTTTCAATAATCGTCCCGTTTTCTTGTTCATAAATTTTTGCGATATAGTTTTCGGTTGCCTCGACACCGCTTTCCTTATCAGGCTGAGCAATATAGATTTTATTATCATCTAAAAGAGAGGCATAGCCTGTTTCGCCGATGCGTATTTCATTGGTAATGTCACTTAGTGTTGAAATATTTAAGTCTATACCTATTACCCCTGAACTATCTGGTAAAGCTTGAGTGATAGTAATAACAACATCACCAGTAGATTTTGAAACATAGGGTGCAGTAATAGTGACTTGACCATTATTATCAATAGCCTGTTTATACCAGGGTCTTATACGAGGATCAAAGGCATCAGCATATACTTGAGCAGGCTCGTCCAGTAGTTTGCCATCAGCAGTACCAATATAAATTAGCTCAACTTCTGAATGCATATTAACGTATTCTCGTAGAAGTGATTTAAGCTCTGAAATTTTATTTTCTTGCAAATAGGATTGATTAAACTTATTAGAAAAATATTGTACATCTTCTAATTTGGGTTTAATTGTGTTTGTAATATTAGTATTAAGTATGCGCACACTTTCTGTTGCACTGGCTTGCTGTTCGGCTGAAATTTGACTTTCAGCACTTTGGTACGAAATTATTCCAATTAATAACGTTGGGATGAGAAGCATTGCTAAAAACGAAATAATAAGCTTTTTTCTTAAACTTAGTTGTTTCACTTGTATTATCCTCACATAATATTTTTTTGTTCTATACTTTTCCCTATAAGGTAAATAATTCTCATTCTAACAGAAATAAAATAAAAGGTAAGCCCTAATAGATATTATTATCAATTTTTAGAAATTTCTATAAACGGATTCGTTAGAAGCTATATAATGCTACTTTTTGTTGTATACTAAAGCACAAAAGAGGAGGGATTTATGTCATGATTCATCAAATTGGACAAGTCATGTTATATGTTAATGACCAAGATGCTGCAGTGAAATTTTGGACGGAAAAAGTGGGTTTTGTTATCATTGCTGAGCAGGAGGAAGCAGGAATGCGTTGGATTGAAATTGCGCCAACCGTGGAAGCTCAAACATCCTTTGTGTTACACAATAAAGAAATAATTGCTAAAATGCAGCCGGAATTAAATTTAGGAACACCCTCTATTATGTTTTACGCTGAAAAAATTGAAGAGATGTACCAAGATTTTCAGGCGAAGGGCATTAAAGTGGGCGATTTAGTAATGATGCCAATGGGTAGAGTTTTTAATTTTGCTGATCCTGAAAACAATTATTTTGCATTGGTGGAAAAATAAATATAATGAAGGAATCTGCTCATTTTCGCTATAAATTAGTAAAAAATAAGCAGATTCTTGTCTTTTATCTTCTTATTTAACTATTAGTCTCCTATGATAAATCTTCTCCGAAAATACTAACCGTTTGCCGATCTACTACAAATTCATGGCCATTCCATTTTAATATATTTTCCACATAGCCTAAGCCATCTGCATGATACCGGCCAGCTATCTCTTGATAAGCTAAAATTTCATATGTCCCATCCCGGTCATAATCAACAGGGTATAGTCCACTGATTGGGTCAACCCAACCCTCGATGGGTTGTTTTAATGTCCCGTCTGGATGATAGATTTCTGCTAAGTAGTCAGGACCTTTATAATGTAGATCAATTATATATTTTTTTGCGGGGCTACTACTTTGAACAACCGCCTTGTAGTTGTTGGCATAATTGACAGTATACTTGAGCCTATTATTAAACGACTCGGTATCAAAGATAGGACGTACCCGATTATTGATGGTGGAGAATATTTCCCCATTAATAATTCCTCCGCTGCCTCCAGTATCAGAGATAACTAGGATATCCTCAATATGATTACCAGTAAAATCCCCTAGAAATATAGTTGGATTATAGCCTACATTTTCTTTCAGTGGAATTTGTTCCATTCGCCCTGTTTGCCCATAAAAAATAGTTAGTGTAATATTTTCCCATAAAGGGCTGTCAGGCTTTTGAGTCCCCATCAAAAAAATGGTTTCAAAGGAGCCATCGCCATTAATATCGCCGAACTTAGTTTGGATAACTTGTGGTACAAAATGGGGTTGGCTGCCAGCATTTTGCATAGAATTTATGTTATTGGTCATATATACACCTCTCTCATAGTCTTAGCATATGTTGTAAACAAAGCTTGGTGCATAAAAGATGAATATGGTTTAATTCTTATTAAACTGACAAAAAAACTTGAATTTCACCCATTGACATTTTTAAATGTGAAAAGTAATATAAATGTCAACGAATCAGAAAATTCAGTACCAAATAGTATCTCACTACAATTTGTAGCGCGAGATTTTTTTTACTACTAATCCTTAGTAAATATATAAGATTTATATATATTGGGAAGAAGGAGATTGACTTGAAGAATTTATTTGTAAGAACTGAGCGACAACGCTTTTGGTTGGAAAAGTTAGCAGCTATCGCAGATCCCATTAAGGCCGAAGCTGCTGAGGTAGATGAACAATCTCGATTCCCATTCGAAGCGCATCGATTGCTTCAGCAAATTGGTTATCCGCAACTTACTTTACCGAAACAGTATGGCGGAGAGGGCCTATCAGTCTATGATATGGTGCTTGTGCAAGAAACGTTAGCAAGCTACGACGAGAATGCTTCTCTTTCTCTTGGATGGACATTAGGCGTTGTAGGCGAAATATATGACACAAAATTATGGACTGAGGATTTATTAACGGCATTCGCGGAAGAAATTAAGAATGGTGCCATGATTAATAGAGCGGTAAGTGAGGCGGCAACTGGAAGCCCAACACGTGGGGGGAGACCAGGAACAAACGCAGTTTCTATAAAAGATGGATGGCGCATAAATGGGCGCAAAATCTTTACTACCGCTTCACCAGTGTTAGATTATTTCCTCACTTCTGCTTGGATTGAAGAAAAGCAACAAATTGGATTTTTTCTCATTCATAAAGATTCAATAGGAGTATCAATTGAGGAAAATTGGGAAATGTCTGCAATGCGAGGTACTAGCAGCCATGACCTCGTATTAACAGATGTCGTTGTGGCCAAAGAGCATTTAGTAGAATTACCAAGTCATCCTAGTGGCGGTAAGATAAATGGCTGGATACTACATATCCCAGCAACATACCTAGGCATTGCACAAGCAGCTCGTGACTATGCTGTACATTTTGCTAATCACCATCAACCAAATAGCTTGAATGCTCCAATTAGTACATTACCAAATGTGCAACAGCTTTTGGGGGATATTGAGTTAAAGCTTTATCAAGCTAGATTTGTCTTATATGGGGTAGCTGAGGCGTACGATGACCCAGCAAGACGTGCCGTGTTAACAAATGAAATGGCTGTTGCTAAACATACTGTAACCAATATGGCAATTGACATTGTCGATAAGGCCATGCGGGTGGTTGGAGCGAAAAGCTTACAGCTATCAAACCCATTACAGCGCTATTATCGAAATGTTCGTGCGGGGCTTCATAATCCACCGATGGACGATATGACCATAATTAAATTAGCAACCGCTGCTATTGAACAACAGAAAATAAATGAAAATCAACAATAATGATGTGGATAAGAAGGAGAAATGTTAGATGAAGAAGAATAAGATTTTTCAATTTGCCGCGATTGGATTGGCATCTATTGCACTTTTAGCAGGTTGTAATTCAGGAGAATCAGCTGATAAGGAATCAGGTGATGGTGGAAAAGTTCGGACAGTAAAGGTTGCCTATGATCAGGCATCAAAGCCTATTAGTTATATAGACGATAATGGAAATCCAACAGGATATGATGTAGAAGTAATGAAATTAGTAGATGAATTACTACCTGACTATAAATTTGAATATGTAGGAACGACAAGTGATGATTTATTGATTGGTGTAGAACAAGGTAAATATCAAGTAGGGGTAAAAAATGCATTCTTTACACAGGAACGCACAGAGAAATTTATTTTCCCAAAGGAATTTTTAGGTTTAAGTAGTGCAGGTCTAGTATTGCGTAAAGAGGATGAAAGTATTAAAACATTAGCTGATTTTGCAAAAAAGGGCTATTCGTTGGCACCTATTGCTGCTAATAATGCGCAATACACAATTATTGATGAATATAATACTGCAAACCCAGACAATAAAGTAAAACTTGAAGCTGGTGATGCATTTACGGTTGATGTTGTACAGTGGGTAAATGAGGGTCGTGTCGATGGGGGCGTTATGATTGAGGGACCTTTTAAACAGCAAGTACTTGCTGAAGATGGCCCATATAATAACTTAAAAGATGAGGTAGTCTATAACGAATTTTCTGTTATTAAAACATGGCCTCTTTTCAATAAAAAAGAGCAAGAATTTGCTGATGCTTACGATAAAGCCATCGCACAAATTAAAGAACAGAAGAAAACAAATGAAATAAGCACGAAATTCTATGGTCGTGATTTATTTGAAGTATTGGAAACTGTTAATCGTTAGTTTAAAACATAATGACCATTATTAAGGCTGTTGAGGCTGGAACACTCAGCAGTCTTTATTCATAAAACAAAAGTTGGTGAGGAAATGGATAAATACTTTGACGCAACCTATATTTGGAACGCGATCCCCGTCTTATTACCGTTTTTAAAAATCACGTTTCTAGTAGCAGGATCCTCTATTGTCCTAGGCACAATATTTGGCTTATTTTTAGCAGCCGCTAAGCTTTCGTCTGTAAAGCTATTACGGAAATTAGCAAACTTGTATACAACGATTATGCGATGTACACCATCCATTGTTTTATTATTTCTTGTCTATTATGGTGTACCAGCATTAGCAGAAAATTTTGGTCTCAATCTCCACTCCATTGAAACGGCTATTTTCGTGGTCGTGACATTCACATTACAATTTGCAGCGATTATGTCAGAGGTGATGCGGTCCGCTTATTTAGCAATTCCAAAAGGGCAGTTTGAGGCAGCTGTTAGTATAGGGTTAACACCCTTACAGGCCTATCGAAGAATTATTTTTCCGCAGGCGTTAGTCGTTGCATTACCAAACTTCGGAAATGGCATGATTGCTTTATTACAAGAAGGTGCCTTGGCCTATACAATCGGTTTAATTGATATTGTTGGAAAGGCGAATTTAATAATAGCTAGCAATATTAATGCGCATGCCTTAGAGATTTATATCGCCCTGGCTATTGTTTATTGGGTGTTATCTATTATTATCGAAAAAATATTTACTATACTAGAAAAGATATTTGGTAGAGGTAAAAAGACTTTAGAAACAACGTAAGGAGGCGTAACCATGAATTATCAATTTTTACTTGAAACATTTTTCGTCGCATTATCAGGTGTTCCTATCGCACTCCTTGTCACTGTTGTTGCTTTGTTGATTGCTCTACCACTAGGGTTTTTGCTAGCATTAACGAGGGTTAATAAAATTCCTATTATACATCATCTAGCGAAAATCTATGTTTCCTTTGTGCGAGGAACGCCTATTATTATACAAATCTTTATTATTTATAGTAGTATCCCGCTTATGTTAAAAATTATTTTAGAAAAATATCATATTGCGTATGATATTTATAAAATCAATCCAATATGGTATGCATTTATCGTGTTTGCATTCAGTTCAACAGCGATATTAATAGAGGTATTTCGTTCTGCGTTAAGTACCATTGAAAAGGGACAATTGGAGGCAGCATACTCAGTAGGTTTGACAACATTCCAAGCATATAGTCGAATCATTATTCCGCAAGCATTAGTTGTAGCGCTGCCGAATATTTGTACAGCGACGGTAAATTTAATTAAAGCAACTTCCTTGGGTTATGCAATGTCTCTACCTGAAATCACCTTGAAGGCAAAGGTAGCTGCAAATGTTGGCTACAATTACGTGGAAGCCTATCTCGATATCTTTATTGTGTACTTGATTTTATGTAGCACTGTCGAATACTTGTTCAAGCGATATGAAAAATATTTAAGCAAATACAAAGCGGCAAACGTCTAAGGGGTGAACGAGCATGTTAGAAATAAAAAATATTCATAAATCATTTGGTGAAAATGAAATTTTAAAGGGTGTAGATCTAGCTATTGATCAAGGTGATGTTGTTGTTATTTTAGGTCCTAGTGGCTCAGGAAAAACAACACTATTACGTTGTATCAATTTTCTAGAAAAAGCGGATCAAGGGCATGCAACATTTGGAGATATTGAAGTTGATTTTCAACATGTAAAGAAAAAAGACGTACATGCAATTCGCCAACGTGTGGCATTTGTCTTCCAAAATTATAATCTTTTCACGAATAAAACAGCGTTAGAAAATGTCACGGAAGGGCTAATTATTGGACGTAAAGTTGCTAAGGCACAGGCTGTGGAAATTGGCAAAAAGGCTCTTGATAAAGTAGGCTTATCTGAAAAATATAATGCATATCCAAGTCAGTTATCTGGAGGGCAACAACAACGGGTAGGAATTGCACGCGCAGTAGCATTGAATCCTGATATTATTTTATTTGATGAGCCAACGTCTGCACTTGACCCCGAATTAGTGGGCGAGGTACTACAGGTCATGAAAAATATTGCAGCTGAGGGGACAACAATGCTTGTAGTGACACATGAAATGGGCTTTGCGAAAGATGTAGCGAATCGTGTTATTTTCATGGATGGAGGTGTTGTAGTAGAGGAAGGTAGCCCCCATGATATCTTTGTTAGCCCAAAAGAGGAACGCACAAAGAAATTTTTAAAGCGTGTCATTCCAGAAGACTATACATTCTATATATAACAAGGATGATTTCCATTCGGACTGACCTCCACTGTACGTTTTCAAAAGATGGATGTAGTCACTGGAGTCTTATAGCCCAGAATGGAAATCATTTCGTCTATTCAACAATAATAAAAAACGTCTCTATGATTGAAGGAAATACGTTAATTTATTGATGGAATAAATGTGCAACTCATGCATAGCTCTTGTACAGGCTGTATAGAAATATTTACGTTCAGTTTCTCGTGAATAATTGGCAGCGGATGCATTATAGATAAGCACAGCGTCAAATTCGATTCCTTTTGCCATGTATGCAGGGAGTAGTAATATGCCCTTTTTAAATTGTTTAGTATCGTGTGTAATCAGTTGAATATCTACGTGGTTGCTTAAGTGTTCATACACGGCAGAGCATTCAGCCGCAGTTTTACAAATAACAGCGATTGTTTCAAATTTGTGTGATAGCGATTTGATGCTTAGGATAATCTGTTCATTTAATTCTAATTCATTCGGTACAATCGTAATTGAAGGTTCTGGACCATTCCGGTTAAAGGCCTCTACTTCACTACCATCATTTAAAATTTTGGCAGTGAGTTGAATGATTTGCTTTGTTGAACGATAACTTTTCGTTAAAATCATTTTTTCTGCTTGCTCACCATATAATTGAGGGTCAAGCAGAGAAGGATTATCAAAAGTATGTGGATGGATTGTTTGATGTCCATCACCTAAAATCGTCATTTGGGCTTTTGGGAATAACTGCTGTAATACAGTCAATTGGAATGGTGAATAATCTTGTGCTTCGTCAATTAATACATGGCGTATCGTCGTATTTGTTTGCTGACCTTCAATTTTGTCCTGTAAATATAAAAATGGTGCCGCATCTTCATATGCAATCAATCGTTTTGCTAAATTAGGAAGAGTGTTTTGGCAAATATCCTCCCAATTGTCTGGTACAAGATGTTGAAATTCTTTAAAGAGAGCATTAGACAGATCAAAGAGTTGACGATAGGTACCTAATATATGGACAAATCTTAACTGATTGACAGAGTTTCGTAATGGTTTAAAGTGTTTTTTTACTATTTGTCTCGCTAATTTTTTACGTTCGTGATCAAAATCATCGAAAGAGTTTTCTGTATAGCGTCCCTCATATAAGAGCTCACTGTAAGACTTGGAGTAGTCTTCCTTGTCTAATAGCTCAGTTGCTTCTTCTACCCATTCCTTCGTACGCTCAGCTCTTTCAATTTTCGTCAATTGCTGCAATAACCATTCTTTCACTAATTGTAGGCGATTTGGTATCGACATGGAGGATGGGAAAGAATAAAAGTATTCCGTAATTTCCTGTGCAGTAATAATTCGTTCTCCACGAAAAACAATATTTTTAAATAATAAGCCTTTGTTCGACAAATAGCTTACATATTGGTCGATCAATTGTTTGTAAGTTAGACTTGCTTTAAACGAAATACTATTTAATTTAGTTAGATATTGAGCCTCATCTCTTTCTGTTAAAAGATCTTCAAGTTGCTCATAAGGATATTCTAATTGGAACTGTCGACCTAAACGTTTTTCAGCATACTCAATAAACGTCAATTGTTGCATATTATCTTCACCTAAATCAGGTAAGACCGTATGGACATATTGATTAAAAAGCTGATTAGGCGTGATCAGTAAAATTTGATCGGCCGTCATTTCATTTCGATAACGATACAATAAATAAGCAACCCGTTGTAGAGCTACTGCAGTCTTACCACTACCTGCTACACCTTCAACGATGAGATATCGTGAGTGGACATGACGAATAATCTTATTTTGTTCAGCTTGAATAGTTGCAACGATACTGCGGATATGTTCGTTGGCGTTTTGTGCAAGGATATCAAGCAATAAGTCATCACCAATTGTAAGACCAGTATTAAACATTGATTGTAGCTGACCATTTTTAATAATAAATTGTCGTTTTAGTAGCATCTCGCCGTTGTTTTCTTCTGTCGTTGTTTCGTAGGAGGCTTCCCCAGGTGTGTAATCATAATACATACTGGAAATTGGCGCACGCCAGTCATAAATGATGATGTTTTCATCTTGTTCATCCAATAGTGTGGCAACACCTATATAAATTTTAAGAGGTTCATGATGATCACTTTGTAAAAAATCGATTCGTGCAAAGTAGGGTGACTGTTGTAAACGTTCATAAACTTTCATATTTCGAATTGCCCGTTGCTGTGCAAGTTCTGAATCTGATAAAAGCTCTACCTGTTGCTTAATCGCAAAAAAGGTTTCATCAACATCCTCAGCAGTATCTAAATTGACTCTGACATCGTTCCAGAAAGTTTTCTTGATAGCGACAGCATTTTCTTTGAAACCTTTTTCTTTAAGTAATAATTCCTTCATTTTGTGATCAATGATATTTAAACAATGCTCAAGGTGCTGCATTTCTTCATGCCATTCATTTTGATTTTCCAACGTGTACTCACATTCCTCTCCATAGTTTTTCTCTTCTGTCGGTGCAATAACCCTTACCTATATAGATGGTGGGGTGTAGGTAATTGTGATTCTCTTTTGATGCTTGTTTACCGAATCTTTGAATAAAGCGGTAACCTTCAAACGCAATTACCTCAACGGGAAATGGTAGGGTGATTGAATCAGGAAATTTATCATACATCTACTTCAGTAAGAAGTATAGTCTAGTAATTATTGTAAATTTATGATACAATAACTGTGTAAGGTAATAAGATATTGATATGCATAGACTGCTCTACAAAAAGGTGGAGCAGTCTTTTTTATATGTGTTAGATCTTCGTATTATGACTGATTACAATAAATTATTATTAAAAATAATCATATTCATACCTAAAGAATATGGCGCGACATACGATATAGAAGCTTGAAGGGAGGTGAAAAGGATGAAGGTAATCTTTACAGTGGGATTACCTGGAAGTGGAAAAAGCACATATGTAAAACAGCTAGCGAAAAGAGAAAATGCCGTTGTCCTTTCAAGTGACGCTATACGTCAGGAGCTATTTGGTGACGCAACTAAGCAGAAATCACGTGTGGTCTTTCGCACATTATATGAGCGTCTAAATAGCTTAGTGGCAAAAGGTTTTTCGGTCATTGTGGATGCTACTAATATTGAACGAGAGCGCAGGATGTTTGCACTACGAAAAATACCAAGTACAGTTCAGAAGGAATGCTATTACTTTGATACACCCTATTCAACCTGTGTAGCAAGAAACCAGCAACGGAAGCGGCATGTACCATTAATAGTGATGGAAAAAATGAGCAAACATTTAGAATTTCCGACAACAGGGGAAGGATTTGATGAAGTACATATAGTACATGAACCAAGTCCCTATGACATTTCCCAACAACAATTTATTTCACTCATTCAAAGCCAACCCACTTATGAGGAGCTTTTTCAAACACTTCGAACAGTCCCGCTTTTTAAAGAAATATATCAATTCGATCAAGAAAATCCATTCCACCAATTTTTATTATGTCAGCATACGTATTTTGTATATGCATATATCAATGAATACTATATAGAAAGTGATAAGCTGGCATTACAAATAGCTGCATTATTCCATGATGTCGGCAAGCCATTTTGTAAAAAATATAAGCCATTGCAACAACGGTATGGCTATTTCGGCCATGAAAATGTATCAGCTCAATGGGTTTGTCATTTTTTATTAGAGTTGGGTTTTGAAGAGGACTTTGTTTTAAAGGTCGTTTATTTAGTGCAATTCCATATGTTAATACAGTATGGTGGTGACAAAGGTGGAAGCGAAATTTATCATTTATTAGACGGTGATCTATTAACAAGGCTTTATTTTTTCCGTGAGGCAGATCAATTTGCTAAATAAACAGCAGAGAAAGGAAGTGAAGATATGACGAAATTTATGAAATACCCAAGAAGCTTTCATTTACCGTGGAGCAGAAGCTATACCCATGATGATAAGGTTGCTAAAAATGTGAATCATTTTATTGGAAAGGAAGTTGTTGTCACTGAAAAATTAGATGGAGAAGGCACAACACTTTACAGAGACTATATGCATGCCAGAAGCATCCATTCAGCTAACCATCCTTCAAGACATTGGGTAAAAACATTTCATGCGAGTTTTTCCTATCGGATTCCAACTAATTGGCGATTGTGTGGGGAAAATATGTTTGCCAAGCACTCCATTTATTATCAAGCGTTAACCAGCTATTTTTATTTATTTAGTATCTGGAATGAAGACAATATTTGTTTAAGCTGGGATGAGACGGTTGCTTTTGCTGAAGAATTAGGTATAGAAACGGCACCTGTTTTATATCGAGGAATTTTCAACGAAGAAAAAATAAAACGTATGTTTACTGGAAAATCAATGTTTGATGGTGAGCAAGAGGGTTATGTCATTCGCAATGCTGGATCATTTCATTATGATGATTTCCAATATAATTTGGGCAAATTCGTGAGACCTCATCATGTTCAAACAAGCGAACACTGGCTACAAGAAAAAGTAATACCTAACCGTATAAAATGAACCTGATTAAGTAAAAATTTAATGATTAATTTATAAAAAGGACTGAGAAAAATGTAATACTTCATAAAATAAATCAAAAATAGTATACATGAGGAAGTTGCTGGGCTGCATATCCCTATAAAATAGGAATTACAGGTTCGATCCCTGTCCTCCTCCATCCAATAAAAATGAACTCTCGTCACTAGTACGAGAGTTCATTTTTTCATTATTTAGTGTAGTTGTCGAAGTAACCTTGAATGTAAATCATAGGTGTTCCTTTGTCTCCTGAACCTGATGTCAAATCAGAAAGGGAGCCGATAAGGTCTGTTAAGCGTCGAGGTGTTGTTCCCTGTGCAGCCATTTGACCTGTTAAATCTTCATCTTTATTTTGAATGTATTCAGAAATAGCCGCTTTTAACTCTTCTCCACGAAGGTCTGCAAAGTCGTTGTCTGCTAAATATTTTAATTTAACCTCGTTAGGTGTTCCGTTTAATCCAGCTGTGAATGCTGGGGAAACAACAGGGTCTGCAAGTTCCCAAATTTTTCCTACAGGATCTTTGAATGCACCATCACCGTAAATCATAACTTCTACAGTTTTACCTGTAGCTTCTTTGATCTTTGCTTGGATTCCGTCAACAATCGGTTGGCAAGTATGTGGGAACAACTTGATACTATCTTCTGTAGCTTTGTTAGAGCCAAGAAGACCATACTCCGCATTGAAACCTGAACCATTAATGGATTCAGCTAAAATATTATCAAGGCTGTAAACTTTTTCAGCACCATTCGCTGTTAAAATGCGTTTTGTGCGGAAACGTGAGTGAATATCACATGTTAGGACACTCTTCGTATAATCTAAAATTGTTTTTGGGTTATTGGAGAAGATTACCTCACATGTAGCCCCTTCTGCTTCAATTAACTCTTTATAGTATTCAATATAATCTACACCAGTAAATGTATGTTTTTTATAGCCGAAATGCTCGCGGAATTCAACTTCATTTAATGTATCTATCCAAGGATTAATACCTTTTACATCTAACTCATCAATATCAACAAGATGATTACCAACTTCATCAGATGGGTAGCTTAGCATTAATACAACCTTCTTAACGCCCTTGGCAATACCGCGTAAACAGTTGGCAAAACGATTTCGACTTAAAATAGGGAAAATAACTCCCACAGTATCATCGCCAAATTTCGCTGCCACATCCACAGCGATATCGTCGATTGTTGCGTAGTTACCTTGTGCACGTGCCACAACTGACTCAGTTACGGTCACAATATCTCGATCCTCAATAGCATAACCTTCGACTTTCGCAGCATTTAACACTGTATCTACAACGATTTGTTCAATATGATCGCCTTCGTTAATAATAGGACCACGAAGACCTCTTACTACTGTTCCGATTACACGTTCCAACTTAATCTCTCCTCATTTAACTTTCGTAAAGTGATTTAAAATCCATATGATTTTACTATACGCTTCATTAATGATATAAGTAAAATTAATAGTTCATATAATAGCTATAAGAGGTGCTTATATGATAGGTAAATTAGATTTATACCGTGTTTTTAGTGTTGTAGCTAAAAATAATAGCTTTTCAAGGGCAGCCAAGGATTTATATATGACTCAACCCGCTGTCAGTCAAGCTATGATGCAACTGGAAAAAGAGCTTGGTACACGTCTTTTTAATCGAACTCCTAAGGGTGTGACTTTGACAACAGAAGGTAGTCTGCTATTTGAATATACAAATTCTGCTTTAGGACTTTTAGACGCTGGAGAAGAAAAGTTATTGGAATTCAAAAATTTAACAACGGGGCAACTTAAGATTGGCGTAGGCGATACTATTTCACGCTTTTTCCTCATGCCTTATTTAGAAGCATTTCATACGATGTACCCGAATATTAAGTTAGAAATGTTAAATGGTACAACTTCTGAAATTTGCAATTTTATTAAATCGGGTGAGGTGGATATTGGTTTTTGTAATTTCCCCATAGAAGATTCGACATTACAGTTAACGGTATGCACGGATATTCAGGATATTTTTGTATGTGGGGAGAAATATAAGACATTGGCATCTAAAAGTTTGAGCTATGAGGATCTATTAAAATTTCCCCTTATTTTTCTTGAGAAAAAATCAAACTCGCGAAAATATGTAGAAGATTTTTTATTGTCAAATGGGGTCCATATTGAACCAGAGTTTGAGCTAGGTTCACATGATCTTGTACTAGAATTTGCTCGTAGTAATTTAGGAATTGCATGTGTTACAAAAGAGTTTTCAAAGGATTACCTCCATCGTGGACTCTTATATGAACTATCCTTAAACGAAAGTATTCCACCGAGGAGTATTGGTATGTGTTTTTTAAAGACAGTTCCTCTTTCTAGAGCGGCGACTAAATTTGTCGAAATTATTGAACACAAGCGTTTTAATACTAGAAGAACAATCAATAAAGCTTAGCGACGAGAAGTGTCAGCTAAGCTTTTTTTGATATTACTTCAATCAATATATCGACATTACGCTTATTTTTCATAGTTGGTGAACAAAGATATGAAAATGTTCGCATAAAATGCTGTCCCTCAAGTGGGAGGATCGTCATATCGCCATTTTTTAACTCACGCTCAATAACACATGCAGACAGTAAGGAAAGCCCAAGCCCTTGCATAACGCTTTCTTTGACTCCCTGATTACTGCTAATTGTTAAAAGTGAATGAACTTGTAAGCCATTGGCTCTAAATAAATGATCTAAATAATAACGTGTTCCGGAGCCTTCCTCGCGTGCAACCCAACTTTGCTGTTGAAGTTTATCCGCAGTAATAGGCTGTTGCATTGTTAGCGGATGATTACTTGCACTGACAATAAATAACTCATCCTGCATAAATGGTTTTATCAAAAGTTCATTGTCATGAGCCTGTCCTTCAATCAGGCCAATATCAACTTGTAATAATTTTGTATATTGAATGATTTCTTTCGTATTACCAATAATAATTTGAAGCTCAAGTTGTGGAAATCGTTGTTGCAGGCTAGCGATAATTGGGGGCAATATATATTCCCCAATAGTAAAACTAGCCCCTATTACAAGTGTCCCTTGCACTTCTTGATGGTAGGCCGCAATATCTTCCTTAGCTGCCTCGGCTATAGCTATGATCTGTTTAGCCCGCCTATAGAGAATCTCTCCAGTTGGTGTAATTTGAACGGATTTTGGCGAACGAATAAATAAAGTAGTTTGCAATTCCTGCTCAAGGTTTTTAATGTGTAAGCTGACACTAGGCTGTGAAATATGAAGTATTTCGGAGGCCTTTGTAAAATTATTGACCTCTACTAGTGTGATAAACGTTTTTAAAGCCTCATATTGCATATTTACACCCCTATTATTAGAAATATTAATAGTAACGATTATATATATGTATTTTACTAATAGTGAGCTTTTTAATAAAGTAGTAATCAGCACAGGAGAAAGAAGTGAACATCATGGTTAATGGACAGAACAAAGGAAAATACGCACTTCAACCAAGTTTTCTCAAGGGATTGTTACTAACGCTCCTTATTGCCTTAGTTGCAAAGTATATTGCCACATTTCCTTTCTTTTCAATAATGGGCCAGTTGGTAATTGCCATTATATTAGGAATGGCTTGGCGAGCAACATTTAAGGTACAGGATTCCTGGCAAGGTGGAATTACATTCTCCAGTAAAAAACTATTGCGATTAGGCATTATTTTATTGGGTATGCGCCTAAATTTAGCTGATATCTATCATGCAGGGGCAAATGTTTTTTTGATTGCAGTCATAAATTTACTATTTGCGTTAATCGTAGTTTATGGTCTAACAAAAATCCTTCATGTCGATCAAAAGCTAGGGATCTTAACGGCTTGTGGCACAGCAATTTGTGGAGCTGCAGCTGTAGTGGCAATCGCCCCTCAAATTAAAGCAAATGAAAAGGAAACTGCAGTGGGGGCAGCCATTGTTGCGTTATTAGGAACTGTATTTACGCTTGTTTACACGGTGCTTTATTCCATTATAGACCTAACACCAACGGAGTATGGTATTTTCGCAGGTGGTACCTTACATGAAATTGCTCATGTTATTGCAGCTGCATCTGCGGGTGGAAATGAAGCGATTGATATAGCGGTCATTGTAAAATTAACGCGTGTCGCACTGCTTGTTCCAGTAGCCATTATTATCGGTATTTTCTATCGAAGAACGGCTAAAGGTGAAGAGAAAAAAACATTTTCATTATCGATTATACCGTGGTTTATTTTAGGGTTCTTAGCGATGAGTGCCATTAATTCATTAGACATTATACCAGCTAATGTGGCCCAAGCCTTCGTCAATATTGCTTATATCTTAATTGCTATGGCGATGGCTGGTCTTGGTTTAAATGTTGAGATTAAAACCTTTAAGGAGCTTGGAGTAAAGGCATTTGTAGCTGGTTTAATTGGTTCAGTTTGTCTATCTGTATTAGGATATATACTTGTTATTTTTTTATCATGATTAGGTAAAATATTTCTCTGTACAAAGAGTAGGCAATGATGGTGTGACTACTAATTTTATAAGTCCCCAAAGGATGTCGCACATTTTTTAAAAACTACCTTAATGAAAAAGACCCTGCATTGTATTTCAACATGCAGGGCTTTTTAGATAGAATCAGAAGATCATGTATAAAAATTTAGTGTCGTTTATGAACGTAAAGCTTCAATGGAAGATGCTAATTCAGCAACTACTATTTTGCTACCAATCATAGGGCTATCTGTTTTTTCCCCTTCAGAGCCTGAACTTGGACGGTGATGGGCTGCAGCAAATGCATCGCTATTACGCCATGCTTGGAAATGCTCCTTAGATTCCCAATACATATTAACACTCATTTCGTCATAAGTAGGATCATCAGTTGAAATTAATACCTCTACTTTATGGAAGCCTTCAAATTGTTGTAGAGGACCTGGTTTTGTAAAGTTTGGAGCCATTCTTGCCGCAAAGCCTGGCTTCACTTGAATACGATTTGTAACAATAATCATGCTTTTCCCCCCTTATTTTCATTTACTAGGTTTTTGAATGAATTATCATTGATTATCATTCGCAATCAATGATAAGTGGCATAGGAAGACATTGTCAATAGAAGTCCTCTAGATATTCTCATGGCAAGTAAACTTCTTCTTATACGCTGACATTTAACTGACATAATCCGGTGCTATAATAAACATAAGAGCTAGCTAGTAGCGAGGTGAACAAAAATGGCGCATATATTAGTAATAGAAGACGAATATGCAATTAGCCAGGTATTAAAAGTTTATTTAAAAAAAGTCGGTTATGATGTAACACAATGCTTTAGTGGTGGTGAAGCTTTAGATAAATTTCTTGAGACTCAACCAGATTTAGTGCTGCTAGATATTATGTTGCCGGAGAAAAATGGTTGGATCATTTTAAAAGAAATTAGAGAGCTAAGCGCTTGTCCAATTATTATGTTAACAGCTTTAGGTGAGGTTAATTACCGCTTAGAAGGATTTGACCAAGGTGCTGACGATTATATTCCAAAGCCTTTTATTGCAGATGAAGTTGTTGCGAGAGTGAAGGCCGTTATAAGACGGGCTGAAGGAAGCACGGATTCATCCTCTTTAAAGCGTTACGGTTCCCTCGAAATTGATAGTAAGGCACATAGAGTATTTCTAGGAGGGAAGGAAATAGTATTAACGCCCAGAGATTTATCGGTGCTTTTGTTTTTAGCTGACCATCCCAACCAAACATTTACACGTGATCAGCTCATTGATCATGTTTGGGGTTGGGAGTACGAGGGAAGTGATCGAGCGGTAGACTTAGCGGTAAAAAGGCTTCGTAAAGCATTGATGGATTGGGATGAAGCAGAGGGTGAAATAAAGACACTACGTGGATTGGGGTATCAGCTGAGTGTTCAAAAGAAATAAAAGAATATCTTTACTTCAATATTGGACAAGCCGTTACTTACTTACACTATTTATAGGTTTAGCTATTATTTCCTTGATTTCGGCAGCTTGGATTCGCCATACGACGTTTGAAAATCGGCTAGAGATGATGGAGTTTTTAGCAGATGAGACGGTCTATCGTTTAACCGATACTTCAGGTCCTAATAATGGGCCGTTTAACGGTATTCCTGGTTTCATTGGGGATCGGGAGCGTTTTACTATGAGAGAAATCGATCCTATCCTGTATGTTGTCGATGAAAAAGGCAATATTTTAACAAGTAATCGTCCCGTACCGCCAGGTAGTGCTAAAAATGTTGCGAGTATGATAGATGGAGAAGAAGGCACAAAGGAAATAACAGTAGGACTAGAGCCTGTTCAATATGTGGTCAAAAGAAAAATAGAAAATAGTAAGCAGCTAATGGGCTGGGTGCTAGTAGCGGAAAAGAAAGAGAATTTAACAAGGGTGAACCAAGCCTACGGTCAGCTTGCCATATTGATTGGAGCGTTGGCTTTATTAGGCTGGATTGCTATTTACTTTTTGTCCAAGCGATTAGCCCGTCCTATCAAACAAGTAGCAGCAGCAGCTAAACAAGTACAGGAAGGTAACTATTCGGTTGATTTACCTCTAGATAGTAAGGAAAAAGAGGTGTATGAGCTTGTAACCTCCTTTGAAAATATGGCAAAAAAACTTGAACAACTGGAGAAGACTAGAACAGAATTATTAGCAGGTGTCACCCATGAACTGAAAACACCCGTCACATCGATAAGTGGACTATTACAAGCTGTAAGAGATGGCGTTGTAACAGGACAGGATGCAATGGAATTTATTGATATGGCAATGGTCGAAACGACAAAAATGAAAACAATGGTTGGCGATTTACTTGCTTTTAACCACTTTGCAGTAGATGTAATTCCGGTGAAGCTTGAGCCTGTAGATGTCAATCAGCTTCTGCGGGAGGCGGTAGTACAGTGGGAAGTAATGCAGGAAGATGACTGTGTTCACGTAAACTTTCATCTTGTTGAAGAATCTATCTATGTACAGGCAGACATTGTTCGTATTCAGCAAATCATGACAAACTTATTAACCAATGCGAAACAGTCCATGGATAAAGGGACTGTAACTTTAACACTAGAAGAGCAAGGGGATACGATTTCAATTATTGTTGCGGATACAGGGCGAGGTATTCCTGTGGAGGATCAGGCATTTATATTTGAGCGTTTTTATAGAGGGGAGAATAAAAAATATGCCATTCGAGGATTAGGTCTAGGATTACCCCTTAGTAAGATGATGGCGCAATCTATTGGTGGTGACTTAAGATTAATCGAAAGTAATACCACAGGAACATCCTTTGAATTGATATTGCAAGGAGCTACTACGCTGTAAGAGCGTGGTAGCTTTTTTGTCTTGATTAGTTGCAATAAAATTGGCTAGGAATTATTTGTAAAAAATAGGTGAAGAAAATATAAAGCTGACATCTGCCTGACACAAATACTCTTTATAGTAAACAGTGTAGACGAGAAACGAGCAGAAGGAACGCTTTTGCTATCGTCATGCTACTGTGCTTCAACGGCAATATGACAATGAAATCAAGTAAGGAGTGTGATGTATATGCCAATAGTAACCTCATTTAATCCAAATGGTCGCAAGGAAATTAAACAGGCGATTGCCTATCCGGATTATGCGTTATTAAAAGCTAAGCTTCCGTATATTATGAAGCTGGACAAGCATGCGGGTATGGATGGCAAATATTTAATTCGGAGTACGTACTTCGATAATTTTGCGAATAAAGTGCTGAATGAGAAAAAAGAAGGCTATATCAATCGAGATAAATATCGCGTACGAATATACGGTAAATCTAGTGCCATTATTAATCTTGAACGCAAGAGTAAACGCAACAATTTAACCTTTAAAACAAAGTGTGCGATATCTCAAGCTGAATATGAAAAAATGCGCCTTGGAGATATTTCATGGATGGAGGAAGACAACCGAGGCCTAATTAGAGACTTATATCAAGAGATGAATTACAGTCAGCTTCGACCAACAACAGTAGTGGATTATGAGCGAGAGGCATATATCTATCCATTTGGTAATGTGCGTGTAACTTTTGATAGTAAGGTGCAATCAAGTTTACGCAATACAGATATGTTTAACCGAAGTTTACCAATGGTGGATGTACTAGAGCAAAACCTTGTAATTTTAGAGGTAAAATACGATGACTATTTACCAGACATCATCAAATATTTACTTCAGTCTGTAGATACACGTGCCGAGGCATATTCAAAATATCAACTTAGTCGTATGTACGGCTAATAAAAGGAGAACGGACGATGGATACAATTAAATTTAGTGATATTTTTAAATCCAATTTTTTAGAAAAGACAACATCTTTTTCATTAATCGACTCAATTATTGGTTTGGTCGTAGCATTTTTTATTGGGCTTTTCATTTACGCAGTTTATAAGAAAACCTTTAATGGAGTGATTTACTCCCATTCATTCAATATTTCATTGCTCATTATGACAATGGCAACAGCACTGGTGATTATGGGGATCAGTTCGAACGTTCTGTTATCTCTTGGTATGGTGGGTGCTTTATCCATTGTACGTTTCCGGACACCTATAAAGGATCCCATGGATTTAGTCTATATTTTCTGGGCAATCGTTTCAGGTATATTATGTGGTGCAGGTTTTATTCCTTTAGTGATTATTGGAGCCGTGTTAATTGGTCTCGTACTGTTAGTATTTGTGAATAAAATCACTGTAGAAAATCCCTACTTACTAATTGTAAAGTTCGAAGAAGAGCTAGCAAACCTAGAGGTGGAGCGAATTATAGCCGCACAAACAAAAAAATTTGCTCTCAAATCGAAGTCGATTATGCACAATGAAGAAATGGAAACTACGTACGAAATTCGCGTCAAACAAAACGATGCTAAACTAATGGATCTGCTAACAAAAGTGCCAGGTGTAAAATCTGCCATTATGCTAAGCTATGACGGGAATTTTACAGCATAATGACCGCTTTCACAAAAAGGATTCCGAAGAGAGGTATCAGCTATGATTAAAACCCGAATTGTCTACCTGTGCATGGCAATTCTCCTCCTTCTTTTTGTCGTGATATATGCTGTACTTCCGAATGTAGGCATTGAAACAAAAAACACCGAGTTCTCTTATGAGAATATAGTTTTTAATACAAACAAAGTAACTACAGTCGATATTGATATTGCTGAGGAAGATTGGGCTGACATGCTGGAAAATGCAGCGGCTGAGGAACTAAAACAGGCGGATATTACAGTAAACGGCAAGAAAATTGAGAATGTGGCTATTCGTACAAAAGGAAACTTATCATTACGATCGGTAGTCAATAGTGACTCGGATCGCTATAGTTTAAAAATCGATTTTGATTACTATGATGATACCCAAAGCTTATATGGCCTGAAGAAATTAAACTTAAATAATAATTATAGTGATTCTACATTGATGCGAGAGTATATCTCCTATGAAATGATGGAGCAAATGGGTTTACCAACGCCGGCGCATTCTTATATGTATGTCAAAGTAAATGGTGAGGAACGAGGTTTGTTTTTAGGCGTAGAAGCAGTAGATGAGACATTCCTAGCCAATAACTACGGTTCTAACGATGGCTTTTTATTTAAACCAGACGGGACAGGCAGTGATCTGAAATATATTAGTGATGAGATAACAGACTATACAGGCATTGGACTAAAAACGAATGAAGGCAGGATGGACCAATCCAAATTGGTTGAAATGCTAGATGCTATCAATAATGGAGGAGACATAGAAAAGTATTTGGATGTCGATGAAATGTTACGTTATTTTGCTGTCAATACAGCGCTTGTGAATTTAGACAGTTACCAAGGGAATATGAAACATAACTACTATTTGTACGAACAGAATGGCATATTTTCAATTATCCCTTGGGATTACAACATGTCCTTTGGTGGCTTTGGTGTGGGTGGCGGTGGATTAGGTAGAGAAGATCGTCAAAAGCCAGTTGATGCATCTACTAATTCACAAAGACCGCTAGAGGGGAACAATAGACGAAGTGATCAAACAGGTGAGGAAAAGCAACAACAGAATGGCGGCTTTAACATGGGCATGGGCATGTCAGGAAACCTTTTAGCCGAGAGCGCTATTAATTTTAGTGTGACTACCCCTGTTTCGGGTACAACTTTAGAGGAGCGGCCATTACTGAATGCCTTTCTTACTAATAAGGAGTATCGTGCTCAATATGAAAGTTATTTAGAAGAGTTGGCGACAACTTATTTAACGGAGGATTATGTTCAATCTATTACGAAAAAACTAGCGGTGCTATTAACAACCTATGTCGAAGCGGATCCAACCAAATTTTCTACTACGGAACAGTTTTTAGAAGCAGTAGAGGGCGATAATAGTTTACCTGAATTTGCAAAGCAGCGCTCCGAATCTATTTTGAAGCAGCTCTCTGGGGAGCTTGTTGTGGAAGCATCTACAACTTCTCAAGATAATATGATGCCGGTTCCAAATGAAAATGAAGAATTGAATGCTATGCCCGATAATTTTGATCCAAGTCAACTACCAGAGGATTTTGATCCATCTCAGGGTCCATCGTTTAACAGAGAAGGCAATAGTCCAAGGGAAGGTCAGGATGGCGGGCCTATGCAACCCCTTGATGAAAACGGAGCGCCAATGGGCATGCCAGGTGTAAATCATAAAATATCCAATCAAGCGACCGTAATCGATAAAACTACATTGTTAACCATAATTGCATGCTTAATGTTACTACTCCTATCACTTTTCTTTGTTTATAAATTTAAGCGTAGAGGCCGTTAAAAAATTACCATATCCAAAACTTTTGGGTATGGTTTTTGTTTTTTCTCGTGCTAAAATAAAGCATTCTTTTCTGAGGAGTCTTTTCATATGAATGAACATCAGTTTGATAAATTTTTGCACATTAATACCGTGGGAGAACAATATGGTTTCCCAAAGCTTGCACACTATCATCGTTATGAACCAACACCTTACAATGGGCTTGAACAATTATTTGCGATATATGAGATGCCTAACAACTCAGTGTTTATTGATATGGGCTGTGGAAAAGGAAGGGTTCCCATTTATGTGCATCATCAATTTCATATTCCAACGATTGGAATAGAGATGGATGCAGGATTTTATGCTGAGGCTGAAGAAAATAAACGAAGCTATCTTCAAAAAAAGCGATCACACGCACCCATTTCATTTATTCATACGATAGCAGAGGCATATGAAATAAAGCCACGTGACAATGTTTTCTTCTTTTTCAATCCTTTTTCTATCCATATTTTCCGCACAGTTATTCATAATATTTGGCAATCTTATGAGCAACGAATGCGAGATATTCATATAATTTTATATTACCCTCCTTACGATTATTTACAGTTTTTACATCAGGGGACACCATTCGAATTACTTCATGAAGTTCATTTAGAGAATGAAACGAATATTAATGAACGTCTTTGTGTGTTCGAATTAAAGAAAGCTTAGAGTGATGTGTAACCATCTCTAAGCTTTTTCTGTTTTAACGAACAGCAATTATTATTTTCGGGGAAATAATCTAATAAAGACAGGAATAACAAATATTTTCTATTTAGATCTTATTGTAAGAAAGTAATCTCAAATGATAGTTTTGTACTAGTCCACATTTTAAATAGTAAGATAATTCTTAAATAACTAATTATACTGAAAAATCACTCTAGACTAAATATAAAGAATGTTTTACAATGTAAAAGGCTTAAACGAATAATATTGTACTTTCATTTTAGGTAGTTATAAATAATTATTTTTGCTATTGAGGAAATGCGTTTAATTGTTTATAATTATCAGAAATATCTAATATTTTAGAAATTTTCAGGGGGAATTTAATTATGAAAGAGAGCAAAAAGCTTAAGAAGTTCGGTTCACTTTTAGTAGCATCTTCATTACTTGCTGGTGTACTTGCTGGTTGTGGTAACGGAGACGATTCAAGTTCTGGCGGTGGGTCATCATCAGGGGGTGGCTCATCTGATGGCGATACAATTAAAATCGGTGCAAACCTAGAACTTTCAGGAAATGTAGCATCTTACGGTTCATCAATCGGTCTGGGTGCAGAATTAGCTGTAAAAGAAATTAATGATGCCGGCGGTATTGATGGTAAGAAAATTGAACTGATTAAAGTAGATAATAAATCCGAAAACTCAGAGGCTACGGCTGCAGCTATTAAACTAGCAACGCAAGATAAAGTAGTAGCAATGCTAGCTCCTGCAACTTCTGGAAATACAGTAGCAACTGTTCAAATTGCAAATCAAAATAAAATTCCGATTGTTACTGGTTCCGGAACTGCTCCGAATATTACGGTAAATGAGGATGGTAGCGTTAATGAATATGCATTCCGTACATGCTTTATTGACCCATTCCAAGGGATTGTGGCAGCTAACTTTGCCTCAGGTGAGTTAAGTGCGAAAAACGTAGCTATTTTTGCAGATAATGCATCCGATTATGCAAAAGGTTTAGCAAAGTCCTTTAAAGAAACGATTTCTAAGAGTGGCGGCAAAGTTGTGAAAGAAGAGGCTTATGTAGCGAAGGATACAGATTTCCGTACACAATTAACAAATATTAAAGCTTCGAATCCAGACTTTATCTTTATCCCTGGATATTATGAAGAGGTTGGTTTAATTGTGAAACAAGCTCGTGAAATGGGTATTGATGTACCTTTAATGGGGGCAGATGGTTGGGATTCGCCAACTTTAGTGGATTTAGCTGGGAAGGATGCATTAAATAATACTTACATTACTAACCACTATTCTGCAGAAGATCCAGATCAAAAAATTCAAGATTTTGTAAAGGCATTTAAGTCGGCAAATGGTGACAAAGCGCCTGACGCATTCAACGCACTTGGGTATGACTCAATTTACTATATTGCTGATGCAATCAAACGTGCAGGTTCTACGGATGGGGAAGCCATTAAAAATGAATTAGCTGCAACAAAAGATCTTTCTTTAGTAACAGGTACTTTCTCAGTTGACGAAAATCATAACCCAATTAAAACAGCAACGGTTCTTGAATTTAAAGACGGCAAACAAGTGTTCAACTCTAAAGTTAATCCTTAATGTTTTGTAAGCAAGGGGGAGGCGGGTAAACACGCCTTCCTTTTTTCTGTTTTAGATAACTAGAATAGCAGTGTAAAACATAACTTTTTAGTATCGATGCATGTACAGATTTCTCATTTTTCAGAAAATTTAAAGGAGTGAATGCGCATGGAATGGATACAGCAACTTGTGAATGGTATTTCACTGGGAAGTATCTACGCGTTAATAGCGTTAGGGTATACGATGGTATACGGTATTATCAAGCTGATTAACTTTGCTCATGGTGATGTTTTCATGATTGGGTCATTTATTGGCTTTTACGCAATTGCTAAATGGGAGCTTGGCTTCTTCCCAGCACTATTATTGGCGATGGTCATTTGTGCGATCTTTGGTGTTTTAATTGAACGTATTGCCTATAAACGTTTACGAAATGCAACACGTATCGCAGCATTAATTACAGCGATCGGTGTATCGTTATTAATTGAATATACAACGATTTTCTTCAGAGGTGCTCAACCAGCAGCTTATCCTGAAGTTTTCAAAAATAAATCTTTTGATATTTTTGGTGTGCAAATCAGTAGTACATCCATCTTAATTTTATCAGTTGCAGTTGTACTGATGATACTTTTACAATTCATCGTACATAAAACAAAAATCGGGAAAGCAATGCGTGCCGTTTCTCATGATGCGGATGCAGCACGTTTAATGGGGATTAACGTTGATAATACAATCTCTGCAACATTTGCTATTGGTTCAGCTTTAGCTGGTGCAGCAGGCGTTATCTTCGGTGTTTATTATACGAAGATTGACCCGTTAATGGGTGTTATACCAGGGGTTAAAGCGTTTATCGCTGCCGTTCTTGGTGGAATTGGCATCATTCCAGGCGCAATGGTTGGTGGTATGTTATTAGGCGTTGTGGAGTCCTTAGTAAGTGCACTTGGCTTCTCTTTATGGCGTGATGCAGCGGCATTCGTTATCTTAATTTTAATCTTAATATTCAGACCATCGGGTATATTTGGTAAAAATGCCCGTGAGAAAGTGTAGGTGAGCGGTTATATGAAAAAGTCTAAAGTTTTCTGGGGCTATGCCGTATTAGCGCTAGTCATCTATGCAGTTGTACAATTATTGATTACGACGGAAGTAATTGATATGTACTATAAAAATATGCTGATTACGATGTGTATTAACATTATGCTTGCTGTCAGTTTGCATATTGTTATTGGGGTTACTGGCCAATTCTCGATTGGGCATGCTGGGTTCCTAGCAGTTGGGGCATATGTGTCAGCCATTATTACGACAAAGCTAATGCTGCCATTCCCATTGGCGATTTTACTAGGGGCAGTTGCAGCCGCTATTGCAGGCCTAATTGTAGGTATTCCAACTCTTCGTTTAAAAGGGGATTATTTAGCGATTGCCACACTAGGATTTGCAGAGATTATTCGTATTATCTTTTTAAATACCGATTATGTTGGTGGCGCAGCAGGGATGCAAGTTAAGTATTTATCTAACTGGACGTATGCATTCTTTGGCGTAGTGTTAACGATCCTAGTCATCTCAAACTTTACAAATTCTCGCCATGGACGTGCGTGTATTTCCATTCGAGAAGATGAAATAGCAGCAGATGCTATGGGTATTAACACAACTTACTATAAAGTTGTTGCATTCGCTATTGGGTCTTTCTTTGCAGGTCTAGCTGGAGCTATTTTTGCACATAACTTTTACATTATCCAACCGACAACATTCGGTTTCTTAAAATCATTTGATATTTTAATTTACGTTGTACTTGGTGGCTTAGGAAGTCTTTCAGGTTCTGTAATTGCTGCGATTTTCTTAACATTCGTATCTACGTATCTAGCAAACTTCCCTGAGACTCGTATGATTATTTACAGTTTGGTATTAATTATCGTGATGCTTTATCGTCCAACCGGATTAATGGGGACGAAAGAAATTACAGATTTATTTAAGTTTGGTAAAAAAGGAGGTACAAAATAATGACTGGAAACCTTCTTATCAAAGTTGAAAACATGGGTATTCAATTCGGTGGTTTAAAGGCAGTACAGGGTGTTAATATGTACCTTAACCAAGGCGAATTGGTAGGACTTATTGGACCAAACGGTGCTGGGAAAACAACCAGTTTTAATATGTTAACAGGAGTATATACACCAACGGAAGGTACAATAACTTTTAATGGTGTGAAAATAAATGGACTTGCACCCTATCAGGTTACGCAGAAGGGGATCAGTCGTACGTTCCAAAATATACGCTTATTTAAAGAGCTATCTGTTCTCGACAATGTAAAGGTAGCCAACCATTCTCTTGCTAAGCATTCTATGTGGTCTTCTATTTTTCGTTTGCCAACCCATTTCAAAGGTGAGGCCGAAATGGAGCAGCAGTCAATTGAGTTCTTAAAAATCTTTGGCTTAGATGTCTATAAGGATGAGCTGGCAAAAAATTTGCCATATGGGATGCAGCGTCGTTTAGAAATTGCTCGTGCGTTAGCGGCAAATCCAAAACTATTATTATTGGATGAACCAGCAGCAGGTATGAACCCCCAAGAAACACATGATTTAATGGAGTTAATTGCTTTTATTCGTAAAAAGTTCGGCTTAACAATTTTGCTGATTGAACATGATATGAGCTTGGTTATGGGAATTTGTGAACGCATTTATGTACTCGATCATGGACAATTAATCGCTGACGGGACGCCAGAAGAAATTCGCAACAATCCAAAGGTAATAGAAGCATACCTTGGTGAGGAGGTTATCGGCTAATGCTAAAAGTACAAAATATTGATGTTTATTATGGTAACATCCAAGCATTAAAAGGCCTCTCTTTAGAAGTAAACGAGGGTGAAATTGTAACGTTAATCGGAGCAAATGGTGCTGGAAAAAGTACGCTCTTAAAGACATTATCAGGTTTATTGAAGCCAAAAGGCGGAATCATTGAATATGAAGGCTTTTCTATTGCTGGGAAAGCGGCACAAACTATTGTTAAATCAGGGATTTCCCACGTTCCAGAAGGTCGTCGTGTTTTTGCCAATATGTCAGTTGAAGAAAACTTAGAGCTTGGTGCATATCTGCGTAATGATAAAGCAGGTATTAAAAAAGATATGGATCATGTTTTCGAGTTATTTCCACGATTATTGGAGCGCCGGAAACAGCAGTCAGGGACATTGTCTGGTGGGGAACAGCAGATGCTTGCGATGGGTCGTGCCTTGATGGCAAAGCCAAAGTTGCTATTAATGGATGAACCTTCGATGGGTCTTGCACCGTTAATGGTTAAAAATATCTTCAATATTATTGAGCAGGTCAATAAAGAAGGGACAACTGTATTACTTGTTGAGCAAAATGCTAATATGGCATTATCAGTCGCTAACCGTGCATATGTACTTGAAACAGGACGTATCGTTCTATCTGGTTCAGCAAAAGAGCTACAAGAAAGCGAGCAAGTAAAAGCAGCTTATTTAGGCGGATTATAAAATGGTAGGACATCTCATTTTTGAGATGTCCTTTTTTGACTTGGATTATGAAAGAAAATCAAAGGTAGCATTTCTACTTTACTTTTTGGTAAGGTTGAAAAAAGGAGTGATGCTTTTTGAAGTATTCAGCACAATATTTTATTGAACATTTAAAGTTAGCCGAACATCCTGAAGGGGGCTATTACATCTCCTCATTTCGGGCTACAGATGATCTAGCAGTAAGGGATGTTCAGAGACCAATTTATACGAGTATTTATTTTTTACTACGCTCACAAGACATATCACATCTACATCGCTTGCAATCAGACGAGCTATGGTATTTCCATGCTGGTAGTCCGCTAACAGTCCATATGATTTTTCCAGATGGAACCTATGAAGCGAAGAAGCTTGGCTTGAATGTAGAAGCAGGAGAAGTACCCCAAATTGTAGTGCCAAAGCATACAATTTTCGGCTCGTCAGTGGAGGAACCTGATACATTTAGTTTAGTGGGATGTATGGTTGCTCCGGGCTTTGACTTTGAGGATTTTGAATTGTTTACACAGGAAGAGCTTTTAGCAGATTATCCTCAGCATCAGGATGTAATTCGTAAAATGGCCTATCAAAGCATTAAGTAGAAAATGAGCCGTCTCAATGGTTGTGAGGCGGCTCGTTTGTTTACCATAAAATTTTTTCTGGATAATTAAGTTGAATTTGAATATCATGTAATGCTTGTTTCGTTGCAATAGCCGCTCCCATCAGGTGGGCTTTTAATGCTACATATTCATGGTCCTCAACCATTAATCGCACAGCAAATGCCGCTAAATGTGCTTTACGTTCCTCTTTACTTAATTCGATATATTCTAGATTCAAAACATCCACGTACTGTGTTGCAAAACGGAAAGTTAATGGATTTTTAGCATGTAACATTTTTAAAAACATAACATAATCTTCTTCACTTACCTCTTGTTCTAAACATTCAGCAATAGCCGCTTGGAATTTGCGTATAATAGCTATCTCATGATTCCACATAGAAGAATTGGTTAATTTTTGGTGCAGATCAATAAAATCATTTAATGCGATTGCACTGAAGATAATTTCTGGCCAAAGAATTTCTGTTGAAAAATATACATTTTTATTTGGAAAGATTAGTTCATGTTGTGTTAGCACACTCTTATTAAGTCCATTACTCACAAACTCTAGATGATGTTCACCAAGCATGGCATGTCTCAGTTTATAGCAAACGCTCAAAACACGGAGTCGAGGACCCTGGTAATCATAGTATTTATTTTCATCACCAGTTACTTTGTAAATAGCATTGATAAGTTCATCTAAATCCCAGTAATCTCCGCAAATCTGTACCCCTGTTAACTGCTCTGTACTTTCAATGGAAATCATAGTCCCCGCCCTCCCTTAGTGCTTATTTTGGTGTGTAGTTCAGTAGTTTGAATAGCTCTGCTTGCTCTTTATCCGTTAAATCGCGCCATTGACCCACTTTTAAATTTCCAAGCTTAATATTCATAATACGAATACGCTGTAGACGCTTTACGGAGTAGCCAAGAGCTGAACACATTCGACGTATTTGGCGATTTAAGCCTTGCTCTAAAATAATTTTAAAAACTTTGTCTGATATCTTTTCAACATAACAAGGTAAGGTTGTTGTATCTAGAATATCTACACCTGCACCCATCTGTTTAATAAATTGCTCTGTTATAGGTTTATCAACTTGAACAATATATTCTTTTTCATGATGGTTTTCAGCACGTAGGATTTTATTGACGATATCGCCATCATTGGTTAATAACAATAGCCCTTCCGATTCCTTATCGAGACGTCCGATATGGAAAATACGTAAGGGATGATTCACAAAATCAACGACATTCCCTTTTATATGACGTTCCGTTGTACTTGTTATGCCGACCGGCTTGTTCAAAACTATATAGACAAGCTGTTGTTCTTTCTTTACCTCTTTTCCGCCAACGCAAACAATGTCACCATCCTCAACTTGACTTCCAACTGTCGCGAGTTCTCCGTTAATCGTTACTTTTCCCTCGGCGATCCACTTGTCAGCGCCACGACGAGATATAATGCCTGTTTCACTTAAATATTTATTAATACGCATATTGTTCTCCTAAATCTAATATTATTTTTAAGTATACCTTAACGTTAGACAAACCGTGAATGCTATATACTTTTCTAGCAAAAATAAAATTTTTTAAAAAGTTGAAATTATTATTTGTTTCTGACAATATATTAGATGAGAGGGTTTCTATGAAAATATTGTTATTTCGCAATAAAATAACGCTTTTTATAGATAGTTCTCATTAAATTGTGTAAAGGGGAGAAGTAAAATGGTTTATGCATTTCCAAACACTGAAGGATCGGTAGTTCAATTCAAACAGAAATATGATAATTATATTGGTGGCGAATGGACACCCCCAGTGAAGGGTCAATACTTTGATAATGTTACTCCTGTTACTGGACAAGTTTTTACACAAGTAGCGCGTTCTACAGCTGAGGATATTGAACTGGCACTTGATGCAGCACATGCTGCTAAAGATGCATGGGGAAAAACATCACCGACAGAACGTGCAAACATTTTACTTAAAATTGCGGACCGTATTGAGCAAAATTTAGAAAAAATAGCCGTAGCCGAAACATGGGATAACGGTAAGGCGGTACGCGAAACATTAAATGCAGATATCCCTCTTGCCATTGATCATTTCCGTTATTTTGCTGGTGTTTTACGTGCTCAAGAAGGCTCTGTAAGCCAAATCGATAACGATACAGTTGCTTATCACTTCCACGAACCAATAGGGGTGGTGGGCCAAATCATACCTTGGAACTTCCCGTTATTAATGGCTGTCTGGAAGCTTGCACCAGCACTTGCAGCCGGAAACTGTGTCGTATTAAAGCCAGCGGAACAAACACCAGCATCTATTATGGTGCTTGTGGAATTAATAGAAGATTTATTACCATCAGGTGTCATTAATATTGTGAATGGTTTTGGTTTAGAAGCAGGGAAACCGCTTGCATCTAATCCACGTATCGGTAAGATTGCCTTTACAGGGGAGACAACAACAGGTCGTTTAATTATGCAATATGCGTCTCAAAACCTTATCCCAGTTACATTAGAGTTGGGTGGTAAATCACCAAATATCTTCTTTGAGGATATTATGGATAAAGATGATGCATTATTAGATAAAGCAGTCGAGGGCTTCGTATTATTTGCTCTGAACCAAGGGGAAGTATGTACATGTCCTTCCCGTGCAATAGTTCAGGAGTCTATTTACGATAAATTTATGGAGCGTGTGCTACAACGAGTAGAAGCTATTAAAGTGGGTAATCCACTTGATCCAAACACGATGATGGGTGCGCAGGCTTCAAGCGAGCAAATGGAAAAAATTCTTTCTTATCTAGATATCGGTAAGCAAGAAGGCGCAGAATGTCTAATCGGTGGAGAGAAAAATAATGTAGGCGAAGGCTTTGAAAATGGCTACTACATTAAACCAACTGTCTTCAAAGGACATAATAAAATGCGTATTTTCCAAGAAGAAATTTTCGGCCCAGTTGTGGCTGTTACCACGTTTAAAACGAAAGAAGAGGCACTAGAAATTGCTAATGATACACTGTATGGCCTAGGTTCAGGTGTTTGGACAAGGGATATTAATACAGCATATCGCTTCGGTCGCGAAATTCAAGCTGGTCGTGTTTGGACGAACTGTTACCATGCTTATCCTGCACATGCTGCATTCGGTGGCTACAAAATGTCAGGTGTTGGTCGTGAAAATCATAAAATGATGCTATCTCATTACCAACAAACGAAAAATTTATTAGTTAGCTATAGCGAAAATAAACTTGGTTTCTTCTAATCCATAGGGAGGTGCATGAGCGTGGTCGAACGTGTATTAGCCACGGCAGAAGCGCTGGCACTCATCGAGCTATTAAAAGAGAAACATGGGCCTGTTATGTTTCATCAATCAGGCGGATGCTGTGATGGCTCTTCACCCATGTGTTATCCTGAAGGTGACTTGCTATTAGGTGATCAGGATATATGTCTGGGGGTAATAGGTGGAGCTCCGTTCTACATGCATAAAAATCAATATGATTACTGGAAACATACCCAGATCATACTGGACGTAGTGGAAGGTAGGGGTGGCATGTTCTCACTAGAGGGTGTAGAAGGAAAACGTTTCTTAACAAGATCAAGAGCCTTCACATCAGAGGAATTACAAGAGCTAGGGTTAATTTAACGAGTATTTGTACAGCGGCAAAAGACTTTGCCGCTGTTTTTTCGTATTAATTTTTAGAAAAAAGGGTATGTAAAGCTATATTGTTAGACGAGTTGCGTAAAAATAAAAATAGCTGTAAACGGTCTTTTAAGGTCACGGAAAATAATAATTTTCGAGTGGTTTTTGTTATCAACGTTAATGCCTCCTTTTATGGTTGTTTAATATTTCCTATTAAATCAAAAAAATTAAGTAACATATATTAAATTAAGTTTACTTTTTATGTTAATTGTTACAAACAAGATGAATCCTTCCCACATGATGTAACGTAAAATTGGTAAAGGAGTGTGCAAAATATGGATTACGTGATGATAGAAAATGAATTTACAAATACGGTAGAGGATGTATCGAAAGCTGTAGGATGGACAGTGGATCGTAAAATTGTTTTGGCGATTGCTAGTACGTTTGTTGCGTCAGGAAAAAATTTTGATGCCGTTCAATATAAAAATATCTTACAGGAAATGAAGAAACAATCCTCGTGGATGTCTCCCTTAAGAACAACCGTAGGATATAGCATTGCCGCTAACTTAATGGAGCAAGGGGATGCTGAAGAAGCGGTAAAGGATTTATTAACAAATGTGAATGCTTTAAAGGAAGCGAAATTTAGAAGTGGTAATTTTAGTTATATTGGGGCGCAGTTTTTGACAGAGGATAAAAATGCGCATGCACATGCAGCTAGGGCTTTATTTGATGCTATACGTAATCATCACCCATTTTTAACATCGTATGAAGACATTCCATATGTCGTGTTATTAAGTAGTCCATCTGATGATGTGGAACTACGTGCAGAAACCATGAATCGCTACTATAAAGAATTACGAACATATAACTTTAATGCAGGTAATGAACTTCAATGGCTGTCACAGGTATTAACTTTCTTATCTCCACAATTTGATCGTCAGCTAGTGCCGAATGTTGTGATTATTCGTGATACGCTTAAAAAACAAAATGTCAAAGTAAAGGCCATGCATTATCCTTTACTTGGATTTTTAGCCATACTAGATCTTAATCATAATCAATTGCAAGATGTTATAAATTTATATCATGAGTTAAAGGATTTAAAAATATTAAAATGGCATCGAGAATTTGTTCTCTTTATGGCTATACAAATAGCTATTTATGATATGGCTAAAGTACAAAAATCACTGTCCATGACCATTATGTCATCTATTGAATTATTTATTCAAGCTCAGCATGCTGCTATGATAGCAGCAGTTAACGCAGCCGCCATTGCATCTAGTTCGAGCTCTTCGTGATAGAATGGAGGAGAAAAATTATTTGGAGGTGCATTTGAAGGATGAAGGAAACAAAACTGTGGATTAATGGTCAATGGCAAGATGCAAAGGAAAGCTATGAGCTAAAATCTCCATATAGTGGAGAGGTTATTGCTCAAGTGGCAAAGGCATCTATTCAAGATGTGGAGAGAGCGATCGATGGTGCACAGCAAGCATTCCATTCGTTTAAACAGACGACAGCCTACGAGCGTGCCGAAATATTATATAAAGTTGTCGACCTTATGCGACAACGAAAAGAAGAATTTGCAGAGATTTTAGCATTAGAAGCAGGTAAACCTTTGACAGCAGGGATAGCGGAGATTGATCGTACAATTGCCACATATCAATTTGCAGCAGAGGGTGCCAAACAACCAAAAGGTGAAACCGTACCGATGGATGCGGCGCCTGGAGCGGGAGATCGTATAGGCTGGACAAAGAGAGAACCGTTGGGAGTAATTTCAGCCATTACGCCGTTTAATTTTCCATTCAATTTAGTGGCGCATAAATTAGGGCCAGCGTTTGCAGTAGGTAATACAGTTGTTTTGAAACCAGCAACACAAACACCATTAAGTTCCCTTGTTATGGCAGAGATTTTTCGTGAAGCAGGTTTACCAGATGGAGCATTGCAGATTGTGACAGGAAGTGGCGGTGAGCTTAGTGATACATTGGTTACACATCCTCACGTCAAAAAGGTGACATTTACGGGTAGTGGTAAAGTTGGGTTAGGGATTAAAGAAAAAATCGGCTTACGTAAAGTAACTTTAGAGCTTGGTTCTAATGCAGCTGTCATTGTCGAACCATCGACACCTATTAATAAAATTATAAGTCGTTGTGTGAGTGGTGCCTTTAACTTTGCTGGACAAGTATGTATTTCGTTACAGCGTATTTATGTACATTTTTCTATTATTGATGAATTTACAGAAGCATTTGTAGCGGAAACTGAAAAGCTTGTGGTAGGAGATCCATTAGATAAAAATACAGATGTAAGTGCCATGATCAACTCGAATGAGGTTGGGCGAATTAAAGAGTGGATTGAAGAAGCACAGGAACAAGGAGCAGTTATTGCAACTGGGGGAGTATTTACAGAACGTACATTAACGCCAACTGTTATGACGAATGTGACTGCTGATATGAAGATCGTTTGTCAGGAAACATTCGCGCCAATCGTCTCAATTGTTTCATATGAAACATTAGATGACGCGATTCGACTTGTGAACGAGTCGGACCTTGGCTTAAATGCGGGTATTTACACGAATATATTGTCAGATGCCTTATATGCAGCAGACGAATTACAAGCGGGTGCTGTCATTATTAATGATGTTCCAACATTCCGAGTAGATAATATGCCATATGGTGGTGTGAAGATGAGTGGTTATGGGCGTGAAGGAATTAAATGGGCCATTGAAGAAATGACTGACATGAAATTTATTACCATGAAAAAATCGTTCTAAATTTGCATAAGCTCTTTTTCTGCGATACGATGACGAAAGAACATACATGAAGGGAAGTTACAAGAAATATGACAAACAACGCTGTACCAATGAGCCAATCACGTACGGTTCAATCGCGTCTCGTATTACCCCCAGACACAAACAATCACAATTCTATTTTCGGTGGAAGAGTGTTAGCTTATATTGATGAAATTGCTGCTATTACAGCGATGAAACATGCGAAGGGACTTGTAGTCACAGCTTCTATAGACTCAGTCGATTTTTTATCAGCTGCCCATGTAGGAGATATTCTTGAAATTGAAAGTATTGTTTCCTCTACAGGACGTTCTTCAATGGAGGTTTACGTTCGCGTTGTTTCTCGCAATATTGAGACTGGTGAGGAAAAATTAACGACAGAATCATTTGTAACAATGGTTGCAGTAAATGAGGAAGGGAAACCCGTACCAGTACCTGCAATTTATCCTGAAACTGATGAGGAAAAACGTTTATTTGAGACAGGGCCAGCAAGACGTGAACATCGTAAACAAAAGCGTGCATTGCCGCATTAAAGATAAAGGGAGCTTCACTTAAACGGTGGGGCTCCCTTAGTTTTTTTACATATTTAGTTCATTGACCACATTAATGAGTGAATCAGAAGAAGAGGATACAAGCGTTGCCCCTTGGGATAATTCAGTAATTAAATTAGAAATAGCTGAAATATCTCTAGATGTATGAACATATTGTTGCTGAATACCAGATACGGCATCCGCAATATCATTAAACGATTTAGATAAGTTTTCTTGTGTATTGACGCTATGTTGAATTTTTTGGTCAACATTAATAACTGAATTTGCCATCGTCGTAATATTACCTTCAGTTTCTTTAATAAGGTGCGAAACATTTTGCACAGCATTTTTTGTTTCTTCAGCAAGCTTTCGCACTTCTTCTGCTACAACCGCGAAACCTTTACCGTGTTCCCCAGCTCGAGCAGCCTCAATAGATGCATTTAAAGCTAATAAATTTGTTTGATCAGCAATGCCTGTGACAAGTCCTACTATCTCTGAAATTTTTTGAGAGGATGTACGTAGCTGATTCATAGTTACCTCAAGGCTGTTTACGCTTTGTAAAATAACTTGAATTAAATCATTTTGTTCTTTCAGCTGCTGTTGACCACGTTTAGACTTTTCCTGTGTATCTGCGACGAAGCTCAATCCTTGCGTTGTTGCTTCTGCAATATCATCTGTTTGTGAGGAAATCACTAATAATGATGCAGCCGTTTCTTCACTAATGGCATTAAGCTCCTCTGCTGTACTCTGAATTGTCGTAACAAGGGCATTTTTCGTTTGGTCAGCCGCTGTTCGAATCCGATCTTCCTCTTTTTCATAAGCCTCGATAACAAGCTGTTGTTCAAAATTAATGATTTTACAAAATGCATTTATAGCGCGAATAGCGTCATTCTTTGAGATATCCACTTCATTCACAAAGTTTGTGAACGTAGAAGTAAGAGATTGGAATGAGGCGATATACCATTTCGATTGTAAGCCAATTCGAACATGGGTTTCAGCGATGGCTTTTCTTTCGGCAATATAGGCGTCATGAATATGACTTTCAAAAATATCGCTTAAATGCTTATGTAACGTAACTTTTAATCGATCGATATGCGAGGTTCTATTAATAATATCTAGTAAATCTTGGCTCAAACTAATGGCTGCATAAAATTGCTCCACCATCGCTGGAATTAAATCCTTAGCTAACGGTTGTAGTTGCTTAATAATGGCTAAATCCTCAATTGTTAAATTTAAAAGCTGTAATTGCTTTTGAAGATTTGGGTGGTTTGAAACATCTAATTGTACATGGCCCTTAAAATTTTCAGGTGTTAAAGTAATTGAGTAGCTAGAACTGCTGTTTTTTGAAAACCAACTCATTATTGTTTGCTCCATTCTTAATATCCATAATAATTGTGAGTAAAATGCACTTCTAATTTTGTTAGGTCTGTAAATTTGATAAATAAATGGTATTAAATCTATTTTACTATTATTTGCTGAATATTTGGATAAAAATTTGGTTATTTCTTTATTTTTTTACTTTATTGTCAGTCCAAAAGGTGAAGCAAAGTAAATTTGAATTTAAATTGGGAAACCTGTAAAATACGTACTGTTTAAGAAGATAAAAACTGAACGTGAAAGATGGTAGGAGGAAGTACTATATGGAGAAGAAACGCTTTAAATTTATTATTCCAGTCATGGTTATTGTTGCGATTGGTTCCGTCTATATGTTACGAAACTATTATGCGGAAGTTCCAGAAGTTGAAAAACTGTTAATTACAATTTGTGCAACCTTAGGGTCAGGTGTGCTCGCATACTTTTTATTCCCACAGCAAGGTGACAATAAAATTGATGACCGTGGTCCCTATTAATAGTCATAAATGAAGCTGCTCGTTTTGTTGTAAAACGAGCAGCTTTTTGTGTAAATTAAGGCTTAAATAATTTAAACCAGCCTTTATGTTTAAAGATGGCAAGCATAGCCATTACAATAATAATCATAATACCTAAGATAATGAAGTAGCTGTATTGTCCATGTAGCTCAGGCATATTATCAAAATTCATCCCATAAACTCCAGCAATAAAAGTTAGCGGTATGAAGATGGTAGACACGATTGTTAAAGTCATCATAATGCCGTTCATGCGGCTTGAGCTCATAGCCATATAACTATCCCGCATATCTGCAGTCAGCTCTCGATTCGATTCAACCATTTCTGTTAGCTTTAGCAGATGGTCGTATATATCTCCAAAATAAGCTCTTTCTGATTTGTTTAAGGAAAAACGGTAAGAATTAAGCACTCGATATAACAGGTCACGCATTGGTAAAATAGCGCGCCTTAAGTCGAGCAAATCACTACGAAACTCGAAGACAATCTTCATGGCATTTACGTTGCTTTGGTATGTAAGCTCACCTTCTAGTGCATTTAGATGATCTTCAATTTTATAAACAAGCGGGAAATAACTATCAACAATTTTATCAATGGTTTGATATGTTAAGTAGACAGTGCCACGTTCCCAATTCTTTGGCTGGCTTTCCAACATCTTTTGTACCTTCTCTATTTCGGGAACAGGGTTCTTATGAAAGGTCACAATATACTTATTAGAGGCAAAAATATTCACCTCTTCTGCGGCTAATGTCTCCTCGTTTAATCGATGAATGACGAAAAAATGAAAATCATCATAAAAATCGAGCTTCGGACGTTGTAATCGCATTAAGCAATCTTCAATAGCTAGTGGGTGGAAATGAAAAAATGAATCTAGCAATGATTCTTCCTCTGCAGTTGGACAGTCAAAATCAACCCAGTACCACTCGAACTCTTGTTGATGGATGGTTTCCAAAGGGAAATCCTTTAGCAGTTGTTGTTTTTTTGTAATTCCAATGGTACTTATCACAGCTTTCACCTCTAAGTATTTACTACGAAATGTATATTTAATGCTCCTCTTTAAAGCATACCCAACCACCAAACAAAGTAGTGGTAAAAAATCTAGAAGGTTTTATAAAGCCTGCTTCTTGTAATAATGTTAAAATATCCTCTTCAGGCATAAATGAAAGGGCACGGATGGATTTTTCCATTTCCATTACATCGGGAACTGATAATTTAGTATGTTGTAGCCAATAGGAACGCCATAAATCGAATTGTAGTTCCGTTTCGATAGAACCAGGTTGACCATATTTTGAAACAAGGACAAACGGCGCTCCAGGCTTTAAATGGTGTGCGATTTCTTTCAAGGTTGACAGCTTTGCTTCATATCCTCGAATAAAATGGAGGACGAGTACACAGCTTGCTGCATCAAATTTTATGGTTGGAAGATGAGTGTCCAGCATCGTTCCTTGATAGAATGACAGATCATTGGGGAGCGATTGTAGACGTTCTTTTGCTATATTGAGCATCGGTTCTGACGGATCAATACCTGTGAATGCCCAATGTGGATTACCTTCAGCTAGCTGTAATATTTCATTGCCACTTCCTGCACCAACAATCAATATGTCAGCGTGTTCAGGCAATATGGATCGATAAAAAGTTTGTATTAAACGAAGCATAGCATCATAGCTTGGTAGAGTACGGCGAATCCCCTTTTCATATTCATTTGCTAATATGTTGTTGAATTCCATCTCTCATCACGGCCTTTCAAAAATTTTTTATAAATCCACTCTAAATTGAAACTATTGCGGGTATAGTTCCGTAAATAGTAGTACATAAAACAATAGACAATGTATAAAGAAAGGGTTGATATATATGGAGAATAAATGGTCTAAAGTAATCATACACGCAAGTGCGTTTTTTGCGCCATGGTTAGTTCCCATTATCTTCTTTTTAATAAGTTCGGATGAGGAAGTGAAGGCTATCTCTATTCAAGCATTGCTTTTCCAACTTGTTATGGGTATTTTAATAGCTGTCTCTGGTGTTTTAAGTTTTATCGTAATTGGCTTACCATTTTTAGTCGTGTTCGGTATTATGTTTATCGTGGCACCGATCATCGGTATCGTCAAAGCATTATCTGATGAGCCTTGGCGTTATCCAATTGTTGGTCGTTGGGTATAATTTTCATAGACGCAAGTATATGCTAGATGCATATGCTTGCGTTTTTTCTATGGCCAAAAAGGGTACATTAGGTGTAGTAAGCAAATAAGTATGATCGATAACCACTAAACAGTGCCTTTTTCTACGCTTAAATCTACTTTTTAAGACTTATCATTTTTTCTCTGGGCGAAATCATTGCAATTTTTTTCAAGCGTTTTGTATAATATACTCAAAGAAAGTCAAAGATAGTCAAAGTCAGTGAAGCAAGCGAGGTGTATTCCTAAAATGCGTAATATATCAGACATCATAGAAGGTTACTTAAAGCAAGTACTTGAATTAGGTGGAGAAGGGCATATTGAAATAAAACGTAGTGAAATTGCTGATAAATTTCAATGTGTACCGTCACAAATAAATTATGTTATCAATACAAGATTTACTGCCGAGCGAGGTTACCTTGTGGAGAGCAAGCGAGGTGGTGGTGGATACATTCGAATTTTACGTGTCCGCGCGAATTCACAGATTGATTTAATCGATGATGTTCTCCGGCATATAGAAGGTGGGGCATCGCAAACAATGGCAGAAGATTTAGTGTATAGGCTCATCGATGAGCAGGTAATTTCAAAGCGAGAAGCGAAGTTAATGTTAGCAGCAATTGACCGCTCAACAATCGACTTACATCTCCCTCTAAGAGATGTTATTCGTGCAAAAATATTGCGGGCGATGCTGACAACTATAAAATACGAGCAGCAGAAATAGTGAGGTGATGGAAATGATATGTGAACATTGTAAACAACGTAATGCGACAGTTACTGTAACACAAGTTCAAAATGGGCAAAAGGTGGAGCACCATTATTGTGACGTCTGCGCCTCACAGTTCCATCCATTTCATGCAGAATTTAAACAAGAGCCAGTTTCCATACAACAGTTACTATCTAACTGGTTTGGCTCACCTACATGGCAAAAGGTAGGGGAAAAACAACAAACGCAGCCGCAACAACAAACATGTCCACAATGTGAATTTACGTATAAGCAATTTTTAAAAGAAGGTAAGTTTGGTTGCCCAAGTTGTTATGACACTTTTAGTGAACATTTACCTAAGCTCTTTAATCGCATACAGGCTGGTCCCCAACATATTGGTAAAATGCCAGGTGCCCGCAGTAATGTGTATGTAATTAAAAAGCAAATTGAGGATATTCGTAAACGTATGAAGTTAGCTGTAGATGAAGAACAATTCGAAGAGGCAGCAAAGCTTCGCGATGAAGCCAAAGAGCTTGAGAAGCAGCTACAATTTGAAGGTGGTGATGTGTCATGATGATTGAATCGTTTTTAGAGCGTGCGACACCTACTTGGATGCGTATAGAAGACGATTATTCGGATATTGTCATTAGCACACGTATTCGCCTTGCTCGAAACTTAGATGGATTTCGTTTTCCATTAGCATTCTCAGAGAACGAGGCATTACAGGTGGAACAGGCAGTTACACATGCAGTAAGCGATAGTCCAACACTTCAAAATGATTATGCTTATTTTGCTATAAATGATTTAACACCTTTGCAACGTCAAATTCTTGTAGAAAAGCATTTGATTAGTCCACAGCTTGCCAAAAAAGAGCAGGTGGGCTCCGTGCTTCTGTCAGAAGATGAATCTGTGAGTATTATGGTGAATGAAGAGGATCATTTACGCATTCAATGTATGACAGCGAGTTTTCAACTTCAGAGTGCCTATGAACAAGCAGATAAAATTGACCGTATCCTAGAGAAGGTCTTACCCTATGCATTTCGAGATACCTTTGGTTATTTAACGAGCTGTCCAACAAATATTGGTAGTGGGCTTCGAGCATCTGTCATGATGCATTTGCCTGCTCTTACATTAACTGGACAGATGAATCAAATTATTAATGCCATGACACGCTTAGGAATGACCGTAAGAGGTATATATGGTGAAGGAAGCGAAAATTTGGGAAATGTTTATCAAGTGTCTAACCAAATTACACTTGGAAAGACAGAAGAGGATATTTTAGCAGATATACAAAGTGTTGCTGAAAAAATTATTCAAAAAGAACGGCATGCGAGAGGCAGATTGATGGAAAAAGCAGAGCTTGCTTTAGAAGACCGAGTATATCGAGCTTTAGGTACCCTTACTTATGCAAGAATTTTAACAAGTGAGGAAGCGGCAACCTGTCTATCGAATGTTCGTTTAGGCGTCGACTTACAGTTGATTGAAGGTATACAAGCAACAACTTTAAACGAGTGTGTTGTTAGTATGCAACCAGGTTTTTTACAGCATTATGCAGGTGAGGCATTACCGCCTGCTGAACGTGATCGTGTAAGAGCTGAAATGCTTCGTGAGGCATTATCTCAAACACACGCGAATAAGCCTATTAATGGGGAAAAAGGAGAGGATTTATATGATGTTTAATCGTTTTACACAACGCGCGCAAAAAGTATTACAGCTTGCTCAGGAAGAGGCTATTCGTTGGAAGCACGAATCTATTGGTACAGAGCATATTTTATTAGGACTTATACGTGAGGGCGGCGGTATTGCTGCGAAAGCGTTAGAAGCTATTGATATTAGTCCTCAAATGATTGAAGCAGGTATTGAAGAATTAGTTGGTAAAGGTAAAGAAGATGTTGGCCCAATCGTTCACTATACGCCACGAGCTAAGAAAGTAATTGAATTATCAGTTGACGAATCACGTAAATTAGGGCATTCGTATATCGGTACAGAACATTTATTATTAGCACTTATACGTGAAGGAGAAGGTGTGGCAGCACGCGTTTTAAACAATGCGGGTGTGGGCTTAAATAAAGCACGTCAGCAAGTTTTATTGTTATTAGGGAATAACGATAACGCACAATCTGGTCAACAAGCGGCTCAAGCTGCGAATACACCAACATTAGATAGCCTAGCACGTGATTTAACTCAAATCGCTCGTGAAGGTACATTAGACCCTGTTATTGGTCGAAGTAAAGAAATCACACGTGTTATCGAAGTATTGTCGCGTCGTACAAAAAATAACCCTGTCCTAATTGGTGAGCCAGGTGTTGGTAAAACAGCTATTGCTGAAGGGTTAGCACAGCAAATTATTAATAATGAAGTACCAGAAATTCTTCGAGACAAACGAGTTATGACACTGGATATGGGAACTGTCGTTGCAGGTACAAAATATCGTGGTGAGTTTGAGGACCGTTTGAAAAAAGTGATGGATGAAATTCGCCAGGCTGGCAATATCATTTTATTTATTGATGAATTGCATACTTTAATCGGTGCAGGTGGTGCGGAAGGTGCGATTGATGCATCAAATATTTTAAAACCGTCCTTAGCGCGTGGTGAGCTTCAATGTATCGGTGCCACAACACTTGATGAATATCGTAAATATATTGAAAAAGATGCGGCATTAGAGCGTCGTTTCCAACCGATCCAAGTGGATGAACCAACAGTAGAAGAAGCTATTCTAATTATTCAAGGTTTACGTGACCGCTATGAAGCACATCACCGTGTGAAAATTACAGATGAAGCGATTGAAGCAGCGGCAAAAATGGGTGATCGATATATCTCAGACCGTTTCTTACCTGATAAAGCAATTGATTTAATTGATGAAGCGGGATCAAAAGTACGCTTACGTTCATTCGCGGTGCCACCAAACTTAAAGGCTCTTGAAGATAAGCTTGAAAATGTTCGTTCTGAAAAGAATGCCGCTGTATCAGGCCAAGAGTTTGAAAAGGCTGCAGCACTAAGAGATACTGAGCAAAAGCTAAAAGATGAGATTGAAGCTACACGGAAAAATTGGAAAGAAGAGCAAGGCAAAGCCGAGTCCAAAGTAACTGTAGATGATGTTGCAGCAGTTGTATCGATGTGGACAGGAATTCCTGTAGCTAAAATTGCTTCAGAAGAATCTTCGAAATTATTACAACTTGAGGGAGAGCTACACAAACGCGTTGTAGGGCAAGGTGAAGCAGTAGAAGCCATTTCCCGTGCGATCCGTCGTGCAAGAGCAGGCTTAAAAGATCCAAAACGACCAATCGGTTCATTTATTTTCTTAGGACCTACAGGTGTTGGTAAAACAGAGCTTGCAAGAGCGCTTGCTGAAGTAATGTTTGGTGATGAAGATGCTATGATTCGTGTCGATATGTCTGAGTACATGGAGAAACATTCGACTTCTCGTTTAGTAGGTTCACCTCCAGGCTATGTAGGCTTCGATGATGGTGGTCAATTGACTGAAAAAGTTCGTCGTAAACCATATTCTGTCGTATTACTAGATGAAATTGAAAAAGCACACCCTGATGTTTTCAATATTCTACTGCAAGTGCTTGAAGATGGTCGTTTGACGGACTCTAAGGGTCGTGTAGTAGACTTCCGTAACACAGTAGTCATTATGACTTCCAATGTTGGTGCGGATGCTCTTAAATATCAAAAAAGCCTTGGTTTCAATGTAGGCGGTGCAGATTCTAAACATAAAGATATGAAGGGGACGATGCTGGAAGAATTGAAAAAAGCATTCCGCCCAGAATTCTTAAACCGAATCGATGAAATGATTGTCTTCCATTCATTAGATAAAGAGCATTTGAAAGAAATCATTGCTATGATGGGGAACGCTCTAACAAAACGTTTGAAAGAGCAAGATATTTCATTAGAATTAACAGATGCAGCGCTTGAAAAGATTGCACAGGAGGGCTATGACCCACAATATGGTGCTCGCCCACTACGTCGAGCATTACAAAAACAAGTAGAAGACCGATTATCAGAAGAATTACTTAAAGGTAATGTGGAGAAGGGCAATCATGTTGTCATTGATTACGTGAACGATGAATTTATCGTGCAGAAAAAAGAGGGAGTTTCTATCTCTAAATAATTCCATCTAAAAGACAGTGAGGCTTTAAGTGCCAAGCTGTCTTTTTTTTTGTACAATTAATATAAGAACAAATATTCGAGGTGAAAGAAAATTGGCAAAGAAAAAAACGAAATTTGTCTGTTCAGGCTGTGGCTATGAATCTGCAAAATGGATGGGAAGATGTCCAGGCTGTGGGGAATGGAATAAGATGGTGGAGGAAGTAGAGATTGTTGCGAAAGGACCACGTGGGGCATTCCAACATTCTGCTACAGTTACCCAAAAGGCAATCCCTATTATTCAGGTGGAAGCTAGTGAAGAGTCTCGTGTAGCGACAGAAATGGGCGAGCTGAACCGCGTATTAGGCGGTGGTATCGTACCTGGCTCTCTAGTATTAATAGGTGGTGATCCTGGGATTGGGAAATCAACACTATTATTACAAGTTTCAGCCTTGCTCTCGAATAAAGGCCATCGTGTGCTCTATATTTCTGGTGAGGAATCCATTCGTCAAACGAAACTACGTGCCGAGCGTTTAGGGGTAATATCTCAAGAGCTATACATCTATTCCGAAACGAATCTAGAATTTTTAAACCAAACGATTGAGGAAGTACAGCCGAAATTTGTTATCGTTGATTCCATACAAACAGTCTTTCATCCAGAGGTTACAAGTGCCCCAGGTAGTGTCTCACAAGTCCGTGAGTGTACAGCTGAGCTTATGCGAATTGCTAAGACAAAAGGAATTGCTATCTTTTTGGTTGGACATGTTACGAAAGAGGGGCAAATTGCAGGGCCTCGTATTTTAGAGCATATGGTGGATACAGTGCTGTATTTTGAAGGGGAAAGACATCATAATCATCGTATTTTACGAAGTCAAAAAAACCGCTTCGGGTCTACAAATGAAATTGCCATATTTGAAATGCTACAGGGTGGGTTAAAAGAAGTTCTGAACCCATCTGAGCTATTTTTGCAGGAGCGTTCACAAGGAGCGGCAGGTTCGACGATTGTTGCTTCAATGGAAGGAACAAGACCAATCCTTGTTGAAATTCAGTCCCTAGTAACGCCTACAAGCTTTAATTACCCTAAACGCATGGCAACGGGGGTTGATCAAAATCGAGTGCAACTGCTGATGGCAGTACTTGAAAAGCGTATGGGTCTCATGCTACAAGCTCAGGACGCATATATTAAAGTTGCTGGTGGTGTGAAATTAGACGAACCTGCCATAGATTTAGCTGTTCTGACAAGCATTGTGTCTAGCTTTAAGGATCAGGCTGTGCGGGCAACAGATTGCTTTATTGGTGAAGTGGGTCTGACAGGAGAGGTACGTCGAGTATCTCGTATTGAACAGCGTGTCATTGAAGCAGCAAAGCTTGGATTTAAAAGAGTCTTTATTCCGACATCGAATATTGGTGGTTGGGATTTTCCTCAAGGAATTGAAATTATCGGTGTAGAAACTATAAAAGATGCATTAAATTCCTGTTTTAGAGAGTTATAGGGAAAACCATGCATGTTAGATATAATCTGACATGCATTTCCTTCATTTTCGACGTTAAAAGTGGAAACTCAAGTAAAGGGATAGGCGTCCTAATTAATGTAGAATGGAAATATGATTTGAAAGAGAAATTGAAGGAAATCAATCAAGATATTTTACCCTTGTCATGACATCAAAAATAATGATAATTTGATGGGCTGATAAAAGATTTTCTACAGTAAAATATGTATAATCTTAACTAACAATAGGAGGTGACAGCTTGTGAAAAAATTTGTTCAAATTGCTTTTTTACTGATTGGAGGAGCATTGGGCCTTGTTTTCTTACCGCCATTATACGAATTGCTTCATTTATCATCTAATCCTTGGCTTGATAACCCTTACGTATCAGTAGCATTAGGCGCGCTTTTACTGTTTACATTATCATTTGCATTTTCTGATTATTTTGTGAAGCTCATTAGCTGGATGGAAGAGGTCCTGTTTAAGGTTCCAGTCGGAGATTTATTATTTGGTACGCTAGGCTTAATAATTGGGCTAATTGTAGCCTATTTCTTAGGTTTCGCTATCGATAGTGTGAAATTCCCTGTTATTACAGAGGTACTCCCAATTATCTTGTCATTTGTATTAGGGTATCTAGGTTTCCGTCTAGGTTATAGAAAAAGGGATGAATTAATACAGCTTTTTACCTTACGAAGCAACCATACGAAGAAAAAAGCTACTGAGGGTGCAGAGGTTACTGAAGTGCGAGGAAGTTACAAACTGTTAGATACAAGTGTCATTATTGATGGTCGTATTGCAGATATTTCTGAAACAGGATTCATTGAAGGGATCCTAATTGTGCCTCAGTTTGTCCTCACAGAGCTTCAGCATATTGCTGATTCCTCAGATACTTTAAAGCGCACTAGAGGTCGTCGAGGTTTAGACATTTTAAGAAAATTACAAGATGAACGTAAGACGAATGTTGAGATTACAGATGAGGATTTTGAGGATGTGCAAGAGGTAGATTTAAAACTTGTACGACTGGCAAAGAAAATGGGTAGCGACACTCAGATTGTCACAAATGATTTTAACCTTAATAAAGTCTGTGAGCTACATCATGTAAAAGTATTAAATATTAATGACTTAGCGAATGCTGTAAAGCCTGTCGTGATTCCAGGCGAAGATATGCAGGTTGTAGTCATTAAGGATGGCAAAGAGCATAATCAAGGTGTAGCCTATTTAGACGATGGTACGATGATTGTTGTAGAGGGCGGTCGCAGCTATATAGGACAGGCAATCACAGTAACAGTAACGAGTGTACTGCAGACATCAGCCGGACGAATGATATTTGCGAAGCCGAAGGACGATTAGGATGTGAAAAAATGCAATATGAAGTAGTTTTACCTGCCGCAGGAAGCGGTAAGCGTATGGGGGCAGGACAAAATAAATTATTTTTAAAACTTTTAGAGAAGCCTATACTGATACACACGTTAGAAGTGTTTCAGCAAGATCCTTTTTGCACAGGTATTTGGCTAGCGGTAAAACCAGAGGAGCGTGTTTATATTCAAGCACTGCTTGATGAATATGGTATTACTAAAGTCAAAGGTTTGCCTGATGGTGGTGCTGAACGACAGCATTCTGTACATTCGTGTATGAAGGAAATGCAACATGTAGACATTGTGCTTGTTCATGATGCGGCACGGCCTTTTATTACACATGACATTATTGCTAACCTTGTCCAAAGTGCACAAGACTTTGGTGCAGCTATTGCAGGTGTTCGAGCGAAAGATACAATGAAAAAAGTTCGTAATGGTGTCATTGAAGAAACAGTAGATCGTGATAGCTTATGGATGATTCAAACGCCACAAGCCTTCCAATTTGATTTAATTGTTGAGGCAGAGAATGTTGCGGATAAAGTTGGTTTTCTTGGCACCGATGAAGCAATGCTAGTTGAACGCCTTGGACATACAGTGCATATTGTAGAAAGCAGCTATGAAAATGTTAAAATAACGACGCAAGAGGATTTAATATTTGGAGAAGCTATTTTACGAAAACGAGCATTGCAATTAAACGAATAGTAGTTAGTCTAAAAATCTCATTAGCGATGGTTGCTAATGAGATTTTATCTTGATGTAGTAAAATATTTTCGTAAATATTAGAGAAAAAACTAGACGCAATCATGCAGAGGTGTAATGGGTCTGTAGGCACAAGAAAATGCTCACTATTTGCTATCAGCTCAATTTCCTAGGAAATATGTTAAAATGTGAGGGTATAATAGTGAATAAATATATAAAAGTGAAAGAAGGTGAATGAGACTGCGTTTTAGGCAGACAAGGAGCTAATTAAGTTCATATGTATTGCAAAAGTGGTCTCTCTATCATATGTTTCGAATTGGACAAGGTTTTGATGTACATGCATTTGAAGAAGGTCGTCCATTAATTATCGGTGGCATTACCATTCCGCATGAAAAAGGGCTAGTCGGACATTCAGATGCAGATGTTTTATTACACACTGTTACGGATGCAGCGTTAGGAGCAATTGGCGAAGGCGATATTGGTCGCCATTTTCCAGATACAGATCCAGCATTTAAGGATGCAGATTCCGCAAAATTATTAGAATATATTTGGAAGATTGTTGAGGATAAAGGGTATATTTTAGGTAATGTCGATTGTACAATTATGGCACAACGACCAAAAATGGCTCCATATATTGAACAAATGCAAAATCGTATCGCTGAATTGTTGCATGCAGAACCATCACAAGTAAATGTCAAAGCGACAACAACTGAACGTCTAGGTTTTACTGGTCGTGAGGAAGGTATAGCAGCGATGGCAACGATTCTTTTAATTAAGAAATAAATGTGAGTTAACTCCGCTTTTATTTCCAGTTACAGAGTGGTAAAATGAACAAAGTCAATTTTTTGATCGAAAATTTAGGAGGCTTTTAATATGACGAAAGAAGTTCGCGTTCGTTACGCGCCATCTCCAACAGGTTTTTTACATATCGGTGGAGCGCGTACAGCATTATTCAATTATTTATATGCAAAACATCATAACGGTAAATTCATTGTACGTATTGAAGATACGGATATTGAACGTAATGTAGAGGGTGGAGAAGCATCTCAGCTAGATAACCTAAAATGGTTAGGTATTGAATATGATGAGTCCATTGATATTGGTGGACCTTATGCGCCTTATCGTCAAATGGAGCGTCTTGATATTTATAAAGAGCACGCTGAAAAACTATTAGAGCAAGGTGTAGCCTACAAATGCTTCTGTTCATCAGAAAAACTGGAAGCATCTCGTGAAGAACAAAAAGCAAGAGGTGTAGCAGCTCCTACTTATGATGGTACATGCCGCCATCTTTCTGCAGAGGAAGTTGCAGCTAAAGAAGCTGCTGGTGAGCCATACACAATCCGTATGCGTGTACCTGAAAATGTAACATATGATTTTGAAGATTTAGTTCGTGGACAAGTTACATTTGAATCTAAAGACATTGGTGACTGGGTACTTGTAAAAGCTAACGGTATTCCAACATATAACTATGCTGTAGTTTTAGACGATCACTTTATGGAAATTTCTCATGTTTTCCGTGGTGAAGAACATTTATCTAATACACCTAAACAAATGATGATTTTTGATGCATTTGGTTGGGAGTACCCACGCTTTGGACATATGACATTAATTATTAATGAAAACCGCAAAAAACTATCAAAACGTGATGAGTCCATTATTCAGTTTGTCACTCAATATAAGGATTTAGGGTATCTTCCTGATGCGATGTTCAACTTCTTTGCTTTACTTGGTTGGTCTCCAGAAGGGGAAGAAGAGATTTTCTCTAAAGAAGAATTTATTAAAATCTTTGATGAAAAACGTCTTTCTAAATCACCATCTATGTTTGATAAACAAAAATTGACATGGATGAATAATCAATATATTAAAAAACTATCTTTAGAAGAAGTGGTAGCATTAACTTTACCTCACTTGCAAAAAGCTGGCCTATTACCAGAGGAACTTACAACAGAGCAACATGCATGGGCAACAGATTTAATTGGGCTTTACCATGACCAAATGAGCTTTGGCGCAGAAATAGTCGAATTATCTAGCCTATTCTTTAAGGATCATATTGAATATGATGAAGAAGCAAAAGCTGTTTTAGCAGGAGAGCAAGTACCTGAGGTAATGGCAGCATTTAAGGCACAGCTTGAAGAGTTAGAAGAATTTACACCAGATGCCGTAAAAGCAGCTATTAAAGCTGTGCAAAAAGCTACAGGTCATAAAGGTAAAAATTTATTTATGCCAATCCGTGTTGTCACAACGGGTGAAACACACGGACCTGAGCTCCCAAATGCCATCTGCTTAATTGGTAAAGAGACAGCGATTGATCGTGTAGAAAAATTTGCGCAATAAATAGAAATTCATTGACAATTGATTCGTTCGTTGTAAAATGTATTTACATTGAAAAAGCGTTGATAAGGAGAAGTAAGTGGCGCATGCTCTAAAGAGAGGACCATCACCGGCTGAAAGTGGTCTGAGCCTAGGCAAAACTGAAATGCACCTTTGAGCATAAAGCTGAACTATAGTAGGCTTTATCGATTCGTTCCCGTTAAAGAACGTTCAGAGTGGGAGGCTTTTTGCCTTCAATCAGAGTGGAACCACGCAAATTCAGCGTCTCTGTCATTCCTTTTGGGGATGATAGGGGCGCTTTTTATTTTATCTACATTCATTGATGGAGCGTGAGGCATATCAAACGCAAATACCACTTCATCCTAGGCGGAGAGTTCTAAAGAAAATTGACTACAGTGATAGTTCTGCGTGAAGTATTTCGAGGAAATTGAGCAAGACCAACATAAAAAGGGGGGGTTTTGTGTTTAAAAGAATGAAAGAAGATGTGGAAACAATTTTTGAGAATGACCCTGCAGCGCGTAGTGTATTTGAAGTGGTGTTGACATACTCCGGTCTGCATGCCACATGGGCGCATCGAGTGGCTCATTGGTTCTTTAAAAAGCGTTTTTATTTTATTGCTCGTGCTATATCACAAATTAGTCGCTTCTTTACTGGTATCGAAATTCATCCAGGTGCCAAAATTGGCCGCCGATTCTTTATAGACCATGGTATGGGTGTTGTCATCGGTGAAACATGTGAAATCGGTGATAATGTTACTTTGTATCAAGGTGTAACTTTAGGTGGTACTGGGAAAGAAAAAGGAAAACGTCATCCTACATTAGAGGACAATGTCCTTGTTGCAACAGGCGCTAAAGTATTAGGTTCTATCACAATTGGCGAAAATAGTAAAATTGGTGCGGGGTCAGTTGTTTTAAAAGAGGTACCGCCAAATGCAACAGTGGTTGGTATTCCTGGTAAAATAGTAATTAAGGATGGAGTTCGTCTAGAGAAAAAACTTGATCACCAAAATATACCGGATCCTGTAGAAGAACGCTGTCAAGCTTTCGAAAAGCAGATCGTCGTATTAAAGCAGGAAATCGAACGCTTACAAAAGGAGAGAGAGACACAATGAGTATTCAAATTTTCAACTCATTATCACGACAGAAAGAAACCTTCGTACCGCTAGAAGAAGGCAAAGTGAAAATGTATGTCTGCGGCCCGACAGTTTATAACTATATCCATATCGGGAATTCACGTCCTGTTATTGTTTATGATACAGTCCGTCGCTATTTCCAATATAAAGGTTATGATGTGAAGTTTGTATCGAATTTTACGGATGTAGACGATAAAATTATTAAGGCAGCAAATGAATTAGGCGAAGAAGTACATGAATTAACAGAGCGCTTTATTGCTGCGTACTTCGAAGACGTTACAGCATTAGGGTGCAAAAAAGCAGATGTTCATCCACGTGTAACTGAGCATATGGATGATATCATTCAATTTATTCAGGTATTAATTGATAAAGGCTATGCGTATGAGTCGGCTGGTGATGTGTATTACCGCACACGCAAATTTAATGGTTATGGTAAATTATCACACCAATCAGTGGATGATTTGAAAATTGGTGCACGTATTGAAGCTGGCGAGAAAAAAGATGATGCATTAGATTTTGCTCTATGGAAAGCAGCGAAGCCGGGTGAAATTTTCTGGGAAAGTCCTTGGGGCGATGGTCGTCCTGGTTGGCACATTGAATGTTCTGTAATGGCTCGTGAACATTTAGGCGATACTATTGATATTCACGCTGGTGGGCAGGATTTAACTTTCCCACACCACGAAAATGAAATTGCTCAATCAGAAGCACACAATGATAAAACGTTTGCACGTTATTGGATGCATAATGGGTATATTAATATTGATAATGAAAAGATGTCCAAATCTCTTGGGAATTTCATTCTAGTGAATGATATTCGCAAGCAAATTGACCCACAAATATTACGTTTCTTTATGCTATCTGTACATTATCGTCATCCAATTAATTTTGCGAAGGATTTGGTAGAAGCTGCTGCAGCTGGCTTAGAGCGCATTCGCACAGCCTACAACAATGTAAAGCATCGCCTTACTACCACTGTAAGTTTAGGGGATCACTCAGAAGAATGGCTTAGTAAAATTGCTGAACAAAAAGCACAATTTGAAGAAGCGATGGATGATGACTTTAATACCGCTAACGCGATTTCTGTATTGTTTGAGTTAGCTCGTATCGCCAATATCTATTTAAATGAAACGAATACTTGCAAGAAAGTATTAGAAACCTTTATTGAAACTTTTGAAGTACTAGGTGACGTCTTAGGTATTGAATTTGCAAAAGAAGAAGAATTATTAGACGAAGAAATTGAAGCACTACTACAAGAGCGCGTTGATGCACGTAAGAATCGTGACTTTGCACGTTCCGATGAGATTCGTGACCATTTGCAAGCCCAAGGTATCATTTTAGAAGATACACGACAAGGAACTAGATGGAAACGAGGGTAATTAAGTTGGATAAACTTCGCAATGAAGATGTTAAGCAATTAAAAGCGTTGGCGTTAGCCTATATGGGTGACGCCGTATTGGAACAAAAAATACGAGAACATTTGCTACGTTCAGGTCGAGTTAAACCGAATACACTTCATCGAGAGGCAACACGTTATGTTTCGGCAAAAGCACAATCTATGATTGTTCATCGTATGATGGATGAAAATTATTTAACAGAGGAGGAGTTGGCAGTGTTCCGTCGTGGACGCAATGCCAAATCCGGCTCTGTACCAAAAAATACAGATGTTCAAACCTATCGAAATAGCTCAGGCTTTGAGGCGGTACTTGGTAGTTTATATTTATTAAATGAACTTGAACGCGTTTATGAAATCATTGCATATGCTATTCAAATAATCGAGGAATCGAAAGGAGTGTCGAAATAATGGTAGAACAAAATGGTGAAATTATTGCTGGTAAAAACCCAGTGTTAGAAGCACTTCGTTCAGGCCGCGATATGAATAAAGTATGGATCGCAGAGGGTGTAAAAAAATCCGGTGTTAATGAACTGCTAGATCTAGCTCGAGAACGTGGAGTGATAGTTCAATTTGTCCCAAAAAAGAAAGTCGACCAATTATCAAGTGCAAATCACCAAGGAATTGTTGCCTCTGTTGCAGCATATAAATATGCTGAGCTTGAGGATTTATTTGCTGCTGCAGCAAATAAACAAGAAGATCCTTTTTTCTTAATCTTAGATGAGCTAGAAGATCCACATAACCTAGGATCCATTATGAGAACGGCTGACGCAATAGGGGCACATGGTATTATTATTCCAAAGCGTCGTTCAGTGAGTTTAACAGCAGTCGTGGCAAAGTCTTCAACAGGCGCTATTGAACACGTTCCTGTTGTACGTGTAAATAATCTTGCCCAAACAATAGATGAATTAAAAGAACGAGGTATATGGATTGCTGGTACAGATGCAAAGGGCTCTGTAGACTATCGAAAAATGGATGCAACATTACCATTAGCTATCATTATCGGTAGTGAAGGTAAGGGAATGGGACGCTTATTAAAGGAGAAATGTGATTTCTTGTATCATTTACCGATGGTAGGACATGTGACATCACTGAACGCATCAGTAGCTGCAGCGCTTTTAATGTACGAAGTGTATCGTAAGCGTCAAGAAGCGAATACTTAACAATGAAAAGCATTTTGCTAGTTGATGGCTATAATATGATTGGGTCCTGGAAGGAGCTTCGGCCATTGCGGGATACAAATTTTGAGGATGCCCGCAAAAGGTTGATAGAACTTATGGCTGAATATAAGGCAGCTATGGGTTGGCGCGTAATTATTGTCTTTGACGCACACCTTGTACCAGGGGTTGAACAATCTTATTTAGAAAGTGATGTTGAAGTCATTTATACTCGGAAAAATGAAACTGCAGATGAACGTATTGAAAAAATGACGCATGAACTAAAGGCTAGAAATGTACAAATACACGTAGCAACATCCGATATGGCTGAGCAAAGTGTTATCTTTGGTAATGGAGCCTTGAGAAAATCAGCTAGAGAACTAGAAATAGATACAAGCATTATTCAGCATAAAATTTCACATGATGTGAAAAGAAAACAAGAAAGTAAACCGCCTTCACGTATAGAATTAAAGCCAGATGTAGCTCTAGCTTTTGAAAAATGGAGACGAGGATTAAAATGATTGATTGACGCATATTTTCCAATTCCGTTATACTGTTCCTAATTATCTGTTGTGGCTGAGGTGATACCATGTTTAAAAATAGCATTGTACAAGTGACACAAGATTTTGAACGATTCAATGATGAAGAACTTATTGAAATGGTGCATCAAGGTAATACAGATGCGTTGGATTATTTAATTACGAAATACCGTTTGTTAGTTAGAGCGAAGGCTAGATCCTATTTCTTAATTGGTGCAGACAAGGAAGATATCGTGCAAGAAGGAATGATCGGTTTATATAAAGCGATCCGTGATTTTAAAGGGGATAAGCTTGCATCTTTCCGAGCTTTTGCGGAGCTATGTATTACAAGGCAGATTATTACAGCTATTAAAACTGCCACTAGGCAAAAGCATATACCTCTAAACTCCTATATATCTTTGGACAAGCCAATATTTGATGAAGAATCAGACCGGACGCTAATGGATGTATTAACAGGCGCTATCATGGATGATCCAGAAGAATTAATAATTCATAGAGAAGAGTTTGGATATTTAGAAGAAAAGATGAGTGAGATTTTAAGTGAACTAGAGTTACAGGTTTTAGCCTTATATCTAGATGGCCAATCATATCATGAAATTTCTGCAAAATTAAACCGTCATGTGAAATCGATTGATAATGCCTTGCAGCGGGTGAAGCGTAAATTAGAGCGACATTTAGTCCTTGAGGAAATGTCTTAGAGGCTATAGGCCTTTATTGACATTGACAAATATAGGTGTTAGTCTTAAAAAGACAAAGTGCCGAAAAAGGTGAGTATATGGCAAAAAAAGTCGTGCTAAATTGCGAGAAATGTGGATCGAGAAATTACACGTTCCCGGCTAAAGAAGGCTCCACTGTACGCCTCGAATTAAAGAAATTTTGCTCGCATTGCAATGAACATACAGTGCATAAACAAACGCTATAAAATGATATGTAAATAGACAGATTTTGATTGATTCGGAGGTTAAGCTAGAATGGGCAAGATCAAAGGCTTTTTCAGTGATGTAATGTCAGAAATGCGCAAAACAAGCTGGCCAAAAAGTAAAGAACTGACGAAATATACAGTCGTTGTAATTTCAACTGTTGTCATTATGGCTTTATTTTTTGTGGTAGTTGACTTAGGTATTTCATCATTATTCCGCTGGTACTTAGATTTATAATTTAGTAAATAGCATGTTAATACTTATGAAATAGCCCGTCCATTGCAATAACGGGTTTTTTCGTTTGTTTTATCTTCATTCAGCAGACAACTCCATCTTAATGGGTAAGTGAAGTGGGTGAAGTGAATGGCAGTAAGATATTCTCATTATGATAAGTATGATAGTAGCGATAGATGACTATGCTAGTTTCGGTACATATCATCGGGCTTTCTTAGTAAGTAAAGGCTGCGACTATAATGAGATGTTTGTGAAAAGGGTAAGGAATGCATCTAGCATATCACGATTCATTTTCACTTTTATTTGTAAGGGAGGGACGGACGAGGAGTCCTAGTAGTTATGGAGAAAAATTGGTATGTTGTTCATACGTATTCAGGGTATGAGAACCGTGTAAAAGCAAACCTAGAGAAACGTGTAGAAACAATGGGAATGCAAGATAAAATCTTCCGCGTGATTGTTCCTGAGCATGAGGAAACAGAAATGAAGGATGGGAAAAAGCGTACAATGATGCGTAAAGTTTTCCCAGGTTATGTATTAGTAGAGCTTATTATGACAGATGATTCTTGGTATGTAGTACGTAATACGCCAGGTGTAACAGGCTTTATCGGGTCATCTGGTGGGGGAGCAAAACCAACACCTTTACTGCCTGAAGAAGCGGATCGTTTATTACAGCAAATGGGTATGACTGATAAAGTTGTAGAAGTAGATATCTCTATTGGTGAAGCAGTTGAAATTTTAGAAGGACCGTTCGCTCATTTCCAAGGACGTGTTGAAGAAATTGACACAGAAAAAGGAAAAGTGAAAGTGACAGTTGATATGTTTGGTCGCGAAACAATTATGGAGCTAGACTTCGAACAAGTTCAAAAATTATAGACAATTACTAGAACTATGACGTGCCAATTGGTAGATGTTTCGCAGATTTTGTTAATTACCACTTGCTTAAAAAAAATAAAAGTGGTATCATTTCATAGGTCAGACTGTCATATTTTTGTATGGCGTCTGTAATGATAATTTTAATGTTATCGGCAATTAGCTGACAGACAGATATTGAGTGGGAGGGGCAACCCAATTACCACATCACGGACTTAAGGAGGTGTGTCTCGTGGCTAAAAAAGTTATTAAAGTCGTAAAACTTCAAATCCCTGCTGGTAAAGCTAACCCAGCTCCACCGGTTGGTCCTGCATTAGGTCAAGCGGGTGTGAACATCATGGGATTCTGTAAAGAATTCAATGCGCGTACTGCTGATCAAGCTGGTCTTATTATCCCAGTTGAAATTTCAGTATTCGAAGACCGTTCTTTCACTTTCATTACAAAAACTCCACCTGCAGCAGTTCTACTTAAAGTAGCAGCTGGTATCCAATCTGGATCTGGTGAACCAAATCGTAAAAAAGTGGCAACGGTTAAACGTGATAAAGTTCGCGAAATCGCTGAAACTAAAATGCCAGACCTTAACGCTGCTTCAGTAGAAGCTGCTATGTTAATGGTAGAAGGTACTGCACGAAGCATGGGTATTGTTATCGAAGACTAATCCCAGTTACTTGATGTTTTGTTTTTTGGAAGGTTGCGAAGTTTCTTTGTGAACACGCAACCTTTATTCGTGGGAGGTAAAATCCGCTATAACCACAATCAAGGAGGAAATATATAATGGCTAAAAAAGGTAAAAAACTGCAAGATGCAGCTAAATTAATTGATCGTAACTCACTATACAGTGCTCAAGAAGCAATCGAACTTGCTCAAAAAACTAGCACAGTAAACTTCGACGCTACTGTAGAAGTTGCTTTCCGCCTAGGTATTGATACTCGTAAAAATGACCAACAGATCCGTGGTGCAGTAGTGTTGCCAAACGGTACTGGTAAAACTCAACGCGTATTAGTATTCGCGAAAGGTGAAAAACTTAAAGAAGCAGAAGCAGCTGGCGCTGACTATGTAGGTGATGCAGAGTACATCCAAAAAATCCAACAAGGTTGGTTTGATTTCGATGTAATCGTAGCAACTCCTGACATGATGGGTGAAGTTGGTAAACTTGGCCGCGTATTAGGACCTAAAGGTTTAATGCCAAACCCTAAAACTGGTACAGTTACTTTTGATGTAACAAAAGCTATTGAAGAAATTAAAGCTGGTAAAGTAGAATACCGTGCTGATAAAGCTGGTATCATCCATGCTCCTATCGGTAAAGCTTCTTTCTCTGCAGAAAAATTAGTAGAAAACTTCTTAGTTGTATTTGACGTAGTACAAAAAGCAAAACCTGCTGCAGCTAAAGGTACTTATATGAAATCTGTAAATGTTACAACTACAATGGGTCCAGCTATTAAAATTGACGCTGCTAACGTAGTAGTAAAATAATTTATATATATGTATTGACAACAGTGATGATTACATGATATCATCATTGCTGTTGTGAATTATCCATTTGTACCGTAGACAGTAGGAGTGACTTGTCACTTAATGTTCCTACCGAGGACATCGGAATTCAGATTCTTATTTAAAGATGATGACTTTCAGCCTCTGTGTCTATTTGACGTAGGGGCTTTTCTTTTGTCGGTATAAATGACCCATTCTAATAGGAGGTGTCATCATGAGCAAAGCAATCGAAAACAAACAAGTACAAGTTCAAGAGATTACTGAAAAATTCCAAGCTGCTTCTTCTGTAGTAGTAGTGGATTACCGTGGTCTGAATGTTGCACAAGTAACAGAGCTTCGTAAACAACTTCGTGAAGCTGGCGTTGAGTTCAAAGTATACAAAAACACTTTAACTCGTCGTGCTGCTGAAGCTGCTGGTCTTGAAGGAATCAACGAAGTATTAGTTGGTCCTAACGCAATTGCGTTCTCAAATGAAGATGTTGTAGCGCCTGCTAAAATCATCAACGAGTTCGCTAAGAAAAACGAAGCTTTAGAAATTAAAGCGGGTATTATTGAAGGTACAATCTCTTCTGTTGAAGATGTTAAAGCACTTGCAGAACTTCCATCACGCGAAGGTCTACTTTCTATGCTTTTATCTGTACTTCAAGCTCCAGTGCGCAACTTCGCACTTGCAACAAAAGCTGTTGCAGAACAAAAAGAAGAACAAGGTGCGTAATTTAATACGTCCAAAGACTTCTGCGGCATGATCGCAAAAAAATAAAACATTATCCAATTAGGAGGAAATTATAATGAATAAAGAGCAAATCTTAGAAGCTATCAAAGCTATGACAGTTCTTGAATTAAACGATTTAGTAAAAGCTATCGAAGAAGAATTCGGTGTAACAGCTGCTGCTCCTGTAGCAGTAGTTGCTGGCGGTGCTGCTGCAGCTGAAGAAAAAACTGAATTTGACGTAGTATTAGCATCTGCTGGTGCAGAAAAAATCAAAGTAATCAAAGTGGTTCGTGAAATCACTGGTTTAGGTCTTAAAGAAGCTAAAGAAGTAGTAGATAACGCTCCTAAAGCTCTTAAAGAAGGCGTTTCTAAAGATGAAGCTGAACAAATCAAAACTAAACTTGAAGAAGTTGGCGCATCTGTAGAAGTTAAGTAATCTCGCGTTACTTTTTAATAAAAGGAAAGCTCGTCATATTGGCGAGCTTTTTTTCTTCATTCTGAGGAGGCGTGAAAATGTCAGATCACTATTATACAAGTAATCCTCAAACTGAGAGTAAACCTCGTCACTGGACATTCAAGTTACTAGGGCATACGTTTTCTTTTGAAACGGACGCAGGTGTATTTAGTAAAAGCGAAGTAGATTTTGGATCCCGTGTTTTAATAGACGCTTTTCAAATGCCTAATATTGATGGTGCAATTTTTGATGTAGGTTGTGGATATGGACCGATAGGATTATCCATTGCCAAAGCGAATCCAGACCGTACCGTTTTTATGATGGATATAAATGAACGTGCAGTTGCGCTTTCGCAAAAAAATGCGCAAGTGAACGGTGTTCAAAATGTGCGAATATTTGTGAGTGACGGCCTATCGATGGTTGATAAAGGTTTAGAAGCAGCAGCTATCTTAACGAATCCGCCAATTCGTGCAGGGAAGGAAACGATTTTCCGCTTTTACGATGGAGCTTATGATAGACTAGTGTCATCTGGAGAGCTTTGGGTAGTTATTCAGAAGAAACAAGGAGCGCCATCGACAGTAAGTTACCTAGAGGGTAAATTTTCAGAAGTCGATGTTGTCGAGAAGAAAAAAGGGTACTGGATAGTACGTGCAAAAAAATAAGTGAAATATGTATAATTTATTGACTTGACAAATCGGCTATGATAATATGATACAATGCAAAAATATTATTTTGAGGTCGTATGCCCTTTTTGTATAGAATTATTTTGATGTGGGTATACTTGCCAAGATAAGTTTAGTTAACCGAAAATGAGATCTTTTTGAAGACTCGTTTTCTTTTTGTCTTTCGAAATCATACACTATTTGTATGATTTTGCAAAGACCTAATATCGCTTTATTGAGGGGTGAATGAGTTGACAGGTCAACTAGTTCAGTACGGACAACACCGCCAGCGTAGAAGCTTTGCGCGTATTAAAGAGGTGCTTGAGCTTCCAAATCTGATTGAGATTCAAACGGCGTCTTACGAGTGGTTCCTTGAAGAAGGTTTACGTGAAATGTTCCGTGACATTTCGCCGATCGAGGACTTTACAGGTAATCTTTCATTAGAATTCATCGATTATTCATTAGGTGATCCTAAATATGATGTTGATGAGTGTAAAGAGCGAGATGTTACTTACGCAGCTCCATTACGTGTGAAAGTACGTCTTTACAACAAAGAAACAGACGAAGTGAAAGAACAAGATGTCTTCATGGGTGATTTCCCATTAATGACAGAAACAGGTACGTTCATTATCAATGGTGCTGAACGTGTTATCGTTTCACAATTAGTTCGTTCACCAAGTGTGTATTTCCATGATAAAACTGATAAGAACGGTAAAAAAGGTTTTGGAGCTACAGTAATTCCAAACCGTGGTGCATGGTTAGAGTATGAAACTGATGCAAAAGATGTAGTTTATGTACGTATCGATCGTACTCGTAAGCTACCAGCAACTGTGTTACTTCGTGCGCTAGGTTTTGGCTCAGACCAAGAAATTATCGATATTATCGGTGATAACGAGTATTTACGTAATACGTTAGAAAAAGATAACTCTGAAAGTACTGAAAAAGCACTTTTAGAAATTTACGAACGTTTACGTCCAGGTGAGCCACCAACAGTTGAAAGTGCGAAGAGTTTATTATACTCTCGTTTCTTCGACGCAAAACGCTATGATTTAGCGAATGTTGGTCGCTACAAAATGAATAAAAAGCTTCATATCAAAAATCGTCTATTTAACCAAACGATTGCAGAAACGCTTGTAGACCCAGAAACAGGCGAAATTTTAGTAGAGAAAGGTACTGTGCTTGATCGCCGTACTTTAGATAAAATCCTACCTTACCTAGAAGATTCTTCGAAAGGTATTGGTTACCGTACTTTATCACAAGTTGGTGGAGTACTTGAGGATGATGTAACAATCCAATCTATTAAAATTTATGCACCGAAAGATGAAGCACAAAAGGAAATTAATATCATAAGTAATGCCTACATTGATGAAGAAGTGAAGAATATCACACCTGCTGACGTATTATCTTCAGTAAGTTATTTCTTCAACTTACTTTATCAAGTAGGAGCAACAGATGATATTGACCATTTAGGTAACCGTCGTCTACGTTCTGTAGGTGAGTTACTGCAAAACCAATTCCGTATTGGTTTATCTCGTATGGAACGTGTAGTACGTGAACGTATGTCTATTAACGACACAGCAGCTATCGTACCTCAACAGTTAATTAATATTCGTCCAGTAATTGCGTCAATTAAAGAGTTCTTCGGAAGCTCTCAATTATCACAATTCATGGACCAAACAAACCCACTAGCAGAGTTAACACATAAACGTCGTTTATCTGCATTAGGGCCTGGTGGTTTAACACGTGAGCGAGCTGGTTTCGAAGTGCGTGACGTTCACTACTCTCACTATGGTCGTATGTGTCCAATCGAGACACCTGAGGGTCCAAACATTGGTTTAATCAACTCATTATCTTCGTTTGCTAAAGTAAATAAATTTGGTTTCATCGAAACGCCTTATCGCCGTATTGACCACGAAACAGGTCAAGTGACGGATCAAATTGATTACCTAACAGCTGATGAAGAAGATAACTACTACGTAGCACAAGCAAACTCACCATTAAATCCAGATGGTAGTTTTGCTAAAGACGAAGTAGTAGGTCGTTTCCGTGGAGATAACACAGTATTCAGTAAAGCTCAAATGGACTACATGGACGTATCTCCTAAACAAGTAGTTTCTGCAGCGACTGCGTGTATCCCGTTCTTGGAAAATGATGACTCTAACCGTGCACTTATGGGTGCCAACATGCAACGTCAAGCAGTTCCACTTCTTAACCCAGAAGCACCATTCGTTGGTACGGGTATGGAACACGTGGATGCGCGTGATTCAGGTGCGGCTGTAGTAGCGAAGTATGATGGTATTGTTGAGCACGTTGAGGCTCGCTCTATCCATGTGCGCCGTATTGAAGTGATAGACGGCAAAGAGGTTAAAGGCGATCTAACAAAATATAAATTACAAAAATTCATTCGTTCAAACCAAGGTACTTCATATAACCAACGTCCACTTGTAAATGTTGGCGAACGTGTGAAACCTCGTGATATTTTAGCAGATGGTCCTTCAATGGAAAAAGGCGAATTGGCTCTTGGACGTAACGTACTTGTTGCATTCATGACTTGGAACGGCTTTAACTATGAGGATGCTGTTATTATGAGTGAGCGCCTTGTAAAAGACGATGTCTATACATCTGTTCATATTGAAGAATATGAATCAGAGTCTCGTGATACAAAGCTTGGACCTGAAGAAATCACTCGCGATATTCCGAACGTTGGGGAAGATGCACTTCGTAACCTAGACGAACGTGGTATTATCCGTATTGGTGCGGAAGTACGTGATGGTGATATTCTTGTAGGGAAAGTAACACCTAAAGGGGTTACAGAATTAACTGCTGAAGAGCGTTTATTACATGCAATCTTTGGTGAAAAGGCTCGTGAGGTTCGTGATACATCATTACGTGTACCACACGGTGCTGGTGGCATCATTCTTGACGTTAAAGTATTTAACCGTGAAGATGGCGATGAATTACCACCAGGTGTTAACCAATTAGTTCGTGCTTACATTGTTCAAAAACGTAAAATCCGCGTTGGGGACAAAATGGCCGGACGTCATGGTAACAAAGGGGTTATCTCCCGTATCTTACCAGAAGAAGATATGCCGTTCATGCCAGATGGCACGCCTGTTGATATCATGTTAAATCCACTTGGTGTACCTTCTCGTATGAATATCGGACAAGTTTTAGAGTTACACTTAGGTATGGCTTCTCGCTACCTAGGCGTTCACATGGCAACACCAGTATTTGATGGTGCCAATGAAGAAGACGTTTGGGGAACAATGGAAGAAGCAGGGATGAACCGTGATGGTAAAACAATCCTGTATGATGGGCGTTCTGGTGAACCATTTGATAACCGTGTATCCGTTGGGATCATGTACATGATCAAACTTGCTCACATGGTTGACGATAAACTTCACGCGCGTTCAACAGGTCCTTACTCACTTGTTACGCAACAACCACTTGGTGGTAAAGCGCAGTTTGGTGGACAACGTTTTGGTGAGATGGAAGTATGGGCACTTGAAGCATACGGTGCTGCTTATACACTTCAAGAAATTTTAACAGTTAAATCCGATGACGTTGTTGGTCGTGTGAAAACATATGAAGCCATCGTTAAGGGTGAAAGTGTACCGGAGCCAGGCGTTCCTGAGTCATTCAAAGTATTGATTAAAGAACTTCAATCTCTTGGTATGGACGTTAAGATGTTAACAATTAATGATGAAGAAGTAGAGCTTCGTGATTTGGACGAAGAAGAAGATCTTCAACCAGCTGATGCACTTAACATCGCGCCACAGCCAGATACAAAAGAAGAGCCAGTAGAGTCTTTGGAATAATGGAAACCCAAATTTACAATGGTGAATAAGGTCAAACTTATTTTTCAAATTAGCCGGGCAGGATTTAACGCCCTGCCTGGCTTTTTCTTTTAATAAATCATTCTATTTCTAATCCTTTGCCAAAGAGGCAATTCTTTGCAAACGATTATCGAGCTGCGTAAAGAGTCTTTATAAAGACCTATACTAGAGGGAGGTAGGCTCCTTGATAGACGTTAATGAATTTGAATATATGAAAATTGGTTTAGCATCCCCTGACAAGATTCGCTCTTGGTCATATGGTGAGGTTAAAAAACCTGAAACAATTAACTACCGTACTTTAAAACCAGAAAAAGATGGTTTATTCTGTGAGCGTATTTTTGGTCCAACTAAGGATTGGGAATGTCATTGTGGTAAATATAAACGTGTGCGTTATAAAGGCGTAGTTTGTGACCGCTGTGGCGTTGAAGTAACGCGTGCTAAAGTTCGTCGTGAACGTATGGGTCATATCGAATTAGCTGCACCAGTTTCTCATATCTGGTACTTCAAAGGTATTCCTAGCCGTATGGGTCTAATTTTAGATATGTCACCTCGTGCACTTGAAGAAGTTATTTATTTCGCTTCATACGTTGTGATTGATGCTGGAGCTACGAATTTAGAAAGTAAACAATTACTTTCTGAAAAAGAGTACCGTGCGTACCGTGAAAAGTTCGGAAATACATTCGAAGCTGCAATGGGTGCAGAAGCAATCAAAAAATTATTAGGCAAAATTGACCTAGAAGATGAAACATATTCTTTAAAAGAAGAGTTAAAATCTGCACAAGGTCAAAGACGTACGCGTGCTATCAAACGTCTAGAAGTTGTTGAATCTTTCCGTAATTCAGGTAACTCACCTGAATGGATGATTCTGGATGTACTACCTGTTATTCCGCCAGAACTTCGTCCAATGGTGCAATTAGATGGTGGTCGTTTTGCAACTTCAGATTTAAACGATTTATACCGTCGTGTAATTAACCGTAATAACCGTTTAAAACGTTTATTAGATTTAGGTGCTCCAAGCATCATCGTACAAAATGAAAAACGTATGTTACAAGAAGCTGTTGACGCATTAATTGATAATGGTCGTCGCGGACGTCCTGTAACAGGTCCTGGTAACCGTCCACTAAAATCACTTTCACATATGTTGAAAGGTAAACAAGGTCGTTTCCGTCAAAATCTACTTGGTAAACGTGTTGACTATTCTGGCCGTTCCGTTATCGTAGTAGGTCCAAACTTAAAAATGTACCAATGTGGTTTACCAAAAGAAATGGCTATTGAGCTATTCAAGCCATTCGTCATGAAAGAATTAGTAGAACGTGGCCTTGCTCATAACATTAAATCTGCTAAGCGTAAAATCGAACGTTTAAACAACGACGTATGGGACGTTTTAGAAGATGTTATTCGTGAGCATCCAGTATTACTAAATCGTGCACCAACGCTTCACCGCCTTGGTATTCAAGCGTTTGAGCCAACACTAGTTGAAGGTCGTGCTATTCGCCTCCACCCATTAGTATGTACAGCATATAACGCTGACTTCGATGGTGACCAAATGGCGGTTCACGTACCATTATCAGCAGAAGCTCAAGCAGAAGCTCGTCTTCTAATGCTTGCTGCACAAAACATCCTGAATCCAAAAGATGGTAAACCAGTTGTGACACCTTCTCAAGATATGGTATTAGGAAACTATTACTTAACACTTGAACGTGAAGATGCACGTGGAGAAGGCACAATTTTCTACGGGCCAAACGAGGTTTTAATCGCATATGATACAGGTAACGTACATTTGCATACACGTATTGCTATTAAAGCTGGTTCGTTAAATAACCCAACATTCACAGAGGAACAAAATAACATGTTCCTATTAACGACTGTTGGTAAAGTAATCTTTAACGAAATCTTGCCAGAATCATTCCCTTACATCAATGAGCCGACTGATTTTAACTTAGAGCAAGTAACACCAGAAAAATACTTTGTGAATTTAACAATTGATGAAGAAACGCTGAAAGTGCTTGAGTCAGATAGTGCTTATAACAACCTTGATGAAAAAGGGAAAATTGATGCACAACGTACGGCTGTATTGCACAAACATTTTGAATCTGCACCAGTTGTAAATCCATTCCGTAAAAAATTCTTAGGAAATATCATTGCTGAAGTATTTAAACGTTTCCACATTACTGAAACATCTAAAATGCTTGACCGCATGAAAAACCTAGGGTTCAAATATTCAACACGTGCTGGTATTACTGTAGGTGTATCTGACATCGTGGTCTTACCTGACAAAGGTGAAATTTTAGCAGTTGCTCAAGAAAAAGTAGATAAAGTTCAAGCGCAATTCCGTCGTGGTTTCATTACAGAGGAAGAGCGTTACGATCGTGTTATCTCTAGCTGGAGTGCTGCGAAAGATGAAATTCAATCTAAACTGATGAAGTCACTTGAGAAAACAAACCCAATCTTCATGATGTCTGATTCAGGTGCCCGTGGTAACGCATCTAACTTTACACAGTTAGCTGGTATGCGTGGTCTGATGGCCAACCCGGCTGGTCGTATTATCGAACTACCAATTAAATCTTCATTCCGTGAAGGTTTAACAGTATTAGAGTACTTCATCTCAACTCACGGTGCTCGTAAAGGTCTTGCCGATACAGCTCTAAAAACTGCCGATTCAGGTTACTTAACACGTCGTCTTGTTGACGTTGCACAGGATGTTATTGTGCGTGAAGATGACTGTGGTACTGACCGTGGTTTAACAATTGGTGCATTAATGGAAGGCACTGAACTAATCGAGGCTCTAGATGAGCGTATTGTTGGTCGTCATACGAAGAAAACAATCGTACACCCTGAAACTGGTGAAGTGATTCTAAACAAAGATGGTTTAATCGACCAAGATGTAGCTCGTGCAATTATAGAAGCTGGTATCGATGAAGTGACAATCCGTTCAGCATTTACATGTAATACAAAACATGGCGTATGTAAAAAATGTTACGGCATGAACTTAGCAACAGGTGAAGAGGTTGAGGTAGGAGAGGCAGTTGGTATTATTGCAGCTCAATCAATCGGTGAACCAGGTACACAATTAACAATGCGTACATTCCATACAGGTGGGGTTGCCGGAGATGATATTACACAAGGTCTTCCACGTATCCAAGAAATCTTTGAAGCACGTAATCCAAAAGGTCAATCTGTTATTTCAGAAATCGCAGGTACTGTTTCAGATATTACTGAAATCCGTGAAGGCTTAAAAGAAATTACTATTCAAGGTGACGTAGAAACTCGTAAATATCAAGCACCTTATAATGCACGTCTAAAAGTTATCGAAGGTGATAATGTAGAGCGTGGTCAAGTGTTAACAGAGGGTTCTATCGATCCAAAACAATTGTTAAAAGTCAAAGACGTTTCAACTGTTCAAGAATATTTATTAAAAGAAGTTCAAAAAGTATACCGTATGCAAGGGGTAGAAATTGGAGATAAACATATCGAGGTAATGGTTCGCCAAATGCTTCGTAAAGTCCGTGTAATCGAAGCTGGAGATACAGATTTATTACCAGGTTCATTACTAGATATCCACCAATTTGCAGAGGCGAATGCAGATGCTGTTATGAATGGCAAAAATCCTGCAACTTGTCGACCTGTTATCCTGGGTATTACAAAAGCTTCTCTTGAAACAGAATCATTCTTATCTGCAGCATCATTCCAAGAAACAACTCGTGTGTTAACAGATGCAGCAATTAAGGGTAAACGTGACGAGCTTCTTGGATTAAAAGAGAACGTAATTATCGGTAAACTTGTTCCTGCAGGTACTGGTATGCAACGTTACCGTCAAATCCGCATCGAAAAAGATGAGCTTGACTCAGAAATCGTTTCTGCTGAATAGAAAAAATGGGGCCGAAGAGATGGAATTTCACCATCTCTTCGGACTTTTTAAAGATATTAGTTGACAGTATAAAATGGTAATGATAATATATTGAAGGTTGATAGTTAACTGTCTGTACTTCGGAGGATATGAAAATGTCTTATGATAAAGTAAGGGCTAGTCAAACAATCATAGGTACAAAGCAAGCAGTAAAAGCAATGCGAGCCGGTTCAGTGAAAGAACTCCTTGTGGCACTTGATGCAGACGATTGGGTAACCGATTTGGCCATATCTTTCGCGAGAGAAATCGGTATACCAGTTATTCTTGTTGAGTCCAAAAAGGAACTGGGCAAGGCCTGTGGAATCCACGTTGGAGCTGCGGTAGTTGCGATTACTGGAGAGTAGTTTTTGTGTATTAAACACAAAGACTTTGTTTTTACCCAAAAAATGAACCACCTGGATGTGTGGTATTAACAAGGAATAAATGAAGGGAGGAAATACCGATGCCTACAATTAACCAATTAGTACGTAAGCCTCGTCAATCTAAAATCACGAAATCAAAATCACCAGCGTTAAACAAAGGATATAACTCATTTAAAAAATCTTTAACTGATGTTAAATCTCCACAAAAACGCGGTGTTTGTACTCGTGTTGGTACAATGACACCTCGTAAACCAAACTCAGCGTTACGTAAATACGCTCGTGTACGTTTAACTAACCAAATTGAGGTTACAGCTTATATCCCAGGTGAAGGCCACAACTTACAAGAGCACAGTGTTGTTCTTATCCGTGGCGGACGCGTAAAAGACTTAGCGGGTGTTCGTTACCATATCGTACGTGGAGCTCTTGATACAGCTGGTGTAAACGGTCGTTTACAATCACGTTCTAAATACGGAACAAAACGCCCTAAAGAAAAAAAATAATTTAACGTTAAATCTCGTTATTTAATATGCCTCATACTAATTGTCGCAAATATCGAATCTTGCTAGCAGATTTGATATTTGATTGACAAATAAGATAAGGCCAACATATAAAAAAATCGATAATTATTCGAAAGGAGGAAAACACATGCCTCGTAAAGGTCCTGTTTCCAAACGTGACGTGTTACCAGATCCAATTTATAGTTCAAAACTAGTAACTCGTTTAATCAATAAAATGATGGTTGATGGTAAAAGAGGTACTTCTCAAAAGATTTTATACGGTGCGTTCGAAATTGTTAAAGAACGTTCTGGTGAAAATCCAATTGAAGTATTCGAATCTGCCCTAAATAACGTAATGCCAGTTCTTGAAGTGCGCGCTCGCCGTGTTGGTGGTTCTAACTACCAAGTACCGGTTGAAGTACGTCCAGAACGTCGTACAACTTTAGGTCTTCGTTACCTAGTTAACTATTCTCGTCTTCGTGGTGAAAAAACTATGGAAGAACGTTTAGCTAACGAAATTCTTGATGCTTCTAACAACACTGGTGCATCAGTTAAGAAACGTGAAGATATGCACAAAATGGCAGAAGCGAACAAAGCATTCGCTCACTACCGCTGGTAATTTAACCTATGTGTTAGCTAATTGGCTAGCACAAGGTCTCTTATACAGTCTTTACCCCAATATGGAAGGAGAAATTTCCTATGAAACGCGAATTCTCACTTGAGAATACTCGTAATATTGGGATCATGGCTCACATTGATGCTGGTAAAACAACAACAACTGAGCGTATCCTTTATTACACTGGTAAGATTCACAAAATCGGTGAAACTCATGAAGGCGCTTCTCAAATGGACTGGATGGAGCAAGAGCAAGAACGTGGTATTACAATCACTTCTGCAGCAACAACAGCCCAATGGGCAGGCCATCGTGTAAACATCATCGATACGCCTGGACACGTAGACTTCACTGTAGAAGTAGAACGTTCATTACGCGTACTTGACGGTGCTGTTACAGTACTAGATGCTCAATCTGGTGTTGAGCCTCAAACTGAAACTGTATGGCGTCAAGCTACAACTTATGGTGTTCCACGTATTGTATTCATTAATAAAATGGATAAAACAGGAGCAGACTTCTTATATTCTGTAGGAACACTACACGATCGTTTACAAGCAAACGCTCACCCTGTCCAATTACCTATCGGAGCTGAAGATGAGTTCTCTGCTATCATCGACTTAGTTGAAATGAAAGCTACTTTCTATGGCGACGAAAAAGGTACGGCAGTAACTGAAGGAGAAATCCCTGAAGAACACCGTGCACAAGCTGAAGAATACCGTGAAAAATTAATCGATGCTGTTGCAAGTGTTGATGAAGAAATCATGGAAAAATATTTAGAAGGCGAAGAAATTTCTGTTGCAGAACTTAAAGCGGCAATCCGTCGTGCTACGATCGCAGTAGAATTCTACCCAGTAATCTGTGGTACAGCATTCAAACACAAAGGCGTACGTCCAATGTTAAATGCCGTTATCGATTACTTACCATCTCCAGTTGATGTACCAGCAATCAAAGGTACTTCTGTTGATGGTGACGAAGAGTTAGAACGTCATTCTTCTGATGAGGAGCCATTCTCAGCTCTTGCATTCAAAGTTATGACTGACCCATTCGTAGGTAAATTAACTTTCTTCCGTGTGTACTCTGGAACATTAGATTCAGGTTCATACGTACAAAACTCTTCTAAAGGTAAACGTGAGCGTGTAGGTCGTATCCTACAAATGCACGCTAACTCTCGTGAAGAGATTTCTAAAGTATTTGCTGGGGACATCGCAGCAGCAGTAGGTCTTAAAGATACTACTACTGGTGATACTCTTTGTGACGAGAAAAACCTAGTTATTCTTGAATCAATGGAGTTCCCTGAGCCAGTAATTTCTCTTTCTGTAGAACCAAAATCTAAAGCTGACCAAGATAAAATGGGTCAAGCTTTACAAAAACTTCAAGAAGAGGATCCAACTTTCCGTGCACATACTGACACAGAAACTGGTCAAACAATCATCTCAGGTATGGGTGAACTTCACCTTGATATCTTAGTTGACCGTATGCGCCGTGAATTTAAAGTAGAAGCTAACGTAGGTGCTCCAATGGTATCTTACCGTGAAACATTCCGTGGCTCTGCAAAAGTTCAAGGTAAATTCACTCGCCAATCTGGTGGTCGTGGACAATACGGAGACGTAACGATTGAATTCTCTCCAAATGAAGAAGGTAAAGGCTTTGAATTCGAAAACGCTATCGTTGGTGGTGTAATACCTCGTGAATACATCCCTGCAGTTGAAGCAGGTCTTCGTGACTCTCTTGACCGCGGTGTAGTAGCTGGTTACCCTCTAATCGACATTAAAGCGAAATTAGTATTCGGTTCTTACCATGACGTTGACTCGAATGAGATGGCGTTCAAAATTGCTGCATCTATGGCTCTTAAAGAAGCTTCGAAACAATGTGACGCTGTTATCTTAGAACCAATGATGAAAGTAGAAGTTGTAATTCCAGAAGAATACCTTGGTGATATCATGGGTAACATTACTTCTCGTCGTGGACGCGTTGAGGGTATGGATGCTCGCGGTAACTCACAAGTTGTTCGTTCTATGGTTCCTTTAGCAGAAATGTTTGGTTATGCAACGACTCTTCGTTCTGCAACGCAAGGTCGTGGTGTATTCTCAATGACATTCGATCATTATGAAGAAGTACCAAAATCAATTGCTGCTGAAATCATCAAAAAAAATAAAGGTGAATAATTGAATTTTCATCTTGCATAAAGTATAACTAATTTGTAAGCTATGATTGCAGGATAGGGGATGGGCCCGTTCTCTATCAGCATTCATTCTATAAATTTCAAAAAATAAAACATATAATTTTGAGGAGGCAATCTCTAATGGCTAAAGAAAAATTTGACCGTTCTAAAACGCATGCTAACATTGGTACAATCGGACACGTTGACCATGGTAAAACTACTTTAACTGCTGCAATCGCTACAGTTCTTTCTAAAAAAATGGGTGGTACAGCTAAATCATACGCTGACATCGATAACGCTCCTGAAGAAAAAGAGCGTGGTATCACAATCAATACATCTCACGTAGAATATGAAACAGAAACTCGTCACTATGCACACGTTGACTGCCCAGGACACGCTGACTATGTTAAAAACATGATCACTGGTGCTGCACAAATGGACGGCGGTATCTTAGTAGTATCTGCTGCTGATGGCCCAATGCCACAAACTCGTGAACACATCCTTTTATCTCGTCAAGTAGGTGTTCCATACTTAGTAGTATTCATGAACAAATGTGATATGGTTGATGACGAAGAATTATTAGAATTAGTAGAAATGGAAATCCGTGATCTACTATCTGAATATGACTTCCCAGGTGACGATATTCCTGTAATCAAAGGTTCTGCTCTTAAAGCTCTTGAAGGTGAACCAGAATGGGAAGAAAAAATCGTTGAATTAATGGACGCTGTAGATTCTTACATCCCAACTCCAGAACGTCAAACTGACAAACCATTCATGATGCCAGTAGAGGACGTATTCTCTATTACTGGTCGTGGTACAGTTGCAACTGGCCGTGTTGAACGTGGTCAAGTTAAAGTTGGTGACGTAATTGAAATCATCGGTATCGCTGAAGAAGCTAAATCTACTACTGTAACTGGTGTAGAAATGTTCCGTAAATTATTAGACTATGCTGAAGCTGGTGACAACATCGGTGCTTTACTTCGTGGTGTAGCTCGTGAAGAAATCCAACGTGGTCAAGTATTAGCTAAACCAGGTTCTATTACTCCACACACTAACTTCAAAGCTGAAGTTTATGTTTTATCAAAAGAAGAGGGTGGCCGTCATACTCCATTCTTCTCTAACTACCGTCCTCAGTTCTACTTCCGTACAACTGACGTAACAGGTATCTGTAACTTACCAGAAGGCGTTGAAATGGTAATGCCTGGTGATAACATCGAAATGACAGTTGAACTTATCGCTCCAATCGCTCTTGAAGAAGGTACTAAATTCTCTATCCGTGAGGGTGGCCGTACTGTAGGCGCTGGCGTAGTTGCTTCTATCCAAAAATAATTTTAGCTTTTGCTAATTTTCAAACCAATCTGTAGGGACGCTTACAGATTGGTTTTTTATGTTAAAATAAAGAAGTTGTAAGGTTTTATTTAGTGTATGAATACATAATAATTTGCATGTCATCTAGGGTAAATATTTAAAAAGAAAGGAATTTGAATATGGAGATGAAAATTTTACTGATTGAAGATGATCCATCAATTTTTAGTATGATTCAAGAACGTTTTGCACAGTGGTCATTACTTGTTGTTGGGCCTAAAAATTTTCAAAAGGTGATGGATGATTTTATAGAAGAGAAGCCACACCTTGTACTAATCGATATTCAGTTGCCTGCCTACGATGGCTTTCATTGGTGTCGAGAAATTCGTCATCTATCCAAAGTACCAATCCTTTTTCTATCCTCCCGAGATCATCCAATGGATATGGTAATGGCAATGCAAATGGGGGCAGATGATTTTATACAAAAGCCCTTTCATATGGAAGTGTTACTAGCTAAAGCACAGGCTATTTTACGAAGAACATATGACTATGTTGAAGCCAAAATGGATGTTACACGTTTTAACAATGCTGTTATAGATTATGCAAGAAGTGAGATTATGTATGATGGAGCGATTGCGTCCTTAACTAAAAATGAGCTCTTCATATTACGAATTTTAGTGGAACAGGCTAATCATATTGTTTCAAGGGATGAATTAATGAGAAAACTGTGGGATGACGAACGTTTTGTAAACGATAATACATTGTCAGTGAATGTCAACCGTTTACGTGCAAAGTTAGAGGATATTGGCCTACATGAAGTGATACAAACAAAAAAGGGACTTGGATATATGGCAGTAACTCAAGGGACGTGAATGAAATTGTTATTACTATTTATAAGAGAACGGTTTTCATGGATAGGGTTTTTTGTATTTATTATGGTCCTGCTAAACGTGCTATTTTCTTTAGATTTTGGTTTAAATGGTATTTCAATTTGGTATGTAAATGTTAGCTTACTTGTTAGTTTTACGCTCTTTTTCTTCTGGCGTTTTTTTCTTGAAGTTGGGAAATTAAATGATTTCCTGGGAAATATGGATAGCCATCTTGATGATGCTCATAAAAGTAGTTTATCCTTATCACCTTTTCAAGAAGTGTGCTTTCGAAAAATTGAAGATGTCTTTTATGAAAAGAACCTGGAATTAAATCAAGTAAAAGTGCAGCTACAAGAGTATTCAGATGAGTTGCTAGCATGGGTTCATGAAGTAAAAGGACCTTTAACGACCATTAATTTAATGTTAGAACATGTTGAGGATTTATCAACACGACGAAAATTAGAGAATGAATGGCTGAGACTACATCTTTTGGTTGATCAACAGCTGCATCGAACGAGATTTACTTCTATTGAAAAGGACAATTATTTAAGTGAGATTGAGCTGAAACCAATTGTTTATAAAGAGATTAGAGCTATGCAAGCCTGGTGTATAGAAAAAGGTATTGGTTTTGAAGTGGAGGGTTTCACAGACAAGGTTATAACAGATGGTAAGTGGCTGGCCTTTATTATCCGACAAATTCTCTCGAATGCCATAAAGTATAGTCCAACAAATTCTGAGGTAACAATTTTTACTGAACTGGATCCAACAGGAGCGACACTATTACATATAAAAGATGTAGGTATTGGTATACCCTCTGAGGATTTACCGAGGATTTTTCAAAAAACATATACAGGTAATGCAGGGAGAGAATCCATGCAATCTACAGGTATGGGTCTTTATCTAGCTTATAATGTGGCGCAAAAAATGGGTATTCGTATTTATGTTCAATCGAATGTTGGAGAGGGCTCATTATTTACGCTACGTTTCCCCTTACAAAATGAATATGTCAAACTAACAGGTAGATGACGAAATTGTCACCTACCTTTTTATATTGTCATGTAAAACGCGCGAATTAATAGATACGACAGAGTACACTTGGTTTATAGAAAGGGGCGTTTATAAGTGACAGTGTTAATTGGTCGTAAAATAAAAAAAGTCTATGGAAAGAAGTCAACAGCTCAAGAAGTTTTAAAGGGCATTGATTTAGAAGTGGTTAAAGGTGAATTTGTAGGTATTATGGGACCTTCTGGCTCGGGTAAAACAACACTTTTAAATGTCTTATGCTCAATCGACTTTGCAACAGAAGGTGTTATTGAAATAAACGGTCATAATTTACGTGGAATGAAGGAAAAGGCTTTGGCAAATTTTCGTCGAGAGCAGTTAGGCTTCATATTTCAAGATTATAATTTATTAGATACATTAACCGTAAAGGAAAATATTCTTCTTCCGTTAGCTATCAGTAAGCTGCCTAAAGCAGTTGCCGAAAGTCGTGTAAAGGAATTAACATCCTTACTGGGTATAACAGAAATTTTAAATAAATATCCCAATGAAATATCCGGTGGGCAAAAACAACGTACATCTGCAGCACGTGCGCTTATTACGAATCCTTCATTGGTATTTGCAGATGAGCCAACTGGCGCATTAGACTCTAAATCAGCCACTGCTTTGCTCCAAAATCTCCAAAACATCAATGAAACAAAAGAAGCTACAATAATGATGGTTACACATGATGCAGTAGCTGCAAGTTTCTGTACACGTGTTCTATTTTTAAAGGACGGCCTTATTTATAGTGAGCTTTATAAGGGCGATAAGACAAGACAGGCATTTTTCCATGAAATCATGCATACGCAAAGTGTGCTAGGCGGTGATGGTTATGAGTCTTAGTAAGTTAGTGTTAAGAAGTATGAAGAAAAATATGAAGCACTACTATTTATATTTCTTTGCACTTATTTTTAGTGTTACTTTATATTTTTCCTTTGTAACATTACAAAATAATTCTGAGGTATGGGATGCTGTTCAAATGAGTGGAACGGCTACTGCCGGATTTAAAGCAGCAACGTATATTCTATATTTTATCGTTTTGTTCTTCGTCCTGTATGCCAATCACTTATTTATGAAGCGTCGTAGTAAGGAAATTGGTTTGTACCAATTGATTGGTATGACTAAGGGGCTGATTGTGCGGTTATTAGCCATTGAAAACATTCTATTATTTGTTGGAGCTGTTATTGTAGGGATGCTCACTGGTTTCTTTAGTTCACGTGTGTTTGCAATGATCTTATTACGTGTACTTGAAAAAGAAGCTCTTGTAACTATGACATTTAGTATGCAGGCATTACAGCAGTCTATGATTGTATTTGCCATTCTTTTGATCATAGTGCTTGTACAAATGGCTTGGATGATCCATCACGTATCATTGTTATCATTATTTAGCGCAGCTAAACAAGCAGACGAGCGTGTGAGACGTTTTAGTGCATTACAAATGGTGACTGGCTTTATGGGGCTAGTTCTAATTGTTTATGGCTATTATGCTTCAACAAAACTGTTTGATATTGAATCGGCTGGTAACTTATTTATCAATATGATTATCATTTTGGCTACTACAATAGGTGGAACATTCCTTGTCTTTCGTTTCTCTGTAGCATTTATTATGAATACTATTCGCTTAAAGAAAAAAGGGCATCTATCTATCAAGGATGTATTAGCGTTAACACCCATTATGCATCGCATGAAGAGCAACGCAAAGTCATTAACACTTATAACTGTATTAACAGGTATATCTCTAGGTGTGACGACATTATCCTATATCGCCTACTATTCTTCAGAGGCATCCGCATATAGCCAAGTACCTGGTGATTTCATATTGCTAGAAGAGCAGGGAATGACATTCTTAAAGGAGTTAGAGAAAAATAACATTGCGTATGATAAGGTAGATTATCGTTTGCAAGGAGTAACAGCCTCTGTAGGTCAATTAATGTCTAAAAAACAGCAGGATAATCCTTTATATGATATGGAAGGAACAATCTATACCATTCCACTTTCCGATTACCAGCAGGCTGTTCCTGAAGCCTCGTTATCAGGCAATGATGTTATATTAACAAACTATGGTGGGTATATGGCAGAGATGTTTCCATTAGAAAAAGATCGTGATGTAGTGGTATCTGCAGGAGAGCTTGAAGAAACTTTTCATGTTGTAGATGTTCACGATAATAGTATTATAAGTGGTGTTATAACAGCTGGGGGTGGCGGACCTATCTTTGTTGTGACTGATGACATGTTTAAAAGTCTAACTACGCAATCAGAGCATTATCCTTGGCATCAACAAACGTCGATTACAATAAAATCAAAAGAAGACTTAGGGGTGGCAGAGAAGTTATACTTACAGACAAATGCTGGGGTTATTACAGCTAAAGATAATGAGGGTACAACACAGCAATATACTCAATCTTCTTATGAAGGGAAACGTAAAGACAATATTGAATCATTAGGCCTTACGATCTTTACAACAGCATTTTTGGGATTAGCATTCTTAATGACTACTGGTAGCATTTTGTACTTTAAGCAAATGTCTGAGGCAGAAGAAGAACGTGGTTCCTATACAATCCTCAGAAAGATTGGTTTTGCAGAAAGAGATATCATGAGGGGCATTTATATGAAGCAAGCCTTTAATTTCGGTGTTCCTTTAGTTATTGGATTATTGCATAGCTATTTTGCTGTTAAATCAGGATGGTTTTTATTTGGTACAGAGTTAACGGCACCCTTGTGGATCGCGATGTGCTGTTATATAGCGTTGTATACGATCTTTGCCATTCTTTCGGTAGGGTATTATAAAAAAGTTATTCGAGCATCATTGTAACAAGTTAATAGGTAAAAACTCAAAAGCAGTGTGATTAATTGTATATCATACTGTTTTTTGTTGATTTGAATTGTGAAAATCCTTGACTTTCAATTATCAGAACAATAAAGTTTAACATGTTAGTAATTTAGTGTACGAAAGTGAGTGTAAGAATGAATGCAGTAATTGTGGCGATAGCCGTGATGTTAATATTAAGTTTGCTTCGCATCAATGTTGTTCTTTCCTTAGTGGTGGGAGCCTTTGTAGGTGGCCTTACAAGTGGAATGAGCATTGAGGCAACAGTTGAATCATTTACAGAAGGGCTAGGGGCAGGCGCAACCATAGCGTTAAGTTATGGTCTACTTGGTGGCTTTGCCATCGCCATTGCCAAAACAGGAATACCTGAATTAATGATTACCGGAATGTTAAACATTTTAAATGGTGAAAGTAATCGAAAAGGGTTAGTGAAGGTTTTAATTTTTTTCCTTATTTTCATGATGTCTATATTATCTCAAAATCTCATACCCATTCATATTGCCTTCATTCCACTATTAATTCCTCCAATTTTAAAAATTTTAAATATGTTGGAGGTCGATCGACGTTTAGTGGCAACCTTAATTGCCGTGGGCTTGATTGGTACTTATAGCTTTGTACCTGCTGGTTTTGGAGCAATTTTTCAAGATATCGTTGCTACACAAGTAACAGAGGCAGGGATGGAAGTATCTTCACGTGATGTACCTGTAGCAATGGCAATACCTTTGTTAGGTATGCTCATAGGATTGATTATCGCCTTTGTTGTTTATCGTAAGCCAAGGTATTATAAGCGTAATGATATAGAGACTGAAGCTTTAAATGTTAACGTCAGCAAATATGTGATGTTTTCCACAGCTCTTGCGTTAGTTGTATCATTATGTGCCCAAGTATTAACAGATTCGATGATTGTAGGTTCGTTTGCAGGTATCATGATCATGTATTTTACAGGTGCACTTAAATGGAAAGAGGCTGATGATATTCTTTCTGAAGGGATGAAGATGATGGCCTTTATTGGCTTTGTCATGATTGCAGCAAATGGTTTTGCAGCGGTTATTAATGCTACAGGTCATGTTGATAGCTTAATTACAAGCGCTATAACCATTCTAAAAGGAAATAGAAGTCTAGCTGTATTCATCATGTTAGTCATAGGGTTAGTTGTGACAATGGGGATTGGTTCTTCCTTTGCAACGGTGCCTATTATTGCAACGCTATTTGTCCCTCTTGCTCAAGGGTTAGGCATGAGCCCTTTAGCGATTCTTTGTTTAATAGGTACAGCAGGTGCTTTAGGTGATGCAGGTTCTCCAGCTTCAGATTCTACACTAGGTCCAACTGCAGGATTAAATGTAGATGGACAACATCATCATATTTGGGATACCTGTGTTCCGACATTTATTTTCATTAACATCCCATTGATCCTATTTGGTTGGATTGCGTGTGTGTTCTTTCTATAAAAGATGAAATAGTCTCTCATTCTAAAAAGACTACCTTTTATAAAAGTTATTTGAAATGTTCGAAAATGTTGGTGTGACAACCTTAGGTGTTGCAATATGTATTGAAATTTTATATACTAATAAACGGCTTAATAAAGCGAACAAATAGTAGTACTAAGAATATCTACAACATTTAAAAGAATTTAGCGAAAAGACTTGCTTATTCTTTTTTTATTGTATATAATGTTGAATGTTGGTCTTTGACTGCGATGAAGCGAGAGGTTGCCGACACACCCGGCCGCTTTGCCATGGCGGTGTGTGGGAAAATTTTCGTGGAGAATGTCTAGAAAATAGGCGAGAAGGAGGGAAAATAATGGCAAAACAAAAGATTCGTATTCGTTTAAAAGCGTATGATCACCGTATTTTAGATCAATCTGCTGAGAAAATTGTGGAAACTGCAAAACGTTCAGGTGCAAGTGTATCAGGTCCGATTCCACTTCCAACTGAGAAGTCTGTGTACACAATTCTTCGTGCTGTTCACAAGTATAAAGATTCTCGTGAACAATTCGAAATGCGTACGCATAAACGTCTGATCGATATCGTTAACCCAACACCACAAACTGTTGATGCGTTAATGAAACTTGATTTACCATCTGGCGTTGATATCGAAATCAAACTTTAATGGTAAAAACAATATAACTTTTAAAACTTACAGGAGGTGTGACAAATGGCTAAAGGAATCTTAGGTAGAAAAATTGGTATGACACAAGTTTTCGCTGAAAACGGCGATTTAATCCCGGTAACAGTTATTGAAGCTACTCCAAACGTAGTACTTCAAAAGAAAACTGTTGAAACAGATGGCTACGAAGCAGTTCAAGTTGGTTTCGAAGACAAGCGCGTTAAGCTTTCTAACAAACCAGAACAAGGTCACGTGGCAAAAGCGAACACTGCTCCTAAGCGCTTCATTCGTGAATTCCGCAACGTGAACGTTGAAGAATACGAAGTTGGTCAAGAAGTCAAAGTAGAAATTTTCGCAGAAGGCGATGTAATTGATGTAACAGGTGTTACTAAAGGTAAAGGTTTCCAAGGTGTAATTAAACGCCACGGACAATCTCGTGGTCCAATGGCCCACGGTTCTCGTTACCACCGTCGTCCTGGTTCAATGGGTCCAGTTGCTCCGAACCGCGTATTCAAACAAAAGAAATTACCTGGTCAAATGGGTGGCACTGTAGTTACAATCCAAAACTTAGAAGTTGTTAAAGTTGATGCTGAACGTAACTTACTACTTGTTAAAGGTAATGTTCCTGGTTCTAAAAAAGCTCTAGTTACAGTAAAAACTGCAATTAAAGCTAAGTAATCACTTAAGGAAAGGAGGAAACAGGAATGACAAAAGTATCTGTACTTAGTCAAACAGGTGCTTCAGTTGGTGAAATCGAATTAAACGATGCGATCTTCGGAATCGAGCCAAATGAAGCAGTATTATTCGACGCAGTAGTAGCTCAACGCGCTTCTCTTCGTCAAGGTAATCACAAGGTTAAAAACCGTTCTGAAGTTGCTGGTGGTGGTCGTAAACCATGGCGTCAAAAAGGAACTGGTCGTGCTCGTCAAGGTTCTATCCGTTCTCCACAATGGCGCGGCGGTGGTATCGTATTCGGTCCTACTCCACGTAGCTATTCTTATAAATTACCTAAAAAAGTTCGCCGTTTAGCTCTTAAATCTGCTTTATCAGCTAAAGTTGTAGAACAAAATTTCTTAGTTCTTGATGCTCTAACTCTAGCAGCACCAAAAACAAAAGAATTTACAAAAATCCTTAAAGATCTTTCTTTAGAGAAAAAATCTTTATTCGTAACTGCAGACCTAGATGAAAACGTAGCATTATCTGCACGTAACATCCCTGGTGTAACAGTTTTAACTGCAAATGGAATCAATGTTCTTGATCTATTAGGTCACGAAAAAGTTGTATTCACTAAATCTGCAGTAGAAAAAGTTGAGGAGGTGCTTGGATAATGGAAGCACGTGATATTTTAAAACGTCCGGTCATTACTGAGCGTTCTTCAGAACTTATGGCAGAGAAAAAGTATACTTTCGAAGTAGACACTCGCGCTAATAAAACTCAAGTAAAAGACGCTGTAGAAGAAATCTTTGGCGTAAATGTTGAGAAAGTAAACGTTCTTAACTACAAAGGTAAATTCAAGCGTGTTGGCCGTTACGGTGGTTATACTAACAAACGTCGTAAAGCGATTGTTAAATTAACTGCTGATAGCAAAGAAATTGAATTATTCGAAATGTAATCCCTAGCGGATTTATGATTTGAACACTCAAGAAGGAGGGAAAACACAATGGCGATTAAAAAGTATAAACCTACCTCTAATGGTCGTCGTAACATGACGTCATTAGACTTTGCGGAAATTACAACTAACAAGCCTGAGAAATCATTGCTTGAACCAACTAAACGCAAAGCTGGTCGTAACAACCAAGGTAAAATCACTGTTCGTCATCATGGTGGTGGTCATAAGAAGCAATACCGTGTTATCGATTTCAAACGTGTTAAAGATAGCATTCCGGCAAAAGTTGCTACTATTGAATATGATCCAAACCGTTCTGCGAATATCGCATTAATCAATTACGCTGATGGAGCAAAAGCTTACATCTTAGCACCAAAAGGTCTAGAGGTTGGTCAAACAATCGTTTCTGGTCCAGATGCAGATATTAAAGTAGGTAACGCATTACCATTAGCAAACATTCCAATGGGTACTACTATCCATAACATCGAGTTAAAACCTGGTAAAGGTGGACAGTTAGTACGTTCTGCTGGTACTTCTGCTCAAGTACTTGGCCGTGAAGGAAAATACGTAATCGTACGTCTTCAATCTGGTGAAGTACGTTTAGTATTAGCTACTTGCCGCGCTACAATCGGTCAAGTTGGTAACGAACAACATGAACTTGTACACATCGGTAAAGCAGGTCGTAGCCGTTGGTTAGGTAAACGTCCAACTGTACGTGGTTCTGTAATGAACCCTAACGATCACCCACACGGTGGTGGTGAAGGACGTTCTCCAATCGGACGTAAATCACCGATGACTCCTTGGGGTAAACCAGCTCTTGGTTACAAAACTCGTAACAAGAAAAACAAATCGGATAAATTTATCATCCGTGGTCGTAAAAAATAAAGTGGTTAAACTACGGTTCTATGTGAGAGCCGTGGTGGAATCACGGAGGGAGGTTCCTACATGGGCCGCAGCTTAAAAAAAGGACCTTTTGTCGATGATCACTTAATGAAAAAAGTGGAAGTACAAGAGGCTTCTGAGAAAAAACAAGTTATCAAAACTTGGTCACGCCGTTCTACAATCTTCCCGAACTTTATCGGTTTAACGATTGCTGTATATGATGGACGTAAACATGTTCCTGTATACGTAACAGAAGATATGGTAGGCCATAAACTTGGTGAGTTCGCTCCGACACGTACTTATAAAGGTCACGGTGCAGACGACAAGAAAACAAGACGCTAATTTTGAGAGGAGGTAAATCCTAATGACACAAGCTAAAGCTATCGCTCGTACAGTACGCATTGCTCCTCGCAAAGTACGTCTAGTTGTAGACTTAATCCGAGGTAAGCAAGTTGGTGAAGCAGTTGCAATTTTACGTCATACTCCAAAAGCGGCGTCTCCAGTCGTTGAGAAAGTATTAAAATCTGCAGTTGCTAACGCTGAGCACAACTACGATCTTGACATCAACTCTTTAGTAGTTTCTGAAGTGTTCGTTGATGAAGGTCCAACTTTAAAACGTTTCCGTCCACGTGCGCAAGGACGTGCAAGCGCAATTAACAAACGCACAAGCCACATCACTCTTGTGGTATCTGAGAAGAAGGAGGGTTAATCCGTGGGTCAAAAAGTACATCCAATAGGACTACGCGTTGGTATTATTCGTGACTGGGAGTCAAAATGGTACGCTGAAAAAGACTATGCAACTCTACTTCACGAAGACATCAAAGTGCGTAAATATATTGAAACGGCTCTTAAAGACGCTTCAGTTTCTAAAGTAGAAATCGAACGTGCTGCAAACCGTGTAAACATTACAATTCACACTGCGAAACCAGGTATGGTAATCGGTAAAGGTGGTACTGAAGTTGAAAACCTTCGTAAATACCTTAGCGAGTTAACTGGTAAACGTGTACACATCAACATCATCGAAATTAAACGTGCAGATCTTGACGCTCGTCTAGTGGCTGAAAATATTGCTCGTCAATTAGAAAACCGTGTATCATTCCGTCGTGCGCAAAAGCAAGCGATCCAACGCACAATCCGTGCTGGTGCAAAAGGAATTAAAACACAAGTATCTGGTCGTTTAGGTGGCGCTGATATCGCGCGTGCTGAACACTATAGTGAAGGAACTGTTCCACTTCATACTCTACGTGCTGACATTGATTATGCACACGCAGAAGCTGACACTACTTACGGTAAATTAGGCGTTAAAGTATGGATCTACCGTGGTGAAGTTCTTCCTACGAAGAAATCTGTGGAAGGAGGCAAATAATATGTTATTGCCTAAACGCGTAAAATACCGTCGTGAACATCGCGGAAACATGCGTGGCGAAGCGAAAGGCGGTAAAGAAGTATCATTCGGCGAGTGGGGCTTACAAGCTCAAACAGCTAGCTGGATTACTAACCGTCAAATCGAATCTGCACGTATCGCGATGACTCGTTACATGAAACGTGGCGGTAAAGTTTGGATTAAAATCTTCCCACACAAACCTTACACTAAAAAACCTCTAGAAGTCCGCATGGGTTCTGGTAAAGGTTCTCCTGAAGGTTGGGTAGCAGTAGTAAAACCAGGAAAAATTATGTTCGAAATTGCTGGTGTATCTGAAGAGGTTGCACGTGAAGCACTTCGTTTAGCATCACATAAGCTTCCTGTTAAATGTAAGATCGTAAAACGTCAAGAAACTGGTGGTGAATCTAATGAAAGCTAATGAAATCCGTGACCTTGCCACTTCTGAAATTGAATTAAAAGTGAAATCACTGAAAGAAGAGCTTTTCAACCTTCGCTTCCAATTGGCGACTGGTCAATTAGAAAACACAGCTCGTATTCGTGAAGTGCGTAAAGCAATCGCGCGTATGAAAACTGTTATTCGTGAAAGAGAAATCAGTGCAAATAACTGATAAAGGAGGTTTTCAAGTATGACTGAGCGTAACCAACGCAAAGTTTACACGGGCCGCGTTGTTTCAGATAAAATGGACAAAACTGTTACTGTTTTAGTTGAAACTCACAAAAAGCACAAGCTTTACGGTAAACGTGTAAAATACTCTAAAAAGTTTAAAACTCATGATGAGCAAAACCAAGCGAAAATCGGTGATATCGTACGTATCATGGAGACTCGCCCGCTATCAGCTACTAAACGTTTCCGTCTAGTTGAAGTTGTAGAAAAAGCGGTTATTATTTAATAACTATTTCGGAACAACCATTTCCGAAGGGAGGTAACCTAAGTGATCCAACAAGAAAGTCGTATGAAAGTTGCTGACAACTCAGGTGCACGTGAAGTTCTTACAATTAAAGTGCTTGGTGGCTCTGGCCGTAAAACTGCTAACATCGGTGATATCGTTGTTTGTACAGTTAAGAAAGCAACACCAGGTGGCGTTGTCAAGAAGGGTGACGTTGTTAAAGCTGTTATCGTTCGTACTAAATCAGGCGTACGTCGTAAAGACGGCACGTACATCAAATTTGATGAAAATGCTTGTGTAATTATTCGTGATGATAAATCACCACGCGGAACTCGTATTTTCGGACCTGTTGCACGTGAATTACGTGACAGCAACTTCATGAAAATCGTTTCTCTAGCTCCAGAAGTTCTTTAATTTCATGATAGTGCCAATCAAGGAGGTGCGACAGCATGCATGTAAAAAAAGGTGACAAGGTTAAGGTTATCACTGGTAAGGACAAAGGCAAAGAAGGAGTAATCCTAGCTGCTTTCCCTAAACAAGATCGCGTTCTTGTTGAAGGTGTAAATATCGTGAAAAAACACGTTAAACCTAACCAATTGAATCCACAAGGTGGGATTGTAAGCCAAGAGGCTGCAATTCACGTTTCGAACGTAATGCTAATCGATCCTAAATCTGGCGAGCCGACTCGTGTAGGTTATAAAATCGAAAACGGTAAAAAAGTTCGTGTTGCAAAAAAATCAGGTACAGTAATCGACTAATTAGTAAATAAAAGAAGGGAGGTACACACATGAGCCGCCTAAAAGAAAAATATTTAAACGAAGTTTCTCCTGCTCTTATGAGCAAATTTGGATATAAATCAGTTATGCAATTGCCGAAAGTTGACAAAATCGTTATCAACATGGGTGTTGGTGATGCTGTTCAAAACTCAAAAGCATTAGATGCAGCTGTAGAAGAATTAACAATTATCACTGGTCAAAAACCAGTTGTAACTAAAGCGAAGAAATCGATCGCAGGTTTCCGTCTACGTGAAGGTATGCCTATCGGTGCTAAAGTTACATTACGCGGTGAGCGTATGTATGAATTCTTGGACAAATTAATCTCAATTTCACTTCCTCGTGTACGTGACTTCCGTGGTGTTTCTAAAAAAGCATTCGATGGTCGCGGTAACTACACTCTAGGTGTTAAAGAGCAATTAATTTTCCCAGAAATTGATTACGATAAAGTTTCAAAAGTACGCGGTATGGACATCGTGATCGTAACGACAGCGAACTCTGACGAAGAAGCTCGCGAGTTATTGACACAGTTCGGTATGCCGTTCCAAAAGTAGTCAAACAAGGAGGGCGAAAACGTGGCTAAAAAATCTATGATCGTTAAACAACAACGTAAGCAAAAGTTTAAAGTGCAAGAATATACACGTTGTGAACGCTGTGGCCGTCCACACTCTGTATATCGCAAATTCAAACTTTGCCGTATTTGTTTCCGAGAACTTGCATATAAGGGACAAATTCCTGGCGTGAAAAAAGCCAGCTGGTAATCCCCTAATTTGGGAAGGAGGTAAATGTAATGACAATGACTGATCCGATTGCAGATATGCTTACTCGCATTCGTAATGCGAACATGGTTCGTCACGAGAAGTTAGAAGTACCGGCTTCCAACGTGAAAAAAGAAATCGCTGAAATTTTAAAGCGTGAAGGTTTCGTACGTGACGTAGAATACGTGGAAGACAACAAGCAAGGAATTATCCGTATCTTCTTAAAATACGGTAAAGATAACGAGCGTGTTATCACTGGCTTAAAACGTATTTCTAAACCTGGTCTACGTGTATACGCAAAAACAAATGAAGTTCCTAAAGTACTGAACGGTCTTGGTATCGCTTTAGTGTCAACTTCACAAGGTTTATTAACAGATAAAGAAGCTCGCGCTAAACAAGTTGGCGGCGAAGTTCTAGCATACGTTTGGTAATTAGCAATAAATGAATGGAGGTGCAACTAAATGTCTCGTGTAGGTAAAAAAATTATCGAGGTACCAGCTAACGTAACTGTTACTGTTGCAGCTGAAAACACTGTTACTGTTAAAGGTCCTAAAGGCGAACTTGTTCGTTCTTTCCACCAAGATATGAAAATTGAGCAAGAAGGCAACGTAATCTCTGTATCACGTCCTTCTGATTCAAAAGAACACCGCACAAACCATGGTACTACTCGTGCGCTTCTAGCGAACATGATTACTGGTGTTTCTGCAGGTTTCGAAAAAGCTTTAGAACTTATCGGTGTTGGTTACCGTGCGCAATTACAAGGCAAAAAACTTGTACTTAACGTAGGTTACTCTCATCCAGTAGAGTTCACACCTGAAGATGGTCTTGAAATTGAAGTTCCTTCAAACACTAAAATCATCGTTAAAGGTATCAGCAAAGAGCGCGTTGGTGCTCTAGCATCTAACATCCGTGACGTTCGTCCACCAGAGCCATATAAAGGCAAAGGTATCCGTTACGAAGGCGAATACGTTCGTCGTAAAGAAGGTAAAACAGGTAAATAATGCTGCCTAAGCATTAGAAAGGAGTGACCCTTGTGATTACGAAACAGGATAAAAATCAAGTTCGTAAAAAACGTCATGCGCGAGTTCGTTCTAAAATTTCGGGTACTGCTGAGCGTCCACGCTTAAACGTATTCCGTTCTAACAAGAACATCTACGCTCAACTTATCGATGACGTAGCAGGCGTAACAATTGTTAGCGCATCTTCTCAAGAAAATGGTTTTGAAGGTGCTGGTAGCAATGTTGAAGCTGCATCAAAAATCGGTGAAACAATCGCGAAACGCGCTGCGGAAAAAAATGTTACTGCTGTAGTTTTTGACCGCGGTGGTTACTTATATCATGGACGTGTGAAAGCTTTAGCTGAAGCTGCACGTGAGAATGGTTTAGAATTTTAATAAGAAGGAGGGACACATTTCATGAGTCGAATTGACGCAAACAAACTTGGAGAACTTGAAGAACGCGTAGTTACTATTAACCGTGTTGCGAAAGTTGTTAAAGGTGGACGTCGCTTCCGCTTCACAGCACTAGTTGTTGTTGGCGATAGAAACGGTCATGTAGGTTTCGGTACTGGTAAAGCTCAAGAGGTTCCAGATGCTATCCGTAAAGCTGTTGAAGATGCGAAGAAAAACTTAGTAGAAGTGCCACGTGTTGGTGGAACAACTCCACACTTAGTGCTTGGTCGCTTCGGTGCAGGAGAAATCCTAATTAAACCTGCTGCTCCTGGTACAGGAGTTATCGCTGGTGGTCCAGTACGTGCAGTACTAGAACTTGCTGGTATTACTGATATTCTTTCAAAATCTCTTGGATCTAACACACCAATCAATATGGTGCGTGCAACTGTTCAAGGTTTAACTGAATTAAAACGCGTAGAGGACGTAGCAAAATTACGTGGTAAATCAGTGGAAGAAATATTAGGATAAGGGGGGAAAGATAATATGGCTAACAAATTAGAAATCACCCTTACTAAATCTGTGATTGGTACTAAACCTGCACAACGCAAAACAGTTGAAGCTTTAGGTTTACGTAAATTACACCAAACTGTAGAGAAAGCTGATAATGCAGCTACTCGCGGTATGCTTGATAAAGTAGCTCACTTAGTTACTGTAAAAGAAATTTAATTTCTAATTAATGAACAAGGAGGTGCCACCCACTATGAAACTGCATGAGTTAAAACCAGCAGAAGGTTCTCGTAAACAACGCAACCGCGTTGGTCGTGGTATCGGTTCTGGTAACGGTAAAACAGCAGGTAAAGGTCATAAAGGTCAAAACGCTCGTTCTGGTGGCGGTGTACGCCCAGGCTTCGAGGGCGGTCAAAACCCATTATTCCGTCGTTTACCAAAACGTGGCTTTACGAACATCAACCGTAAAGAATATGCGATCGTTAACCTTGATGCTTTAAACCGTTTCGAAGACGGTGCAGAGGTAACAGCTGCATTATTACTTGAAACTGGTCTAGTGAGCAACGAAAAAGCTGGAATTAAAGTTCTAGGTCATGGAACTCTTAATAAAAAGCTTACTGTTAAAGCTCATAAATTCTCAGCTTCAGCTAAAGAAGCAATCGAGAATGCCGGCGGAACTACTGAGGTGATTTAATGTTTCAGACAATCTCTAACTTTATGCGTGTTCGAGATATAAGAAATAAAATCATTTTCACTCTTTTAATGTTAGTCGTTTTCCGTATTGGAACATTCATTCCAGTACCAAACGTTGACGCAAATGTATTAAAGGCAACTGATGAGTTTAACCTCGTTGGTTTCCTGAATACTTTTGGCGGTGGTGCTTTAAAGAACTTCTCTATCTTCGCGATGGGGATTATGCCTTACATCACAGCCTCAATCATTGTTCAGTTATTGCAAATGGACGTAGTACCGAAATTTGCTGAATGGGCAAAGCAAGGTGAAGTCGGAAGACGTAAACTTGCACAATTCACTCGCTACTTTACTATTATTCTTGCTTTTATTCAATCATTCGCAATGTCATTTGGTTTTAATAGAATGTATGGCGGATCTTTGATTAAAGAAGAAGGGGTTCTAACTTATGTTATAATCTCCATTGTATTGACAGCAGGTACAGCTTTCCTTGTATGGCTTGCAGAGCAAATTACTGCACATGGTGTTGGTAATGGTATCTCTGTTGTAATCTTCGCAGGTATCGTCGCAGCATTGCCTACAGGAATTAACCAAATCTTTGCACAGCAAATCGAGGGTGCTGGTGATAAATTATTTATCAATATCATAATCCTTGCATTGCTTGTATTGGTTTTACTCGCAGTTGTAGTTGGAGTTATATATGTGCAACAAGCACTTCGTAAAATTCCAATTCAATATGCAAAACGAGTTACTGGACGTAATCAGCAAACAGGTGGTCAACAAACGCATTTACCTTTAAAAGTAAATGCTGCAGGGGTTATTCCGGTAATCTTTGCTTCAGCGTTTCTGATGACACCTCGTACGCTAGTTCCGTTCTTCGGTGAAAATGGTGTTACTACATTCATTAATAACACATTTGATCATACAAAACCTGTTGGGATGATTATTTACGTAGCATTAATCATCGCATTCACATATTTCTATGCATTCGTACAAGTGAATCCAGAAAATGTGGCAGATAACTTGAAAAAGCAAGGTGCTTATATTCCAGGTATTCGTCCTGGAGAAAGTACGCAAACGTATTTAACAAGCGTGTTATATCGTCTGACATTTGTCGGTGCGATTTTCTTAACTGTTATTTCTGTAATGCCGGTTATATTCATAAACTTTATGAATCTTCCTGCCTCAGTGCAGATCGGTGGTACTAGTATTATTATCGTAGTCGGCGTAGCGCTCGAAACGATGAAACAGCTAGAATCTCAACTTGTTAAACGTCACTACAAAGGCTTTATGAAGTAATGTTGGTTTTTAGGGAACGTTCTATCGTTTCCTTAAATCAGCAAACCTTTTGTGGGAGGAATATTTCCTAATGAATATCGTTTTAATGGGTCTGCCAGGTGCTGGTAAAGGTACTCAGGCAGATAAAATTGTTGAGAAGTACGCGATACCTCATATTTCTACAGGCGATATGTTCCGTGCTGCTATTAAAGAAGGTACTGAACTAGGCTTACAAGCTAAATCGTTTATGGATCAAGGTGCTCTTGTACCGGATGAAGTAACGATTGGTATTGTTCGTGAGCGACTGGCTAAATCTGATTGTGAAAAGGGCTTCCTATTAGATGGTTTCCCACGTACTGTTCCTCAAGCTGAAGCTTTAGATAGCATTCTTGCTGATCTTGGCAAAGCGATCGAGCATACTCTAAACATTCAAGTTGAAAAAGATGAGTTAATTGCTCGTCTGTCGGGTCGACGCATTTGTAAAACTTGTGGTGCATCCTATCATTTAATTTTCAATCCTCCAGCTGAGGAAGGAAAGTGTGATAAAGATGGTGGCGAGCTTTACACACGTGCCGATGATAATCCTGAAACGGTTGCAAACCGTCTGGAAGTTAATATGAAACAAGCACAACCTTTGCTTGATTTTTATGAAGCTAAAGGTGTGTTAACTAATATAGATGGACAGCAAGATATTAACAAAGTGTTTGCTGATCTTGATGCTCTATTACAGAGCAACCGCAGCTGATACCCGGCTCCGGGCGCAGAGTACTGCTTCCGCGGGAGGCATGCGGGAGCAACAACGAAACATAATTTTTTTGAGAGTTGCAAAAGCATATTGTGCCCGGTATATATTTCTTCAAAAAAGTGCAACATACTTTTTGGAGGAGTATAATGGGTTTCGTGGAAGCATCTGTGTAACGGGTATGAATATCTCATCCAAGACATTCCGGTATTCGTGTAAACATGGGAGTTTCAGTCCCCTTATTGGTTCTGGATATTCCGTGGATTGTGTGAAGCGAAACCAGACGAGCGTCTTTCAAACATCTCTCATACAATCCAAACATATGTTGAAACGAGGTTGCTTCTATAGTTGCAGCAGATATCCGTTTGATGTAACGATGAGAACTTTAATTTGCATATAGAGAGGAGAGACAGAGTAGATGGCGAAAGATGATGTAATTGAAGTCGAAGGGACAGTTGTTGAGACTTTGCCAAACGCGATGTTTAAGGTAGAATTAGAAAATGGACATGTGATTCTAGCGCACGTATCTGGTAAGATTCGTATGCACTTTATCCGTATTCTACCTGGAGATAAGGTTACTATTGAGTTATCTCCTTATGATTTAACTCGCGGTCGTATCACATACCGTTTTAAATAATCTTTTGCGCTCCGGACTACTAAGGAGGTTAGGTTAGATGAAAGTGAGACCATCTGTGAAACCGATCTGCGAAAAATGTAAAGTAATTCGCCGACGCGGTAAAGTAATGGTAATCTGTGAAAATCCTAAACATAAACAAAAACAAGGTTAATTCTAAAGGAGGTGCACAACGTACATGGCACGTATTGCTGGTGTTGATATTCCTCGCGACAAACGCGTGGTAATTTCATTAACGTACATTTTCGGTATTGGTAAAACTACAGCTCAGAAAGTACTAGCTGATGCAGGTATTTCAGAAGATACACGCGTACGCGACTTAACTGAAGATGAGTTAAACAAAATCCGTGAACAATTAGATTCTTACAAACTTGAAGGTGACTTACGTCGCGAAACTTCATTAAATATTAAACGTCTGATGGAAATCGGTTCATTCCGTGGTATCCGTCACCGTCGTGGCTTACCTGTTCGTGGCCAAAATACGAAGAACAATGCGCGTACGCGTAAAGGTCCTCGTAAAACTGTAGCGAACAAGAAAAAATAATTGGTAAAGGAGGTTCCTTCTTAACATGGCTCGTAAACAACAAACTCGTAAACGTCGTGTGAAAAAGAATATCGAATCTGGTATTGCACACATTCGTTCTACATTTAACAATACAATTGTAACGATTACAGATATGCAAGGTAATGCTGTATCTTGGTCAAGTGCTGGTGCTCTTGGTTTCCGTGGTTCACGTAAATCTACACCATTCGCTGCTCAAATGGCTGCAGAAACTGCTGCTAAAACATCCCTTGAACATGGTCTGAAAACGTTGGAAGTAACTGTTAAAGGTCCTGGTGCTGGTCGTGAAGCTGCAATCCGTGCACTTCAAGCTGCTGGTTTAGAAGTAACTGCTATTAAAGACGTTACTCCAGTTCCTCATAATGGTTGCCGTCCGCCAAAACGTCGTCGCGTGTAATGGGTGCGTCTCATATTGTATGAGAACATCATTTTTTGTACAGACTGTCTTGTGCAGATAATAAACGATACGTCATTGACGATCGAATCTATGATGGAAAGAACCTATACATTCGATGTTTTGAAGGAGGGTAAATAAAATGATCGAAATTGAAAAACCAAAGATTGAAACGGTGGAGATCAGCGAAGATTCCAAGTATGGAAAGTTTGTTGTAGAACCGCTTGAACGCGGATATGGAAACACTTTGGGTAATTCTTTACGTCGTATCCTTCTGTCTTCATTACCAGGAGCTGCTGTCACTTCAATTCAAATTGATGGTGTTCTTCACGAATTCTCAACTGTAGAAGGCGTAGTAGAAGATGTAGCTTCAATCATTTTGAACGTGAAAAAACTAGCTCTTAAAATCTACTCTGACGAAGAAAAAGTTATTGAGATTGATGTAAAAGGCGATGGTACAGTTACGGCTGCTGACATTACACATGACAGTGATGTAGAAATTTTAAACCCTGATCTATATATTGCAACAATCGCTAAAAACGGTCATTTACGTATGCGTATGTATGCACAACGCGGCCGTGGTTACACTCCTGCTGATCAAAACAAACGTGAGGATCTTCCTATCGGCGTGATCCCGATCGACTCTATTTACACTCCAGTATCACGCGTCAATTTCCAAGTGGAAAATACTCGTGTAGGTCAGTCTTCTGACTACGATAAACTTTCTCTTGATGTGTGGACAGATGGCAGCATCGGTCCGAAAGAGGCGATTTCGCTCGGAGCAAAAATTTTAACCGAGCATCTTAACATCTTCGTTGGCATGACAGACGAGGCACAAACGGCTGAAATCATGGTCGAAAAAGAAGAAGATCAAAAAGAAAAGGTTTTAGAGATGACTATCGAAGAACTTGATCTTTCTGTTCGTTCTTATAACTGTTTAAAACGCGCTGGTATTAATACAGTACTAGAACTTGCGAATAAATCAGAAGACGACATGATGAAAGTTCGTAACCTTGGACGTAAGTCACTAGAAGAAGTAAAAGCGAAGTTAGAAGAGCTTGGTTTAGGATTACGCAAAGAAGACTAAGCGATTTAAACAAAACTAACAAGGTCAGATTTTTTCTATAAAGGAGGGAAACATCCATGGGTTACAGAAAACTTGGTCGTACAAGTTCTCAACGTAAAGCGATGTTACGTGACTTAGCTACTGATTTAATCATCAACGAGCGTATCGAAACTACTGAGGCTCGCGCTAAAGAAGTACGTAAAGCTGTTGAAAAAATGATTACTTTAGGTAAGCGCGGAGATTTACACGCACGCCGTCAAGCTGCTGCATTCATCCGTCGTGAACTAGTAACAACGACTGATGCAGAAGGTAACGAAACAACATCATTTGCACTTCAAAAGTTATTTGATGATGTTGCACCACGTTATGCAGAACGTCAAGGTGGTTACACTCGTATTCTTAAAGTAGGTCCTCGTCGTGGTGACGGTGCACCTGTAGTTGTGATTGAACTAGTTTAATCAATAAGAGAAGACTTGTGGTGAAGAGGGTGGGAATCACCACCCTCTTTCTTTATAAATGATTTATACGACAAATAATTAAGCTGAGCGTTATGATGAGCGGACACTTAGGTGTGGCGTCTCGTTTAGCTCTCCGCACCTCATTCAGGAGGGATAAGGGCTTGAGCACCCTTATTTCTTGTAAATGTAACGACAAGCGCATTTCTATTGAATGAGGTGCGCGCTTTTTTATTATTTAGGATGGCGCCAATTTGTGGTGCTTTTTTTAATATATGGGTTTATTGTTTTATGGAATCAGACCATCACATCATGACCGTGAATAGCAAAATAAGATCGTTTAATTATTTTAGTATTTTACTTTTATCGACATAAGGATTGTAGTAGAATTCATACATAAAAAAGTGTAAGTTAGTTAGTAGAGCTGAGCATAGAGAGAGGAGTTCTAGAAATGCCTGAAATTTTATCTTTAAATAATGTGACTTTTTCATATACACCAGAAGAACAAGATAGTCGTAATGCTGTCGAAAATGTCAGCTTTGCCGTCGAAGAAGGCGAATGGATAGCCGTAGTAGGACATAACGGTTCTGGTAAGTCGACCATTGCAAAGTTGATGAATGGTTTGCTATTTCCTCAAAAGGGGGATGTACGTATACTACGCGAGCCATTAAGTGAGAAAAACCTTTGGGAATCTCGTTCGCTCATGGGAATGGTTTTTCAAAACCCTGACAATCAATTCGTAGGTGCAACTGTTCAGGATGATGTTGCATTTGCCTTGGAAAACAACGGTGTGCCTTTTGAAGAAATGGTGCAACGTGTACATGCGGCACTGGAACAAGTAAAAATGAGCCACTTTTTAGACCATGAGCCACATCATTTATCCGGAGGACAGAAGCAGCGTGTTGCTATTGCAGGAGCACTTGCGTTAAAGCCAAAACTGCTTATATTAGATGAGGCTACTTCTATGCTAGATCCTCAGGGGCGTGCAGAAGTATTACAAACTGTTCAAACGTTACGTGCTGAAACAGGACTTACTGTATTATCAATAACACATGATTTAGAAGAGGCTATGCTAGCAGATCGTGTTCTTTTTATGAATGATGGTAAGAAGTTTGCAGAAGGTACACCTGCTGAAATTTTTGCCCTGGGGGACAAGCTGGTTGAATTTGGGCTAGACTTACCATTTGCTCTTAAGTTATCAAAGTTATTGCAAAAGGAAGGTGTTCCATTAATGGGACAACATATGACAGAAGAAGAGTTGGTGAATGATCTATGGACATCAAACTTCAACAAGTAAGCTATGCCTATGCACAGGGGACTCCTTTTGAAAAACGAGCATTATTCGATGTAGATTTTGACATCCCATCACATACGTATCAAGCGATCATTGGTCATACTGGTTCTGGTAAATCAACAATTCTTCAGCACTTTAATGCGCTTCTAAAACCTACCTCAGGAGAAGTACATATCGGAGAACGTGTGGTAGTAGCCAGAAAAAAAGCAAAGAATTTAAAAGCGGTTCGACAAAAGGTTGGTATCGTCTTTCAATTCCCTGAGCATCAGTTATTTGAAGAAACGGTGTTAAAGGATATTATGTTTGGTCCTATGAATTTTGGTGTTTCGGAAAAGGAAGCCGAAGATCGTGCAAGAGAGCTTGTTAGCTTAGTGGGACTACCAGAGGACGTATTAGAAAAGTCTCCGTTTGATTTATCGGGTGGTCAAATGCGTCGAGTAGCGATAGCAGGTGTTTTAGCGATGGACCCTGAAGTGATTGTGCTGGATGAACCTACGGCTGGTTTGGATCCACGAGGACAAAAGGAAATTATGGATATGTTTTATCAGCTCCATCAGGAACGTCACCTCACAACGATTCTAGTGACGCATAGTATGGAAGATGCTGCTCGATACGCAGATACTATTGTGATTATGCATGAAGGTAAAAATGTCTTAAGTGGGACACCGAGAGATATATTTAAAGATGTTGATACATTAAAGAGCTTTCGCTTAGAACCGCCACGCATTGTCCGCTTTCAACAAAAGGTTGAGCAAATGATAGGGCAATCCTTATCGAAGGTTTGCTTAACTGAAGAAGAGCTTGCAGCTGAAATGGCTCGAGTGCTAAGAGAGGGGCGTGCAGAATCATGATGGAAAAAATGATTTTTGGACGCTTCTTACCAGGTAATTCTCCTGTCCATAAACTGGATCCACGCTCTAAGTTAATCTTTGTATTTGCCTTTATTATTATTGTATTTTTGGCCAATAATACAGTGACGTATGCCATGCTTTTGGCATTCACACTACTCGTTATATTAATATCACGAATTCGCTTGTATTTTTTGATAAATGGCCTCAAACCTGTTCTCTTTTTGATGGCCTTTACCTTCCTGCTTCATATTTTCATGACGAAGGAAGGCGTTCCCATTTTTGACTCGAAGTATATAACAATATACGATGAAGGAATTAGACGTGGGGTTTATATTTCTATACGTTTTCTAGTATTAGTATTTATAACATCCATTTTAACTTTAACAACATCACCAATTTCCATTACAGACGGTATTGAGGTACTTTTGAATCCCCTTAAGGCATTAAAAGTACCTGTACATGAATTAGCTTTAATGATGTCTATTTCTTTGCGCTTTATTCCTACCTTAATGGATGAAACAGATAAGATTATGAAAGCACAAATGGCACGAGGGTCTGATTTATCTTCAGGACCGATAAAAGATCGTATAAAAGCCGTAGTGCCATTGCTAGTACCTCTTTTTGTGAGCGCATTTAAACGGGCCGAGGATTTAGCCACAGCGATGGAAGTAAGAGGCTATCGAGGTGGTGAAGGACGTACTAGGTACCGCAGGCTAAAATGGGATCTGGGTGATACATTTGCGCTTGTACTATTAGTAGCAATAGGTGTATTGCTATTCTTCTATAGAAGTTAAAGGAGTAAGCTTTATGCGACGATTAAAAGTAATTATTAGCTATGACGGCACGCATTTCTCAGGCTATCAAATACAGCCTGGGGAACGCACCGTGCAGGCAGAGCTTGAACGTGTATTAGCCATTATGCATAAAGAGGAAAAGGTAAAGGTAACCGCAAGTGGGCGTACAGATGCTAGGGTTCATGCAACAGGACAAACCTTGCATTTTGATACACCACTAGCTATCCCTGTTGATAAGTATCTCAAAGCTTTGAATGTGCAGCTTCCCAGAGATATTCGCGTATTGTCTGTAGATGAAGTGGCACATGACTTTCATGCCCGTTTTAGTGTAACTGGGAAGCGATACCGCTATATTTGGTCTTGTGAGCCTGTCCAAAATCCATTTCGCAGACATTTTACAGTTGAGACAAATGGGGTTAAACCTGATGTGAATGCCATGCAGAAGGCTGCCCAGGCTATCGTTGGGACACATGACTTTTCTTGCTTTTGTGCAGCAAATACAAGTGTGAAGGATAAAGTACGAACAGTAACTTCTCTGCAATTTGAATGGCATGGGGAAGAGCTCCATATGGTAATTGAAGGCACAGGCTTTTTGTATAATATGGTGCGAATTATTGCAGGTACACTTTGGGAAGTTGGTATAGATCGACGGACGATTGAAAATGTAGCACTTGTTGTCGCTTCAGAAGATCGGGATAAGGCTGGGAAAACCGCGCCACCACAAGGTTTATACTTAGAAAAAGTGTTCTATTAGTGTCACTTTATACTTCGAAACAACTTCACCAGGTGTTTAATGAAATTACTTGACTTTAAAAGTCATTCATTATATGATAACAGATGGTATTTTCATTACCACCACAAATAAGCCCCGAAACTTATAGTGTAGTCTAATGAAAAATAACGGTAATCGAATCGATTAGGAGGATATATACATGCGTACAACATTCATGGCTAAAGGTCACGAAGTAGACCGTAAATGGTTAGTAGTTGATGCAGAAGGCCAAACTCTTGGACGTTTAGCTTCTGAAGTAGCTGCAATCTTACGTGGTAAACATAAACCAACATTCACACCAAACGTTGACACAGGTGATCACGTAATCATCATCAACGCTGACAAAATCCATTTAACTGGTAACAAATTAGAGGGTAAACTTTACCGTCACCATACTCAATTTGCGGGTGGTTTAAAAACTCGTACTGCTGGTGAAATGTTAGATAAGTACCCAACAAGAATGATTGAATTAGCAGTTAAAGGAATGCTTCCTAAAAACTCTTTAGGTCGCAAAATGTTCACTAAACTTAATGTTTATACTGGAACAGAGCATCCACATGCTGCACAAAAACCAGAAGCATACGAGCTTCGCGGATAATATAAATTAAGAGGAGGATATTACTTTGGCACAAGTTCAATACATCGGCACTGGTCGCCGTAAAAGCTCTGTAGCTCGCGTACGTTTAGTACCAGGTACAGGTAAAATTGTTATCAATAAACGTGAAATCGAAGAATACGTACCATTCGCTGCATTACGCGAAGTAATTAAACAACCATTAGTAGCTACTGAAACTACAGGAAGCTATGATATCCACGTAAACGTTAACGGTGGTGGATACACTGGTCAAGCTGGTGCTGTTCGTCACGGTATCGCTCGTGCTCTACTTCAAGTAGACCCAGATTTCCGTGCTGCATTAAAATCAGCTGGATTACTTACTCGTGATTCACGCATGAAAGAACGTAAAAAACCAGGTCTACGCGGCGCTCGTCGTGCACCTCAGTTCTCAAAACGTTAATTTCAACATTTTCTATCAAAGACTCTTTCTACTTTTGTGGAAAGGGTCTTTTTGTATGAATTCAGTAACCAATATAAAAAGCAATCTTTGGAGGTGGCCCAAAGATTGCTTGACACTATTTTCGATGAAATTGGCGATGAAGCAGATGTACCTGTTCAGCTAGTTCAGGAACAGGACCTTCAACAGGTGTATCTTTTATAACTTCTTGAATGGATAAATTACGAACGCGTGAAGTAGAAGTGACGCCCATATCTTTTAACCATTGTGCTAGTTGTTTGGATGAGCTAGCATAAACGATTCTTCCTAAGCCAACCCAACCATGGGCTGCTGCACACATAGGGCAATGTTCGCCAGTAGTATAAACGGTTGCAGTACTTCTCTCCTCAGCAGTCCTATTTTCAGCTGCCCAGCGTGCTAATGCAAATTCTGGATGCTGTGTATGGTCACCACCAGACACATGATTTTGATCTTCTGCTAGGACCTTACCGTTAGCAGCTACAAGTATTGAACCAAAGGGCTCATCACCAGCATTCAACGCATTTTTGGCAAGCTCAATACATCTTTCTAAATGCTTTAAGTCTGTTTGTTGGATCATCAAAACCCTCCTTCTTAACGATTGCTAGAGCTTTCGGACGCTGCCTCGTTTAATATCAGCTCTATTTTATGAAAACTTAATTTTTTTGCATGCTGTAAGGGCGTGACGCCATCTCTGTCAGCAATATTCAAATTAGCCCCATAATCCACTAATAGTTGAACAATTTCTTGGTGTTTCTCATCGCCATTACCTAAAATTATTGCTTCTATTAAAGCTGTCCAATGCAAATTATTAATGTGATTGACATTAATATCTGAATGATTAAGAAGTTCGCGAACTACTTCTACATAGCCACGTTCTGATGCAGGGATAATTGCAACTCCTCCAAAGCGGTTTGTCAATTTCGTATCAGCACCAGCTGCGATGGCTAGCTTCACTATTTCTAGATAGCCAGATGCCCCTGCATGGAGGAGCACATTTTCTAGGTTATTATCTCGAATATTTATGTCTGCCCCATGCTGTATAAGTGCCTTTACTGTCTCCACCTGATTATTATAAGTTGCCGCTAATACAGCTGTTCTGCCAAATTGATCGGTGGCATTGATATTGATGCCATCTTGAAGAAGTGTTAGCACTTTATCAGTTTCTCCATTCGCTGCGGCAGTAATCAATGGATCGTTCATTTCTTCCACCTTCTTTTTCCGTGTTATAAAAATATGGTAACATGTAGGATCTTGCACGAATAATATTAAAAAAATATGCTTAACTAAGCTTTTTCATATAGTAGAACGCGCCTTTTAGTATTTTTATAAAATTTTAAATAGACTTTTTGGCATAATAATTGTTATTTCTGCACAGATTTATAATTATTAAAAATATTTTCGGATAAGTTTATGCTTTTTTAAGAAATTATTTAGAGGGAGTTTAACAATTCAATTTAATATAGATTTTGAAAGCTACAACGAGCCCTTCAAGAGCTGGGTTTGGCGTAACTGAAAAATATAAAGCAAAAAATGGAGGTAAGTAGATATGAAAAAATTATTGATTGTATCTGTTGCAGCAATGGCACTACTTGCAGCATGTCAAGATAAGGAGCCTGCGAAAGGCAACGTTACAAATAGTGAGGAAGTAAAAACAGAAAGCGCTGCTACAGAAAATACAGCGAAAGACCAAGCACAGGAGCAACTAACAAAAGGTCAAGAAATGGTTAATATTCTTAGTGGTACAAACTGGCAGGGTACAAAAGTATATGATAAAGATAACAACGATTTAACAAAGGAAAACTCTAACTTTATTGGCTTGGCTAAATATGATGCTAAGACAGGTCATTATGAATTCTTTGACGCTGCTACAGGTAAAAGTCGTGACGATAAAGGAACATTCTTTATCACAAATGATGGGAAACAAAGAATTTTAATTTCTGAGTCCAAGAACTATCAAGCCTTAGTGGAAATCACTGAACTAAACAAAGATATCTTCACTTATAAACGAATGGGGAAAGATGCTGCTGGTAACGATGTAGAAGTGTTTGTGGAGCATATCCCTTATCAAGAACAAGAACTTACATTTACAGATCCAGATAAAACTCTAAATACGACTACAGGTGATATTGTAACAGATGTAGATGGGGATAAAATTTTAGCAGATACATTATGGCATGGCACAGTTGTTTTAGATGAAAACGATAATGATGTAACAGAGTTTAATTCAAATTTCATTAGTATAGCAAAATATGATGCAGACACAAATAAATATGAATTCTTTAACCCTGAAACAGGTGAAAGTCGTGGAGATTATGGCTACTTTGATGTAATTCATGACAATAAAATCCGAGCGCACGTTTCAATTGGTAATAATAAATATGGTGTGGCTCTTGAAATTACTGAAATTAATGATAAGAAGTTTACGTATAAACGAACTGGTAAAGATAAAGATGGAAATGAGATAACTGTGTTTGTTGAGCATGAACCATACAAAGGTGAATTTAAACCAGCATTCACACTTCAATAAAATTGTTCTTCCTCCCTTAATATAGAAGAAATTAAAAACTCTCAAGTTTAATACTTGAGAGTTTTTTTTTCTTTCTGGCATAGTTTATCCACTAACTTCGTACACTAATTTAAAAGGGTGGTGGATATGGGTGAAGCGCTGGCTGGCACTAGGAGTAATTATGCTTATGAGTATAGTGGTCGTGGCATATGAAACAAATGCTTCGGACCGTAACTTCTTTTTACCAGACCCACTTGGTGGCATAAAAATTGTCATTGATGCAGGGCATGGTGGTGAGGATGGAGGAGCTTCAAAGGGCGAAGTCATTGAAAAGGATATTACACTTGCAATTTCTCAGCATGTGGAGAAGAAATTAAAGAAAAAAGGCGCAACAGTCATTATGACGAGAACAAAAAATGGGGATGTTATTGATGAGCACGCGCCATCAGAAAAGTATGGAACGTTAAGAGAGCGCAAAAAACAAGATATCTTTTTAAGAAAGGATATTATAGAGAAAGAAAAACCTGATGTGTTTATTACCATTCATGCAAATGCTATACCGGAAACAAAATGGCGTGGCGCACAGGTGTTTTATCATAAGGAAGGACATGCTGATGGAGAGATACTTGCAAAAAGTATTCAAGAAGCCATTCGTACTAATTTAAAAAATACAGACCGAGAAGCATTGTCTATTAAGCAAATTTATTTGTTGAAAAAAGCAGAAGTCCCTGCGGCATTAGTAGAGACTGGATTTATAAGTAATGATGAAGAACGTGCGTTATTAATAGATAAGAACTACCAAGAAAAAATGGCAGATGCTATTGTTGAAGGTATAGAAGAGTACCTATTAGCTAAAGTTGAATAGAGCAACATCACAACGTAAATTAAATCATTATGATATACTAACATTGAGACAATATAAGGGGAGTGTTCGTCGTGATTACTGAACAACAAGTACGAGAAATACTAGGACAACTACAAGATCCATTTTTACATAAATCGCTTGCAGAAACAGATGGTATTACAAACGTAGCAATAAAAGAAGAAAAAAATCATGTCAGTGTAAAAATTGCGATTGCTAAATTGAATACACCTGAACAATTACAACTACAAATGAAGATTGTTGAGATGTTAAAAGAAGCGGGTGCTAGCACAGTTGGTATTCGCTTTGAAGAGCTATCAGCAGAAAAACTTCAAAGCTTCCGTGGTACAGCAACAGAATCAGAAGCACAAGATATATTATCACCACTTAGCACAGTTCAAGTTATTTCAATTGCTTCCGGTAAAGGTGGAGTAGGTAAATCTACAGTTTCTGTTAACTTAGCAGTTGCCTTAGCCCGTTTAGGAAAAAAAGTAGGCTTAATCGATGCAGATATTTATGGATTTAGTGTGCCTGATATGATGGGTGTAACGGATATGCCTAAAGTAGTGGACAATCGCATTTTCCCAGTAGACCGTTTTGGTGTAAAAGTGATTTCAATGGGCTTCTTTGTGGAAAACAATGCGCCTATCGTATGGCGTGGCCCGATGTTAGGTAAAGTATTAGATCAATTCTTCCGTGATGTGGAGTGGGGCGAGCTTGACTACCTACTATTAGATTTACCACCTGGCACAGGTGATGTGGCGTTAGATATTCATCAAATGCTACCATCATCAAAGGAAATAGTTGTCACTACACCGCACCCGACAGCAGCATTTGTTGCAGCTCGTGCAGGTGCCATGGCTCTACAAACCGACCATGAAATTATAGGTGTAATCGAAAACATGGCTTGGTTTGAATCTAAATCAGGTGAAAAAGAGTTTGTCTTTGGGCAAGGTGGAGGTCCTAAACTAACAGAAGAGCTACGTACGGAGCTACTTGGACAAATTCCTCTTGGGCAACCAGATTGGACTGATGAGGATTTTGCACCGTCTGTATATGCCGAAAAACATACAACAGGACAAATATATTTAGATATCGCAACAAAAATCATTCAAAAATTAAATAACTAATGAAAAACGGATTTCCACCAATTTGGAGGAAATCCGTTTTTATTAATGCCATGGTTATTCAGTGCCTTTTTTCTCCTTATCCGTTCCGCTACCACTTTCGCCACTTGCTTCTTTCTTATCGCCACTTCCAGATGAACTTGTTTCGCCACTCTTTTTAATAAGTTCCTGCCATTTTGATTGCATTAGAGGGCTCTCGATTGTTTCCTTTACTACTTCCTCCATCTGCTTTCGCATATTAGACGATTTAAGGATAGTCTCTAACTGCTTCTGCATATCAGGCTGTCCAAAAAAGGCTTCCATATCCTTTTGGAATGTTGGATCTTTTATTAAGTCCTTCATAATATCCTGTTGCTGTTTTTGCATGCTTTTTGCAACAGTTTCCTTAAACTTTGGATCTTCAAAGGTTTTCTTCCAAAAGTCTTCTGCTTCTTTGGAAAGTAATGTTTCCTCAGTAGCTTTTTTCACTTCATCATGCTCTAAGATCAACAGCTCACGGAAACTAGGCTCTTCTAAAAGCTGTCGTAACGCCTTTTTACCATCCTCTGTTTGCAAAGAGTCGATCATGATTTTTTTTATTTCATCATAGGACATAGTAGAGGTTTTATCTTGTGAACAGGCAGAAAGAAAAAGCATTAGAATCAGTAATAAGGTAAATTTTCGCATCGACAATCAGTCCTTTCTATAGATAGACTCTTTCAATTATTGTTCACATTTCTGATGACTTTATGTATTGGTTAAGATGAGAAATAGCTTTTTTAACAATGCATTGATAAAATAAGGACAGATATATTGAGAAATTGGGGGACTTTTAGTTGTGACGATACGAAATTGGGCAAAGTTTTTCTTCTTTGCAATGCTCGTTGGTGGTGTAGTCAACGGAGTTTTTAGTTTATTTATTCGCTGGGATTTCTTCCAACCATACATAGCAAATGGTCATTGGGGTGAATTTTTCGCTGGACTTTTATGGATGGTCTTTTTAGGATTTACAATGAGTGTTATTGCTCAGGCTGGCTTTTTCGCCTATTTAACACTCCATCAAGTAGGTGTAAATATCTTTAGAACACTTACATTGTGGAATTGGGTACAGCTTTTATTAATTGTAATTACTATTTTTGATATTATTTTCTTCCGCTTTGTACCTGGTATAAAGGATGGACAAAGCTGGTTGTTCTATGTTGGATTATTAATTGTCCTCATCTTTGGAGCAATTGCCACGGCTGTTCAAAAAGTGAAGTTAACAGGGAAGAAACATGTATTCATTTCTGCATTGTTCTTTATGATTGTCATTACAACATTGGAATGGACAATTGCGTTAATGGGCCGTGATGAAAATATTAATGAATATGTCGCTTTGTTATTATTCCCGTTATTGGCGGTTAATGCATATCAATTATTAGTATTGCCGAAGTATAATGCGAAATCTGATGAAGACCGTCAAAAATTAGAAGCACGCCGCCAAGCACGCCGTGAACAAGCAAAAAATGCTTAAAAAAAATTGCCTCTATGAAGGCAATTTTTTTATGGTGATTTTTTAGTTTGCACTTTATAGCCAAATATATTCTCTTCAATTGACATAAACTTATTCTGCTGTATCAAAGCATTAAGTTCTTTAAAAGTAAATGAACTATCCTGGCGTAATGGAGTAAAAACAAAGTCGCCCTTTTGAAGTTTAGGCGATTTCTCACCCTGCCAAATAAGGGAAGGAGATAGCATATTCATTTGCTGTTGAAACAAAGATTTTTGTAAGTCTTGTGAATACTGGTGATTCCGAGTAGCAAACCAAAGTGGCTTTTCTTTCAAATATTTTTCATAGATATCAATATCCTTTTGTACAAGATCAATGTTAACAGGTTTTTCTATGGAGTCTTCTGGGCCAAGTAGTCCTGTAGGCAATCTTCGTTCTTGAATGATTTTTATATGTTCTGGTGAACGCTTAATCCAATCCGTATCTAAAAGAAGAAGCGGGTAAGGTTCTTTCACCGTTTTAAGCCAATCCATTAGAGACTCATCAGAGAATGAAATCTCAACAATAAGAGATGTGCCGTAATGTCCTTTCGTAACTACAACTGGTGCATTAGCAATATTAAATACAGAAATCATCGTAGAATTTATAGGCTTTAGAAAAACAAAGAGTGTTCCGATTAACAGCAGTGAAATCAACGTTTTGCGGATCATAATAACAACCTCGTTTCTAAGATTTTAAATAAAAAATGAGTCTCTTTAAAAAAACTTATGATTTAGTGTTGACTTTCATGAATAATCGATGTTATTATGTATAAGTCGCCAAGAGGTGACAGTGAAATAAAAAACATGAACCTTGAAAACTGAACAAGCAAAACGTAATCAATATAGTTTTTAGTAGCTAGCCTTGCTAGTGAACAAAACAAAATTTTGGACATCAAAATTGATGCCAGCAAAACAATTTGAGCTAATCAAATTTCTTTTATGGAGAGTTTGATCCTGGCTCAGGACGAACGCTG
>NZ_KQ465109.1 GCF_001308875.1 Lysinibacillus sp. ZYM-1 | reverse complement strand
ATTCGGCATTGATTTACCAAATATTGAAAATGAAAGAGAAAGAAAAATGACAAAAGTCATAGAGAGTGAACTTCTCGATGGCTTTTGTCTACAGTCTGAGATCCTAGTTTAAAAACTAGGATCTTTTTTTATGTACATAAAAAACGTGAGAAGTTTCCTTATATAAATACGTTTGGTATTTTTTATTAATAGTTCTCTGATATTGGAAGGAAAAAGCGGATTTTTACAACGATCTGCAATTGTCAAATGAATTTTTATTTAAAAAATACATTGAATTTTCTTTTTCTTTTAAATATAATTTACTTAATTCTAATTCGGAACACTGTTCCGATAATAGGGACACGGAGGGATGGAGTCTTGAAAATCGCAACAGATATTGGCGGTACTTTTACCGACCTAGTTTATACAGACGAAAAGGGAAATCTTCATTTTGACAAGGGACATACAACACCTGGGCATTTTGAGGATGGTATATTAAACGTATTAGGACGACATGTAACCGAGGATTCTCTCATTGAATCATTTATTCATGGTTCAACAGTTATTATCAATACATTAACCGAGAGAAAAGGGGGCGTAGTTGGGCTAATTACTACAAAAGGCTTCCGTGATGTATTAGAAATTGCACGTGGAAATCGACCAGACTTATATAATTTTAAATATAAAAAGCCAGAGCCATTTGTAGAGCGTTACTTACGACAAGAAATCGATGAGCGCATTGATTTTAAAGGAAATATTATGAAAGCGCTTAATAGGGATGAAGTCGGAGATATTGTTCGTCAATTTAAGGAATTGGGTGTAGAGGCTATTGCAATTTCTTTGATTCATGGCTATAAAAATCCAATTCACGAACAGCAGCTAAAAGAAGAAATTTTAAAAATTTGGCCTGAAGTGTATATTACACTTTCAAGCGAAACGATTAAGGAATATCGTGAATATGAAAGAACAAACACAACTGTTTTAAATTCATATGTGAAGCCAATTGCTCACGCTTATTTAAAAAGTTTAAAAGAAAAATTAAGCACAATCGGTATTACAGATCATCTGAAAATTATGCAATCAAATGGGGGAACAACAAGCTTTGATAAAGCAATGGAGTTGCCAATCAATCTAGTTGAATCTGGTCCTGTAGCGGGTATGTTTGGAGCTGCAAAATTAGGTGAACTTCTAAATGAATCCAATATTATCGCCTTTGATGTAGGTGGTACGACAGCAAAATGCTCACTTATTACAGATGGCAAAGTAAATGTTACAACAGATTATTATATCGAAAGAAATGAAAAATTTGCTGGCTATCCAATCAAAACACCTGTTGTGGATATAGTTGAAATCGGCAATGGTGGGGGCTCTATCGCTCGTGTAGATCAGTTTGGTTCCTTAAAGGTTGGACCAGATTCTGCTGGTGCAAACCCAGGTCCTGTAGCATATGGTTTAGGTAATACACAGCCTACGATTACAGACGCAAATGTCTATTTAGGAAAATTATCATTAGCGAACTTCGATAATCCAGTGTCTATTGACAAAGTGGAGGAGGCACTTGTTGAGGCGATTGCGAAACCTTTTAATGTTTCAGCCGAAGAAGCAGCACAAGGCATTTTAGATATTGCGAACTCGAATATGTTAAATGCATTGAAGCTAATCTCCATTCGTAAAGGCTATGATCCAGAAGATTTTACAATGGTAGCCTTTGGTGGTGGCGGTCCATTACATGCCATTAATTTAGCGGAAGAATTAGGCATGAAAAAAGTCATTATTCCATATGGTTCTTCTGTTTTTTCTGCATTAGGCATGATGATGACAGAGTATCGACAAGACTATATCCAAACAAGTTTAATGGACTTTAATCAAGCTCATCTTGCGGAAATTCAAGAAAATATTGATCAAGCGATTGCAAATGCCTATGCAGATGCACCTTTATCAAAAGAGCATTATTATTTCGAGATTAATTATGATTTACGCTATAAAGGCCAAGAGCATGCAGTAAAATTGAATGCTTCAAATAGCACCATTCATGATGAAGTGCTTCATCAATTGGCAGAGGCATTCCATGTTAAACATAAACAAGAATTTTCATTCGATTTACCAACTACTCCAATAGAATTAGTAAATCTACACCTTACCATCTATGGAAAAGATGAGGCTGTTCAATTTAAAGAATTAGATTTCTCTCATATTGATGTGTCAACATGTATCAAAACAAAACGCAACTTATATGTGAAAGAAAAGGGTTGGGTAGAGGTCAATGTGTATGATCAACAAAAGCTAGCTCCGGGCTATGTCATTACAGGTCCAGCAATCGTAGAAAACCCAACATCTACAGTCGTGATCAATGAAAAGCAATCTATAGAAATTGATAAATATGGCAATTTGATTGTAGAGATGGAGGGGAAATAAATCATGAAAAAAGACGTTTTTGCTGTAGAGATTATTCAGGATTCATTGTTAGCCATAGGAGATGAGATGTTTGTGGCACTAGCACGTTCTTCGATGAGTCCGGTTATCTATGAAGTATTAGACTATGCTTGTGGTTTAACAGATGCACAGGGTAACTTAATTAGCCAAGGAAATGGTGTTACAAGCTTTATTGGGATGCTAAGTCCAATGGTGCAACGAGTGATTGAAAAGTTCGATAATGGCAAAAAGTTACACGAAGGCGATGTCATTATTATAAATGACCCATACGTTGGGGGAGGATCGCATTTATCAGATGTCGGCTTAGTACTCCCAATTTTCTATAACGGTGAAATTATTGCTTACTCAGCCAATAAAGCACACTGGACAGAAGTAGGGGGCATGGATCCTGGTTCATTTACAAGTAATTCCAATGAAATCTATCAGGAAGGTCTACAACTACCAGGTGTCAAACTTTATCATAAAGGGGAATTGAACGAAGCCATTTATGAGATTATTTCTACAAATGTTCGTTTACCAGAACTATCTATCGGCGATATGTTTGCACAAGTTGCTGCCTTAAAAACGGGTGAAAAACGAATCGCAGAGCTTTGTCAGAAGTTTGGTGCCGAATCGGTGAAATTATCCATTCAAAAATTATTGGACAAGGGTGAGAAAATTGTGGAGCATGAGCTTCAACATTTACCAAAAGGCGAGTTTTATGCGGAGGACTTTATTGAGGGGGATCCATTAAAGGGAGGACCTTACCCGATTAAAGTGAAAGTTACGATTAGTGACCAAGAATTTATTTGTGATTTTAGGGGCTCACACCCAGCGGTGAATGTGCCAGTAAACTGTTCACAATTTGGCTTAATGGCGAGTGTGCGTGTTATGTTCTTGGCATTACTTGGGGATATTGATGTGATTAACGAGGGGGTCTTTAAACGCTTAACGATTTTAACGGATGAAAATTCCATTGTCTCGGCTAAACGTCCACACCCAGTATCCATGAACTTTGAGGCACGTATTGGAGCAGCAGATTTAATTTGGAAAGCACTTGCACCACATTTACCAGAAAGATTATCTGCAGGTCACTTACAATCTGTTTGTACGTTTATTCTGACAGGTAAAAACCCTGAAAATGATGAGTCATTCCTCATCGTTGAACCATCAGTTGGTGGTTGGGGAGCAGCGAATGATGAAGATGGTCAAAGTGGGCAATACTGTATGGGGGATGGTGAAACCTATAATCTTCCTGTGGAAATTGCTGAAACCAAATATGGGATTCAAATTGATGAATATAGCTTAAATTGTGACGGTGCAGGTGCAGGCCAATTTAGAGGTGGTTTAGGTGTACGTCGCGTGTATACCATCAATAATGATGGTCAAAAGGTTTCTGTTAACTTAGGTAGACATCAATTCGCGCCATTCGGATTAAGTGATGGAGAAGAAGGCTCTCATAACTATTTAATCGTTCACAAAAAAGATGGAACAACAATTGGACCAGTTGGTGTACTAGCCAATTATGAATTGCAAAAAGGCGACCGTATTGAGCTTGTTACAGCTACAGGCGGTGGTTATGGTAATCCACTTGAACGAAGCAAAGAGGCCATTGAACATGATTTGTTAAATGAATATATTTCTGTAGAAGTAGCGAGAAAGCATTACGGTTATCAAAACGCTTAAAGGGAGAAATAAATGACTGTCAAGACATTAAAAAACTCATTAGATATACTAGAGTGTTTTGCGACGACAGAAAATGCATTAGGTGTTCGTGAAATTTCGCGCATGATGAAAATGCCGACAAGTGTCGTACAAAGAACCATCAATACATTTACAGAAGCGGGTTATTTAATACAAGATGAGAGTACAAAAAAATATAAATTAGGCTATAAAATGTTTCTTTTTTATGATGTGCTCTCACATACGAAGGACCCACACTCGACCATTTATGAATTGATGGGAAATCTTGCAAGTGAAATTAACGAATCGGTATTTCTCACTTATATGGACAATGAATATGGTGTCACAACGAAAATCGCCGAAAGTAATAAAAATGTAAAGTATGCGGTGTCTTTAGGAACAAAGACACCCCTTTACATCGGTGCTTCCTGTAAAGTCATGTTTGCCTTCTTAGAGGAGGACAGACAACTTGAATTAATAGCCTTTTTTCAAAACAAGCAATCGAAAGAAGAGCATCAAGAATTTCTTGAGACGTTAAGGGAGGAGCTGCAATGCATCCACCAAAATAAATGGTGTGTGACCATTGGCGAATATAATGAACACGCTTTTGGCATCAGTGTACCGTTATTCAACTATAAGAAAGAAATAATCGCATCTCTTACAATTTCTGGATTAGTATACGATATAAATGATCAAAGGGAGAAATATATGCTTGAACAGTTAGTGAAAGTAGCTCATCAGATACAATCACACATTTCAAAACTATAACAGCAATAGGGGAGCTGACACTATGAATAATAAAGTATTACATCCACGGGCTTTGGAGCCTGTAACTCTACTAATGATCGTCTTAACATCTGTTATTGGGGCCATTATTGGGATACAGCTGATTACGACTTTAGGGATTTCTGCCAATACATCTATTGTTGGGGCAATATTCGCGATGATTTTAGGAAGAATTCCAATTGGCAAATTAATTGCATTTAAATCGGTGCATAGACAAAATATCATTCAAACGGCCATTTCATCAGCTACTTTTAGTGCTGCGAGTAGCTTAATGTTGCCAATTGGTATTCCATATGTTTTAGGCTATGAAAATTTAGTATTACCGTTGTTTATCGGTGTTATTTTAGCGATGTTTGTTGATGCTTTATTATTATATAAATTTTTTGATACAAAGATTTTCCCAGCTGCAGGAACTTGGCCACCAGGGATTGCGACAGCTGAAGCAATTAAAGCTGGTGATAAAGGCGGTAAAAATGCCAAGGTATTAATTGGTGGTGTTTTACTCGGTATCGTGGGATCTGTTCTTAAAATTCCAATGTCAGCTTTTGGGGTAGCGTTTATCGGTAATATTTGGGCGCTTACGATGTTTGGGATTGGTCTTTTACTAAGAGGCTATTCTGTTCAATTATTTAATATTGATTTAAATGCCTATTATATTCCACATGGCATTATGATTGGTGCCGGCATCGTGGCTCTGTTCCAAGTAGCTTTCACTCTCCTAAGTAAACGCTCTGCGAAAAAGTCAGAAGAGTTAAGCTATTCAAAAGATGCTAAAGAAATTCGCCGAGGTTTCGGTGTAGGGTTTATTGCTTATTTAGCGATTGCCTTATTAATCGCTATTTTAGGCGGTATTATCACACATATGTCGTTCGGAATGTTAATAGGTTTCATCGTCTTTGCAACAATTGCAGCATTTGTACATGAGCTTATCGTTGGTATTGCGGCGATGCATGCTGGTTGGTTCCCAGCGTTTGCAGTGGCATTTATTACACTGATTGTTGGTATTTTAATAGGCTTCCCTGCACCAGCTCTTGCGTTATTGGCAGGTTATAGTGCAGCTACAGGGGTAGCATTTGCGGATATGGGCTATGATTTGAAAACAGGTTTTATTTTACGTGGGAATGGTAGTGATCCAGCATTAGAAAAAGAAGGGCGCAAACAGCAAATGATCGCTGGTATGTTAGCCTTCTCAATTTCTGCGATTGTTGTATTATTATCCTACAAATCATATTTTGCACAAGGTTTAGTAGCACCTGTTAACCATGTTTATGCAGCAACTATTCAATCTGGCGTTACGGGCGATGTAGCGAAACAACTAATGATTTGGGCTATTCCAGGGGCATTGATCCAATTGATTGGTGGTTCAAAACGACAAATGGGTATTCTTTTTGCTACAGGTTTATTACTGATCAATCCAATTGCTGGATGGGCGGTATTAGCTGGTATCTTACTTCGTGTTATTTTCACGTACGTGACGAAAGGTAAGAGAGAATCTGAAATGACTGTCTTTGCAGCAGGGGTTATTGCTGGGGACGCTTTATACAGCTTCTTCTCTTCTATTCTAAAAATAGGGAAATAGAAAGGAGTAATGATCGATGGCAAAAGTATTAACATATGAGGATGGAATTGCTGCGGTTTATGGAGGAGCGATCCTTGGTGGCGGCGGAGGAGGTCTTCTAGAGGAAGGGCTCAAACTGGTGGAAGAAATCTTTGCTGCTGGGGAACCACAATTAGTCGATATCACCGAATTAGATCATGAAGATTTAGTAGCGTGTGTAGCCATGGTAGGCGCACCTTCAGCAGCCGATCAATATATTTCGAATGAACAGCTTTGTTGGAGCTATCGCAGCATGAACACATATACCAATCAACGTCTAAAGGGCATCATTACCAATGAAAATGGTGCCATCACGACAATTAATGGCTGGTTGCAGTCTGTTTTATTAAATGTGCCTGTTGTGGATGCCCCGTGTAATGGGCGGGCACATCCAACGGGAATTATGGGTTCCCTCAATCTCCATGAACAACAAGACTATCAATCTGTGCTATTTTACGCAGGTGGCAAAGATGATTTTGCGGTTCAAGGGTATGTAGAAGGCCATTTACAAAATACAGCGAAAACAGCACGACAAGCTTCAATTTTAGCTGGAGGATTAGTAGGTGTAACGAGGAATTCTGTGACGATAGATTATTTACAAAAACATGGTGCACCGAAGGCCATTTCCATGGCGATTGAGCTCGGCTATAGCTTCTTAAAAGGACAAACTTTTGACGAAAAATTGGCTAATGTTCTGCACCAATTAAATGGAGTGCACATCGTATCTGGTGAGGTCACAGATTACTCGTTAACGAAAGAAAATGGCTTTGACGTAGGGAAATTATCTGTTGGCGATTACCATTTAACTTTCTGGAATGAATATATGACGTTATCGAAGGAAGGACAGCTACCATCGAAATTCCCAGATCTTATCATGACATTCGATACAGAAAAGATGCTACCAGTACCAAGTGCTAGCATAAAAGAGGGTATGCATGTAGCGGTCATCCACGTTGATCAATCTCATTTAACCTTAAGTTCAACGATGCAAAATCAAGCGCTATTACAAGAAATTGATGAGGTCATTAAGGGCGTTTTGTAAGATCTACAACTAAATAGCAAATAAAACAGTAAAAGCTGCCATCATCTACTTGACTGTAAGATGGGCAGCTTTTATTTGTCCTTCAGCGGGAAGGTATTACATTTTATCACAATCGTTCCTACTTCCTTTATAGCTTCATACATTTATGGCTTACATGAATCTTCATGGTGTTCGTACGACTCATAGAACGTGGTATCATTAGCTGTTCGCCATCATCGTGTACGATTTTTATTATTGGGAGGAGCTACGTTCATCCATACTTGAAGAAGGTAACAACCAATAACGAAAAAACAGTTACACAGAGGCTACAATTTGATGATAACCTTTTGGTCGTAAAAACAAACTAACTTGATGTTCACAGTTTTCGGCTGTACATTTGGCTATGCGGGTTAAACAAAGAATTTCTAAGGGAAAGTGTTCACTTTTATTTGTTTGATGATTGGTTTTCTTTACTTACGTCATCTTTCAAACATACTATTCAATTGTAAGCCCGCTGAAGTTGATGTTATAACTGTCGAACACATAGCTGTTGTACATAACTGAAAAATATGAGGTACAGAACAAACAGTTTGTTCTGTACGTTTATCTTATAATATTCTGAAAAATTAGTCAATTGAAAGGGTGCTGATTTTTTATTTTTCGTGATGACTATAAATAAAGTATAATCGTGTAGGAAAGGAATGAGCTTGAACTATGGATTATTTAATGAGTAAAGTAAGTGGAATTTATGCAAAGTTTGACGCTAGCCATGATTTTCAACATATTGAACGTGTCTACCAAAATGCGCTAGCTATCTTACATACAGAGCCAACAGCAGATGCCGAGGTAGTTAAAATTGCGGTGCTGTTGCATGATGTTAGCGATAAAAAGTATACCGATAGTAAGGAACAGGAAGAACAACTCATCGCAGAGCTACCTGTTAGCGAGGAAAAAAAGCAACATATTCGAGATTGTATTGCACAAGTGTCATTTAATGGTGGGAATGAGCTAGAAGCAACATCTATGGAAGCCAAAATCGTACGTGATGCAGACCGTTTAGATGCGATTGGAGCGATTGGCATCGCCCGAACATTTGCTTATGGTGGTGCGAAAGGCCGTAAGCTTTACGATAAGGATGAAGAAGCACGCATCAATATGTCAGAGTCGGAATATCGTCAAAAAAATACGTCGTCTGTCACTCATTTTTATGAAAAGCTGTTGTTGCTAAAGGATCTAATGGTAACTGAGAAGGGCAAGCAGATGGCACTTGAACGTCATCAATTTATGGAAAGCTTTTTAAAGCAATTACAACACGAAATTGGTCAATAAAGCACACGAACCGCCTTTCAATTGAAGGCGGTTCGTGTGCTTTATTTGCATATTTGTTTGACATAATCATTTTATTGTAATTTGAGAAATCTGCAGTACTCGCATATTGGGCGATTTCATAGGCAGTAATTCGTAATAAATTTGGACAAATATATTTGTACATTCGCCCTTGTTATTCATTTGGATATCATAGATTAGAGGGACTCGTGGAAAAAGGATTGTATGGCTGTCGTTAGTGCTTCCCAAATAATAGTTAGATCTTCTGTGGTTGTACGCCAATTGCTGAAAGCCGCACGCATAGCTGGCACACCTTGGTAAACAGTTGGTGTCATGAACACCTTGCCTTGTTGATTTAATGTCGTCAAAAATTGTTTGTTCATTTCGGCTGTCAGTGCTTCATGATTTATGGCAAAGCACACAACATTTAAACGAACAGGGGCTAGCAAAGTAAATTGGTCACTTTGCTCTATTTTTTGTCCAAGCTGCTGAGCTAGCAGTACATTTTGTTCGATTAACTGTTGATAGCCCTTTTTACCATAAGCTTGAAGGGAAAACCAAGCTGGCAACGCACGGAAGCGTCGTGAATTTTCAGGGGTAAGATCACTAAAATTCGGATTTTCAAGCGAGCTATCAAGGTAGGCAGCATTGTTTTGAAATACGGCTACTTGTAACGATTGATGTCGGGTAAATTGCATAGCCGCATCATAAGGGACATTCAGCCATTTATGTGCATCAATCGTAATAGAATCAGCATGGTTAATGCCTTCGACTAAGTGATAGTACTTGGGTGAACACGCAGCAAAGCCTCCAAAAGCCGCATCTACATGAAGCCAGAAATTATAGCGCTTTTTGAGCTTGCCAATTGCTAGTAAATCATCAAAATCAACCGTATTGACGGTTCCCGCATTTGCTACGACAACACAAGGTTCTTGTTGATTGTCTTCAAGAAACTGTTGTAATTTTGCAATATCGATCGCTTCCCGCTGTTCCTGACATGGAATAAGATGAATAGACTTTCTCCCAATGCCAAGCATAGAAGTTGCTTTGGCAATACTCGAATGCGGCGTACCACTGACGATTTTTATCGGTGGGATATCAAATAACCCATCCATCGCAGTACTTTTCCCATAGTATTGCGCCACCCACTCTCTTGCTTGTGCAAGTCCTACGAAATTAGCCATCGTAGCCCCGCTGACAAATGTTCCCTGATAATCCTCACTCACTAGCAATAAATCTTTTAACATATCAATCGTCGCTAATTCCATTGAGCCTGCTACAGAATCTTGCGTATTGGATAGATTTTGATCGTAAATACTGACTAACCAATCTCCAACAATCGAAGCAGGCGTAGCCCCACCTGTAACAAACCCTAAATATCTTGAACCTGCACTGGCGCTTAAGCCTGCAGCATAATGCTGTGAAAAGTATTGAAGTGTCGACTGAGCGCCATGTCCTACTTCAGAAAGTATTGAAGCAGGTACGTTATAAGCTTGACTTGTTACGGCTCTTTCTTCAAGACTGGTAAAAAACTTGGCAGCATGGTGCACAACATCCGTTAAAATCGTTTCAATATTTTCCTGATCTTGCTTCATGTTCGTCATGGATCATCATTTCCCTTCATATCAAATTTAGCTATTTCTGCCTCTACACTATATAGTGATATATATAACAGTCAAATTATGACTATAACAGTTGGAGGGTAAATGAAAATAAAGCTAAATCGTCAATCAGATCAAACCTTAATCCATCAGATTTCAAATATTATGGCAGAAAAAATACGATCGGGTTTTTTACAGGAGGGGAGTCAATTACCTTCTATACGGAGCTTTTCTAAAGAAAATCAAGTGAGCCCTGTAACGATCAGCAAGGCTTATGCATTGTTAGAAAGAAATGGGTATATTCAAGTGGTGCATGGTAAGGGGGCATTCGTTCGAAAAAATGAACAGGGGAGCATGCATGTGAGCCAATGTAATTATAATTGGCAATTAGCGATCCCCGACTATATTCAACGTTCACAATCCATATTAAATAAAGGAACAGAGTATGCGATAAAATTTTCAAGTGCGACCATCCATCCGGGGTTATTACCCTCAGTTTATTTGACGAATGAAATCGTGGCAATTTTACTCGCAGAACCTCAGATTGTTGTGCGTTATGGGGCTGTACAAGGTGATGAAGATGTACGAAAGGCAATTCGGGACTATGTTCAACAATATGGTGACATTGAAACAACACCTCAAGAAATTATTGTGACAAATGGTGTGCAACAAGGTATTGATGTAGTGGCTAGAACATTTATTGGACCAGGAGACATTGTCATTACCGAAGCTCCTACCTATGCAGCAGCAATCGATGTCTTTAGAAATCGCGGAGCCCATATTATTCCCATTCCAGTAGATGAAGAAGGTATGCAGACAACTATTCTAGCAACATTATGTTTAAGCAAACAACCAAAGCTGATCTATACAAATCCAACATTTCAGAATCCTACAGGAACTGTTTTAAGCGAAGCTAGAAGAAGAGAGTTACTAGACCTTGCCCAACAATACGGCTTTCTTATTGTAGAGGATGATTCATGGAATGAAATTTATTTTGACGATAATCCACCACCACCTACTCTTAAAGCGTTAGATGAAAGTGGTCATGTTATATATTTAAAAGGATTTAGCAAATCGTTAGCCCCTAGTTGTAGAATTGGAGCCATCATTTCGAATGGCACTGTCCATCAACGGCTCTTATCAGCCAAATCCTTTGCCGATTCGGGCAATCCACTATTAACACAAAAGGCACTGATTCCTTTTTTACGATCAGACCGCATGCATGTCCATTTAGAAAAATTACGCATTGCGCTTGAAGTAAGAAGAGATCAGACGATTGCTTTATTGAACAAATATGCACCACAAGGCGTTACGTGGATGGAACCAAAAGGAGGGTTAAATATTTGGGTGTCTTTGCCTAGTAATGGCAATACAGATGAACTGTTGTTTAAAGCACAGCAAGCCCATATTACTTTTTTACCCAGCTCTGCTTGTTATCCGGGAGAACCACAATATCACCATATGAGAATTAGTTATTCCTATCCAGAACCACAGGACCTAGAGCAAGGAATCATTATACTTTGTCAGATAATGCACACGTATTTACAGGAGAACGGGAGCAAACTTGGGACAAACCAATGACAGTTTGTTGTTCTTTGTTTACCTGTCAAATGATGTTATGATGAATAATGGATATCAATAATCGTCTACATAAAAGTAGTGTGGGCATGAACAATACCTAACATGAAAGAGATGGATAGTGGAATGAGTCATTTAATTATACAAAATTTAACAAAAACTGTGGGCGATAAAACGCTTTTTCAAAATATTGAATTTACCATTTATGAGGGTGAGCGAGCAGGTTTAATCGGTATTAATGGTACGGGGAAATCGACCTTGTTATCGATTTTAGCAGGTGACATCGAAGCGGATACCTTAACAATGGACCGCCCGAACAAATACCGTATCGCCTATTTACCACAGGAGCCATCATTTCAATCAGGAGAAACGGTTTTACAGGCTGTCTTTGCTGGTGACTCACCGATTTTACAACTAAATCGTCAATATGAGGAAACGGTTGCTGCATTAGCAGTCAATCCAACATCTGAAAGTTTACAAAAGACTTTATTTAGCTTGCAACAACGTATGGATGAAGAGCAAGCATGGGATGTCAACGCGCTTGCGAAGACAGCCTTAACAAAACTCGGACTTGAAACATTTGATAAAGAAGTACTAACGCTATCAGGTGGTCAGCAAAAACGAGTAGCATTAGCTAAAGTATTAATTGAACCAGCTGATCTTTACTTATTGGATGAGCCGACCAACCATTTAGATGTGCAAGCAACAGAGTGGCTTCAAGAAATGGTATTACGACTAAAGGGTGCAGTTATTTTCATTACCCACGATCGTTATTTCTTAGATGAATTATCAACACATATTTACGAGCTTGCCGATCAAACCTTGTATCGTCACACAGGAAATTATGGGGATTACTTGGAGGCACGTGCTATTCGTGAGGAAATGAAAGCTGCCTCTGCACAGAAGGATCGCAACCGTTATCGTTCAGAGTTGAAATGGATTCGTCGCGGTGCGAAGGCGCGCTCAACCAAGCAAAAAGCACGTATTCAACGCTTTGAAAAGTTGGAAGAAAACCTAGAGCGTAAATCAGAGGACGTTTCATTGGAGATGGGTCTCGCTACAACACGTCTCGGGCGGAAAGTGTTGGAGGCAGAAAATATTTCGAAAGCCTTTGGACAGCAAAAGATTCTTGAAGATTTTTCATTTTTATTACAACAAGGTGACCGAATTGGCATTATCGGTGCGAATGGTGCAGGAAAATCAACCTTATTGAACATGCTAGCAGGAGAGCTAACACCAGATCAAGGTGAAATTCTTGTCGGCTCAACAGTGAAACTGGCTCATTTCAAGCAAACATTGCCGAAAATGAATGAAAATGAGCGTATGATTGAATATATACGTGAGGCTTCGAATGATATAACAGATGCAGAGGGCGTTCGCTATTCAGCGGCTCAAATGCTAGAGCGTTTTTTATTCCCACTACATGGGCATGGTACACCAATTGGTAAATTATCAGGTGGTGAGCGCAAGCGACTCCATCTATTACGTTTATTAATGGAGCAACCCAATGTTTTATTATTGGACGAGCCAACCAATGATTTAGATATTGAAACATTGGGTGTGCTAGAGGATTTCATTGAGCATTTCCCTGGCGTAGTGATCACAATTTCCCACGACCGTTTCTTCCTAGATCGTATTGCGAAAAAACTATGGATCCTGGATGGAAAAGGGCAGGTAGAGGAAACACTGGATCTTTATAGTGAGTATTTGGAGAATCGTGAGCATACGGCAACTGCTAAAGTAGAGGCACCGAAAGCTGAAAAACCGAAGACTGAAAAACCAAAATCCGACAAGAAAAAGCTATCGTTTAAAGAGCAAAAAGAATGGGAAACGATTGCAGCTGATATTGAAAAAACAGAAGCAGCTATTATGGAGACCGAAGAGGGAATCGCGAATGCTGGTTCAGATTTTACAAAACTACAGGAACTAACAGCTAAGCTTGATGTGTTAAATGCACAGTATGAGCATCTAATTGAAAGATGGTCTTATTTAGATGAAATTGTTAACGGATAAGGAGCGATAGACATGAAGATTATTACAATTGAACCGACGCCAAGTCCCAATTCTATGAAGATTGTTGTTGATACAGAGCTACCATTCGGGAAAAGCTATAATTTTACAAAGGACAATAAAGATGAAGCAACTGGCGAGGCAGCAGCTATTTTAGCCATTGAAGGAATAAAAGGCGTTTATCATGTAGCTGATTTCTTTGCGGTTGAGCGTAATGCCAAGTATGCATGGGAAGGTATTTTAGCAAACATTCGTCAAGTATTAGGTGAAGATGTCCAAACACAAGATGAAACACTGGTAGCCAATGATTTTTACGGCGAAGTTTATGTCCATGTCCAGTTTTATAAGCAAGTACCCCTACAAGTAAAGGTGTTTGATAACCAGCGTGAACATCGTGTGAGCTGCGGTGATCGTTTTGTCGATGCTTTTAATCAAATCATTGAGTCAGCAGTGGATGAAAACTATATTTTCCAACGCAAATGGATTGATTATGGTGTGCGCTATGGCGAACTAGAAGAAATTGCAGCAGCGGTCAAACAGGAGATTGATGTCACATATTCTGCAGAACGTCTAGCGGAAATTGTCGCTGCCATCAATAATGATGATGAAAAGGCTATCGTTAAATCAGACAAGCTCAAAATAACAGTGGAGCAATTCCAGCAACCAGAATGGGAGAAACGCTTCCAGCTGCTAGACCAAATGGCTGATCCGGAGTTGGATGATTTACCACTACTAGATTTAGCCCTACAGGATGAGCAAATGTCCATTCGTCGTCTAGCAACCGTGTATTTAGGGATGATTGAAGATGTTGCTGTTGTTCCTTATTTAGAAAGAGCCCTCCAGGATAAAAGTGCTGCCGTGCGCCGAACAGCAGGCGACTGCATGAGCGACCTTGGCTTTGTAGAATTTGAAGAGGCCATGCAGCAAGCCTTACAGGATAAAAACAAATTGGTTCGCTGGCGTGCAGCGATGTATTTATATGAGGTCGGCACAGAACAATCATTACCAGTATTAAAAGCGGCCGAAGCTGATAAAGAGTTCGAAGTAAAGCTACAAGTGAAAATGGCCATTGCTCGTATCGAGCAAGGTGAAGAAGCAAAAGGCTCGGTTTGGAAGCAAATGACCGAATCTCGCCAACAATAAGTTAGAAAAAACCAGCAGCCGCTGGTTTTTTTCGTTTGAAGGGTAGGGCTTTGCTCGAAGTTTAGAATGTGTTCTTCTGTCTTAAATGGAAGGAAGCCACTCCAAAGTACTAAACCGCCCAACAAAAAATCAACCCGATCAAAAAAATCCCCCAAATTGAAAATCTCCATACTATCCATTCGGAAATCTATCGAAAATCGGTATAACGTAGAAGAAAATGTTGTTTTTTAGCGATTTTGAGCTAAACAAAAAGTTAAGGCCATTCTTTGAATCATTTACATATTGTCTAGTTTCATAGAGGAAGGACAATGTTAAAATAACATAAATTCTGAATATTCACTAAAATAGGAGGTCCTTTGCATGACAGTAACTAGTTTAAAAACAACGAAATCGTATGTGCGTGATCGAGAGGCGGTCATTGCGTTAACACAAAAGCTGGTGCGAATTGAAAGCGTTTACCGTGAGAATGATCCGAATGGTAATGAACAAGAGGTGGCACATGTAGTTGCGGCGTATTTACGAGATATTGGTATCGAGACGCATATAGAGGAGGTTGTGCCAGGGAGACCGAATGTAATTGGCATTATTGATTCGGGCAAACCTGGGAAAACATTACTTTTCGAAGGACATACAGATGTAGTGACAGAAGGCAATCGGGATGCTTGGGCATATGATCCATTTGGGGCTAAGATTGTCGATGGGCGTATGTATGGCAGAGGAACGAATGATACAAAAGGTAATCTAGCTTGTATGATTACAGCTTGTCAATCATTGCTACTGGATCAGGAGGAGTTTACGGGCAAGATTATTTTATGTATTCCTTGTGATGAAGAGGGTCTAATGCTTGGCATTAAACATTTTATTAAAAATGGCTGGGCAGATGGCGTGGATGGAGCCATTATCTGTGAACCACAGGAAAACAATGTATGTATTGCACAGCGTGGGGCGATTCGTTTACAGGTTGATATTTTCGGTAAGATGGCACATGGAGCAATTTCGTGGAGCGGTATTAATCCAAACTGGCGGATGGCACGTTTTATCGTAGAACTAGAGAAACTAGAAAAAGAGGAGCAGGCACGTTTAGGACGTGATCCGATGCTGAATTGGCCCTCTATTACGCCTACAATATTACGCGCGCCTGTTAAGGGAGACGCACAAATCAATGTCATTCCTGATCATTGTATGACGACGCTGGATATTCGTACTGTTCCTGCGCAGGATCATGATGAACTACTGGGGAAAATCGAAGCGATTATTAAACGCTTACAGGCGGATGATCCGGATTTTAAAGTGGAACTAACGGTTCTTGATAACCGACCAGCTACAGCGACGGCTAAGGAGGACCCTGTTGTACAAGCCATTTATGAGGCAGTGGCAGAGGTGACAGAGAAAGAGCCAAAATATAATGGGGTTCCTGGTGCGACAGATGGTACGTTCCTTCATGTCCATGGTATTCCAATTGTGACGGTTGGCGCAGGAGATCGTGAAATCCCCCATCAAATCAATGAATATGTAGATATTGAAGAATTAGCAGAAACAACCGCGATTTATCGTTTAGCGGCATTAAAATTTTTGGCCGGTGATACACAATGACAGCGATAAAAATGGCAGTTATACCAGGAGATGGCATTGGGAAAGAAGTTATGCAGGAAGCATTAAAGGTTTTAAAATGTGTGCAAGAACGGGATTCTTCCTTACAAATTACAACGACCGTTTTTCCGTGGAGCTCAGATTACTATTTAGCGCACGGCCGTATGATGCCTGAGGATGCACTGGATACACTACAAAAATATGACGCAATATTATTTGGCGCTATTGGCGATGCTCGCGTACCAGATGATGTCACAGTATGGGAACTCATTATGCCGATTCGGAAAAATTTCCAGCAGTATGTGAATTTCCGTCCCATTCGATCACTACCAGGTATTGTATCTCCCTTGGCTAACGGGAAAGAGGTTGATTTTGTCATCTTCCGCGAAAATGCTGAGGGTGAATATTCGGATAGTGGGGGTCGAATGTATCAACAACAGCCACAAGAAATGACGATTCAAAATACGATTATGACGCGCATTGGAATTGAAAAAATTGTCCGAGCAGCCTGCGAATATGCTAAGCAACATGAGAAAACCAAGTTGACGAGTGCAACAAAATCTAATGCGATTATTCATGCCATGAAATTTTGGGATGAGCATACAAGAAAAACAGTCACTCAAAGCGCTCCAGAACTACAGCTTGAATCCATTTATATCGATGCATTAGTCGCTTATTTTGTAGAAAGACCGCAGGATTTTGAAGTCGTTGTTGCTTCAAATCTATTTGGGGATATTTTGTCTGATTTAGGCTCTGCCATAGTAGGAGGACTTGGTCTGTCCCCCTCTGCAAATTTAAATCCTGAGAAGGATTTTCCTTCCATGTTTGAGCCTGTACATGGTTCAGCACCAGATATAGCAGGCAAGGGTATTGCAAATCCAATCGCTCAAATATGGTCGCTCGCATTACTTCTAGGACATCAAGGAAGAACAGATTTAGAAGATCTGATTGTTCAAGCCATTACGAAAGTGTTACAGGAAGGCGTCGTAAAAACAGCAGATATTGGTGGACAAGCGACAACAGCACAAATGGGGGATGCGATTTGTCAGGAAATTATTCATATGACATTAACAGCTGGGGGTGTTTAGTATGACAACTGAGCAAAAGGTGATCGTTGTGACGGGCGCAGGTGGCGGTATGGGAAAAGCCATTATTGAAGAGCAGCTAAAGCAGGGTAATCTGGTCGTAGGACTTGATTTATCCGTAACGACACTGTCAGGTTTAACACATGAAGCCCTGCAATGCTTTGAAGTCAATGTGTTGCAGGAAGAGCGTGTTAATGACATCTGCCAACAGGTTTTTGAAAAGTATGGCAGAATTGATGGACTTGTCAATGCACTCGGGATTGCACAGGCCGCTACACCAATTGAACAGGTAACGATGGACGAGTGGAATCGATTAATGGATGTCAATGTGAAAAGCTTATTTATAACAGCAAAAGCAGTTGTCCCTTTTATGAAAAAACAGCAAAAGGGCTCAATTATTACGATTGCCTCTATTTCAGCAGTACGACCTAGACCGGGCTTACAGGCCTATATTGCATCGAAGGGTGCAGCAGAAAGCTTTACGAGAGGGCTTGCGATTGAACTTGCACCGAACCAAATTCGTGTTAATACGATTCACCCTGGTCCTGCTGACACACAAATGCTTGGTCAATTTGCTGCACAGGGTGCTGATGTAGAGCAAACAAAGCAAAGTGTGTTTGTGCAATCTGTCCCACTAGGACGATTGGTGAAGCCATCTGATATAGCAGGAGCAGTCAGTTATTTATTGTCAGATGCAGCTAGCATGGTCACTGGAACGACCTTACATGTAGATGGTGGGCGTGGATTATAGGAGGGGTATGATGAAGAAAATTCCTATGTTGATTAATGGGGAATGGATTTATGGTGATGCAGAAGCATTACTAGATGTGGGAAATCCTTCAACGGGGAAAGTCATTGCGCAAATTAGCAATGCTAGTCAAGCACAAGTAGAAGAAGCAGTGCGTGCAGCACGTATGGCCTTTGAAAGTGACGAGTGGCGACAATGGAAGGCTTATGAACGAGGGCAATTATTAATCGATTTCGCTCATTATATTCGCCAGCATGCCGAGGAATGGAGTTTACTAGAATGCCGGGATGTAGGAAAGCCTTTAACACAGGCTAGGGCTGATATTGAAGCGGCGGCTCGTTATTTTGAATTTTATGGTGGAGCTGCTGATAAAGTGATGGGGGATACAATTCCAATTGAGGATGGATTATTAAATGCTGTCGTGTTAGAGCCTGTTGGCATTACGGTACATATTGTGCCATGGAATTATCCGATTCAAATTACAGCGAGAAGTGTTGCTGCGGCTATCGCTACTGGCAATGCAGTCATTGTGAAGAGTGCGGAAGATACCCCTTTTACGACACATGCCATCACGGAGTGGTTTGCTGAAAAACTACCAAAAGGGATATTCCAACATATTACTGGCTTAGGACGAGATGTTGGTCCGTATTTAACAACACACCCTGATATTAATCATATTACATTTACGGGATCAGTTCCTACAGGGGTTGCAGTTATGAAGGCAGCCGCGGAAAATGTTGTCCCTGTAACATTAGAGCTTGGCGGAAAATCACCTAATATCGTTTTTGCAGATGCCAACATGGAGCTGGCACTAGAAGGGGTTGTTCGGGCCATTATTCAAAATGCTGGGCAAACTTGCTCTGCGGGGGCCCGACTACTCATTGAGGAAACGATAAAAGATACTTTCCTCCCACAATTAGTGCAAAAATTCCAAGCGATACAAGTGGGGCCAGGTGAGGCGGACATGGATATGGGGCCGTTGTTAAATGAACGCCAGCATACTAAAATTACCACATTATTACGGCAAGCCAAGAAGGATGGCTATGTCATTACTGGCGGGGAGCCATTAACGATTGAAGGATATGAAAATGGCTTTTATGTGCAGCCAACCATACTTGATGGTGTACAGCCGAATGATCCATTAGCACAGGAAGAAATTTTTGGACCAGTGTTGACAGTTTTGACGTTTTCAAGCGTGGAAGAAGCCATTACTTTAGCCAATGGTACAGATTATGGCCTAGTAGCAGGTGTTTGGTCACAGAATATAGATACAGCTCATTATGTAGCCAGTCGGGTGCAGGCAGGACAAGTATTTGTCAATAATTACGGGGCAGCTGGTGGCATTCAAATGCCATTCGGCGGTTATAAAAAAAGTGGGATTGGTCGAGAGAAGGGCTTTGTTGCTCTGCGAAATTATACGCAAATGAAAAATATCGCCATACGCTATGCACCACCTATTCAACACTGACGGGAGGGACGCCTATGGAACAGCCAAAAGATAAACAAGTGCTCTTAGAGGTCAATCAATTATCGATTCGATTCCATTTGAAGAATGGCAAAGAGGCAAAAGTAGTTGATGATGTGAATTTTACCATTCATAAAGGAGAAACTGTTGCACTGGTAGGAGAATCAGGCAGTGGCAAAAGTATTACATCACTAGCGATTATGCGTTTACTACCAATACCTCCGGGAGAAATTACTTCAGGGACCATAGCCTTAAACGGCAAAAATCTATTAACCTATAAAAATAAAGAGATGAGCCATATTCGAGGCAATGAAATTAGTATGATTTTTCAAGAGCCTATGACCTCTTTAGATCCGGTATTTACCATCGGTAATCAAATGATAGAAGGTATTCGCAGACATCAAAAGGTTTCAAAAAAAGAGGCTGGGCATAAAGCATTACAGTTATTAAAAGAAGTAGGGATTGCCAATGCGGAGAAGGTGATCACTGAATATCCTCACCAATTATCAGGAGGGATGCGACAACGTGTCATGATTGCCATCGCAATGTCTAATAATCCTCAGTTATTAATTGCGGATGAGCCGACCACAGCATTGGATGTAACAGTACAGGCACAAATTTTAAAGCTGATGATGAAAATGAAGGAAGAGCATCAAACAGCCATTCTATTCATTACTCATGATATGAGTGTTGTCGCAGAAACAGCAGACCGTGTGATGGTCATGTATGCAGGGCAAATTGTGGAGGAAGCCCCCGTAAGAGAGCTTTTTTTAAATCCTCAGCACCCTTATACAACAGCACTTTTAAAAACAATGCCGAGTCTTGAAACAGAAGTGAAAAGGCTGCCGTCGATTCCAGGCACCGTTCCGCCAGCCTATGCATTACCAGAAGGTTGTCGCTTTGCTCCACGCTGCCCGCATGCTATGGCACGATGCCATCAGGATATCCCTGCCATACACCTTATTCAAGAGACACATAGAGTACGCTGTCATTTATTCACAGAGAAAGGAGAGCTGGCTCATGAAGGAGAAAGAAGTTTTGCTGGAAATTAAAGATTTAAAAGCCTACTTTCCTGTGAAGCGCAAGTCAATGAAAGAAGAGAAAAAGATGGTCAAAGCGGTGGATGATATTTCCATTGAAATCTATCGGGGAGAGACGCTTGGGATTGTAGGAGAATCTGGCTCAGGAAAATCTACATTTGGGCGAACAATTTTGAAGCTCGTTGAACCAACAGCCGGGGAAGTATTGTATAAGGGACAACCGATCCAACATTTAAAAGGCAACAAGCTACAATCTTATCGCAATCAAATGCAAATGATCTTTCAAGATCCCTTTGCCTCACTAAATCCGCGAATGCGTATTGGAACAATTATTGAAGAGCCGATGAAGTTGCAATTAACTCTGACGAAGGAACAGCGAAAAGAGCGTGTGAAGGAGCTGTTACAAAAGGTTGGACTCCCTGAGGATGCGATGCATAAATTTCCACATGAATTTTCTGGTGGTCAGCGACAACGGATTGGGATTGCAAGGGCTTTAGCCATTCATCCAGAGTTCATTATTGCAGATGAGCCAGTATCGGCATTGGATGTATCGGTTCAATCACAAGTCCTTAACTTAATGATGGATTTACAGGATGAATTTCAATTAACTTATTTATTCATCTCCCATGATTTAAGTGTTGTGAAGCATATAAGTGATCGTGTGGCGGTGCTGTACTTAGGGCGGGTTGTGGAAGTTGGAACGAAAAAGGAGCTATACGCTAATCCATTGCATCCTTACACGCAAGCCTTACTATCTGCCATACCTGTCGTCAATTTTGAAGAGCCAAAACAAGAGGTACTTTTACAAGGTGAACTACCTAGTCCGATGAATCCACCTGTTGGTTGTGTTTTTCATACACGTTGTCCATATGTCATGGAAAGATGTCAGCAGGAGAGGCCTAAGCTTCAGGAGGAAAATGCTAATCAGCGAGTTGCTTGCTTTTTATATAATTAATAATCAGAATATTTAATTTATTTAGGATTGAGGTGTTGGTATGTTTGGCAATATAACCGATGTTCCAGGGATCAAGGTGGGTCATCGTGAAAACAAAGAGGGGATTACAGGCTGTACGGCGTTATTAATGGAAGGCGGAGCAGTCTGTGGGGTAGATGTCCGAGGATCTGCACCAGGTACTCGTGAAACTGATGCGTTAGATCCCATTAATGAAATTGATCGCGTGCACGGTATTTGTCTTTCAGGGGGCAGCGCCTTTGGATTAGATGCTGCCACAGGAGTGATGCAATTTTTAGAGGAGCAAGGAATTGGGGTTGATGCAGGGGTTGCAAAAATACCCATTGTACCAAGTGCCGTACTTTTTGACTTATTTATCGGAGATCCTCAAGCTCGACCAACAGCACAAATGGGCTATGAAGCGGCACAAGCAGCGCAAATTGGTCCATTTCAGAATGGCAATGTTGGTGCTGGCTATGGTGCAACGGTAGGCAAGCTAGCAGGGCCTGAATTTGCGATGAAAGGTGGGCTTGGCAGTGCATCTTTTGCGGGTAAAGAGGGGCTTATAGCTGGGGCCATTGTAGCTGTTAATGCAGTGGGAGATGTCAAGAACCCTACTACACGGCAAATTTTAGCAGGAGCAAGAAATGCCCAAACAAGACAGTGGGTGGACTGCTGTGCCTACCTCGAACAGTATGCACAATCAGAGGCACTTGCTGGTACCAATACAACCATTGGCGTTGTTGCGCTGAATGCGAAGTTAACGAAGGCAGAAGCTAAAAAGATTGCCCAGCTTACGCAAAATGCCCTTGCCCGAACAATTTATCCTGTCCATACCATGCTTGATGGGGATACCATTTTTGTGCTAGGTACGGGAGAGCAAACATTTGCGTTAGATTATTTGGGCCATTTAGCGACGAAGGTGATGGAGGAAGCCATTCTTGCTGGTATTCAAGGGGCAGATAAATTGGCAGGTGTGGAAAGCTATACAAGCATTCAAAAGATAAGCACTTAGGAAAAGGGGGAACGGCAATGAAATTGAGAAACGGTGGGTTAATGCTCTTAACGTTCATGATGGCATTCATCATAAGCGCTTGTTCAAGTAATGGAGAGAAAGTTCCGACGAGCTCCAATAGTTCCAATGGACAAACAACAGCAGATGTACCGCAGGAAATTGTTGTACGTGTGAATGATGATCCAGATTTTTTAGATCCACATAAAGCAACGGCTTCCATTTCATATCAAATGATTATGAATCTATTTGAAGGGCTGATGGCACCAGAAACAGATGGCTCTTTAAAAGAAGGGCTAGCAGAGAGCTATGAAATTTCTGAGGATGGTTTAACATATACATTTAAAATTCGCCAAGGTGTGAAATTCCATAATGGTGATGACTTAACGATGGACGATATTCAATATTCCTTTGACCGTTTAATGGGGAAAAACGGTGGGGAAAAAATGTCGAATAACTTCGATAATGTGGCATCAACTGAGGCATCAGATGCCAGTACATTTGTCATTCAGTTAAAGGAGCCTAATTCTAATTTCCTGTATTCATTAACAGCAAGACAGTCAGCTATTATTCCTAAAAGTAATGATGGAAAACATAATGAGAATCCAATTGGTACAGGGCCATTTGCCTTTGTGAAATATGCGCCAGGTACCAATTTAGAACTGAAGAAAAATGAGCAGTATTGGCAAGAAGGTTTACCTTACTTGAATAAAGTTACCTTCAATTTCCAATCGGACGATCAGGCAGCAATTATGAGCCTGATGGCAAACGAGGTTGATTTAACAAGTGTTCCTTGGCATCGTGTGGGTGAGGTTGAGAGCAGCTACAATTTATCGCATCAAAATAATAACTCTTCCTTAATCATCACATTTAATGAAACAAAAGCACCATTCGATAATGTGAAAGTTCGACAAGCTATTAACTACGCGATTAGTAAATCCGATATTATTGATTCCGTATTTGCAGGTTATGCTGTCCCACTTGGTTCTAATATGAGTCCAGCGATGGGCGATTTCCAAAAGAAGGGCTTAGAAAGCATGTATGAACGCGATGTAGAAAAGGCCAAAGCATTATTAGCAGAGGCCGGTTATCCGGATGGCTTCAAAACAAAAATAACTGTGTCTTCACACAATGATATTTATTCGAATATTGCCCAAATTGCAGTGGCGAATTTACAAGAAATTGGTATTGATGTAGAGATTGAAGTTGTGGAGTGGGGAATCTGGCTAGATCGCGTTTATTTTGGTCGTGACTATGAAATGACAACGATTGATTTAACGGGTCGTGCATCTGCCTATGAAGTTTTAAATGATTACATTTCTACAAATGATGGTGAAAACTTCTTCTTATTTAAAAATGAAGAATACGACAAAATTATGGCTGATGTGCTAAAAGAAACAGATCAAGCCAAACAAATAGATTACTACCATCGTGCACAGGAAATCTTGGCTGAGCAAGCTACTGCAGTTTATATTGCGGATTACCAAATTGTTTGGGGTTCTGACAAACAAGTGACGGGGCTCAAGAGCTATCCATTCTGGTTCCATGATATGTCAGAGGTTAAATTTTCAAACTAGAAAGGGATGAGTGCTCATGATGTATATCTTACGTCGAATCATCCTGTTAATAACAACCATCCTTCTAGTATCCATGATTACATTTGGTGTTTTTCAAATATTACCTGGGGATCCGGTGCGAACAATGTTGGGGACAGAAGCGGATCCCACACAAATTGAAAATTTACGTTCTGAGCTCGGCTTAGATCGTCCTCTTTATGCACAATATGTGGATTGGATGAAGGGCTTATTGACAGGTCAACTAGGCGATTCCATTCGTTTTTCAATGCCTGTAAAAGATTTATTGTTTGATCGACTTCCTGTCACCATGTCATTGGCAGGGATTACTCTACTCATAGTTTTACTCATTTCCTTACCATTGGGGATGTTTGCTGCAAGAAGACAAAATAAAATAAGCGATGTGTCATTATCCACTGTGACACAAATTGGCATGGCTGTACCATCCTTTTGGCTAGGGATGATGCTCATTCTTTACGTTGGCTTACAGTTCAGCTTCTTTAAAATTAGTGGTTATATTCCGTGGACTCAAAGTGTTGCGGGAGCGCTCAGTACGCTCCTTCTCCCAGCCTTAACAATTGCGATACCACAAATTGCTATTAACTTTCGCTATGTCCGTACAGCTATTCTAGAGCAGGTTCAGCTCGACTATGTACGCACAATTCGTAGTAAAGGAATGTCTGAACAAAATGTTATGTATAAGCATGTATTGAAAAATTCAATGATTCCGATTTTAACAGTTTTTGGTCTGATTATGGCGGAGGTTGTTGCTGGGACGATTATCGTGGAGCAAGTATTTTCATTGCCAGGTGTCGGACAACTTCTCATAACGGCTATTAGTAACCGTGATTTTCCACTTGTACAGGGGATCGTCATGTATATTACGGTAGCCGTGGTGATGATTAATTTTATTGTCGATATTTTATATTCTGTATTAGATCCTAGAATCCGATTACGTTAAGAGGTGGATACAATGAAACAACTACAGCGTTATACTAAAAAATTGAATTTATCCATTGGTCTCCTCGTCATTGTCGGCTTTTTGCTCGTCATGTTGGTAAGCTTTTTTTATACACCGCATGATGTCAACGCCATGAATATACCTGAGAAATTGCGTGGACCAGGTGGTGCTTATCTTTTTGGAACAGATGAATTTGGACGTGATATTTTTAGCCGAATTATGAAGGGGACACAAACTGCTTTTGCCGTTGGACTATTAACCGTAGGAATTGGGACATTGTTTGGCATCACGATAGGAGGGATTGCAGGCTATGTTGGTGGCTGGATTGATGAAATATTTATGCGAACGATGGACGCTTTAATGGCATTTCCAGGCATAATATTAGCGTTAATGCTTGTAGCTGTATTTGGCCCTGGGATTGTCAATACGGCCTTAGCATTGGGCATTATCGCCATCCCTGCTATTGCCAGAATTGCGCGAAGCGGCTTTGTCCAACAACGTGACTCAGAATATGTGCTGGCAGCGAAATTAATTGGTGTCAAGCCTCATAGCATTATGTTCCGCCATATTTTGCCCAACATTTCATCGCAAATTATTGTTGCTGCGACTGTCACATTTGCAACTGCAATGCTAGCAGAGGCAGCACTAAGCTATTTAGGGCTTGGCGTGCAGCCACCAAACCCTAGCTGGGGCAGGATGTTAAAAGATTCCCAGGCTTATTTAATCGGTGCCCCTTGGTATACGTATGCGCCTGGAGGAGCCATTACGATTCTTGTTCTTGGCTTATATATGCTCAGTAATGCATTACGTGATTTTATGGACCCACGTTCAAAATCGTAACAAATCAGGTGCTGTTTTTTGCAAAAGTTCATAGGCCTTGACTGCCATTTCAATGTTTAGTCGATGTGGCGCTTGTAAAAAATCAGCACCAAAAAGACTTTCTAGCCGTTCAATTCGTTTGTAGAGTGTTTGACGGACGATAAACAGTTGTTCTGCCGTATCATTTTTAGCCCCATTACAAGCTAAATAAACAGCTAAAGTTTGAAACAAATCATGGTTATTTTTTTGATCCAGCACTAATATTTCTTGTAAATAATCTCTCACAAATTGTAACAGGGCAGTCTGCTCCTGTTGTAATAATAATCGATAAACACCTAAATCCTTATAATAAATGGAGCTAGCCAATTGATGATGCTGCATTTGGATGGCCGATTTAGCCTCTTTATAGCCAAGATGGACACTTTCAATCGTTTGATAAACATTGCTAATTCCACAAGTAAGGGTGAGCTGTTCAAAAAACTGAGATGCTTTTCTGGCAACAATTTGTGCTATTGCTTGATCGAAGGAATCACGATTATCCTTCATATAATCGGCAGCAATATAAAAGGCTAAAATAATAATTTCATGTTGACGAACTGAAACAGTAGGAAAGAATCCAAGCTTCTTTAATATAGAGCGAACATACATGGCATTTTGTAACTGTATTTCCTGCCACTCCTCCTCGGGTACTGCATTAGCTTCGTCATGTAGATTGAACACGACTACCCGATAAAATAAATTCCGACTTTCAATGGGTAAATAGCTTTGGTAGTACTGGATATCCACTGGCTGGCCTTGAATGAGGGCAAGAATAAATTCATCCTCACGGCTTTGCTGACGCTCCTGTAGCATGCGATTTCTCATTAAAATATGGGCAATCGACATTGTAGCACGTTCAAGGTTTAACAATGTATAATCACTTGGCTTTGGCAGTCCAGAATGCATACATAAATAGCCCCAAACTTGTCCAAGTCCATTCACTGGAATAATGACAAAATGACCCTTATCGATGGATAAATGATGCAAGGGCTCTTGTAGTTCTAACTGCTGACAATGTTCTTCCATGACACGTAAATATTTTTTTGCTTCGACTGGATAATAAAAGCTTTTCGTATCTTCTGAGACAAATAAAAATGGTGCCTCGGTGTCTTGATGAAGGACTTGTAAAATTTTTAAAATACCATTTGGCATTAACGATAATTCCATAAATGTTTTGGAAAGCGCATCAAGCTGTGTAAGTGCCTGTTGGTGTTGGTTAATTATGTACGTATGCAAATCTTGTGTGATATCGATAAAGCGAACAATCTCCTCAAAGACAATGATTGGAAAATGATGAGCATTCGCCATGGCAATCAATTCAACGGGAACATGATCAAAATAGTCTCCAATTTCAATGCAAAGCCCGGCAGCTTCGTTGCGGATAAGGTTCTGTAAGTAGGCGATTTGTGTTTCACGCTCTAACTGTAAACCGACACCAGTGGTTAAGATGAGTTCACCACCATTGATTAATGTATCAAAATCTTTGATTTCTAAAATATGTGTCCACAGAACTTGGCGCTCAAGGCCATGGTGTCCTGCAATAAGCTTCGCCGATTCAAAATGTTCGCGCTTAAGGACATCACGTACGAGTAGAGGATGTTTCGACATAAATTAGCACCTGCCCTTCGAATGTACAATGTCTATTTTTTATTATGTTTGAGAAATCAGAAAATTTCAATATGAACTAGCGCAATAGGGGAAATTGATTATAGACAAAAAAGGCACCTATGATACACGATTGGAGGTCATGATATGGAACGAAACGATCAGTTCACACATACCTTACAGCAAAAAGATCGTGAAAATGTTTGGCATCACATGTCCGTTTATAACGAAAATACACCAGCCATTATTGAACAGGGAGAAGGGGCATGGATTACAGACAGTTTAGGCAATCGATTTTTAGATGGCATGTCAGGCTTATGGGCCGTCAATGTAGGCTATGGGCGTGAGCGCCTTGCCAAGGTTGCTTATGAGCAATTGAAGAAGCTATGCTATGCACCTTTAACACAAAGTCATGAGCCTGCTATTAGACTAGCTGAAAAGATCAACAGCTTACTAGAGGATGACTATATGATGTTTTATTCGAATAGTGGTTCTGATGCAAATGAAGTAGCCTTCAAGTTAATACGTCAATTCCATCAACAAAACGGGGAAGGGACTCGCTATAAAATGATTGCTCGTTATCGTGCCTACCATGGTAGTTCGCTTGGGGCACTGGCTGCTACAGGACAAGCATCACGTAAATATAAATATGAACCATTGACACCTGGCTTCCTGCACGTTTCCCCACCTGATCCTTATCGTCGTCCAAAAGGTCAATCGATTGAAACGTATAATATAGCAAGAGCGCGTGAAATCGAGGAAAAAATTATTTGGGAGCAAAAAGAAACAATCGCAGCAGTTATTATGGAGCCACTGATAACAGGTGGTGGTGTCTTGATTCCACATCAAACGTATGTTCAAGAAGTCGAGCGCATTTGTAAAAAATATGGAGTATTGCTGATTATTGATGAAGTTATTTGCGGCTTCGGGCGGACAGGCAAATTATTTGGTCATCAGCATTTCGGCATACGTCCAGATGTCATCACAATGGCAAAAGGACTCACAAGTGCCTATCTACCATTATCAATTACAGCTGTCAGAAAAGATATTTATGAAAAATTTAAAGTGACAGACGGCTATAGTCATTTTCGTCATATCAATACGTTTGGTGGCAACCCCGCAGCCTGTGCAGTGGCATTAGAAAATATTAAGATCATTGAGGAAGAGGGACTTGTACAACGTGCGAAAGATTTGGGCATTCAATTACTCCATGATTTACAAGACTTATTAGAGTTACCCTTTGTTGGTGATATTCGAGGACTTGGGTTGCTAGTTGGCATTGAGCTTGTTGAAGATAAAGCATCGCAAAGACCTGCAAAAGCAGAGCGTGTGGCCAACATCATAGCTGATTGTAAAGCGAATGGCTTAATTGTTGGGAAAAATGGCGATACAGTGGAGGGCTACGATAATATCATTACGTTAAGTCCGCCACTTTGCTGTACCGATGAAGATCTTGAGTTTATGGTAGCTGTTTTAAAAAGAGTATTTACAGCCAATGTTTAATACGAGGCGATTCCAGCGATGTGGAAACACTAGGAATCGCCTTTAATATTGTCGCTTATGTCCCTTTTTCACAGTTTCCCAGTCGATTTCAATGTTTTGCAAGACTCGCGTGAGTAAATAGTGAATGCTGTCGATTTCTTCGCTAGAAAATCCATCAAGTGCTCGTTCATTGGAGTATTGGCCCTCACGTTTTAAAAATGGATAGATGTCTAAGCTTTTGGTTGTTGGAAAAAGTAATTTATTTTTCTTATTCCCTTGCTCACTACGTTTTTCAATAAAACCTTTTGTCTCTAATTTTTGAATGGCCCGAGAAGCAGTTGTGCGATCCACCTTCAATAGCTCTGCCACTTTTTCTTGGATGATACCAGGATTTTCACAAATACGGATGACATATAAATATTGTCCCTTCGTCAAATCCAATTCTTTAAATTCGATATTACTAATCGAGTCTAATGCCCGTGCTATCGCACCTATTTCACGTAAGATTTCTTTCATTTACTATCCTCCTGAGATTTTTATTGTATTTGCAATAAAAATCGTTCTATACTAATACTATCATCTTCGAACGAAAATTGCACAAGAAGATGACGATTTAGGAGAAATTAGGAGGAGTTTTCATGAGCATAAAAAAAGTAACAACTGAAACAGAATTACAAACAGCGTTTGATTTTAGACGTAAAGTTTTTATTGAAGAGCAACAAGTACCTGAGGTAGAAGAGTTTGATGAATTTGATGCACTAGATGCACCATGTGATCATATTCTTGTGTATCATAAGGAGCAGCCAGTAGGAACAGGCAGACTTCGAGTTGTCGAGGGCTATGGCAAACTTGAGCGCATTTGTATATTGGAAGAGTACCGTAAGTTTGGACTTGGTAAAGAAATTATTATTGGCTTAGAAGAAATTGCCCGAAACAATGGGCTCACAAAAGCTAAATTAAATGCTCAATCGTATGCAGAGGGTTTTTATGAAAAATTAGGCTATAAGCGTGAAGGCGAAGAATTTATGGATTGCGGCATTCCACATATTTTAATGAAAAAATATTGGTAGGGACCCTTCGGAACAAGCGATTTTACCGAAGAAAATTCAGCGATGTACACCTAAAGATTAAAAGGCTCCTCCTAAATTTGGAGGAGCCTTTTTCATTTTTGACTATAATGTAGTGATAGTATGATTATGGCGCATATGGTCCTTGGTACTTCATTGCCAATGGCTGCTGTTAATTGTTGAACGGCTATCTCATGTGGGGCTAAGTTCAGGGTAGTTTGGACAGCCTTATTTTTCTTTGACAACGGTGCCAGCAAAGTTATCATGCGGAAGGCGTTGTCCATGTTGTTGTACAAAGGCTTGACGACTTTTAAGATAGTCAAACATACTCAGTGTATCGCGATACACCATACGTTTTACGATTTGGCCGTCAGATAATGGACGTCCATCTTCATTTTCCAATGTAAGCCCCATCGCTTTGTAACCAAGGGTTTGTCCTTTTTTTCGAAGCTGAGCATATTCTAATGTCCATAACACAACTGTTGGTGTAACCAGTGCGTGAACAGCCTCGTTTTTTACTTTTTTTCGCAGGAAATATTCAACACCCAATGTAAAGGCCGTTGAAATAGCTGCATCCATTAAAAAAGCGGCTGTCCGTTTTTTTGTGATTGATACCATGGTAGTCCTCCTCTATCAATACTAGTTTTTAATGTTTGGATAGATTTATGGTAGTTCATTTTGTGCAAAATAGGAGGGGATTGCCCCATGTTTCGTCGTCGACAGGCCTGCGTAGCGGTTAGCGAATGTTAAAAGGGAAACCGCATGCTGTTCACAATAAGTTACTATGTTGTTAACGGCTAGTTGATGTTGGAGGAATTGACGTAAAATGGCCCCAATAAAAGCATCCCCAGCCCCTGTAGTATCGACTGTTTGTACTTTGTCAGCAGCTACCTTGATATGATGTTTCTTTGTATATAATGTAGCGCCTTCTGCTCCATGTGTAATGATAATCGTCGCGATATGTCCCTGGAATAACGTCTGTACGGCTGTCAATTCTTCTTCAATGGCTGTTAAAAATAACAATTCCTCCTTAGAAAGCTTAACAATATGAGCTTTTGGTAAAAAGGCTAGAATCGTTTCTCGACATATGGACTCATCCTGCCATAAAGGCATGCGCACATTCGGATCAAAAGAGACGATGCTCCCTGCTTGATGTGCCTGCTCAATAAAAGCTAGATGGGCATACTTCATCGGGCTTTCCACAAGATTAACAGAACAAAAATGAATGATATCCTTGTCGGTTAATAGCTGTGGGGGGAGATATTCTTGTTTGTACAATAAGTCTGCAGCATGACGACGATAAAATTGAAAATCACGCTCTCCTGTTTCAGAGAGCGCTACAAAAGCAAGGCTTGTTTCTCCCTCAGTGGTTTCACGAATATATTGTGTATCTACACCTGCTTGCTGCAAAGTTTTCTTGAGAAAATCACCAAATGCATCCTGACCTACTTGTGTTAGGATTGCCGCTTGTTGACCAAGCTTGGCACATACTACTGCGACATTCGCAGGCGCGCCACCAGCATGTTTTGTAAAGTGTTCAATATTGGCTAGGGCACCATGCTGCTGTGTTGGCGTAAAATCAATTAAAAGTTCGCCTATTGTAAAGAGTTTGCCCATTATGATACCTCCTGGGAAAGCCGTTTTTTCTTCGGCGTATAGATCGTATAGAAAATACCACCGAAAATTAATAGAATACCCAATGTTTGCATAAAGTTTGGCATAAAATCAAGCAGCAGCATATCAAGTAAAATCGCGACAACAGGGTCGACGAAAACTAATACTGACACTAGAATCGTAGAAAGACTGCGAATACTATCAAAAAATAAATAGTAAACAAATCCAGTATGAATAAAACCTGTGCCTAAAATATAGAACCAATTGGTTGTAGTTAAACCTTCAAAGAGTGAGAAATCAACGAAGGGCAATAGCATCAAGATGCCAACTGTTGTTTGAATATAGGTTAAAGCGTAGGAACTAAGCTTTGTAATGGTCTTGCTTGTCAGCATAGTAAGGGCATAAAACACTGCTGATAGTAAGGCCCAAATAAATCCTGATTGCATAAACTCTGAGAAAGACACAAAGTTTTGGAGACCTATGATAAAAATACTACCGATAAAGCAAGTAATGGTAGCCACGAGTGCCTGAATGGTCATTTTTTCTTTTAAAAAGAGGGCACCTAAAATTAGGACAAAAATAGGTGCTAAGTTATAAATAGAAATTGCAATCGAGATCGACATTTCTTCGAAGGCTTTAAATAAAAATACCCAGTTTAATACGATGAAGACGCCACAAATAATTGTTTGGAAAATCTCCTTCTTCTCCCAAACCTCTGTTTTATGTCCACCTGTGATCAGCCACATTCCTCCTAGAAAAAGGGTTGCGCAAATACATCTAATAAAGACGAGCTCTGTAGCAGGAACACCAGTATGAACGGTAAAAAAGCCGATGGAACCAAAAAGCGCCATCGATACGGTCAGTTTAATAATGGCTGAAATGTTCATGCGAAACCTTCTTTCTATTTTTTACTGAATCCGCCATGTATGCAAAATCTGGAAAGAAAGCTAGGCGCATAATGCCCACCAGCTTTCTTTTTGCCATTGCTTGTCACTATTCACGAATTTGTCCATTGCCATGAATGAAAAATTTTGTTGATGTTAATGCAGGTAAGCCCATTGGACCCCTCGCATGTAGCTTTTGCGTACTAATGCCAATTTCTGCTCCATAGCCAAATTCAAAACCATCCGTGAAGCGGGTAGAGGCATTATGATAAACCGCAGCTGCATCGACACTGTTTAGAAACGTTTCGGCCACCAATCGATCTTCCGTAATAATGGCTTCAGAATGATTTGTCCCAAAATGATGAATATGATCGATTGCCTCATAAACATTTTCTACTAATTTAACGCTTATTTTTAAATCGAGGTACTCTGTTGCGTAGTCATCCTCTGTCGCTAGAGAGGCTGTCGGAAATGCTTGGCATACAAGCTCGTCACCAATGATGGTAACACCTGCTTTATGGAGTGATGATAACAGCTGAGTGCCATATGTTTTAAACCAAACAGGGTGAATTAGTAAGCTTTCTGCAGCATTACAAACAGACGGACGCTGTGTTTTGGCATTCAAACAAATTTTTTCTGCTTTTATGTAATCCGCCATTTGGTCCACATAAATATGACAGTTGCCTGCACCCGTTTCTAATACAGGGACAGATGCTTCTTGAACGACTAAGTCAATAAGAGCCTTACCACCACGAGGTATTAACACATCCAAGTAGTCATTTAAATGAAATAATTCTTTAGCTGTTTCACGGCTCGTATCCTCGATTAATTGTACAGCATCTGTCGGTAAGGATGATTTCGCCAGTGCTCGATGAATACTTGCTACAAGGGCGATATTTGAAAACTTAGCGGATGAGCTACCTCGCAAAATCACTGCATTGCCTGTTTTTAGGGAGAGCGTCGCGGCATCAATCGTAACATTTGGACGTGCCTCATAAATCATCCCAATGACGCCAAGTGGTACAATGCGTTTTTCAATGAGTAAGCCATTATCTTTATCTATACGTTCGACGACTGTACCAACTGGGTCCTTGAGTGATACAAGTAAGTGAATGGCATCAGCCATGGCTGCTATACGTTCCTCATTTAGCATGATACGATCTAATGTAGAGGCCGTCATGCCTTGTTGTTCTCCATTTGCAAGGTCTTTGGCGTTTTCAACCATGATGTCTTGTTGATCAATCAATAGCTGTTCTGCAATTTTAGTGAGAGCATCATTTTTCTCGCAAGTCGTTTTAATATTTAATATATAACTAGCAGCCTTGGCACGTTTGCCCTTTTCTTGAATTTCACTTGTCATGTTCATTCCTCCTTAATTAGTTTGAATTTTCAACCATTTATTCCTGTGAATTACCTCGATAGGGCATTTCGATAATGTATCAGTCCGCTTGCCCATAGCGGAAACTAATTCTTGTGACGAGTACAGCACTTCACCACGACCTAGTAAACCTTGTTCACTATAGACTTCTACAACATCACCGTTGTTAAAATCACCTTCAACCTGAAAGACACCAGCAGGTAACAAGCTTTTACCATTGACCATAAGTGCTTGTTCAGCACCACTATCTATAAAAATTTTACCAGATACTTCCGTAAGTGCAATCCACTGTTTATGATGCTTTAACACCGCCAGTTCATCATCTCCAACATAGGTTCCATCGCCACGCCCTGCTAAAATATCGACAAGCTTTTGAGCACCATGGCCTGTTCCGATAAAAACTTTGACACCTGCATGTATGGCTGTACGTGCCGCCAATAGCTTCGATGCCATGCCACCTGTACCAACCTTTGACCCTGTACCATCTGCAAAGCTTAACAGGTCATCAGTGATGGACGTTAAACGATCAATGCGCTCAGCGTGAGGGTTTTTGCTAGGATTAGCGTTATATAAGCCATTAATATCCGTTAAAATGATAAGTTGGTCTGCATGAACAAGACCACTAACAAGAGCGGATAGCATATCATTATCACCAAAGGTTAACTCACTTATGGACACGGTATCATTTTCATTAATAATAGGTAGCATCGAGCGTTCAAGTAATTCCTCAAATGTAGCATAGGCATTTTTATAGCACTCTTTTTTAGAAAAATCAGTACGAGTCAGTAAAATCTGAGCAGGCATAATATCATAGATACTAAATAATGCACTGTACGTTTGAATAAGTAAGCTTTGCCCGACAGCTGCTGCAGCCTGCTTACCCTTCACCGTAACAGGACGAGCTGGGTAGCCAAGTTGTTTAAAACCTGCTGCTACTGCGCCTGATGACACAAGTAATACTTCATGTCCTTTTTTCTTCAACTCCGCGATTGCCTGAACATGATCCATTAAGCGAACTTTATCGATTTCGCCTTTTGAATTAGTTAAAGAGCTACTCCCAATCTTGACGACAATTCTTTTTTTCTCCACCACACTACCTCCAGTTGTCATAATAAAAACCTTTTCATCCTAAAAAATTAGGACGAAAAGGTTTGCTTTCCGTGGTACCACCTACATTGAATATCATGCGACATTCCACTTACCTCATAACGCTGGAGACTGCGCCTAGTTTAGCTAGGACGAATGACGAAGTAGGTTCATTAGTCTTTCTTGCACAATGCCTTGCAGCCGATGGACATCGCTCTCTTCTCAAGTAGTTGCTAATTACTGGTCTTCGTTCGTTTTCTCATCATAAAGTTTTTCAACTATTCACTAAAGAATGCACTACTTCTAAAAGCCTGTCAAGCTGATTAGAAAAATTACTTGAAAGTTTTGATAAATTAAGAAAAAAAGATAGTAAGGGAATAAATTATATTATTTAAACCACCAGATGGCGATGAAAAGAGGGAGCATTGCCAATATAATCACAAAGAAACTCCATATCACTTGTTTTACAGCGGACATGTTTTTTGGTTTGATGCTCATTTGTTCATAAAGCTGGTTAATGGCGCGTTGTTCCCTCGAATAAAGCATAGCTTGAAACTCCTCATAATCCTGAATATAGCTAGATGGAGGACGTGGACTAAAGCGTAACTTTCGAATAGAGTCAGTAATATCTTTGTCATCCATCCAATAGGTGATAACAGGTGCTAAGCCTGAATTTTGTGAAGCTTTTACCTGAATGTCATGGGATTTCATTTTATAGTAAACCTGACCGTGCTCGTCTTCATACTGCGAAACAATATCACTAACTGCCACTAACAATCACCTCTTATTGAAATCGTCTATTTTATCATGAGTTTCTTCTATTGTAATGTATTAAGGGAGAAAAGTATTGTTTAAACGAGCATTTATTGTGAAACGAATGTTCATGAAAAATTTTTAATAAAGTCATAAACTTACATCTAAAGAAAACAACGTCATGTAGTATAATGTAAATAGTTTGTTAAAAGAGGTGAAGGAAGGGACATTATTGGAGATTTCAACGATATTCGCTTTTTTAGGAGCAGCGATTATTTTAACCATTATGCCAGGGCCTGATAATTTGTTTGTGCTTGCACAAAGCATTACACAAGATAAAAGGGCAGGTATCGCCACATCGCTTGGATTGTGTACGGGATTACTTGTTCATATTAGCGCTGCAGTGTTAGGTATCTCTGCAATTATCTATCAATCTACCATTATATTTACAATCGTCAAATTTGCAGGAGCTGCCTATTTATTATATTTAGCATGGCAATCATTTCATGCTAAAGGAGATCCATTTACATTGCAACAGCAAAATATGCAAGCGTATCTTACATTATATAAAAAAGGAATTTTAATGAATATTTTAAATCCAAAAGTATCTTTATTTTTCCTTGCGTTGTTACCACAGTTCGTCAATCCATCACATGGACATGTTGCGTTTCAAATGCTTATTTTGGGTATAGTATTCTTAGTACAAGCATTCATGTTATTTTTATTATTTAGTATATTTGCAGGGAAGGTTAGATCCATTATTATCGGTAAACCTGCGATTGCTAAGCGATTAAATATGGTTCAAGGTATCCTCTTTACATTTATCGGGATACAAATTGCCATTAGCAAACAGTAGGAGGAATTCACATGGCTATTTTACATATTACCTTTAGCTTAGCAACCCAAGGTTCCATGAAGCTTGCAATACGTCAACATCAGTTGCAGCGAAATGAGTCTGCTTTAAGTGTCTATGATCATTTCTCTATTGGACCTCTTAATAGCTTAGAAGAGCGCAAAGGATGGTTAAACACGCATATTTTTAAGGACAATGAAGATCAGCAATTGTATGTAGATATGTATGAAAGTTGGAAGAAGAAAATCGCCGATTTACCATGTGATGTAGATGTTTGGGTTTGGTATAGTCAAAACACTCATGAACAAATTGGTCTGCGCTATGTCATGAGTGAGTTTATTCATAAATGTAGTATGGTATATGGGATTGATGCAACAGATGGTCTAAAGCAAATTCAACCACATATAGATATTCGTCATACAGGAGAACTTTCCTCAGAGATGCTCATGAAGCTTCGTTCTAATGCAAAACGATTTTCTGTTCAGGAATGTCAGCAACTTGCCAAAGAATGGGAAGAGCTCAAAGATCATACAAGTAAACTTCGATTGTGGAAAGAGGGCATTGTGCATGAAGAGGTAGATGCATTGGATTCTCTCATCCTCGACTGTGCAAAGGATATGCATGCACAACGCGATGAAGAATGGCTTTTACTGATGCATATGATTAGTACCATAAGTGGCGCCTTGGATGATTATATTAGTAATGAATTCATTGTCAACCGTTTAATGACTTTGATTGAGCAAGGTTCCTTTAAGATGGCAGGGGATTTAACGGATATCCATTCCTGTCGTGTGAAATGTATCAAAGCATAATAAAAGCGGTAGGCTGCATAACGCAACCTGCCGCTTTAGCTTTCTTGAGAGGGAGGAGAAATTTTTCTTTCATAAAAATCAAAGACAAATTGTTGGAATTGGCGTGCTGATGGTGACAAATAGCGATTGTCAATCCATGCCATACCAATAATGCGTTCACAAACCATATCCTCAACATGGATTTTGACGATTTTTTTCGGATTTAAATCCTCATCATCTGGTAGCAAGGACACACCAAGTCCTGCACCAACAAAACCTGCAATGGTAGATACCTCGTCACCTTCATAAGAAATTTTAGGCTTTATGCCCGCAGCATTTAACAAGCGATCTGCAGAGCGACGGAGCGCGTATCCTTTTTTCATTAGCACAAAGTTTTCATGCTCCAATTCTTTCATCTTTATGCTCTTGCGGTGGGCAAGTGGATGGTCAATTGGTACCATAATAAATAGCTCATCGCGCCATAGTTCCTTCCAACTAACGGGAGGCTCTGTATCAATCGCAGCTAGTAGGCACAGGTCTAACTCTCCAGCCAGCAATTGTTTTAACTGTGAATGCGAGTAATTTTGTGTGAAATGTAAACGGATATGAGGGTGCTTCTGACGAAAAGCACGAATCAAGTCTGGTACAATGCTAGTCCCAAGAGTATGTAAAAAACCGAGTGACACATCCCCTAGCTCCGGATTATTAAGCTCTTGTAATTCCAAGACAGCTTTTTCATATTCTTTACGCATTCGTTGCACACGATATAAAAATAATTCACCATAGCGATTGAGCATGATAGAACGCCCCTGCCTATCAAAAAGAGGTACACCTAATTCTTCTTCCAGTTTTGAAATTGAACGGCTCAGCGCTGGCTGTGAAATTGCTAATGCTTCAGCAGCACGTGTCATATGTTCTAACTTTGCAACGGTTACAAAATACTCTAATTGTTGCCATTCCATTTTTTCACCTCTAATCTCGTTATTTTTAAGTTAACTGCATTATAACGAGAAACAGACAGGAAGTATAGGTGGCAAAATATTTTTAAAAGGACGTTGCCTTTAATTAGAAGAATGGAAAAGTTAAGTAGCAGAAAGTGTGATAGTACAGGTGTTAAGTTGACATCATTCATGCATGAAACACATTGATTTGATAAAAACTATAAATTGTACATTATGAATAAAGGGTGTTAAGATAGACACATAAAATACACAATTAATAATTTCCGTGAAGGGGATATCCTAAAATGAAGTTTACAAAGCCACAACCTCTAACAATTGAGGGAGGCAAAAAAGCCGTACTATTATTGCATGGATTCACAGGTAGCACAAAAGATGTGAAAAAGCTAGGAGAATTTTTATCTCAACGAGGTTATACCGTTCATGCACCAATTTATAGTGGGCACGGAGTAGAACCAGAAGCATTATTAGAAACAAAACCAGAAGACTGGTGGAACGATGTTGTAGAAGGATATAATTTCCTACAAAGCAAAGGCTATGAAGAAATCGCTGTTGTCGGGATTTCATTAGGTGGCGTCTTCTCACTAAAAGTTGCAGAGACGTTCCCAGTGAAGGCATGTGTAGCAATGTGTGCACCGATTACACGTGATAACTCAAAAGGCTTATTTACACGTTTGTACCACTATGCTCGTTTATATAAACATTTTGAAAATAAATCAAAAGATCAAATTATTTCAGAATTACATGAGTTACGTATTACTCCGAAAGATTCTTTAGATGGCGTAACACGTTTAACGACTGAAACACGTGATGAATTAGCAACAATTAAAGCTCCAACATTAGTATTACAAGGTTCATTAGACGATGAGCTTTATCAAGAAAGCGCACCTTTCATTTTAAATACTGTAGAAACTGATGACAAAGAAATCATTTGGTACGAAAATTCTGGTCATATTATTACGTTAGATAAAGAACGTGAAAAAGTATATGAAGATGTGTATAAATTTTTGGATCATATTGAGTGGTCAGTTGCAAACTAAGAAGGAGCTGTCAGCGGACAGCTCTTTTTTTTATGCTCTACTTTGTAGCATTCATAATGTTATTTGAAAAAACTATTGTAATTATAATAAATGCTTGATAACATGATTGAATTGTAATGAAAAATCATTCGATTAAAATAATTTGCTATAGTCAAAAACTTCTAAGGAGCACATCAATTATGCAACAAAAAATACCTTTCTCAACCTATGCAGTCATCGGCACAATGTTATTCGGGCTGTATTTTGGAGCAGGGAACCTTATCTTTCCAATCCAGATGGGTCAACTAGCAGGGACCAATTTTTGGTTTGGATTAATCGGATTTTTAGTCACAGCAATCGGACTACCATTCCTTGGGATTTTAGCGATTGGTTTATCAGGTAGTAACGGCTTACGCGATTTAGCGAGTCGTGTTCATCCTGTCTTTGGTATTGTCTTTTCATTAGTCCTTTACTTAACGATTGGTCCATTTTTTGCCATTCCACGTACAGCAACCGTACCATTTGTAGTGGGCTTTGAACCATATATCCAAGCACAACATGTTACCTTACTACTTGCCGTTTTTAGCTTTGTTTTTTTCGCTATCGTTTTTTATTTCTCCTTAAATCCAGCGAAAATTATGGATTACATTGGTAAATATTTAACACCAGCCTTTTTAATGATGTTATTCATTTTAATTATTACAAGTATCGTAAAGCCGATGGGGGATTTCCAGCAACCAATGGGCGATTATATAGATGCGGCCTTCATAACAGGCTTTAAAGAGGGCTATAATACGATGGATGCGTTAGCTTCACTTGCCTTCGGGATCGTTGTCATTCATGCCATTAAAAGTGCAGGCATATCAGATCGGAAGGAAATAGCAAAGGCGACATGGACATCAGGCATTTTTGCAATGGCACTAATGATGCTTATCTATGGTCTGATTACGTATATGGGAGCTTCCAGTACTACAGCTGTTGGCACTTTTGATAATGGTGGTTTAATTTTTGCCGCAGTGGCAGACCACTATTTTGGTTCATTTGGCGCCATTTTATTGGCCGTTATTATTGTTCTCGCTTGTTTAAAGACAAGTATCGGCTTAATCACTTCATGTAGTGAATTTTTCCACGAAGTGTTTCCAAAGGTTAGCTATAAATGGTTTGTGTTCTTAATGTGTGTTGTGTCCTTTGTGATTGCTAACTTCGGATTAAACAATATCATACAATTTGCCATCCCTGTTCTTATGTTCTTATATCCACTGGCGATTGTATTAATTTTACTAGCCCTTTGCTCATCGTTCTTTCGCAATAAGCAAACGGTGTATGCCATCGCGATGATTTTCACATTTTTCATTAGCTTGATAGACGGCTATAAAGCCTTAGTTGAAAGTGTACCTGAAGCGAAGTTAAGTGTGTTAGATGCTTTGGAGAAGCTTTATTCAACAATTTTGCCTTTTTATGATATAGGGTTAGGATGGATATTGCCAGCGGTTCTTGGAGCATTTCTTGGCACCCTACTTCCATCTAAAAAAGTACTGTAATTAAAAGATAGCACGCACAGATATTAATCACAGTGCGTGCTATTTCTATTTTAATAAGCTGTCCAGCCACCATCCACAGCAATGACTTGCCCGTTCACAAAACTTGCTTCGTCAGAGCCAAGGAAAATAGCTAATTGAGCGATTTCTTCTGGTTGACCAGCACGTGGATTAATCGATAAACCAAGTGCTTGTCGTGCTGCACCTGTTTGGCTCATATTTGTCATGGAGGAGGCAATATTCGTCATAACTGCCCCTGGTGCAATACCATTACAGCGAATATTTTTATCGGCATACATAAAGGCTGTATTCTTTGTTAACCCAACAACAGCATGTTTCGAAGCTGTATACGCAGCTCCAGCTCGTGCACCATATAAGCCACCAGCAGAAATATTATTAACAAAGACACCATGCCCTTGTGCCAGGAAAATTTCTGTTGCCATACGCATTGAACGCATTACTGCTGTAGTATTAACTGCAAATACTTTATCCCAACGTTCATCGGAAATTTCACCAACTGGTTCCATGCCATCCATGATACCTGCATTATTGACTAAAATATCTAATTGTCCATAGTTACTTTTTGTTTCATCAAATAAACGTTGCAAGTCTTCTGTTGATGCGACATTTGTTTGAATAGCAAACGCTGTACCTCCAGCCGCTTGAATGCCTTCTACAACAGCTTGGGCACCCTCTAAATTTAAGTCTGAAACGACAACCTTAGCACCTTCTTTTGCATAACCTTCTGCAATAGCTTTCCCCATGCCTGAAGCTGCACCTGTCACAATAGCTACTTTACCTTCTAATCTCATCTCAAAGACCTCCTCATACTATTTTAGTTAGATATTGAACATCTGTTCATTAAAATCATATAATAAATTTGAAAGCGATTTCAATATGCAAAATATCTGGATGTGTTGAGTAATCAACACTTTTGGAAAAACTGTTTATAAGGAGCTGAAAAAATTGCGCACGACAGACTTACGAATTATTAAAACAAAGCAAGCCTTGCATGCAGCCTTATTGACGCTGCTTAGTCAAAAGCCATTGGAGCAAATATCCATTGCTGAAATATGTAGAGAGGCTAAGGTGAATAGGGGAACTTTTTATTTGCATTACGAGCAAAAAGAGGGGCTCTTTGAAGAATACTTTCAAGAGATTATGGAGGATTTATATCAGTCCTATGAAGAGCCTTATCGTGCTGTGACAACGTTGGATACTCATCAACTAGATCCGAACACTATTCGTATTTTCCACCATATTGAACGCTTTAAAATGTTTTATCGTATTGTATTTTCTAAAAACGTCCCATTGACGTATTACTACATGCTGTTTGATGGGATTTACGCATTGTTAAAGCGGGATATCACAACGCATCACGAACATCAAATGGCTGAACAGATTTCGATTGATTATTATAGTGCCTATCAAGCAAACGCGATTATCGGGCTCATCATCCAATGGTATCGAGGTGATTTTAGCGACAGCGTGAGTATTTTAAATCAGCAATTAGCTGCGATTTTGAAAAATGTTCGAGGTGATGGATAGAACGTTTGAAGTGGCGGATGGAGCGGCAAAAGTGACGGATAGAGAGGTGAAAGTGACGGATAAAACGCCTTAAGTGACGGATAGAGCAGAAATCGATGGATAAAACGCTCAAACTGCTGGATAGCCCCCACCCCGTCCATCTACCAAAAGAACAGAGCGAGGGGCTATATAATTACCACTAACTAGATGATAGAGCGGGTGTGGGCTTCATTGCCATGACCACTGTAGCGATTGCCATAGTGACAAGGATAATGATGCCTAAGGAGCTACTATTTTGTAGTAAATTATCGGCACTTCCTCCAAAAATAATGGTGTAATAGCCATCAGCACCGTAAGTAGCGGGTAGCATGGCAGCTACTTGCTTGTAACCTTCAGATAGCATGGTTTTGGGAACGAGCACACCTGAGGTTACTAATTGGAGCGATAGGGCACAAATGTTGAAGACCATGCCCGTATTTCCAAAGAGAATAACGAAAACTTGTGCAAGGCAAAGGAAAGCTAGGAACATCACGGATTGGAAGAAATAGATAGATAGAAAGCTTTCATTGCTTGAAATATTAAATAGATGCATTAAACCGATTGTAAGAAATGGTAGAGTAAGGGCGACTCCAACATTGAGCAGCTGTCGTGCTAAAAACAATTGCCACTTGGAAAGACTACTTTGCACCATTTGGGCGGCTTGATGGTGTTGCATAATCATCACCATCGCACCTACAAAGGAGGAGATGATGACCATAAGTGGGACAAAATTTGCCGCAAATCCCTTCACATCATTCGTTTTAATAATGGTAGCATCGACTGCGTGATCTTTAACTGTCATCACGGTTGTTTTGACAGAAGCGTTTATTTGCTGTGAGGTATTTTGCTCAAATGGAAGCTGGGCAAATTGCTGGGAAAAAACCTCAATCGCCTGATTTTGTTGTAATGGGTAGAGCATTTGATTTATTTCTTCTGTTAATTGCTTTGCTACACCTTCCATCATGTTTTTCGCAACACTTGCATTGGCCTGATTAATCGCGTAAATGATTTCAGCTTCTTTTCCAGTCTGAAGTTGATTAGTAAAATTAGCTGGTATTTGCATAATCATATTAATTTGACGTTCATTGAGTGCTTGTTCTGCTTGCTTCATAGACGAATATTCTTTTAACGTAAATGGAATGTTGTCCTTCATATCCTTCGCAATTTGTTGCCCCATTCCCGTGTCTTCCGAAATAAAGCCGATAGATAATTGATCTGCTCGTTCATTGACACCGTCATAGGCTGTCATCCAGATTGTAAAGAAAATTAATTGAAAGGCAATGGCAGCAACAATGCCAATATATGTTTCACGAACTCGCAATAAAGTTTGTAAACCTCTCATTTCTAATCACCTCTTTAATAAAGTAAGTACTTACTTGCATTGAAAGGAGAAATTTTTTCTAGGAAACGAGTCCCCTAGAAAAAATAGCAACACTTGTCTGTAATAGTTCTTCGGTTGGTATGTCAGACACCATGGTACCAAGGCGTGCACGTGACATAAAATGACCAAAATTAAGGGCAATAAGCGATAACGCTGTAGCTTCAACATTAACCTCTCTAATTTTCCCTCGGTGTTGCATTTCTTGAAAGTACTGGCAGAGTTCCTTTTTGATCAGAAGAGGAATATTCGCAATTTCCTCACTTATTTCAGGAAACTGAATGGACTCCTTAAAGCCAATCATCACCAAGTCTTTAATCGACATTAAAAATTCAAAATGCTTTAAAGAGAAGTTATATAAATCTTTTTCTAAGTCCCACGTCACATTTTGATTGATCTCCTGTTGTAAAACGGGATAGTACGAAAATTGTTCAACTATGGCTTTCAAGAGGCCACGCTTGTTGCCAAAATGGCGGAAAAGGGTAACTTCATTGACGCCGGCTAATTCAGCAATAGTTTTCGTTGTGGCAGCAGTATAGCCCTTTTCACTAATCAATTGTAGAGCAGCTTCGATGATTCGTTCTGCGGTTCCCTTTGTTGTCAAAAATAAACTTCCTTTCATGCAAGTAATTACTTACATGCTAGCATAGTGCATGATTCTCTGCAACATAATCATTCGATTAAAGGGAATAATAGGTAACAAGAGCATTGACAACTATATCGACTGCTGATATATTTTAAATGTATCGGCTGACGATATATTGATGGACGATATAAAGGGGGATTGTATGACACAGGAGCATCCGCCGTTAACAGAAGGCGTTTATTATATTTTATTAGCTTTGTATGAGGCTAGACATGGTTATGGCATCATGCAATTAGTAGATGAAATGAGCAATGGGCGAGTACGCTTAGGCGCAGGAACCATTTATGGTGCCATTAAGACTTTGCTAGAACGAGGATGGATTGAGGCTCTTGATGACGATGGCAGAAAAAAAGAATATATTATTACCGAAACTGGAAAATCTGTCGTTGAATTTGAAATTTTGAGATTAAGGGAACTTTTTGACAATGGCATCCGTATAACGAAGGGAGTTGAATAATATGCATAGATATCGATTGATGATTAATCCGTATGCAATTGAGAATTGGGTTAATGACATGGCTTGTCAGGGCTGGCATTTGAAAAAATTCACTTGGATTCGATTTACGTTTGAACGTGGTGAACCGGCAAGCTATATTTATCGCCATGATGAAATGGAGCGATTTGATAAGCACTATGAAGAGGATTATCTCGAATTTCTCAAATCTTCTGGCATTGAACAAGTTGACCGCTCTGGTAATTTTGTTTTTTTTAGAAAAGCAGCAAAAGAAGGGCCATTTGAGCTGTATACTGATAAAAAAACAAAAATTGGAAACCTGTCAAAAAAGATGACTTTCTTGCTTTCTCTTATTCTACTTAATTTATTCATCGGCATAATCGGTTTGATTGGAGACTTTTCCGAACAAACGACGGACTGGGTAGGTTTCACACTGAATATGTTGAACCTAGTTGTTGTTATATTATTCTCTCTCCCATTATATAAGCTTATGCGTGTCCGCAATCGATTAAAGAGAGAATTAAATGTATTTTCGGATTAATGGAGCGGTCATTATTTTCCGGGAAATCAGAAAATAATGAAAAAGGAAGCTTAACTTCATTTTAGGAGTGAGATCAAATGAAAAAAAGAGTGTATCGTTTTTTTATTGATTATGAAAAAGAAGAACGGTGGGTCAATGAAATGGCGGATCGGGGGTGGAATTTAAAAAAGAATGTAGTAGGTTATTTTGTGTTTGAAAAAGGGACACCTGGTCAATATATTTATCGAAATGAATTTGTGAAAAGGAAATCAAAGGATTATTTTGAGTTTCTAGATACGATGAATATAGAATGTGTTTACAGATTTGGTGGCTGGGCGTATTACCGAAAACCAAAATCAGAAGGACCATTTGAATTATTTTCGGATACTACATCTAAAATTAGCTATTTAAAATCGATGAATCGTATTTTTATACTGTTGTTGCTATTAAATATAATGGCTGGTCTTTATAATCTTTCGATAGGAACTTGGGGACCATCTGTAAGATTATTAAACGCCAGTGTAGGATGTATGAATTTTATTGTATCCATAATGGCTTGTATCTCTATTATTAAAAATGAAAACCGTAAAAAAAGATTGAAAGAAAATTTACATATATTCGAAGGATAAGGAGGATAACAATATGACTTTACAGTTACAGCATGTCACGAAGAAGTACAAAGATTTTACGGCTGTGGATGATTTGAATTTTACGATTGAAAAGGGTGAAATTTTTGGTCTTATTGGTCAAAATGGTGCGGGGAAAACTACCACTTTCCGAATGATTTTAGATTTACAGGAGACAACGGCAGGTACAATTACATGGAATGGTCAGCCGGTTAATGCTATTAACCGAGATGTTCTAGGTTATTTACCAGAGGAACGTGGTATTTTCCCAACGATGAAGGTAGAGGAACAACTGTACTTTTTTGGTGAGTTACGTGGTATGAAAAGAGCGGAGCTGAAAAAAGAAATTGATTTTTGGATTCAACGTTTTGAGCTGGAAGAAAAGCGGAAAGACAAGGCCGAAACGTTGTCAAAAGGGAATCAACAAAAGGTACAGCTGATTGCAAGCTTTATCCATCAACCTGCATTTTTGATTTTGGATGAACCATTCAGTGGATTGGACCCCGTTAATAAGGACTTACTGAAGGATGCCATTCTACTTTTAAAGGAACAGGGCACAACAATTCTGTTCTCTAGCCATCAAATGGATAATGTTGAGGAGCTTTGTGATCATTTATGCTTATTAAAAAGAGGTGTTTCTTTATTTTCTGGTAGCTTACTAGATTTAAAGAAACAATATGGCAAAACAAAGCTGGCAGTTCGGACAGATTGGTCAACAACACAGCTATTGGGGTTAGAAGGCGTCAAAGATGTACGTGTAGAGAAGGAGCAAACGGTTCTTACGTTAGCAGATGAAAGCTTTGCGCAAAGTATTTTTGAGCAACTTTCCAATGGGAAGTATATTGAGAAATTCAGCTTGGATTATTTATCATTAGATGAAATCTTTAAAGATAAGGTAGGTGGCAATGTTGTCGAAGTTTAATTTATTAATGAAACAATTATATAAATCAAAAATTAAATCAAAATCCTTTATTTTAATGACATGTTTATATGTTCTGGTCATGTCTGTGGCTGTTTTCTGGTCTGAAATTAAAGAGCTTTTTACGGGTGATGATGAAGCGCAGCAAATTGCCATTGTCAATGAAACGTCTGCTGATTTAAGTGGTATTTTTGTATCCAATGGGGATATGGCATTTATCCAAGATGAAAAAGATAAATCGGCACTTGAAAAAAAAGTAAAAGACGGTAAATTAGAAGCCATTGTGACAATTAATGATCAGGATGGTCAGCTACAAGCGGAAATTGCAACGTTTACGCCACTGAAATTAAACGATCAATCGACATTATCATCCTTATTACAGTATGCTGGTCAGCATTATGCGGTACAGCAATTATCGTTATCACCTGAACAGGCTGCACATATTATGGCTGCTCAAACGACGATTTCGACTAAAAACTTAAACGAGGAATCAACAGGTGGAAAGAGTGAAGAAGAAAAGCAATCAGGGTTAGTTGTTTCCTATGCAGTTGGGATTTTAATTTATTTCTTTATCTCTACATTCCTATCGATGATTACGACTGAAATTGCCTCTGAAAAAGGTTCAAGAGCAATGGAAATGCTTTTAGTAAGTGTCAAACCAACTACTCATTTTAAAGCAAAAATCGCAGGCGTATTATTATTGGCGTTAACACAGATGGGCATTTTAGGTGCAGTATTCTTGTTCTATGCGAAATTTATCAAAGGCGGAATTGTATGGGATATGGCGGCTGACATTGTTAAGGAACTATCAGTTAGTTATGTCATCTATGCCATAGTTTTCTTATTGTTAACGGTTATCCTTTATCTTATCATTGGAGCATTATTCGGCTCATTAGTATCAAAAGTAGAAGAAGCGGGTCAAGTATTAATGCCTGCCATGATTATTACGATTATTGGTTTCTACGTAATGCTAACAGGGATGGGTAATCCAGATACGATTATCATTAAAATATTCTCTTATATCCCACTAACGTCAGGTATGATCATGCCAATGCGTATTGGTGCTACAGATATCGGAGGCATTGTGCCACTACTTTCATTAGGTATTTTAATAGCAACGATTGTTGTCGTGTATCTATTTAGTTTATCGTTCTATAAACGCAGTGTGCTGACATATAGCTCAGGCGGTGTGATTCAAAAAATTAAAACAGTATTAAAGGTAACAACTTAAGGTATGAGCAGCTACATCCATCATGTAGCTGCTTTTTTTGTTGTTTAATGCCAATGCTAGCAAACAATGTAAAGGAATTTACGGAATTAGTCGAATTTTGTTTAGAAAAAAGCTATAATTTAAAAAGAGAACACGAAATTGAATTTGTCTTTCTAACAGAATGAAACTTTTTTACAGGGTAAACGTAAGTAAAATAGTAGAGATAAATCGCAGGGGGTAATACGTATGTCTGAATTCAACAATGATCTTTTAAAATCCAAGGATCCATTCGCTACCGAAAATCCTTTATTACAGCCGAATCCACTTTCGCAACAAGAACCTGAACAAAAGCCCGTACTTGTGTCGGAGCAAGAGTTATCACAAATTGCACAAAATCAGCTGATGTTAAAGAAAGATCCAGAGGTTCATGCACTTGCACAACGAATTGATGTCAAAGATCAAATTGCCATGCTAGAGCTTGGTAAAGAAACAGCAAGTGGCATCTCCATGTTTTCAGATAAAATGCTAGCCACTATGAAAGCCAGTAAGCTAGAAGAATCAAGTGTCCTATTAAATAATCTGAATAAAATTATGGATAAATTTGATCCGCAAGATTTCTCGGAGGAGAAAAAAGGTGGTTTCATCTCCAAGCTCTTTAATAAAGGAAAAGAGCAATTGGAAAGATTCTTATCTAAATATGACAGCATGAACAAGGAAGTCGATGTCATTTACCGCGAAATTCAAAAATATGAAGGTGAAATGAAGCGTAATACCATCGACCTTGAAAATCTATATGACCAAAACTTAAATTACTTCCAGTCTTTAAGCAAATTTGTTGCTGCGATTGAAGTAAAGATAGAAGATGTTCGCTCATCATTACCAGCTCTTGAACAAAAAGCTCAAACAGGCGATCAATTAGCGGCAATGGAATATGAAACAATGCTACGAGCAGTGGAATTATTAGAGCAACGCCGCTATGATTTAGAAATGGCGCAGCAAGTATCATTCCAATCAGCACCTCAAATTCGCTTAATGCAGCAGGGGAATAACCATTTAATTGGAAAGATTAACTCTGCCTTTGTAACAACGATTCCAATTTTTAAACAAGGGTTGATTCATGCAGTCACATTGAAACGCCAAAAGCTGATTTCCGATTCTATGGTTGAGCTGGACCGTCGTACAAACGAAATGCTTGTGCGTAATGCTGAAAATATTAGTAAAAACAGTGTGAATATTGCACGTCAAGCTGGCAGCCCAAGCATTAAAATTGAAACAATTGAAACAACATGGCAAACGATTATGACTGGTATTCAAGAAACGAAGCAAATTCAAGCTGAGACAGCTAGAAATCGTGAAGAAGGTCGTAAACGTATCGAACGTTTGCAATTGGAATATGAGAAATTGAAAAAAATGTAAGTCTAAAAGCTTCTTGCAGTAATTTTTGCAAGAAGCTTTTTTATATTGTATGAGACAAATGATCTTTGACAAAAAGTGAAATACTGATTATGATAAATACAAATGAGAATGATTATCAAATGAAAAAGGAAGAGGATAGATGTTATACAAAGCAATACGATTACATGAAATGATTCGTGGAGGAGTGAAGTAATGACAAATAAAATAAAATCCTCTACATTTTCGTATGAGTCTTTCGAAGATGGGACGCTTGCTCTAAACACGACTGAAACTTTAATGCTTATTCCACAAAGCCGCTATTTAGAGTTATTGCATAAGGAAAAGATGTACAAAGTTCGGCATACAGATTTAGATAACAAGAAAAATGGTATTGAACAAGAACGAAAAATGTTAAAAAAACAAAATGTAGTGCTTACAGAAGACATGCAAAAATTAAAGCAACAAAACACAGTCCTTCTAAAAAAAGTGACGGAATATAATTGTGTGGTAGAGGAAATGAAGGTACTCCGCCAACAAAATACGGAGCTACTTATTGAACTAAGTAAATACACGGCATTGTCGAGGGAATCACTTACAGGTCCTCTGAAGTCGATGATCAGAAATATGCGTGAGCAAGGGGTTGGTATAAAGGAAATCCATATCCGCATCAAACGGCAAATCAATCCAGATATTAGCTATAGTACAGTGCGTAAATATATCTCTGAGCTAGAATCTGAGCAGAAAGATGGACGGTGAACAAGATGTCTAGAAATTTGGCATTTACAGCTGCCACTCAAAGCCCTATAATGAGTCTATTCTTTAACTAGTTTAAGATTATGTGAGATCGCAATTGATTTCACTAAGAGTAGGAGCGTTAATAGCAATGTCAAATGAGAAAAAAGGGGTTTTGGCGGCATTTTTTGCCTATGCCTTTTGGGGTGCCTTTCCTCTATATTGGAAACTACTTGAACATGTACCAAGTATGGAGATTTTATTATCCCGAGTGATTTGGTCATTTGTCTTTACTGTACTGGCTGTCATCGTATTTAGAATGCGGAAGGATCTCATTGCAGATTTGAAATATTTATGGTCACATCAAAAGCACTTCTGGCAGCTTGCGGGTGCATCCTTCGTCATTTCAATGAACTGGTACTTGTATATATGGGCAGTAACGCATAACCATTTAATTGAAACAAGCTTAGGCTACTATATAAATCCGCTATTGTCTGTTATCTTCGGCGTGATTTTCTTTAAGGAATCACTGAGTCGTGCACAATGGGTCGCGACAGGAATTGCTTTTGTGGCCGTTATTATTTTAACGATTAACTATGGATCTGTGCCATGGGTAGCACTGTTGATTGCAATATCATTTGCTATTTACGGCGTATTGAAAAAGAAAATTAAATTGGATGCCACAAGAGGATTAGCCATTGAAACATTATTGATCTTACCATTTGCTTTAGGCTATTATGTTTATTTATTTGCAACCCATCAAGCCTCGTTCTTACATGTTGACGTAAAAACAGATATTTTGATGATTTTCAGTGGTTTAGTAACAGCTGTGCCACTAATCTTATTTGCAAAAGGTGCACAAAATATTCCATTGTATTTATTAGGCTTTATTCAATATGTTTCACCAACTATTGTGTTGATTTTAGGTATCGTACTGTATAAGGAACCATTTAGTCAGATAGAGCTTTTAGCATTCAGCATTATTTGGGCGGCTTTACTACTATTCTCGGGTTCCAAAATCATTGAAACAAGAAAAGCCCATCATAAATCAGTTTCTTAAAAGACTTGTAGATTTTTCTACAGGTTTTTTTGTTGAAGATTTATGCTGATTTTGTAAGATATGCCGGTAAATTAGGAAAAAGAGGGGCTTAATTTTGGAGCGAGTTGTACTATTTATTTTAGGACTTGGCTTTATTGCCATTAGTATTAGGGACAACGCGAAGGTACATGAGGAAAGGGAGTGGGTTCAAGTGGCTCCATCTTTTGGGGTTTAATCGCATTAGTATTTGATAAAATGCCCTTTAGATAAACTAAAATGCTATTCTTGCTAATAGGAATTAGCTGCTGGATAGCTTGTTATTTTGCATAAAAATAATATGACATGGGGGCGTAAAGGTATCGATCATATTTGGCACCTTTACAATTTAGTCAGCATATAGTAAGATGATGTCAATAATTAGATAACAATGAAAACTAATGCGAGGTGCTTTTTGTGAGTGCGGTAGGTTCTAACTAGGTAAAAATTAAATGAAATAAATGATATGGCGACAGGGGACTTATGTTATCAACACACCCCTTATTTTGTCATGGATTTATTTCAAAAACCTATGTAGATACCTACAATACTTTATCAAGCGGTGCATCTATGGATGAAACTTCAGAAAATGAGGTTTTATTTGTAATACTTTTGACACTCGCCTTTTGAAGATAGAGCTGTGGGGATTCCTCACAGCTTTTTTATTTTGTTTAAAACATCATTGCTATCTAATATTGGGTAGGTATCTTCATGCATGATAAATATCAGAATGAGGAGCATGAACAAATGAATTTTACTACTCTAGAAAAATTACAATACCAAGAATTAAAAGAAATTGTTAAATCCTATTGTGTTAGTGGATTGGGGAAACAGCTATTAGATAAATTAATGCCAAGCTCAAGCTTAGCAGTTGTGAAAACTCGCCTGAATGAAACGACAGAGGCACGTGCGATATTAGATGCAGAGGGGCATGTACCGTTTTTAGGTGTATCCAATATTGAGCATATTATGACTAAACTTACAAAAGGCATGATCTTAGATCCTAGTGAGCTAATTAGTATGTCAGACTTTTTAAGAGGTTGTCGTAACATCAAAAAGTTCATGTTAAATAAGGAATTTTTTGCACCAGTGCTTTCATCTTACGCTAATTCAATGGCAGAATTTAAAGGCGTGGAAGAGGAAATTAACTTTGCAATAAAGGCCAATCGTGTCGACTCGGCTGCTAGTCGCGAATTAAAGCGTATTCGTCATCATATGGAAACGACAGAAGAGAAAATAAAAGAACGTTTAACAAAATTTTTGAACAACAGTGCCAACAAAGCCTACATTCAGGAATTCTTTATTAGTCAAAAGGATGATCGCTATACAATTCCCATTAAGGCTTCCTATAAAAATCATATACAGGGAACGGTAGTAGAAATTTCCTCAAGGGGTGCAACCGTTTTTATGGAGCCAAGTGTTGTTGCTAAATTAAATGTAGAATTAGCTACCTTAAAGGCTGAAGAAGCGGTGGAGGAGTATCAAATTTTAGCATCTTTATCAGGGCTCTTAATGGAACATCTTCAGGCCATCAATATTAACATGGAGTTGATTAGCCAGTATGATATGGTCTTTGCTAAAGCAAAATTTAGTAGACAAATTGGCGGCATGGAGCCACGCCTAAATGATTATGGCTACATCCAAGTAATCAATGGTAGACATCCTTTATTACCAGGAAATGCTGTGCCACTTCAATTTACGATTGGGAAAGATTACAGGAGTTTAATTATTACTGGACCAAATGCTGGCGGGAAAACGGTTGTGCTGAAAACAATTGGCTTATTAACATTGGCGACAATGTCAGGCTTTCATATCGTGGCAGATGAGGGCACTGAATTGGCTATATTCGATCATATCTTTGTCGATATAGGTGACAATCAAAGTATGGAAAATGCGCTAAGTACGTTTTCATCCCATATGAAAAATCTCTCCGACATTATGAGAGCATCCAATAACCATACACTATTATTATTTGATGAAATCGGCAGTGGTACCGAGCCGAATGAGGGCGCTGCACTGGCTATTGCAATTCTGGAAGAGTTCTATCAAATGGGCTGTATCACAGTAGCGACAACACATTACGGAGAAATTAAACGATTTTCAGAGATGCATCCAGATTTTATGAATGCGGCTATGCGATTTAATAGTGAAACATTAGAGCCTTTATATCAATTAATGATTGGCACATCCGGAGAGAGTAATGCTCTATGGATTTCTAAAAAAATGAATGTCCGTGAAGAGGTTTTACAACGAGCGAAAGATTATATGAAGTACAAGGATTATCAAATGATACGTGTTCAGGAAAGTAAAATTCGTAAACCTAAAGTTGAGAAAACTAGCAAGTCAGGGACAAATGATTTTGCTAAAGGGGACAGAGTGAAATTATTGGATTATGATGATGTCGGGCTTGTTTATAAAGAAATGAATCAGTTCTATAATGTGACAGTGTTTTATAAGGGGCAAATGCTAGAGATCAATGCCAAACGAATAATATTAGAATTACCAGCAACAGAGTTATACCCTGAAGGATATGATCTTGAGACATTGTTTGTTGACTATCAAGACCGAAAGCTTCAGCATGATATTGAACGTGGATCCAAAAAGGCGTTGCGAAAAATTCATAAGCAAATTAAACAAGATCATCAGAAGTAAAAACAAGGGATTGCACAACTTTGTGCAATCCCTTTGATATTAGGAGTTAGAATCAATTTGTGCCTTAATCGTCAAATAGACTTCCTCGATTTTGCGTTTATAAGGTAAATCAACTAAATCCAGTGAATCGTTGTATGCCATTTTCGCAATGTCATAAGCGGTTGTAAGTTCCCCGAAATGTGCAAAGCAAAGAGCTTTATAGGAAAAACATTCATTTAAGCCTAAGATATCGTACGGATGGCTGATAAAAATTGGTATTTTTGTAAAATGTTCAAATGTAGCCTTCGCCTCCTCATAACGCCCGAGCAAATATAAGGATTTTCCTTTTTCAGCATAATAATAGTTTGGATCCAAAATTTCTAAATCTTCATGTATGAGCTCATAATATCTCTCTATTTCTATCAGAGCCTGTTCATAATTAAGCTTGTAATTGTTATAATAATGTGCTCGTAAAATAAAAATGAAAGCATCTACTTGAACGCGTTCAGCAAATGCCTGATATTGCTCTAGCTTCATAAACATATGCTCAGCTTGTTCAAAGTCATGGTCAATCATGGCACAATAGGCCCCAATACGATACATATCATCAATTTGATAGAACAGTTGGTTTTTATGAGCATTGGTAATCGTCTCGTTTATTAATTTTTTCCCATCTTCATGTTCTCCAATGGCAAGCTGTAAAATGCTCGTATAATAAGTCATTGATAAAGCTTCACGCGAATCGAGCTGATAGTCCTCTTGTTCAACAATTTCTTGTGCTTGCAAAATACAGGCATAGGCCAAGTCATAGTGACGTTTTCCCGCTAATATGGAAATTTGCAGGATGTATGTTTTGAACCAATGGGTGAGTAAATTAATTTCTTTAAAGACAGTGCGCGCTTGCAGGAGGGGAGATTCCCATGAGCTTATTCCCGCTTCATACTGCGTGACAGCGTAAATATACAACAAGCGACCAGCTTCATAACTATCAGGAAGGCTCTCTACAGATGGCTTTATTAAATCAACAATTTCTTGGTGACGAACTATGTCTCCCCATTTTACCTCTGCAAATAAAATTTCTACCTGCTCTAAAAGTGAACGAATGGATGACGGTGTTACTTCTTCCAATAATTCACTAGCCTTTACACCTAACCGTTCAGCAATATAGTCAAGGCTATCCATTGATGGCTTGGCCTTTTCATTTTCAATTTGACTTAACATTCCCTTTGTTAGACGATCACCAGCAAGTGCCTCTAATGTTAATTTTCGTTCTTTCCTTAATTTGCGAATTCGTGCGCCTAAAGAGTCCACTGCCTCGCCTCCTTTTGTTTAATTATATTAAACTTTTTCTTGCATGAAAAGAGGGAGTCATGGTATATTTTGTTTAATAATATTAAACTTTTTAATCTAGTTAAAAATGGAGGGGTTTTGGGATGAATGAAGTGGAGAAATTAAAAAAGGCGACCTATCATTTATGGACTTTTACAGCGAGTAAAATGATTGCCATGTTAGGGGCGAATGTGATGGCATTTGGATTCAGCTTGTATATATTAGCCATGACAGGGTCCGCCATGAGCTTTGCGACCAATATGATTTGTTCTGTGTTACCTCGTGCTCTCGTAGCACCTTTGGCAGGTTATGTAGCAGATAATTTTTCAAAAAAACGGACGATTTTACTTGCGCAAGCAGGAACCATTTTGACCGTAGGGGGATTACTGTTATATACAGAAACAGTAGGGATATCCGTTTATGCTATTTACATAGCTACAGTTTTTAATACGATATGTTCCGCATTTTCCGGGGTCACGTTTTCATCTGCAATTGCTACGCTTGTTAATCCAGAACGTTTACAGCGCGCGATGTCATTTAATCAATTATCGATGTCGGTGGCTGCCATTGGGGGACCAGTCATTGGCGGCATGATGTATGGATTCTTCAATATGGACGTATTTTTAATGGTTAATATCGTGGCGTATGCCATTGCATTTTGTTTAGAGGCAACGATGGATTTTAAACTATATAGTACAAGAGGCGAAGATGTGAAGAAGGAAAAGGTGTGGGAAGGGCTTAAAAGTGGCTTCTATTATATAAAACAGCGTAAAGTCATAAAAACAATCATGTGGGTGGCATTATGGATTAATCTATTCTTTTCTGCCATCGCTGTTGGTGGGACGTACATTATCATTGAATTGCTGCAAGTAAAATCTACGCATTTTGGTTTTATTCAGGCATCAGGAGCAGCGGGTATGCTTGTGGCTTCCATTTATTTTGCGACAAGACCAGAAGTCAAAGTGCCATTACGTTTCTCAAAAATAAGCTTATTGCTATTGGCAGGTAGTTTGGCCTTGGCGGTCATTCCACTAGTCACGAATTTTTCTTATATTGCAATTGTTAGTTTTTATCTAATCATTTACTTTATTTTCGCCATTTTTGAAATAGGTATTAATATGCCAATTGGGGTGTATATGCAAAAAATCATCTCAGAAGAATTCCGCGGACGCGTCTTTGGACTGATGGAAACAATGGCAATGTCCATGATGCCCATTGGTATGGTAGTTTATGGCATATTATATGATGCAATACCAGCCACGATTATTTTACCTGTAACAAGCGTGATTATTATTACCATTGCACTCGTGATGTTACGTTCATCCATCCTAAAAGAAGCGCATCCAGAGTATTATGAAAAAAAAGACATGACAGAAAGTGTACCTCATTCAACAACATAAACAAAAGGCATGCATTCAAGTGTATGCCTAAGACTATAGACAAAAGCCGAGAAGTTGACTCTCGATGACTTTTGTTCATTTTCTTTCTCTATCATTTCTGCTTTCTGTGCGAAAGCGAAGCGGCAGCAACGAAGCGAGGAAAGCAGCTCAACCCCAGCGCGGAAAGCATTCGCCCGTAGTGGAAGTTTAGCAATCCTCAATGACTATATAGGTCGCTTGAATAGGACCATGTACGCCAACGATTAAAATCATCTCGATATCTGCTGAATTACTTGGTCCCGTAATGAAATTAATACAAGAAGGGATTTTCTCACCATTCCGGATTTTTTCACGAATCCAACGTGCTGCTTGGGTCATACGCGGAACAATCGTACTTTTAGGAATTAAAATAATCGATTTTTCGGGTAAGAAGCTAACACTCCTTCCTTGATTTTTACTGCTAAAAAGCACAGCCGTCCCTGATTCAGCTAGAGTCATCTCACTAATGGTTATACCAATATTTGCTTTTTCAGCTTGTCGAATATTTTCCTCTGGTTGCTGTGTATTCCATTCATAAAGTTGAATATTGGCTTGTGGCCATTTTTCTGTCATTAATTCAGATAGACCATAAACTTGAAATCGATCATCTTTCCACGTGATAACGGACTTTCCACCATAATGATCGACAACAGATTGTAGATCATGAGCAAGCTTGGTACGATCAGAAATAACGATATTCGTATGGATATTGGCACATTGCTTAATGAAAACTTCTAGTAATTCATCCTTTGTAGCATCTTTCAGTACACGATTTTGTGGTTGATACTGCCAAGTCGGGTGCGGAAGTTCTGTAATAGGTGAACGTCCTAATTGTTGTGCAATGTTTTCTAAAAAAGTATCGCGATGTTGAATGGTACCTGTCATGTTTGCTCATCTCCTTTTGTTCGGTTCTTCATCCAATCTCTAAAACTGTTTTTATTGGGTGCAGGAAAATCTCGCGCTTCTGTCCATGCTTTTAAAGGGCCAGGACCATTAGAAATTGTATGATTTTTCGTAAATGGAGACATAGCAGGAGCTGCCATCTTTGTTGCCATTTTATACAAAGTAGGGGAAGAAGCCCCTAAGCCAAATGCCTTCATTAATAGCTTTTCTGAAACGGGTGCTTTCCCTTCCTGTTCAACAATGACTTGACGGTGTCGATGAATAAGCTGGTGTAAAGGAATTTTTACTGGGCAAGCATCTGTGCAGGCACCGCATAATGTTGAGGCATAGGGAAGCTCTTTAAAATCATCATAGCCTCCTAGTAATGGAGAGAGCACAACACCAACAGGACCTGAGTAAATAGAGCCATACGTATGCCCCCCCACATGACGATACACAGGGCAGGCATTGACACAGGCCGCACAGCGAATGCATTGTAAAATAGGTTGGAATTCACCACCAAGAATGGAAGAGCGGCCATTATCCACAATGACTAAATGGAATTCCTCAGGCCCATCTGTATCACCCTCGTCTTTAATTCCTGTAAGTGTGGTAATGTAGCTTGTCAGCTTTTGACCCACAGCACTGCGTGTTAAGAGGCTAACAAGAACCTCCATTTCTTCAAAAGTAGGAACAATTCTTTCCATACCCATAACAGTGACTTGTGTTTTTGGTAGGGCAGTAACTAAATCAGCATTCCCTTCATTTGTGACAAGTGTAATGGACCCACTTTCAGCGATCGCAAAATTACAGCCTGTTATACCGATATCGGCAGTTAAATATTCATGGCGCAGTTTTTCACGCACATAAAGGGCAAGCTCCTCGGGTTTTTCTGTTTGGGTGTAGCCTTGTTTATCTTTAAAAACATCTCGAATTTGCTCTTTATTTTTATGCAGCGCAGGTGCCACAATATGTGATGGAGGTTCGTGATCTGCGACTTGCAAAATGTATTCACCTAAATCGGTTTCTATCACTTCACAGCCAAGTTCCTCTAAAGCAGCATTGAGGTTAATCTCTTCGGTCACCATCGATTTTGACTTCACAATTTTAGCCGCATTTTTCTTTTTCGCAATACCTTGAATGTAAGCTGTTGCTTCTTGTGCCGTTTGAGCAAAAAAAACATGCCCGCCTCTCTTGGCAACATTTTCACTTAATTGGTATAGGTAATAATCTAGGTTTTCTAAAACATGCTTACGTATTTCCTCGCCATGTGAACGCCATTCTTCCCAATGTCCAAGTTCCTGTGCTTGTTGTAGACGACGTGTTTGAAAGCGATCCTGGGCACTAGAAACAGCACCACGCATAAATTGATTTTCTAGCTCTTTTGTGACACGATCATGAAAGCGATCGTTGCTAGTTTTCATAGACATTATTGTTCCCCCTCTTATTGGCAGTTTAAGACCTCTGCAATATGCATCACTTTAATCGGCTTACCTTGGCGATGAATGCGACCACCAATATTGATTAAACAGCCAGCATCTGCTCCAATTAAAATATCCGCCCCTGTATCCTCTACATTGTGTACCTTTTCATTGACCATTTCTCTAGATATATTGCCCATTTTGACAGAGAATGTACCGCCAAACCCGCAGCATCGATCTTTTCCAGGGAGGTCCACATACTGCAAACCTTTGACGTTCTGTAATAATTTATATGGAGCCTCTGTCACACCAAGTAGGCGTGTCATATGGCAGGATGTATGGTAAGTAGCTTTGCCCTCCAATTGTGCGCCAACATCCTCAATCTTTAATACATTGACAATAAATTCTGTGAATTCATAGGTTTTTGCTGCCAATGCAATTGCTTTTGGCTCCCATAGAGAATCCCCCTTAAAAACCTCTGGGTATTCCTTAAACATATAGGCACAAGAACCAGAGGGAGAAACGATGTATTCAGCATGTTCAAAGGCAGTGATCATTTTTTTCATCGCATTTTTTGATTCTTTTACATAGCCACTATTGTAGGCAGGCTGCCCACAGCAAATTTGTTGCTCAGGAAAATCAATTTCACAGCCAAGCCTTTCTAACACTTCGACAACTGCTTTTCCTACATCTCCCTGAAACATATCCACTAAGCAAGTGGCAAAGAGTGTTACTTTCATGTTCATCGCTCCTTTTTAAACAACTGGTCATCTGATGACTTATCTTTGCCTTTATCATACTACAATATTTTCAAAGAATGAAAGTTTTTTGATGGAATTTTCAGAAAAAAACAAACAACCTAGTAGAGAACTAGGCTATTTTATTGTGGGTTGGATTCTGTTGTTTCAAAATACTGCAATAGCACTTTTTCAACATTATTTAAATGAGCGGCCATCGCATGTTTGGCTAATTCTTCATTTTGTTGTTGAATAGCTAGGAAGATTTGCATATGTTCATCATAGAGTTGTTCGCTTGTTGTTTTTTTGGAATACAACCAAATGCGGCGTGTTTCTTTCATCGTGTCAATCATCAGACCAGAAATTTGATCTAGGATTGTAGTAAGTAGGGGGTTTTGGGAGGCAGTTGCAATGGCCACATGAAATTGATAATCTACTTTTTCACCAAGTTCACCATCTCCATGTGCTTGCTGCATGTCCTCTAAAATTTGTAACATTGCTTGAATATCCCGTTCTGTTCGGTGGACAGCGGCGCTTGCAGCTGCTCCTACCTCAATGATTTTGCGCACTTCTAATAAATGGGCAATACCATGCTTATTCGATAACATGGCTGTAGATAATGGAAAATCAAGTCGGTTGGATGGAACACTTTTTACAAAGGTTCCAGAGCCTTGTTTAATTTCAATCAGTCCCATTGCATTTAAAGCAGAAAGAGCCTCTCGCACAGCAGAACGGCTAACTTGCAATTGTTCAGCAAGCTGTTCTACCGAGTCTAGTCGATCACCGGGTTTTAGGACACCCGATCTTATTTTTTCATGCAAAATTTCGGACACTTCTTCATAGATTTTTTTGGGTTTAATTTTTCTTAATTCCAAGGAACTACACCTCTTTTTTCAATCAAATGCTCATTTGTTATGAATATTATACATGAAGATTCGATATTTACTCACAAATACTCGGAATTAAAATAGTAAAGATTCTGTCATCCTACATGATGTAGTGTGCCTTTGTTTAAACTGTTATGAGAAAAAATAATTTCTGACGATAACTTTGGCCATTCCATTCAAATGTAGAATAATGGCGAATTTTGTTGACAGAAAATCAACAGGAGGGCATAATGCAGAAGTAGCTTATACCATGTTTTGAATGATTGGAAGGACTTTTCAGAAATCTCATCATTTTGCCATGAAACGTTCACAATCAAGAAGGGCGCAATTTATCCTGTTTTTTGGTACGATGGATGCAGTAACTGTAAGGAGCGATCAAAAAATATGGGGACAGACATTAACGTATTTTTAGCTTTTGGTGCAGGGTTTTTAAGTTTTATTTCGCCATGTACCCTCCCATTGTATCCAGCATTTTTATCGTACATAACTGGTATGACATTAGATGAGCTAAAATCAGAAAAAGGGATGCTTCAAAAGCGTGCCATTTTCCACACACTATTCTTTTTACTAGGGTTTTCTATTATCTTTATCATTATTGGACTAAGTGCTTCATTTGCGGCAGAATTTTTCCTTAATTATCAAACTTTACTACGTCAGATTGGTGCCATTTTAATCGTCGTATTTGGTTTAATGATTGTAGGATTACTACAAGTTGATTTCCTAATGAAGGATCGAAAGTTTCAATTTAAAAATCGACCATCTGGCTATTTGGGGTCTGTCTTAATTGGTATTGCCTTTGCGGCAGGATGGACACCGTGTACAGGGCCAATTTTAGCGTCTATTATAATGTTGGCTAGTACTAATCCTGGTGCGGGCTTTAGCTATATGTTCGCATATTATTTAGGGTTCGCGATTCCATTCTTTGTGTTATCGTTCTTTATTTCACGTATGTCTTGGATTCGTACACACAGCCAAAAAATTGTAAAAATCGGCGGTTATGTAATGATTGCCGTGGGTATCTTGTTATTCTTTGATGGATTAACGTATATTACACGTATTTTACAGCCTATTTTCGGTGGATTTACAGGCTTTTAATTTGTTAAACTATAAAGGCATACCGTACTTTAACGTGGAGGGAGATGAACATGTGCCTACAGTTTTAGTAGTGGATGATACGCTATTTATGCGTGTTGCAATCAGTAATATGTTTTCAGAATGGGGTTATGAGGTAGTCGGTAAGGCAGCAAATGGTAAAGAAGCTGTGGCGATGTATCGAGAGTTACAACCAGACTTAGTAACAATGGATGTAACAATGCCCGTTATGACTGGTATTGCAGCAGTAAAAAAAATTATCCCAGAGTTTCCAAATGCAAAAATTATTATGGTAACAGCATTAGGCCAACAAAAATTAATCGTAGAAGCGATTGAAAGTGGGGCAAAAGATTTTATTACCAAGCCCTTTGAGCCAGAGCGATTAAGAGCTGTAGCCGATCAATTACTTGGACAAAATTGCTGATTTGATATTAGAGGAGGATTTTTAATGTTGAGCAATATCCCTTCTCACTATTATGTTATTGGTTCGACCATCATGGCCATTCTAATGGGTAGCTTTGTCATGGTTATACGTATGAGAGCTTCCAAAATGCCAACAAATGAGAAGAAAATTATTATTCCGCCAATCGCGATGTCTTCTGGTGCACTTATGTTTTTATTTGAACAATTTCGAGTGCCGCCAATGCAAATATTAGAAGCAGTGGCTGTAGGAATGGTGTTCTCGACAATTTTAATTGCCACTTCCAAGTTTGAAGTGAAGGGTCGAGATATTTATTTAAAACGTTCAAAAGCATTCGTTTTTATATTAATTGGTTTATTAGTATTCCGAGTGATTGCCAAAATGATTTTAAGTAGTTCTATCGATGTCGGTGAATTAGCAGGCATGTTCTGGATCTTAGCCTTTGCCATGTTAGTACCTTGGCGAATCGCCATGCTGATCCAGTTTAAAAAAATCAAAAAAACAATTCCACAACTACACTAGTGTTGATACTAGTGTAGTTTTTTTATGGGGTAGTTCAGGATAGAAATACAAAAGTGGTGGATAAAACCCACAAAGTGACGGATAAAATCGCAAAAGTGGTGGATAGAGCTGCTCCGAATGTGGATAGCACCTCGAAAATATTACTCCTCACAATAACCTAAAAAAACGCCACACAGAAACTTGTGCAGCGTTGCTTTCTTTATTCAAATAAATGTTCATAGGGGGCGATGTCAATATGCATTTGCTCTAATTTTTTGCGTAAAAATTTGTGATCGCGTTTTGGTGTTGCTTGGATATAGCCACGAATAATGAGGTCATTGTTAATGGCAGGTGCTTTTTCCTCTAGAGCAAGCTCGCCAATTTTCCCTGCAATTTTCTCCTTTGCTACTTGTCTAAAGAGCTCTGGGACAGGGCTCACAAGCTCATAGAGTAACTCTTTTTCAGCTTGTCCCCATAAATGAATTGTTTTATCTAAATAAAATTCCTGCCAATCTAAATCAGACTTTCCATCCTGCTTTGGGAGTGCTTTTAAAAACTTGCGGAACATGAAAAAGCCACCAATCGCCATCAATGAAATGAGGACGACCACCCAAAATAAAATAAACCATAAAAACCAACCTTGTAACAAATCGTTCACCTCTTTGCCTTCTCTGACTCTATTATAAAAGCTTCTGAAAAAAAATTCATCCTATAATGTCCCTTTTTTAGTAATTCATCTTTATATAGTGTATGAAGGGAGGTGAAGCTGATGGCGAAGGTTAATTTTTTACAGGCTACACTGCGTCTCAATTATGTGGAAGGCTACAATGAACAAAATGAACCTAAATACACAACAAAATCGTATCGTAATGTCAATCAGACACCGAACGTGGACGATTTAGTAGCTGTTGCGCATGCGATGGCTAGTCTTTCATCACAAACACTGGCCAGTATCGAAAAGCAAGAAACAAGCGATTTATCTTAAGGAGGGATCATCAGATGACACAAGTTTTAGAGTTACAATTTGTTACAACAGAAGGTAAAACATCAACACTTACGATTGATGCACCAAAGCCAAATTTAACAGCAGCTGAAATTCAACAGGTCATGGAAACTATTGTGGCTAAAAATGTATTTTCTGGACCAGCTGGAGCAATATCAGCTATTAAAGGAGCACGTATTGTAGACAGACAAGTAACAGAATTCGATGTAGCAACAGCATAATGCAAAAATGGTCTTTGCAAAGAGTACTGCAAAGGCCATTTTTATGTAGTGAGAGGAGGGTAAGTAATGGAACAGTGGTTAAACATGATATCGGATATCAGTTTTCCGATTTTAGTGTCCTTTTATTTATTGCACCGCGTCGAAGTGAAGCTAGATGCGATTCATGCGGCACTTGTTTCCTTAAAATGAAATTTATTTCACAAATATGTACGAAAGCTGTCACTTAGAAGTTCTTGTCAACGCTTACAGCCTAAGTTAGGATGAGGGTAGTGTAGGTTAGGGAGAGTGTTGACATGAAACATAAACTAATTGGGCTAGTATTACTTTTAGCCTGTGCAACTGTGCTAGGTGCATGTGGGAATTCAAAATTTAAAGCAGATTATAGTTTGGAAATACCCGATTTTGAACATGTGAATCAACGAGGAGAGACTGTTTCGCTTGAAAGTTTAAAAGGTAAGCCGTGGATCGGCATGTATATTTTTACGAATTGTGTATCGATTTGCCCACCAATGTCCTTAAACATGGCACAAGTACAAGAAAAGCTTCAGAAAAAAGGAGTAGAGGATTATAACATCGTCGCCTTTTCTGTAGATCCAGATGTTGACACACCAGAAGTGTTAGCCAATTATATTAGTAAATACAATGTACCTGATGAATCTAAATGGAACCTTCTTACAGGGTATTCACAAAAATATATCGAACAGTTTGCAGTTAAAAATACGAAAATTTTAGTGAAAAATGACCCTAATAGTGATCAAGTTATTCATGGTAATCAATTTTTCCTTGTTGATAAAGATGGACTAATTGTCAAAATGTATAATGGCTACGCTGAAAATATTGAAGATGTACCAATTGATACAATAGCTTCTGATATTGAAACATATAATGAGGAAAACTTATAAGTAGAACACCGTCTCGACTGTTGAGACGGTTTTTTTATGCCCTTTAAAATCTGGAAAAATAATCTTTTTTTGGTTGGGAATCGTTTATAGTGTACAAGGAGGGAATGTGAATGTCTGATACAGAAAAATTGGAGCAGCTAATGGCTATACATACTGAGCGTTTGTTTCGTATTGCTTATTACTATACGAAGGATTTACAAATCGCTGAGGATATTGTACAGGATGTTTTTATTAAATTTTATCATCAAAAACTCTACAAGGAACGTGGGGAGATGAAGGCATACTTAGCTCGCATGACGATCAATAGATGCAAGGATTACTTAAAAAGCTGGGCCTATCGAAAAATTACATTTCAGGATAAATTTTTTACCAAACAAAAGACAGTCTTGCAGGATACACTTATTCTTCAGGATGAACAAGATTTATTAGATGAAGCTATTTTACACTTACCTATCAAGCCACGAGAAACCATTGTCTATTATTACTTAGAGGAAATGACGATTAAAGAGATTGCTGAATTACTGGAGATTCCTGAAGGTACCGTAAAATCTCGTTTAAGGAAAGGGAAGGAGCTATTAAAAGTAGATTTACAACATATTGAATGGGAGGTGCTTTTCCATGGATAAACATACAATGCGGGCATTACAGGATGTCTCAACACATAAAGAAGCAATCATTCAAAAGGTTTTACATCAAATGCAGCAAGAGTCATATCCATCCAAACCAAAATGGACGTATCGTGCAGTCACTATCATGATCACATGCTCTATTTTATTATTCATTGCCTGGCAAGCTGCCCAACCAATCGATCAGGTGGCGACAGAGGTAAATGAAGGAGAAAAGCTTCCATTCACAGATTTATTTCAAACAGAAGTAGAAGGAAAAAATACAACGTTCAGTCAGTTTTTTCCGATAGCAAATTATTTAAGTCAGGCAAAAAATATCAAGTATTATGCACCGCTTCAAGGTTTCGAGGCCATGCAATCAGTAGCAACTTCACTGGGGAATGCCGTCCATCTCACTAATTCTGAAGATCTGCCATTTAAACCGAATATTCAGGAAGTATATGCAGTAACATCAAAAATGGATGATGGTAGTCAACAAACTCAATTTCAATTTAGCTTTAAAGAAAAATCTTACACTGGCGTGGATCTGCAATATATTAATTTTACGGTGACAAATGTAGATCGAAATCCCTTAGCAGACTATGTAAAGTCTCAAAATATCGAAGATACTCTGGGCATTAAAGTCTCGAATGTAGAGTTGAATTTTATGAATCCTTTGTTATTTCGGGAGATGACACCTGATCGAGATTTTACGTATATTTATTATAATTACGACGAAGCAGAAAAGAGAATCTATCAAATGAATACAAGAGCCAACGAATTTTATTCATACTACAACGGCTATGTCTATCATATTGGTTATCAACTAGATGGAGTTTCACAAGAGGTTCAAGAAAAAATGGCAAACATCGTAAGGGGATTTATTCTAGGGAATTAGCTGGTAAAAGATAAGATACTCCATTTATAATGATAGAAAAGAGGGGCTGGGGGGTTCGAGTATGACGATCGCGCAAATCTATTTACAAGTTGTCCAAAAAAGATTTAAAAATGTGAAAGAGCTTGGAGAGAAGGCTCTTATTCAACTAAAAGAGGACCAGCTACACTGGGCGTTTAATGAAGAGTCTAATAGTATTGCGGTCATTGTTAAGCATGTTAGTGGAAATATGATTTCACGGTGGACTGATTTTTTAACGGCCGATGGTGAGAAATCTACGAGAAATCGTGATGATGAGTTTATAAATAGTCTTTATACAAAAGAAGCTATTCTCGCAACCTGGGAAGAGGGCTGGCAAGTGTTTTTAGATGCCTTGGCGAGTTTAACAGAATCCGATTTAAAGGGACAAGTCACAATCAGAGGGGAAAAGCTAGCGGTGATCGATGCTATTGAAAGGCAAATGGCTCATTATTCACAGCATGTTGGTCAAATTATTTATATTGCGAAGCAAGTAAAGGGCTCTGACTGGCAAACGTTAAGTATAGCAAAAGGACAGTCACAAGCCTTTAACAAAGCCATGCTCGAAAACATTCAAGAAAAATAAGTGAGATCGTAGCAATCATTAGTTGCTACGATCTTTTTTATGACAAATAGAGCTTATACATCGCAGTCTCTGAATCGATGGCTTGAGCTAGTCTGAATGCTTCTTGTTGATTTTTATGATTGGCGATAATCTCATAGAAAAAGCGAATGAGAAACATAAGATTCGCGTTACCATCTATATAGTCATCGGGGGCTAAATAGGAGTGACAACCACTTTTCATAAAAGCAGTCGCCAGCTGCTCCCACCCTAATGAACAGCCTGCCGCAATGACCTTTACATCCTGTAACCGACTATAGGACAGAACATCCTGTGGCCCAAAGTATAAACTCTTTGGTTCATTGTCTTCATACACATCTTCGCCTAACTCAGGCAGACAAAATCGTCCTTCATCTCCGTGAAAGTTCAAAATAAGATAATCCATTTTGCCATGAAGATCTTCTCCTGATAAGACATCAACCAAATCATTTGGTCTGCCAATCAAATGCAGCGTTACCCTTGCACCAAAAGATTCAAGTGCAGCTCTGAGGGCCATTGATTCGAAATCACAATTAGGCCCTACTACTAAATTTACATATAATTCTGGCTTGCTCATTTCCCGGTCACCTCCTACCTTTAGTATAGATGAAACTTATTGGACAGGTAAACCGTATATTACAATAATTACTATATTTGTAAAGAAGGGTAGGAGGTGAAAAGATGCATAAGGGAGGATATATTTATACACTTTTTCTGGGCATTTTTCTTAGTATAAGCACACTTTTACTCTTTATTTACAATGAAAAGCAGCGAGAGGAGCTAGTATCACTGCAGCATAGTCAATTTCAAAACATCCAAGAGGCTTGGTATTTGTCTGGAAGTGATGGCAAAGAGCAATATTTGTATCCATTAAAGCAAGTGTTCTACCTCAACCGATATGAGGTGAAAGACACCGAACGCCTCCAACAAGCTTTACAGACTCAAAAAAACCCTGTCAGTCGACCAGCCCATCCTACTACGATAAACGATTTATATTTACGCTTTCATAATGGGAAGGAAATGGCTGTAAAAGTGATGGTCGAGGATGAACATGTATTCCTTATGGATCAGAAAACGATGCAGTATTATGAACTGCAAGCACAAGAAGTAGTCGATTATTTTCTTTTATTGAATGAAGAAAGTAGAATGCCGTGGTTATACTTTATAGTTTATACGATTTTATTTTTTAGTCTTGCCTTTATGTTGGCAAAAAAATTAACAGGAGTTAAATCAACAGAGAAAGAAAATGTTCCCACAAAATTAATGAAAGCGAAGAGCGAGGGACTAATTTCCGATTTTATTCTTCCAGCCATCTTACCATTAGTGATCACATTTTCGATGCAAATTTATGGGGCTCAACATAGTTTATTATTACTAAGTGCCATTATGCTTACTTCGGGCATCCGAGAATTTGTTGAAAAAAGAGGACACTTTCTTAAAATGGTGCTGCTTCTCCCGCTCTTTTGGCTCTATCTTCACGGTTTTCAAATTCTTTCTCCTTATTTAAACTAGCGAAATAGTGGATATTATTGTCAATAGTTTTGCGGTGGAGTTTTCATTTTTGTTAAATTTTAGCGATGTTTTATGAGGAAAGGTAGATATTTTATAGGATAATAGGTTTAGGTAGGATATACTCAATGGTGATTATAGTAGAATTGAGGGAAACATATGAGATTAACTGTGGAACGGAAACTGCAAATTGCTTTTGGTATTGTACTAGCCTTTTTATTAATGATTACAAGCATTGCTATGTATTTCTTAAATAAAAATAATCAGACGCTAGCTGAAATCGAAGATAATACGGAATTAATCCAATTATATCAAGATATCTCGTTCCAAACTGTGCGTGCAAACGCAGCTATTCGAGGGTATTTATTATATGGTAAGGAAGAAATGTTGAACAATCATCATGAAATTCGCAATACCTTACATACATCGATTAATCGTCTTCAAGAAATAGGCAATCACAATCAAGATTTTGAACAATTTTTACAACAGCTTGATGATTGGGAAAAGGCGATAGATGGACAGATAGTTCCGCTTTATCAACGTGGCGATCATGAACAGGCTCAACAAGTAGCCTTGCCGATTTTAGGAGATGGCTCTCTGAAGCTTGTTGTCTTTGGAAAGACAATGGCTACTTCACAACAGGAAGATATGCAGGCACATATAGAGGCGACCAAGCAAGAAGGGGAAAGAAGTGGTATTGAAATAATAACACTGGCGGCAATTTCTTTCCTCATTAGCATCATTATTGCAACTGTATTTGGTAGAAGGGTTGCTAAAAACATACAGCAAACAGTCAGCGAAATGGATACATTTTCAGAGGGTAATTTACATACTCATTTACAGTTTAAAACAAAGGATGAATTTGCACACCTAGCTGAGTCCTTCAATAGTATGTCAGAAAAACTGCGTCAAATGATGAAGCAAGTAGGAAACTCCTCCGAACAGGTTGCAGCGACATCCGAACAGCTTACAGCCAGTAGTATGGAAGTTACACAGGCAACAGAAGTTGTCACAGAATCTATACAAGATATTGCCCAAGGAATTGATGAGCAAGATACGTTAACAAGTGATGTACGGAATTTATCGGCTCATATTTTGAAGAAAATGAATGATATCTCCACTAGTATTCAAAACGTTAATCATGCAACCGTAGAAACGAAAAATATGGCAAGTTTAGGTCGTTCTTCTGTCCATGATGTAACCGTACAAATGGATGAAATCTCAGCCAATACTAGTGAATTAAATACGCGCGTGCAAGATTTAGATGATAATTCAGCAGCTATTGTAGCAGCGGTGAATGTCATTAAAAGTATTGCGACACAGACTAATTTGCTAGCTATCAATGCCTCCATCGAAGCGGCACGAAGTGGTGAACATGGGAAAGGTTTTGCGGTTGTAGCCGAGGAAGTACGTAAACTGGCAGATGAGTCCAATCTTGCGGCGGTGGAAATTGAAAAAGTGGTAGCACAAATTACTGACAGTACAAGAATTATTGAAGAAGATATGGTTAATAGTAATGATTCGGTGCATGTAGGCCGTGAAAAGGTTAATGTGGCAAGGGATAATTTTATACAAATTGATGATGCCATTAATGATGTACAAGTACAGACGGAGGTCGTCACAGCAGCTATTCGTACAATCCATCAAGATATTGAACAGCTTGTACAAGAAATTGACTACATTGGTGAAGTATCTATGAAATCTAGTCGTCATGTACAAAGCGTTGCCGCTTCTTCAGAAGAACAAAATGCGGCAATGGAAGAGGTAGCGGCAGCCTCAACACATCTAGCAAAAATGGCTATAGATCTACAGGAATCCATACAATCATTTAAATATTAAGCCAATCCCATTAGCTTTATGTTATTCATAAATAGCTTATGAGAAAAAGAGGTGTCTAATGGTCAACAAATTGACTATTGGATACCTCTTCTTAGTTTTCCAAATAGATAATTAATCGCTTTTATTTCAAGATCTGTTTCTACGTCAATGTATTCTATAACATACTAGCAATAAGTAAAATTATAGGTGAATAGTTTACTCTGCCTTACAATTACAGGAATTTACTAGTTTTCTGCAAAGCCTGAATAATAAAAAAATCATAAATATGTTTGAAAAATAATATTTCATCCGATAAAAGCTATGGGAGAGATGTAAAACAGATAAAGAGTGGGAATGATTGTGGCAAAAATATCTGGCTGACAAGTCAGATTTTTCACTACAAAAAACCAAAGGAGAATAATATATGAAGAAAATATTTAGCAGTTTTAAGGGCAAGCTCTATACGCTATTCGCGTTTGTGTTACTAATTCCCGTCATATCTGTGGGTAGCTTGTCTTATCTATCAGCCAAAGATTCTATTAAAGAAGAAATCTTATTTAGTGCCAATGAAAGTGTAGAAATTTTAAATACACTCATCGATAACACTATTAGTGATAAAATGAATGATATTCAAGTATTTAGTAGTGAAATAAATGCACAGCAATTTAAGCAATCTCAAGCGGCTATGGAAACAAAATTTAAGCAATATGCAAAACTTAATCCAGACGTTTTGAGTATTTATGTTGGAACAAATGAGGGTGGATTTACACAAGAGCCGAGTTTGAATGATACAGACTATAATCCATTAGATCGAGATTGGTATAAGGAGGCAACCGCTTTAAAGGGCGAAACTTTAATCACCAACCCTTACAAAGATGCGGGAGCTGGCGATATGGTTGTGACTGTTGCTAAACAGCTCAAGGACCAGTCAGGGGTTGTTGCCATTGATATTAAATTAACAAACCTTCAAAAAATTGCAGATTCCATTCGAATTGGGAAAAATGGTTATCCTTCTATTTTTGGGGAAGACAACATGGTTATTTCACACCCTACTTTAGAAGCAGGTGGGGAATTGAAAGAAAGTTTCCTCGATAAAATGTACGAAAGTCCCTCTGGCACCTATGAATATGTCTTTAATGGCGATGATCGTATTTTGTTTTATACAACGAACGAGTTAACAAATTGGAAAATCACAGGTACGATTTTTGCCAATGAAATTGACGAATCTGCTTCAACGATTTTATATCACACCATCATCGTTCTTCTTGCTGCTATCGTCATTAGTTCAATTATCTTCTACTTTGTGATGAAGGCAGTTATTAAACCAATAAAAGCATTAAAAGATAGTGCCGTTACGATAAGTAAAGGTGATCTGACAGAAACCGTTACGATCACTTCCAAAGATGAAATTGGACAACTAGGACAAGCCTTTAACGACATGCAAGAAAGTTTACGGACACTTATTCAAAAAATTGAACAAAATGCAGAGGAAGTTGCATCGTCTGCAGAAGAGCTAACAGCTAATGCAAATCAAACAAGTATTGCAACTGAAAAGGTTGCCATTTCTATTCAAGATGTTGCGTCAAGTGCAGACTCTCAAACAATCAGTGCTAATAAAAATGCAGAATCACTACATGAGCTTTCAACAGCTATTCTTCATATTGCTGAGATTTCATCAGCTGTGACGGACCTTTCGCAGCATGCAACTTCACAAGCAGATGAGGGCGGACAAGCCGTTCAAAATACGAAGGATCAAATGCAGTCCATTCATTTATCTGTTGCTGATTCCAATGCTAAAATTCAAACCTTACATGAACGTTCACAGCAAATTACATCCATTTTAGATGTTATTACAAGTATTGCGGACCAAACTAATTTACTGGCATTGAACGCAGCCATTGAGGCAGCAAGAGCTGGAGAGCATGGAAAAGGCTTTGCGGTTGTAGCAGATGAAGTTCGTAAGCTTGCCGAGCAATCACAGGAATCGGCCAAACAAATTTTTGAACTTATTCGTGGAATTCAACAGGAAACAGAGCAATCTGTTAGTATCATGGCGAAGGTAACGGAGGATGTTCAAAGTGGTTTGCATATTTCAGATGAGGCCATTACGAAATTCCAGGTGATTATGGCAAGTATGAATGAAATTACACCGAAAATGGAAGAGGTATCTTCTGCCTCTGAGCAAATGTCAGCAGGTGTTCAAGAGGTAGCAGCGGTGACAGAAGATTTGGCCTTCTCAGCCAAAGGTAATGCTTCCGCTTCTGAGGATGTCGCAGCCTCAACGGAGGAGCAATTAGCATCCATGGAAGAAATCAATGCCTCAGCACAAGCACTTGCGCATATGGCAGATGAATTAAAACAACTTATTAGTCAGTTTAAATATTAAAACAAAACGCCACTCCATTGAAATGAATGGAGTGGCGTTTTTATTTTACTGATCTTCTTCCCAACAATCTGTATTTTTCAATGTCGGAATTGATTTTGCATAAAAGACAGGGTTTTTACCCGCTTTGCGTTGCCCTGTAAAATCATCTAACACAAGGAAGGCAACTTTGCCAAGAATCATTATAATCGTAATATTGATGAAAGCCATAAGCCCCATAAACAGATCTGCTAGATTCCACACAAGTTGCACTTTTGCTAAGGAGCCAAACATAACCATCGCCAGCACTAAAATACGATAGATAATCATCCAACCTTTATGGGCATTCATAAATTCTATATTGGATTCCCCATAGTAATAGTTACCGATAATGGAACTGAAGGCAAAGAAGATGATGGCAATGGCTATAAAATAAGGAGCCCAGTCTCCAACATGTACAGCTAAGGAGGCTAAGGAATTTTGCGTCAAAATAATACCATCACTTTCACCTTTATCATATAAACCAGCTAAAATAATAATAAAGGCTGTTGCTGAACAAATTATAATTGTATCGAAAAAGACACCTAAGCTTTGTACAAGTCCCTGTTTAGCGGGGTGTGAGGTATTGGCAGTCGCCGCAGCATTTGGCACACTACCTATCCAAGCTTCATTGGAAAATAAACCACGACGTACTCCTTGCATGATGGCAGCTCCAATTGCGCCACCAGCAGCTTCTTGTAGGCCAAATGCTTGTGTGAAAATTAGTTTAAAGACATGCGGTATTTCTGATAAATTTGTCACTACAACAAAAAGGGCTACAAGTAAATAGAAGATAGCCATGACAGGTACAAGAACTTGCGTTACCTTCACAATTCTTTGCACACCACCAAAAATTATTAACGTTGTTAGTACTACAAGCATTACGCCAATGAGCTTTGGATTTATATCAAATGCTTCCCCAACCGAAGTAGCAATTGTATTAGACTGCACAGCATTAAAGATAAATCCAAAGCTTAATGTTAATAAAATACTAAAGATAATACCTAGTTTTCTTTGACCTAATGCTTTTTCCATGTAATAGGCTGGCCCACCTCGGAACGTATCGCCATTCTTTACTTTATAGACCTGTGCTAATGTACTTTCAATGAAGGCTGTTGCCATCCCTAACATAGCAATAATCCACATCCAAAATACGGCACCTGGTCCGCCGACACCAATGGCTAAGGCAACACCTGTAATGTTACCAGTGCCGACACGTGAAGCGGCACTAATCGTAAAGGCTTGGAACGGCGAAACCCCTGAATCTCCCTCTCTTTTTTCGACAATTAGTCGAAACATTTCAGGAAAAAGACGAATTTGTACAAATTTCGTACCAAATGAAAAATATAGTCCTGCAGCTAATAATAAAATAATGAAGACATATGTCCATAAAATATTATTTCCGCTATCAACAATATTTGAAATCCATTCCATAAGTTGTCCTCCTTTCACAGTATGCCTTAGTCTACACTTTTTTTTTTATGAAAAATCAATTTTTCTAATATAATGAATTATAATAATATTTTGCGTTTTAAAGGGATTTGTAAATTCGGAAAATTCTATTATTATTAGCCTGCTATCGCGTATAATAATAGAATAAAAGGAGGGTGAATCGATGAAAACAATCGGTTTGATTGGTGGTATGAGTTGGGAGTCATCTGCCGAGTATTATAGGCTGCTAAATGAACAAGTCAAACAGAAGCTAGGAGGCTTACACTCCGCAACATGTATTTTGTATAGTGTTGATTTCCAGCAAATTGAACATTTCCAAGCGAGAGGACAATGGGACCAAGCTGGCAATGTGCTTGCACAAGCAGCCCATTCACTAGAGAAGGCAGGAGCAGATTTTATCGTTATATGCACAAATACGATGCATAAGGTCATCGATATCATTGAGAGTGCCATCTCCATTCCCATATTACATATTGCGGATGCCACGGCTAAACAAATTAAAGAGGTTGGGCTACAAAAAATAGCGCTCCTTGGCACGATGTACACAATGGAACAGGCTTTTTATAAATCCAGGGTAGAGGGGTTTGGCATAGAGGTCATCGTACCAGATCACAATACACGTAAAGAAGTAAACCGGATAATTTATGAGGAATTATGTATGGGTAGCATCATACCCAATTCGAAATCGTATTATAGCCAAGTCATCAATGAGCTTGTGCAAGCAGGAGCGCAAGGAGTGATTCTTGGCTGTACAGAAATTGGCTTACTCATTCAACAGCAGGATGTCAATGTGCCGGTGTTTGATACAACGGTCATTCATGCGCAGGCAGCTGTGTCAATGGCGATACAGGAGGAGGCGTAATATGCGCGGAAAAGTAAGACAATTAGGCATTGATATTGGCATGCTTCCAGTTGGGCAAAAAAACTGTATTACCGATGTTGAAGGGGTACGAGTAGGTCATGTTACATTGGATGAGTCCTTAGATGATGAAGGAGCTTACGCCTGTACAGGTGTCACAGCTATTTTACCGCATGGCGGCAATTTATTTCAGCACAAAGTTACTGCGGCAAGCTATGTGTTAAATGGCTTCGGCAAAACAACCGGGCTTGTACAGGTGAATGAGCTAGGCGTGATCGAATCACCTATTATGCTCACGAATACATTCGGTGTGCCAGCGGTTACGCAGGGAACATTACGTTATATGCTTGACATGAATCAAGACATAGGGCAAACAACTGGAACGATCAATGTCGTTGTGGGCGAATGCAATGATAGTTACTTAAATTCGATTCGAGCATGTCCAGTAACACCTGAACATGCCATAGAAGCTCTTCAGAATGCGTCTCATTATAAGGCACAGGAGGGGGCCATCGGTGCTGGAAAAGGGATGATGTGTTTTGGCTATAAAGGGGGGATTGGTTCTTCTTCTCGCATTGTCAAAGTCGATAAAGATGACATTAGCTATACAGTCGGCTGCATGGTGCTTAGTAATTTTGGTCATAGCTCCGAATTTTTAGCTGAACGTTATGTTACACCCTTAACACAAAGTACTTCAACCCTATCTCCGACAGATGGTTCGATTATCATGATCCTTGCAACTGATGCTCCACTCAGCAGTCGTCAATTGACAAGAGTGATTAAACGCTGTGGGATAGGTTTAGGTCGGACAGGCAGTCATTACTCACATGGTAGTGGAGACGTTGTTATCGGCTTTACGACTGCACACAACATTCCACATGTGACCGATCAACTTGTAGAAACAAGAACACAACTACGTGAGGATCATCCTGTTATGAATCAATTATTTGCAGCTGCTGCGGAAGCAACTGAGGAAGCAATTCTTAATTCATTAGCTCAGGCACAAACGACACTTGGTCGCAACGGTCATCAAGTGGAAGCTTACTCATTTCAAAAGGCGTAACGACAAAGGTTATTGAGACATGGTCAGTGTTTCAATAACCTTTTTTATAGAAGTAAACAGGATTCATCATTTTTTTAGCATGTGCGAGCTATAAGATGAATAAAATTCTTAAATAGAGGATATGGGCGATTTTTCGACGACATATTGCTGGAATAGGTGTCATTTTAAGAGAATAGCCATTATTTTGTAATAATTCTTTTTTTATCTAGTCAATGATATAGAGTTGTGATAACATTCACTTTAAAAAACTGAATTATCTAAAATTTTAGCGGAGGTGTTCCTGTATTGTAGACCTCTTACAACCGATCGTTGCGGCTTCAAATGAGAACGCTCCTGTGTCGCCGTCAGTTTGTGAAAGTCAAGAACCGCTTATACAGATAACGGGAGGTCATCCAAGAATTTTTATCCAGCCAATCTACTATCAGCAAAAGATTCCTACTAGTTTACGAGCCATTTATGTGCGTGAAGGTGTATTTGAGCGCTTGCAGCATGCTTTAAATCTATTGCCTAAGGATTATAGCTTGCTACTCTATGATGGCTATCGTCCATTTCAAAAGCAACAGTATTTGTTTACTTTTTTTTCAAAGCAATTAGCTCAAATCATGCCACATGCTGCAGAACAATAATTACTGCATGCAACCAAAAAGTATGTCGCCTTTCCAAATGCAGATTCTGCTCATTTGGCACCACATTTAACAGGAGGTGCAATTGATGTAACGCTTGCTGCTATACATGGAAAAGTATTGGATCTCGGTACAGCGTTTGATGAAATGAATGAAAAATCAGCAACACGATATTTTGAACACTACCTAAAGGAAAATCCACAGGCTTGTCAACATCGACGTTTACTATACAACTGTATGACACAAGTGGGTTTTAGCAATTATGCAGAGGAATGGTGGCATTACGATTTTCACAATGTAGCGTGGGCGAGACGGGTTCATGCTCAGATAGCACATTATGGAGCCGTTCACGCATCCATTCAAAATCATGATATAAAGGAGATTCGATATCAATGAAAGTTTATATTAGCGCCGATATAGAAGGTATTACTGGTACAACTACATGGAGTGAAACGGAATTAAATGCACCTGACTATCAATTTTTTCAACAACAAATGACACGAGAAGTAGAAGCTGCTATCGAAGGGGCGATAGCGGGAGGTGCGACAGATATATTATTAAAGGATGCGCACGATTCTGCTCGCAATCTAGACATTTCTAATTTACCAATCAATTGTAAAGTAATTCGTGGCTGGACATACGATCCGATGTGCATGGTAGCAGGTCTCGATCAAAGTTTTGATCGTGCTATTTTTATTGGCTACCACAGTAAAGGGGGAAGTGAGCGCAATCCGCTAGCCCATACACTTTGCACGTATGCAGATATCAAAATTAATGGTGAGTATGCGAGTGAATTTTTAATCAATACGTATGCAGCAGCATTACATGGCGTTCCTGTTTCATTTGTCAGTGGTGATGTTGGATTGACAGAAGAAATTCAGGCAGTCAATGAAAATATTGTGACCTTTGCCACAAAAGAAGGTGTTGGAAATGCGACCATTAGTGTCAGTCCAAAGCTAGCGCTTATGGAAACAAAACGACTGGTTGAATCCTCTATGAAGGTGCCGCGTGAAAATTTACAGGTAACATTACCAAACCGCTTTGTGACAGAAATCATTTATCGTGACCATACACGTGCCTATCGTAATTCTTTCTATCCAAATGCCATATTTAAACCACATAATACTGTCGAATTCATCACAGATGATTTTTATGAAGTATTACGTATTTTACAATTTCTAACTTGACTATAAGGACCTCAGATACGATTGAGAAAAGTGGAAGCAAGACCAAAGCGGAAGACTCCACCCAAAAGCAAAAGTCAAAAAGCAGTAGGACACGCTGTTGTCCTATTGAATGAGCATTTTTGGATTGCCTATAAAGAGAGATGGTCGATTTAGACGGACCTAGCTTATGTTTGAAGAATCCTATTGAAGGCAATTTCATCAGTCCTTCCAATAGGATTTTCATTATAAAAAGATGACTAGGGGGATGCTTGTGAGAAAATATTGGTGGCTTTTCGTATGTCTGGTCGTATTGTTTTGTGTAGCCTGTAATGATGAATCATCGAGTGAAAAAGCATCGGAATATCGTGTTGTGTATTCAGGCGAAATTAAAACATTAAATTATTTAAAAACGGCTGAAACGAATGAATTTGCAGTGGCAGCGAATATGGTGGATGGCCTCATTGAGTATAATAAATATGGGGTAGTCCAGCCGGGATTAGCGAAAGAATGGTCTTCAAATGATGATGCTACTGTATGGACCTTCAAATTGCGTGATGATGTCAAATGGATGACACATGAAGGGAAGGAATATGCGGATGTCGTTGCACAGGATTTCGTGGATGGTTTACATTATGTCCTTGATGCCAAAAATGAATCATCGACAGCTTGGATTGCGACAGTTGTAAAAAATGGAGAAGCATTCTATAACGGTGAGATGACAGATTTCAAGCAAGTAGGCATAAAGGCGTTGGATGAACATACAGTAGAATATACTTTAGAAGCATCGACACCTTATTTTCTTTCTATGTTGAACTATGTTTGCTTCTTTCCTGTGAACGGCAAGTTCATTGCAGAAAAAGGGGAGGATTTTGGGACAACACGTGAAAATTTCCTTTATAACGGTGCCTATATTTTAGATAAATTTGAGCCGCAAAATGAGCGTGTTCTTGTAAAAAATGATACGTATTGGGATAAAGACAAAGTACTGATTGATCGTATCCGCTATAAGTATAATAAAGAAGCGGCGACGGTAGCACCCGAACTATTTTTACGTGGAGAAATTGATTCCGCAAGTATTCCTACTTCCATTATTGATGAATGGTTTAAAGATGATAAGAAAAAATCTCAAGTTCGACAAACACAAAATAACTTCTATACCTACTTCTATGCACTCAACTTCAATCCACAATTTGACGCAGAATATGAACCCGATAACTGGAAAATTGCTGTCAACAATAAAGATTTCCGAAAATCCATATTCCATGCACTCGATCGTGTTTCCGCAATGTTAACGGTTGAGCCTTATAATCCAGCAGATTTGCTGAGCAATACAATTACTCCGAAAAACTTTGTAGATGTTGAAGGGGTAGATTACACACAATTAACGCCACTTACGTCCATTTCCAATGAAGATTCCTTCAATAAAGAACAAGCACTTGCGTACAAAGAAAAAGCAAAAGCAGCATTAGCAGGTAAAGCGACTTTCCCTGTAAAAGTACTATTACCTTATAACGCGGGCAGTCCAGACTGGGCAAATCGCTCCCAAGTAGTTGAGCAGCAAATTGAAAAATTACTGGGGACAGATTATGTCGACATTATTGTAGAGGCTGGTCCAGCTACAGGATTCTTATCCGAAGTGCGTCGTCCTGGCAAGTTTGCGCTTTTAGAAGCAAACTGGGGTCCTGATTATGCAGATCCCTCCACGTATACAGATCCATTCACAGTGGACGGTACCTATAATAAACCTGAATTAGCTGAAGGCTATACAGAGGCAAATGGGAAAACAACTTATCAAAACCTTGTGGATGAAGCAAAAGTAACGATTGATACAGCGAAACGTTATGAGCTGTTTGCAAAGGCAGAGGCCTTTTTAATTGAAGAAGCCTTTGTAATTCCATATTCAGTTGGTGGTAGCGGCTATGTTGCTTCCAAATTAAATCCATTCGAGGCACAATATTCGCCATTTGGTGTGACTGCTGAGAAATTTAAAGGTCAGCAAGTATTGGAAAAACCAATGAGTAATGAAGAATTTAAGAAAGCGCTTGCTCAGTGGGAACAAGAACGCGCTGATGCTTTAGCAAATGCTAAAAAGTAGTAGGGGATCGTAGATGAAAAAGGAGATACCGAAAAGAACAGTCGGCATCTCCTTTAGTCTTTTGGACAAAGGAGGATGGCGCGATGTTGCAATATATAGGAAAACGACTCTTACAATCCGTGTTAACCCTTTTTATTATCATTACAATTGTCTTTTCGTTATTACGCTTAATGCCAGAGGAAGGGTATTTAGGTGCGGCAGCCGATAAGATGTCACCTGCTCAGCAAGAAATTTATTTAACGAATCTAGGATTACGTGAGCCATTGCTTGTCCAGCTAGGGAACTTTTGCATGAACTTGTTTCAAGGAGATTTAGGAAAATCGGTGACCTATCGCACGGATGTCCCTGTTACAACAATTATTGCGGGGAAAGTTACGTATTCATTGCTCTTTGGTTTGGGAGCCGTTGCACTTTCACTAATTGTTGGTGTCCCGCTAGGAATTATGATGGCTTATCGCAAAGGACGTTGGCTCGATCGGCTTGGGACAGGCTATATTGTCTTTGTCGTTGCTGTACCTGCGGCCGTTTATTATTTAGTGATACAAATGTATATTACAGATCTCTTTCAATTACCAATGCTCTTTGATGAGTATAGGCCGATTACATGGATTCTCCCTCTTACTTCTATGGCGTTGGCACCAACAGCCTCCTATGCGATGTGGATGCGGCGTTATATGGTGGATGAACTGAACAAGGACTATATTAAGCTAGCGAGGGCAAAGGGAGTGAAGGAGCGAACATTAATGTTCAAGCATGTTTTGCGAAATGCCTTTATTCCAATGGCACAATATTTACCTGCCACTATTCTGTTTACCATTACAGGCTCCATTTATATCGAATCCTTGTATTCGATTCCAGGGATGGGTGGCTTACTCGTTGATGCGATTCAACGACAGGATAATACAGTCGTCCAAGGTTTAGTGCTAGTGTTCTCTTCCCTTGGAATCATCGGGCTTATTTTAGGGGATATTGCCATGGCGCTTGTTGATCCACGGATTAAACTAGGCAAGGGAGGGGGAGTACGTTAATGGGCATGTATACGGATGAAATTAATAATATTTCTAATAAGTCACGCGAAACATTGTTTGAATTCGCGGAAGTCGATGCGCGACAAGCGGAAGAAACAGGGCATTCCCATTACTCATATTGGCGTTCCACATGGCAATCTTTTTTGAAAAATCGTCTGGCTGTTTTTTTATTAGTAGGCGTGCTTATTATTGTTAGCTTTACCGTCCTTCAGCCTTATTTGCCAGCGCAAAAGTCCCCAACGGAAATTTACCTCGATGAGCAAACAGGGATGCAGGCACGTAATATTGCCCCCAATGCTGAATTTTGGTTCGGCACGAACTCCATTGGACAGGATTTATGGTCTCGTATTTGGGCCGGGACAAGGACATCTCTATTTATTGGCTGTGTTGTCGCCTTTGTAGAAGCAGTGGTTGGGATTACGATTGGTACGCTATGGGGCTTTTCGCGGAAATTAGAAGTGCCGATTACACAGCTCTATAACGTTGTTGATAATATTCCAACAACGATTGTGCTTATTTTAATGTCTTACATTTTACGGCCAAGTATTTCAACGATTATTATCGCCATGTGTATAACGGGTTGGGTGGAAATGGCTAGATTTATTCGCAATCAAATTGTTATTTTACGGGACCGTGAATACAACTTAGCCTCTAAATGTTTAGGAACACCTGATTACCGTATTATTTTTAAAAATCTATTACCCTATTTAATTTCGGTGATTATGTTACGCATGAGTCTAGCTATTCCCTTTGCCATAGGGGCTGAAGTATTTTTAACGTATATTGGCTTAGGTTTGCCAATTAGTGAGCCGTCTTTAGGTAATTTAATCAATGAAGGGCGTGTTCTCATGATGTCGCCAGACTTACGTTATCAGCTTATATTTCCAAGTATTGTTTTAAGTGTCATTACCATTGCATTTTATATTATTGGTAATTCCTTTGCAGATGCAGCAGATCCGAAAAACCATGTATAAGGAGATGAAAACAGTGACATCTAAAAAACCACGCATCCTATTTATCCAAAATTTGGTCATTCAATTCACATTACGTGGTCGCGTATTAACAGCAATTCGAGATATTTCTCTTGATCTTTATAAAGGAGAAAGCTTAGCCATTGTTGGTGAATCTGGTTCGGGCAAATCTGTACTAATGAAATCCATTATGGGCTTGCTTGATAAAAACGGCAGCATTAAGCAAGGTCGAATTATCTATCAAGCACAGGATTTGGGGCAATTTACGACAGAACAAGAATGGCTTCGTGTACGAGGGAAGGAAATAGCAATGGTGACACAGGACCCGATGACATCTTTAAACCCGCTTAAAACGATTGGCAAGCAAATTGAGGAATGTGTTGTGTTACATCAAGGCTTGAAGGGCAAGGAGGCCTATGAGGAAACATTAAAATTACTTAAAGATGTAGGCATCCATGATGTGAAAAAACGCTATAAGCAATATCCGCATGAATTTTCAGGAGGTATGCGCCAGCGCATTGTCATTGCGATTGCGATTGCCTGCAAGCCGAATATTTTAATATGTGATGAACCAACAACAGCTTTAGATGTAACAATTCAAGCGCAAATTTTACAGCTCTTAAAAAACCTTCAACACAAGTACGGCTTAACCATCGTCTATATTACGCATGATTTAGGTGTGGTCGCCAAGGTGGCTGATCGTATCGCAGTGATGTATGCGGGTGATGTGATCGAGGTTGGAGAAACCCATGAAATTTTCTTTAATAGTAAGCATCCTTATACTTGGGCACTTATTTCCTCCCTGCCACAGCTTGGCTCTAAGGGAGAACAGTTGTATTCGATCAAGGGGACGCCGCCAAATCTCTTTCAGGAAATAAAGGGTGATGCCTTTGCACCACGCAATCAATATGCCCTCAAAATTGATTTTCTTGAGCGTCCACCTTTTTTTCAGGTCAGTGATACGCATTATGCCCGAACATGGTTATTAGATCCACTCGCGCCAAAGGTAGAGCCTCCTGCGGCTTTACAAGCCTTTTTTGCAGAGGGGAGGCAGTATGCTAGTGACTGAACAAGAAGTGTTAATAGAGGTGAAGAATTTAACAGTCGATTTTGGCAAAGGGAAAAATAAATTTACCGCCATTGATCATGTAAGTTTTCATATTTTTAAAGGTGAAACATTTGGCTTAGTAGGCGAATCGGGATCAGGGAAAACAACGATTGGCAGAGCTATTATGCGCATCAACGAGGTCACAGAAGGACAAATTTTATATCATGGTAAAAATATTCATGGAAAAATCCCAAAAGACTGGGACAGAGAAATTACCCAGAAAATCCAGATGATTTTTCAGGACCCGATGGCGTCACTCAATGAACGTGCCAAGGTTGATTATATTATCTCGGAAGGCTTATACCCTTCCAAAAAATATAAAGATGAGGCGGAACGTCAAGAAAAGGTACACAATGCACTTTTAAACGTGGGTCTACTTCCAGAGTTTTCAAATCGATTTCCCCATGAGTTTTCTGGTGGACAACGACAGCGTATTGGTATTGCCCGTGCATTAGTGATGGAACCAGAGTTTATTATTGCAGATGAGCCAATATCTGCATTAGACGTATCTATTCGGGCACAAGTGTTGAATTTATTAGCAAACCTTCAACAGCAAAATCATCTAACCTTTTTATTTATTGCCCATGATTTATCAATTGTACGTTTTATCACAGATCGTACGGCCGTAATTTATAAAGGAAAAATCGTCGAGCTGGCAGAAACAGAACAGCTTTTCACGCATCCGCTGCATCCCTATACGAGAGCTCTGTTATCTGCCGTACCCGAGCCAAATCCTTACAAGGAGCGAGAGAAAGTGGTAGAGGTTTATGATCCATCACAACATCATTATGATCAAAGTCCTCCTTCATTTGTGGAAATTGAGGATGGCCATTTTATTTTAGCTAATGAAGAAGAACTAGCGATTTATCGCACTTTATTGAAACGGGAGGTAAATGAATGATTCGTCCAAAGACTTTGAAAAAAGGTGACACAATTGGGCTGATGAGTGCTTCAGGTGCTACACCATCCGAAAGATTGCAGCCGGCTATTGCCAGTATCGAAAAGTTAGGGTTGAAGGTGGTCATAGGAGAGACGTGTCACGCGCGACATGGTTATTTAGCAGGCACAGACGATCAGCGGGCAGCGGACGTCCATCGAATGTTTCAGGATCCAACTATTGATGGCATTTTTTGTATTCGTGGTGGTTATGGGGCTACAAAGATTTTACCACTATTAGATTTCGAGGTAATTAAGGAGAATCCTAAAGTCTTTGCAGGCTATAGTGATGTAACTGCTTTACATATAGCCTTGAACCAACTTTGTGGCTTTGTTACGTACCATACACCAATGCCATCAACTGAATTTATCAGGCAAGAGATGGATGACTATACATGGCAATCCTTTCGTCAGCACATAATGGCGACAGAGGAGGAGACGTATTATTTGGAAAACCCTGCAGATCAATCAATGTCCATGCTTGCAGCTGGAAGTGCAACAGGTCCACTCATTGGGGGTAATTTAACACTAGTGACGGCATCCCTTGGCACATCCTATGAAATTGACACGAAAGATAAAATCCTATTTTTAGAAGATATTGATGAAAGTGAACAACGAGTTGACCGGATGTTAACACAATTAAAACTAGCGGGAAAATTGGACGACGCAGCAGGTATTTTATTGGGCGCATGGACAAATTGCGGGCCTGAAAATCCACAAAAACCAGAGCAAAGCTTATCACTACAAACTATTTTCCAGGAAATACTAATACCTTTGAATAAACCTATTATTTCACAGGTCACGTGTGGACATTGTTTGCCAACGATGTCATTGCCTTTAGGAAGAACTATTACAATGGATGCGGACAATCAACGCATTTGTGTTGTTGGGTAGGTGTGCTATGGAGAAAATGATACAAGATATGATCCAAGAAACTCCCTACAAAGTGCATCTATTTGTAAAAAATCCAAAAACCGAGCAATTCCTATATAGATATCAGATGGAGGAGTCATTTTCTAGTGCTAGCGTAATAAAAGTTCCTATCCTTCTAGCTGTATTAGCGTATATCGAAAAACATAGCCTATCCCTTCACTCTTCATTATCGATTTCACCTGATGATTGGGTGGATTATAGTGTGGTAAGTGAACAACGTCTGACACAAAGCACTTTTTATGAGCTACTCGTATGGATGATTATCACGAGTGACAATACAGCAACAAACGTCTTAATCGATGTAGTAGGAATGGAATATTTAAATGACTATTTCCGTCAAATTGGCTTGCAGGAAACGTTGCTACAGCGAAAAATGATGGATGTCGATCGCCTTGCAAAGGGAATAGACAATTTTACGTCTCCACGCGATATGGCCCATCTTTTTACACGGATTTATCAACAAGACTTAGTATCATCGCCTTACAGCGAGCTTGCCATTGATATTTTAAGTCGACAGCGCGTATCTGATGGCTTAAAGCGTTACCTCGTGGATGATGTAAAACTAGCCCATAAAACAGGAGGGCTTGAGACAGTCAATCATGATGTAGGCATCGTTTACAGTAGTGCAGTCGATTATATCATTGGTATATTCGTGACGAACGTAACGGATAATAATCAGGCTCGCCAACTAATTGGTCGTCTATCGAAAGTTGTCTATGCGCATTTAACGGAGCAGAAGGAGGGACGGCTATGAAGTCTATCGTTACAGCGATGATTGCTAATTTACATGCCATGCCTGATCAAACTTCTGAATGTATAGACGAAGTCTTTTATGGCATGACAGTAGATATTATGACAGACTGTAATGAGGATTGGGTATATGTCCAAACGAACTATCGTTATAAAGGATATTGTCAGAAGGGCGACTTGCTATTGAATGAAGCGTCTGCAACTACATGGCAAAGGACGGCACAACATGTTATTATTCAAAGCTTTGGGGATGTTTTACAGCAACCACGTATACAAAGCACTAAGCTAGTGACACTTGTGAAAGGTTCTAGTATATGTGTAGTTTTGCAAGAGGACTTGCCTGCAGATTGGTCGGCAGTACAATTAGTGTCAGGAAAAATTGGCTATGTTCGTACAAAGTGGCTACAGGAGAAAATTTCACAAAATCAAGTAACCGAGCAGTCTTTTCGAGAAAACGTTGTCCAAACAGCGTTAAGCTATCTAGCTGCACCTTATCGTTGGGGTGGCAAATCACCATTAGGAATCGATTGCTCTGGTTTATGTTCCATGGCCTATATGTTAAATGGAGTTGCTATTTTTCGAGATGCCAGAATGGTGGAGGGTTTCCCCATTGCTAAAATAGAGCGAGAAGATAGGCAAAAGGGTGATTTGCTTTATTTTCCAGGTCATATTGCTTTATATATGGGTGATAACCTTTATGTCCATTCATCGCTCGGCGGTAATGAAGTGACGATCAATAGCTTAGATAAACAGCACCCACTCTATCGACATGATTTAGCCACAACCCTATCAGAAGTAGGTAGTTTATTTCAGGAGAAGCCAAAAATATAGGCTTCTTTTTTTGATTCAATCAAGCAATTAAAGAAATAAAGTATGTTATTTAAAAGACAAAATTTAACGGATAGGAGGGGAGTAGTTGGAACAAGACTTACAACAATTGTTACGTTCCGTATTAAGAGAAGAATTAGCGCCCGTCAATCACCGGCTAAATAAAATTGAAACTGAATCCAAGAAATAAAGGCAGATGTTCTTGGAATACAGTAGGGTGGAATTTGGGTCAGTTTACGGAAAAAATTGCGCATCATGTAAAGGATAGTGCAGGTCCGTTGTCCATATATAATGTCTTGCTTTATAAGGTCAAATTCGATAAAGCTTTTTTTTATGGTCTTTATTTTGGATGGTTTGCCATAGTAGATAAAGGACAAACGCACTAATGTTGATCATAAATAATGCTACTAGCTGCCATAATCCAATTAAAAAGGTTACCATATATAAATCAAAGGCTGCTTCACCAGGGGGCATATGTGGAAAGGGCTCTAATTGACTATAATGCCAAACAAAATAACAGGCTAATGAAGTACCTTGTCCAACATAGATAAAGATCCAATGGACGTAAAATGATATCTTGAGTCGACAGCAACAAAGCAACAGGTTCAATAAAATAATGAACATAGGGAACAGGAAAACTTGAAAAGAACTTTCAGCTATTTGGGTCATAAATAATAAGTTGTAGCTGAGCTGTATGAATGGCAAAAGCACAAGATTAATGATGATAAGACTTAGCAGTTGTGTACGCGTCATGATATTCCTGTCCTTTCCGCATTTTTACATAAAGACGTTGGAAAAAAGGGATTGGTTTCATACAAAAAAATCTCCATACTCAATTTGGCGAGCATGAAGATTTATTATTAGTAATGATAAATATTTAATTGTTGACCAGCTTCAAGTCGATCAGATCGCAACTGATTCCATTGTTTAATAGAGGTTACGTTTACATTATAGACCTCGGCAATATCTATTATTGAGTCACCATCCGTGACAGTAATGGTTTTCTTATCTTTAACCTGGCTGTCATATTGCTGTAGGTCATATTGGGCGATGAGTGAATTCAATTTGTCGTTATATTTTGAATCAGTGGCATAGGAGCCTGTTAAAAACTTCGTCGCATCTGTATAGGATGTGGTGTTGCTTTTGAAAACACCTGCATAAAAATCTTTGTTCCACGATACCCCATTACGCATTAACTTTACATAGTCCTGCATAGAAGCCTCATAGGAAGGGTATTTACGGAAATCAGCCAGAATGGTCGAGAGATTACCTGAACCATCATCCTCTGATGTTTCGAGTTTCACGGAGTCATTTTGATAGCTGCCTTTCATGCCAAACAGATTGTAATTGGGGGCAGAGCCAAGGCCACTTTGTCCGCTCTCACTTTCGAGAATGGCTTGCGCAATCATTACAGAGGCATATAAGTCATTATTGGCACCGAGATTTCGTGCCGTTTCAGCAATTTTGCCGATAAACTCTTCCGCACTTGGGCGATTATCAATGACGACAGGCTCTTCTCTTTCTGTCGTATTAAACAACTGTGTCACCATAAAAAACGAAATACAAATAATAACGACAGCAATCATAAGTCCTTTAAAAAAATTAACTACGTATTTCATAGTAGGCCTGATGTTGGTTGGGACCACATCTCCCTCCCTTCTATCAAAAGTTTAGCTATCTCTTATTATGACAAAGAGTGAAAAAGAAATAAAGAGTTGTCTAATTAAATAGATTTCATCATTAATAGAACGTCATCAGCGCCAATTAGTTCCTTGTTATTTCGCTGGGCTGTCCATCTTAAAATTTTGAGACATAAATTGTTTAAATCTCTCAAAATATTGTTCGGAAGCCTCCCAGTGTCTAGTGTTCAAATAAGCTATCTCTTGACGACCAAAATGGTTAGGTGGTTGATAGTGCCGAGAAACATAGGATGGATTTTCTAGTGTATAAAAATAATACGCTTCATCAGGGGTCAGAATTTCAATACGAGCATGGATAAAATCACCATCGTCATCTGTATAGGCATGACGAAAACTATAATATTTAGAACCGTCCCAGAAGCCATCGTTGTCCTCGTCAAGCCCTTGAATTTCCGGATGTTGTAAAATACGTTCTACATACTGCACCTCGATCTTGGACAAATAAAGGGTTGCAACATTTATACAAGTTAACAACATGATCCAGTGATGCTGAATATCCACTAAATGCTCCTGTGATAATTCTGTAATGTCCCACCATTCGTCTCCTTCATCTAATGTTTTCCTCAATAGAGAAATGGATTGATCCTCATTGAGCCAAATAAAATAATGATACTGTGAAGTTTTCATATAAATACTATCATTGGTTTTGTCTCCGTCAGCATCGATATGCGCTCGTTGAACAGTGAAATGCACACCTTGTTCCTCAAAATCAAAACAAGGCTTGTCTCCGGTCATAAGAATACACTCAGTTAGCTTTAAAATATTTTCCGCATCGATATGATTGCGTGTAAAATATACATGCGTTGCCTTCGTTAATTGGGGGACTCCTTGTAAATTAGTAAGTGCGGAACGTCCTTCTTTAAGAATACTTACCAGTGTGACGAATGAAAACCCAATATCTTCTTCATCGTCATCCACATCCCAAAAAACCTCGTCAATTAACACATCTTGTATACGGATGGGGAGTTCCTGAAAAACACCATCTCCGTGCCAAACGTTGACGATACATTGTAGTGACTTCTGTCCATTTACGTTGAAGCGATACTCGTCATCTTGAACTAATGTTGTTGCCTGAAGATTGCCATTGACAATTGTTTCCCCATGATTATAGGAGCCGCACAAAATATCCTCGACAGTCAGATGCCCGTGTACATAGATTTCCTGACCACCTACAGCTATATTTTTAGCCGTCAAATTGCCCATCACCATAAGTCCTATCGCACCATCTGTTTCTGCATTGTAAAGATTGTCTACCGTTAAATGTCCATTTATAAAAATAATTATCACATTGTTTTGCTGTGGAAAAGGAATGTCCCAATCCAAATCAAGAAAAGGAAGCTTCAAATCGCCCTCATAGTACGCAGCAAGATCATCATCACTAAAATCCGTGTAATGGTTTGCCCACCAAGAGTCTTCTGGAAACTTATCAGCTAGTTTGCTAATAGGCATAAATTGAAAGTGATTGCTCATACCTCACTACCTCTCAATTGCTTTTTTTTAATCTTCTCATAACTAGCAATTGACGGTCAATTTATAGATTGGTATAGTCAAGCATAATTGGAATTAAAATGCTATTATGAATCTTAAAGATAACTTATTAACGTTTGTGTCAAAAATCGAAGAATTTGGAACGGAATGAAACACCTATCCTTACTACAAATGTTTGGAATGACTTTTGTTTGTGAAATATATAGAAATACAAGAGTTCAACATTTTATTAGTGAATGATAAGGAGATGGCAGATGATAACATTTGATAATGTCTCAAAAAAGTATAGCAACGACCATGTGGCTGTCAAAGCTTTAAACGTAGAGATTAAAAAAGGTGAATTTTTTGTTATTATCGGCCCTAGTGGATGTGGCAAAACTACTTTATTAAAGATGATCAACCGATTAATTCCATTAACAGAGGGAACCATTTGGATAAATGGGAAAAAGATTAGTGATTATAATATTCACGAGTTACGCTGGAGTATTGGCTATGTATTACAACAAATTGCTCTTTTTCCACATATGACGATTGAAGAAAATATTGCAATTGTACCAGAGTTAAAAAAATGGAGTAAAACGAAAATCCAAAAGCGTGTGGAGGAGCTATTAGAGTTGGTGGGGCTTGAGCCGGAAAAATATCGTCAGCGCAAACCAAAGGAGTTATCTGGGGGTGAGCAGCAAAGAGTGGGCGTCATTCGAGCCTTAGCAGCTGATCCAGAAATTATATTAATGGATGAACCTTTCAGTGCATTAGATCCTATCAGCCGTACAAAGCTACAGGATGATTTACTAGAGATGCAACGTACGATCCAAAAAACCATCGTCTTTGTCTCACATGATATGCAGGAGGCACTGAAACTTGGGGATCGACTATGTGTCATGAAAGATGGAGAAATTGTCCAAATTGGCGCTCCACAAGAGATTGTACAAAACCCTGTGAATGATTTTGTCCAACAGTTTATAGGGATTAATGCCGTAAACAATAGGTTTGATATTCAGGCTATCATGCAACCAATCGTTACTACAAGTGAGCTTAGGGATACCATTTTTGTCAATGAGCCTCTCACGAACATTCTTCAAAAATTTACACAGCATAACGTTTTAGGCGTAGAAGAAGATGGAAAAATTATTGGTATGGTGACGCGAGCGACTATACTGCAGTATTTGGCAGAGGATTTCAAAGAAAGAGGTCATGCACATGACTAATGTTGTGGAAATGTTTCAGGAACGAAAGGAACAGCTTCTGGCAGCATTACTAGAACATATACAAATCTCCTTCATAGCCCTATTTTTTGCTGTCATCATTGCCATTCCTCTAGGTATCTATTTAACCAATAAAAAGAAAATAGCAGAAAGTATTATTGGCATTAGTGCAGTCCTACAAACGATTCCATCGCTAGCATTACTCGGCTTATTAATTCCACTATTCGGTATTGGCAAAGTTCCCGCAATTATTGCCTTAGTGGTCTATGCACTTTTACCGATTCTCCGAAATACCTATACAGGCATTAAAGAAGTGGATCCTTCGTTGAAGGAGGCGGCATTGGCAATGGGGATGAATATGCCTAAACGTTTATTGAAAGTTGAATTGCCCCTTGCCTTGCCTGTTATTATGGCAGGTATTCGAACAGCCATGGTGTTAATTGTTGGGACAGCCACATTAGCTGCATTAATTGGAGCAGGTGGTTTAGGGGATATCATTTTACTAGGAATTGATCGCAATAATACTGCGCTTATTCTTTTAGGGGCTGTACCAGCAGCAATTTTAGCACTGATCTTCGATGTATTGCTCAAAAAGCTCGAATCGCTGTCATTTAGAAAAACATTAACAGCCATAGGTCTCGTTAGTATAGCTGCTTTGATGATGATCTTCATTCCGCTGCTAAATGGCAAAGATCACGCTGAAATAGTGATAGCTGGAAAGCTTGGGGCGGAGCCTGAGATTCTCATCAATATGTATAAATTATTGATTGAGCAGGAAACCGACTTAACGGTGCAATTAAAACCAGGGCTTGGTAAAACCTCATTTGTATTTAATGCGTTGAAATCTGGCAGTATTGATATTTACCCAGAATTTACAGGCACGGCCATCTCGGAGTTTTTAAAACAAGAAGCGATCAACAATAACCAAGCAGATGTCTACCGTCAGGCGAGAGATGGTCTGTTAAAGCAATTTGATATGGTTATGCTTAGCCCGATGAGCTATAACAATACGTATGCGTTAGCAGTATCGAAGGATTTGGCTGAGACGTATCAACTACAAACGATTTCGGACCTTAAACCAATAGAACAGGCTGTTAAAGCAGGTTTTACACTAGAATTTAATGACCGTGAAGATGGATATGTGGGGATTCAAAAACGCTATGGTATTGCACTTCCCTCCATTAAAACGATGGAACCAAAGCTTCGCTATCAAGCAATCGAATCGGGTGCTATCAACTTACTCGATGCTTATTCAACGGATAGTGAAATTCGTCAGTACAAGCTCCATGTATTAAAGGATGATCAAGCACTGTTTCCACCTTACCAAGGAGCACCGTTACTACGGAAAGAGACGCTGACCAAATATCCGGAGATAGAAAAAGCATTAAATAAACTGGCTGATCAAATCACGGACGATGAAATGCGTGAAATGAATTTTCAAGTGAATGTAGAAGGAAAGCTAGCCGAAGAGGTTGCAAGAGCCTATTTACTTAATGCTGGACTACTCCAATAAGCTATCATGACCCTCCAGCATTTTTATGCTGAGGGTTTTATTTTTATCAATAAAATTTTAATGATAAACATTAAATTATTTTTGATAAAGATAAAATGTGCTGTATAATAAAATAGAGAAAGGGGATGCTTACAATGAAGCAAACGATTCAAAGAAAAGAATTTCAATTGTTGACAAAGGGGCTTCGTACCATTTTCACGATCATCCTGGTTCTTATGATTTTTGGCATGACGCTAATGGCCATTTTTTTTGTTGGAGCGATGGTTGTGTCAGAGGATGAAGTAAATCATTGGTTAGCTAAGGCAAGTATGACGGCTTCCTTCCATTTTGAAGGATTGGAAATGTTGTTGTCCGAGCAGGTTGTGAAGGATATTCATTACACGAAAATAGATGTCGTGAAATTACTATTAACTGCTACAATATACATAGCTATTTTATTTTTAATTGTTGTCCAAGTAAGGAATATTTTAAGTAATCTATCAAAAGGTATCATATTTTCACTAGCTAATAGTAAAAAAATAGAAAGAATTGCGTATTGTGTGATAGTGTTGAGCTTGACTGTGAGCGCATTCCGGACATATATCGTCTATCTAATGATGCAACAATTTAAGCTTGAGTCACTGTTCGTAAAGACTGATTTCATCGCAGGGATCAGCTATCATTTCACAGGCATTAATTGGACACTATTACTATGTGGTTTGGTGATTTGGACCATGGCACGTATTTTCCGTTACGGTGCGTTTCTCCAAGATGAATATGATGCAACAGCTTAGGAAGTGAAAATATATGACTATAATTATTCGCTTAGATCGGATGCTAGCGGATCGTAAAATGCAGCTGAGTGAGCTTGCTGAGAAGGTTGATGTTTCTATTGTCAATCTCTCAAATTTAAAAACGGGCAAGGTAAGAGCCGTGCGTTTCTCTACTTTAAACGCCATCTGTAAGGCTTTAGGCTGCCAGCCGGGAGATATATTAGAGTATGTCGAGGATGAAGAGGAAAATCATCGTAGCGTATAAACACAGCAACAAAGAAAGGATTTTCATAAAATGACAGCTTTTAGTTTTTTATTCATCGCCATTGTAGCCGAAGTTTTCGCAAGCTCTATGCTAAAGCGCACGGAAGGTTTCTCTCGTATTTGGCCATCTTTCGGTGTGGTGGTTGGCTATGGAACCGCTTTTTATTGTTTGGCTGTAACCTTAAAAATCATACCCATCGGTACTGCCTATGCCATATGGGCAGGATTAGGCACTGCACTAACAGCCATTGTGGGCGTTGTCCTGTATAAGGAAATATTCAATCGCAAGAAGATACTAGGGATTCTTTGCATTATTATGGGTGTCGTGGTGCTCAATCTTGCGGGTGGTCATTAGGAGGCTAACACGATGAAAGGCTATTTATTTTTAACACTCTCGATTATCAGTGAGGTTTTTGCGACAACCATGCTGAAGCTTTCGGATGGCTTTACTGTCTTAGGACCTTCTGTGGCAGTAGCTCTTGGCTATGGGATATCATTCTATAGCTTATCACTATGCTTGAAAACCTTGCCCCTAAGCCTAGCCTATGCCATATGGTCAGGTGTCGGCACCGCCCTGACGGTCATTGTAGGCATTGTGATTTGGAACGATATCTTTAACCTTTACTCTGCGCTGGGGATCGCCCTCATTATAGGCGGTGTTATTTTGTTAAATCAAGGAGATCGAAATGGTAGAGAGATCGATAGCAATGCAGAAGTGACGGATAACATGCAGGAATAGCAGATTACCTAAGGAGGATTTTCATGAAAGCTCTTATTTTTGATTTTGATGGTACGATTATTGATACGGAAACAGCTTGGTATACAGTTTTTAAGGATGCATATGCATGCTATGGGGTGGAATTATCATTAGAAACATATGCTAAATGCCTGGGTACAAATCTACAAGCTTTTAATCCTTATACATATTTAGTGACACATCATCAAGTGGAATTGGATGTTGAGGGATTTCGTACATCCATTCAACAAAAACATGCAGAGCTAATGGAAGTGGAAGTCATTAGACCTGGTATTTTAAATCTATTGCAGCAAGCAAAGGAAGCGGGTTTACAAATTGGTCTTGCTAGTAGTTCAAGTCGTCAATGGATTGATCAGTATGTAGATAAACTGGGTTTACGAGCATTCTTCGATTGTTACTGTACGGCTGATACGGTGACAAATGTTAAGCCTCATCCTGAGTTGTATTTACAGGCACTGGAGCAATTGGGTGTATGTGCAAATGAAGCGGTAGCTATTGAGGATTCACCGAATGGAGCACGAGCTGCTGTGGCGGCGGGACTTCATACAGTAGTCATTCCTAATACCATCACCAAGCAATTACCATTTGCTACAGGTCACTACACAATAGATGCCTTAGAACAATATGATATACAAGATCTGCTGGCGTGCTTCGTAAAATAATTAGATTCTGAGAACCTCTAACCATTCATTTCGTTTGGTAGAGGTTTTTTTAGTTTCTTTGTGAAAAAGTCGTCATATTACTTATCGCTACATATTATAACGAGAAGGCTACTTACTGGGACCAAGATACTTATTCAGACTAGAAAGGGGGCTACAATTTGAATAGTGAGAAAAAAAGAAATCACTTCTTATGCGAAGCTTTATGCGATTTGAAGGATCTTCAGGATATTATGATGGATTTTCATTCTAAATATTTCGGACAGCTGCTTGTAAAAATAGTCGGGAGTGATACAATACCATTTTTTTTAATTACCAATAGTGGCGCTCATTTAAGGTTAATGGATACGGTTAAGCAGTTTGAAACGGAGTATTTCCGTATAGAGGATGTCGATAAAGATCGATGTCGTGGCACGGTGTCATTGTTACGCGCTTTTGATTATGAGGGGAACGATACAAATTCCATTGCGGATGTGGTGAGATTAGAAAAAACAAGTACAGAAAAATCCATTGAATTTAGTAGTATTTCCGCAATCCAGCTCTTAAAGCCAGATATGCTGAAAGGGAAATTTATCATTGAGCCTAAATGGTAGCATCCAATTAAACTAGTAGTGCTAGAGCAACTGTCTATATGTAAGAGATTGAAAGTGAATGTAATAGAGAGAGAATCTAATGAAAGGAAGTTTAGCTATGACGATTATTGGTATGCTGCATCATCGACTTGATCCGACGACAGTCCTCAAGTCTTATGCTTATGCAGCAGTTGCAAAGGCGGAAGGGGCACAATTCTTTTATTTTACACCTAAAAGTGTTGATTTTGCGAAACGTTCTATTCAGGCAAAAGTTTATGAGAATGGGCAATGGCAGGAAAAAACAATGCCCTTTCCAGATGTTATTTATAATGCGGGGAGCCCTGAGAAATTATCTGTGTCAAAGGAGATTATTGATCGTTTAAAAGAAGAGATTCCATTTACGACGTATTCAATAGGGAATAAATGGAATGTTATGAAGCGATTAAAGGAAGCGCAGGAATTTGAACAATATTTGATCCCTTCTGAAATTGTAAAGGATGTCGATGTATTTCATAATTTCATGAATTATTATAAAAAGGTTGTGTTTAAGCCGATTGATGGACGAAAAGGGAAAGGAATTTATTTTATTACAAAGGCAGGAACAAAGCATTTTGAGGTGAGAAAGGATAGTACTAATACAACCTATTCGAAGCCCCAATTAGATACCTTATTAAAAGAGCAGCTTGCGTCTGGGCCCTTTATTATGCAGCCCTATATTCAATCAATGACAAAGTCTGGCCAAGTATATGATTTCCGTCTGCATGTACAAAAAAATGGTGAAGGTAAATGGGTGGTTACGACTGTCTATCCGCGAATTGCCCCAAATGGCTCTATCATTCCGAATATTAATAATGGAGGCTTTACCAATTATTTAGATCCATTTTTAGAGCAAGAATTCAAGGAAGAGGCTTACAACATTCGGCGAATGCTTGAGCATTTTTCGTTAGCCCTTGCACATCATCTAGATGAAATACAAATGGAGAAGTTCGGGGAAGTTATCGATGAAATTGGCATTGATGTCGGTTTAGATCAGCAACAAAAAATTTGGATGTACGAGGTTAATTGGCGCCCAGGTTGTCCTCCTGCTTTTTATTTAGAATTAGATGTCGTGATTAATTCCATCCGCTATGCGATGTATCTCGCAAAAAATCAAAAGCGTGTAAAAAAGAATATTGTACAACAAAAAAGCAAGCAAGTTGAGGCGAAAAAGAGCCTACCGATTATTGCGATCACTGGCAGTGCAGGAAAAACAACAACCAAGGCATTTGTCGGTTCGATTTTATCGAAAAAATGGAATGTTTTTGAATCGAAAGATTATTGGAATACGACAGAGCATACAAAAAAGCATAAGGAAGAGATCAATGATTCTCACCAAGCTGTCGTGTTAGAGTACGGTATGGCCTACCCAGGTATTATTACGAACCACTGTAGCATTATCCAACCGAATATTAGTATTGTAACGAATATTGGTTTGGCCCACGTTGGAAACTTTGATGGGGATGTAAGAGGTGTTGCGAAGGCGAAATCGGAATTGATTCATGGGATGGACCAGCAAGGGTTACTCATTTTGAATAAAGATGATGATAATTCAAGCTATTTAGAAACACAACAATTTAAAGGAAAAATATTAACTGTAGGCATTAAAAGTGATGCGGATTACCGAGCGTATGATCTTCAGTATAAAGATATTGGCATGTCCTTTAAAATGAAGCTACATGGGCAAGAAATAGAATTGTATATTCCTATTTTAGGGGAGCATCATGTTTATAATGCCCTAAATGCAGTGGCAGTAGCTGATTATTTAGGGTTTAGTCCATTGGATATCCAGGCGGGGCTCAACTTTAAAAAGCCACCAAGACGATTAACGATTTATAACTTACGTGATGATATTACGGTCATTGATGATACGGTTCACTCCCATCCACAAGGAGTCCGAGCTGCTATTGATGTACTGACGAATATTGCCAAGGAACGAAAAGTGGCGATTATTGGACAAATGCGTGAGCTTGGGGTATTGAGAGAAGAAGAATATCGGAAGGTTGGGGAGTATATTTATGAGGTAGGTATTGATGAATTCATCACCTATGGATTTAGGACAGATGAAATGAGCAATGCCGCGATCGAGATGGGCATGGACCCATCCAGAGTACACCATTTTATTAATAAAGATGCCTTGCATACACTGCTAGAGAAACTCATAAAACCTCATGATACCATTCTCGTGAAGGGTGCTAGTAAAACCAATATGTTTGATACGGTGAAATATTTGGACCAAACGTTTAAAGAATAATCAATTAATAGCTCATCTACTGAAAAAATAAAAAAACCCGAGTAACTGTCCACTGGCAAGCGGCAATTATTCGGGGGTTTTTTTCATACTCTCAAAATAAACTTGATCTCTTTGGCGGCATTTGTTGCATGATTCCGAGCTTCTGATAAGGTTGCACCTTGTGCAATGACATAAGCATAACGGTGGCCCATCGATAAAGGAGGGGTTAATAATGTACCTTTCCGTGGTTTTACATAAACCTCAACAACGCCAGTTGAATTTGTCGCTTTTGTTTTGCCAATAACCTTTTCTAAAATCCCTTTGCTTTCCACAATGACATATTTTGTGTAGACAAACTTTTTATGTCTTGGTTGAAGGTTAGGCTTTTCGCCAAGCAGAAGCTTCAGTGTTTCTTCTACTAAACTAAATCCGAAAGCCGCGTGGAGCATATTGTTCATGGCACCTCCAGAAATTCTTGGGTTAATCTCGATAAGTTTCCAGCCGTTTTGTGTCAAACGGAGCTCTAAATGGAGAGCGCCATTTTCTATATCAAAAGCCTTGACGATAGACTGAAGAACTTCCTCAATGCCTTTTTGGATATCTAAAGGAGCTTTTACTAGTACACCATAACCTGTAATGATAAACCGTTTCCCTTGTGTAATTTCCTGCTCAATAATGCCAATTACATGTGGTTGTCGTTGATACACGACAGCCTCCACTAAGTATTGCGGGCCTTCCAAATATTCTTCAATCATAATTGTCTCATAGGGGTTTTTACTGCGTAATGACTTGAGGTGGTTATGAAGTTGGTCTGCATCCGTTGCTAATAGTACATCTTTGGAGCCGGTGGATTTTGGTGATTTCACGATGAGTGGAAATGTCCAATTTTTAGCAATAAGTTCATTGGGCTTCATGAGCGAAAATTTTGGCGAATATGGTTGGTCTTTCAAGTGATTTCTAGTTTTTTCTTTATCCTCCATAATTTCAATTGCGGAGGAGGATGTATAGTTATGACAAAATTCATCACATAGCATCGAAGCAACATGGACAAATGGATCAACAAAACTAACGATACTTTTAATCTCTAATCCGGTTTTCCCTAGTTTATCAATTTCCTCTTTCATTCTCTCTATATTCAAAGTATCAATGAGTATCATTTTATGGATATCGGGGTAAGATCGTCGCTGCTGAAGTTGTTTTTCATTATTGGTGAAAAGTACTGTGAAATAGCCTAATCTTTCTGCTGCTCTTGTTGCTTCACGACTAGACCCGGATTTGTTTGTACCGATAAATATAATTGCTTTCAGGTATATCACTCCTTCTATTGGTACTTAGATACTTAATCACCTTTATATATATGCAACGAAATAGATTTCTTCTAGTTATGTATCTTGTATACATCCAAGCAACTTTTAAGAGGTTACATATACTAGAAAAGAAAGGAGGGAGAAAAGTATGAAGCCTCTTTCGGTGAAGAATTTAGCAATGATTACGGCGGGCTATTTAATACAAGGATCTGAGGAATTGCTGATACAGCATGGTGCTTATCGATTAAAACAAGTGAAAAAGCCCAATACGGCCCTTTTTACAAGTAAACGTATTGTTAATTGGAAAAGTCTTGAGCCACTTTCTCCTCTTGTAATAGTGACCGACAGAGCATATAGGCCAAATGACATTCCAACCCAGGTCATCTTCATACAGGTTGCGAATGCAAATGAGGCTTATTGGAAGTTTGTCCATTTTTATCGCAACCAGTTTCATATTCCGATCGTTGCGATTACAGGTACGTCAGGCAAAACAACGACGAAAGAGATGATTAAACATATTCTTTCTGCTGATCGGCAAGTGACGGCAACGACATTAAGTAGTAATTCAAGAACGGCATCATTGCAATACCTACTGAATATTGAGGAAGATACCGAGGCAGCTGTATTTGAAACAGCTGTTGGCTCACCGGGAGATGTCACGAATGCTGGGAAGTATTTTAAGCCGACCATTGGGATTATTACGAATATTGGCGCCCATCATTTAAATTATTGTAAGACGCTTGAAGGTTATATTCAGGCGAAGGGAGAAATGTTGGATGTCATTCAACCTAGAGGAACTTTAATCATAAATGCTGAAGACGTAAATACTCAAAAGCTAGATATCTCTAAATTCCATGGGCGCTTGGTGAAGGTGGGTATGCATGATTCTTGTCACTTTCGAGCGAGCCATATCCAATACTATCAAAAAGGTATGAAATTTGAGTTGCAACATAATAGTAAAAGTTATGACATACTTGTACCGGGATTTGGTCAACATCAAGTGTACAATGCCCTTGCTGCCATCGCAGCGGCCTACGAAATAGGCATACCTATCCCAGTTTCAGCCACACAACTCCAAACTTTCCGTCAATTGAAAAAACAACTACAACTCTTTGAGGGCATCAACCATTCTATGCTTTTAGATGATACATGGAGTATTACTACAACTTCCTTAGAGGCAGCCTTGAAAGTATTGAATGAGCTCGGAGATGGCAAGAAAAAGATTGCTGTCATTGGCACCATTACCGATTTAGGTGCGTGGGGCTATGTAATACATGAGCAAGCGGGTGAATTAATCCAACGGATTGGCGTGGATGTGCTGATAACCGTTGGAGGGCATGCACAGATTATGGCTGATCATGCGGTGAATTTAGGGTTTAACGCTCCTGTTTATAGCTATAAAAATAGTACGCTTGTTTATCCATTATTGCAGAAGATTGTAGATGAAAATACGATTATCTTAATTAAGGGTGACATGTATAGTAAAGAGATTTCGAAATTAGCAGCTGAGCTTAAGCTTAAACCTTTACCTCCCACTGAATAGTTCACTTCTTCATTCATAGGATATTGACTGTGCCATATAGATAGACGCTTTAATAAGGTATAGTAATTGATCAGAATATAGCACCCGTGATCAAGAGAATTAATAGGTCTATACAAGATTGATAAAGAGAGGAGGCGTAGTACACTTGCAACCCATTAGTGTGCAAAAACTTAGGAGCGTACTTCAGGGGAAAGTTATCCACGGATCAGATCAATGGTCTGTTCAGCATGCTATCTATTATAATCGACATGATTTAACTCAAAGCCATACACTCATGTTTGTTAGTCGAAGTGATAAAATTAACTGGCAAGAGATTGATCGTAAAGGGCCATCCCTTGTCATATCTGATAAACCAGCTACTGAATTAAAAAATGCACTAGCCAATACAACGGTTTTACAAGTGAAAAGCGTTGCGCAGGCAAACTGGACATTTATCGAATATTATCGTAGTCTTTTTCAAATTCCGGTTGTGGCATTGACAGGAACCTGTGGTAAAACGACGACGAAAGAGATGCTGAAACATATTGCTAGTAAGCATTGGCAAGTGCAAGCATCCGTTAGCAGTAAAAATGAGCCAAGACAATCATTACCCTATTTGACGGGCGTCGATGACAAAACACAGGCGGCAATATTTGAATTAGGCTTGGGGAATACAGGCAACATTAAGCACCAATGCATGATCTATCAGCCGACCATTGGCATTATTACGAATATTGGCGTTCATCATTTAGATGGCTGTCTCAATCTTGAAGGCTATATTAAAGCGAAAGCAGAGATAGTAGAAGGAATTCAAGCTGATGGTACATTAATAATTAACGCAGACGATGCTAACATCAAAAAAATTTCTTTACAAAGATTTAAGGGGAAAATTATTAGATTTGGCTTACAGGATTCAGCTGATTACAAAGCTTCGGCTATACAATTTGCCCAAACAGGCATGAAGTTTGTGCTAGAAGTAGCAGATACGAAGTACAATGTGTTTGTGCCTGGTTACGGCGAGCACCAAGTATATAATGCGTTAGCGGCTATTGCAGCCTGTAGTGAAATGGGACTTTCCATACGTCAAGCCATTTCAGGGTTAAGAACTTTTAAACCAATGGCGAGACATTTAGAATTTTCGACAGGCATTGGTAACAGTACGATTATTGACGATACGTGGACGAATAATCCAACATCTGTGGAAGCAGCCCTGAAAGTATTAGATACAGTAGGAAAAGAGAAAAAAGTCATTCTTGTGTTAGGGGATATTAAGCGATTAGGTAATTTTGAAGAAAAATATCATCGGGAAATCGGTTCCAAGGTGGCTGTCAGAAAAATTGATACATTAATTACGATCGGCAAAAGGGCAGAGGCGATTGCTGACCAGGCGCAAAAAGATGGAACCAAAGCAGAAGTTCATACGTTTAAAGATGTAATAGGTGTTTTAGAATTATTGAAACCAAAGCTTGACGCGGACACAATTGTCTTAATAAAAGGGCCGATGTCGAGTCGATCCATGATTGAATTTGCGAATAATCTTAAAAACTTATCCTAATAAAAAGGGTGTCTCCATTATTTGAGACACCCTACTATTTATATTTTTGTTTATTTTAAAACGCGTCGAGCTGTTACAAAATTCTTTTGAGCCCAAGCTGAGCTTAAATTTTGTTTGACAACATTATTATTTGTCATACTAATATATTGGTTACTCCCTAAATAGATCCCCGTTTGCGTGATTTCTTGCCCACTATTATTGGTAGAGAAGAACAACAAATCACCTTTTTGAAGCTGAGCTTTTTGCACACGTGTGCCAACTAATGCCTGTTTGCTTGCAAGTTTATTTTTTAAATCAATACCGTTCTTTTTAAATACATAATACGTAAATCCCGCACTTGTAAATGTTAGTGCACTTTCATTGTACATATAACCAAATTTTGCTTTGCTCGTTAAACCTGAAGCTGTCGCAATAATCTTGTCGGCTGACGTACTAGCTGAAGGTGCATTTACTGAGGGAGTAGATGCTGTGGCATCAGAAAAACCGTTTAGCTGTAATGTAGTGTGCTTTATAGTAATCAACCAATAAAACTCTTGTCATCACGCCATCTGAATTAGGGATGATGATACGGTGATCACCTGCATAAATTCCAACAATGGAAGGTGTTTTTGAACCTTTTACACTATTAAAGAATACTAAATCACCCTTTTTCAAGTTTGCACGTGATACTGTTGATCCTTGGTTCATTAAATCTTTTAAAGATTTGGCGCCAAGTGTCACACCACTTTTACGATAGACGAAATCAACAAATGCTGGAGCTGTAAAACGTAGACTTGATTCATTCGTTGAATTACTAATCGTTACTTTATTTTTATAAGTTAGTGCATTCTCTACAATTTTATCGCCTTTTGTTGCAGGATTGGCAGATAGAAGGGTAGGTAATACACGTCTAGCTGATACGTAGTTTTGAGTATAATAAGGTTTGCTATTTAAATCAGAGATCACAATATTTTGCTTGGAATCAGCCATGTGGATTATTTTGTTGTCACCGATATACATACCAACATGATCGGGATCAGTTCCTGTTTTTTTACTCTTAAAGAATAGTAAATCACCTTTTTGTAACTGGTTTCGCGCTACATATGTGCCTTGTTGAATCATATAGTTTTCATTATACGTCCCAAGATCTACACCATTTTTCTCGAAGATATACATTAAAAATGAAGCACAAGAAAATTTATATGGATATGTAGGCTTGTAAACCGTATTACTATAAGTGGCTTGACCCATTAAGCTTTTACCAGTTTTAATCAATTGATCGGCTTTAGCAGCAACCGCCTGAGCGTTGTTTTGTGCATTTGTTGTAGCTGCCTCTACTTGGATTGGCTGAATCGCTGTTTGAACCATTCCGAATGAGCTAAATCCAATTGTTAGTGCAAGTGTTGTAGATAAAAATCGTTTATTCATGTTGTATATAACCTCCTGAAGTGTCTAGTAGGATTTCTCCTGTATAGTTTTGCCTTGGAAATAATCGTAGCATGAAAATATAGGGCTTCTTGGCGGTAAATGTTGCCAGGGGAGAAGGGGAAAGGGCTTCAACACCTGCTATAACTGGCTTTCTCGAGGGAATTTACAGTTTTATTACAAATGTTTCAGTAGACTGTAATATGGGAGGATTTCATATAAAAAAACTGCCCCAAAAAAGGACAGTTTAGGCGATTGCCTGAATGATTTCTACTCGATTCCCAAATGGATCTCGAAATTCAAAACGTTCATAATGTGGGATAGGTACAGCGTCTAATATTTCTATTTGATGTTCGGCTAGCTTCTGCTTCCAGTAATCAATATCTTCCACTTGGTACGCAATATGAGCCTTTGTGGACAATCGATCAAAGCCATCTTCAGTTCCTATATGAACCTCTTGGTGACCAAGCTGTAACCAGAAACCGCCTCGACCCTTAAGAGAATCCGGTTTTTCAATTTCTTGAAGACCTAAGACACGACAATAAAAATCTTTTCCCTGATCCTCGGTGCCTGTTGGAATCGTAATTTGCACATGATGTAAACCAGTGATCATAGTTATGCCTCCTTTTGCAAATGCTTATAGTTAATTATAGTATAATTTCTAAATACTTGAAATAGTATGGTGAAATCTACGATTAGTCTATTGAAAGTCTAATTTTCATTTTGATTCAGCGTCACTGCATGAATGCCTTCAATAAAGGTATTTATGAGGATTGTAAAGCTTTTATTAATATCAAGTGGCATCTCGAATCCCCCCAACTGTTCAATGGAAGTGAATCCATGCAGAATACTTCGTAAACCTCTAACCATATGAATTGCCATTTCTTCTTGCAAATTATAGGTATCTAGTACGCGAAGTACAAGGTGCACGACAGATTCTTGGGCATGTTGCAATGCTTGATCATTAGCATTAGGAAAGCGAGTACTAGCATCATATAGCCCAGGATGCTCGCGAACAAATTGAATATATGCTTGACTAATTGCACGAATAGCCTCATCCCCAGAACGTCCCACTGCCGCTTGTAGCATATACGTATGAAGATTTTTTACGCCTTGAATGGCTAACTTTTGCTTCAATTCATGTAATCCATCAAGATGGTTATACAAGGAGGGTGGTCGCACTTCCAATTTTTCTGCTAATAGCCCGATTGAAAGTTGATCTAAACCGTGTTCATCAACTAATTCCGTTGCCTTTTGTAAAATAATCAATAAATCTAACTTCATCCGACGAGACATTTTTTCATCTCCTATTTTGTTTGTAAAAACTTTTTTCTGCATCTGCTATTGCTATTTCCAAAAGTTCCTGTGGCTGCATCAACATCTTTCCGTGCCCAACAGCCAGTAGGCTTGGATGGTATTCACTTATTTTTTTTGCACTTTCAAGAGCCGTGCTTTTATCCCATGTAGCTAAAGCAGGAAACGGGAACAACGGATTCATCATACCCGATACGACTAGCTTTCCTCTTGTTATGAGGGCATCCCCGGCAAGTAAACTTCTATTGCGTGTGTCAAAAAGAGTGATGGAACCAGGTGTATGACCTGGAGTTGCAATCACTTCTAATGAGCCAATGCGTTCACCATCTTTCAGTAATAAGTCCGGTTTAGTTTTAATATTTTTAGGAAGGCCTCCCTTGAGGGGTGTTTGCTTTTCATTTGGAAGCAGGCTATCATTTCCCTCCAACAAGAGTGCATCTCTTGAAGAAATGTACACCTGACAATCGGGTAATAATTCTTTTAGTGTATCTAATGCCCCTATATGATCATTATGTGCGTGAGTAATAATGATCTTCGTAATCGGTTTTCCAATATTTTTAGCTGCATTCATAATACCTTTTGCACTATATGGTAATGCTGCATCAATAAGTGTCAACTCGTGTTTTTCTTCTACAAAATAACAATTAACAGGAAATAATCTCGGCATAAATGACAATTGAAAAACTGTACCAATATTCGAAACTTTCAACTTAAATGATACCTCCTATGAAACTAATTATATTTTCATTTTAACTAATCTGATTAGTTTTGGCAATATCCTCCTTAAAATAGGTGGATAGCATCTAAAAAGTGCTAGAAAGCACAGGAATTGTAGACAAATCTAGACTTTAGTAATTTATTAAGATCGTATAAACCTTATGGTATAATAATAAAAACGGAATAATAGGATAAAGGTACAAACCAGATGTTGGATTTGTTTAAAAGGGAAGATCGGTGGAAATCCGACGCTGTCCCGCAACTGTGAATGGGAGCACATTTCAAGAGACCACTGTTACGTCTTGTAATGGGAAGGTGAAAGGTGTGATGAACATAAGCCAGGAGACCTGCCTTTATCTAGTACAGCCAAAAAACCTACGCGGATAGGGGGTGTTGAGTGTGACTAGAGAAATTCTCCTGCATGCTCATAGTACGATGATTGCTAATAGGGTAGCTTCTATGAAGAATAGAATGCTTATTTCCATATGGCAATCACCGTATTATGTCGTGTATTTGTCATAGTAGACATCTTTCTAATGAGGGAAAGATGTTTTTTTTATGTAAATCATTAAAGGAGTGGTCCACATGAATCCACAAGTTGTTGAGTACTATGAAAGTTTATTTAAATTTGAAATTATGCAAGAGCCAAAACCTTTGAAGGAGCTTGTTGAACAATATGTTGGGCATGATGCGGCGCATGAGCAATCTATTTTAGTAGCGTACGCCAATGTAATGAAAGAATTAATTGGATAATCTATTTTTGAGGGCTACTTCTTTTTGGAGTAGCTTTTTTATTTGCGCATTTATTGACAACCTATTTTAGGAAGCGTAAGATTTGATTGAACAATTGTTTTGAACGTTTGTTCAAAAAAGAGGTGAGACCAATCGATAAGTTAGATTTAGGACAAAAAGAAAAGAATAAAGAGGTAAAAGATCAAATCTTACAAGCAGCAAAAACCTTGTTTTCTTCAAGAGGATACGATGGAACAACGGTGAGACAAATTTGTGATGAGGCAAATGTGTCACTCGCACTTGTTTCCTATCATTTCGGCGGCAAAGAAAATGTCTTTAATGCGCTATTTGAACCGCTCCGCCACACTTTTATGAATGCGAATTATGATATCGATGATTCACTAGGAGCGCTTAGTAGCTTTTGTCGGAACTTTGTCCTTTACCGCATCCATGAACATGAATTAATTGATATTTTACAGCAAGAGATTGTTATGAATAGTCCACGCATAGAGATGCTGAAGGATGTTTTTTTACCTTCTTGGGAGCAACTTCGGACGATTTTACAAGCTTGTCTAGAGCAGCAAACGATTCACTTTGATTCCATTGATGTGGCCCTTAACTTTATCATGGGGACATTAATGTATTCACTCAATAATCCATTTTTAAATCGAACAGCATTGCCATTAACACCTGAACAAATTGCAGAGCTTGCAGTCAATTTCGTGTTAAATGGTCTTCAAACAAACTATTAAAAAGAAGGTAATCGCAATGAGAGCAGCAAAATTTTATGGCATGAAAGATATTCGAGTAGAGGAAGCAGAACTACCAGTACTAGAAGAGGGAATGGTGAAAGTAAAAATCGCATTTGCAGGAATATGTGGCAGTGATTTACATGAATATGTAGGAGGAGCTTATGCATTCCGTACACAGCCCGTATTAGGTCACGAATTTTCAGGGGTTGTTGTGGAAGTAGCAGACGGAGTGACACAGACGAAAGTTGGAGATCGTGTGGCAGTAGAACCTCCTATCCCATGTGGCAAATGTGATAACTGTAAACGTGGCTATTCAAACTTATGTAAACGCGGGCAGTCTTACGGCTATACGATTTCAGGAGGATTTGCTGAATATGCTGTTGTTCGTGAAGAAAATATTTATCATCTTCCTGATGACATGAGTTTAGAGTTAGGTGCACTCGTTGAACCCACAGCAGTAGCCGTTCATGCTGTTCGTCAAAGTCAATTAAAGCTTGGGGATACAGCTGCTATTTTTGGGGCAGGTCCCATTGGCTTATTAATCTTACAGGCTGTAAAGGCAGCTGGGGCAAGTGAAATCTTTGTAGTAGAGGTTTCCGATGAACGACGCCAAAAAGCGCTTGAGCTGGGTGCAACCTATGTCATTAACCCAATCGACACAGATGCCGTCGCATACATTCGTGAAAAAACAAATGGTGGGGTAGATGTTGCGTATGACGCAGCTGGTGTACAAGCAACCTTCACTAGCGGCGTAAGTGCTGTTCATCCAGGTGGCGAATTTAAAATTGTGAGTGTTTGGGAAAGACCAGTTGAATTCAATCCGAATGCAGTCGTTTCTCCTGAGGTAAAAATTAGCGGATCATTTGCTTACGTGAATATTTTCCCTGAGGTCATTCGATTACTGGCACGTGGAGTGATCGATGGGCAGGCAGTTATTACAAGCCAGATTGCTTTAGAGGATATCGTAGAAAAAGGCTTTGAAGCATTAATGAAAGATCGTAGTCAATGTAAAATTCTTGTGAATATGAGTTTATAAACCTATCCTAAATCGTAGCCAAACTTGTGTCAAAACTGGTTTGGCTATGATTATTTTTAGTCTCATAAATAGCATAATACCACTAGGAATACATTTGTTTGTCATAAAACTGCCTTTAGGACTTCATTCATATTTCACTTTTACTTTATATAATAAATTTGATATTTATCTTCATTCAGCAAATGTTTGTACTGAAAGTGAAGTGTTAAGTACAGAAGGCTTCTCCTCGCTAGGGAGAGATGAATGCAAATTGAGTGTTCAAATGCTCACTGAATCAAGATAAAGCCTCAAGCGGATATCACAGATTTTGAAGAGGAACTTTCCGACCAAGCTCCTCTTCAAAATCTGGTCGCATTGTTTTACTGCGCGAAAGCGAAACGTCAGCGGCAATTACGGTGAGGCGTATTTGATAAAATAGATTGGAGATCAAAAATGAAAAATCTGCTTTATTCAAGGTTTTGGCGATTGCATTTTTTCGCAGCCCTTTGTATTACGCCATTACTGCTATCTCTCACATTAAGTGGGATTGGTTATTTGTTCTTTACAGATGTAGAAAATCGATTATATGATGATTATTTTTTTGGCGAAAGCCATAAAGAAGAGGTCTTAACGATTGATGAAGCAGTGGAAAAAGCTGAATCTGCATTTGCAGGATACTCCACTACAAAAGTAATTATGTTGGAAGAACCTTATAATACTCGTTTAACATTATCAAACGGGAAAGAAGAGAAATACGTATTTTTAGATGATCATCATCAAATGGTTGGTAGTCAAGATGCCAATTATACATTTTCTAATATTATGAGAAATACGCATAGCTCACTATTTATTGGTGGTACATTTGTCAATTATTTAGTAGAACTAGCGGCATGCTGGACAATCTTTTTATTACTATCCGGACTTTATATGACTTTTAAAGGAGATTTATTGAAAAAGCGCAAGTCGGAAAATAAACGACAAAAAAGTAAGAGATACCATGCGCTTGTTGGGACAATCATTACCATTCCTATGGTGATGTTCATTTCTACAGGGCTTTTATGGTCTGCTTTTCAAGGTTCGATACTAGCAGATATAGCGTCAGAAAGTCCAACTTTCGGTTACCCATTATTACAGCAAAAGCCACCAACATCCGATGTGTCTGAAATTCCTTGGGCAACTCGTCAATTAGAGGCCCCAACATCTGAGGGTGAACATGCTCAGCATCATGGTGGCGGTGCTGTCCGTTATACAAATGACAACCAAATTGCGATTGCTGATCTTGAAAAAGAAATCACTGCTATGAATATCGCCAAACCTTATTCGATTATTTATCCGTCAAACGGAGAAGGCGTATACACAGTGGCTAAGGCTGGTAACTCTGGTGTAACAGGTCTCGATGTCAAGCCTACAGAAGAAGCAACTATGTATTTTGATCAATATAGCGGCAAGTTTATTGATCAAGTCAACTACGAGGATTATGGTATGTTGGCTAAGTTCTTTACATGGGGAATTCCTTTACATGAAGGTCATTTATTTGGCTGGCCAAATAAGCTTTTAAACTTAGTAGTTTGTTTAGCCTTTTTAGCAGTAATTGTGTGGGGAATTCGCACATGGATTTTACGTAGGAAAAAAGGTGCACTGTCTGCACCACCACAAATATCACATAAAATGTCGCTACCTTTCGTGATCTTCCTCATTATTTTAGGTATTATAATGCCATTGTTTGGTATATCTTTAATCGCTGTCGTGTTGATTGAATTCATCATTTTAGGATGGCAAACAAAAAAGAAATTAAGAGCAGAAGAAACTAAATAAAGATAATATGGATACGGCACAGCAGGAAATGTGCCGTATTTTTTTGTATGCCTTAAAAATCTCTTGCTTTTCTAACATATTCATATTCTCCCATTGAATCCTCCCTTTTAATTTAACTAGGAATGTTATAACCATTTTCTAAGAAGGAGGAGTATCTTTTATTCATCAAATTTCAACACCCTTAAATACTTGATTTGTATTTGTAAATATTTTTCTCTTTTTCTAAAACAGAAGTAATCTGTTCATATTTTTGTGGATTAGATGATTTTTCAAGTTGTTGCATCAACATATCTTGAGCAATATCATTTAAATCGCCGGACTCTTTTATATTTTCTTGGGTTTGTTTAACTTCCATAATAAGTACTCTTTGTCCATCTGGTTTCACAATATATTTACGTATATAACCATTTTCATTTCTGATTTCAAGCCTAGATTTGTTATTTTTTTTGTCTTCTTCATTATTCTCATCTTCATGTCTAAATAAGTTTAAAAGACTTTCATTTTTTATATTTTTATTTATCTCTACTTTCAAATAATTTGATGTATTACTCGATTGGATTTTCATATTTTTATCTCCTTTTTATATGTATGTTGTAAAAAATATACTTTATATTAGACTAATAATGCGGTGGATTTGGTATTTTTATATACCTTATTATAACCTTGAAAGTTAATAAATGGAGATTTTGTTATGGAATTTCGTTTGGTATTTTTAGCATTAGTTGCATTTTTAGGTATTTCAGGTGTAAGTATTGGAGTTGCCTTTAGAAGGTGCAAACAGGTAAAAGTGGGGGAATTGGTATACGAAAACCATCTCCTGCTTTTTCAAACTTCAACATATATTCTATTTCTGTCAAACTTTAATATTTATTCACATGTTACATAACATTAGAAAAATGAAGTAATGACAAGGGCTTACCCTTGGTTGTTACTGCATTTTCGTTAAGAAATTTTATTAACATCGCATTTTATCGAAATTGATAACCATCAACAGTAATCTGCTTTAGTTAACTAAAAGTAAAAAAGAAAAGAGTAGCATTTGCTACTCTTTTTCTCTCCTTAAATCCTTCAACATATTTAGCCTTTCAAACAGTAATACATAATCTGGATGTTCTGCAATATTAGCTTCGACTGCCATCATAGCTTTTAAATACCGTTCCATCTCTTTTGAATAAGCATTAGTGAAATCTGTAAAATTAAGTATATGTACATATTCTACTTGATCACCAAATGCACTTAAGTTTGTAATTTTTAGGTCATTGCTAATTCGTTCTAACGTATAAATATTTGCATTTCCAAAAGGATCAAATGTTTGTGTATGACCTGTTTTATATAGCTCAATTAATAGCTCCGTAAATGTGATGATGATTGTACTATGCATAGTAGTTGAGAAGAGTGAAAACTCGCTATCTATATTATGTACTAATACTTCTAGAAAGCTATCGAGATAAAAGTCATAACCATATCTTTTATCTAGGAGGACTGACACATCATTTTCTATTTCAAATTTTAATCTCATAATATACTCCTTTTAAGATAAATTATTTCTTATTTCCTTAACCTGATGTCTTAATAATATTATCTTTTGTTACAACTGTTGTCATAGTAGAAAGTTGATTTTTGAAGTTTTTCTTTCATGATTTTTATATTTTCCTTTAACTACATCGTTCAGGAAGACATATGTGCCAAATAGGTGATTATTTCCTTTGCGTGAGCGGGATACTATACTGATGCTGAAAATTATTTATAGATTTTTCAGCACGATTTTATAAAGTTTTAAGATTTGTATGGTACATTGCTAGTAGTTTCAGCTAATTGGGGGAATGTAGATGTCGATTAAAACAAGGTTTTTGCTATCATATGTAGGTGTTATTATTATTGCCATCACGCTTTTACTGGCAGCTGTTTTTCTTTTTTCCTTTGCGATCACAGGTGATGTCAAAGCGATTGAGCATTTTTACAAAAAGTCTTATGTCCAGAAGCCTTTGACGACGGTAGAGGAAAATGCTTTTTTAGATTTGAAATTATTGGCTAAAAATAATCCCCAGCAGCTATTAGATATAGAACAGCTAGAAAAAATAAATGCTCCTTCCATTGAAATCTTTGTGCGAAAAGACCATCAAATTGTTTATTCAACGCAGAAAGAGCATAAACAATTATTACTCCAAAGTTTACCTGGTTTTGAAGCGACCAATATTAATTCGCGTGACACGATCATGATTAATCAAGCGTTTTATACGTATGTTAAGTTTGATTTTTATTTCCCAGATAAAACGGAAGGCAGTATTTTTGTTTTAAGAGAGGTTAGCTCCCATGCGGAGGTAACGCGAGAACTGTTACCCATTCTTTTAGGTATCTTATTTGTATTATTTATGATGATTATCGGCTTATTAAATTATTTAGTGTCTAGAAGTATCATCAATCCTATCACAGCTTTAAAAGAAGGTGCTGAACGGATTAAATCGGGTGACTTAGATTTTGAAATTACATCCCGTTCTAATGATGAAATTGGTCAGCTCAATCGATCGTTTGAGGAAATGAGAGTTAAGCTCAAGGAATCTGTACAACTTCAGCTTCAATATGAAGAAAATCGGAAAGAACTATTGTCAAATATCTCCCATGATTTAAAAACGCCGATGACCTCAATTATTGGCTATGTGGAGGGCATTAAAGATGGTGTGGCAAATACCGAGGAGAAAATGGACAAATATTTAACAACTATCTATACGAAAGCCAAGGATATGGATGTGTTGATTGATGAGTTATTCTTATTTTCTAAATTAGACTTGAAAAAGGTGCCATTCCAAATGGAAAGTGTGAATCTTCAACAATATATGCATGATTATGTAGAGGATGCTAGCTTTGACTTCATTGCAAGAGATATTCATTTACAGTATATATCAGCAGGTTCACCGCTTTTTGCAATGTCAGACCGTGATAAATTAAGACGTGTACTAGCCAATTTATTAAGTAATAGTGAAAAATATATGGATAAACCATATAAACAAATCATTATTTCCCTGCATGAGCGAGTAGAGGATGCGATTATTCAAGTGACAGATAACGGAACGGGAATTGAGCCTACCGCATTACCACATATATTTGATCGTTTTTACCGTGCAGAACCTTCAAGAAATTCGCAAACAGGTGGAAGTGGCCTTGGATTAGCAATTGCGAAACAAATCGTTCTTGAAATGGGCGGCGATATTTGGGCGAAGAGCGAGTTAACAAAGGGAACAAGCATATTCATTTCATTGAAAAAAGCTGAGGAAAAGGGGAAAGATCATGAAAAAAATACTACTAATTGAAGATGAAGTGAGCATTGCAGAGCTCCAAAGAGATTATTTAGAAATCAATGACTTTATGGTAGATATTCAACATAATGGTGATGAGGGGCTGGAGCAGGCGCTTCATGGTGATTATGATTTAATTATTTTAGATATTATGCTGCCAGGTATGAATGGCTTTGAAATTTGTAAACAAATTCGAGCAGTGAACAATATTCCGATCTTATTTGTATCTGCTAAAAAAGAAGATATTGATAAAATTCGCGGCCTTGGTTTAGGGGCAGATGATTATATTACTAAGCCTTTTAGTCCAAGTGAACTTGTGGCAAGGGTCAAGGCGCATTTATCAAGATATGAGCGTTTAGCCACAAATCAACCAACGAACAATATGATGTCTATCCATGGTATTACAATCGATACATCAGCTCGTAAGGTTTTTGTGAATGGTGAAGAAGTTGCCTTTACGACAAAGGAATTTGATTTGCTTGTGTTTTTTGTCAAACATCCGAATCAAGTATTAAGTAAAGAACAGTTATATGAGCGAAATTGGGGCTATGAATCAGCTGCGGATGTTTCCACAGTGACCGTGCATATCCGAAAGCTTCGTGAAAAAATTGAACGTGATCCAGCACAACCGAAGTTTTTGGAAACTGTTTGGGGTGCGGGCTACCGCTTCAATGTTTAAGATAAAATACCTCGTCGTCCTGACGTGGTATTTTTTTATGAAATTTTAGACTTTTTTAAGAAATGGTTAATTGGCAATTTAACAATGACTTGTAAACTAGGGACAGAACGATATCCATCAAAACAGAGAGGGCGGTGCATGTCAGATGAAGAAGATGCAAGCGGTCATCATAGCTTTATCCTTTTTATTGCAGGGATGTGCCTCAAATGATATGGAGGCTATAAAGCTTGAAAAAGGGGGAAAAGAGGAGATGGCTACAGATGTGACTAGTCACTTGTTTCAAGCAGTAGAAAAAAGAGATTTGGACGCACTTAAAGAGGTTTTAAACCAAAAAGTGGATACAAATGCGCAAGACTCAAACAATCGAACAGCTTTGATGATTGCCACGTACAATCAGGATGTTGAAGCAGCGAAATTACTAATAGATGCAGGTGCTGATGTGAACATACAGGATGATATGCAAAACACGCCCTTTCTATATGCAGGTGCGGAAGGCTATCTGGATCTATTAAAGTTAACGATTCAAGCAGGGGCAGATCCTACGATTGTAAATCGCTATGGGGGAACGGCATTAATTCCGGCATCTGAGCATGGCCACATGGAGGTTATTGAGGAATTATTAACTACCACAAACATTGATGTTAATCATGTCAATCATCTGGGATGGACGGCATTGATGGAAGCAATCATTTTAAATAACGGCAACCCAACACAGCAAACGGTCATTCAAATGTTGATTGATCATGGTGCGGATGTCAACATTCCAGATCAAAATAATGTGACACCATTACAGCATGCGAAACAGCGAGGATTTAAAGAGATTGAAAAAATCCTTATCGCAGCAGGAGCAAAATAATCAAAACTGTAGAGACTATTCTAAACAGTTTTTTGTTCTTAAATTATTTTTCCGATTTTTTAATTCTTTTTTAATAGTTTATTTATTGGCAGTTTAGATATGGACTTTATGATAAATATTGTAAACCAAATTACACCATAAAGGAGCGTTAAAAAGATGAAATTAAGTAAACGTATTGTCCCAGCAGCATTAGCTTTATCAGTATTATCAGCAGGTTTAGTAACATTTGGTGAGCCGTTAAACGCAGATGCAGCAAATAATAAAGCAGTAGCAGCAGCTGAAAATGAGCAGGTAGCGAAAATTACCAACATTAAGCCATTAAACACAATGACACTACAAATTATATTTAACCAGCCTTTAGCAGCAGCCGATGTAGATCTGAACAATTTAGATGCTATTAAAAAACACTTTATTTTTAATGGAGATTTAGAGATTGTCAATGTTCCTCGATTAATGACAGGTTCTAAGAGTACATATATTGTACCTGTAACGTTCCAAGAAGATGACTTCATCTATACATTGAGCTATAAAGAACAACGCAATAAAGTTTTTGAAGGCACAGATGAGAAAGTATTTGTACGAAATGTAGAGCAAGTAACAAATGATACTTTTACACTGGAAGCATTCCAGGAGGATGGCGTTGTGGATTATGCCAATATCATTGAAGCTTACCGTGCAGGACGTGGGAATCTTGCATTTAGCTTAGACCGTCAAAATCGTGATGCTAGTGGCAAACGCTTTGATATTATTTCTTCTTTACGTGATCGCTATGTAACAGTGAAAACAAGTGAAGGAGAAGAGTTTGTCGCTAATTATGTACCATTTACACAAGCAGCTGATGGCAGACAAGCTTCTCAATTTAGATTACCAGCAGGTCAAACGTTAAAGCCAGGTGTGACATATCGTGTGTACTCACAATGGGCTGAGATTGATGTAAAGAGCTTTGTAGCGAAAGAAATCGCACCGTTTGTACTACAATCTGTTAAAGCAATTGATGATAAATCATTTGAATTACAATTAACAAACGATCCACAATCAGATTTACTTGCTGGCAGAAGTGTAGAGCTAAAAGGAAATGATGGTAGCACATTACAAGCACAATACCGCTACTCATCACGTAAAGGGGCTGTAGGTATTTTCGATCTTGCGAACGGTGGCACGTTAAAAGCAAATGTAAGCTATACAGTTGTCCCATTAAACAACTGGGCTACAGCGACAAATGTAGTCCTACAAGGAAAATAATAAGAAATTAATAAAATAATGAATCTGTCATTTGAAACCTGAAACCTATTTCATGTAATGTATTTTATTCTAACATGATAAAAATCTCGTCACGGCTGTGGCGAGATTTTTTGTTATAGCCAGCCTTTTTCACTAGCTACCTGAGCAGCTTGCTGTCTGGATTCTACTTGTAGCTTTTGAATAGAGGTGGATAAATAATTACGAATGGTTCCCTTTGTTAAAAATAATTGCTTACTAATTTCATTGGTGGTCAAGCCTACCTTCACCAGTTGTAGCACAGCGATTTCTCGCTCATTTAAAGGGTTTTGCTCCTTCATAAACAAGGTAGCGGCTAAATCTTTACTGACCACCTTTTCACCCTGCATGATTTTTCGAATAGTAGCGATTAAATAATCAATCGGTTCATCTTTCAGTAAGTAACCGTGTACCTCACAATCCATTGCTTTTTGTAAATAGCCAGGGCGTGCAAACGTTGTGACAATCATCACTTTACAGGGCAAATTAGCCACTTTGATTTTTTCAGCAAGTTCTAACCCTGAAAGATGGGGCATTTCAATATCTACTAGGCAAACATCGGGTAGTTCCTGTTGAATGTAGTCCCACGCTTTTTGACCATCCGAAACTTCAGCTATTACCTCAATATCTGGTTCAAATGACAAAAGGGATGTTAAGGCACCACGTAACATTTGTTGGTCCTCTGCTAGTAAAACTCTTATCATGTCGGAGGCTCCTTTCCATCTTGAATTGGTATGCTGAATAACACGCTCGTACCTGTCGTTGTATTGCCTTCAATCAGGGCATAACCATGAAGAACACGCATTCTTTCTTTCATCGAGTTGATGCCATTGCCAAGTCCCTCTTGTTGCAAACCAATTCCATCATCTTGAATAGCAACAGTATATTGTCCTTTTTGACATTGGATCTTCATCTGGCAGCTCTGCGCCTGACTATGCTTCAGCATATTAGTGGTAGCCTCACGTACACATAAAGCTAACATGGTTTCCTCTACACTCGAAAGAACGATTTTAGGACAGTGATTGTTAATAGTGGTAGTAATATGCGCACTTTGTAAAAGCTGCTGACAGTGTAGCAGCTCCGTTTGTAGAGACACAAAATTCATATCGGATACGAGCTCACGTACTTGCTTTAAGGCTGTACGTGTTGTGGCTAATATGTCATTTAATTCTTGTTTGACACTTGAAGGATCTCTGTCGATCAGTTTAGTGGTCAGTTCTGTTTTGACTTTAATCATCGTCAGGGTGTGACCAATCGTGTCATGAAGATCTCTAGCAATACGCTGTCTTTCCTCTTGTTGAACAAGCTGTGTATTGACATCAGCCAATTTGGATTGTAGGTTTTTCGACTTTTCTACAAAATAAATGAGGACAGGGAATACCAATTGAATGATCATCATGGATGCTAGTACCTGTGAATCAGCGGGTACTAGGGAATCCGTGGTCATCCTCAGAACGATTAAAAACATGACAGCCATACCAAGCATCCCACTAGCAATATGCCATTTGGATTTGGCTCTTCCTAATAAATCGGCGAAGGTAAAACCGAAGATAAGCATGAAGATATCCTCGTAAATGGCAAGGATGTTAATAAGAAGGAAGCCTACAAGTGAGGCAAGTAGTAACTTCCAATCTCGATTCCATAAAGACATATAGAAAGCAGCTAGATACAAGCCTAAGATAGCTATTTTAGCCATGAAAGGGAGTACTGAATGAGACCATAATACCATCGTTACCAAGACAACCAAGGATACAACATCGATGATTAAATAATGTTTAACTTGTTCTCTGGGGTATATTTTTATTGCTTACACCATCCTTTGTTGCTTATTACTGTGTCATAGCTTGAATCGTTTTTTTTCGAATCCATTCCATCGGACCAATGTGAAATTGCCGCTGCCAAAATGACGCTAGAACTAGCTGTAGGCAAGATAGGGCTAGCCAAATACATATAATAACAATGCTATTAACTTGCCCACCTAAGCCAAGCCCCCAGCCGTAAAAAATAATAGATGCAAGCACGTTTTGCAGGACATAACAGCTCAATGACATTTTGCCGACATTGGCAAATCGTTGCCAAAGCCATTCTAGCCTCTTATATTCTACCAGTTTACCTAAAATTCCAATATAGCCAATCGATAGAATCGGCGCACATAAATAGCGAACAGGTAAATCAAAAAGCCCCCCGGGGATAAAAATAAGAAGATTTAAAGGAATGCCAATGAAGACACCGATTTTAAAAAGTTTTTGTCGAGCCTGATGTCCTTTGTTCGTTGCTGAAAAAACCTCATTGCGCATGAACTTGACGCCAAGTATAAATAAAAAAACATTCATAGGGATAATAAAAATAGCTTCCGTGCGATAAAATAAAAAGTTTGTCAGGCGATGTTGTACTTGCGCTAGCCAAGTACCATTTTCATAGAGGACAGCGACAGTCTCCATACCATTTAAGGAAACGCTAGCCCCAAGTAAGGTAATGCCAAAAATAAAGAGAATCAGGAGGACGTGAAAGCTACCTAAAAGATAGAAAGCCCATGTCATGACTTTGTCGCCTAATTTGATTAGAAAAGCCACGATGAAAGCTGTAACGGCGTAGCTCATTAAAATATCATATTCCATGACAAGTGTGTAATGAAGCAGTCCTTCCAACCCTAAAAAGACAATGGTCCAAAGATACACGCCAGGCCAAGCATTTCCTTTACGAAGTGCTTGCTGGTATTTTAACTGTAGACCTACCCCGAACATAATCGTTAATAAGCCTAGTAACTTTCCGTTTACAAAAAATAGTACTAACATTCGTAAAAAATCATTGAAAGACCACCAGCCAGAATAGTTATTCGTAGTGATATACGATAAATCGCCAAGATAAGCAAAAATCCAAATATTCGTTCCGAGAGTTCCTAAGACCGCGAACCCTCTTAGCATATCGATAAAAGGGAGCCTTTGTTGTGTTTGCATATGTTCTATCACTCTTTCTTTGTTTTTCTTATATTCATAATAAAAAAACAAGAAGGAGAAACCTATTCACACCAGTCAAAGAAACTATATGACAGGTGTCATAACAAAAAACCAGCAACACTTGGATGCTGGTTAGAAGATTATTTTGAACAGGAATAGATGCGATAATCTAAAATGTTTTCGTACTTTTCATTCATCGAAATATGCTGATCCATGACATCGTACAGCTCGGATTCAATATGTTTAGAAACATCGAATTCAGGCTTGGTTGAAATAGTTTTATTTTTTTGGATGCGAATATCTTGAAATCCTGTCTGTTGCAAGAGGGCTACCCAATCCTTTTTTGTGAGGAGAGCATCAAATCCGTAAAATTGTTGGATGTCGTCTGTTAGTTGAGAGGAAAGCAACGTAGGAATGGTAAATTCAATGGCAACCAAGCGGCCACCTTGTTTCAATAAACGGAAAATTTCTTGCAATGCACGTTGTTTATCAACAAAAGCAAGAACCGATTCAGCAAGAACAAAGTCAAAGGCTTCATTAGGTAACGATGTTTCCTCAATTGAACCTTGGATGATGTTGACTGGTAACCGTGCTTTTTGCATTCTATGACGTGCTTTTTCTATCATAATAGGATTGATATCGATGCCTGTTACATTTGCTGCATAGTGAGAGGCTAAAAAGGCAGCTGTTTGACCTGTACCACAACCAACATCTAAAAGATGAGAGGTTGGCTGGATGCTCTCTGCTTTCCATATTTCTTTTGATAGATTAATGCCACCAGGATGGGCGCCGCCAACACCAAATTTTGCTAAAAACTGGAGATAATTAGAGCCTTGAATGAAAACCACCTTCTTTTTTCATATAGTATGAAAAGAAAACTAGTATGGTTCCTTTACGAGCTAGCATTCCATATTATTTTATAGGACAGAAATATATTATTTTTGACCACTTCTTCATACGTCTAATTCCTTGATAAATGACGCACATATACTAGTGAAGAGCTTTTAGATAGGAGGTGTATAAATGCCACATTTTCAGCCGAATTATAGAAGAGGAGTCTATCCGTCAAACCAGATAGGAACTTTTGGTCCTCCATTTCGAGGTAGAACGATGCAACCTAACTATCCACCCAATCAGCAATTTCAAGCTCTTAGATTAGGGAGATTGCCAGATTTAAATACAATCATGGGGCATGCTGGGACGATTACGAATGGCGTAAATATGTTAAGACAGATGGGAGCATTATTAAGTTTATTCAGATAAAAGAAAGAAACCCTCTTAAGAATGTTATCTTTAAGAGGGTTTCTGTTGAGGATTACTGGGCTGGGACAAGTTGTTTTTCGATAATGGAGCGGTTTTTCTCTTTAAATAGCTCATTATGAGAGGACACCATGCCATGACGATAAGCTGTTGGCTCTAAATAAGTTTTAATAGAGTTGACCGCGTTGGCTGCATCTTGGAATGTCCCAAGAAGCAAATTAATTTTTCCTTCAAATGTTAAAATGTCTCCTGCCGCGAAAATACCAGGCTGTGCTGTTTCGCCTGTGGCTTTGCCTTCAAAATAATAATCATCCTTTTTGGGAATCGAAATCGCTTCATCAAATGTGAGGGAGGCTTCACAATTATAGCCATGACTAATGATAACCTCATCAATTTGACGAGTGTAGCTTTCCTTCGTTTTTGAATTTTCACATCTTACTAATTGAATAGCCGTTTTATCATCATTTGCTAAAAGTTTCGTAATAGTCGTATTACATTCAATAAGGACCCCAGCATCAATGGCTTCCTTTACTGTTGCTTCATGCGCCGATAATGTATCCTTTCGGTAAACCACTGTCACACTTTTAGCAATTGGGCTCAGTTCGACAGCCCAATCAATGGCCGCATTGCCACCACCAGAAATAAGGATATCCTTATTCACAAAACGTTTATAGGATTGGACGGTATAGTGTAAATTGGTCATTTCATATTTCTCAGCACCTTCCAGTGTTAGTTTTTGAGGATTAATAATACCCCCACCAACCGCTAGTAGGACTGTTTTCGAATAATGCTTTTCACCAGTTGCCGTATGTACAATAAATAGATCTTCTTGTCGTTCAATAAAATCTACTTTTGTGTTTGTTAGGATAGTAGAGTCAAATGTTTTAGCTTGCTGGATCAATTGTTTTACAAATTGCTCGCCTAACACAGGGGGGTGCCCACCAATATCCCAAATCAGCTTTTCAGGATAAAGTAATACTTTTCCACCAAGCTGTGATTGACTTTCAATTAACTTTGTTTTTAATCCACGTAAACCACTATAAAAGGCGCTATACAAGCCAGCAGGGCCTCCGCCAATAATTGTCACATCATATACATGTTGCATTTTTATTGCCACATCCTTAATAAATAGTAAAAAAGTAATTGACAAAATCTTATCATAAAACTAGACTAATTCTAGTGATAATGATTATCATTTTTAACTGTGCATATCATAGCATGGAAAGAAGTAAAAAGAAAGAGAGGGTCCAAATTGCGTTTAGAAGTTGAATCGATTCGTGTTGGTTATGAGAATAAAACGATTGTGCATGACTTATCGCTGCAAATTCCAGATGGCAAAATCACAACCATCATTGGTTCAAATGGTTGTGGCAAGTCTACCTTATTAAAGGCCATTACACGTATTTTAAAGCATGAGAGTGGACAGGTCATTCTGGATGGTCAAAATATTTCCAAGATGAACACGAAAGAATTGGCGAAAGAACTTGCCATTTTACCGCAAAGCCCAGAAAGTGCACATGGTTTAACAGTGGAAGAGCTTGTATCCTACGGTCGATTTCCCTATCAAAAGGGCTTTGGCAATTTATCACAGAAAGATAAAGAGGTCATTGACTGGGCTTTACAAGTGACAAAAACCGAAGACTTCCGCTTGCAATCTGTGGATGCTTTATCAGGTGGACAGCGTCAACGAGTATGGATTGCAATGTCGTTAGCTCAAGAAACCGACATCATCTTTTTAGATGAGCCGACAACATATTTAGACATGGCACATCAATTAGAGGTTTTAGAGTTACTTTACAAGCTGAATGAAGAACAAGGGCGTACGATTGTCATGGTACTCCATGATTTAAATCAAGCTGCACGTTTCTCTGATTATATTGTGGCACTGTCACAAGGAGAGCTTGTAAAATTTGGAACAGCTGAGGAAGTCATGGTTCCAGAAGTATTAAAAAAAGTGTTTAATATTGATGCTGTAATTGGCCAAGATCCACGAACAAACAAACCAATGTGCATTACATATAACTTATTACAAAGCGTTTAAAGGAGAATGACAATGAAAAAGTGGTTATTACCAATGTTTATGATGCTCGTACTAGTCCTAGCGGCGTGCGGCAATAAAGAAGAGAAAACAGAAAAGGCTGATGAAGGATCGAAAGAAGCGACTTCAGCAGAAACAATTACTTATCAATCTGAGGCAGGTCCTATTGAAGTACCAGCAAACCCTAAACGTGTAGTCGTGTTATCTTCTTTTGTAGGAGATTTATTACAGCTTGATGTTAATGTTGTCGGTGTAGATGCATGGGCAGCAAAAAATCCAAACTTTGAAGATGCTATTAAAGATGCAGTAGTTGTTGAAAATACGGATATTGAAAAAATTCTTGAGCTAGAACCAGACTTAATCATTGGTTTAAATGGCATTGAAAATGCTGATAAATTAGCAGAAATTGCACCAACTGTATTATTTACGTATGGGAAAGTGGATTATTTACAACAATTTATTGAAATCGGTAAAGTTGTAAATAAAGAAAAAGAAGCAACGGCATGGGTAGAAGATTTTAAAGCACGTGCAGCAGAATCAGGTAAAAAAATTAAAGAAAAAATTGGTGAAGATGCAACTGTAACAGTGGCAGAAAACTTTAATAAACAATTTTATATTTATGGCGATAACTGGGGTCGTGGAACAGAGATTTTATATCAAGAAATGGGCTTGAAAATGCCTGAGAAAGTAAAAGAAACAGCTTTAGAGCCAGGCTACTATGCTATTTCTCAAGAAGTTTTAGGGGACTATGCAGGGGACTATGTGATTTTCAGTATGTTCCAAGATCAAGATAACACTTTTACAGACGCAGCATGGTTTAAAGATTTAGAGGCGGTGAAAAATGGTCATTTATTTGAAGTGAATGCGAATGCCTTTTATTTCAATGACCCGATTACATTAGAACATCAATTAAAGTTCTTTGAAGAGAAATTTTTACAATAATTAGTAGAGAGTAGCGAAGGCAAATGACAAAGTTTCGACAGTTTCCATTTTGGCTTCAGGTATTGCTTGCATTGCTCGTATTAATCGGCACGGCTGGTATCTCGCTGTGCATAGGTGCAGCGAATACGAGCATTCAGGATGTCTATCAAGCAATTGTCGGACAAAGTGGTGGCAAGCATTACACGATTTTACGTGAAATTCGATTTCCTCGTATCATTGCTGCTATTTTTGTTGGCAGTGCACTCGCGGTTGCGGGAGCGATTATGCAGGGGGTTACACGAAATCCATTAGCTGATCCAGGGCTACTTGGTTTAACAGCAGGGGCAAATGCTGCCCTTGCTTTAACGATGGCATTTATCCCGAAATTCTCCTATTATTCATTAATTTTAGCCTGCTTTATTGGAGCTGGAATTGGTATGATGATCGTTTATGGGATTGGTGCTTCTACTAAGAAAGGCTTCTCTCCATTGAGACTTGTTTTAGCTGGTGCAGCAGTTACCGCTTTATTACAAGCGATTGCTGAAGGCACAGGCATCTTATTTCAAATTTCCAAGGATGTATCGATGTGGACGAGTGGCGGTTTTATTGGTACAACATGGCAGGCGTTACTGATCGTTCCTGTGATCATCCTCGGTCTACTATTGTCATTTGCTTTTAGTCGTCAATTAACGATTTTAAGTTTAAATGAAGAAGTAGCGGTCGGTGTTGGGCAAAATACAACATTGATTAAAGGTATTATGATGTTTGCTGTAGTTATTTTAGCAGGCTCTGCCGTAGCTCTTGTTGGGAATCTAGCATTTGTTGGCTTAATGGTACCGCATATTGTTCGCGCATTTGTAGGGACAGACTATCGTTTTGTCTTACCGATGAGCGCTATTGTTGGTGGTTGGTTTATGGTGACGGCTGATTTTGCAGGACGTATGATTAATGCACCATTTGAAACGCCAGTTGTAGCGATTGTTTCGATTCTTGGTCTACCATTCTTCCTACTATTAGTACGGAAGGGAGGACGCCAATTTGTTTAAAGAAGGTCGCAAAAAACAGCGGAAATGGCTTTTTACTTGGCTTGTAGTCACGTTATTAATTTTTGTTCTGGGCATTTCTTTAGGGCCAGCCTCTGTTTCATTTGATCGCATTATCCCAACCTTGCTAGGCGATGGTAGTTTTAAAGAGTCCTTCGTATTATTCTCAGTCCGCTTACCAAGAATGTTGGTACTAGCAGCAGCAGGGATGGCATTAGCTTTAGCAGGTGCTGTCCTACAAGGGGTTACACGCAATGATTTAGCAGATCCAGGGATCATTGGTATTAATGCAGGAGCAGGTGTCGGGATTACAGTCTTTTATTTACTTGTAAATGGTGATCTTCCACACTTTGCTTATATATTGCCAGTTGTAGGATTTTGTAGTGCTCTTTTAACTGCCCTTTGCATTTACTTTTTCTCCTATCAACGCAATAAAGGAGTGCAACCCTTCCAATTGATTTTAATTGGGGTAGGGGTAGCTTCTGCCTTATCAGGGGTAATGATGGTGTTAATTTCCTCAGCAGAGCGTAGTGATGTACAATTTATTGCCCAATGGCTTGCAGGTAGTGTTTGGGGCACGGATTGGCCATTTTTCTGGGCTTTAGTGCCTTGGCTAGTCCTGGCGATTCCGTATATTTTCTATAAATCCAATGTCTTAAATGTCTTGGCTATGACGGAGCAAACAGCGGTTGGTCTTGGGATGAATATTGGGCGTGAACGGTTACGCTTACTAATTGTCGCTGTGGCACTAGCAGCAGCAGCTGTTTCTGTGACAGGTGGAATTGCCTTTATTGGTTTAATGGCACCTCATATTGCTAAGCAGCTTGTCGGCCCACGTTACCAATTCTTTTTACCACTGACTTTATTTATCGGCGCAAGCTTATTGATGCTGTCAGATACAATTGGTCGTGTTGCTATTGCTACCGCAACTGTGCCAGCGGGTATCATTGTTGCCTTTATCGGCGCACCTTACTTTTTGTATTTATTACGGAAGAATGTATAGAAAAGTGATAGCACGAGTAAATGGATGCTCAAAAGCAAAGGCTTTTGAACTGCTGAAATGAATGAAAGATTTATTTTACTAAATGTATATGACAAGTTTTTAGGAACCTCATTTGTTGAGGTTCTTTTTTTATATAATCAAGACAGGAGGTGAATAAATGATTTTATTAGCACGTCGAACATCGGAAACACAGAAGACACTAGAAGTAATTGTCAGAAGACTCCCAGTAACTCATAGTGAGTACTCGAATTATTGTGAGCATGTAAGACGCTTAAAAGCTGGCTTCGCCGGTGAGCAGCGTGTAGATGCAGAATGGCTTGAGCTAGACTTACCTTCCCCCTATTATTTTCTCCATGATTTTCAAACAATGAATGACTTCGGCTCCACCCATCAAATGGATACTATTTTTCTGTGTCGTCAATTTTTACTCATTTTAGAGATAAAAAATATAACAGGGATTCTCTCTTACGATGCTTTATTTGCACAATTTACACGTACAACTGGTGAAGGCAACCTGGAGGGAATGACTGATCCATTTCTTCAACTTGAACGACATGTGGTATGGATGAAAAGGCTGTTACAACGAGAACACTTTCATTTACCAGTTCTGCATGCAGTCGTGCTAGCAACAAAAAATGGGATTTTATCAGAAGGTTTTCAAGGACAGCCAATATTTCATGTAACAGGATTACGAGTGCACCTACAAAAATGGTTAGACTTACATCAACCTGTAGAGACAGAAAAACTCTTTCGATTTGCCAGGGTCCTCATGTCCATGCATAAAAAAGTGAAAAGGGCAGTGAAAGTGCCATTCGAGGACATGGTCAAAGGTGTGATATGCCCAAAATGCGCAAATGGCCAGCCAATGAGCTATTCCTATAAAAAATGGCATTGCCCACGCTGTGGATTAGTGGACCGGGATGCTTTGAAAAGAGACCTCGAAGACTATCGATTACTAGTAGGCCCAAAGCTGACAAATAAAAGCTTTCGCGAATTCTTTGCCATCGATTCGCCGAACGTCGCCTACAAGCTGCTCCAGCAGCTCCCATTGAAAGCAGAAGGTTCAAAAAAGCATAGGGAGTATTGGATGATGGAATAAAAGGGAAGCTACAATTCAGACGGTCTGAATTGTAGCTTTTTTGTGGGTGGCGTGGTGGATACGCATGGAGTGACGGATAGAAAACCGAATGTGGTGGATACAGTGCGGTGTGACGGATAAAAAAGCCGAAGTGACGGATAAAGCAGGAAAAGTGACGGATAAAACGCGAGAAGTGATGGATAGAAAACCGAAAGTGGTGGATATGCATGGAGTGACGGTTAGAAAAGCTGGAGTGACGGATAGAGCAGGAAAAGTGACGGATAGAACGCGAGAAGTGATGGATAGAAAACAGAAAGTGGTGGATACACATGGATGTTATAGATAGTGGAGCGAATATAGTGCAAATAACGCATAAAGTGACGGATAGAACGTGCAAATTCCCGCACATGGGGCACTGTGCTCATTTCCGACTAGACAAATAGAGATTTTAGGTTTATAGTTAGCTAGGCTAACTAATATAAAAGGAAGTGATCTTGTGACAATTGAGCAAGAATTTTTTAATCAGTATCGTTTAATGTATAGGCCATTTATTAATAAGCTGAATGTGCAACTTGAACCGTATCAGTTATATAGCTCACAGTGGGCAGTTCTTCGTTTTTTAAAGGATAAAGGTCCGCATTCTTTTGTAGATATCGCTAATTTCATGTCTATTGAGAAGCCGAGTGTGACGAAGCTTGTACATAAACTCTTGGAGCTAGGGTATGTGGAAACGATGGCGGGCAAGGATAAGCGGGAAAAGCTTGTCCATTTATCGGCGTATGGGGAAGAGCTTGTGCAGGAAATTAAGTCGCATTTGAAGCCGTTTTTTGAGCATGCACTGGCAGGTGTAGCTCAGCAAGACATTGAAATAGCGACACAGGTTTTTGCGAGAATTTATATGAATATCAATCAATAGGAGAGCGAGTAACGTGGAAGCAACAAGAAAGAAACTATGGACAAAGGATTTCTTAATTGTCTCACTGATTAATTTTACCATTACGTTAATCTTTTATTTATTAATGGTTACGATTGCTGCTTATGCAGTGGAACATTTTAATGCGTCTACAAGTACAGCGGGTCTTGTATCGAGTATTTTTATTATCGGGACATTATTAGGGCGTCTTGGAACGGGCCGTATTATTGGGGATTGGGGTAGTAAGAAAACATTATTTTGCGGATTGCTTTTATTTATGCTGTCAACGATGTCCTATTTTATTGCAGGGAATTTACCTTTACTTATGCTGAATCGTTTAGTACAGGGGATTGCCCTTGGGGTGGCAAGTACAGCAACAGGGACTATTATTGCGCAGATTTTGCCACCTGAGCGACGTGGGGAAGGGATTGGTTATTATAGCTTAAGTGCGATTTTGGCTACAGCTATTGGACCATTTGTCGGTATTTTATTAACACAGTTGTTTGAAGATTATCGCATGATTTTCGCGGTAGATTCCGTTTTAGCCATTATTTGCTTTTTCATGTATTTTATCGTGACAGTGCCAGATGCACCGAAGAAAGCAAAAGATGTTGCTGTGAAGGCAGGCTTTAAGGTGACAAACTTTATTGAATTGCGTGCAGTGCCGATCGCCTTTGTTGCACTCGTAATTGGTTTTGCCTATTCAGGTGTCATGTCCTTTATGACGTTTTATGCGAAGGAGCTTCATTTAGTTTCAGCAGGTAGTTATTTCTTCATTATCTATGCCATTGTCATTTTAGCTACACGTCCATTTACGGGGAAATTACTAGATACAAGAGGCGCAAATATTATTATTTATCCTTGTTTAGTGATTTTTGCTATCGGCATGTATGCCTTTAGTTCAGCTTCAACAACGATTGCCTTTTTAATTGCTGCTGCTTGTATTGGTATTGGCTATGGTAACTTCAATTCAGTTGCACAGGCTATTGCTATTAAAGTAACACCAAATGAACGTTTAGGACTTGCGACATCTACTTACTTTATTTTTTATGATTTAGGATTGGGCGTCGGGCCTTATTTCTTAGGATTATTTGTACCAACTTTGGGTTACAGAGCTATATTCTTTGCGATGGTCTTTGTCATTCTATTATCAATTGTGCTTTATTATTTCTTACATGGTAAACATGAGAAATTAAAACAAGCAAAAATTTCGTAGATTAGAATCATTATATTGTGGAAAAAACGTCTTTTTTCTAGTTGTTCGTAAAAAACAACTTAAAAATGACGTTTTTTTCTTTTTAAAAAAATTTATCTTGCAATGGAGGATGATAATCATTATCATCACAATATAAAACAAATTCGGGAGTAGGTACGAAGTATGAAAAACAAATCATTATTATCGGTATTAGTTGCAGGAGGCATTTTAATGGCTGGCTGTGGCAATACAGAAGATACAAAAAAAGAAGACAAGCCTGAAACAGAGCAAACAGACAAAGCAGCACAAGAGGTTGATTTATCTACTGAACTATCAGCTTATCAACAATTTGCTTTAGAGCAAATGGATCAATTTTTACTAGAAACAGAAAAATTCGTGAATCTAGTCAAGGCGGGCGATATTGAAGGAGCTAAAGCAGCGTATGCGCCAGCGCGTATGTATTTTGAACGTTCTGAGCCAATTGCGGAAAGCTTTGGAGATCTTGATCCACGCATTGATGGTCGTTTAGCTGATATTCAGGAAGAAGGAAAAGGTGAAGAAGAATGGTCAGGCTACCATAAGCTTGAACATGCACTATGGGAAGAGAATACAACAAAGGGCTATGAGGCTGTGGCAGATCAACTTCTTGCAGATGCGAAGGAATTACATGCTCTTGTACAAACAGTTGAAGTGACGCCTGATTTAATGATTACTGGTGCGGTTGATTTATTAAATGAAGTGTCGACATCTAAAATTACTGGTGAAGAAGAAATTTACTCACATACAGACCTTTATGATTTTAAAGCGAACATTGAAGGTGCAGAAAAAATCTTTGAAATTTTACGCTCGAAATTAGAAGCAAAAGATTCAAAGCTTGTAACAACACTTGATGAAAAATTCAAAGCGGTGGACGATTTATTAGCACAGCATGCAACTGCAGATGGTGGCTATATTTCCTATGAAGAATTGACAGAGGACAACACAAAAGCACTTGCAGCAGCGGTAAATCAGCTTGGAGAACCATTAAGTCAAATGGGTATCATTTTGGAGTGAACATAAATGACAGCGTCAAACGAAGAAAAATGGATCAATAAAAAAATCTCAAGACGTGATATGTTGAAGTTGACAGGCATTGGAGTGGCAGGTGTTGCCATTGGTGCTTCTGGCTTAGGTGGTGTTATGAAAGCGATGGGCTATGATGTCTTTGAACCTGTTGCGGACAGTATCACTGCAAGCAATAAGGTCAATTTCTATGGCAAACATCAGTCTGGTATTGTGACACCTGTACAAACGAATATTTATTTTGCTTCTTTGGATGTGTTAGTAACATCGAAGAAGGAATTGCAAGAGTTGTTCCAGCAATGGACACCTCTTGTTGTGCGTTTAATGAATGGCGAATTAATGGCCGATGTTTCGTCGAATACGAGAGTGCCGACTGGTGATACAGGTGAAGCAGATGGCTTAGATGCCGCCAATTTATCAATTACTATTGGTGTAGGGCCCTCCTTGTTCGATAAACTAGGTATGCAGCATTTAAAACCAGAGGAGCTAAAGGATTTACCACATTTCCCAAAAGATCAGTTACAGAAAGAATATACAGGTGGCGATCTGTGTATTCAAGCCTGTGCAGATGATCCACAGGTGGCATTCCATGCAGTCCGAAATTTAGTGCGTGCAGCTTCGGGGAAAGTAGAGATTAAATGGTCACAAGCTGGTTTTAATTCATTCCCAGCAAGCGGCGGCACCCCTCGAAATCTCTTTGCATTCAAGGACGGTACAGTAAATCCATCCATTACAGATGAGAAGGATTTAAATAAGGTAGTTTGGGTAGATAAAGGCTGGCTAAAAGGCGGCTCTTATTTAGTCGCGCGTAAAGTTCAAATGCATCTTGAGACATGGGACCGTACATCTTTGAAAGATCAAGAAGCAACATTTGGTCGTTACCGTGATAGTGGGGCACCGTTGGGCAAAACAAAGGAATTTGATGATTTTGATGTAGAGGCAAAGGATGATAAAGGGAACTATATTATGCCGGATACATCACATGTTCATTTGGCCCGTAAATCAGGAGCACGTATTTTACGTCGGTCCTATTCATATGCATCTGGTGTGATGTCGAATACAGGCACCCATGATGCAGGGCTTATCTTTGTTTCATTTCAAAAAGACCCAGCCCAATTTACAACTATTCAAAATAGCTTAGGGCGTATGGATAAAATGAATGAGTATATTACCCATCGAGGCAGTGCCGTGTTTGCTTGCTTCCCTGGTGTACAAAAGGGGAGTTATTTAGGTGAAGCACTTTTTAACGCGCTGTAGTATCGTTATAGCTTTATTGTTGACTTTAGCTTTACCTGTGCAGGCTGCGCAATCTTATAGTCATTTATATATTGCGATTAGTGATGCATTGATGAATACGAAGCAGGATAAAGAGGCGGAGGCCAAACAGGCACTTGAACAGTTTGCCACAGACTGGGCTAAGGTTTCTTCTGAACAAAAAGAAGCGAAAGCAAAGGTTGATGATAGCCTTGCCCATGCAACTGAGGCCGCATCAAAGGATGAACGTTTAGAGGCGCTGTCCGCATTGTCAAATGCACTACGAGCCTTAGAAAAACTGGAAAATCCAGTAGATGAGGCTGCACAACGAGCAGAGTTTGGGCAAAAGATGAAGCCAATTATGGCAGATTTTGAAAAAGCTTTAGCCGGTGGAAACGTTCAGGCTATTGATGAAGCCTACAAGGATTTTAATATCAAATGGAACAAAAGTGAGCGTCCAGTACGTGAGCAGAGTATTGCGATGTATGGGCAAATCGAAACACAAATGGCATTTCTGCGTATCTCAATTTCTGCTGAAGAGCCAGATATCGCTCTCATGAAAACTCAATTTGCAGATTTACAAAAAACGATTGCAGATTTTGTAGAGGGTAAAGAAACAGCCAAAGTGGTTGAAGGTGATTATTCATTAGCTACATTAATTGCTTATATTGACGAGGCGATGGACTTTGTTGATGCGGGTGATTATAAGGCAGCCTCTGATAAGGTGCGTGAATTTATTACGATTTGGCCACGTGTTGAAATTGAAATTTCAACACGTAATGGTAGCCTTTATACGAAAATTGAAAGTGATATGCCGATTATCGCGAGTGATTTATTAAAATCTTCCGTGGATCAAGAAGCGATCACCAAAAAGTTAAATACATTCCGTACTGAAATCGAGTTGATTCAAGGAGATTCGGATTATACGATTTGGGACGCAGCGTTAATATTACTACGTGAAGGACTTGAGGCTTTACTTATTATTTTGGCGCTAGTGTCATTCCTTAATAAATCAGGGCAGCAGAAAATGCGCAAATGGATTTATATTGGAGCGCTTGTGGGCGTTCTGTTATCAGCTGTTGCAGCGGTTCTTATGTCAACGATTCTAAATTCGGCAACAATTGATACAAATCGTGAATTGATGGAAGGTTATGTGGGCTTAATTGCGGCAGCGATGATGATCGGTGTGGGTATTTGGCTACATAGTAAGTCAAACGTGGTTAGTTGGAATCGCTACATTTCTAAGCAAATGGGTAATGCTATTTCTAGTGGCTCTATTTTCGCCATGGCGGCGATTAGCTTCTTATCCGTTTTCCGAGAAGGGGCAGAAACGCTTGTCTTTTACGCGGGTATTGCACCAAAAATGGAGACTTCGCAATTTATCCTTGGAATTGTCGTAGCACTGATTATCCTTGCCTTGCTGGCCATTGTGTTATTTAAGGCAAGTGGCAAAATTCCGATTCATAAATTCTTTGCCGTAGCAACCGTGCTAATTTATGTATTAGCCTTTAAGATTATCGGTGTCAGTCTGCATACATTGCAACTGACTAATAAGATTTCCACATCGATTATTGATGGTTTACCTGTCATAAGCATGATTGGTTTCTATCCAACCGTAGAAACAATGATAGGTCAAGCGATTTTACTAGCTTTGGTCGTAGCAACCATCTTTTATAAAAAGAAACAAGCCTAAGCAACTTTAACAAACACTTGTGGCAGTCGCGCAAGCAAAAGGATGTCTCCATGAAGACATCCTTTTTTTACTTCCAGTGAGCTGGACGTTTAATATAGGAAGGTAATTTCGTAGAACGGTCACCTTGTGCGGCATTGATTTGCATTTGCGTTAAAAATAGACTTGTTGAAAGATCAGCACCACGTAAATTAGCATCACGCAAATCGGCCCCAATGAAATCTACCTCGCGTAAATTGGCCCCTTGTAAATTGGCAGCAATCAAATAGCTACCTCTTAAATCAGTCGCTCGTAAATCTTTGCCCTGTAATTTTTTACCCATCCAATCAGCACCACGCTGATTTAATTTTGAAGAAGCTTTCTCCTTTACACGATGCGTACGAATTTGTTCGCTAGTTTTTAAAAGAAGTGCATTAACTGGCATACGAATAGCAACAATGTCCAGTGTTAATAAGGCATCTGCTTCAAGTTCCGTTGCCTGCTGTAGCTGTTCTAATTGAACAAGGAGCTGCTCATAGAGCGTGTTGTCCACTTGATAGGATAAAGCCTCTGCCACATAGGCGATCATTTCATAAAGCTGCTCCATAATTGGAAACACTTGAAACATCTTGTCAGCATGAATGCGAGATTGGCGCCAATCTTGTCCTTTAAATGTAACTTGGGAAACCTGCTGACCGGCACCTAGGCAATCAAAAACTGTACAGCCTTTAAAACCGTTCACTCTTAGCTTGCTATGAATTTGACAGCTATAGTCATCTTTTAAATTGGAACATGGCTTGCCTGCTGGCTTATTCATAGCAAAGTCACTGGAAGCCACAATATTTAATGCTGTACAACATAACCCAAAACAGTTTTGGCAATCTGCCTGCAAGCTTTCTCGGATTTTTGTGCCAATTGATGTATCTCTATTTGTCAGGTTAGACATCCTTTTTCCCTCTCTTACCTCATGAACTTAGCTATTATTTTATCACGTACATGCTAGCAGATGAAATATGATTACAACCATATTTTGAAAGACAGTAGGGATTATGGTATTCTTCTTCACAAGACATTGTCTAGAAAATTTAGAAAAAGTAGTGGTGGTTGAACATGGGGTAGCTGTCAATGATTTATTGCAATTGCCATCCTTTCGAGGGGCAGAGGTTTTAACAGGTCGAGATAATCTACATCGTACGGTCTCTTCTTTATCAGTTTTAGAAGTATCGAATGTTGATTTTTATTCTAAAATTATTAATCGTGTGCAAGAGGAATGGTATGCGGAAGAGCTTGTAATTAGCTCCTTTTACTCCATTCGTGATAGTGTGAAACAGCAATGCGAAACGATTCAGCATTTACATGATTTAGGAGAACTTGGCCTTATATTATATTATGTTGGTATTGTGTTGCCAGATATTCCCGAGGAAGTGCTGGCATTAGCCGAGGCGCAGGGGTTTATAATCATCTGTATGCCTAGAAATGATTATTCACTGCGCTATAATGAGGTTATTTTTGAGGTTATGGAAGCGATTGTTAGTAACCAGGGTGTCAATGATCATTTTGTCAAGGAAACGTTAGAGAAGGTATCTTTGTTGCCTGAGCATCTTAGAAGTGTTGAAATTACATTGAAAATGTTATCAGATCGTTTGAAAGCTAATATTCTACTAACGAATAGTCATTTAGATATTGTCAACCAAGTCATGTGGCCTAGAAATTCTTCATTAGATGTGGCCAATGTCATTCATGAATGCTCGCAAACACAAAACTATCGAGAAACGGGTAAGTTCGAGTTACAACGAAGTGACATATCATGTGTAATCGAATATAAAAGAGTTCACCAAAAAAATGGGGAGCCCCTCTTTTTATTTCTTATAAAGGAAAATACGAATTTGCCCGCGAAGACGATTGAAAAAGTGAGTGAGGTTGTCCAAGTGGCGATTAATTTATGGGGAGACAAACATGATGAGGTTAGTGAATATGCCTTAGTCAAAGCAATAATTAATGATGAAAGTGAAAAAATGAGAAGATTAGCCAATCTCCTTCATATTGATGTCTCCGCTATTCAAATGATGTGGTTAGTATACATGCACGATTTAGCCGAGGAAAAAAAGATTCGAGATGAGTTAGAAGAGCAGCTATCCAAATACTATCAAACCAGGGTCATTCAATGTATTGACCATTGTATGATTGTGCTACTCGGAAATTGCCTTTATAAGCACCATGAGTTTGAGATTACTATTGAATATAGTGAAACGACCAATTATGATGCACAAATCGCAGAAATCGTCTATGCACCAAAAATGAAAAACACCAAGGCTGTTCGTCAAATGTATCAATTGGTCAATCAGGTAGGGGATAAAGCCAACACTATATACCCAATGCGAAAATTGTTTACAGCAGCGGAGGTTCGTTCCATGAAACGAGCTATCGATGTGAGTAAGCAGGGCGAAGAAATGATTGAGGAATATTTGTCGGTGATTGAACCGATTTTACATGATCACGATACGTTACAGACACTGATTACATTTTTATTAGATGCCAATGCGAGTGTGGAGCGTTGTGCGGAACTACTTTATATTCATAAAAATACGGTAAAATATCGAATCAAAAAAATTAGTGAGCTGATTGGTACAGATGTGACCATTTACGCCGAATTTTACGATGTGTATATGGCCTGCATGCTCTATCGATTAATTAATGATTAGAATAATCTGAAATTTTGTCATTTTGAACAAAATTTCAGATTATTTTTTTCATTTACGCAAAAGACTCTCTTCCATGCTTTCTTTATAATTAAAAACAATAATCCATCACCCAAGTATAAGGAGGGAGTCGCTTGAGAAATGACAACAAAGTTCAATCTTGGTATAGCTTAGGAATTATTTGGGCTGGTGCCATGATTTGTATTCCTAGTTTATTGGTAGGTAATGCACTAATTACAAGTATGAGTTTATCAAAGGCACTGGCTGTAGCGTTTGTAGGCTACGCGATTGTCGTGTTAATTATGATATTGCAAGGAATGCAAAGCAGTGATTTAGGAAAACCGACTGTCCATATTGCTGGGCAAGTGTTCGGTAAAAAAGGCTCTCGTACCATTTTATCCATTATATTAGCCATTGCATGCTTAGGGTGGTTTGGTATTCAGGCTAATGTTTGTGGGGTTGCCTTAGCGAATTTGCTAGCAATTTATCACTTGAATATACCAGTTCCTCTAGCTTCGTTCATAAGTGGTATGGTCATGGTTGTCTCTGCTATTTACGGCATGAAAGTATTACGTACATTAAGCTATATTGCTGTCCCACTATTAGTGATCATTTGTGTGTATGGTTTGGTCCAAGCATTAACAGGGGATCAGCTTGAATTCATTCGTGCTTACCAACCACAAGGCAATATGAGCTTTATGGATGGTTTAGCTGTAACAATTGGTTCATTCGCCTTAGGGGCAGTCATAGCGGGTGATTATTCACAATTTTCCAAAAAACGTTCAGATGTTTTCAAGGCTGCTACGTTAGGCATTATTCCTGCTGGCGTGCTGATGATTGGCGTAGGGGCCATTTTAACAATAACTTATCAAACAAGTGACATTACCGCTGTTTTTCTGCATATTGCTACACCGTTTATTGGTGGGGTTGGCTTAATTTTAGCGACCTGGAAAACCAATTTGGTCAATGCGATTTCAGGAGGTATTGCCTTAATTAATGTATTTGATGTTTCTAAAAACAAAGAGAGAGTGGCGATTTTTGTCGCTGGGACAATTGGCACGATTTTAGCAGTAATAGGGATTTTGAATTACTTCACTCCGATTATGTCGATCCTCTCAGCGATGATTCCCCCTGTTGCAGGTGTCATGATTGCTTCCTATTGGGTCATCCATAAAGGCCATAAAGATAGCTGGATAGAGGTGGAAGGTGTTAATCGATTAGGTGTGTATTCTTGGCTTGTAGGGGCGGTGATTGCCTGTCTGCCCGTTGTATTCTCATTATTCCCTGAGTTGCCGACATTACCTAATCAACCGATGATCGGCATTATCATTTCATTTGTTATTTACTATTTTGGATATCGAATATCCGTACAAAAAACTGTCATACTGGAGGAACATAGATGAGATATTTAGACCAAGCAGCTATTGAACATATTGCCATTGGTGCAGCATTTTTAGGAACAGGTGGTGGCGGAGATCCGTATATTGGGAAATTAATGGCTCTTTCTGCGATCGAAAAAAATGGTCCTGTTAAGTTGTATTCAGTGGATGAAATTGAAGATGAAGACTTTTTCATACCTGCAGCTATGATGGGAGCGCCATCTGTTTTAGTGGAAAAGTTCCCGCGTGGCGATGAGTTCGTGAAAGTTTTCCAAAAGCTTGCACAGTATTTGGGTAAGGATAAAATTGCCGGAACATACCCAATGGAAGCGGGTGGGGTCAATTCGATGATTCCTATTGTGGTGGCTGCACAGCTAGGGTTACCGTTGATTGATTGCGATGGCATGGGGCGCGCATTCCCAGAATTACAAATGGTGACCTTTAACCTAGATGGTATTTCAGCAACACCTATGGCCATTACAGATGAAAAAGGCAATATTGGTATTTTTGAAACAATTGATAATAAATGGACAGAGCGTATTGCTCGATCAGCAACTGTCGAGATGGGGGCTAGCTCTTTAGTGAGCTTATACCCAACAACGGGTGCCCAAATTAAGAAAAGTGGTGTGCATCATATTGTGACGCTTTCTGAAAAAATCGGTGAAATTATTGCCTCAAAAGATCAAGAAGTGAACGATAAACTAGAAAGTCTTCTGAAACTTGTTGCTGGATACGAGCTATTCCAAGGGAAAATTGTCGATGTGATTCGTGAAACGAAGGGTGGCTTTAACCTGGGGAAAATGAATTTAGAAGGTATTGATGGCTATAAAGAGGAGCAGATGAAGGTTCATTTCCAAAATGAAAACTTACTGGCAGAGAAAAATGAGAAAGTTGTAGCGATGACGCCAGACCTTATTTGTTTGGTCGATTATGAAACATTACTGCCTGTGACGACAGAAAGTTTAAAATATGGCAAACGTGTGCGCGTAATTGGCTTACCAGCACATGAAAAATGGCGCACAGCAAAAGGTATTGAAACAGCAGGACCAAAATACTTTGGCTATGATTATGATTACGTGACAATCGAAGAATTGGTGAAAAAGGAGGTAGCTGAACATGTATAAAATTGGAATTGATGTAGGTGGAACAAACACAGATGCCATTCTTTTAGATCATAATAGTCAGCTTATTGATAGTGTGAAATCACCCACAAGCTTAGATATAAAATCAGGTATTGAAAAATCATTGCAGCAATTATTACAAGGTGCAAACATTGATAAAACAAAAATTACGCATGCCATGTTAGGGACAACACAATGTACCAATGCCATTGTTGAACGAAAAAAATTAGCAAAGGTTGGTGTAATTCGTCTGGGTTATCCAGCTACCGCCTCGGTGCTACCTTATACAGCATGGCCATCAGATATGATTGATAACTTATCAGGGAATTATGCGATTGCACACGGTGGCTATGAATACGATGGCCAATTATTGAGTGCTCTTGATCAGGAAGAAATTACGAAGCTATTAGAAGAATGGCGTGACCATGTAGAATCCATTGCCATTGTAGGTGTCTTTTCATCTATTAAAAACGATCAAGAATTGCAGGTTCGTGACTGGATTCAAGCTATCTATGGGGAAGATTTCCCGATTTCTTGCTCATCGTTAATTGGATCTGTGGGGTTAATTGAACGTGAAAATGCAACGATTCTAAATGCTGCTTTATGTAAGGTCATCGAGACGACAACACAAGGCTTTATACAAGCACTACAAGCGGAAGGTATTTTTAACGTAGAAGTTTACCTATGTCAGAATGACGGTACATTAATGTCTGTCGACTATGCAAAGCAATTCCCGATATTGACCATTGCTTGTGGGCCAACAAATAGTATTCGTGGTGCCTCGTATTTATCCCAAATTCAAAATACAATGGTATTGGATGTAGGTGGTACGACTTCTGATATTGGTGTATTACAGGATGGCTTCCCTCGAGAATCTTCCGTCGCAGTGGAAGTAGGGGACATTCGTACCAACTTTAGAATGCCTGATATTATCTCAGTCGGTCTAGGTGGCGGCAGCATTGTTCGAGTGAAGGACGACAAAATTACCGTTGGACCGGATAGTGTAGGCTATAAAATTAGTGAAGAGGCAATAGTATTTGGCGGATCGACTTTGACGACAACGGATATTGCTGTCCGTTTAGGCCTTACAGATGTTGGCGATCGAAATTTAGTGGCCCATATTGATGAAGCGTTTGCCATAGCGGTTCAAAAAGAAATTTCTTTGTTACTGGAGCAAGCCATTGATAAAATGAAAACATCTTCAGAGGATGTATCGTTGGTCTTAGTGGGCGGGGGTAGTATCATTGTGCCTGAGAAAATTCAAGGTGTTTCCACTATTGTAAAATCGGAATATGGCGGTGTCGCAAATGCCATCGGTGCATCCATTGCGCAAATTAGTGGTCAATACGAGCAAATTTATATTTATTCCAAAGAACCTCGTGAGGAATCTCTGAAGGATGCACAAAATAAAGCAGTGAAACAAGCTGTATTAGCTGGTGCCCTTAAGGATACGATTGAATTGGTTGAAGTGGAAGAAACTCCATTAGCTTATCATCCGGAAAATGCCACAAGATTAAAAGTAAAAGTAGTAGGGAAAATGGTCTAACTATTAATGGAAGAGTCCTAAACAGGGCTCTTCTTTTTGTATTAGAAATGATTGAGCAACTAATATACGAAATAATGGCAAGGCAAATAGATTGATTGTCATTCCAAACGAAAATGAACAAGTTTTGGTTGATCATTTCTCCTTTGCTGATTATCGTTTAAGTTTTCACTAATAATTTTGTTCTGTATTCTTACTTTACCAACCATTAGCAACCTCTTCGTCAAATATGCCATCTCCTTCGATAGCAAGCCAAAATTCCTGCCTTTGAATGCTTACCTCCATTTTCAATTTCAAAGTCAAATAGAACCCTTTTATCCATTCTGCTACCACTTTCCATGTTGTCTTAGCGTTACTCGGTTTTTACTATATGGATTCCTTAATTGGCAATGTCTACCCTTAAACAAAAAAGGGAAGAGTCCGAATTAAACTGGCTCCTCTTTTTTCTTGTATTTGGTACTTGAAAATAAGGAAGTCATAGTGTAATATCTGACTAGTACACTATGACACGAGGTGTTGAGCATGAAAAGTTTTGTAGGACTTTTAAAAAAAGAATGGGTACTTTACCGATCATGGTTTTTGATGGGGATATTTGCGGGCATTATGCTTTCCTGGATTGTTCCCTATGTATTGCATCAATTTGTTGATCTCTTTGCTCAAGAAAATCAGCTAGCATTTGTCTTTACGCTTCTCGTCCTATTTATAGGTGGATTTTATTCCGTCTTGCAATTTTTAGCGAGTATGCGTTTGGATATTAAAGCGAAGGAAAGTTGGCTTCATTCCACTAGTTCCATCACAAAGCTAATTGGAGCAAAAATGGTCTGTTCGCTTATAGGTTATGCGCTTTTTAATACGCTCTTTGTGAGTATTGCCATCTTTAATGTAAAAGAAGAGTTTATTGCAAATGTTGGACAAATCGTTTTCGTTTTGGTATTAATTGTTATTGCGTTAACTATTTTCCAATTTATGTTGTTTGTTTTACTGTTGTTATTCTTAGCTTTTTACTTGCAATTGAAGCATGTAATTGGTCGTTTTTCCATTGTATTGACAATGGTTGCTTTTGGCCTTACAACAGCGGCTTGGGTTCGTATAACGGAGAGTCAGTTTTATGAAATGGTTTTCCAACGTGGCGCCATTTCATTGAGCAAATTAGAACTGTATTTACCCAAAGTAAGGGCGACAACAACGATGGAATGGAGGCTAGGCTCTATTTATGTTGTTGAAGAAGTAGCTTCTACTTTACTTATCGTACTGCTCTTTTTAGCGGCATCCAAGTGGCTTGAAAAGGTGGTATTACGATGACGATGGATTTTTCACGTGATAAACCGATTTATAGTCAGCTTGTCGATCGGATATGCGGGGACATTTTGAAGGGGCAGATATTGCTTGGTGATCGACTGCCTTCTGTTCGGGAATATGCAGTCGAAACGGGTGTCAATGTCAATACGGTGCAACGAGTCTATAAGGAGTTAGAGGCAATGTATATTACGGAAACCAAACGAGGACAAGGTACATTTATTACGACCAATGAGGAACGCATTGAGGTATTACGAGATGACATGAAAAATAAGTTAGCTGAAAGTTTTTTAACATCCATAGAAGCATTGGGATTTTCGAAGGAAGAAATGCTGGTTGTTTTGAAAAATAAAGCGTGAGGTGAAGGAAATGTTACAGCTATCAAATGTGTCTTTTCAATATAAGAATAAGCCCATTTTACAGGATATATCCTTTTCCTTTCCTATTGGACAGATAATTGGGCTAGTTGGGGAAAATGGTAGTGGTAAATCTACACTTCTCAAAGTTTTAGCTGGCTTATTACGACCTTCTAGTGGTGATGTAGTACTGAATGGCGAGCCTGTTACTCGTAGAAGTGCGGACCGAATTGCTTATTTACCAGATACAGATTTGTTTTTTGAGTATTATACGGGGGAACAGCTATTCCATCATTACGCCTCTCAATTTGAAGACTTTTCCTATGATAAAGCATGTATAGTGGCAGAATTTTTACAGGTTGATAAGAATACGAAGCTACGCCAATTATCAAAAGGGAATCGAGGTCGAATGAAAATGGCTGCTACACTTGGCCGAGAAGTGCCCTATTATTTGATGGATGAGCCGTTTGCAGGGCTAGATCCGATTGTGCGAGAGCAGCTCATTAAAGGTTTAATTCAATTTACAGACATAGAAAATCAAACGATTTTGCTGTCAACACATGAATTATATGAGGTTGAACCTATTTTAGATCAAATTATTTTATTACAAGCGGGCTCCATCACGGCTTATGAAGAAGTCGAGACATTACGCGATGTGACCAACAAGGATGCGGTCGAGTGGATGAAAGGATTTTATAAGAAAGGGTGAAAAATATGACAGAACCAATTGTACAATTGCAAAATTTATCGAAGACGATTCGAGGAAAGCAATTAATTCAACAGTTAAATATTGATTTATATCCAGGGCAAATTACAGGATTTTTAGGGCCTAATGGAGCAGGGAAAACAACCACGATTCGTATGATGACAGGCCTCATGCATCCAACAGAGGGCAAGGTGATCATTGATGGGCTATCCCTACAGGAGCATTATGAGGAAGCGATTAGCAAGGTCGGTGTGATTGTCGAAAATCCAGAGATGTATAAATTTATGTCTGGTTATAAAAATTTACTGCATTTTGCACGCATGCATAAAAATGTTACGAAAGAACGAATCCAAGAGGTCGTTAAACAGGTAGGACTTGAAAATCGTATCCATGAAAAGGTGGCAACGTATTCCCTTGGGATGCGTCAACGACTAGGACTTGCACAGGCACTATTGCATCGACCGAAATTTCTAATTTTAGATGAACCAACGAATGGTTTAGATCCAGCTGGTATTCGAGAGTTCCGAATGTACCTTCGCAAAATAGCTGCAGAAGATAACGTTTCTGTCTTTGTGTCCAGTCACCTATTATCTGAAATTGAATTAATGTGTGACAGAGTGGCGGTAATCCAAAATGGGAAGCTAATCGATATTCGTGAAATTCATAATGATAGTTCGTCGTTTTACTATGTGGAAGCACAGCCAAAAGAACAGGTGTCTGCACATCTGACTCAGCTTGATTACAAGTTTGAAGCGGAGAATCAGGGCTATGTGATTGAATTGAAGAAAGAGGATGTTCCTGCATTGACAGCAGGGCTTGTGCAAGCAGGAATGCAACTATTTGCGGTACAACCACATCAGAAAACATTAGAGGATCAATTCTTAGAAATGACAGGAGGCGGACAAATTGCTGAAGCTAATTCAAAATGAATGGATGAAATTATGGCATAAAAAAGGTACGTGGGCAATGGTCGCTATGCTTATACTTGTCATCCTAGTTCCTGGTGGAATCATGAAATATTATGAGGAAAAATCCTCAGATGAAGGATCATGGCAGAAGGTTGAGCAGCAAGCCATCCAAAATAATAAGGCAATGCTAGCGGAAGAAGACTTATCCGAGGCAGATAAAGCCTATTTTAAAGAGCAAATTTCAATTTCAGAGTATCGTTTAGCCAATGATGCACCGAGTCAAAAGGATGGCAGCGTTGCGAGCTTTATGTCCTTTACAAGCAGTATGCTAACATTGGTCACTTTATTTACGGTAATTACAGCTGCCAGCATTGTCTCAAGCGAATTTTCAACAGGTACCATTAAAATGCTGTTAACTCGTCCAATGTCCCGTGCGAAAGTGTTAACGTCTAAATTATTGACAACCTTCATATTTGGTTTGTTTTTAGTTGCTGTAAACGTAGTCGTTAGTGCAATTGTAGGTTTAGTATTATTTGGTGTAGGCTCAGGTGTGGAATTAGAGGTTGTCAATGGACAGGTGGCTGAAAAGGCAGTATGGAGTGATTTAGCATATCATTATCTACTATCTGGCGGTGATTTTGTGATGTCTACACTATTTGCCTTTTTAATTGGTTCAGTGTTCCGTTCAAGCTCGTTAGCGATTGGTTTAACAATGTTCCTATCCTTTACAGGTGGCATGATCATCATGTTCTTAAGTAGATACGACATTGTGAAATACATTTGGCTAACGCATTCAGATTTAACACAATATGAACATGGTGGTAGCTCCATGATTGCTGATGTGACGATGCCATTTTCTTTAACAGTACTAGCGATTTACGCAATACTTTTCCTTATTATTAGTTATACGTCCTTTATGAAACGTGACGTTACAGCATAAATTAAATAAGAACTGTGCCCTAATACTTTATTGGGGTACGGTTTTTTTTATGACAAAAGGAAATATTAAAAAAGTATTTATTTTTTTTCGAATTGCGCCTATAATAATAGCAACTTAGTGAAAACGCTTTTTTTTTACTAAAGTGGTCTAGACAACTATACCAAAGGGGGATAATGAATGTTTGCTTTCTTACAAAAAATCGGTAAGTCGCTCATGTTTCCAATCGCTACATTACCGGCAGCAGCATTACTATTGCGTTTAGGTTCAGGGGATATGCTTGGAGCAGTTCCGAACGAAGCCATCCAGTACATTGCTAGTATTATGGCCGCTTCTGGGAATGCTATACTTGGCAATTTACCAATTATTTTTGCGATCGGGATTGCGATGGGGTTGGCACATGATAGCAGTGGGGGCGCAGCGCTTGCAGGTGCGATTGCTCATCTTGTATTAGTTGCCGTTTTAGGGACGGTTAATGAAGACTTAAATATGGGTGTATTTGGTGGTATTATTGCCGGTATTACGGCAGGCTTATTGTATAACAAATATTATAATGTGAAATTTCCAGAATGGTTATCATTCTTTGGCGGACGGCGCTTTGTACCGATTATTACATCCATCACTATGGCGATTTTAGCTAGTATTTTAGCCATCGTGTGGGGACCAATTCAAGGTGGTATTGATGCTGTCGGCAATTGGATGATTGGAGCAGGATCACTAGGCGTTGGGATGTATGGTTTCTTCAACCGTCTATTAATTCCAGTGGGTCTACACCATGTTATTAATACAGTGATTTGGTTTGATTTTGGTGAATTCACGAATGCGGCGGGTGAAATTGTTAAAGGGGATATCAATCGTTTCTTAGCCGGAGACACATCAGCTGGACATTTCCAAGCTGGTTTCTTCCCAATTATGATGTTTGGTTTACCAGCAGCTTGTCTTGCGATGTACTTTACAGCGAGAAAGGATAAACGTCCAATCGTTGGTGGGATGTTCGTTTCTATCGCTTTAACAGCCTTTTTAACAGGTGTTACAGAACCTATTGAATTTTCATTTATGTTCTTATCACCAGTTTTATATGGTATCCATGCGGTGTTAACAGGTATTGCGCTTGCAGTTGCCTATGTTGTTGGATTCCGTGACGGTTTTGGATTCTCGGCAGGATTAATTGACTACTTGCTAAACTTAGGTTTGGCCGATAAACCATTACTGTTACTACCTTTAGGATTAGGCTTTGGGGCCATTTATTTTGTGGTCTTCTATTTCTTAATTAAAAAACTGGACTTAAAAACACCTGGACGTGAAGATGATGATGAAGAGGATGGGCAAACAAATTCAGCCATCTCAAATGATGTCGATTTACGTGCCTACTATACAATTGAAGCATTAGGCGGAAAAGATAATATTCAGCAAGTGGATTACTGTACGACTCGTTTACGTATGTCAGTGCAGGATGCCAATGTTGTAGATGAAAAAACGTTGAAGCAAACAGGTGCACGAGGGGTTATGCGTATTAGTAAAACCAATGTACAAGTGATTATCGGCACATCTGTTGAGTTTTTAGCTGAGGCAATGAAAGAACGTCTGAAAAAGGGTAATCCAGCACCAGCCAATGCTCAGTTGCCAAAGGAACAACCTGTGGGGACAGAAGCAGTAAAAAACGAAACAATAACGACTTTCCATGATTTTGAAATGCCGATGACAGGTGATTTATTACCGTTATCAGAAGTACCAGATGAAGCATTTTCTGCTGGCCTGATGGGTCCTGGTTTTGGGATTCACCCGACAGATGGAACTGTTTATGCACCGTTTGACGGGCAAGTGGTCATGATTTTCCCAACAAAGCATGCAATCGGCTTAAAATCTGATACAGGATTAGAGCTATTAATTCATGTCGGATTAGATACCGTAACACTGAATGGTGAAGGCTTTGACATGCTTGTAACAGATGGACAAAAAATAAAACGTGGTGATGCATTGTTAAAAGCAGACATCACAAAAATAAAGGACCAAGTGCCTTCCATTATTACTCCTGTAGTTTTCACTAGCCTAATGGGGCAAGAGATTACGCTAGGAAAAACAGGTTTTCAACGTGCAGGCTCTACCAATATTATTTCAATGAAAAAGTAACAATAAATAGGGCTGTTTGCGGAGGAACACATGGGCAATGTCATTGCAAATGGATACTTTTCAACAGCCCTTATTCAAGAAGAGGAGATGTTTTTCTTGAGTTTATTAATTCAGAACATCACAGTGGTCAATGCAAATGGTCGGGATGAACAGATGGATGTGTGGATGATGGATGGCAAAATTGCTCAGATTGCCCAGCGTATTGAGGCTCATGGCGTTGATCAGTTAGATGGTTCAGGCAAGTTTTTATTGCCAGGATTTATTGATATGCATATTCACGGATCTGCCCAAATGGATACAATGGATGCATCTGATGAAGGGCTGCATATCATGGCCAAATCGCTTTTAAAAGAAGGTACGACAAGCTTTTTAGCAACCACGATGACACAAAGCTTTGACAATATCGAACGGGCTATTGCCAATGTAGCACAATTCCAGCCACAGTCTGATGAAGCGGAAGTGCTTGGTCTTCATATCGAAGGACCTTTTGTCTCGAAGCAGCGGGCAGGAGCTCAACCTCTTGATTATATTGTCCCACCAGATGTTCAGGTCATAACAAAATGGCAAGCATTAAGTGGTCAAAAAATTAAGCAAATTACACTAGCACCCGAGGAACTCACTGGAATGACAGCTGTGCAAAGCCTTTCTGAAAGCGGAGTCATTGTTTCGATTGGTCATTCCGACGCTACCTTTGAGCAAATGCAAGAAGCAGTTCAATTAGGTGCTTCACAGGGGACTCATTTATACAATCAAATGCGTCCATTCCATCATCGTGATCCTGGAGTGGTTGGTGGTGTTTTGTTACTAGATGCCATAAAGGCAGAACTGATTGTTGATTTTATCCATATGCATGAAGGCGCTGTGGAAATGGCTTATCGCTTGAAGGGAGCAGACGGAATTATCTTAATAACGGATGCAATGCGAGCAAAGGGTATGCCATTTGGTGAATATGATTTAGGTGGTCAAATGGTGCATGTGACGGAATCAGGCGCACATTTATCGAATGGTGCACTGGCAGGTAGTATTTTAAAAATGGATCAAGCTGTGCGAAATATCCTTAAGATTACTAATTGTACATTGGAGGAGCTTGTGAAAATGTCCAGCTTCAATGCTGCCCAGCAATTGAAATTAACGAACAAAGGACAGCTTAAAGAAGGATATGATGCGGATGCCGTGATTGTGGATGAACACTTGATGCTTCATCAAACGATTAAAGCAGGCCAAATCATGATGCATGCAGACATTTAGCATGAAACGTTTGAAATGAAAAGGTGATAGATCATGAATACCTATTTTCAACAAGTCAATCGCTATTTAACAATGGTGGCGGAACAGGAAAATGAGCAAATTATTCTTGTAGCTCAACAAATAGTGAAACGTCTAGTACAGGGAGGCATTATCCAGTTATTTGGTTCAGGGCATTCCATGTTATTAGCGCAGGAATGTTACTACAGAGCTGGTGGCTTAGTTCCTGTCAAACCCATACACATTGAACCCTTAATGCTGCATCAGGGAGCACGGCAATCCTCACAAAATGAAAAAAAACAAGCATTTTTAGCCTCTTATAAGGATCAACTACATTTTGATGACAGAGATGTTTGTATTATCATTTCAACATCTGCCAACAATCCAGTTCCTATTGATATGGCGATCTACGCTAAAGAAGCAGGGGCGCTAACGATATCACTACAATCATTGGCCTATCAACATCAACCATCACGCCATCCGTCAGGCAAACGTTTGGAGGATATTGTAGATGATATTTTAAATACGCATGTTCCATTAGGCGATGGTATTTTAACAGTTGATCAGTTGCAATATGGACCTGTATCTACGGTGTTAGGTGCGACGTTATTAAATGCTTTATTCGCCCAAATTATTGAGCTTCTACATGAACAAGGCGCAAGCTTACCAGTGTTTGGTAGCAGTAACTTGGGGAACACCAATAATGATGAACTCATTGATCAATATGGTCAGCGAATTCATTTCTAAGGCTCAAGGAAAAGGAGGATATGTAGTGAAAATAGAAAGATTTGATTCAAAAGAAGAATTATATGCACGAGCAGTAGCCATAATGGTGGAAGCTAAACATAATGGGGCCACAACGTTCGGGCTAGCTACTGGTGGAACAATGGAACCGTTGTATGCTAAAATCTGTAAAACTGATATCGATTTTTCGAATTGCATCAGCTTTAATTTGGATGAATATGTAGGACTCCAGGCCAACCATGAGCAAAGCTATGCCTATTATATGCACAAGCATTTATTTCACGAAAAACCATTTCTGGCATCCTATTTACCAAATGGTTTAGCAGCAGATCCTTTAGAGGAAGCAGCTCGCTATGAAGCTCTATTACAACAACATTCCTTAGACTTTCAATTGCTTGGTATCGGACAAAATGGCCATATCGGTTTCAATGAACCAGGTACGGCTTTTGATTCCTTGACACATCTTGTGACATTGGAAGAATCGACTCGTCAAGCCAATGCTCGCTTCTTTTCATCGATTGATGAAGTGCCTACGCAGGCGTTCACAATGGGGATTCAATCCATTATGCGTGCCAAGTGCATTTTGTTAATGGCAGTGGGAGAAACTAAACGCGAGGTCTTAGAACGTGTGTTGGCCTCTGATTATACAGAGAATATTCCAGCAAGTGTTTTGTCCAAACATCCAAATGTCATGATTTTAACAGACTTACAAGTAGAGGAGAATTAACAATGAAAACACAACAATTTACAGTAATCGATCCTTTAGGAATTCATGCACGTCCAGCGAGCCAGCTTGTGGCAAAAGCAACACCATTTACTTCAGCTATTGAAGTGCGTACAGAAGAAAAAGCGGCAAATTTAAAATCTATTCTTGGGGTAATGGGATTAGCCTTAAAGCAAGGTTCTCAATTTACGCTGTATGTAGAGGGGGAAGATGAAGAGCAAGCATTTGAGGCATTAGCAACATTACTGACAGAAATGGGGCTTGCACAATGACACATCTCACTGGTATTGCCGCTTCAGACGGCATTGCCATTGCAAAAGCGTATCGTTTTGTACAACCAGATTTAACATTTAGTCAAACACAGGTTCAAGATATCGAGGCGGAGCAGCAACGTTTAACAGCTGCCCTTACCAAAGCTGGGCAAGAGCTGGTGGCCATCCAACAGCAAACATTGGAAAAATTTAGTGCCGAGGAAGCGGCTATTTTTGAAGCACATTTATTAGTGGTGAATGATCCAGAGTTAATTGGACCTATCAATCAAAAAATTGCTGACGAAGCGGTCAATGCCGAGTTTGCCTTACATGAAGTTTCATCGATGTTTGTGACATTATTTGAAAGTATGGATGATGAATACATGAGTGCACGTGCATCAGATATTAAAGATGTGACAAACCGCATTTTAGCACATTTACTCGGTGTACATATTCCTAATCCAAGTAATATCAGTGACCAGGTGATAATTGTAGCCAATGATTTGACACCTTCAGAGACAGCTCAATTGGATCGTAACTTTGTCCTTGGTTTTATCACAGATATTGGTGGCCGTACGTCGCATTCTGCGATTATGGCACGTTCGTTAGAGATCCCCGCAGTAGTTGGAACAGGAGCGGCAACGACCTCTATTCAAGATGGAGATCTATTAATCGTAGATGGTTTATCAGGTCAAGTACTTGTCAATCCAACGGCGGATGTGATTGCCGCCTATCATGAAAAAGCGCAAAACTTTCATACACAACAAGTGGAATGGTCAACCTTAGTAAACGAACAAACAATGTCCAAAGACGGTGTACATGTGGAACTAGCCGCCAATATTGGCTCTCCAAGTGATTTGGATGGCGTGTTGCGTCATGGGGCTGAGGGAATTGGCTTATATCGAACAGAATTTTTATATATGGGCCGAGAAAATCTGCCATCTGAGGATGAGCAATTTACCGCTTATAAAACGGTTATCGAAGGTATGAAGGGGAAGCCAGTGGTGATTCGAACGCTGGATATCGGTGGAGACAAACACTTGCCATATTTACCGCTACAGGAAGAAATGAATCCATTTCTCGGTCATCGTGCCATTCGTCTATGCCTAGATCAACCTGAATTATTCCGTACGCAATTACGCGCATTACTGCGTGCATCTGTATATGGGAACCTAAAAATTATGTTCCCGATGATTGCGACAATTCAAGAGTTCCGTGATGCTAAAGCGATTTTGATAGAAGAACAAGAAAAGCTAGTAGCAACAGGTGTGGCTGTAAGTGCTGACATTGAAATCGGCATGATGGTTGAAATTCCAGCTACGGCAGTGATGGCTGGTATTTTTGCCAAAGAAGTAGACTTTTTCTCCATTGGTACTAATGATTTAATTCAATATACAATGGCTGCAGATCGTATGAACGAAAAAGTTTCCTATTTATATCAACCATATAACCCAGCTATTTTACGCTTAATTCAAATGGTCATTCATGCCGCACATCAAGAACAGAAATGGGTAGGGATGTGTGGAGAGATGGCAGGCGATGAACTAGCAGTTCCATTATTGCTAGGCTTAGGCTTGGATGAATTTTCAATGAGTGCCACATCTATTTTGAAAACACGTTCGTTATTGAAACATTTGTCTGTTAAGGACATGCAAGCTCTAGCGGCAGAGGCATTACAATTAGCAACAGCCGAAGAAGTGATAGAGAAAGTAAAGCAAGCAGTGAAATAAGTTTATCCCAACAACCATCTACCAACAACATAGGGTAGGTGGTTTTATTGTTTTATGGTTAACTGATCGATGATGGCAGGTAATTCTAACAAATCATCAATGATGGCATCTGCTTCAACACAGTCCCATTGAAAATCCCTTTTCCAAATGCCTTTCATTCCCACATCTTGAGCACCTTTTACATCATTTTCAGGATGATCCCCCAAAAAAATACTTTCATGAGGTAGAACATGAAGCTTTTCTAAAGCGCTCATAAATAGTTGAGGATTTGGTTTTTTCATACCCTCCCATTCAGATACTAAAATTACATCAAAATATTTTTCAATTTCTAAAGCCTTGATATTGTCCATTTGGAATTGTCCAAAGCCATTCGTAATCATTCCTAAAACAAAATGGTCAGTTTTCAATTTTTCTAATAGATTAATTAGATTTGGAAATGGGACACAATGATGTTTGAATTCATTCATGTAATCTTGCAGAAGCGCTTCCCAAGTGATGGTTTCTATATTAAATTCATACACTAATTGCTGATAGACTTTATCTTTCCAAACATATCCTCGCTTATCTAATTGGATAAAACGAGAGATATACTTTTCTTTTGGAATAGAATTCAATAGCTTATTTAGTCGTTCATATTGCCTCTCAATAAATAATTTTACAGATTCATCTCTATTTAACAAAGTTCCATCCAAATCAAATAATACCGCTTTTATTACCATGAAACACATTGCCTCCTTGTAAAACATAAAATTTGGAACGTTGAGAAAAGTAAAAGTAGTTGAAGTACTCTTCAACTACTTTCATTTGGACTATATATGCTTCGAAATAACTTCCTGGAGTTTCGCTTGCAGTGTTGGTAGATCGTGCATCGTAATCGTTGTTCGTACATAACTTTCATCCATCTCAAGAGCCTCTGCGAAGAAGCTCCCAATGCCTTTAACTTTGCGATCAATCTGCATTAGAATTTCTGCAGAATGATTGGACTGCGAGAGGAAGACAATTTCAAGTTCATCTAGATGCCCTCTAAAGGATCCTGTTGGCACAAATTCAAACTCCTGTACAAACGGATAATACCCTCGGAAGCGTGACGGGGCTTGTTCACATTCTGCTTCTCGTAAACGAAAACCTAATCGACCTATAGCATCAAGTATTTGCGCTGCGAGGCTTGTTGGCTCAACACGAATATAATCTTTGTCACTTGGGTCAACAGCGTTTTTAATATCGAGTCCGGTTTGAATCCAGACTTGCGTTTTGCCCGCACTAATCGGTGTTTCAAATGGCAGTGTCAACGAAATGGGAATGACCTTCTCTTCACTAGCAGCTAGTGTAAAAGGCTCTGTCACTTTGACTTTTTGTAGAGTGGCTACCTCTGTATGTTTATGATCATTTGACTCTCTTATATATGTCGTATTAATTGACAGATAGATGGAATCCACTTGTTGTTCAACTTGACCGCCACGCACGATGATTTCCCCTCGCATGACTTCTCCAGCTCGATAAGTATCCTTTGCCAACCTTGTATCAACTGTTGCTGAACCAATCCCAAAACTTGCTAGTGCTTTATGAAAAAAAGACATTCTTACATTCCTCCTACTGAAATTGTTAGCTATACATACGCACAGTTTGAAAAAAGGTTTCAAGACTTGTAAATTTTTAGCCATACTAATTGAAAATCGAAAGGTGGATGGCAGTACCCAAAATGGAATGAAACCATATCTAGTACCGCTCTGCCCGTGTGGATCCGTATTATAGCTTCTACCAACAAAATGACATACTTTGATCACATCATAGTCTTCTAAAAAAAGGAGAGTCGATTTCTGCATCATTTATTCATATTTAACCTTTATACTAGTTTTGGCTAGTTTTTAAAGCTGAAATGATTAACAGATAGAAGGTGTTTGAATTGTATAGTTTTTTGTCAGCTATTAGTCAGTTTATGAGTGAGCCGATCAATCAATTTTTAAATGCCTATGAGCATTCCGCATGGGCTATGGCGCTTCTGTTAGGTCTCATAGGGGCTCTTGCTCCATGTCAAATAACCGGTAATATGAGCGCTATTACATTTTATGGAAATCAGACATTTCAAATGAAAAGTAATTGGCAGGAGATTATGTTTTTTATTCTTGGTAAAGTAGTTGTTTTTAGCGGACTTGGTCTTTTAGCATGGTTATTTGGTCAATCGTTTGAAACTAAAATGACATTATATTTTCCCATTTTCCGTCAGGCCATTGGACCAATTATGATGATGACAGGACTCGTTTTATTAGGTTTATTGAAGTTGAAATTTTTAAATCGTCTGTCGTCGCTTATTCCTCCTGTTGTGAAAGGGGGCAATTTAGGCTCCTTTTTAATGGGGGCTAGTTTCTCTATTGCCTTTTGTCCGACCATGTTTGTGCTGTTTTTTGTGTGGCTAATGCCCATCGTAACAGGCGCATCCTATGGGTTTATCTTACCTAGTATTTTTGGAGTTGCAACTTCTATACCACTACTCATCATGCTTCTCTTAATTTATCTTTTCGATGCTAAGCGTCTCATTTTACGAACAAGCATGAAGATGGGGAGAGTTATTCAACTAGTGGCAGGCATATTGTTACTGTTATTAGGTATGGTGGACACCATTACATATTGGGGAATAACTTAACGTGTAAAATGTAAGGAGCGAACAAAATGAATCCAGATATTAATCTTTTTTTAGCCTTTGGCGCAGGATTTTTAAACTTTATTTCGCCCTGCACCTTACCGCTTTATCCAGCTTTTATTTCTTATATTACAGGGATGTCACTAGATGAGCTTCAGGGAGACAATAAAAAATTAAGAACTATTGGTATGTTGCATACATTGTTCTTTTTAATCGGGTTTTCCGTGATTTTTATTTTCCTCGGATACGGTTCATCTGCTGTGGGCTGGTTCTTTTTCCAGTACCAAGATTTATTGCGGCAGGTTGGTGCTATTTTAATTGTTCTTTTCGGTTTTATCATTATAGGTGTCTTATCTCCAAAGTTTTTAATGCAAGAAAAACGTCTTTCCTTTAAAAATCGTCCAACAGGCTATTTGGGCTCCTTTCTCATTGGACTTGCCTTTGCAGCTGGTTGGACCCCTTGTACTGGTCCGATTACTGGAGCGGTTTTTATGATGGCTTCCCAATATCCAGAGGCGGGCATGTTTTATATGATTGCCTATGTATTAGGGTTTGCAATACCGTTTTTCCTCCTATCACAATTTGTCACGAAAATCACATGGATACGAAAATATAGTCAAACGATTACAAAAGTTGGTGGCTATTTCATGATTGTGTTAGGGATTATTTTATTTTTTGACGGTTTAACAGTAATCATTATTTGGCTAAGCCCGTTGTTCGATGGTTTTTCAGGATTTTAAAACTCTTCATCATTTCTCCATACTTCTTTGTTACATTACTGTTGGCGTAACAAGAAGGAGGAAAACAGATGAAATCAAAAATGTGGTTTGCATTATTAACACTACTGATTCTACTAATTGGCGGATGTAGTAACAGTAAGACAGCAAATGAAGTTTCGAACAAATCGATGAACATGGTTCATGAAGGAATGGATAATATGACAAATGGTCATATGAGTCATACGAATCCCTTACAGCTTGCTCCATCAACAGGAGAAAATGAGTTGGCTATTCCTCCATTACTAGAACCAGATGGAGAAAATCCAGCTCGCTATTCGATTACAGCACAGGAAGGGACAACAGAGTTTTATCAGGGTGTCCAAACAGAGACCTATGGCTATAATGGGTCCTTTTTAGGGCCAGTAATTCGCGTTCAATCGGGACAAACCGTGCAATTTTCCACAACGAACGAAATGAGTAAAGATACGACCTTTCATTGGCATGGTTTAGAGATACCAGGAGAGGGAGATGGAGGTCCGCATGAACAAATAAAGTCTGGTCAATCGAAGACACTGACTTTTAACATCCGCCAGCAAGCTGCTACTTTGTGGTTTCACCCTCACCCTGAAGGACAAACAGCTGAACAAGTATATAAAGGTTTGGCTGGACTGATTTACGTAGAGGATGAAAATTCCCAGCGTTTAGGTTTACCTAATCAATATGGCGTGAATGATTTTCCACTAATTTTTCAGGACCGCCAGTTTGACGATCAAAAACAATTAAATTACCAGCTGTTTAAAAATAATGATGGGACAATTGGCGATACATTACTTATCAACGGTACGCTTCATCCAAAGCTCAGTGTCCGCCAAGAGCCCGTTCGTCTTCGATTAGTAAACGGCTCCAATGCGCGCAATTTTACATTCAAGCTTAGTACGAATGAGGAATTTCAACAAATCGCGACAGATGGAGGATTTCTAAATAGCCCTGTCCCTCTAAAAAAACTGACCTTAACACCAGGCGAACGTGCTGAAATTATCATTGATTTTTCAAAGCTAAGTACTTCCGCCGATTTAGCATTAATGAATGAAGAGGATGTTGTTCTATTACCATTTACGATTAAAAATGAACAAACCACTCCAAAGAAGATGCAGGATCAATTGAATACTTTCTCGACGACCAGTGAAGAACAACAATTACCTGTCTCCAAACGAATAGAGCTGTTTGGTATGGGGACAATGGTAACGATCAATGGCAAGCAATTTGATCGTAATAGAATTGATTTTGTTCAACAACAGGGTGTTACGGAAATTTGGGAAATATATAATAAGCCAGATATGATGGGTGGCATGACGCATCCTTTTCATTTACATGGCACACAATTTAAAATTGTATCCATTAATGAACAAGCACCACCGCTCAATGAACAAGGCTGGAAAGATACAGTGTCCATTGAACCAGATGAAACCGTTAAGTTGGCTGTGAAATTTAATGATAAGGGTCTCTATATGTTCCATTGTCATTTATTAGAGCATGAAGATAATGGTATGATGGGACAAGTGAAGGTTGAATAGAATCTTTTTGATAGATAAAAAGTGAAAAAGGTAGCTGATTTTTGATCAGCTACCTTTTGTTATTGATCAAGCTTTGTTAATGTTTTGCCACTCCAACCAAAAATAACAGTTAGAATTGGGCCAAGTAAACAGAAGAAGGTGAATGGCAGATAATCCAGTGTGGGAATACCAAGGACACTTGTGATGAAAATACCACAAACACTCCAAGGTACAAGTGGATTGACAACCGTTCCAGCATCCTCCATTACGCGAGAAAGGTTTTTCGGCGCTAGACCGACTTTCGCAAATTGTGCTTTAAATGCTTCACCTGTTAACAGGATGGATAAGTACTGCTCACCGATTAATGTGTTGACCCCAATACCAGTAATTGCTGCACCTGTAATAACGGAGCCAGCACTTTTAAATAAGCTTTCAACCTTGGCTAAAATACTTTGAATGATACCAAGTGTGAACAAGAGGCCGCCCATTGTTAAGGCAAGTAAGACAAGAGCAATCGTAAATAGCATGCTATTCATGCCACCACGTGACAGCAAGGCATCTACGGCCTCATTACCAGTTTGAGAGACATAGCCATCAAACAAAATTTTGAAGACATCTGCAGCTGGTAGAGGGTCCATCATGTAGGAAAGACCCACACCGAGAATCGACACAACGGCTAATGTAATGACGGCAGGTACTTTATAAAAAGTCATAATAACGAGGACAACTATGGGCAATAATGTATACCAATGAATAAGTCCTGTAGCCAGTAAACCTTCTTTAAATTGCTCTACTGTATCAAAAGATGCTGCTTCACCTGTTGGCGATAAAATGGCATACAGTACAATTGAGATCAGGAAAGCTGGGATTGTTGTCCATCCCATATTTTTAATATGTTCAAATAAGTCTACACCAACTGTTCCTGAGGCAAGATTCGTTGTATCAGATAAGGGTGACATTTTATCACCGAAAAAGGCACCAGAAACAATTGCACCAGCTGTTATTGTTAACGAGATGTCCATGGCACCCGCGATGCCCATAAATGCCACACCGACAGTTGCCACTGTTGTTAACGAACTACCGATAGAAATACCAACGATGCTACAAATTAAAAAGACAATGGCAAAGAAGAAGTTTGGTGAAACTGTTAAAAAACCATAATAGATGAGCGTAGGGATTGTCCCACCCATCATCCAGCTTGAAATTAAGATCCCAATAAAGAAAAAGATGAAAACAGCACCCAATCCAGCGCTAGCACCAGCAATCATCCCACCCTCTAGATCGCGAAAGGGAACTTTTTTTAGTAATCCATAGGCTAGTAAAAGTGAAATAACTAGAAAAATCGGGATATGGGGTGTTGCTTTTAAATAACCAATACTAAAAGCCATTGTGGCAATAATAAAAAGTATAACGAAGCCTGCCTCAATAAATCGAGGATTACTCTTAGCTTCTATTCGAAACATATGAAACCTCCTAATAAATACTTTTGCGCTTCAATGCGGTGAAGTCAAAAAGTATTATAGCACGCTAATAATATTTGTCAATTGACAGAAAATTGAAGGATTTATTATAAAATAATGAACCAATGTTATTGCCCTCCAATTTTATGTATAAGCAGCAACAAGGACGAGCATAACAAATAGGAAAGGTTCCACAGGTTTATAAGGGAAAAAATAACAAAAGAAACTTTCTTTTTTTATGTAAATATCGTTTACAATTCCTTAACATTTCATGTGGAAAACAAATAAGGAGAAAAAAGATTATTTCAAGTATTTTTATAAAAATAACAGAAAAAATGGTCATATTTAAAGAAAAAATAGTGATTTTTATTATTTGATTTCCAACGTTTTCAACTTGGAAAACGGCTTATAAATAAATGTGGCGAATTTTATATTACATTTTTGTAAAATCAACATCTGAGTGTTTAAAATTTTGTAGAATTGTGTAAATGTTTTGTTATGATGGTTCAGAAATTGATAATTTTTATTTTACAGGAGGAACAGGATGTTCAACTCAAATAAGCAAGATCCATTTTTTCAGTCATTATTAAAAATCGCTAAAAATGTGAATGAAGGGATTTATTATGCTCATAATGCCCATATTCAAGATATAGATGCGTTAAAAGAAATCGCAGATACAATGAAACAATATGAAACAAGTGGCGATAAATTAATTCATGAGCTTATCGTTATGCTAAATAAATCATTTATGACACCGATCGAGCGTGAAGATATTTTAGCTTTAGCCAATAAACTGGATGATGTGATTGATGGAATGGAAGGCTGCATTGCGCACTTCAATATGTACAATTTAACAGAAGTAACGGAGCCAATGCGTCAATTCCTAACATATATTGCGAAGAGTACAGATGAAATGGTACAAGCCATGGAACTATTAAATAGTAAAAAGCTTGTAGAAATGCGTAAACATGCTATTCAAATTAAGGATAATGAACGTGAATGTGATGAAATTTTCCGTTCCTGTATGAAGCAATTATTTATTCAAGAAAAAGATCCTATGCGTCTCATTGTTTTCAAGGATATTTATGAGCAATTTGAGGATATTGCTGATAGCTGCCAAACAGTGGCAAACACAATTGAAACAATAATTATGCGTAATGCATAAGATGGAGTGTACGAAATGGATACGATATTACTAATCACCATATTAGTCGTTATATTCGCACTAGTGTTCGACTTTATAAACGGCTTCCATGATACGGCGAATGCTATTGCAACTTCTGTATCAACCCGTGCATTAAAACCACGTACAGCGGTTTACATGGCTGCGGTTATGAACTTCGTCGGCGCCATTACATTTGTTGGGGTAGCAAAAGCCTTAACAAAAGATATTGTGGACCCGTTTAGCTTAAATGCTTTTGATGGCGATATCACAGGTTCGGTCGTTATTTTAGCAGCCTTATTTTCCGCCATTACATGGAATTTACTTACATGGTATTTTGGGATTCCATCAAGTTCTTCCCATACATTAATCGGTTCTGTGGCAGGTGCAGCTATTGCAGCAGCGGGATTCGATGTATTGAACTATGCTGGGTTTATTAAAATTTTACAAGCACTGATTTTCTCACCACTGCTAGCGTTTGCAGCTGGTTTCCTAATGATGACAATATTGAAGGTCATCTTTAAAGATATGAATTTATATCGTACAAATAAAGGTTTCCGTACCATGCAAATCGGGACAGCTGCCTTACAATCATTTACTCACGGAACAAACGATGCCCAAAAAGCGATGGGGATTATTACCCTTGCGTTAATCGCAGGTGGTTTACACACAGGTGACGATATTCCTTTCTGGGTACGTTTTGCAGCAGCAACTGCGATGGGTCTTGGTACCTCTGTAGGTGGTTATAAAATCATCAAAACAGTGGGTGGTAAGATTATGAAAATTCGCCCAGTGAATGGGGTAGCAGCTGATTTAGCTTCGGCTTCCATCATCTTTGGAGCGACATTAATTCACTTACCTGTATCCACGACACATGTTATTTCTTCATCTATCATGGGTGTAGGAACAGCACACCGTGTCAAAGGCGTTAAATGGGGAATGGCCCGTAAAATCATAACAACTTGGGTCATCACTATGCCAATCTCTGCAGTAATGGCAGCATTGATTTACTATATTTTAAGTTTATTTTTCTAGTTCGATGAGGAATGCACAAAACTGTGCATTCTTTTTTTGTTTGGGCTAAAGTGGCGAATAATCCGAGCAGAGTGAAGGATAGGATCGAGGAAACGGAAAGATTGAGCGAAGTGACGGATAGCGCGGCAAAAGTGACGGATAGGACTGGCGAAGAGACGGATAAAGCGAGGAAAGTGACGGATAGCGTGGCAAAAGTGACGGATAGCGCAGCAAAAGTGACGGATAGCCCAAGCGGAGTGAAGAATAGAACCGAGGAAACGGATAGATTGAGCGAAGTGACGGATAAACCGAGGAAAGTGACGGATAGCGCGGCAAAAGTGACGGATAGCCCAAGCAGAGTGAAGGATAGGATCGAGGAAACGGATAGATTGAGCGAAGTGACGGATAAAGCGAGGAAAGTGACGGATAACGTGGCAAAAGTGACGGATAGTCCGAGCAGAGTGAAGGATAGGATCGAGGAAACGGAAAGATTGAGCGAAGTGACGGATAAAGCGAGGAAAGTGACGGATAACGTGGCAAAAGTGACGGATAAAGCGAGGAAAGTGACGGATAACGTGGCAAAAGTGACGGATAGTCCAAGCAGAGTGAAGGATAGGATCGAGGAAACGGAAAGATTGAGCGAAGTGACGGATAGCGTGGCAAAAGTGACGGATAAAACGAGGAAAGTGATGGACAACCCCAATCAGTTGTGCAAAATACGGATTCGCTCTAAGGTAATTATAAAGAAAGTGTAAAGTTCGGAGGAAATCGCTTTTTCCGTAGTAAGGTTTAAACAGGAGGAGAACTGATGAAGGAAAAGATACTACTGATTGAGGATGATGCAGCGATTGGGCGCATTGTCAAGGATACACTGGAGCATGAGGGCTATCTTGTGACATGGGCAACAACGGGCCTTGAAGGACTAGCTGATTTTCAAGCGCAACCATTCGATTTAGTGTTAGTCGATTGGATGCTACCAGAAATGGATGGTCTTACTGTTTGTCAAAATATACGTTGGGAAAGTGAAGTACCCATCCTCATGATGAGTGCCCGTAAGGAAGAAGCGGATAAGGTGAAGGGCTTGCAGGGGGCGGACGATTATATTGCAAAGCCGTTTAGTTTAGAGGAGTTAAAGGCACGTGTGGACTCCCATCTTAGACGCTGGAGACGCTATAACAAGCAAGACGTTGTAGAAGAGCAAACTGCCTATGCCAACGGATTAACAATTGAATGGCAACGAGAAATAGTAAGCGTTAATCAACAAGAAGTAGCGTTAACTCAAAAAGAATTTGCTCTGGTCAAGCTACTAGCAAAAAATCCGAGCCAAACCTTTACGAAAGAGGAACTATATCAGCATATTTGGCAGCAAGCGACTTTAGAGGATACACATACTGTCACAGTACATATTAAGGCACTACGAGAGAAGCTCAAGGATTCAGTGAAAAGTCCATATTTTATTCAAACTGTGTGGGGTAAGGGTTACCGCTTTATTGGTGAACCATTATGAAAATTAAATCTTGGTTACTGATTACTTTTTTTATTGTCATGGTGTTGCCCATAGCTGGAGCCTATAGCCTTTATGTGTGGATTAATGCTTATTATCAAGATAAAAATGTTGCAGAATACTTTGACAAGTGGACAGAGCTGAATCAGGTAAAAGAAATTGTAGACGATGCAGCACTTTATCAAAAAAATGCGAATCTAGAAGAGATAGAAGAACTGACAAATGAGCAGCTGGCGATTACACTTTATACGAAATCAGGCTTCGTCTTATATTCCTCCAACCCTTTACTATCGGGATATGTGGGGAAAGAGCGCATGCTGAAAGGTCTATATGACTTACAACAAACATACAACGCCTTTACCTACAAGGAGCCTGTTTATCAAAAAGGGAATTTGTTGGGCATCTATGAAATTCAATTAATAAGAACAGATTGGGTAAAAGGTGTAGAGAAGCGTTCATGGCTTGTCATTACAGGCTCCATTCTACTGTTTCTAGTCATTTATTTAGCCGTCATAGTGTTGCTTAATCGGAAACTAAATCGACCATTACGAGAACTGATGCATCAAATGCGGAATTTTGCAAAAGGTGAGCATATAGAATCAAATCTAAGCGCAAGAAAAGATGAGATTGGCTTACTCGCCCAAACATTTGTGGCGATGCAAGATGAAATTGAAAAGACTCGGACTTCTTTAAAAGTGGAACAACAGCAAAAAGAGATGATGATTGCAAGTATCTCCCATGATTTAAAAACGCCTCTTACAGCTATTCATGCCTATGCAGAATCTTTACGAAACAATGTCTTATCAGAAAAGCAACAGGAAGAATATCAGCAGGTCATCGTAACGAAAGCTGATCGGATGAAACATATGTTAGAAGATTTATTGATGTTTACATTACTTCAATCAACGAACTATGAATTAGAGCTGGTAGCTGTTGATGGTGAAGAATTTTTTGACATGGCCTTATCTGACTATGAACCGTTATGTGAGGAACGAGGGTTTACATTAGAAATATTCTGTGATGTGGATGGGCTATATGCTGTGCATCCTAAACAACTACAACGCGTGATTGATAATTTATTGAGCAACGCATGGCGTTTTGGTGAGATAGGTACAACTATTGGCTTAGCGGCAGTCAAAGCCGGGAGTGATCCGAAATGGAGTTTTGATTTCCTTAAACCAACTTTAAACAAGCAAGAAGGTATGTACATGATTGTGCAAAATTGCGGACAGGGCATACCAGAAAAGGATATTGAAAAATTATTCGAGCCCATGTATCAAGCAGATCATGCAAGATCAAAGGCTGGAGACCGCGGAACAGGACTAGGTTTGAATATTACGAAACAAATTATTGAAAAACACGGTGGCACGGTACAGCTGCTTTCTAAAGAGGACATTGGAACAGCGGTTATCTGCTGGCTACCACCTTATAAAGGAGTAAACGAACTATGAATTGGAAAAAATCATGCCGAGCAGCAGGCTTAATGGCTGTTATGACATTTAGTTTAGTAGGCTGTAATACGGAGACCTCGTATACACCACAAGAAATTATGGAACAAGCTCTTCAAGAATCAAAGGAGCCGCTAACATATTATGGCGAATATACGGTAGATATGGGAGAGCTAGGTGGCAAAGCTCAAGTAAAAGAATGGACCAAGGATAGCAATAGACGTATAGAGTTGACAGGTGACAATGGTGAACATGTCATTTCCATCATGACTGATTCACAAGTGTTAAGCTACGACGTTACTGAAAATACAGCCTATAAAATGGCTTATCTACAAGGTGAACTAGATGGACTCCAATCCCCAAGAGATAAAGTACAGCTTATTTTTAATTTGGTTAAAGATACACATGATATTAAGATAGCAGGCGAGGAGAAAATCGCTGGTAGAGACACGTATAAAATTGTGGCAAAAACTAATAAAACGGAAACGTTATTTGGGGACATAGAAGCATGGATTGACAAAAAAACATGGCTGACATTAAAAATGAAGTCAGATAATGCAGGTAATCAAATGATCACCGAATACACAAAGATAAATGTTGGTGAAAAAATAGATGATCAACAATTTACGCTAGATCTACCAAAGGATGTAACGATCCAAGAGATTAGCAGTGAAGATACTTCAGAGCTAATTTCATTGGATGAAGCAAAGCAACAACTCGAAAAATTTTTATTGGTGCCACAAGAAAATGGTCTTATGTTAGACAAAATTTCGATGGTTAAAGGGATAGAGGATCGACTTGAATATTCGTTTGATTATGAATTAGATGGGGAGCTGGCTTTTTTCGTTACGATTTTTAAAGCAGATGCTAATATAGCGGATATTGACCCCATTTTAAATGAAAAAGAAATGGATATTCGAGGGCAAAAAGGAACGGTTATGAATGATAAAAATTTCCGTTCAATTACTTGGCAAGAAAATGGCTATCAATACAATATCGTTGGGGAAAATCCAGAGCTAACGATTGAAGATCTATTAAGCTATGCGCAACAAATGAAACTTGTTCAATGAGGTGATGTTATGAAAAGAGCACAAGGGCTGAAATGTCTTGCATTGTTTTTATTTACCACTATTTTTTTATATGGGGTAGGCGAAACCTATGAAGTGTCTTGGCTACAATTTCATTTTACAGGCCGCTATGATGCTGTAGGCTTTTATTTCAGTTTTACTTCACTAATTCCAATATTGATTGGAGTATTGATGGTAGGGATATATGAATCACTATTAAAACGATTCATATAAATAATTTGGAGGCAGGATCACAGGTGAAGGATCCTGCTTTTTTTATGGTAGGGAAATAGTTTATATAGTACATCATATTAAAAACGGTTAGCGCTCGCATTGGTCGTACCAACTCTTTATAATGTGATTACGTTTATGTTCATGATGACATAAATATTTGGGGGTAAAAATGGATTGGAATTCACCAAATAAAAGTTTATTAGAGATAAAAGGGTTGCCTAGAGATACCATAGCGGCAGGTCGTCGTCATAGCGTTGGGCTCAAAGATGATGGAACTGTGGTGGCTACAGGTGATAATAAATATGGCCAATGTAATGTAAGCGGCTGGCGCGATATCGTGGCGGTTGCTGCAGGTAATGTTCATATGGCGATGAACACGGGTAATACGCATACGCTCGGTCTTCAATCTAATGGTACTGTAGCAGCTGTCGGTTGGAATAAGCATTGTCAATGTAATGTAGATGACTGGTGCAATATTGTAGCTGTTGCAGCGGGTTGGTGTCATACCATTGGACTTCAATCGGATGGCAAGGTAGTCGCAGTGGGCAAAAACAATGAGGGTGAGTGTAATGTAAACGACTGGCGTGATATGGTGGCGGTTGCGGTAGGTGACTGGCATTCAATTGGTCTTCAAATGGACGGAACGGTGATGGCTGTGGGGAATAATCGGTATCGTCAATGCAATGTCAATGACTGGTGCAATATGGTGGCGGTCGCTGCAGGTTTTCTTCATACAATCGGTCTTCAATCTGACGAAACCGTGACAGCTGTGGGTTCGAATAAACATGACCAATGCGATGTAACTGGCTGGCAAGGCATTGTGGCGATAGCGGCGGGTAGTCAACATACCATTGGACTTCAATCGGATGGAACGGTGACGGCTGTAGGCTTGAATAAGCATGGTCAATGTAATGTCAGTGGCTGGCGTGATATTGTAGCGATAGCAGCAGGTTGTGCGCATACGCTCGGTCTTCAATCTGACGGAACGGTGGTTGCTGTGGGTGATAATGAGTATGGCCAATGCGATGTAAGCGGTTGGCAGGACATCCAAGTGTCCGACAATTAGTTTTTCAACACGGCCCATTAAAGAGCGAGATTATTAAAAAGATGATAAAACATCACTAAAGGAGCTTGGATGACCAAACTCCTTTTTGTGTTTATGCTTAAAAAATAATACCTACGCAATTTGCTGTAAATGCGTTTTTGAAAAGGCTTCTTCATATTTTAAACCATAACCGAGTGCCCGATCTAAGAAAATATGCGCTAGCCAAATTAAGGCAACCATTAGAAGTGGTGGTGTGGATAGCATAAAGCCAATCACAAGAAGTATGGCGGGTAACACAAAGCTATGTCCAATATTATAGAAAAGTGCCCCTGTTTTCGAATTAATCAGATAGCCGACCATCGTGATATCAGGTAACAGTAAAAGTAAAACAAACGGTAGCCAGGAAAAATCCAAGTGCCTATAGAAAAAGACTGTAATGATAAAGGCGATGACATATTCTAGAGAGATAATTTTACGTAGTTTCATTTTAACCACGACCTTCCTGTAAATTTTCATACATATTTTCAATGAGTAAGGAAATTTTTTCCTGATTGTTTTCGAATTGTCCGTCTGCCATTAACGTTTTTGTCAGTCGTAAGGACTGAAGTGCATGCTGATAAAAGTGCATTAGTTGTTCAATATGGGTAATCTTTGCGGAAAATAGCTGTACCGTTTCTTCATTACATTCTGAGGATATTGGTTTCTGTTCGAGTGTTAGTAAGTATTTAATTTCTTGTAAGGTAAAGCCTAGCTGGCGTAGAACGAGAATGAATTTCATAGTATGTTCACATGTGCCATCATACACACGGTAGCCATTGTCTAACTTTTGGGGATATAATAGTCCCTCTTTTTCGTAGTAACGAACTGTATCGGTTGTTAGGTGAAACTTCTCGGCGAATTGTTTAATTTTCATATGAGCACCTCCTAAAATCATCCTAACATTGGAGTATGCTCCAAGGTCAATACGCTAGAAGAAAATAGTTAAAAAAATTGAAACGGTTATATATTGGTAGTCGTTTATAGTGTAAGAAGGGGAGGTGGATGGCATACTTGAAAAAATTATCGATGAACATGCAGATCATTTATTACGTCTCGCCTATTTTTATGTAAAAAACCTGCAAACTGCGGAGGATATTGTGCAGGAGGTATTTATTAAGTTTTCTCAGTGTGACTATGAGGAACGAGGGCAGCTACGCGCTTTTTTATCCACATTAACAATTAATCAAAGCAAGGATTATTTAAAAAGCTGGCATTATAAAAAATTACTATTACAAGAAAAAGTATTTCCGATGAAATGGAATAAGCAGCGTGATGAGCTTGTAGCTGCGGAGGAACGATCCTATGTTGGAGCGGCTATTTTAAAGCTAGCTCTTATGTATCGAGAGCCTATCATTCTGTATTACTTTGAAGAAATGAAAATACATGAAATTGCCCAATTACTGGGGATTGCAGAAAATACAGTGAAAACAAGGCTAAGACGGGCAAGAGAGGCATTAAAGCCCCATCTAAAGCAAGAGGAATGGGAGGTGCTAAGGCATGAGTGATGTACACAAAGAATTAGTAAAAGTAGCGGGTGATATGACGGCGAGCAAAGAACGTGTCAAACAACGTGTCCTACAACCAAGGTATCCCAACAGAAAACCTATTCGATTCAAACTGTTGACAGTCGTGCTTACACTTTGTATGGCAGGGTTTGTTATGATGCAACTTTTAGGGAAGGATACAACACAAACGACCTCATTGTTTCATGAAAAACAGCTTGAGCACTTCGAACGAATCAGCCATATGATGTGGCCAGGGCAAGAGCAGGAATATTATAAAAAAGAGGCCTATCGATCCTATGAGCAGCTCGTTGCCGCCTACTATTTTGCAAAGTCATTAGGGATTGCCTATTCGAAGGATGAACTTGAGGCGGAGAGAAAGAAACACGTTGAGCAACTCGAAATGCTAAAGCAATCACCTGAATACGAGGCTCTTTTTCAAGGACTGGAACCGAGTAAATATGTTGATCTTTATCTCAAACCAATCCTGCCAATGTATACAGCTCGAACAAAGCTCTACGACATGTATAAGGAAAAATATCCAACTTTTTATGCTTATAATGGAGTAGCAGATATAGAGGCCATATTGTACTTCCAAGCAAATTTTGCTGAGCAGGCGACAGCATTTCAAAATGACAATAACATTGAGCTCCGCACTAGTTCATCTGGCACCTCATTAGTAGGTACAGTTGCAAAGGTAGAGTCAAATGTCTTTTTATTTATTGAAGGGGTTATTCCGAAAGATCTCGATAACATGACGGAGGAACAGCTTGAAGAAAAATATAAGCAAGCTGATTGGTATCCTGTGTTAGCTGATTTTCCTGTAGAACAGGGTAATTATATCAAGCTTTATTCGATGGGAACGGGTAGCATGGAGGAAAATGGAAGTGTACAAAGATATGGCTTATTAAACAAAGTGGAAATGTTAGAACCGATCGTCACAAAGGAACTCGATCTCCAAAATGAACAAGAAGTAGCCCGATTCTTGCAGGATATGCCATGGCAGTCTGCTGACTATATGAAAAGACCTCCCGAATATTCCTTTCAGGTGGAGGGGGTACGTATTGAAATGTGGAAGGGATATGGTGGATCTCTTTATCTTCAAAAGGTAGGAAGTGGAGAAATCCAACTAAGTTCCAAAAGAGCCAAGGAATTAAAAGCACTATTAGGTATAGAAGATTCTTAACAAGTCTCTGTTAAAGAGGCTTGTTTTTTGTTTACGAGAAAATTATAGTGAAGATACCATGTTAAATTTCCCATTAGAACATAAAAAATCTAATATAGGATAAAATACACAATTATTTTCCTAACTAGTATTAATTACTTAATTACGTAAAAATAAATGAGTCCAAAGAATTGTAATATTTTAAGGGCGAAGGTAGTATTAAAGATGTAAGGGTGAAGATAAGGGGGAGCGGTATGAACGTACAAGAATTTGAAGAATTATGGATTACGCTCAATGAATTATATAATGCGGATCGTTTTTTAGAATATATAGAAATAAGTAGTGCCGCAGTCGAAAGTGCCATTAAGCTTGAAATGTATGATAAGGCAATCCTTCTATTACGTTATAGCTGTGCCAGTTATTTTCAGACAGGGGATTTACAGCTATCGATTAGTGTGCTCGAACAATATCGAGAGCTAACCTTTGTGCATGGTGATGATATTGATTTAATTCAATATTATAATTTAGCCGCCATTTATTGGGGGACATTTGGTCACCTAAAGAAATCCGAAGAGTTAATGTTAAAGGGATTAAAAATTGCTGAAACAGTTCAACATGTGGAGAGCATGGGGAAAATTTATAATAATCTGAGCGATTTGGAAATTTCAATGGGCAATTATCGCACAGCCAAGGAATTCGCCTTAAAAAGTCTTTACTACTCGAATGCGTTTGAAGAGAAGCATTTAGAGCCTTATACAGGAATCATGTATCCGAAAACGAACCTAGCTGTAGCGTTGATATGGCTGGAGGAATTTGATGAAGCCAATGTACTATTACAAGAACTTTTAGCCACGATCCATATACCGCCTTATTCAAAAGTGCAACTAGAGGTCTTCAATGCATATGCCTTACTCTGTGAAAGACAAGGGCGTATAAGCGAGGCCATTGATTTATATCAAAAGACTAAACATTATGCTTTGCAAAACAATGACCTGTCTTTGCTTCAAATCATCTATAATTCTTTAGTGAAGCTGATTGAGGATCAAGGCAATAAAATCGTTTTATGTGCTGTCCAAAAAGAATATATTAATATTTTGTTAGAAATTCAACGTGAAAATTACTCTCATGTATTATTTGAAATGGAGTACAACGATCATAAGAAGCAATTTGAAAAAAATGCTTATTTCGATCCACTAACGAATATTTACAATCGGCGTTATTTTGATGAAAATGCAAAGAGGATGGTCGAAAAAGCAACTGAAGGCAATCAACAATTAGCTTTAATGATGGTGGATTTAGACCATTTTAAAGAAATCAATGATATGAATGGTCATCTATTTGGAGACGATGCTTTAACGAATACGGCCAAAACATTACAAGATTATTTTAAGCCCTTTGAGTCCATCGTCGCACGTTTTGGTGGAGACGAGTTTATTATACTCAGTCAAATAAAGGAGGGTGAATCGGCGAATACATTGGCCGACAATCTTTATCAAACTTTAACTTCTCTATCGCTCACGGTTCATAAAGAAACAGTCCATTTGGAATTTAGTATTGGTGTCAGTACCAATAATTATGGCAAGATTAAGAAAGTGGAAGAGCTGATCCAACATGCGGATGAAGCACTCTATAAGTCGAAACGTAATGGACGTAACCAAATTACTCACTATAATCATTATTGTGATGTGGGAAATGGTATTTAAAGAGAAAGAGGCATGACTTCATAGTAGGTGCCTCTTTTACGTAGGTTTACAAACTAGTGTTAGGGTTGATAATGCCATAATAAATGATATCTTCAAAAGTACCGGCTTTAAAAACATGATCTTTTAAGGTTCCCTCATAGCTCATACCACATTTCTCCATGATTTTGCCAGAGGCGGGATTGGAAAGAAAATACTGTGCATAAACACGGTGATACTGTTTCTCTTTAAAGGCAAACTCAATAATTGCTCGGGCAGCTTCTGTTCCATAGCCATTCCCCCAATAGGGCTCACCAATCCAATAAGCAATTTCTCCATTTTGATGTTGTTGACGATTTGACAGTCCGATGGCCCCATATAAATGACCACTTTGTTTGTCTGTTACAGCAAATTCATAAAGTTTCTCCTGCTCAAAATTTTGTTGATGATTGGAAATCCAAGACAATGCACACGCTAACGTATAAGGATAGGGTAAATTTAACGTACTTTTGTAAAGGGCATAATTGTTACATAATAAACTCACTTCAGGTGCATCTTCTTCTGTGAAAAGTCGGAGCATGAGACGCTCTGTTTCTATTGTTTTTTCTGACGGTTGGTAAATCAACTAAATTCCTCCTTCCTATATATGGATTGATTATAACAAAACTAATATGAAAGTAAATCAAATAATGGATGATGATTATTTTCTTGAATTAAGATAAAAATTTATTGAAAAACGATAAATGTTGTGGTAAATTGAATAGGATAATAAATAAAAGAGGTGCGTGAGATGAAACGAGAAACGCTCTTTTTAAAGATCGCTGTTTTTCTAATGGGATTGCCGGTTTTTGCCTTATGTATATGGGTGGTGCCACGTGTTGCTTTAGATACAGTGCAGCATTCTCCGGTTTTAACGATTGTTGCTTTACTTGGCGTCTATTCAACGGCATTCGCTTATTTTGTTGCTCTATACACGACGATCAAACTGTTAAGCTATATTGATCAAAACATCGCATTTTCAGAGCTGTCAGTAAAAGCTTTAATTAAAATCAAATATTGTGCAATTATCATTAGTAGTGTTTATGTGGTTGGCATGCCACTGATATACTATGCTGCGGAAGTAGACGATGCCCCTGGTCTTATACTTATCGGAATGGTTATTATTGGTGCTTCTTTTGTCGTTGCAGTTTTTGCTGCTGTTCTTCAAAAGCTTCTAAAAAATGCCATCGATATCAAATCTGAAAATGACTTAACGGTTTGAGGTGAGTACTATGGCAATGATTATCAATATTGATGTCATGTTGGCGAAACGGAAAATGAGTGTAACAGAACTTTCAGAAAAGGTCGGCATTACGATGGCGAATCTTTCTATATTGAAAAATGGCAAGGCGAAAGCGATTCGCTTTTCAACATTAGAGGCGATTTGTGAGGCGTTAGAATGTCAGCCTGGCGATATTTTAGAATATAAAAGGAATGAAGATACACAACAATAAGAGTCTGCATCGTGCAGATTCTTTTTTTTATAGAAAATATTGCCATGGAGAATAAACCTGTGCTACGATAAGGATAAGTTTATTCGACAGACAGTCGGTCAATTGTGAGGAGTTGTTGTTATGAGGGAAATGAAAAAAGCAGAAGAACGTAGAAATGAAATTTTAGACGCGGCAGATGAATTGTTTACGCAAAAGGGGTTTGATGGCACTAGTACAAATAATATTCTTGAAAAAGTAGGGATTGCACGCGGTACACTTTATTATCACTTTAAATCCAAGGAAGATATTATGGATGCTCTCATAGAGCGCTATACAGAAGCAATGTTAACAAGGGCAAGGGCGGTAGCAGCAGACAATAGTATTGCTGTGAATGAGCGCATATTGAGGGTTGTGATGGCACTAAATATGCAGCAAGCAAATGGGCAGGAAATTATGGAGCACATTCATAAGCCGCAAAATGCATTAATGCATCGAAAAATACAGCAGGTAGTCATTAATCAAGTACCGCCATTACTTACGGGCATCATCCGTGAGGGCATTGAACAAGGTGTTTATCATACCCCGTACCCATATGAGTGCATGGAGATGATAGTCGCTTATACAAATACAGTCTTCGATGATGATCTAGTGATGTTGTCAAATGAAGAGCGTGCTGCTCGCATCCCAGCATTTATCTTCAATGTGGAACGAATGCTTGGTGTGGAAAGCGGTAGTTTGTTGTACATGATGCAAATGTTTGGCAATGAAGGGGAAGGCCATACGAAATAATAGTACTTAGGGTCTGAAAACTGACAAAGGGGTGACCTATGTATCTCAAAATTGTACGGAATGATATAGCGAAAAGTAAGCTGATTACATGTATGATAACGCTATTTGTAGCAGCTGCGGCTATGCTTGTTACACTTTCAGCCGTTCTGATCGTCCATTTATCGAGTGCCATTGACACGTTAATGAAGCAAGCTGAAACATCTCATTTTCTTCAGATGCACTCAGGTGCTATCGACCAAGCAAGGCTTATTGACTTTGCTGAGCAAAATGAACAAGTAGATGAATTTCAGATAAATGAATTTCTCAATGTAGATGGTGCCAAGATAACCATTGCAGGCAACACACTTGCCCAAAGTGTACAGGACAATGGATTTAGTACGCAAAGTGAGAAATTTGATTATTTACTTAACCTTGATGGCCAAGTGATTGAAGTGAAAAATGGTGACATTTATGTACCTGTAGGCTATATGAAGGATGGCACAGCCAAGCTGGGTGACACAGTGGTGGTTCATAATAAGCCTTTTACAATTGCGGGGTTTTTACGGGATTCTCAAATGAATTCTATGCTAGCCTCCTCCAAACGATTTCTTGTCAGTGAAGAGGATTATGCGGCGATCCAGGCAGCTGGCACTATTGAATATTTAATAGAGTTTCGTTTGAAAAATTTGGCTGATGTAAGAAGCTTCGAAGAGGCCTATAATCGTGCAGGTTTAGAAGCGAACGGCCCTACGATTACGTTGCCGCTATTTAAAATGCTGAATGCTTTATCTGATGGACTGATGATCACTGTTATTTTATTGATTAGCCTACTTGTGGTGGCCATTGCATTTATGTGTATCCGTTTCACCTTGCTCACTAAAATGGAAGAGGATTATCGTGAAATCGGTGTGATGAAAGCAATGGGTTTACGTGTTGCTGATATACAGAAAATGTATCTTGCAAAATATGGCGTTATGGCTGCCTTTGGCTGTGTGCTAGGTTTTACATTTTCCTTTATTCTAAGGGATGCTCTTTTGGAAAATATCCGGCTGTATATGGGAGATACGGCAAATAGGTCACTTGTATGGCTGTTCACTACCATTGGCCTTTTACTAGTATTTAGCTCCATATTGGTTTATGTGCAATTCGTTTTGAAACAGTTTCACAAGCTATCAGCTGTTCAGGCCATCCGTTTTGGCACGATGCGTGGTAATGCAAGACATGCAAAATGGCTAAACATCAGCTCCAATAAAAGGTTTCCAATCAATCTTTTTCTGGGCGTGAAGGATGTGCTTTCACGCAAAAGTTTGTATGCTACAATGCTTACCGTATTAATATTAGCCACATTTATGATCATTGTTCCACAAAATTTATACAACACGATTTCCTCCAAAAACTTTACGACTTATATGGGGATTGGCAATAGCGACATTCGCATTGATATTCCACAAGGTGACCAAAATGTTCAGCATGTAACAGCTGTGGCTAACATGTTAGAGCATGACGAAGCCATTACAGATTATACGATTCTTACGACGAAAAAGTTTACAACAATCTCGAGTGAGGGTGTAGAAGATAGCCTAAAAATAGAGCTTGGCGACCATACGATTTTCCCTGTTGAATACGCCCGAGGTAAGGCACCGGTAGCTCAGGATGAAATCGCGCTTTCGGTACTTAATGCGGAGGAGCTTCAGAAAAAAGTAGGTGATAGCATTCCTTTGATTGTTCAAGGTGAAACGAAAACCATGACAGTGAGTGGTATTTATTCGGATATAACAAATGGTGGAAAAACGGCGAAGGCAGCTTTCTCCGATGATTCCACGGAAAGCATGTGGAATGTTATCTATGGTACGTTGTCGAAGCAATCGCAAGTCGAAAAAAAGGTCTCAGAATATGCGGATACACTCCATTTTGCCAAGGTTTCAGGCATTAATGATTATATCCATCAAACGTTCGGAACGACCATCAACGCCATTAAGAAAGTATCAAGTGCAGCGCTTGTGGTAGCACTCGTCATGTGTGTGCTGGTGACACTGTTATTTATGAAAATGCTTATCGCGAAGGATCGGTCTCCAATCGCCATCATGAAAGCGATTGGCTTTACAAACGTAGATATTTCGATACAATATGCGGTTCGTTCAGTTGTTGTTTTAATTTTGGCCATTATTGCAGGGACATTTCTAGCCAACACATTAGGAGAGTTCCTGACGTCCACGGTCATTGCATCATTCGGTGCGGCTTCATTTGATTTTATGATTAATCCGCTAACTGCCTATGTTTTTTGCCCATTAGCTCTCTTAAGCGTCGTGCTTCTAGCAACGCTTATTGGTACGTTCCAGGCAGGACATATAAAAATAATGGATCATATAAAGGAGTAGAACATGAAAAAACTTGTGAGTGGTGAACAAATAGCCAAGTCATTTCAGGTCGGTACAGAACGGCATCAGGTTTTAAAGGCTGTAACCATCGATTTATATGAAGGAGAGTTCGTTGCAATAATGGGTCCATCTGGTTGTGGCAAATCAACCTTGCTCTATGCTCTAAGTGGTATGGACAGCATTGATCACGGTCGTGTTTTTTTTGAAGGGGTCGATTTAACTGCACTTAATGACAAAGAGCTTGCCGAACTCCGTCGGACGAGGATGGGCTTTGTGTTTCAGCAGCCGACCTTTCTCAAAAGCTTAAATATCCTTGATAATATATTGTTACCCGCAGTGCGTGACAAGCGAACAAATATAGTTGCTTTAACAGAAAGAGCCCAGAGCATCATGAAAAAGATGGGCATTGCTGACTTAGCAAAACGAGACATTACCCAAGTTTCTGGTGGACAGCTTCAGCGTGCAGGCATTTGTCGTGCATTAATTAGTAGCCCACCAATGATTTTTGGTGATGAGCCGACAGGCGCATTAAATTCAACGTCTGCACAGGAAATTATGGATATCCTAGCCTCCATCAACAGGGAAGGGACTACGGTTATGCTTGTGACACATGATCCGAAAATTGCTGCGCGAACAGAGCGTATTTTCTTTATGGGTGATGGATCTATTATTAGTGAATTGCCTTTACCAAGATACACAGGCATAGATTTAGATGATAGAATGGCAAAAGTTGCAACTACAATGCGAGAAATTGGTATTTAATAGTTGGTTTCAAAGAATCCGCAATGGCTTGGAAGTGGCAATTGCGGATTTTTTTATTTTTTATAGAAAAAATGAATCGCTTTGACAGCGACGTCCGTCAGTAGTGTAGAAAGTAGGTGAGAGCAATGATGGATATTGAACGAGTGATCGAGGAGCACGGTGATTACTTACTAAAGGTCGCCTATCTATACGTGAAGAATAAGGCGACAGCGGAAGATATTGTGCAGGATGTGTTCATCGCCTTTTATCAAAAGCAGGGACAGTTTCGCCAGGAAGCATCATTGCGTACATATTTAGTAAAAATGACAGTCAATCGAAGCCATGATTATTTACGGAGTTGGAAAAGTAAACGACTAACATTATTTGAAAAGATTACTGGGCGTACATCGACAATTACGCCTGAAAAGGAGATGCTAGAGAAGTCCGTCAAAAAAGAGCTGACAGAGGCGTTATTTACGTTATCAGTAGCCTATCGAGAGGTCTTAATTTTGTATTATTTTGAGGAGATGACAACAGTCGAAATCGCACAGCTTGTCCATTGTCCAGAAGCAACCATTCGAACAAGATTACAGCGAGCGCGTAAACAGCTGGCAACAGCAATCGGTGACTTTGATTGGGAGGTGTTACATCATGAATCAATTTAAAGAAGAGGTATTAACGGAGCTGCAAGATGTCAAGCTCTCACAGAATCGGAAACAACTAATCGCAGAAAAAGCGCGACGAAAAGGAAAACATAAAGCTGGCGGTCAATGGACGTATCGTTTAGTGCTCGCTACTTTTACTATATTTGTCATTGGTTTTAGTTACCTCTTAACGCAGCAAAAAGAACTGCGTACCACAGGTCATCAAGCAGCAACTGTACAGTCAGATACAGGGAACTGGTGGTCATTGTTGGACTCAGATTATGTTAGAGGGATTTTATTGTTGGGCTTTTTTATTGGTGCATCTTTTATCGTAAAGCGTGTATTAGTGAAAAAGGGATATGGCTTACCTGTTTGTATTGAATGTGGAGAGAGCTGGCCTGAGAAGGGTGCGCGGAAATTATATCGCAAAAATAGTGAAATTGTGTGCCCTCATTGTGGACAAAAACAATATCGTACGAAAAAATCTATACAAATCAGTGGTGTGATGACGATGCCAGTGCCTTTGTTGATTATGCTACAGCATGTGTTTCATAATTTTTTTATCGGTATTATTTTCTTCCTGGTGGGAATGTTCTTTTATCATCATCAAGTAGCGCCATATGTATTTAAGTTGCAAGAAAAAGATCCGATGAATGAACCTTTATGGTAATCATGTTGAAGGGAAATTGCGATGGTCATCTAGCAATTTCTCTTTTTTTACGCCAAAATACATTGACAACTGTTTTCATTTGCTTTATCTTTGTGTTAACTTATTTTTATTATTAGTTAACGTACCAACAAGGGGAGGCTTTTTACATTGAAAAAAGGAAGTACATATCAATATGTGTTAGCGGCATTTGGCGCAGCAATTATTGCTGTTTTGGCACAGGTGACGATTCCGCTACCATTAATTCCAATTACAGGACAAACATTAGCAGTCGGCATCGTCGTGACAATTTTAGGCACTAGAATAGGAACATTATCAGTTCTATTATATATTTTACTAGGGGCAACAGGTTTACCTGTGTTTAGTGGTATGTCTGGAGGTCTGGGAATTTTAGTAGGGCCAACAGGAGGCTATATCGTAGGATTCCTTGCCACAGCGATTATGATGGGCTTATACTTAGATAAATTTGGCATCACATTTACCCATGCGATTATAGCGAATATTATGGGGATGATTATTACGCTAGCGTTTGGTACGGTATGGTTAAAAATCGTAGCAGATTATACATGGACAGCAGCCTTTTTGGGTGGAACTGCGCCATTTATTGTAGTAGGGATTGTCAAAGCGGTGCTTGCAGCATGGATTGGTGTGATTGTCCGTCGCCGCTTAGAAAGAGCACATTTAATTGAAGCAATAGCATAGGACATAGGGGGAATTGTTTTGGCAACATTATGGACAGGTGGAAAGATTTACACGATGGCTCAGGTTGGTGAAACAGTAGAAGCAGTCCTTGAAGAAGACGGAAAAATTGTGGCGACAGGCTCAGTCGAGAGCTTGTCGCCACTAGCTGCTTCTACTCAATATTTACAAGGCAATGTGATGTATCCAGGATTTGTTGATAGTCATTTACATATTATTGGTTACGGGGAAAAATTAAAGCATATTGATGTATCGGCTCTTACAAGTAAAGAGGCATTACTAGAGAAGCTTCGAGAGCGTATGTCCAAGTCTTCACCACATGAATGGGTTATTGCAATTGGCTTAAATGAAAACCAATTTGAAGAGCCCATTTTTCCGACTTTAGCGGAGCTAGATGAGCTTGGTGACGCTTATTTAATCATAAAACGTAGCTGTCACCATTTAATTTTAGCAAATTCTAAAGCACTAGCTTTTGCAGAGATTACTGATGCGACGCCTTCACCAGAAGGGGGTGTCATTGACAAAGTAGATGGACAGCTCACTGGTGTATTAAAGGATTCAGCATTATATTTAATAGTTAATCAGATGCCCCATATTACACCTGCATATATTGAGGATGCTTTGGCAAAAGCAGTGGCCTCGTTACAAGCTTATGGTTTAGTAGGTGGTCATTCGGAGGATTTAAGCTATTATGGACCACCAAGCCAACCAATTCAGGCTTATCGTAAAATAGTGGAATCTCAGCAATCTTTTAAAGTCCATTTATTACAGCATCATACGGTATTTGAAGAGGTCGCAAAAATGGATACAACTTCATCGCCTTTCTTGGAGTTTGGTGCTATGAAAATCTTTATTGATGGAGCCTTTGGAGGAAGAACGGCAGCCCTGCGTCAACCTTATTGCGATGATCCAAACAATGCAGGAATGCTAATTCATACTTCTGAGCAATTAACCAAGTATGTTCAATTGGCCCGCCAATATGGACAAACTGTCGCTGTCCATGCAATTGGTGATTTAGCCATCGATATGATTTTATATGTCTTTGCGACTTATCCCCCTCAGGCTGATCAACTTGATCGGGTTATCCATTGTAGCTTAGTCGATGAAGGTATTTTAGCTAAACTAACTGAATTGCCTGTTGCCGTAGATATGCAGCCGCAATTTGTTCAAGGGGAATACCACGCTGAGCTATCTAGACTTGGAGAGGAGCGCGCTCAGGGCTTGCATCCTTTAAAGTCACTTCTTGACCGTGGCCTCGTCGTTGCTGGTGGTAGTGACGCGCCGATTGAAGTGCCGAATCCATTAATTGGAATCTATGCCGCTGTCACAAGGCGAAATATTGGAGAAAAACATGAAGGCTACAATCCTCAGGAGAAAATTTCTCGTTTCGATGCGGTTCATCTGTATACAGGGGGAGCGGCTGAAATAATTGGTCAGCAGCACACTCGTGGTAAAATTGCAGAAGGCTATACAGCAGACTTTACGATTTTAAAAGAGGATCTTTTTACTGTGGATATCGAGCAACTACCTCAAATACAAGTGGTCTGTACAGTGGTAGATGGCAAGATTGTATATGAAAATCGCTGCGAAGGGTAACCTCGCAGCGATTTTTTTGTGAAGCTATTCTCTATCTGCTAAATTTTTTACTTGATGTTCTAAGCTCGTCACACGTTTTGTTAAGTCCTCTACTTGCTGTTGCATAGTTGGTGGAGGAGGCACAGGAATAGTTGATTTCATTTTTTTGATCATATGAATCATGACGAAGAAGATAGCTAGAAACATGCATAAAAGAACAGTTGTACTAATCATATCGCCAATGTAGAATTTCATGTTTGCGCTCCTTTCTCTAGTGGGTATCTAGTTATATACAGGATAGCTTCGAGAAAAGTTTCAAAAAAATGGAGAAAGACACGATAAATACACAAATCTTTTCTCCCTAAGTTGCATAGGATACTTGAACAATATGCGATTTTATTGCTTTGAGTACTGTGCCGTAGCGGTCAAAACATACGTTAGTAGAGAGCTATTTTAACTGCATGACAGGGGTGAGTATGTGCACAAGGCAGGACAAGTAATGCGACAGGCTGTAAACAATATTTATGTATATCGATTAGATTATGTACAAGTTTTCGCATTAATTAGAATCTTTCAGTTTTTATTAATGATCCCTGTAAGCTCTATGATGTTAAAGCTCATGCTAAGAGTAACAGGGTTTACACATATTACCGAGCAAAATTGGCAAAGCTTTGTGGCGCATCCCTTTGTCATTATCATGATTTTTCTATTAATCTTACTGTTTTTATTGTTTGTTTATTATGAAATGGGCTTCTTGTTTTTAATGGCCTTTCATCAGCAAAGGGGAATGCGCTACCGATTTTTTCCTTTATGGCAGCAATTGAATCGAAAGGTTGTTTATTTTTTTAGTGTCCAAGTCCTATTTTTAATGGTATATCTTGCCCTATTAATGCCACTCGCTTCTTTTATGCTACCACTCACCTTAACCCAATCCATCTCACTTCCACATTTTTTAACCGAAGAAATCATGAGTAGTCGAGGTGGTAGGTTAGTATATGCCACAGTAGCGAGCATTTTGGTGATGATAGGCATTCGTTGCATGTTAACATTACCTATTTTTACTATTCAGCCGAACATTTCTATTTTACGGTCGTTCAAGCAAAGCTGGCGCTTCTCCAAAAGGGGTATATTTGATCTTTTAGTGCTACTGGCCATGCTTTTAACAGGGCATCTATTCGCAATGATCAGTATAACGGTGATCAGTACTCTTCCCCTTTATTTAATGGAACGTTTACTGCCCAGTGCTGCATTGGTGACAGCGGGGCTAACACTTGCTTTTCTGGAAATGGTCTTTGTTGTGCTTTTTAGTTTATTACAGGCCATGTTTTCACAAGTCATGGTCGCCATCACTTACAATACACCTGTCTTAGGGAAAATCAAAATAACGGGTAAACATAGAAATCGACGCTATAAATCTTTGTTGTTGATAAGCTTAGTGGTTTTTGTGATATTAAGTATGATGAATATTAATTCTTTAGAGAAAAGTGTCTATGCACCCGATACTAAAATCATTGCTCATCGAGGTTATGTGGCTGGTAATGTAGAAAATACCATCAGCGGGTTAGTGAGTGCAGCTAATGCGGGAGCAGATCTTATTGAAATTGACATTCAGCAAACAGCGGATGGTGAATTTGTCGTTTTCCATGACCGTACATTGCGGCGCTTGGCAGGTAAAAACGGGGTGATTGCAAATATGACCTTGAATGAATTAAAAACGTTAACGATCCATCAAAATGGCTATAGTGATAAAATTGCCTCTCTAGAGGACTGTATCGAAATTGCGAAAGCTTTAAATGTGGCGTTACTCATTGAATTAAAGGTACACGGCAAGGAAACGGAAGATGTGTTACCAAAATTAGTGGAGAAGCTACGAAAATACAAAGTACTGGATTCGTATTATGTGCAATCAGTAGATGGGCAGAAAATGACACAGTTAAAAAAATTAGTACCGAATCTAAGAGTCGGCATTGTTTACGCGCTTAATATCGGACCAATGGAAGAAAATGTGGATTTCATCGCATTAGAGGAATCATGGGTAACAGAGCAGCTCATTGAGGAGCTGAAGCAGAACCCGATGGATTTATTTGTCTGGACGCTCAATGATGATCGTTCTCTACAAACCTTTATTGAGAAAAATGTTAGTGGCGTTATTACTGATCATCCTGATGTGGCACGCGATTTAAGGACAAAACAAAGCGAAAACCAATATTTCTTACAACGCATCCTTAACCGGTTGAGATTTATATTTTAAGCGGGGCGATGTTAAGCCTGCTCCATCTTCAATGAGATCTATACAAAAATCTCCGCTGCATAAAAAAATTTGGCCATATTGTAACCTTTTTCATATGAAGACGACTACTTCTATGAATTCGTGAAATGAAGGAGATGCTTTTTGTATGAAAATGACGAAAATTGTACCATTTGCTATGACAGCATTATTATTAGGGAGCGCGATGGGAGTTCCAACTGCATCAGCGAGCGAGGGTGAGGCTGTTGTGACCAACGCAGAAAATAATGAACAACAAGTTCAGCCGGTTTTCATTAAAGTAACTGGTGAAATTCAAAATGTAGATGTCCGTGAAAACGCAACATACTATACAGTGGTTGAAGGTGACCAAACAAATATGGTGGTTGTCGATAAAGATTCATTCGTGTTTGATAATACAGGAAAAGAAGCTAAGCTTCAAAAAGGGGATAAGGTGTCGGCTTACTCTTATGCGAAAAAGCCTATGCTTATGATCTATCCACCACAATATAACCCAGAAATGGTTATTGTTGAAACAGAGGAAATGGGTAGTGTGGAAGTAGATTTCTTCAATAAAAATTTAGTAGATACTGACAATTACTTAAAATTAAATGTTGGGGAAGACACGAAAATTGAGAGTGCTTCTGGAAAAGAACTAAAAGCAAGTGATTTAGCAGAGCAGCACTTAGTTGTGTTCTACACAATCGCGACGATGAGTATTCCTGCCCAAACACCACCTTCAAAGGTGATCGTGTTAGATAATATCGAAAAGGAAGAGCCAGTTGAGGTGGATCCAGTGCCAACGCCTGAACCAGCACCATCAGATTCAGCGATTCAAGAAATCATTCAAAACGATTTTTATGAAGTAGAAGGGACGAAAATGGTTCCTTTACGATTAGTCGTAGAAGAGCTTGGCTTTAAAGTAGAAGTAACGCCTAAAGGTGCGATTATTTCTAAAGGTGCCGTTTCTTACACAATTACACGTGGTCAAAAGGAATATGGTTACAATAAAGCGATTCGTCAATTTGACGTAGCACCCGCTTTATTAGAAAACGGAAAAACATATGTATCAGTTAAATTTGTCGAAGAATTAATGAAATAATAACGTTGAAGTATCTAGCCAATTGCTAGGTACTTCTTTTTTTATATTTTCTTCCAATAAAAAATTCAGTACAATAATGAAGAAAAAGTCAAATATAAAGGAGAATCCAATGAAACAAGCACTTATCATTATTGATATACAAGAAGCCTTCTTTTTAGACAGCCAACAAAATCTATGGAATGATGAAACGATTATCAAAAATATCAATACGTTAATCACATGGGCACGCAAGCATGAAGCACCTATTATTTATATTCAGCATACAGATGCCGATGATGTAGACTTTGCATATGGTCAGCCTGGGTGGGAGCTGTATCATGGTCTTCATAGACAAGTAGAAGACAAGGTCATTCAAAAACCAACCTGGGATGCTTTTTATCAAACTGAGCTTGCACAATACTTACAGGAGCAACATATTGACCAACTGATTTTTGCTGGGGCTCAAACAGAGTTCTGCCTTGATACAACGATCCGTAGTGCTTATAGTCATGGCTATCATCACAATATTTTAGTGAAGGAAGCCCATAGCACATTACCGAATGAAGTACTAGAGGCACCTCAAATCATTCAGCATCATGAATTTGTTTGGCACAATCGTTTTGTGCGAATTCAGCCAGTTGCGGAGTTTCAACATGCTGATTAACAAGAGAGATTTTCGACATAAAGAGCTGTTTTACACGATCCGCTGCGCCAAACAAGATGATGCACAAGCCTTGTCGGAGCTTCGTCTACAATTAGATGGTGAAACGGAAAACTTTGACCGAGAACAAGGAGAGGGGTTGATCGATCAAGCAGGATTCGAACAGGTCATTTTAAATGACACAGCAAGTCCCAAAAATCTTTGTTTAGTAGCGGTCGTTGATGATCAAATTATTGGATATTCAAGGTGTGAGGGCTCCTCATTAAAAAGGCTTGCTCATAAGGTCATATTCGGCGTAGGTGTTCGGAAGGATTTTTGGGGTTATGGCATTGGAAAAGCCCTAATGCAAGTATCCATCGACTGGGCAGATGCGAATAGTATTCAGAAAATGGTCCTTGAAGTGTTAGAAACAAATGATAAGGCCGTTCAGCTCTATCAAAAATGTGGCTTCGAAGTGGAAGGTATTTTGAAAAATGATAAGCGCCTTTCGGATGGCAAGTACTATCACACTTTGATGATGGGAAGATGGAAGGCATAGAGAAATAGAAGGAATTTAAAACAGTATGACAAATTTTATGTATATTTTTTGTTTAATTGTCTGGGGTCTTAATTTTATTGCCGTAAAAATTCAAGGGACCCCTGTCAGTTTAGAATTATCGTTAACCTATCGTTTAGTCATAACAGCGATATTATTTTTGATACTAGCTTGGTTCATGAAACCACAAGGCAAACCGCAACAGCAGGATGTACCCTTTATCATCGTTTTTGGTGTTTGTAATTTTGCATTCAGTTATTTATGTCTGTATTATGCGACGATGTTAAGCTCTGCGGCCATCGTCACGTTAATTTTTTCTTTAAAAGTGATATTAACGCCCATCGCACTCCGAATTTTTCTCAAAGAACCCTTGCATCACCGTGTTCTTGTTGGCGGTATTTTAGGCGTCGTAGGTGTGGGGGTCTTAATCTATCCAACTTTACATAGTTTTTCAGGCTTAGCTGATTTCAAAGGGATCTTGATTGCTTTTTTAGGGACGGTATTGACGGCAATAGGCGATGCTAGTTCAGCTAGAAATGCAAAGCGACATATTGATCCGATTTATGCCAATGCTATTGGTTTTGCCATTGGCAGTGTGGTCATGTGTGGTATTGTCTGGATGCAGGGACAAACAATCATGATTCCGACATCCATTACCTATTTAACGGCTCTGATGTATTTAACAGTGATCGCCTCGTTTCTTGCCTGGCTTTTTTATTTAAAACTAGTCGAAAGAATCGGGGGAGCGAAGAGTGGCTATATGGTCGCTTTATTTCCCGTAATTGGCGGCATCGCCTCTGTTCTGATTGGTGAATCTACAGGTAGCATTTATTTGATCATTGGCTGCCTCTCCAGCTGTATTGGCGCGGCGATTGCCTTAGGTTTTAAAATTAAGCCTATCTTACGATGAACGAAAACCTCTTCCCCTTCATAAACTAGAGAAGAACGTTTGAAAAGGGTGAGAGAATTGGCATTCGTTCCAACAAGCACAGAAAAGGATCAGGATCATTGGGATATCGATCGTTGGGAAAATGATGGTGGTAAAAGTCTGGGCGCGTAAGGGAGGCAAATTTGTCTCCCTTAAAAAATTTTGAAACCTTTTTCTTTGCTGCCCGTATGATAAGTAGATACTTATTAGATTTAAAAAGGGAGAAATGAAATTTTTGAACCATTGAACAAAACGATTACTTTTGATTATTTACTTGATCGTGATTGCGGATGCGTATTACACAACGCTGTATATGGAGCCGAAAACACCACCGCAACACCAAACTATCAAAGCGGCGGCTATTACAGTTAACATACCACGGTAGCAAGCCTTACAAAAAGAAACGGACAAGACGTCGTTTGAAGCCTATGACCATCCAGCCATTTCAAGATAGAATGACATTCGAAATAATGATGTTCATGAAAGGTATAGATGTTCGTCCAAAAGTACGGTTCTTTTTACAATATCAACAGCTTCGTTGCTGACGCCCTGTCCACTGACAGGGTATTTTTTATGAGGAGGATTACACAGATGAGTATGGCAACCTATATTGGATTGAATTTTCCCGTTGAAATAAATGACGACTATACGGAAGATGAAGTTGAAATAAATTATGTTTTCTCTGATCAAGAAAATCGCCAGGCCGTTCAACAAAAACATTTTTCGACGCCATATATTTACGAAATTGCAACAAAGGGGGCTCCTATTTGGGACATGCATGATGAGAATAAAATGTATTCCCCACATAATTATGAAAAATCCAAAAGAACCTTTCTCCATGTCTTTGATTTCCTAAAAGACTTGCTAGCAAAAGGGGACTATTGCGAGATTTATATTTGCTGGGTTGGAGAAGAAGAGGACAATTGTGAGAACAAATTCGAACTAACGTTGAATGAGTCTCCAGTAAATGAGATTGAAATTTATGAAAAATGCTTGATTACAATGAAAAGATAGGGGAGTAAATTTTAATTCAACAGAAATGGTATTACTTTCCAATGATCTATATTCTAATGACTCCTTTGACACTATTATCGTATCAAATAAAAAGATTGAAGCAATTAGCCTCAATCTTTTTCAACTTTATTCTGATTGCTTATGGGAAGCTGGTAGTCCTCTAAGTCTGGAATAAATGGTACATTCACATCCACGATTAGGGTGGACATAGCTTGTTAACTCACCGTTGGGATCATATGTTTCACTTTCAAGTAGTATCTCTGTATCTTTATCTCATCACTCACTTTTTTGTTCAATCTTCCTTCACACCCTTTCAACTATTAGACGGAGCAGGTATAATTTGGTTGTAACAAATTTACTATAATTTTAAAAGTTTTGGTAATCATGGTAATGAAGTAGAGCGAAGCGTGAAGATCGTTCAACGTAGAGCAAACAAAAGAACTGTATGAAACATGGCCATTTATTTCAGATCCAAAGTATTACAGATAAAAGAAAACAGGAAAAGAAAGGGGCTTAAAAAATGGATAGTCAATTACAACATATTTATATTAATTTTTGTGAACAAAACGGCGATGTCATTATGACGTACAATATTAATGGTTCTTTATCAGCTTTAGTTCCAAATGTTGGAGATGTAGTGAATTTTGAAGATCAGTACAGGGCCGTGAGTGAAAGAGCTTTTACATACAGTTCAACAAGCATTACAGTTACGATTTATTTAGAAGAATTATAAGAGGGCGCTCTAAGTCATTTTGATGATGAAACTTTTTCCAAGACGATTCGTAAGTTATCCAAGGGGGTATGGACATGACGAAAATCTATATGATGACTATTACTAAAGGAAACGATGAACAAGACTACGAGCAAAAAATGAAAGAAAAAATATTTAAGAAAAAATCAGACCTAAAAGAATATTTAAACAAAGAAGGTTATTTGAAGGAATCTAAAAATCAATATGTGAAAATAACGGAGGACTCCATATCTGTTGCTGAAATTCAAAAAATCAAAATAAAATAAATATCTAAAATCACGTTCAGAAGAGCGTGCTTTTTATTTGGTTTTGAGATATGTAATAGAGCTTAAAAATTGGTTGGATTGATAATTGTTATAAATCTATAGAGTAATCTACGAACTTTTAATATAAAATATGGAAGATACAACTTACTTGAAAGAGGTGGAATAATGTTTCCTAGTTTAAATACTGATCGATTAGTGTTACGAGAGATCACCGTTAATGACGCTCAAGCTATTTTAGACTGCTTTTCTAATCCCGATGTATTACGTCATTACGGGCAGAATCCATTAACTAGTTTAGAGCAAGTTAGACAAATAATTAATAATTTTTCAAAAAACTATGATGAAAAACGTGGCATTAAATGGGGAATTGAATTAAAGGGGCAAGAAGGACTAATTGGTACTATTGGATTTCAAGAGTGGTCAACCGAGCATAAAAGAGCTGAAATAAGTTATGCACTTTTCCCAGAGAGTTGGGGAAAAGGGTATGCACGAGAGGCACTTAATAAAGTAATCTCATTTGGCTTTCAAGAGATGAAGTTATTACGTATAGGAGCAATAGTTTTCACAGAAAATGATGCTTCAAACAAACTATTAACAAAAATTGGTTTTGAAAAAGAAGGATTATTAAAGAAATATATGCATCAAAATAATGTTCCAAATGATACTTATGTTTATTCTCTGATAAATAGAGAACATCCTCATTCAGAATCATTAATCGATCAAATTGGTACGTCTACGTGCTAAGGCTCGTGTGGAAGGCAGAATAAAAGGATTGGGGTTATTGCCCCAATCCTTTTACCAATTTAGCCCCAAAAGGTAGCTATATGAAGATTTGATTTATCGATGCTTGGTCCGATTGCACTTACATTATTTTGCGTTCGGGTAAATCATCGTTGCCGGATCTACATATTCATCGAATTGCTCTTCTGTTAATAAGCCACTTGCGATGGCAGCCTCTTTTAAAGTAGTTCCTTCTTTGTGAGCCTTTTTCGCGATTTTTGCTGCGTTTTCGTAGCCGATATATGGATTTAATGCCGTTACAAGCATTAATGAATTTTGTAAGTTATGATCTAGCACTTCTTTATTTGGCTCAATGCCGATTGCACAATGGTCATTAAATGATTTCATTGTATCTGCTAGTAGACGAGTTGATTGTAAGAAGTTGTAAATGATCACTGGTTTAAAGACGTTTAGTTCAAAGTTCCCTTGGGATGCCGCGAAAGCAATCGTAGCGTCATTTCCTACAACTTGTGTGACTACCATGGTCATCGCTTCACTTTGTGTAGGGTTTACTTTACCAGGCATAATCGATGAGCCTGGTTCGTTTTCGGGAATAGTGATTTCACCAATTCCTGAGCGAGGACCACTTGCAAGCCAGCGAACGTCATTGGCAATTTTCATTAAATCAGCCGCTAATGCTTTAAGAGCACCATGAGCAACAACTGCTTCATCATGGCTTGTTAATGCATGGAATTTATTCGCAGCAGAAGCGAATTGTTTACCTGTTAGTTCACTAATTTCCGCAGCAACACGATCTCCAAATTCCGGATGAGCGTTGATACCAGTACCAACCGCTGTTCCACCGATCGCAAGCTCTTTCAAATAGTTAATATTTTGGCTAATCATATGCTCCGATTTTGCCAGCATGGCTGCCCAGCCGCTAATTTCCTGACCTAATGTAAGAGGTGTTGCATCCTGTAAATGCGTACGACCAATTTTAATAATATCTTTAAATTGAGCTGCTTTGTCTTCCAAAGTTGATTTTAATAAACGAAGTCGAGGTATTAAATAATCCTCCACTTTTAAAACAGCCGCAATATGCAATGCCGTAGGGAATGTATCATTCGAGCTTTGTGATTTATTGACATCATCATTCGGATGAATTCGATCCGCCTCACCAGCATCCTGTAAAAGTTGGTTCGCGCGGTGAGCGATAACTTCGTTTACGTTCATGTTCGATTGTGTACCACTACCAGTTTGCCAAACAACAAGAGGGAATTGATCGTCCCATTGTCCATTTAAAATTTCATCTGCAGCCTGTACGATTGCATGTGCTTTAATATCTGAAAGCTTGCCAAGTTTGTTGTTCGCAATCGCTGCACTTTTCTTTAATATAGCCATGGCTTGCACAAGCTCGATTGGCATTTGTTCCGTGCCAATTTGGAAATTTTCTTTACTACGCTGTGTTTGCGCACCCCAAATTTTATCGGCAGGTACTTTAATTTCACCCATAGTGTCTTTTTCAATACGATAATCCATGTCCAAACAGCTCCTTTATTATGTAAATTCCTCCACGTATACAAATAAAAACGGATACTCTTAGTCTGATGTAAGAATATCCGTTTGATACATGCTAATTCAAAAAAGAGGGGGATTCTGAATTAAGCAATTTGGAGAAAAGAAATAATCTAGTGATAATGATAATTGTTATCAATTAAAAAGTCAACAAGTTTGCTTGAAGAAATATTAGGGGTGAGAATAATTCGCATTAGTAGTATGGATATTCCCGAATTTGTAGGAAATAAACTTTATGGATTATCTCTTTTTCTTTCCTAAATCTTTGAGTGGTTGCTTTTTAGGAATTTTTTCAAAAATAATCTTCACATGATAATTGTTGTCATCAATCTGGAGTACCTCGACCACCTTTGCCTTGCGCCCTTTAATTCGAATATCATCTTCGATAGCAGGGAGTTTGACGAGCAATTGGCTTAAAACGGACGTTTTATTTTCATAATAATGAGTCACAAACATTGTTCTTCTCCTTCTAACTTTTGATTGTTACTCAATTTATGAGGGGAGCCGAGTATATAGAACTTTTTATAAGATGATCCTTTCGGTTATGGGGAAATGAAGAATCGGTATGAGGGTGAGCTCACGAAAGTGTAATGGGTGATGTCATTGGATATAACCCTAGAACCCCGTTGACTATTGCTGGGAAATTGCTCCCCACACTCAATAGAATTCTTCCATATGAGATCCACCACCATTTATTTTTATGAAAATCAAAAATATGACAAAATTTTATGAATTTCAATTGCAACTTTCGACATGTTTTTTATTTATTTCTCGGGAAATATTTCATAGGCAATTATGGGGTTGACGATGATTATGCCCGCCTTTTTTAAGCATTATATCTATTGAGCTCTTTAGAAACAAAAATAATGATTTTATGATTTGTTTGACTATTCTTATTTCTTTTTTATCAAAGTGGTAGAGCGATGACGTTTCAGCAACGGCATTGTTCGTTATAATAAGGGAAAGGAGGAAACGAGATGTATTTAAAATCATGTAAGGTGCTACAGGACACTATTCCAAATAAACAGATGTATCCTTTTAATATTCCAAGCTTGCAGGATTTACATGAGCTGGAGTTTCCGACGAATGTGACGTTCTTTGTTGGGGAAAATGGTTCGGGGAAATCAACATTACTGGAAGCTATTGCGGATCGTTGCGATTTTAATACGGCAGGTGGTGGTCGCCAAAATCTTTATGAAGTACATAAGGCAGAATCTTCACTGGGAGACTATATCCGTTTATCGTGGTTGCCGAAGATTTCGAATGGTTTTTTTCTTCGATCAGAAACATTTTATCAATTTGCCAGTCATATTGATTTGATAGAAGATCCAAGAAGATATAACGCTTTTGGTGGGAAATCTCTCCATCACCAATCCCATGGTGAATCCTTTCTAGCATTATTTATGAATCGCTTTAAGGGCAAAGCCATCTATTTATTGGATGAGCCTGAGGCGGCGTTGTCCCCAACGAGGCAATTAAGCCTGTTGAAAATCATCAAGGATTTAGAGCATGAGGCACAATTTATTATTGCCACACATTCACCTATTTTACTTGGCTATCCGAATGCGACGATTTATAGTTTTGACAATGGAGAGATTGAATCGATTCGCTATGAGGATTCCATTCATTACATTGTCACCAAACGTTTTTTAGATGCACCACAAACCATTTTAAGTGAGTTATTTGATGAGGAGAGGGAATCATGAATCAACGAAAAGGCTTAGTCATGCGAGAAATTCGATTGGATGAAATGGCACAGTCCATTGATTTACTAAATTATGTCTTTCAAATGTCCATGTCTATTCACAAGGACCGCCGTTTTGTGAATGCTAAAAGTAGACAATTTAACGAGGGGCATGCAATCGGATGGTTCGATGGTTCACAGTTGGTTTCGCAAATTTTAAGTTTGCCTTTTGAGGTCAATGTCCATGGCAAGATTTATGAAATGGGTGGTATTACGGCAGTTGGCACCTATCCGGAGTATTCGGGACATGGCTTAATGGAAAGCTTGATTATTGAAAGCCTACAAAGTATGCGAAACGAAGGTCAATGTATATCCTATTTATTTCCATATTCCATTCCTTATTATCGAAAAAAAGGATGGGAAATTATGAGTGACATCGTGGAGTTTCAGGTAAAGGACACACAGCTTCCGCATTATGCTGGGCTCAATGGCAAAATTCGTCGGGTGGATCCGAAGCATCAGGATGTTGTGGAAATCTACGCCCGTTATGCGCAAAAAACACATGGTGTGATGGTGCGAAATAGTATTGCGTGGAATGAGAAGTTTCAGGAAGATTTCTGGGAAGAGAAATTCATTGACAGTGATGTTAACCTTCAGGCAGCAGTCTACTACGATGAAGAGGATGTGGCACAGGGCTACATGTTTTATCGTATCATGGAGGAAAATTATTACATCGATGAAATCGTCTATTTACAGGAAGAGGCTCGAAAAGGGTTATGGAATTTTGCCTCTGCTCATAGTTCAATGATTTATAATGTCTATGGGAAAACCACGGGCAATGAAGCAGTAGCTTTTCTATTAGAGGATAGTGAAATTATCCAAAAGGTTTCTCCATATTTCATGGCGAGAATTGTTGATGTCAAAGAGTTTTTATTGCGTTATCCATTTGTTGGTCAGGATTTTGAGCTTCAGCTAGCTGTAAGTGATCGAATTGTGGCTTGGAATAATGGTACATTCATCATTAAAATGGTGGGTGGAAAGCTTTCTGTTCAAAAGGTTAGTGAGACTTTGAATGATAATGCTGTTCATTTAACGGTGCAAACATTGGCTACTATGCTTTTAGGCTATAAGCGACCAAGCTATTTAGAACGAATTGAACGGTTACAGGGACATGCAGATGAAATTGCCTTGCTTGAGGCAGTATTACCTGTAGGCATTCCGACATTTATTGATTATTTTTAAACGCTGGGGAAAAGCCATAACTTTGAGGGTTATGGCTTTTTGCTACCAGGCTTTTTTCAGTAGGTGGACACCTAACGTAATTTCTTCCATTGTTAGCTTACTAAACCCTAGTTGTAGCATGGGTTCCACACTTGCTTGACGAAGAAAAAACGGACTGGTTGGATAAACTCTCACACCGTGGGACTCCGCTTGTTGGATTAGCTGTTGTTCCGAAAGTGAGGACTTTACTTTCACCAAAACATAAAGGCCTGATTGCTCACCTAAAATAGTGACTTGCTCACCAAATTGCTGTTGTAGCTCCTGAACAAGGTGCTGCATTTTTTGTTTATAGGTAAGGCGCATTCTTTTGATATGGCGTGTCCATTCACCTTGTGCCATAAATCGGGCCATGGTGCGTTGATGCAGGGTTGAGGCATTTTGTTCAAAATGAGTAAATCTTATTTTATACGGCTGAACAAGGTCATTCGGTAACACCATATAGCTTATTCGTACGCCTGGTAAAAAGGATTTTGAGAATGTACCCAGATAAATTACCCGAGATGGGTCAATGGAAGCAAGGGCAGGAAATGGCTGTTGTGTATAACGAAATTCGCCATCATAATCATCTTCAAGAATATAGCCATTCATTTTTTGAGCCCATCGTATTAGTGTTTGCCGCTGCTGAATGCTCATCGAGGCACCATATGGGAAATGGTGTGACGGTGTGACATACAATAAGCGTGCTAGACAATTATTTAAGACGTCAAGCTGTGCGCCTGCTTCATGCACTGGTAATACCTCAATGCCAAAGTTATGTAATTGAAAAGCCTCCCTTGCCCCGTTATAGCCTGGGTCCTCTAAAAGTATACTCGAAAAATCGTCTTTCAATAAAAAGCCGAGATAGAGGAGCATCTGCTGTGTACTACTACCAATAATGATATTTTCACTATTTGTATAAACACCCCTTGCTTGCAGTAAATATTGGGCAAGCTGCTCCTTTAGCGATGACTCTCCAAACATTTCCCCGTATTGATAGCATGGTGATTCTTGTAAAATTTGATTGGCCATTTGACGCCATGTCTTTATGGGAAAGTGTTGTTGATCAACAGCACCAGCCAGAAAATCTACTAGCAATGGGGAAGTATCCCTCTGTGGCTGCGATAGAACCAGCTGTGGCTGCTCTTGTAAGAAAACTTGCTCCAATGCATTCACAAAGTAACCTTTGCGCCCTTCTCCCCGAATATAGCCCTCAGCTACAAGCTGTTCATAGGCAGTTAATGTTGTGTTTCGACTAACCTGCAATGTTTCTGCCATTTTCCGAATAGAAGGCAGAGATTCATTCATTGCCAATGTGCCTTGCAAAATGAGTGCTTTCAATTGCTGATAGATTTGCTTATATTTGGCCTCATTGTCTGTTAATAAAAAGATGAAATCGTCCATTGTGCACCTCTTTGACATGCTGAAATGTTTAAAACTGTTTCTTTTGAAATGTCAGATTGTTTACTACCATCATACTAGAAGGACAATGAAAATGAAATGAGGAGTCGAATATGAACATTTGTACAGTGACACAGGCAACAATGGGGGAAGTAGTACCGCTATTTAATGCCTATCGAGAATTTTATGGTCAGCCGTCTGATTTAAAACAAGCCGAGCAGTTTATCAAGGAGCGTGTGGAGAAGGATCAATCCATCATTTTTCTTGCCTATCATGAAAAGGAACCAGTAGGTTTTGCGCAGCTATTTCCTATTTTTTCATCCGTAGCCATGAAAAAAGCGTTTATTTTAAATGATTTATTTGTGGCGGGACATGCCAGAAATGGAGGAGTGGCCACAGCTTTAATCGAACAATGCTATGCCTATTGTCAACAGGAGAACGCTCGTTACATGATGCTCGAAACAGCTAAGAACAATGTCAACGCCCAGAAGCTCTATGAGAAAGTGGGTATGACGAGGGATGATCATGTTTACTATTACAGTGTGTATTGGTGAAGAATGAGCTGCTCATTTTAATGTGGAATAAATGCCCTCGCCATTTGAGCTCAAATGGCGGGGGTTTTCACTTAGGCATGACTCATCCAGCCTGCGAAAAGACCAGAACTGAAAAAGCGTGTAATATGTTTAAATCCAGCTTCTTGCAATAATTCTTGAATTTCTTGATCTGAAATGAAAGAGATATTCATAATGACTTTCCCCATATCTTCCACTTTTGCTTTTTTGTATCCTACATCTAAAAAGAAACTTTGCCAGATTTTAATGCGATCTTGTAGTTCGTCACTTTCACGTTCTCCATAGGCACAAGCGAGGACAAATGGTTTTCCTGGCTTTAATTGTGCGTGAATGTTGCGTAATAATTTAAGCTTTTCCTGTCTATCTTGGATAAAATGCAGCACAAGGATACAGCTAGCAGCATCGAATGTGGAAGGAGTAGATGACAAGATATCAATGGTTCCGTGAAGAAGTTGAACTCGGCTTTCTATAGACAGTTGTCGCGCTTTACGTTGTGCGATTTGAAGCATCTCTTCAGACGGGTCAATGCCTGTAAAAGTCCAGTTGGGATTTGAGGGCCCCCATGCGGAAAGTTCATTTCCACCACCAGCCCCTACAACTAACAGGGAGGATACTTGATTGCCTAAATGTGTACGGAAATAGGCTTGTGTCATGGCAAACAAAGTATCGTAGGCTGGTACAGAGATACGGGCGTTTTGCTCATAGGTATGAGCCTTCTCCTCTAAATGTGTAGAATCTAAATTCATAGCGATAGCCTCCAATGATAATGTATATATTATAGACCTGTTATATCTGTAATTAAGTGTAAATGAAAATGACACGAATCTCAATAAAGAGATGTTAAATTCTATTTATTTATTGCTAAACATTTAAAAATTAATATTAAAGATAAAAAAATTAACGATTATCATTAAAATACTATTGAATTGTCTGCCATTTTCTTCTACACTTAACGTAACATGCGATCAGGAGGGGAAAAAATGATCAGTGCTATTGTGCAAGTAATGTTATTTTCAGTGATACCATTTATTTGGTGGTTTTTCACAGCTAGAAAGGAACAGTCGTTTCTAGGGTGGTTAGGCTTTCAAAAGCCAGTGGTTGCCCATAAAGGAAGATATATCATGTTTTTTTTCCTTTCTATTGTGGTGTTAGTGATACCGAGTTGGGTTATCATCTTTTTTTATATTGATCATTCCTTATTAGCGTACAATCAATTCATTGGCCTTGGCTTGGCGGGGGTCATACCAGCTCTTATTTATGCTATTATTCAAACTGGCCTATCTGAGGAGCTATTGTTCCGTGGCTTTTTATTGAAAAGACTGGCAAAATCGTTTGGTTTCCAAGTAGGGAATCTCGTACAAAGTTTCCTTTTTGGCTGCGTACATGGGGCCCTGTTGTGGATGGCACTGCCATTACACATCATCCTGCTAGTCGTACTAACTACTGCACTGGCAGGCTATGTGATGGGGTGGATGAATGAGCGGGTTGGGGGTGGCTCCATTGTCACTAGTTGGAGTATTCATAGTTTCGTTAATTTAATGGCTGCGTGCTTATCCCTGTTTCAAATTCTATAGGTTATGACTAATTTGCATTTCTTTGCTGTCGCTTGCATAATAGGGCAGAGAAGGTTTTTTAATGAAGGGAAGTGCAAACATGACAGAATGGCCGAAGGGAGTAGCCAAACCTGCAGTTCGTGCATTACAGGCAGCGGGCTATACACAATTACAGCAGCTGGAGAACGTTGACCTTTCCACTTTAGCTCATTTACATGGAATGGGGCCGAAAGCGCTCGCCGCGATTGAAGCGGCATTAAAGGAAAGTAGGGAGCCTCATGAATAAGTTGACGTTATTTTTACTGGCAATGGTGGTCTATTATGTAGTCGTTGTTTTCCTCATCAGTAAGCTATTTATCATCCCTATCATGAAAGTAATGGCACTAGTCTTCTTTTTAGGTGCCGGCCTCATCTTTTCACGTAAAATGCGCAGGAAATTACAGTAGGGGGCATTATGAAAATTATTCAATTAATATTCTTTTATTTAGCCATTATATTGTTGGCGATGGTCCTATCTTTATCAGGGGTGCGTTTATCCTTTTCACTCGGAATATTTGCTGTGCTCGCGGTGGCTATGATTTATCGCCATATACATATCCTATATCGAACAAACAATATGGAACTTGTGGATAAATGGGTGAAGCGCCGTCGAAAAGAGCCTATCTTTGCAGCTCTCTATGCATCTGCTTATGGGACGCTCGAGGAACAAATTCGTGCTTTCGATGTCATCATCCACCAATATAAGCAGCCAGCCATCAAGTACAATTATCAATTTATGAAAGCGATCATGGAGGAGAATCATGGGGCGGCAAAGGCTGCTGCTCAGCAAATTAACAAGGAGCCATTATCAAGCTATGCCTTTTGCTATCTCGCTGCCCTGGAAGGTCGAACAGTTGCTATGAGAAGTGATAAGCTGACACAGTCTTGGATGCAACCCGCCATAGAAGCAGTGTACGCCCATACCCAAAAGGATCAAGCATTGTTCCGCCAATGGGCTGATGCCAGTATCGAACAAGCGCGTGGCGTACAGAAGTATGGTTTAATACATAATTTTAGACAAATGGAAAAAGATTGGGGTAGTGAATAATTAGTACTGTTTATTAAGGGTTTTCGTGCACCCATGTATGAAATGTGGTCACCTGGCACGCAATAAAATAGCTATTGATTGTGCGCAAGAAGATCAATTTATTCCATTTATGTAATTCATCTAATGGTTTCATTTTTGGCAGACGTATTAAAGAGCAACTCTTTAATACGTCTTTTTTAACGCTTTTTACCCAATAAAATCCCTCGAACGATGCCCATACTGAAGATACCACATAGCAAGAAAAGAAATAGGTAAGCATGCCACTGCTGTAAAATTCGATCTCGGCCTAATGCCACGGTGAGGTCGTTGAAAAGAGAGTATGTAAAATACAATAATATGCTATTTTTTATCAGACAAATAGTGATGATGCCATTTTGACGTTGGCTATGTGATAGTGGGGATTTATTTTTTCGCATCACTGGATAAGCCGCTTTCATCTCTAAATAGTGTAAAAGTAAAAATAGCATGAGTGCGATGAAAGGTAAATAAAAAATAGCAATTTTTGGTCCAAACTGTGCATGGTCACTCGTAAAGCTTTGTAAGACTGGAATCATTGCAGGAAGCTTCCGATATTGAATCAGCGTTGCTGTGAAGCCAGCTAAAAAAATGGTGGCCACGATGACCGACAGCTGGTGACAAAAGCGTGGTGTTGGTGTTTTTTGTTGTGTATGCATCCTTGCCCCTCATTTCCATCATCATTCAAAATCACAATCTGTTATACTTTATCATAGAATGAATGCATTTGTGAGAGAGAAAGAAGGATATGATGGAATACTTGTTATTTTTATTAATTGGCATCATGGGGAATGTCATTGGAACGTTAGTGGGTGGCGGTGGTTTAATCACATTGCCAACGATGATGTTAATGGGGGTGCCTGTCCATTCGGCAATTGGTGCCAATAAAGTGTCCAATATGGTGAGTGCTTTTTCAAGCTTTTATACAATCTATAAACGAAAAGAATTAGCTTGGTCCGAAATGCGATCGGTCTTATTAGTATCCTTAATTGGCGGAACTTTGGGTGGGCTTTTCGCCTCGTTCATGAGTAGTCAAGCTTTGACGGTCATCGCCATAATTTTATTAGGCTTTGCCCTGATTATGTCCTTTTTGGGAGGGGCTGACTTTGGGGATAAGGAACTCTTTAGGATGAATCGGAAAAATGGACCAATTCTACTTGGGGTTGGTTTTTATGATGGTATGTTTGGACCTGGCAGTAGTACACTAGCCCTTTATACATATGCCCATGAGAAAATTTCCTATATCAAAGCAGTCGGACTATCGAGAGTAGGTGTATTCGCCATGTGTTCAGGCGCAGCGATTACATATATTGCAACAGGGAAAATTGAATGGCCACTCACTCTTGTTTTAATGGTTGGGTCTACAATTGGTGCGCAAATTGGTCTTGTTTTAGCAAGAAAGGTGAAAGCAAATCAAGTCAAACTTCTACTCCGTATTGTAACCATTATCCTCATCGTACAGCTTGTCTATGATTTTATCCAACAGCTATAGGAGGCGATTGTCCTGTTTGAAATTACACCGTACCCTACCTTTTCATGGTCACTTTCACGGCATAAAACGCTAACAAGCTGTGCCCGCAAATATGGCTATGAATATTACTTTTCCCATAATGGGTGGCTGAGTTACAATGTGGAGCCCTATCATCAGCATGTTTATCGCTTAAAAAAGCTACAGCCCATGCCTATTTTATTTGGGCAAATTGTTCACCGTTATATTGAACAAGCTATTAATGATTATTTACAAACAGGGAAGGCCCCTACATTAGAGGAGCTGATTCATTGGGCTAGAGGCCAGCTTAATGCAGCTTTTATTGATTCTACTCGCCACCTTGAATCATGGAGGCAAAAGCCTAATAAATATTATATGATGCAGGAAATTTACTATCATGGCACATTATCATCCGATCTCGTACATGACTATAAAGAGCGTTTACAGCTTGTCTTTGAGCATTTTTTGATGAGTGAAACATTTCAACAAATCACGTCACAAAGAGGCTCTTTACGGATTGGGGAACCAGAACAATTCCGTTCGATGAAAATCAACGACATCCAGGTGTTTGTCGTAATGGATTTTCATTATTTTAATGAACAGACAGATAAATGGGTTATTGTCGACTGGAAGACAGGGGGAGAGTCCGATGATGATCGCCAGCAATTGGCGCTCTATGCCTATTATGTGCAGCAAAAATATAGGGTGTCGCTTGAGCAAATTGAAGTGTATAACGAATATTTACTAACGGGAAAACGGAAGAAATATGTTTTGACCGATTTCGATATGGAGAATATTTTACATACATTTCAACGTAGTGTTTTAGAAATGAAAAAGTACCAGGCCGATATTTTCTCCAACGAGCCCGTGGACTATGAAGATTTTGAACAAACACAAGAAAAATGGCATTGTCGAGGATGTAATTTTAGAGAATTATGTGTAGAGTAATAAGTTAAAAAATATAGAGAGTGACCAGTTATATTACATCATCAAACTAATTACTAGTGCACGAGCGTTTAATTTGGGAATATTTTAGCTCCAACATTACCCCTTTAGGAAATTAACAATGCCAGTTTTTTTATTTTTAGGAGGTAAAACCATTAGTTTCATTGCTATATAGAAGAGTCATATCAATGTAAAGAGTATTAGATTTTACAAGATTACATATCATGCAAGCTGTAGAAAAAGGGAAGTTCGAAAAACTATAATTAGATAAATTTAATTCAGGAACAATGACTATAGATGATTTCCAAGGATTGGACGGCTTTAAGTGCAAAGACATTGTTGAAAAAGGTAAGTACTTTGAACATTACAAATGATAATCTTATGATTCGAACTAATATATATTTCCTAATTAAGTCTAGAAGAGTAATAGGTAATAATAAAGGTTGGGAGTTACATAAACAAAAATAAGACCGCTTTACGATGAGTGGTCTTATTGTATTTGCATTTAAAATGGAAAAATTTATCCAATTTAATGTTAAATGATGTATGATTAAACTTGGAAGTATTTAATGTAATAAAAAATTATGAAGGAGGTATTATATTTTGCAAACATTAAAAAAATCTTCAAAAGATAAGATGTTGCAAGGTGTTTGTGGAGGGCTGGCAGAATTCTTCGGAATATCTTCTACAATTATAAGGATACTATTTTTTGTAACAAGTCCAACATCCATTATTGTATATATAATTTTAGCGATTAATTTAGAAAAGGGCGGTAAATTATATTAAATGATCCTTACTGAATAGGAATTTGATAAATAATTTACAATTAAGATTTCTCTGTGTTTATACATAAAATAAGTGACTAAAAAGGTTAGAGAATTATGTGCGCTGTTGTAGCAATGAGACATCGTTATTTTCATTTCTAAAAGAGGAGGGATAGAATGATAAAAAGTAAAGAGAAGCTCATATATTCAATCGTTATTTTAGGAATTTGTATGTGTTTATTTTTCCCATTTCCAAATAATCTAATGATTAAAACTACATCTTCCTTCATGGCGTTTCCCATCACCAATTATGATGGCTATGTGTCACTTGGAATATTTGGCTCTGTTTTGTTTATCATTGCCATGATTTTACTTGTCAAGAGCATAAAGAAATATCGCCTACTAACAATAGTTTTAGTGCTAATGGTATATACGTTTTTACCCCATTACCTTATTACAATCTATCAAGAAACATTAGCTAATGGTATAAATGCCATTTCCTATACTGAGTATGGCGAATGCAAATTTGATATGGTAGGTAAAGATTTATTAAATGGGGAATGTCATCTTGAATTACAAAATCGAAGTAATGAGCGGTGTCATTTGAATTAGAATTTTTAGATGACCATTTCTAGAGGATGGAATGCGTATGGAGTCCCTGATGAATATAGAGGGTCCTTATCATATGACGATTGAAGCTAATCGTAAAAAATCCTTTCATATAAAGGAATTACTCGATTTATCAGAAGTTCCAAAACATATTGAAGGAGGAGCCTCAAGGTATATCCATATTAAAATAAGGGACGGAGAGACTGCACGCATTTTATAGGTGTTCAAAAAGGAAGCTAATTTTCCATTCATCAAGTAGGATGACCTTCAAACAATAATAGGAGTGAAGAATGAGTAAATTATCATTGTTTTTTTATGTCCTAAGCCTTATTATAACAGCTATTATTTTTAGTTTCGTCCATTTTTTAACTGAGCCAATAATAATAGGAAGTTCAAAGAATTCTATAAGTAATGGTAATCCAGGTCTCTTTCCCTTATTATTTATCACCCCGTTCTTCATTGTTTCGATTATTGGTACATTCAAAATTGCCTATGTTGCTGCAAAAAGAACTTTTAAAACGGTGTCATTTAAAATTATGATGCTACTTTCGTTCATTTTTCCGAGTGTGATGGTTTTGTTAACGATCAAAAAAGCAAAAGAGGTAAGATTAATCATCTTTCATCATAATGATTCAGTTACTGATCTAGCAGAAATTGCACTTCTCAACACTTTTTCTAATCATATCTTTTTTAATGGCTGGACATTACTGGCGTTACTACTGACAATCGTTTGGATAGCTTATCTTTTTGTATTCATGAAGCCGCAAGATGAATCCTTATCATGAAAGAACCAGGTACTAGCCTGGTTCTTTTTGTTGTGCCATCCACGTTTAATTTAATTCGCTAGTATAAAATCATGTTGTACTTCATATATAAGAAAAGCAGCCATAGAAAACGTACAGTACCTTTACTAAAGGGGGAAGTGTATGGATAAACAAATAACCATGTTTGAGCTTTTGGTAACGCCCATGAAAAAAACGCCGGATGATCGTATGAAAAGTATTGAAAAGAAGAATGTAGTGGCTCCACGTAAGGTGGGTTATATTGTGCACAGGTAATATTTTCACTTTTTTACGTGTGAGGATCGATCAATTTGGGCCTAGAAGATGCAATATGGTAAAACTGAATTTGCTTTTTTGCTCAATTTGTATTAAATTATATTAAACTGTTTATTGAAATTTAGAGAGGAGGCAAAAAGTTATGGAAACTGTTTTCAGAAGAACGGCGATTGAAGTTAAGACATTTTTACAATTAGCTGATTTCATGTCAACGGGACCAGTCTGTGGTTTTTTAGAGAAACTTCATATAGAATTCAGCAACCGGAAGCTTTTTGCCTTTGTATTTAAAATTTGAAGAAAAATCTTTAAGTTTGTTCTTTTTGAATACGCTATGCTATGATCTGACGCCGGTTATCTGGCGTCTTTTTGTGCTTTTAAAAAAGGAAAGTTGGTAAAGATGTATGCGTATTTGTCGAAGGAGATGTAAATAAAACTCCTGTTATTTTAGTTTTGAAAGGGTGAGACGATTGCTTAAAAAATTAAGACAATTTAGGAATGTTTCAGTGTGCCATCCGCTTCTAATTTAAAAAAATTATTAGAAGCGAGGAATTTTAAAATGCAAAAACAAACAATTTTTACTTCATCATTTCTTTTTCTTTTTATAAGTAATTTTTTAACTTTCATAGGATTTGAAATGTTATTACCTATTCTACCAGCCTATTTAATCAGCATACATGCCTCTCCTTTTCAAGTAGGTTTGGTCACTACGGTATTTACAATAGGCGCTATTATCATAAGACCTTTTGTAGGCTACTATTTAGTCGATAACACAAGAAAAGGTCTAGCTATTGTGGCTGGCGTAACATTATTGATTATTACATTCATATATCCTTTTTTGAACACTATTTGGCTTTTCCTGTTGTTACGTTTTTTCCATGGAGCAACATGGGGAGTATCTACTACTGCCAATAGTACAATGGCGGTGGATTTAATTCCTAAAGCAAGATTAGGAGAAGGAATTGGCTATTTCTCTATTTCAACAACAGTAGGGGCTATCGTTGCGCCAAGTTTAGGTATCCTTATCTATAATGCATTTTCTTTCGATATATTAATTTATTCTTCTGTAATACTTTGCTTACTGGCAGTTATAGCGCTTCAATTTGTTTATTCGGCTGCACCAATTAAGCATGAGAAGCAGCCATTTCGATTTTTGGAAGCTGTTTTTGAGAAAGATGTATGGTTTCAAGCATTACTGACTGTTTTGACGACGCTTGGCTTTGGCGCAATAATTACCTTCCTTGTGCTTTACGGCGAACAAAAGGGATTAGATCATATTTTTTTATTCTTTCTAATCAATGCGATTGTTTCCACTTTACTTCGTCCATTTACAGGAAAGTGGTTTGATAAAACTGGGCCATGGTCTATTATCATTGTGTCAGCAGCAGTAGGATTTTTATCACTTATCGTGCTATCTTATGCGACCAATAATTTGTTGCTTATTATCGCAGCCATCTTATTCGGAGCAGGTTATGGAACAGTTATGCCATGTTTACAAACATGGACTGTTCAAAAAGTAAGTGAGGCAAAAAGTGGTGCAGCTAATGCAACATTCCTTTCAAGTTTTGATGTTGGTGTTGGCATTAGTGCATTTATATTGGGGCTTTTAGCCGAATGGATTAGTTTAGAGATGATTTTCCGTCTTGTTAGCATAAGCTTCCTTCTTGTTGCTATGTTAGTCTATAAAGATTCCATGAACAAGAAAAAATAAATACATGCGTGTTGCTATGGCAGGAACTTTCGGTTTGAAAGCAGAAACTAGATAGGATCATCATGATCTTTCAATGTTCGGTAAAGGGGGCGAATGCTATAGAAATTTCGAAGGGTGTCGAGGTACTGGAACTGAATTATCAAGGATTCATTATTCATCCAACGCTTTTGTGGGATCAAGACATGGCTGTTTTATTGGACGCTGGTTTTCCTGGACAAATGGAAGATTTGCTTGTGGCTTTGGCACAGGTAGGTATTTCATTGGACCAATTAAAGGCGGTTATCCTCACGCATCAGGATGTTGATCATATTGGTTGCCTTCCAGATCTCATACAGGCATGTGGACAGCATATTCGTGTTTATGCGCATACACTAGATAAGCCCTATATTCAAGGGGAACTACCACTATTAAAGGATGCACATTTAGAGAACCCACCGAAGGGAAGAGTGGATGTAACCTTGAGTGACGGTGAAGAATTGCCGTTTTGTGGTGGTATTCGTGTCATTCACACACCCGGGCATACGCCTGGACATATAAGTCTCTATTTGTCCCAAAGTAAAACATTAATTGCGGGTGATTCGCTTTACAGTGTGGAAGGCAGCCTCGCAGGCATTCATGAACCGACCGTTTTAGATTTAGCAGAAGCTCGTCAGTCTTTACAGAAGTACCTAGACCTTGATATTGAAACCGTTGTTTGCTATCACGGTGGCATAAGTAGGGGAGCTGTCCTTGAGCAGCTTCATAAAATTTTGTCATGAACAAGAGACCACGCCAATAATGGGTGGTCTCTTGTTTTTATTCGGTAATGGTCTCTTCAAATGTTTTTCGACCAGGGCTAACTTTGTTGATATGAATATTGATTTTACTAATGGATTCCTTCGTTAAAGGTATTTTGCCATCCTTTTCTAGTCTTTTCCATACCTTTACATTATCGCGATAGAGGTATTCTGATAAACGAAAGACGTCCGCATTTATGTTCAAGCCTTCCTCAAAGGTTGCCATAATTTCTTTTTTGACTTCTTCCTCCACTTTTTTTCTTACTTGACGGGGGGTGATTTCCCCTTTAAAACCATTCAAAATAGTATTAAATTTTATAACCACTTCAAATTTTACTTGATTGTTACGAACGATCGGTTTAACACGAACATCTAACTTTTTTATATCAACTGTTAAATAGTCGTGGTCCTCATTATTATCTAATTTTATCGTGATTTCACCTTGCTGGGTTGCATCATTCATCCATTCAATACCTCGGGCTGTATTGCCTTTAATAAAGCCCTTGAAACCGTTCTTTGATAGAATGCCTACACCTGCAAAAGTGGTTTCTGTTCTGGAATCCTCTGCTGTTTCCCAGTCTTTATTGATGGAAACCATTGGGACTTTCATTTCATGATTCGGCTCATTCAAACCAATGACTAGCTCTCTTAGGTTAACGGGTTCTACAAATGACTCCTGCTTTGCCGTATTTTTAGGATTACTCAATTTGGTGGCAGTCGGTGATTTTTCCAAAATAGGAGACACTAATAAAACTTCCTCAATAGGGTCTTGTGTGCAATAGACCCAAATATGATATCTTGTCTCTCGAAAGCGTAAAAAAGTGTCGATAATGGGAATGGCGTGCTCACTTTCCATGGCTTTCTCAGAGAAAAGAAGAAAGGTCATATGTCCCCAAAATACTTCTTGGTCCATGGATCGATACAATTTATAGATGGCTTCTTCGATTGTTTTCCCCGTAGCCTTACCAACTTCCGTAGGTGAAGCTTGTGGGTTCGATTGTTCGGTTTTTGCTACATTGGCGAAGTTCATAATTTGGATGTACGCTATATATTCATTATCCTTGTAATCTACACCCACACCTTGCACATAATACATTCTTTGGGGCTCTGTTACATCCCAACAGCCTGATAAGAGTAGTGTAGTCGTAAGCATTAAAATAATAAGTACTATATTTTTTTGGCTCATATGTCTCCCTACTTTTTAAGTTCCTATTATTTATTTTGTACAACTAATAGGTGTATTATAAGTAGAGATAAATAAGTATGTAGGGAAAACAAATAAGAAAGTGCTGCTCGCAGTGAAAGAGACATTGCGGCAGCACCTCGTAGTTAGTGGAAATATTTTTCGACGCGTTGAACGACTTCGTTTGCCGTAAGCCCATCTGCATCAATAACAGGACCTGCCATGACGGGATCACTAATCCCCATGACATCCCGGTCCTGACCTGTAATGATACAAGCATCACATTTTTTGGCATCCTCTTCATTGCGCAGGGGAATAACTTCATAGCCTTTTGCTTTTAAAGCATCCTCAACATTAGATAATGATTCTTCAACACCAATAATTCTAGACATAATTTGTCCACCTCCTACAAATAATGTGCCATTTCAGGTTGCGCATTATTCATATTATTTTTTTGAAGGTGGATAAAGACTTCACAAGTAACACACAACACTCATGTGAAATAGTGGTTGTGTACGACATCTGAAGGTACCGCCAAAGCTTCTTGAAATAGTAAAATCGACATATTCTACCGTATGCATCTTCTAACGACACATGGATTTTATTGAGCTCTTTTTAAAGGAGCAAACTCACTTTTTACAAAAATAGGACACATCTGCTGTTGCATTATTTTCCTACACGAAGGTACATAGTTAAAGAAAATGGTAAGGTGGTGAAAAGATGGGCATTGCAGAAGTATTGACCATTGTCCTTGTCCTCTTAAAGGTAACAGATATTATTGCTTGGTCATGGTGGCTTGTATTATTACCAACCATTATCTCATTTAGTTTTTATGCGTTCATTTTGGCGGTGAAGCTTATTATGGTGTTGGTGGCTGTAGTTGCGGTGAAAAAACGGGATGTGATGAGACCAAAATAAAAGGTGGTAAGATTAGTCGAGTATGACCAATCTTACCATCTGATTATTTGCTAAGCTCATAGGTTTTGACAGTTGGAGGAACAAAGCTTTGACATTTATCTAAAAGCGCTGCTGCATCTGCATCAACGATTAAAGCCTCTCGATATTGTGCTTTTAAAAATTGTTCCTGTTGCATATGATCAAAAAATGAAATTAATAAATCAAAATAACGTTCGATATTGAAAATGGCACAAGGTTTTTGATGAAGGCCGATTTGATTCCAAGTAAACACTTCAAAAAATTCCTCTAATGTACCTGGACCACCAGGTAGAGCGATAAAGCCATCTGCTAGTTCCATCATTTTACTTTTGCGTTCATGCATTGTGTTTACAACGATCAGCTCTGTTAACTGCTGATGGGCAATTTCGCACTCTTCTAACAATGTCGGAATCACGCCAACGACCTTACCACCTTCTTGCAGCACCGTATTCGCTACTGTAGCCATGATGCCAACGCTTGCCCCACCATAAATAAGGGTAATTTGACGTTTGGCTAATTCCTTTCCTAGTAGTATCGCACCTTCACGATAGGCATCTGATGCGCCAATGCTAGATCCGCAAAATACTGCCATACTTTTCATAGTTGATTCCTCCATATCTGATGAGATTCTTTTATAGTATAATTTAATTTGAAGAGGAAGGAAATGGAGGACAGAAAATGGAATTAAATGAGTTTCAACGTTGGGTAAAGGATTACTATGAAAGCCGTGGGTGGTCAGAGCTTAATATTTTCACACGAATCGGCTTTCTAGCAGAGGAAACTGGTGAGGTAGCCAGAGCTATAAGAGCATTAGAAATTGGCCGAGATCGACCTGATGAAAAAACTCAATCCTATGAGGAAAATAAACAAGAACTTATTGAGGAGCTAGGCGATGTAATAGGGAATATCATTGATATTGCGAATCAATATGATATACCACTTGAAGAAATTTTTAAGGCGCATCAAGACAAGCTTTTGAAACGTTATCAGGATTAGGAGGAATTCAAAATAGATACATACATTTCGATTTTATATGAACAGCATGATGATTTTACACACTTTTTAAGCGAAAAAATTCGTGGCTTTAATAACGAACATTCTCCGTACCATCGAGAAAGTAGGCAGAAGGGGGCAATTCGTCCTCTAAATTTGATAGTTACCGATCAACAACAGCAATGGATTGGTGGTATAACTGCAGAGGTTTACTGGGGATGGGTGGAAATCCATAAATTTTGGTTTCATGAAGAACATCGTGGAAAAGGTTTGGGCAGTAAGCTACTGGCACAAGCAGAAATGGCAGCAAAGGAAATGGGCGCTAAGAAGGCTTTGCTGACAACATATGCATTCCAAGCTCGAACGTTTTATGAAGCAAGAGGCTACCAAGTTGTGGGTGAAATTAAAGATTATCCGCCGGGCAGTAGTTATTATACAATGGTAAAAACACTTGTGTTTGAATAAGGCCGTCTATAGAAATAGGCAGCCTTTTCTAATTAATGTCCCCTAAATAAATCGTAGTTTGTTGTCCTTGCTCATATCGTTGAAGTTGTCGAATTAATGCTTTGGGATAAAGTCTGAAGTCATGGAGCTTCTCCAACGAGACCCATTCTGTCCCAATTTGGTGACTATCTGGATTGGTTGGTTGGGTCCCTTGTTCGTTTAACTGACAGTGAAAATAATATTCGACTTGATGAACATCTGCGTCGAAAGCAGCATGCTCATGATTTTTTCCGATATATTCCCGAATAAAAAGAAGTTCTCCAATATGAACAGACGCCCCAATTTCTTCTAGGCATTCTCGTTGAAGTGTCGTATGAAATGTTTCACCATGCTCTTGTCCGCCTCCTGGACAAAGATAAAAATAGCCCTCCGAATCTTTATTTTTGGTCAGCAGTATTTTACCATCAATGAGGATGACGGCTTTGACAGAATTTCTTATCATAGGAACCTCCCTAGGTTTGTTAATTTATATGGCAATGACTAAAACGCTTCACGAATGTCTACCTTAATAAAAAGGGGAGATGAAGCGTGTATTCAATGTCCAATTTTAAAATACTTGTTGAAAAACAGTCTGAAATCGATACAATTTATCAAAATTGTGATAATTTAATCCTATCAACGGTCACGCCGAAACTAGATGCTGAAGTTGATCAGTTTTTGCAGCTTGTTGAACAACAGTTGGCACAACAAGGTTTTACCATCACGAAAACTTCTACTGGCCTAATCGCCCATTATCAAGAAGCAGTGATTAATGTCGATAAACATTCTAAGCATTTGGAACAATGCTTTTTTATCAATTTAAATAGCTACGCAGAGGATCAGTTGTCTATTGTGTTAGACATCTCACCGGTTATGCTATCAAAAATTTCAAACCAGCTGGATGGCTATACTGATATTATTGAGCAAATGACGGATAAGCTAAAGCAAGCCAAAAGTCTTGAAAAAGCATGTACGAATCCAAAATTTCTCTATAAAACACAAAGTAATAAGATCTTCCAATCCGCGCAGGAAGTTGTGGACTACTATTTTCAATAAATGGAGAAGCCACCCTAAATTAAATAAGGGTGGCGTTTTTGTTTAAATAGATTAGATGCCCGCTGTCATCAATTATCGAATATATTTTTTTGCACTAAACCACATCGTGATCGTTAACACCAAGAAATAAAGTGGCATCGTCAGCAAAGAACCATTGTGAAGCAAACTCATACCAGATGTGATAACACTGACAAGCAAGTAGTAGCCAAGACTAAAAATGGCGCCTGCTGTGCCAATAACATCCTGAAAGTCTACTAATGCAAGACTTAGACAGTTAGGAAGAGCAATGCCCGAGCCTAACAGCATAATAAAAACTGTACCCATGATGCTCAAAGCTAGCATACTAGCAGGCAATGGGAATATACAGACAATCGTCAACAGGAAAGCACCGAGCAACATCACCAAACAGCCAACATAAATAATTTGTTGAGGTGGATGGGAGGTGATAAGTCGCTTAGAGATCATGGCTCCTAAAATCGATGCCAACGCTACGATGATGCCAAGAAAACCATAGAGGCCAGGCGTCATCTGAAAGTGATCAATGAAAATAAAAGGTGCCTCCGCATAATAGCTAAATAGCACACCGTTAATGCCCCCAATTAGCAGTCCATAGACAAGGACGATTGGGGAGGCAAGAATGCGTTTGACGACAGGCCATACCGCTATTCTCTGCCTTGTGGCCGGATCCGTTGTTTCAGGGAGTCTGGCATATGCATAGATGAATAGCAATATACTCATGACCACAAGGACAAAAAATACAGCGCGGAAACCAAGTGCTTGGTCCACCCAACCGCCAATTAATGGCCCAACCGCAGGGGTAAAGGCAATGACCGCGGAAATTTGTGCGAACATGGCATGTCGTTTACTTCCTGTTACACTTTCACGCAAAATAGTCTGGGTAATGATGGAGCCAGTAGCAGCCCCGAATGCTTGAATAAAGCGACTAACGATTAGAAAGGGTATTGTATCTGCATAAAAACATAATGCGCTCCCTATTCCATAAAAAATTAAACCGGCTAACATGGCAGGTCTACGGCCAATGGTATCAGAAATCCATCCCCAGCAAAAAACGCCCAATGCAAATCCAATAAAATAGATGCTTAAGGTTAATTGAACAGAGCTATTGGATACACCGAGTGCATCTGCAATATCCGGTAGAGATGGAGTGTAAATTGTTTCACTAATTTGTGGAAACGCCACAAGAACAATCATTAACAATAAAGATGGTACTGCCTGTTTTTTCAACATATTGCCCTCCTACAAGCAAATTCTACTTTGTCAGTTACAAGTAGAAAGCGTAGCTAGGGAAACGGCGGGACCATTATAAGTATACGTTCATAGGATGTCATGTTGAAAATCACCTTTATCTATACTCAGCAGAAATGATATACCGAAGAATACGGCAGCTGAGCTGTAATGGATATGCATGTAGTAGGAGTGCATAGTCTGATTACTATTATAAGCTATTTAATAATATTTATATAGTAATAATTTCTATTTCTATTAATATTTAAGAGAAATTACTTATGTACAGTATGGTTTTTGAAGGATAATCTAAAGAGAATGGTATAGATGGTAGGGGAGGAGAACATGATGTTTCCAATATTAGAAACGGAACGACTTAAGTTAAGAGAACTGACTCAGGCGGATGTATCTGCGATTTTTCATTGTTTTTCAAATGAAGCCGTTACACGCTATTATGGTCAGGAACCCTTTGTTGAAAAACAACAGGCTGGACAGTTAATCAAGCAATTTGGCAAAAACTTTGAAGAAAAAAGAGGAATACGTTGGGGTATTGAACGTAAAGAGACAGGGGAAGTCATTGGTACAATTGGTTATCATTTATGGTCAGCCGCACATAAACGAGCGGAAATTGGCTATGAAATTCATCCTGATTACTGGCGCCAGGGCTATACAAAAGAAGCAGTCCAAAAGGTGATCGCCTATGGCTTTGAACACATGAACTTACATCGAATTGGGGCTGTCGTATTTTTAGAAAATGAAGCCTCCAATCAACTACTGCTTAAGCTCGGGTTCCAGCAAGAAGGGATTCTAAGAGACTATATGGTGCAAAAGGGAAATGCACATGATACTTTTATCTATTCTTTGTTAAAAAAGAGCTAGTGGCTTTAGAAGAATAATAATTTAACTGAAAATGGATAATAAATTAAGCGACAATGGAAGTTTTGAGCTTGCTTTTTTCGGATATAGAGTTTTAGGAACAATAATTTAACTGTTTGTCCAAAAAAGTAACAGGCGAGGGGCTGGGTGTTATGGAGCAATACAGCACAGCTTATTTTCAAAAGCTAGATTTATTAGCAAGCTTATACGCAGGACATGCCGCTTTGAAAGATTCAATTTCAACCGAGAATATCAACCAAATGGAGCGCTATCAACAAATTGAAGCAGCGATTGCGAAGCTAAATAGCGAAATTAGAGTGATTGAACGGATCATTATAAAGTCCTCAAAAAAATGTGAATAGTAGCTCAACCCATGCCTATTTTTGAGTGCATGGGTTTTTAATGTCATCCATCACGCTAGCGATATCACCATCATTAATGGAGTAAAGCTATTAACAAAAAAATGGTCTATCAATCAAAGGCTTTTTTTGTCACAATCTTCTCATCTAAACACCCTCATAGCTCAAGTTATGAGGGTGTGCACTGTTTATTTGACTAAAGCCAGTAAAAATTGATCGCGATCCGTTTCTTCCTGCATTTTACTATCCACTAGCATCGCACCATTTGTAACACTTGTGATGGCGTTGTCAACAAGGAATTGCACATTAACTTTTGTTACTGCATTGTCAACGGAGCAATCTCCCTTGAACTCTACTACATCCTGTCCTTTTTGTGTTTCAAAATAAACCCAATAGGGATTTTCGCAAGCAGCCGCAAAGCCATTTTCTAATGTTTTTGTACTATTTTCATAAGAATAGTTTTTTACATATGTAATATATTCATTGTCTGTAATATCCTTTTGTGGACCATAAAAGTACCAAAACACCCCTAAAATACCGATTGGTATAATCCACAGTATATTCCTTTTACTTAATTTCCCCATACTTTGCATCCCCCTTTATGAGAATATTTTAACATCTTTTTTTGCATTTTTGCTAGCTTACGATAATATTTTCTTAAGAGTGAATCGATTCTGTTGGTTTCACATGTTTTGAATTCATTCGTTAGTTATGATAACGTTAGCTGGTAGAATTATATGTTACCACTTAGGGTTGGTTTGAGGAGGTTTTTTCATGCATAAAAGAAGACGTGGCTTGCTCCTGTTTCTTGTGCTGATTTTAATGGGTTTTGCTTTTTTTATCGGTATGAAGATGAGGCCAGCCACACAATCGACTAGAAATTCTGAGTCAACCCCAGTCCAAGAGCATAGCGATTCAGCTACTGAGGGTGAGACAAAAAATCGTAACATGTTGATTCAAGACATTGTCGACCTAGCACGAGAAGGGAAAGTACCTGATGTGCCCTTTATTGCTGGGGAGGTAGATAGCCGTTCGGTGCATCAACAATGGGGAGATCCTCAGGAAGTAGTGGAGAGTGCTAATGGCCAGTACGAAGATTTTCTTCAACAAGAGGTAACGATCGGCTTTCAAGGGACGAAAGCTTTCGATATCCGTTCTTTTAAAGCAAATGTAAGGAAAATTCATTTAGCAGATATAAAAAATATTATGGGAGAACCTGATCAGGTCCGCTATTATCAGGATCCAACGACTGATCAAATCATTCTGGTCTATCAAGTCAATTCGACCTATCAACTAAAGTGGATCTTGCCAAAACCGAGTGACAATGATGCCAATCCTACTGTTCATCACATTTCCGTCTATACAGAATTAACAGATGAAATAACAGAGATGATCAGTCAAATGACATTGGATGAAAAACTTGGTCAAATGATGTTTGCAGGTGTTTCAGGCACATCGCTCCAACAGGAGACTACGAGTTTGATTCGTGATTACAAGGTTGGAGGACTAATACTTTATGCCAATAATCTTGAAACACCACAGCAAACAGTATCACTGATGAATGATTTAATGGCGGCCAATGTTACGAATCGCCTTCCACTTTTCATGGGAACTGACCAAGAGGGAGGAAAAGTAGTCAGATTACCAGGACCTTTAAAAAATTTCCCAACGAACCAAAAGATTGGGGATATCAATCAAGCACAGTTCTCCTTTGAAATTGGTCAATTACTAGGGGAACAATTAAAGGCATTTGGCTTCAATCTAGACTTTGCGCCTGTCATGGATGTCAACAGCAATCCGAACAATCCAATTATTGGTGATCGTTCATTTTCTAGTAATACTGATATCGTTAGCCAATTAGGGATTCAGACGATGAAAGGGTTAGAAAGTCAACAGGTGATTCCTGTCATCAAGCATTTCCCTGGCCATGGTGACACATCAGTGGATTCTCATTTGGAGCTGCCTAAGGTGTCAAAAAGTCTGGATGATTTAAAACAGCTGGAGCTCATTCCATTTAAAGCGGCCATTGACAAGGGTGTGGATGTGGTCATGGTTGGCCATATATTATTGCCAAAAATTGATCAACAATATCCTTCATCGATGTCGAAGGAAATCATTACAGGGATCCTAAGAAATCAGCTTGGCTTCGATGGAGTTGTCATGACTGATGATATGACGATGAAAGCCATCACGAATCATTTTAATATCGGGCAAGCTGCTGTAGATTCTGTGAAGGCGGGTAATGATATTATTTTAATCGCTCATGAGTTCTCCAATGTCACATCGGCTATAGATGCATTAAAGGCAGCCGTAAAGAATGGAGAAATAACTGAGAAACAAATTAATGATAGTGTCCGTAGAATCATTCAGCTGAAACAAAAATATCAGCTTGTTAATCAACCCGTACAGGCAGTTGATCTTAACAAGTTGAATGCTCATATCGACAATGTATTGAATACGTATATGAAATAAGAGGAAGGGACATACATATAGATGTGTATGTTCCTTTTTTGTGAAATATGGAAAAGGGTGAGAACGTGGATAAGGAATTCAAATTAGCTAGTCATTTATTAATTCTGCTGGATTCTGAACAAAGATGGTTTACCTTAGCGGAGGTTGAAAAAAGTTTACATATTTCAGATAAAACCATACGTAAGCTAGTTGAGGAAATCAATAGGCAATTGCCATCAGCAATGACTATTGAAGTTTCTAGAGGAAAGGGAATCTTTCTACAACGCGACGGTCGAAGTACAACAGTTAGTGAAGTGGTTTCTAGCATGTTCAGGCAAACCATCTACTATCGACTAATGAATTTATTGTTTACAAATGGAAATCAATTCTCAATGGAGGGGCTTGCGGAAGCCATGTTTATGAGCACCTCAACTTTGAAAAAATTGATTATGCAATTAAATAATCATGATCTGAAGCCATATAAACTGCGAATTTCATACTCAACGCCAGCATTAAAGGGAAATGAATTGAATATTCGATATTTTTATTGGAAGTTATATGGTGATGCCTACGAGTTTACAGGATGGCCATTTGCGAATAGTGACTTGGATTTTATCAGTCAATTAATCACAAATATAGAGGACGAGCAAAACATTGTTTATTTTATCAATGCCAAAAGGAAATTATCCTTTTTAGTAGCAATTGTACTTGAAAGAGTGAGAAACGGGAATTATGTAAAAATTACTGAGGGTGATTACATTTGGGAAAACGGTCTTTTTTATTTGCCAGTAAAAGCCTTAGCGCAGGCATTGGAAGAAAGATTTTCTATTGAATTACCAAAAAGTGAATGGTATTTCATGCAATCCCTATTTAGCCTAAGTCAATATCATTATTATGAAGGTTCAGACATGACACCAATGAAAGAAATTGAGTTATACAAGAATAAAGAAGTAGATCGAATGGCGCAGGAGTTATTAACCATATTGGCAAAGGTTTACCCCAATCTAGATATGCAAGAGCGTTTTATCTTGGAAGTATATGAATTCTTGGACAAGCTTTTAATCGATAATGGGATCCCTGAATGGATGACGATATCAAAAAGTAATTTAACCAGCTATGTTCAAATGGAATGTCAACAGATTTATCAAGATATGCAGAATAGTATGCAACAGTGGCAAATAGTATACCCTTCTGTGCTGTATAATGACTTTCATTTAACCAAACTCACCTTACTTGTTCGTTCAGGGCTCCGTTATAAAAGTAAAAGAGCCTTCTTGGTCATTGGAGAGGAGTTTTCTATCCGCCATTACGTAGCTAATTTGATAAAGAACGAAATTGGGGATCAGTTAATTATTAATACTTCCATTATGAAGGGGCTAACCGATGAAATGGTGCAGCAGCATCACATTGATTTTGTCATAAGTAATTTTCCTGTTGCCTTAACGACAGTGCCAGTTGTTATTATTTCAACGATCCCTTCTAAAAGAGATTTAGAAAATATACGTCAAGAATTGCTTCAGTAATTTGGTCAATTATTTCCCGTACGCTACGTAACAATCTGGTCTAGTTTGTCATGATAAAAAAATCTTATACTCATAGTAGTTTCTGAACGGATTTCTTTTAAGAGAAATTGGTTTCGAAATGGCTATGAGTTTTTTTAATGGCAAATGAAAACGTTTACCTTAATGAATTTGAGATAAATAGTTGGAGGGATAGAGATGAGTAGGCATTTAGGTGCAAAAAAGGGAGAAATAGCTGAACGAGTGTTGCTTCCTGGAGATCCTTTGCGTGCAAGATTTGTCGCAGAGCATTTTTTAGAGAAGGCATATTGTTATAACGAAGTAAGAGGGATGTATGGTTACACAGGTATGTACAAAGGTGTGCCGATTTCAGTTCAGGGGACTGGGATGGGGAATCCATCGATGAGTATATATGGTACTGAATTGGTAAACGATTATGGCGTGAAGAAATTGGTTCGTATCGGAACATGTGGTGCGATGCAAAAGGACATTCATATCCGCGATATTATATTAGCCCAAGCAGTGTCCTCAGATAGTAATCTGACGGAGAAAATATTCTACGGCAATAATTATGCACCAACTGCAGATTTTTCCTTGTTAATGAAGGCGTATCAAAATGCACAAGACAAAAAAGTAAATGTCTTTGTTGGCAACATTTATAATTCTGATGAATTCTACCGTGAAACATTAGACAGGCTACACAAGTTTATGGAATTCGGTGTGTTAGGTGTAGAAATGGAAAGTACATCCCTCTATACCCTAGCTGCTAAATATGGTGTCCAGGCATTATCTATTTTGACGGTAGGTAGTCAGTTATTAACGAATGAAAGCTTATCGCACGAGGAAAGTGAAAAGTCCTTTTATGAAATGGTGGAAATTGCTCTTCATACAATCATCGATGAGTCATGAAATAGTAATCGTAAGGAAAGAGGAAGAAAGAAATGAAGGTTATATTGTCTGGATTGCAGTGGATGATTTTTATGCTTGCGGGTGCAATTGCAGCACCGATTGCTATCGCAGATTTATATAATCTAACACCCATTGAAACGTCTGGGCTGATCCAAAGTACAATTATTACTTTAGGAATAGCTGGTTTTTTACAAGGGCTGATTGGTCATAAATTACCGATCCATGAAGGACCAGCAGGTTTATGGTGGAGCATTTTTACCATTTATGCAAGTTTGGTAGGGGTATTATATACCTCTCACATTGCTGCTTTACAAGCATTATGTGGAGGAATGATGATAAGCGGTATTTTATTTATCCTACTGTCAGCACTTAAGCTAATGGATAAAATTGCTCGTTTATTTACACCGACTATAACATTTATCTATTTGCTTTTATTAATCTTTCAATTAAGTGGCTCCTTTATGAAAGGGATGATGGGTATTTCATCAAGCCACGCAACCGTAAATGTTAAAGTATTTCTACTTAGTACGATTGTCATTTGTATCACCTTTTGGCTAGGTAACAGCCGCTACGCTATGCTGCGACAATTTTCAATCATCATTAGTATAGTAATAGGTTGGTTATTATTTGTGATTTTCTGTCAGACATCGGTAATTTCACAGGTAGATACACTAGTAAAGCTCCCAGAGTTGTTCCCATTTGGATGGCCGAGCTTTGACAGTGGGACCATCACTACAGCATTCTTATTAACACTGTTGTTAATATTTAATGCGATTGCATCAATCCGTTTGATGGAGACCGTCGTAAAACAAAAACAATCAATTGATGAAAACCGTTATTTGCGTGCTGGATTTATGTCAGGGATCACACAACTAATTTGTGGAGGTTTGGGTGCGATCGGTTCAGTGCCAATCTCGGGAGCAGCAGGATATGTTGAACAAACAGGTATGAAGGAACGCAGATCGTTTTTAATTGGGTGTTGCTTCGTTATCTGTATCTCCTTGCTACCACCTTTTATGCATATATTAGCGGGTATTCCAGCACCAATAGGCTATGCCGTAACCTTCGTTATTTTTGTCAAGATGGTCGGAATCGCCATGAAAGAATTGAAAACGGTTACTCACGAGGAACGAACATATGTCGTTAGTGGCGTATCCCTTTTAGTTGGTGTTGGTTTAATGTTTATCCCTTCATCTGCCACAATCCAGTTATCTCCTGTCGTGATTGCTATTTTAAATAATGGATTAATATGTGGGAGCCTTTTAGCTATTATTCTAGAACAAGGATTAATATGGAAGGAAAAACTTTCGAGTAAGATCATATCTTAAACACTGATATTTATGGAGGAGACAAGATGCATTATTTAATTTCTGTAGTAGGTCTAATTCTAGTTCTATTGTTAGCATGGGCTGCAAGTAATAATAAGAAAAAGATTAAATATCGACCGATCATTGTGATGATTGTTATCCAACTTGTTTTAGGATTTCTTTTACTTAAAACGGGTATCGGGGAATTTTTAATTAAGGGTTTTGCTGATAGTTTTGCAAAATTACTTGAATATGCCAACGAAGGTACTAATTTTGTATTCGGTGGGATGGCGAACGAGGGAGCACATACATTTTTTCTTTTCGTTTTAATGCCAATTGTTTTTATGTCAGCAATAATCGGAATATTGCAACATTATAAAATCCTTCCGTTTATTATCAAGTATATTGGTTTAGTACTAAGTAAAATAAATGGGATGGGTAAACTAGAATCATATAATGCGGTTGCAGCAGCAATAGTGGGACAAAATGAAGTATTTATTTCGGTCAAAAACCAAATTGGATTTTTACCGAAACACCGTCTGTATACACTATGTGCTTCTGCGATGTCAACAGTATCTATGTCAATTGTTGGCTCCTATATGACAATGCTAGAACCGAAGTATGTAGTGGCCGCATTAATATTAAACTTATTTGGTGGTTTTATTGTTGCCTCCATCATTAATCCATATGAAGTAAAAGCGGAGGAAGATATAATTGAGGTGCAGGAAGGCGAAAAGCAAACGTTTTTTGAAATGCTAGGCGAATATATTATGGATGGTTTTAAGGTAGCCATCATAGTTGGGGTAATGTTGGTAGGTTTTGTTGGCTTGATCGCCCTAATTAATGGCCTATTTAGTGGTATATTCGGCATCTCGTTCCAAGGCTTCTTAGGGTATGTCTTTGCACCAATTGCCTTTGTCATGGGTGTACCTTGGCATGAAGCTGTTAATGCTGGTAGTATTATGGCGACAAAGCTTGTGGCAAATGAATTTGTTGCCATGTTGGACTTTGTTAAAATCCAAGATAGTTTCAGTGAGCGAACAGCTGCAATTGTATCTGTTTTCCTTATATCATTTGCTAACTTTGGGTCCATTGGTACAATCGTGGGTGCAGTTAAAGGTTTAAATGAAAAGCAAGGAAATGTGGTTGCTCGTTTTGGATTAAAATTGTTATATGGTGCTTCCCTAGTAAGTGTTCTATCGGCTATCATAATTGGGATCGTATTTTAAATAGGTATAGGTAGTGAACGAATCGAATCATGCTTTCTATTACTTATTTAATAGCTAATGGAAAGGTGATTTTTAGTGAATTTATTGAAGAACTATAAAAATAAAATTAATAAAGGTTTTAAGGCGAGCTACACCTTGATAGTTGGAGAACTAATCTCACTATCAAGGTGTATTTATTTTGGTAGCGAATCATTGCGATATACGTATATAAAGAGAAGTTTAATTTAATAAATATGTAAGAAATGAGTAAGAAAAAAGTGATGATTGGTATCTACAATGAAAGTACATGAAAAGGATAGTCTAGGTAAGATAATAATGATGAAAAAAGCAATGATTGATGTTTGTGACAAGGTGTAAAAAAGGAGGCGACAGCAATTGGGAATGATGATCGGGATTATTACAGGTGCGATATTAGGGGTAATTTTATTATTCATCAGCTTTATATTAATTTGGGTAGGCAAGAGGAAACAAGAAGAGAACCAATATGCGATATGGATCATGGTAGCAGGTTTGTTAGCGTTAATTACCTCCGGAAACAATGCTTTACAGTATTTCTTATGAAGGATACTAATGTGCTGAAAACAATCTAAAGGGCACACTCCACACCAATTATTTTTGTCCTCCATGTGGGACGGCGATAAAAAAGGGCGATACATATTAGTCATGTCTAATGTGTATCGCCCTTTGAAGGTCTAACATTGAATGTTTTAACTCAATCATAAATCATGATGATTGTTTGTTACTGAGGAAATTTAAAATTAACCTTATGATCTTTTTCATCCCAAATTAAATGAGCATTGAAAGTCTTTTGGCCTTTTTTGAACCCTTTAATTATACCTGTTTCACCAGTGGCTAGTAGCTTTCTCATATTCGCTTGTGAAATGGTTTTACTTAGTATTTTCTTTGAAACAGAAAATTTACAGTTTGCCGCCTTATAATTTGAGCACCCATAAAAAGTTCCATGATCTATGATGGAGCCATTGCAAAGAATACAATTTCCTACAGCCGTTTTTTCCTTTTTATATTTTTTATGATAGGGGTTATTGGCACTAATTTCTTCAACTTCTTTTTGGTCGAATGCCCACATTTGTTCGCGGTCATTGGCATCTGTAATCAATTTATAGGTAAGCTTTTTGACTTGTTCCATAAATGCTTGAGGAGAAGCATTGCCTTCACCGATTGCAGATAGCCGTTGCTCCCATTTTGCAGTCATCGATGGGGAAGTTAATATGCTTTCTCCTAATGCCTCAATTAGGAGCATCCCTTTAGTTGTTGCAAATACTTGATTTTTCTTTATTTCAATATAGTTTCGATCTTTTAGTGTACCAATAATGCCAGCGCGTGTTGCTTCAGTTCCTAATCCTTCTGTTTTAGACAAAACCTTTTCTAATTCCGCATCCTCTAAATGTTTACCAGCTGTTTTCATTAATGTAATTAAATTACCTTCTGAATATCGATTTGGTGGTTGTGTTTCCCCGTTTTTAACGCTAGCTTGAACAACAATTCCAAGCTCATTTTCATGGAGTAGTGGAAGCATTTCTCCTACGTCAGCAGATGAATCTTTAGCCTGATAAATTACTTTACGCCAGCCTTCCTCTAGTTGTTCCTTTCCCTTAGAAATGAACTCAGCCCGTTTATCTACAAGCGAATGAATCGTTGTGTAAGAGAAAATCGCATTGTTATAATGTGCTGCAATGATTTGCCTAGCTACTAAATCGTAAATATTCGCTTCTTCCATGCTGAGCTTTGCAAAGTTAGGTAATTGTTCGGTCATGATAATCGCATGGTGATCAGTAACTTTTTTCTCGTTCACATATCTTTTGTTATTCATAATTGAGTTTTTGGGGGCAGGAAGAAGGTTTTTATACCTTTCAATTTTACTCAAATTGTCTAATATAGTTGGAAGTGTTTTGGCTTCTTCACTTGTCAAAAATTGCGAATCTGATCTTGGGTATGAAACTAAACCTTTCAAATAAAGTTTTTGTAAAATATCAAGAGTCTTTTGTGGTGAAAATTTATAAGACTTATTTGCTGTAGCCTGTAACGCTGATAGATTAAATAACAGAGGTGGGGCGTATTCCTTTGTTTCTTTATTTATGCTTGTAATTTCCACCTCTTTATTTAGACAAAAATTCGCGATCGCCACCGCTTGTTTTTCCTCTGAAACCCTTGAAATATTATTTTTGTGCCATTTTGCTTTAAGAATTTTTCCTGCGAAATTAAACGCTGCTTCGACTTCCCAAAAAGGTTCAGGTTTAAATTTCGAGATTTCATGTTCTCTATTAACAATTAATGCAAGGGTAGGGGTTTGAACTCTCCCTATTGAAAAGACATCTTTTACACCGTTTTTCTTCAGTAGGACCGTATATAATCTTGATGTATTAATGCCGATTAACCAATCTGCACATGAACGACTTAGTGCTTCAAAATAAATATCTTTTGTTTTCGCTTCTGGTAGCAAATTTGAAAACCCGTTTTTTACCGAGTTTTCAGTTAAGGATGATATCCATAATCGTTTCATTGGTTTATTTACACCACATACTCTTAGAATGGTGCGAATAATTAATTCACCTTCACGACCTGCATCTCCCCCGATTATAATTTCTTGTATGTCTGGTCTTTTTACTAAATTTTTTATGATATTGAACTGTTTATACTTTGATTTAGACACTTTGTATTCAAATCTATCTGGAATAATAGGTAATGTTTCTAACTTCCACTTTTTCCATGTTGGATTATATTCTTCAGGCGTTTTTAATTCACATAGATGACCGATTGCCCATGTGATAAGTGCTCCGTTTGGAAAATATGAGTTTGCTTTTACTTCAAAATATCCTGTCTTTTTAGTAAAGGAAAAGGGAGCAGCTAACTTGGCTGCCTGGTCTGGTTTTTCTGCAATTACTATTTTCATCTATCATTCTCCTGTTAATAATAATTACAACGCTTGTCTTATAATTATAAATTAATATTCAGTATAACTGCTAGAGCAATCATTATGTTGATCTATTTTATATTTGTAATGAAATCCTCAAGCATGTGCTCTGATTCACAGGATTTCGCTTATGATTTCTTGGTGTTAGATGGTAAGATAACCCTCTGTCATGATTTTTTTATGCTTATTCAAAGAAACAATAAATGACTTCATAAGGAGAGAGGATTTATCTACTACGGATGAGTTTTCTCTTCTTTTTCTATTAAGGCTTGTCATCTTTTTACAACAATTCTATTTCTCTTGAGTTAATTATGTGAAAAAAATGCCTGCTGCACGAATTAAAGAAGATGAATCGTATTATGAAATGAAGGAGGCTAGATAAAAAATATGAAAAAGTTTGCTGGCTTATGTGTTCAAGAGATTGTTCAAACATATAGTGACACCCTAATAAGAATTGCTGTGCAGCAGACAAAAAGCATGTCTGAGGCAGAGGATATTGTGCAAGACGTTTATATGACACTTATGAAACAGAAAAAGCCTTTCGAGAATGTAGATCATTTAAAGGCTTGGCTCATCAAAGTGACTTTTAATAAATGCAAGGATTACTTTAAGTCTTCCCGTGTCAAGAAGACGGTACCGATCACAGAGGAAATGTCCTTTATCGCAAAAGAGGAACAAATGATTCTTTCGGAAATTTTTGAGCTTCATCAAGAAGAGAGAGTTATTGTTTATCTACATTATTACGAAGGCTACACAACTGCAGAAATCGCCAATCTATTAGAAATGAAAGTAAACACAGTTGGCTCCAAGCTGAGAAGAGCACGAATGAAGTTGAAATTGATGTTAGAAGAAGGGAGTAAGGTGTGATGAATGCTTATAAGAACGTGATGAAGCAGATTCATGCTTCCGAAGATTTTAAGAGAAAGATGCAAAAAGAGATGATGGAATTTGAAGAAAAAGAAAAGAGGGTCTTTATGAAAAAAGTAAGAATAAGTGTTGGAAGTTTAGTTGCCTGTGCAGTAATTGCTGTAGTTGCTTTCGTTAATTTAAACAATGATACAACAGTAGATTTAACAGAAAGAATTGTGGTAGATCATTCAGCTCCTGCTGCAAGTGCTGTCGTAAATATCGAAGGAGTTATCACTGAAGTTGGAGAAGATGGACTTAGCTTTACGTTGGATAACGGAATGGAAGTAGTCGTTACAGATGAAACGAAATTGGGGATAGATGGTCCAACTGCACCACCGAAAGAAGAACAATTTTTTGAGCCAACATTTAGAGTGGGTAATCTAATAGGCGGTTTTACAGAAGATACGTCCGCAGCCCCAATTACTGCAGCTGTCATTTATACGAACTGGAACTTTGAAAATCCTATTCGGTGAGGGCTGTTCGAACTTTTAGAATAGTATTTCATGGCTGAGGGTATAGTTGATGCCACTGCCGCAAGAGTTGTAATCGTTGGTGAAAAAGTGTCCTAGATTTGACGCGCATATGCAATATTTATTTTAGCTGGATAATAGATTTTCCAGGAAATAATCTATGAAAAAAGCTGGCATCTATAGTGCCAGCTTTTATGATTGTTGGAAGGGATTATCAACGTAGGGCCCTTTAATGGTAATACGCATCAACTGGGTCGCCATAAATTTTGGCGTATACGGCATATCTTTTTCTAGCCACCAAACAATTACCTCTAGGAAGGCGGCGGCATAAAATCGGATAGCCATCTCACGTGGTACTGTTAAATTTTCATCATCAGGCTCCATGTATTGAATGCCACTTGATACAAAATCGATAATAATGTCTTTCAAGCCTGCAGAAAAATAAGGGATATTTTTTTCCGTGAGATAGACTTTGTAAAGCTTACTATTAAGCGCAATTTGTTCAAACAAATGCATAAAGGTCTCATGGGGCTGATCGTAGTGGGGCAATAAATCAAAATCCTTCTTCTCTTCAAATGTTGGATGAATACTCCCTACTAATTCATGTAGGATCTCCTCTGAACTTTGATAGAGTAAGTCTAATTTATCGCGGTAATGTAAATAAAAAGTGGCACGGTTCAAGGTTGCCCGTTGTGTAATATCTTGTACAGTAATTTTCTCATAGCCTTGTTCATCTATTAACTCTACCAGTGCATCTCTCAATAACTGGCGTGTTCTTATTACGCGTGGGTCCGTTTTTTTCGACATTTTCAAGCTCCTTGTATTAAATTTATCGTTTTCACAACACGCTAGTCTTAAATGTTGTTAATGCGTCAATCAATGCACGAGTGTTGTTTGCCCTTTTTGAGCAGAAGGTTATAATAATCTTAACGACACGGTGTCGATAATACAACTAGTTGTTAACGTGTTCACGAATTGTTCATTTCTCTTGATTGAGTAAATGTTTTTTTTCTAAAGGTGATGCGTCAGTGGCAATTACGCCAAGACGTATTTGATAGATAATAGAAAGGGAGTTTTAATATGGGACGTTTAAATGGGAAAGTAGCTATTATTACAGGAGCGGCAATGGGCATGGGAGCTTCTGAAGCAAGACTATTTGCACAAGAAGGGGCAAAGGTTATTGCGACAGATGTCCAAATCGAGGCATTGAATAACTTAGTCAAAGAAATTAAAGAAAATGGCGGAGATATTATAGGTCTTTCACATAATGTAACTTCTGAAGATGAGTGGAAAGCAGTGATTGCAGAGGCAGTGAAGGCATATGGTAAAGTCGATGTACTGGTCAACAATGCAGGGATTTCATCACCAAAAACGATCGCCAATATGGAAATGGACGAATGGAATAAAGTCATGGACATTAACTTAAATGGCTGTATCATTGGTATGAAATATGTGATTCCAGAAATGCAAAAAGCTGGTGGCGGTTCAATCGTCAATATTTCTTCAATCGGTGGGATCGTGGGGATGGCAGGTACTAGCCCATATACAGCAGCGAAAGGAGCGCTCCGAGTGCTATCTAAATCAGCTGCAGTAGAATACGGGAAAGAGAACATTCGCGTGAATTCTGTTCACCCAGGGATTATTGTTACGCCAATGACAGCGCCAACGATGGAAGAGGGCGGTGCATTGCCATTCTACAAAACCTATACACAGCTACCTTACTTTGGCGCGCCGGAAGATGTAGCATACGGTGTGGTCTTCCTAGCATCTGACGAATCACGCTTTATGACAGGTGCTGAACTAGTCATTGACGGCGGCTGGACAGCGATTTAATCGAATAGCGTACTAAAACTAGGTTTCACTAATTGTGAGCCTAGTTTTTTTATTGGAATAGCAGATTGATGGGGGGATATCCCTCGATTCATGTGTGAATACTTGGAGTGGAGTTTTAATGGTGATAAACCTCCGGGTTGAGTACTAGTCCACCCTGATTAGGTGAATAGCGTGGTCAAGATGTAAAAACACCATATAGAAGCATAGTCCCTTGCACGAAAATCCCTACTTTCGCCTGCAAATTAGCACAAACAACAAGGATGTTTGTGCATATCATAGGGGGGAGTAAGCGTTTTCTTCATTATATAGAAGAAAGTCAAAACTGAAAATTTCACGAATCTGTGAACGTCACGAAAAAAAATTCACAAAAACCTTAACTATTTCATATGAAATCCGTATAATAAATCAAACAGTACGAAAATTGTCCATATTTCTCAGTAAATTGCGTGAATTTTTTAAATTGTATTGACGTAGGAAACGATAATTTGTACACTGTGTACATTCAATTGTTTTTTGGAGGAATACAATTAATTTGAAAAAGTTAGGATTTGATGTATATGATCGTGTGTAAATTTGGTGGAACATCTGTAGCAAACGCAGAACAAATTCAAAAAGTGGCAAACATTGTGAAATCTAATCCGGCACGTAAAATCGTTGCCGTTTCAGCACCAGGGAAACGCTCTGGTGACGATATAAAAGTAACTGATCTATTAATACAATTAGCAACTGCCGCGTTACAACATGAAGATACCGAAGACAAATTGCATATTGTGGTCGATCGTTTTCGAGCAATTGCAGATGGTTTGGGGTTAGATGATGCCATTTGTGACGTGATTGCAGAAGATTTACGTGAACGTGTACAAGGTGACAAAACAAACGTGGAATTATTCGTCGATAGCATAAAAGCAGCCGGTGAAGATAATAACGCCAAGCTTATTGCAGCTTATTTTAATGCGATTGGAATGCCCGCACGCTATGTAAGTCCTAAAGAAGGTTTAGTGGTCAATGATTTGCCTGAACGCACATTTGCTTTACCCGAAGCGTATGCTAATTTAGCCCCTTTAAAAGACACAAAAGAAATTATTGTGTTCCCAGGGTTCTTCGGTTACACTAAAGCGGGCGTATTGCGAACATTTGACCGCGGTGGCTCTGATATTACTGGCTCCATTTTAGCAGCAGCTGTTGAAGCGGAGTTGTATGAAAACTTTACGGATGTGGATTGTGTGTTCTCTGCGAATCCGAAGGTTGTCAATGATCCAGTGGAAATTAAAGAAATTACGTATCGCGAAATGCGCGAATTATCATATGCAGGCTTTTCAGTGTTCCATGATGAAGCGTTAATGCCTGTCTACAAGATTGGGGTGCCCGTTAACATAAAAAATACAAATAATCCATCAGCCCCAGGTACTCGTATCGTACCAAGTCGTCCTGCAACAGGTCGTCCCGTTACAGGTATCTCGGCAGACAGTGGCTTTTCAACTTTATATGTCTCTAAATATTTGATGAATCGTGAAGTAGGCTTTGGACGTAAGCTACTACAAATTTTAGAAGATGAAAATATTTCTTATGAACACACACCTTCTGGTCTAGACGATATCTCAGTCATCATGCGTTCTAATCAATTAACAATAGATAATGAAGAGCGTATTATCAGTCGAGTGAAAGAAGAGCTACATGCAGAGTATGTAGAAATGCGTCACGGTTTTTCGATGATCGTAATTGTTGGCGAAGGTATGCGACATAATACAGGTTTAGCTGCCCGTGCTGCCACAGCGATTTCAAGAACTGGGGCAAACATTGAAATGATTAATCAAGGCTCTTCTGAAGTAAGCCTCGTTTTCGGTGTACTTCAGGAATATGAAAACCGTATTTTACAAGCGTTATATGGAGAGTTTTTTGCCCATGCGAATGCTTAATGACACAATTATCACTAATCCAAGCGTTCCTTGCTTGGATTAGTGTTTTCTTTTTGCTGAGAATACGGTAAAATCGAGGGCGTACATAGTTGGGAGGGTTTTGCGTGAAGAATTTAACAATTGGTATGCTTTTTTCGATTATTGGGATACTTTTTGTCTGTTTAACGATTATGGATATTTTACCGTCATCGACAAAAACAATGAAAGTGGTTTACATAGGCATTGGTTGGGTCTTTATCATCATTGGCTCCGTTATCCGCTTTAAGAATCTCAAACAAAAGCAGTAACAACACTTCAAAATGGAATTGTGACAATAGGAGAATTTATGATACAATTTCAAAGAAAATAAATAATTTGAGTATTATGAAGTTGTTATTCTGTACAAATGTTCAGAAGGTTCAAATTTTAATAAAGAATCGACCGTACAAATTCTTCTTTGTAAGAATTTGTTTTTTTATGTTCAGCAGCATATTTTTCGTGAGGAGGCGATCGAATGCCGATACTTTCAAAGGATCATATTCAAATTTCAGACCATTATGTAGCACTTCAAGCAGCTTCACCCATGAAGGTCGTATCCTCTGCCATGCATAATCCAGGCTTTGGTCATTATAGCCATCTGATGAATCGGACAGTGCCCATTACCTATGATGAGCGACAACCACATCGTGATTTACAGCATTTTTTGCAGGGGCAGGGCTTTCCAATCGACAACACAGTGGCGATGATGACGGCTGTCCAAGCCAAGTTTGCAACTATTCGTGACTTTACATATGAAGGTATTCACCTGGTCATTATGATTACCGCAGGCCTAGGCAATGCGGTAGATATAACACGCGCTTTTCATCGCGAGGAACAATATCATGCAGGAACGATTAATACATGGGTGCTCATCAATGGAAAATTGTCTGATGAAGCATTATTTCAGGCCATGATTTCGACAACGGAAGCTAAGGTAAAGGCCTTAATGGATGAAGGCATAACTGACCCTACTACAGGTACGCAAGCTACTGGAACTTCTACCGATAGCTTGCTCATTGCCTCTACCGAAGAGGGTGACTACCATCAATATGCTGGTCCGATCACAATGTTAGGTAAGGTCATTGGCTATGGTGTCTATGAAACGATGCGTGAGGCCATTGGTAAATACAAAAAAGATAAAGAGGAGAAGGCGTTATGATTGCTATAGTGATTGCCTGTATCATAGGGCTTATTTTCGATATTTTAGTGGGAGATCCTCCGAAGCTTCCTCACCCTGTACGCTGGATTGGCAAGTTGATTCAATCGCAAACAGCTTTATGGAATCAGGGCAAATGGCGGAAACTGCGAGGCATGGTGATGGCACTTGCGGTAGTCGGTACGACGATGTTTGTAGTCACACTTATTTTGCTACTTAGCTATCAGGTAAGTGTGGTTTTTGGAATTTTGGTTGAAGGGCTTTTAATTGGTATTGGACTGGCACAGCGTAGTTTGAAGGAGGCAGCAATGGCAGTTTATGAGCCTCTTGTTAGAGGTGATTTTGCGGAAGCGCGTGTCAAGCTGTCTTGGATTGTGGGACGTGATACCGATAAGCTAGGCGAAGATGAGATTGTACGAGGTGTAGTAGAAACCGTTTCTGAGAATACAAGTGATGGGGTGACGGCACCGCTCTTTTATGCCTTTTTATTTGGTGCCATTGGTTTATGGGGCTATAAGGCAGTCAATACGTTAGATTCAATGGTCGGCTATAAAAATGAGAAATACAAAGACTTTGGTATGTTTTCTGCCAAACTTGATGATGTCTTGAATTTTATTCCAAGTCGTATCACGGGCTTCCTGATCGTGCTAGGTACGAAAAATGAAACGAGTCATTCATTTGGTCAACGATTAAAGCGCTGGGCACAGGACGCTAAAAAACATCCGAGTCCCAATAGCGGTTATTTAGAGGCAGCGACAGCAGTGCAGCTTGGGGTGCAGCTAGGTGGGAAAAATACCTATCAGGGCGTTGTCTCTCATCGAGCAATTATGGGAGAAAAATTAGTTCCTTTAACAAAGGAGCATATTGCAACATCTATTATTCATATGCGTATAGCCACAGTGCTCTTTACGCTTATCATGTTAGCAGTGGAGGTGTTCATTTATGCCATTACCTAATCACGGAGCAAATCCGCAAAATGTTTATCAGCAATTAGGCTTAACAATGCCAGAAGAGGTGTATGATTTTAGTGAAAATGTGAATGCAGCAGGACCACCTGCCTTTGTCGAGGCACGTTGGCGTACATTTTACCCGCTGATTCAACGTTATCCAGATCCAGATGGTGAGCCATTTCTAACAAAGGTCGCTGCTTTTCATCAAGTCGCGAAGGAGACGATTTTACTAGGCAACGGGGCGTCAGAGCTCTTTAGTATTGTCGCAAGACGTTATGCGCAAAAACGTGTCATTGTTGTGCATCCGACTTTTTCAGAATATGAGCGAACATTGCGAGCTGCGAACGCTACTATTATTCCCATTTTGGTGACGGACTTCATCCAGTACACTTTGCCTATGGAACGGCTTAAACAAGAAATGATGGAGGCAGATGCTATCTATATTTGTACACCGAACAATCCTACAGGCGTACTGCCAAGGAAGGAAGATTTACTTGTCTTAATGGAACATGGTCGAGCTGTCAAATGTGAACTTGTCATCGATGAAGCCTTTATGGATTGGGTCGATGAGGCGAATTCTCTCATCCACGTTAGTGCAGAAAATCCACATGTTCTTATCGTGCGCTCGATGACCAAAATGTACGCAATACCTGGCTTGCGTCTGGGCTATTTAGTTGCTCACCCCTCCATTGTGACAGAACTAAAGGATATGCTGCCGCATTGGAACTTAAACGCCTTTGCGCTTGTGATTGGTGCGGGTTGTTTAGATGAGCAGCATTATAGTCAGCGGGCAATTGCTTTCGCGACAACGCAAAGAGAGCGGTTGCATCATTATTTACAAGAAAACGGTTGCCAAGTAACCAATAGTGTCACGAATTATGTGTGCTTTTCATTGCCAAAAGAGCAGCAAGCAGATGCCTTTTTTACGTATTGTTTAGCACAGGGGGTTGTCCTACGTCATACGAAAAACTTTAAAGGATTACAGGGAGAATGGTTCCGTATTGGGATCAAAGATATTGCGGCCATGACTTATTTACATAATTGTCTGCAAGCTTGGTTTAACGCAAATAAGGGGAGAGAAAAGTGACAACTTTTTATCTAGTAAGACATGGGGAAACACAATGGAATCAGGAGCAAAGACTACAAGGATGGTTGGATTCTCCATTAACGGACAATGGCAGAGAAGCGGCTGTAAAGTTACAGCAGCAACTACAGTCAATCCCGTTTTCGGCAGCTTATAGTAGTTCCAGTGGTCGTGCGAAGGAGACGATGGATATTCTAACGGCTCATCGTCAATTACCTATTTATTATGAGGATAATTTACGGGAAATCTTTTTGGGCGATTGGCAAGGGAAGAAAATCGAGGATATTTTGGCGACACATGGGCTTGATTATGAACTGTATACGAAATATCCGGCGCAATTTTTGGCCACTCATACGGAAAGTTTTGGTGCTGTCACAGAAAGAGCGATGTATACGTTCAAAAAAATAGCAGAGCAGCATCGGGATGAACCCATACTGATAGTTTCCCATGCCGTGACGATTAAATGTATGATTAATGCTATTTTACAACGTAATATGAGTGAGCTCTGGACAGCCCCTTATATTCATGGAACAAGTGTCACAGTCATTGAACGTCAGGGACAGCAGTGGGTAATCAAAGAAATTGGTAACCTACATCATTTACAATAGGAGGTGTCACAAATGCCCCTAATTTTTATCACAGGTGGTGTGCGTAGTGGCAAATCTCATTTTGCGGAACAAACTGCGATCCAGCATTACCAAGCACAGCCTGGTACGAAAAAACGTTTAATGTATCTTGCTTCTGGTATTGCCCTGGACGATGAAATGGAAAAACGAATTGATCGTCATCAGGCTGATCGTCAAGCCCAGCCCATCCAGTGGCTAACTGTCGATGCTCCCTATGCGATCGCATCTGTATTCGAGACACTCGAGGATGGGGATGTGGTGCTATGGGATTGCGTCACTACTTGGCTGACCAATGCTTTTTACGAAGGCTATGACAGCGGAACACCCTGTCTAGCGCAGCCTGGCTGTTTAGAATCCAAGCTACGGGTTGTCAAACAGGCAATCCAGTCTCTTCAGAAGAGGAACGTGACATTATTGGTTGTGTCGAATGAGCTGTTTGATGAACCTCCTTATCAGAACGAAGAAGTGGAGTTGTATCGAAGAACATTAGGGCAATTCCATCAATGGTTTGTGTCGTTGGCTCAAGAGGCCTATGAAATGGATTATGGTATCGTGAAGAGATGGAAATAATCAAGAAGGAAGGCAAGACGATGAAAAGTTTTTGGCATAGCCTACTGTTGGCATTTCAATTTTTTACGGTATTGCCAGTACATAAAGAACTACCATTAACGAGGTCAACCATTACAGGGATGTTTGCCTGCTTGCCATGGATAGGAGCCTTGATGGGCACAACTGTGGCTGGAGTCCTATACGTTCTTACACAATGGACTGCTAGTAGTGAGGTCATGCTTGCCTTTGTGGTCATTGGTCTATTTGCTTTATGGACAGGGGGCTTACATTTGGACGGCTTTATTGATATGGGGGATGCGTATTTTTCTTATCGAGATCGGGACAAACGACTGGAGATTTTAGATGATCCTCGTGTTGGCGCATTCGGTGTGCTATCCGTATTGTTTTTGATACTAGGAAAATTTGTTATTCTACATGAGCTCTTTGTACAACACAGATTTGCATTATGGATGGTCTTATTTGTACCTTTTTTAACAAGGGTTGGAATGAGCTTTTATTTTATGTCACTCAACTGTTCGAAGGAAAAAGGACTTGCCTACTTTTTTAAATCCCATATTAATGCGAAACGACTAAAAATTTTAATGCTGTTATCACTTTTAGCGGCCATGTCAGTTGTGGTGATCGTCACAAAGTTCTCGATCTTACCAATTCTATTAGTCATCGTTTTAGCGATTGCGCTTGTCATTTTTCGGCGATTTACATTGCGCAATTTTGGCGGCGTGTCGGGTGATTTACTGGGTGCATCTATAGAAGGGATGGAGGTTGTGTTATGGGTGACATTGTTACTGTGTGCTTAATGAGGCATGCCCCCACAAAGGCCAATTTAGAAAAGCGTTATCTGGGATGGACGGACGCACCATTAGCTGATATCTCCAAGCTCTCTGTAGTGGATGCAAGTGTCGAAAAGGTATATGGCAGTGATTTACAACGTTGTCGAGTAACGGCTACCCATTATTTTCCGAATGCTAGCTATTATGCAGATGCACGTTTTCGTGAATCAAATTTTGGTGAATTTGAGGGGAAAACCTATGAGGATTTAAAGAAGGATATTCGTTACCGTGCATGGTTGGACGACCCTATTCATGCGCCACCGCCACAAGGTGAGGCTTTTGATGATTTTGTGGCACGAGTTGTGGAAGGCTTCAACGATTTGCCAAAGGAAGAAGATCGTTATTTCTTAGTAGCCCATGGTGGGGTGATTCGTGCCTTACTCGTTGCCTATGCGCCAACAGAGCAGCCGTTTTGGTCATACCAAGTGCCACATGATCACCAATTTAATTTAACATTTACTAGAAAGGCTTGGGAGGAGGGAGCTAGATGCATGTTTTTATCGGAGGCGCCTATAGCGGAAAAACCGATTATGTGATGCGTTTATATGAACAGCACGAGGTGGTACTTATCGATGGCGATCTACCGGATGTTGCACCAGCCTGTGAAATCCTAGTCATCAAACATGTGGAAAAATGGCTTATGACACAAAATCTTGAGGAAGATGAGCTTGTAGTACAATCAGTCCTCACCAAATTAACAGCCCTTGCGCAACATTGTTCGCTGGCACTTATTGTTACAGATATGGGCCGCGGTATTGTACCGATGGAAAAACAAGCACGTTTATTACGTGATACTTGTGGCCGCCTATACCAAGCATTATTTACTGAGGCGGAGCGAGTCGTACGTATTTGGTACGGGATTAGCGAGCAACTCAAGTGAGGTCAACATACTAACGGAAAAGAGGAAATGAAATGGATCGACAAAAATTAATGAAATGGATACTAACGGCTATGGTAGCAGCCATTTGTGCAGTAGGAGCCGCCATTAAAGTACCCGCATTTATTTCAACGGCAGCTCTTGATTCAGCACCTGCCTTTTTAGGTGTTGTCTTTTTATCGCCATTATTAGCTGGGGTAGCAGGTCTCATTGGTCATTTTATTAGCGCATTAACTGCTGGCTTCCCACTTGGCCCACTCCATGCAATTATTGCTGTAGAAATGTTTATCGTTGTCTGGATTTTTGGGGTCATGCATAAAAAAGGTATGCATTTTTGGAAATGGCCAGTTGCCCTAGTATTAAACGGCATCGTAGCGCCACTTCCATTTTATTTTATTATTAGTCCTGCCTTTTTCTGGGGTGCTTTAGCGAGTATTTTCATAGCAACCGCTATTAATTTAATTATTGTAGCGGTGGTCATGCCCATTCTGTCCAAGGTTTTTGTGCGTAAGGCAGGTCGAGTTTAGTGAGGAATGCTATGAAAGTGGGCGCGTTTATTGCGACAATGGATAATGCGGCAGCCATCGGGGAGAAGCCACAAGATGTTGTGTCGGCATCCGATCAATTGACAGCCTATATGACTGCCCGTGTGACATTTCTAGAGCAGCTGGCTGCACAGGCACTTCCTATTCAAATTCTACTCGCTAATTTTTCAGGGGATGCTACATGGTCACGCTATGAAAGCGGGATTCAGCAAGTGTTCGAGGAAACAGGCCTTTCTTGTCCAGCCATTGCTGGCAGTTCGGAATCCAATATGCCTACTTTACAGTCTGGTATAGCAATTACTATGTTTGGGGAAATACAACAGCGAAAGGCATTGGACTTTGAACAACTCAGTTGGTACACATACGGCTTACCACTTGTTGGCGAGGAACTATTAGCACAGCCTGATGATGTGGCGCAGCTGCGACCTGTTTATCAGGCATGGCTGGCGGAAATCGTTCAGCAAGTGTGGCCTGTCGGATCAAAGGGACTTCAAGGTGAATGTGGGCGTCTTTTTGGCCAGCAATTAGTTGAATGTTCACATGATATGACCAAATCAGCCGGACCAAGTACAGTTATTTTACTTGGTATTCATCCAGAAAAAGAGCAGTTGGCACACCAATTTTTCCAAAGAAATTTTGAAAAACTACGGATAAGTACAATGCAATAGGGTTTGTTTTGAGCAAAACGACTGCTTTGAAAAAAATCCAATGAGCGGTACAAGAATCATTTAAAGCAACCTCCATGTTATAGGCATGGGGGTTTTTATTTGGAAGGATGTCAGCCATAAGCTCGACCATATCTCATCATTTAGTTAAATCTCAAATATTACGAGTCTCGAAAAAATATTGCCAAATGGGAATGGTTTTCAGTTATAATGAGGAACGAATGGGATTTAAATAGAACGGAGACGAATGTATGCAGGCAATAAAACAGTTAGGGCAGTATTTGGGACCCTATAAATTTTTCACCTTGATAGCGCCGCTTTTGATGGTGTTGGAGGTGACGATGGATTTAATTCAGCCAACGATCATGCAGCATATGATTGATACAGGAATTGCCAATGGGGATCATGCTTATGTGCTGAGCATGTTTGTATGGATGCTAGCAAGTGCGGTATTTGGGCTTGTTGGTGGGATTGGTTGTTCGTATTATAGCTCAAAGGCAGCGATTCATTTTGCTTCGGATGTTCGCCAGGCTCTTTATGAGAAAATGATGAAGTATTCGGCAAAGGAGCGGGATGCCTTTACGACTGGCAAGCTGATTACCATTTTAACGAGTGATGTCGAAAGTATTCAGCGTGCGTTTATGATGACGCTGCGTATTTTTGTGCGTGGACCTCTACTCTTTATCGGAGCAGTAATTATCGTGTTTGTAACAGCGCGTGAGCTTTTTTCTATACTTCTCATTATTGTGCCGATATTGATCATCGCCATGTACTTCTTCACAAAGTATTCGGGTGTGTTGTATCGCCGCGTACAAGAGGCTATTGATGCGGTCAATACGAAGTTGCAGGAAAACTTAGCAGGTATTCGTGTCGTTAAAGCTTTTCGTCGTGAAACGCAACAGGTATCACAATTTAGTGACCTGAATGATGGGTTGACAAAACGCTTCATCACTGCCGAGCAAATTGTAGGAGTGCTTGTGCCCTTTACGATGTTCGTGGTCAATCTTGGAATCGTCGCGGCACTTTGGCTTGGGGCCATCAAGGTGGAGGCAGGGTCGCTAAAGGTTGGGGTCATTCTCGCTTTTATCAACTACTTAACTATTATATTAAATGGTTTAATGTCTTCAAGTATGGTGTTGATGCAAATTGCGCGTGCATTGCCATCAGGAGAGCGGATTATGGATGTCTTAAACAAAGACATTGCCGTCAAGGAAGCAGAACATGCGCTGACGGAACCCATAAAAGGAGCAATTGACTTTGATCATGTGTGTTACCGTTACTACGATACGGCAGAAGATGTTCTTAAGAACATTTCGTTTTCTGTGAAGCCTGGGCAAACGGTTGGAATCATTGGGAAAACAGGTAGTGGTAAATCGACACTTGTAAAGCTATTACCGCGCTTATTTGATCCAACAGGTGGAGAAATTCGCTTGGATGGCAAACCGCTAAATGCTTACTCTTTATCCACGCTACGGGATCATATCGGATTTACCTCGCAAAAGGCCTTATTGTTCTCTGGTGCAATTGAAAAAAATATACGCCTTGGTAAAGAACATGCAACGGCTGAGGAAATACAACAGGCATTAGACGCCGCGTGTGCCAGTGAATTTGTGGAGCGACTTGATCAAGGCTTAGCCCATGAATTGACACAGGGTGCTACGAATCTCTCTGGTGGGCAAAAGCAGCGCTTGGCATTAGGTCGGGCATTCATTCGAAAGCCAGCTATTCTCGTGCTGGATGATACTACCTCAGCGCTCGATAGTGCTTCAGAAAAACATGTGCAACAGGCCATTGCAGCAAATTTTCAAGACACGACGACGTTAATTGTGGCATCGAAAATTACCTCGATTCAGCAGGCAGATGTCATTCTTGTCTTAGAGGATGGCGAGATTGTTGGGCAAGGAACCCATCAGCAGCTACTACAAAACAATGTGCATTACCAAGCAATATACGCGTCACAGCAAAAGGCTGGTGAAGAAGGATGAGTCAAAATCAACCAAAGCAAATGAATTTTGGACGTGGACCTCGTATGGGTGCGCCAGCTGAAAAAGCGAAAAATCAAAAAGCAACTTTAACAAGAGTTTGGCACTATGTCAAACAGCAAAAAATAGGGCTGTATTTTTCCATTTTCTTTGTCATAGCTTCTACCATTTTAAGCTTGGCAGGACCCTATCTGATTGGCCATATCATTGATGACTACATTATGAAAAAAGATATCGACGGGACAATCCGACTTGGTATCGTTTTAGCCGTTATTTTTACAGTAGCGTCTATTCTGACATGGCTGCAAACCTATGTCATGATTCATGTGGCGATGAAAACAATTCGCTCATTGCGTCTGGAATTATTTCAAAAGCTACAAACGCTTACTTTAAGATTTTTTGATCAACGGGCGCTCGGCGATTTAATGAGTCGTGTCACGAACGATATAGATAATTTAAATACAGCTCTAGCTCAAAGTGTGACGCAAATTGTGTCGTCCATCTTAACCGTCATTGGCGTTAGTATTGCCATGTTCACATTAAGCTGGCCATTAGCGATTGTGACCTTAATCATTATCCCGCTTATCGTTTTCACAACCAAGCAAATTATCAAACGCAGCAGTAAAAATTACGCAGCGCGTCAACGCGATCTTGGTAAACTAAATGGCTATATTGAGGAAATGATTACGGGTGCAGAGGTACTCACACTTTTTGGCAAGGAACAGCAATCCATTGATACATTCCATCAGCAAAATGAAAACTTGCGAAACTCCGCACAACGCGCAGAGATTACTTCGGGATTATTAGGACCCATTAATAACTTTATGAATAACTTAGGGCTAGCGATAGTCATCGGGACAGGAGCCTTTTTAGCGGTGAAGGGTTTTGTGACGGTTGGGATTATTGCAGCATTTGTCACTTATACACGGCAATTTTTCCGCCCGCTCAATCAATTATCTAACCTTTTAAACACCTTTCAGTCGGCTATTGCTGGAGCGGAGCGTGTGTTTGAAATATTAGATGAACCATCAGAGGTGGCTGATCAACCTCTGGCCATCGAGGCGTCATCGTTAAAAGGGGATGTCGTTTTTCAGCAAGTGTCATTTAGCTACGAACAAGGGAAATCGGTTCTCCAAAACATTAACTTCTATGCTAAGGCAGGGGAAACAATAGCACTTGTTGGTCCAACTGGCTCAGGGAAAACGACCATTATTAATTTACTAACACGTTTTTATGACGTTGATCAAGGTGAAATTTTAATTGATGGGCACAATATTGAACACTATAAAATGGCAACGATTCGTCAAAGGGTAGGTGTGGTTTTACAGGACACCTATTTGTTTTCGGGCACTATTCGTGAGAACATTCGCTTTGGGAAGCTGGATGCGACAGATGCAGAGGTTGTCGAGGCAGCAAAAATCGCGAATGCCCATCATTTCATAAAATATTTACCAGCACAATACGATACGCCTGTTCAAGCAGGTGGCGCTAATTTAAGTCAGGGACAACGGCAGCTCATCGCCATTGCCCGTGCCATCCTAGAGAACGCGGATATTTTAATCTTAGATGAAGCGACATCAAGTGTGGATACGCAAACAGAGGTCGATATTCAAAAAGGTTTACAGCATTTAATGCAGGGTCGCACAAGCTTTGTTATCGCCCATCGTTTAAAAACCATTGAGAACGCGGACCAAATACTCGTTATTCAACAGGGCGAAATTGTCGAGCAAGGCAATCATCAAGAGCTGATGCAACAACAGGGCATGTATTGTCAGCTCCAACAAAAGCTATTGTTAGAGCAGGCAGAATAGGGAATAATAGGGGATGATACATCCTATTTTGTGAAGGTGAGGGATATATATGTATGAATTAAAGACGAAAGAAACCGATGCAAGTGTCATTGAATTTATTGAAAGTGTAGATCATCCAAAAAAGCGGGAAGATGCCTATCGACTTTTGGACATTTTTACAGAGGTCTCAGGCTATGAGGCTAAAATGTGGGGTCCAAGTATCATAGGGTTTGGGCACTATCATTATAAATATCAAACGGGTCATGAAGGCGATGCACCACTCGTCGGATTCTCCCCTCGCAAGGCTAAAATTAGCTTATATTTTGCCCCGGGTGATCATGAACGAGCACAATTATTACAGCAATTTGGTAAACACACAACAGGGAAAGCTTGCGTTTATATTCATAAACTCGCTGATGTTGAGGAAGAAATTTTGAAAGCTCTTATTCAACAGTCTATCGCCTTTTTACGAAAAACCTATCCGGATGCCTAACAAAAAGCTGCCTATCATGGCACTGACTGTCGTTTTTGAGACAGTAAGAAAACACCTTTTAAACAGCCAATTGTCGGTATTTAACGGGCGACTGGTTGTTTAGTTTCGTTTGAAT
>NZ_KQ465108.1 GCF_001308875.1 Lysinibacillus sp. ZYM-1 | reverse complement strand
TTATAATGAAAGAAATGAAAGAAAAAGCGATTGTGAAAACGTAAATCCGTTCTCACAATCGCTTTTGTCATCTTGTGGACTTTTTCAGTGTCCTCGTACATACCAAAGTCATCTTTTTACCTCATAGGAAGGCATCCCTTATGAAACTAAATTAAGTAAGCGCCTGTTCCTTCGCAAGCTTTCGTTGCAAAGCAATTTCTTGGCGTTTTTCTTTCGTTACACGTTGCCAAATGACTACTGTAATGAATCCAATAATAGCTAAACCTAATAAAATACCGAAGAATACTTTATAGCCAGCTGTGCCACCCCAATAATCTAAACAAGCGCCTGCAATAATTGGCATAAAGATTTCCCCACTATAGCCCACAATCATCAGCGGCATGGAAACGGTTCCTGTTGATTCTACAGGATAATCGCCTTCTACTAAAATAGCAAAATGCATCGCTTGCAAAGCATACATAGATGTATAGATGATTCCTATAAATACTAAAAGCATAAGGATAAAAGAAGCTTTTCCTGGCAGTAAAATGAGCCCTACTAAACCTAATGCTAATAATATATAGCCGATTAACACCATATTAGACACACCAATACGATCACCTATGATCCCTGCACTAAAACTACCTATTGGACGACAATACTGAGAGAAGTAGCCTAAAGCAGCAGCAATTAATGTTGATGCTCCAAATGCGGCTGTTGCATAAGGTGTGATGTAATAATAGCTAATAATCATCGCATAAGACGTAAAAATAAGAATGGTTGCAAGCCAAGTTGTTGGCATCTTTAACACTTTCCAAAGGACTGCCCAATCAAATGATTTACTGCCTTCCTTGTCTTCACGACTTACAGTTGCTTGGTCAGGATCTTTATAAAGCATCATAATCATGAATCCTAACAAAAGACAAATCACAGAATACACCGTAATAACCGCTGAGAGAGCCATTTTATCACTCATATGTTTCGCAAAAAAAGCAAATATTCCTAAAATCACGGCAGATTGAATGATATTGGTTACGCCACGTCCGCCTTCAAAAAATCCGAAAGCTTTTCCTTGTTCATTTTCAGAACCTAAAGAACGAACTGCTTTTACTAATGCTCCCCAGAAAGTCATAATGGACGTGATTCCCCAAGCAGCATGAATCAGTAGAAGCACGGGATATGGTGGATACAATAATAAGGTAAAACCTAATAACCCTGTAGCCACTAAAGAAATGGTTAATAAATATTTCGTTTTCCAACGATCTGCACAAAATCCTCCAAAAATATAGGAAATTAAACAACAAACACCATACGCACTACCAAGTGTCCCCATTTGTGTATTCGTTAAATGAAACGCATCAAGAAAGACATCATAGTAGTAGTTTCTAAAATAAGGTAATGCGTAAATCAATGCACCTGAAACAGCTAAAATAACTAATGTAGCTGTATTCTTTTTTAACTTAGCTTCCATATGTTTACCCCTTATATGTTATTTATAAGCCATGACGTTTCATTTTTTGATCCCATTCCTTATGGAAAATCTGTTTGTCATTTTCTTTGATTGCCATTTCCCCAACAATTCGGAAATCTTCTAGATCGGATGTTTTGGTAACAGTAATATCAGCGTCAATCCACCAACCCTCACGACCAATTTTCATTTTTTGATAGATTGTATACTGAGCTGACAATGGATCAGCATTCGTTAATGTTAGTTCTCGTTTCAAATTATGTTCTACAGTGACATCAATATCGTCAAAGCGATAAATTCCCTCACCAAATACGCCTCCAACCCCATCTGTAATACATGTCCATGTATCTGTTAAAATATCATATGAAATAGAACGATCGACTCTTCCTTCTTGTAGCGTCGTCATTGGTGTTAGTGGTGCACTTTCGGGATTCATATTTGGTCCAGCTACTTGATGACCATGGAAAGTTGGCAATGCTAAGGTAGCTGTTTCAAGATTCAATGTCAATGTAGCATCTTCTGGCATCGGCCAAAACATTGGCCAAAACGTCGTTGCTAATGATAAGCGTAAACGGTGCCCTGCTTTAAATTGATGTCCGCAACAATCTAATTGAACAAATGCTTTCACTTTTTCACCAGGAGTTAACTTTTCTACACGATCATGACCATTTAAGTGTGTTAAATTCATCACGCCATAGGAAACACGTGTGACAGCTCCATTTGGTGCTACATCTGATAACTGTGCAAACAGCATCGCATGCGATTTGTCACTCATTAATTCCACTTCAAATTTCGGATAACCCACAATCTCTAGTGGATTCTCTAGCATGTCCGTTTCAAAAATCATTGCCATTCCATCATCTACTCGTTGGTCTGCTGGACTTTCTCCTAGTACGCCAGCGCCCATCCATTCTCCTGATAACAAACCATGATTTTGCGGTGTTTTTAATTGTACCTGTTCTTGTTGATCACTGCGGTGTTCTAATAATTTTCCATGCGTCAGATGATACGCCTTTGTTTTTACCTCTTCCGCTGTTGGCCATGATTCCAATCCAACCCAATATCCATGGCTAACTGGTTTTTTAACAGATGGTTCCATGCTTTCTTCTACCCAGACATTCACCATCGGTCCATCCATCACATCATTATCTATTCCTTTTAACCATTGATCCCACCATTTCACGGCTTCTTGTAAAAAGCCCATTGCTGGACCAGGGACTCCATCATGTGGATAAACATGTGCCCATGGGCCAATAATGCCTTTTCTAGGGACAGAAAGCCCTTCCATTAAACTTAAGACAGTGTTCGTATAGGAATCTTCCCAACCATCTAGCGCAAAAACTGGGATTTCTATGTCATCATAATTCTCACAAACTGAACCATGTTTCCAGTAGTCATCTCTTGTTTGATGCTCCATCCATTGTGCCATCCATAAAGGCATATTTTCTAAGCGTTCCATCCATTTTCCACGCCAGCTATCGCCAACTATGTGTGGATCAATCGGACGTAGCTGGTACGCTAACATGATGGAGCCCCACCAGAAATTATCGTTTAACAAACAACCACCCTTATAGTGAATATCATTGTTATATCGATCATCTGTAAAGCCTACTGTAATAATCGCCTTTAACGCCTTAGGTCTACGAGCCGCTACTTGCAGCGAATTAAATCCGCCCCATGATTTCCCCATCATCCCGATATTACCATCACACCAGCTTTGATTTGCAATCCATTCAATTACTTCAAGGGCATCATCCTGCTCTTGCTTTAAATATTCATCTTTTAATAAACCATCTGATTCACCTGAACCCCGCATATCTACTCGAACAACAGCATAGCCATGTCCCGCAAAATAACCGTGCATAGGCTCGTCTCTCGCTCTTGTGCCATCTGTTTTACGATAAGGAATATACTCTAAAATGGCTGGTACTTTTTGTCCTGCTTCCACTGTTGGTAGCCAAATACGGCTAGAAAGCTTTGTACCGTCTGCTAACTCAATCCATGTGTTTTCGATCGTTTCATATGTACACTCAAATTGTGTCACAATTTTTTTACTCATTGAATAAATCCTCCCCTTGTGTCTAAGTACATTACTCTTTGTTCTAACACCCACTTCATCTAATTATTCAGAATCTTGATTATTTAGTAATCATGATTATAAAATAATTGTGATTAGTATATCACCTGAAAATCCAATGTACAACTCTGAAAATGACAAAAGCAAATGCTATAATGGAAGATAGAAATTAAAATTGTTATGCTATAATAAGTTTAAATCAGCTGATAAAAGGTAAATATATACATTTAAACAATGATTTCACACTACCATTGTGCGTCGGGGGGATATCACTTTGAAGAAAAAGGAAATACAAAGGAGTCGTATGTGGAAATACTTTGTAGATGCCACAGCGGAAATTATTGAAGAAGAAGGATTGCAGAATGTCACAATTAGAAAAGTTGCCGATAAGGCCGGTTATAACAGTGCAACCATTTATAATTATTTTTCAGAAATCTCACATCTCCTATTTTTTGCATCGATGAGATGTATGCAAGACTATACCAACGAAGTTGCTCGTTACATAGAAAGAGGCAAAGATCCCATTGATAAATATTTATTGGCTTGGGAGTGTTTTTGCCAATACTCCTTCAAACAACCACAGATTTTTCATGCCGTCTTTATTATGGACTTAGGGGAAACACCAGAAAAACTATTGGAAAATTATTATAATTTTTACCCCAATGATTTAATCAATATTCCTGAAGATTTAAAGGCGATTCTGTTTCAACACAGCCTGACAAAACGGGGGCGTTCTATGTTAGAGATCGCTTTAAAAGAAGGCTACTTAACTGAGGGTAATGTGGATGCCATCAATGAAATCACACTCTTAATTTGGCAAGGTATGTTTACCAATCTGTTAAATAATCGAAAAAGCTATGATGCCCAACAAGCAACGGAAATCGCCATGAACTATATTACTGAAATTGTTCGAAATGCCAACCTTTTTGATGTGCAAAATAAAAACAAGCCTCTATAATGGGCCGATGATAGCAATATAATATTATCAAACACTTTAGAAACCTATTAAAAACCCCTTCTAGCTGATGCTAAAAGGGGTAATTTCTATTTTTTCCAATGATTCAGTTCTTTTAATAATTCGGGTAGCTGTAATTTCTTTACGTCGATTGGTGGTAGAGCTTTAATAAATTCTTTACCATAGGATTTACTAGTTATTCGACGGTCTAGGACAATAAAGGCTCCTTTATCCTGCGAGGAACGAATTAGGCGACCAAAGCCTTGCTTAAAGCGCATGATAGCCTCGGGCAACGACAACTCTGTGAAGGAATTGCGTCCTTGAGCCATAAGATGCTTAGCTCTCGCCTTAAAGACAGGCTCTTCTGGTGAAGAAAATGGTAGCCGTACAACGATAACAGAGGCAAGGGCATCTCCAGGAACATCGACACCCTCCCAAAAGCTGTTTGTTCCAAAAAGAACAGCATGGCTAAATTTTTGAAAAGATTTCAGTATGCGCATACGGCTACCTCCCGTAACACCTTGCGCAAAAAGCATATAGTCATCTAAAAGTTCACTATCTTGAATGAGCTCGACTGTTTTTCGGAGCATATCTTGTGCTGTAAAGAGCACAAAGCAACGACCCTCTGTCATTCTAACCGTCCGCGTAATCGCATGAGCAACTGCCTCAATGTACTCTTCCTGGCTGACATGTTGAATGTCTGGCATATCAGTTACAATAAACGCCTTTGCACCAGCGTAATAGGTTGGCGGTGCCTGTAGTTTCATGACCTCAACGCTATCAGAGATTCCTAACTGTCGTGTAACAAAACGCTCATTGCCTGGTACGGTTAACGTGCCTGATGTCCACACAATGCTTGCTTGCTTGCGAAGTGGTGCTAATACTTGTTCAATAATCGGTGTTACATTGGCAGGCTTCTTAAAGACATGTAAACTACCAGGAACACTTCGTACATCAAATTCTAGCCAAACCGAATTTCCGTCCTGAGCTGACAAGAAAATTTCTTCCCATTCTGCAATTTTTATTTTCATTTCTCGAATCCAATAATGCCATTCTGATAGAACATAAACATCATTCTTATCTAGTTGCTCAATGTTATTTTCAAATCCTTTGGCAGCCTCAGTTGCAAGATCAAGCCATTGCTGTGTCAGCTTACTTACTTGTAAAAACGGTTCCTTGGCAAGAGTTACATCCTCTAAAAACAAGGTGCATTTACTACTAGCTTGCTTGCCTTTCTTTTGTTGTTGCAGATTTTGGACAGCTCTTTGAATGGTCTCATCAAATGTTCGCTGTAATCGTATAAATTGAGCATCCAGTCGCTGTAAGCTTTGCATAGATACACGTTGTTTTTTCTTCGCTGCCTCACAAAAAAGTTGATAAAGCGCTGTGTCCTCCATTGTACCAATTTGCCCGAAAATATATTTCCATTGTGTATAAGAGAAGACAATCTCATCCTGTTGCATAGCAGCCTGAATAAATTGATGTGCTTCATCAATTATCCAACCATCTATTTGTGTAAATATCGGCGTCTGACGAACCAAATCGCTTAAAACCATGGCATGATTCGTCACAATACAGTCAGCAAATGCACTATTCTTTAAAGCTTGCTCATAAAAATCAAAGCTTTTAGAAGGTTTGTCATTTGGTATTTTGCGAATTTTCTCTAAAAACAGTTGTCCGCCACCTGACACATTCAGCTCACTTAACACACCCGTCTCTGTTTTTGTCAGCCAAACAAGGATCTGTAAAATAGTAAATGTATCATCATAGGATTCGTCAGCATATGCCATACATTGCTCAAAACGTTCTAGATCAATATAATGCTGCATCCCCTTGAGCACACACAAATTCACTTTTGTCCCTAGAATTTTTTCAATCTTAGGAAGCTCCTCCTCTACAAGCTGTTCTTGTAAATACGATGTATAGGTGCTGATCGCAATTTTTTTATGGACAGTACGAGCATACACGATTGCCGGCAGTAAATAACCAGCCGTTTTCCCAATACCCGTAGAAGCTTCAATGACGCATTCTTTTTGTTCATGTAATGCTTGCCAAATCGTATCCATCATCTTAAATTGTGCAGGACGCTCTTCAAAATTTGGCAGTGCCTTTGTCATTAAAGAAGTCTTGTCAGTTACTGTTTGCGGGTAGTCAATTGTCTCTGACGCATTGTCGTGTTTATTCCGACCATTACAAATTGCAAAATTTCGATAATAGTGTACATTTTCATTGCCTGTCACATGCTGACGTTTTATTTGAAGTGCCTCGAAAAAAAGCTGAGAAATATTCGACTTTAAGCGAAATGAACGTTTATGCATTTGTTCTAACGTTAGTTGAGGAAGGCTTAACAGCTCCTTCCAACAGCATATGAACAGCTCTGCGGTAGCACGAGCATCGTCGTCCGCTCGATGAGCATTGGCCAGCTCTATATTTAAATCTGCCGCTAAGTCTCCTAACTTAAAGCCGAGTGACGTAGGAAACAATATTTTAGCAAGCTCTACAGTATCCATTTTTTTACCGTGCCACTTTGGAAGACCTGCACGTTTAAACTCCGCTTGTAAAAAGGATAAGTCAAAATCGGCATTATGGGCTACAAACACACAATCCGCAAGTAGCTCATATATGTAATCCGCATGTTCCTCAAAAGGTAATGAATCCTTTACATCCTCATTCGTGATATGCGTTAAATCTTGAATGAAAGATGGGATGGCTTTCCCTGGATTAATAAATTTCGTATAGGTACGCTCAATTTCCCAATCCTTCATAATAACTATCGCAATTTGAATCATCCGGTCCCCATTTGCTGGTGAATGACCCGTTGTCTCCAAATCCACAATTGCATATTTTTGACTTTCCATCATACATCTCAACTCACAGTTCACATTAGATAAGAAGAATTTTATCATATATTTGGCTCTGCGGCATCCTTTCTCCCCTGTATACTCTGTTAATATTGAAACACTTTCATTACGTACAAAATAAAAAAACCGCAACCTCAGGGAAATCCTGAAGATTGCGGAAATAGCGTAGTGGCATTATTTCTTCTTGAATAAGTTTATGCCGTTTTCAAGCTATTCTTTCGTAGGTATTATTGCTTTTTTGCAACATCAACAATTCGACCTTCTGTTGCTGTTTTCACTTCTTTTAATGATAGTAATTGCTCTTGTAGGTTTTCCCAATCAGATAAACCTAAATCTGTTACACGACCTTCTTCATATGCTTTAGCAAACATATCGAAGCCATCTCCACCTTTAGCAGTGAAGGCATTTGTTGCCACTGTATATGTTTTACTATCTTCTAAAGCAACATATTTGCCAGTTGCTTTATCTAAATATTCGATAGATACAAGACGTGAGCCTGCTTCTTTTGATGAATCATATTGTAATTTTGCTCCACCAATGTGTAGGAAACCACCATTTTCTTTAGGAGCATTTTTCAAGGATACTTCAAATGCTGCTTTTAATTCAGCTCCTGTTGCATCCATTAAAGCTAATGTGTTACCAAATGGTAATACTGAAATCACTTGTCCTACTGTAATATTGCCAGCTGGAATTGCTGCACGAATTCCACCGCCGTTTTGTAATGCCATGACAACTGTTTTATCAGTATACTTTTGTGCTTTTGCCAGCATACCATCTGTAATAATATTACCTAGCGCAGTTTCATTGCTTCGTACACTGTCTAAGCTACTTTCAGTTGCACGTGGATTTGCTAATTCTTCAGTAATTTTCACACCGATTTCCTTGTTATTGACTTCATCGATTTTTGCTTTAAATGGCTCTAGTAATTTCACTAATGCAGCATCTTCAGCTACTTTACCAAGGTCGATTAATTCGCCACCGTACTCAGTTACAACACCATTTCCATCAAAAGTCACATCAAGTGTGCCTAAATATTTTACATACTCATTAGCTTGTACAATTAACGTTGCATCTTTTGCTTCGCCTACTGTGTTTGTTTTAACAACAAATGGCTCATCTAATTTTGTATGGTCATGACCACCAACGATAACATCGATGCCTGGTACGTTTTTCGCTAGTAAAATATCATTATCCACTTTCGGATTATCATTGTAACCGATATGTGTTAAAGCGATAATTTTATTAACACCCATTCCTTCAAAAGCAGCTACAGCTTTTTTCGCTTCTTCAATATAGTTAGTAAATGTTACTTTACCTGGAGAAGCAATATCCAATGTTTCTTCCGTCGTTAAGCCGAAGATACCTACTTTTTCTCCATCAATTTCTTTTACAATACCCGAGTAGATTTTACCATTTTCAGGTTCACTTGAAATCAAATCTGTAAATAAACCTGTAAATTTAGCATCTGCTGAGAAATCTGTATTGGCATCAACAAATGGGAATTTAGCACCTTTAACAAAATCTGCTAGTGCTTGATGTCCTTCAGGTGATGAACCCAAATCAAATTCATGGTTACCAAATACCATAGCATCAAAGCCAATTTCATTTAATAACGCTAAATCTGCTTGACCTTGGAATTCGTTGAAGTATAATGTACCGCTAAATGCATCCCCAGCATGTAATGTTAGAACATTTTTCTTCGTTTCACGTTGCTCTTTTACAGCTGTTGCTAGTTTCGGTAATTCATTTGCACGAGCATGTGTATCATTAACATGTAGAACTGATAATGTAAATGCATCTTCCGGTTTTTCAGTTTCCGGTTTTTCTGGTTTTTCTGGTTCAGGCGTTTCTGTTTCTGGTGTCTCTGTGTTTGATTTTGTTAGAGCTTCTGCAATCAATGTTGCTAGTTGTCCACGAGTTACGTTTTCACTAGCTCCATGATTATTAGCACTTTCTAACTCTGGTAAAGTAGGAATAGATGACAAGATTTTTGCCAAATCACCATGTGTAATCGTTTGGTTTGGACGGAATGTGTTGTCTCCATAGCCTGAAATAACGTTTAATCCTACTAGCGCTGCGATTGGGCCGTAATATGGATTATCTGCTTTAATATCCTTAAAGTTTGGATTCTCAACTTCTTTTGTGTCTAGCTTTAATGCGCCTGCAATCATTTTTGCAGCTTGTCCACGTGTGACATTTGTATCAGGTTTGAATGTACCATCTGGGTAACCACTAATAATACCTGCCGCATAAAGTGTAGATATGCCCTCATAATCTGCATGACTTTCTTTTACATCTGAAAAAGGACTTGCTGCTGATACTGGTGCTACCGCTACCGCTGTGACAGCCAGTGCTGCTGCAGTAGCTGTTAAAAATTTGTTACGTTTATTTTCCATTACAAATGATACCTCCACTAGTAAAATGATGTACTAACAACTAAATTCTACATAAATATCTCACAAAATACTAGAACATTTGTAAAATTATAATTTTGTAAACTAGTTTAATAGTTAGTAAAATCAAAATTTTACCAGTTACTTTTGTAACATATTCAATCACAAAAAAAGGAGGATTGGCTATTTAGCTACAATAAATGAGCTATGCCATCCTCCTATTAGATATCGACTTCCAACTGTTTTACCCTTGTTTGTTTCTGGAATAATGGTAAAATGTTCTCCTATTACATCACTGTTGCTTCTGGTTCATGGGCAATCATTTCTTTAATTGTATTGCCCTCACCCATAATGGCAACAGTCGGTTTATGCTCTTTTGCCTCGTGATTATCCACATACACATAAGAAATAATAATGACAATATCACCACGTTGTACGAGTCGTGCTGCCGCTCCATTGACACAGATCACGCCTGAACCACGCTCACCTGCAATAATATACGTTTCAAAACGAGCGCCATTATTATTATTGACAACATGTACCTTTTCATTTGGCAGCATACCTACTGCATCTAAAATATCCTCATCAATTGTTATCGAGCCAACATAATTTAGGTCCGCCTGAGTCACTGTTGCACGGTGGATTTTACTATTCATCATCATACGTAACATATTTATAGTCCCTCTTTCACAGTAAAGATACAATTATCAATTAAGCGTGTTTGCCCAATATATACCGCTGCTGCTAACAATATTTGTTGTGTCGTTTCAGTCACTGGTATTAAATCTGGATAAGCTAATAATTCAATATAGTCAATTCGGCCATGAGTTCGTGCTTGAATATGAGCTTTTGCTTTTGTTAATGCTTGTGCAGCATCTCCATTCGTTAAAAAACAATCCCTAGCTAATTGAAGTGCTTCATTGATTGCAGGACCCTCTTCCCGCTCTGATTCATTTAAATAAATATTGCGTGATGATTTCGCTAAACCATCTTCCTCACGCACAATGGGTACTACCCGCATTTCTAAAGGAAAATTAAAATCACGCACCATTGTTGTAATAATGGCAACTTGCTGGGCATCTTTTTGACCAAAATATGCTCTAGTTGGTAGTGTCAGGTGGAATAATTTTGCTACAACCTGTAATACACCATCAAAATGACCTGGACGACTCGCTCCACAAAGGATCGTCGCCTGTTCACCCGCATGAATACGAATTCCACCATTCTGTGGATACATGTCTTCAACACTTGGTGCGAATATAAGATCTACACCGACAGACTCTGCCAATGCAATATCTCTTGGCAAATCACGAGGATAGCTTTCAAAATCTTCATTTGGCCCAAATTGTGTAGGGTTGACGAATATACTCATGACAACTAAATCATTTTCTCCTCGAGCTGTTTGAGCCAATGTTAAATGACCTTCATGCAAATATCCCATAGTCGGAACAAGACCAATGGTTTTATGAGCTTGTTTAGCTGCCTGAATTTCGGCTGTTAATGCTTGTATTGTTGTGACGACCTTCATGATTTGACGCCCCCATATAGCTGATCTAATGTATCCTCTTTCATTGTGAAGAAATGCTTTTGTGCAGGGAAAGTACCCGCTTTTACCGCATCCACGTAACGAATCATTCCACTACTTGCCTCTTTACCCATATCCGCAAATTGTTGAACAAACTTTGGCACATGGTGTGAGCCATAGCTTAACATGTCATGATAGACCAACACTTGGCCATCCGCCTCGACACCTGCTCCAATACCAATGGTTGGAATAGTAAGGTTAGCTGACACTATTTCTGTTAGCTGATGTGGTATACATTCTAACACGACCGCACAAGCACCAGCCTTTTCACATTGTTTTGCATCTTCAATAAGAGTCGTAGCCTGTTCAGCTGTTTTCCCCTGTACCTTATAACCACCAAGCACCCCTGCCGATTGTGGCAGTAAGCCTAAATGAGCAACAACTGGAATACCTGCAGCTGTTAACTTTTGAATGACTGGAATCACATCGCCAGCACCTTCCACTTTTAAAGCATCGGCACCTGTTTCTTGCATCATGTAAATCGCCGTTTTCAATGTTTCATTGACATCACCATGATAGGTACCAAATGGCATATCCACCACAACAAAAGTATCCTTCGCCCCGCGTCGCGTTGCTTTTGCATGATGGACCATGTCTGCTACAGTCACTGGCATTGTAGAATCATAGCCAAGTACCACCATTCCAAGCGAATCCCCTACTAGGATCATGTCCACACCAGCATCCTCTGCAAATCTAGCGGCTGGATAATCGTAGGCAGTCACCATAACGATTTTCTCACCTGCTTCTTTCATCTTTAAAAAATCTGTTGTCGTTTTCATTTTGTAGTCCTCCTTTTTTAAGGGAAGAAAACAGAAAAACCCCTCTGTTCCTAAAATGGACAGAAGGGTGTGTTTCGTTCGTTAGCAAAAAGCCTCTTTACATAGCTCGACAAGAGGTACTAGCTTCACTATGAAAGTAAGCTATTTTTTGAACGCATTGTTTTCTTCCGTCCCTGTCATAAAAGATCAAGGCAGATATTAGTTGTATGAGATCCTGCATTTTTGAAGGTGCCGTTCACAATGGATACTGCCCTTCAGCACATACTATAACAATAAACCTAGTAATCTTCAAATATTATTTTCTTATAATAAAAACTTTCATTTATATAATTTGACAATTAATGCTATACGTCATATACTATCCGCATACTATATATCATATAATATAAAATGAAGTATAAGTAATGAATGTGAGGTGGGAAGATGACATTTCAGCTTGGCTCAGCTTTACTGGATGCTTGTGTACTGGCCATCGTTGACAAAGAGGACGCATATGGTTATTCCTTAACCCAGCAAGTACAATTAGTCATGGATATATCAGAATCTACACTGTACCCTGTATTACGCCGCTTACAAAAAGCGAATTACTTAACAACCTACGATCAGCCCTATCAAGGTAGAAATAGACGCTATTATCAAATTACAGAGCATGGACGTATACGCTTATTAGAGCTTTTAAAAGAATGGCAAGTGTATAAGGAAAAGGTTGATTGTGTACTTTTAGGAGGGATTATAGATGGATAGTGCTAGCTATTTGAAAAAGCTACGAGGGAAATTACGGCGCCTTCCTGCGCATGAGTTAGACGCTGCTCTTGCCTATTATGAAGAATACTTTGAGGAAGCAGGAGAGAATAATGAGCAACAGGTTATTTCAGAACTAGGCTCCCCTTCTCATGTTGCCTCACAAATATTGGCTGATTTTGCCTTGAAGGATTTAGAAAATGCTTCAGAGAAAACGGCTAAAAAGAATATGACAGCCATATGGCTCATTATTCTAGCTATACTTTCTGCACCACTTTCTTTACCACTACTTGCAACAGCTATCGCACTTATTTTTTCATTTGGTGCTGTCATTATTAGTTTAATATTTGCCATTGGAGCAGGCATTTTAAGTATTTTTGTTGGTGGGATTGCCGCCCTTATTTCAGGCTTCTTCATTTTTAATGAGCATTGGCCTACCGCTTTATTGTTTATGGGAGTTGGCTTTATTTTTACGGGATTAGGTGTCTTACTTTTTCCTTTCGTTGCCCGTTTTATCAAGAAAACCGTCCTTGTCTCTATTGAAACATTGGGCAGCTTATTCCATAAAATAACGAAAAAACAGAAAGGAGGCTTGTAAATGACCTCCAAAAATACGCTTATTGCCATGACCATGATTGCGTTAGGTATTTTACTAGCATTAGTCGGTTATTTTTCAGGTGGTCGATGGCTATTTATCAAAGACGATGATGGCCTTCACGTGCCAGGTAGCAATAAATTAGTTAGTGAATCGCATAACCTAGATAAGTTTACTAATATTAATATTGTAAATGATTATGGGGATATCGTCATTGTCGCAAGCGATGACAAATATAAATTAGAAACCAATGTACTCGAACAGCAAGACGTCTCGTACCATGTTGAAGATGGAACTTTACGGATTGAAACAAAGGCGAAGAAAAAGAACAGTTTTCAATTTGGTCTTGCAAGCTTTTCTTCTCCATCTATCAAACTCTATGTTCCAACAGATACTAAACTAGAGACAATCGTGATCGATAGTGAATTTGGGGATACATCACTTAGTGGGTTGCATTATCAACAGCTAACTCTTATACAAAATTATGGAGATATAACCTTCAACGACATAACTGGTGAGAAAACCGAGATTACACAGGATTTTGGTGATTTAACGTTCAAGCAATACGCTAGTAATGGTGTCAACATCGAAAGCCAACATGGTGATATTGATATTGTGGGAACTTTAAACGGTTCCTCAACCATCACATCTAGCTTTGGTGATGCAACGTTTCACTTACAAAACAATCAAAGTGATCTTGGTTATGAAGTAAAAACAAGTTTTGGCGATATAACAATTAATGGCACAGAACAAAGTGGTACAGTCACTCAACGTTACAATGGTGATCACCAGTTGAACATTTCTTTATCGCATGGTGATGTAGATGTATCACTCAAATAATAATAATTGAAGTCATCAAATAAGCTGCAGGCTCATACCCTGCAGCTTATTTTTATAGTATTTTGATATCTCCTGCATAAATAGTACGAACTGATCCATCATCCTGGGTAAGCTGTAGCACGCCATCATCTGTAATTCCACTAGCAATTCCTTCAAAGCGTTCTCGTATTGTCGTCACCTCAATAAGTTGACCAATCGTACAAGACATTTGTTCCCATAGGGTTTTGATACTTGCAAATCCCTCTTCGACATATAACTCTGTAAATTGCTCTAAATACTGTAAAATTAAAGCTACAAGTGCGGCACGATTAATTTCTTCTCCAGCTTCTAATCGTAATGAAGTAGCAATATCCGCAATATCAGGTGAAAATTCAGAAGCCTCCTGGTTAGCATTTATTCCAATGCCAACTAGTAATGCCTGTACCAGATCTGCTTCTGCCTGCATCTCCGTTAAAATACCCGTGCATTTTTTGCCGTTAACTAGTAAATCATTCGGCCATTTAATAGCTGGTTCTACATCTTTATAAAGCGTTTTAATGGCCATTGTGACAGCCACTGCCACGACAAGTGTATAGGATGATGCCTGTTGAGGAGTGACATCTGGTCGAACGATAATCGTCATCCATATACCAGTACCATGAACAGACTCCCATGGACGAGCCATCCGACCACGACCTGCTGTTTGCTCCTCAGCTATAATGATCGTGCCGTGTGGCGCCCCCTCCTGTGCAAGTTTATGGGCAACCGTCTGTGTTGAATCTACGATATCAAAATAATGAATTTCCCTTCCAAAATGCTCTGTTTTTAAAAAAAGCTCAATTTGTGCAGGACTTAAACTATTTGGTACTCCTGTTAATACATATCCTTTTTTCTTAATCGTTTCAAATGTGTAGCCCTCTTCCTGTAACGTCTGCATATGCTTCCAGACAGCCGTCCTTGAGACACCAAGAGAATCCGCTAATTCTTGACCTGAAACCGCTTCACCATCGGCAGCAAGTATTCTTTTTAAAATTGCATCTTTCATGGAAATTGTCATGTTCACATCATTCCTTTTGTAAACTCACTTTTTTATGTAACTATTTTTCTTAATCATACTGTAAATTAAACGAAATGACCACCAGCGATAGAGATGACAAGCCGTCCCATACTATTCTGGGACGGCTTGAAGGAAAATATATGTGGAGGAAGAAAGGAGGCTCAAGCTTCATGGAAGTAGTTGTGATCGAGCCAGTTTCTTATCTGTTGTTGGTCATTTTCAAGTTCATTATGAAGTATGGCTTCCAGCATGTTCTCTAATGCTTCTTTTACCCAAGGTCCTCCCTTTTTACCAGACCATTTAAGTAAATCTGCCCCATTCACCACAACTTCTTGTTTCTGTCGAATCGGTAGCTTGTCCTGTAATGTATGAATGGGCTGGTTAGGTAAACAAGCATCCAGCTGGCGCAGTTTCGCGAAATATAAAGCTGCTTCCAGCTCCTGTTCTGTGTAGGTAAAATAATGTGAATTTGTCCAGCCGCTTTTTAACGCTTCAAACGCTGTCAGCACAGATTTAACAAACGCCATTTCTTTATTAGATAGACGATAACTTCGCAGAACCTCTCGCCAGTTTGCTCCTTGAAGTAAAGCGAAATAGGCCCAGCCTAACTGCTTGTCCTCAGTTCGAAAATTCTGCCAGTGTTCAGCCTGAAAATCACCTGGTAAATACACTGCCAAGCCACTTTCCTCTAATTTCTGTAGCCCCTTAAAGACAGTAGTTCCTAGCCATAGCTTATCTAGCTCTGCTTTGATACGTTCGCTTGCAATAAATGCGATATCTGCTGCTCTATTTTGTATTGCAGTCAACGTATCTTCGGTTATTGTGAAATCAAGCTGTGCTGAAAAACGAATCGCTCGTAACATGCGCAACGCGTCCTCAGCAAAGCGTTTTTGAGCATCGCCAACAGCTCGAATAACCCGAAGTTCTATGTCTTGACGACCACCGTAAAAATCTACAAAAGAGCCATCATGGCGCATAGCGATAGCATTCATTGTAAAATCACGACGTTGTAAATCATCTTGTAGAGAGCGAACAAACTGTACTTTTTCTGGTCTTCGATGATCTGTATATTCCCCATCTGTGCGATAAGTCGTTACCTCAACAGGTCCAGCTGGTACGATAACGAGTACCGTCCCATGCTGAATCCCAATATCTACTGTCCGTTGAAATACTGATTTTACTTCTTCAGGCAGCGCGTTTGTCGCAACATCAACATCATGTGCAGGACGATCAAGTAAAGCATCTCTAACAGCTCCACCTACAATAACTGCCTCAAAGCCTGCATGTTCTAATTGTTTAATGACTGAATAGGCTGCCTGCCATTCTTTATTGTTTTGCATGATTTCTTTCCGCTACCTTCTCGTACAGTTTTTCGTATTGTTCTACAATTTTGGATGAGTGGAATTTGTCACTGACAGCATGAATGGCCGCCTCTCTGAAACGCAGTAATTTCTCCTCATCTTGCAATAACTGAACAGCATACTCAGCTACTGTATCTGTATCTCCTAATTCCACAATAAAGCCATCCACACCATGTTCAATGACTTCCGGGATACCCCCTACATTTGTTCCAATACAAGGTACTCCACAAGCCATTGCCTCTAATAAAACCAGTCCAAACGATTCCTGCTGAGAAAGTAACAGTTTTAGATCACTAATTGCATATAGTTCAGCTAAATTTTCTTGTTTTCCTAAAAATAGAACATCCTTCATATATGGACTTTCCTTTACTTGGTCCATTACACGATGCTTTTCTGGCCCGTCGCCTACTAATAAAAGCTTCGCCTTCATATTGGCACGAATTTTCTTAAAGGCGTCAATTATATGCGGAAGATTCTTGATTTTACGGAAGTTAGAAACATGAATGATGACTTTTTCATCTTCTTGTATACCAAATTGCTCTTTTAAGTTCCCAGAATTTCGAGGGAAGTACTCACGTTCATCCACAAAATTATAAATCGTTTCAATTGGCTTTACTGTATCAATTAATTCATAGGTTTGTTCTTTTAATGCGTGTGACACGGTTGTCACAATATCAGATTTATCAATCCCATACTTAATGGCTTGTGAAAGCGTAGAATCTTGCCCAAGCACCGAAATATCTGTGCCATGAAGTGTTGTGACGATGCCAATATCTCGACCACTCATTTCACGCGCTAACACTGCACATACTGCATGTGGAATTGCGTAATGCACATGCAACACATCCAACTCTTCATCCTTGATGACGTCTGCCATTTTACTCGCTAATGCAATATCGTATGGTGAATATTGAAACACTGAATAATTATTAACTTCGACTTCATGGAAAAAGACGGTTGGATAAATTTTATTCAATCGAAATGGTACGCTTGAGGTAATGAAATGAATTTCATGGCCTCTTTCTGCAAGCATTTTGCCTAATTCTGTTGCAATAACACCAGAGCCTCCAACTGTTGGATAACAGGTAATGCCGATTTTTAGCTTTTTCATTCGATGATCATCCTTTCTAAATCACGTCTTTTAATAGTTGCGTCTTTCTTGTATCAGTCTCCAATCCACAAAGCCTTCTTGCAGGCCTTTTAATAATATTTCTGCTGTCCCCATATTTGTTGCCAGTGGCACTTGGTAAACATCACAAAGACGGATAAGTGCAGAAACATCTGGCTCATGTGGCTGTGCTGTTAATGGATCGCGGAAAAAAATAACCATATCCATATCATTGTTGGCAATCATTGCCCCAATTTGTTGGTCGCCACCAAGTGGACCTGAACGAAAACGCGTTACCTCTAAACCAGTGGCTTCAATTACACGCTGTCCCGTTGTACCGGTAGCATAAAGTGAATGTTCAAGTAAAATATCTTTGTAAGCAATAGCAAACTGTACTAAATTATCTTTTTTACGATCATGTGCAATCAATGCGATTTTCATATAGCTTCCATCCCAATCTTTAGATGATGTTTTCTAAACCATAAACAAGCTGATCCATTTTCATAACCTCTTCTACACAAAAGGCAATGCCTGACATAAAAGAATTACGATTTAACGAATCATGGCGAATCGTTAAGAGCTGCCCATCACCACCAAATAATACTTGCTGGTGTGCCACTAAACCAGGTAAGCGTACGGAGTGAACGCGCATACCATCAAAATCTCCACCTCTTGCACCTTTAATGGTTTCTTTTTCTTCTGGATGCCCCTGAATCTTTTGCGCACGTACCTCTTGAATTAATTGGGCCGTTTTCACTGCTGTTCCAGATGGTGCATCAAGTTTTTGATCATGATGCATTTCAATAATTTCTACATCTGGTAAGTATTTGGCCGCTTCTTTCGCAAATTTCATCATCAGGATAGCGCCAATCGCAAAGTTGGGTGCAATAATGCAGCCTAACTCTTTTTCTTTAGCAATTGTTGATAATTCTTCTAGTTGTGCATCTGTAAATCCGGTTGTACCAATTACAGGTCGTACATTTAAATTCAATGCTTCTTTAGTATGATTGTATACAGCATGTGGGTTCGTTAAATCCACTAGTACATCTGGGGCAGTTGCTTCTACAAGATCATGCATTTCCGTAAATACAGGTACCTTATAGCTCGCTGGAAACATGTCTAAATCAGCTAATGTTTTTCCTACTTCCTTATAATCTAGTACAGCTACTAATTCCATTTTGTCATGTTTCATGACCGTATGTACAGCCTCAGCCCCCATCTTTCCTCTTGCTCCTGCAATGGCTACACGAATCGACATCATTCTTCATCCTTTCTAGTCCAACGATCCTTATCCCTAGTTTCAAATTTATGTATGACCCTTAATAGAGCTTCATCTAATTTAATGCCTTGAGCATTGGCAAAGCATACTAAAACAAAGAAAAAGTCCCCTAGTTCTTCTTCAATACTGTTTGCTTCTTCTGTATTCTTTTTCTTTTTTTGCCCATATACATCCTGAACCTCACGGGACAGCTCGCCTAATTCCTCTGTTAAACGGGCCAGCAGTTCGAATGGCGGGAAATAGCCTTCTTTAAATTGTCCTATATAATTATCAACACGCTGTTGTAATGCTTCCATAGTTAGTTGATCTGCCATTTTAATCACACTCCTATTTACCATCCTATAAAATTTACACCGTTGTTGTCAAAACCAATAAAATGTCAGATAATAGATAACGTTACTTCATTTGTTTAGAACTACAGGAGGTCAAATGTTAAAACAGATTAAAATTCGTAATATTATCGCAATAATGCTCGGAGCAGCAATTTTTAGCTTCGGCTTTGTTCACTTCAACATTCAAAATCAGCTGGGTGAAGGTGGACTTAGTGGAATTACACTCATACTATACTTTACATTAGGATGGGACCCCGCCTTAATGAACCTATTATTAAATATTCCCATGTTTATAATTGGTTATCGATTACTTGGAAAGAAATCGTTTGTCTATACACTTGTCGGCACTTTATCTGTTTCTCTTTTTCTAAAGATTTTCCAGAAATACCAATTTACAATTCATTTAGAAGATGACATGTTACTTGTTGCCCTTTTCGCTGGTGTTTTCGTCGGACTCGGACTAGGTATTGTCTTTCGCTTTGGCGGCACTACAGGTGGTGTCGATATTTTGGCGCGACTTGGGCATAAATATTTTGGTTGGAGTATGGGTAAAACCATGTTTGTCTTCGACGCCATTGTTATAATCCTTTCATGGCTAACATTCTTAGATGCTCGTTCCATGATGTACACATTAGTCGCTGTGTTTGTTGGTGCTCGTGTCATTGACTTTGTACAGGAAGGTGCCTATGCAGCCCGTGGTGCACTCATTATATCCGAGAAATCAGGTGTCATTGCGGAAACAATCGCCCTACGAATGGAGCGAGGAATCACGATTTTAGAAGGTCATGGTCATTTTACTAAACAGCCTAAGGAAGTTATTTATTGTGTTATAGGCCGCAATGAAGTTGTACGTTTAAAATCCATTGTTCATGAAGTCGATCCGCACGCTTTCGTTTCTATTATAGAAGTACGCGATGTGGCAGGAGAAGGCTTCACCCTTGATGATCAAAAACAGCCGCTTCATTAATCGTTCGAAGATAAAAAACTTGTTATAGTGGTGTACACCATAACAAGTTTTTTCTTAGTCATCGCTGCGCATATTGGTAAAAATTAAAATTAAACGTAATAACTCAAGTACAGCCACTGCCGCCGCTGCTACATATGTTAATGCTGCAGCACTTAATACTTTTCGAGCTGGTCGTTCTTCTTCATTTGTGATAATTCCAAGCGTATTCATTTGAACTAAAGCTCGCTTTGAAGCATCAAACTCCACAGGAAGTGTCACTAATTGGAAAACAACACCTGCTGCTAATAATATGATACCTAACAGCAAGAAATTCGTACTACTTGCAAAAATACCAATCATTACGAAAATCCAAGACGCATTAGAAGAAATATTTGCCACTGGGACTAGCTTACTACGTAATGTAAGCATAGAATAAGCTTCTTTATGTTGGATGGCGTGACCTACCTCATGGGCAGCTACCGCAGCACCTGCAACACTCGCTTCATAAAAGTTACTTTCTGATAAAGCAACTGTTTTGGTTGCCGGATTATAATGATCAGACAACACACCTTGTGTTGGCACAACTCGTACATCATATAAGCCGTTCGCATCTAAAATCGCACGCGCTACCTCTGCACCTGTTTGGCCTTTCATTGTACGTTGTTTCGCAAACTTATTATACGTGCCTTTTACTTTCATTTGTGCATAAAGTGGCAGCAGCATAATAATAATAAAATAAACAATATACATGCTTGTTGACAATATTCTAAACCCCTTTCTACCTCGATACTATAATTCTATAATTTATACCCTAATTCGGCAAATATTTGCGCCACCTAATTGAGAAAATCGCAAGGAGAATACATGCAATTGATAACCAAAATGTAAAGTAGCCAATATAGCTTGTGTACTTGACTAAATCCCCATACATAGGCATTTGACCAAACACATAGTCAATGACATCATTATGTAACGTCCAGACAGCCGCTATGACCACATGCCAATAAGTGAATACATATTTCTTCATATATAATATAGCTTGAACTGCCATTGCAAAATGTGAACCTACTAACATCCAGCCTTGCCAACCTATCGATCCTGTTTCAACTAATGTCCAAATATTCATGACATCTGCCCATAGGCCATATTTCACCAAAGTAACCAGCGCTAAAACTTCCATAAGCGGCCAACTTTTCCCAAAAATCCAAGCAATTAACACAAAGCAAAAGAATAAGCTAGCTGTCGGACTATCAGGAACAAAAATATAAAATATAGGCTTTGTTATTGCAAGCTGCCACCCATACCAATAATAGCCATAAACTGTGCCTAATAGATTAATAATAAGTAGCGCTATTAAGAATGACTTGTGGTTAAGAAGATACCAAAGATTTGCACGTGTTATTTGCATGATTACAACTCCTTGCGCTTTTCTAAAATTCTTTGATTATGTATAGAGATGCTTCTTCTCTCGAGGTGAACGAATTTCTATAACTTCAATATGTGTTAATGGATAGATTTAATTCGCTTTATTAACCCCATTCAAAACTATTTTTCGACATTTTTCGCTAAAATGAATAGGGAAAGGGAACTTTTTCGCTCGGCATTCAGTCACAATATTATAACAAGGTCGAAAAAAAAGAGCCAGTTTCCTGACTCTTTTACTATTACTCTGCTTTTAAACTTTCGATAAATTCAGCAAGTTTTTGAAGATCTTCGTCTGAACCTGTCCATAATCCTGGTGGCATTTTACCACTCTTAGAACCATTATGAGCAATGTCCTTAATCTCGTCAGCAGTTAAACCTGTGTTCATTAGTGTTGGTGCACCAGCTCCACCTTCTAATCCTTCACCGTGACATGTAATACATGCTGAACCAGCGTACAGTTTATAACCTTCTGATTCTTTATCGAATTCAACTGTTTCTACGATTGCACCCATAGCTTTTTGAGCTTCCCAGTCGTGGTTAACAACTGACTCCCAAGTTAGGTAGAACATAGCAGCTAAAGTTAATAACATAAACGCTGTTGGTAATGGACGTTTAGATGGACGACGTTCTGGACCCTTGTCTAAAAATGGCATTAATAATAGCGCTCCAAATGCAAGACCTGGAATTACAATTGCTCCAATTACATTGTATGGACCAGAAGCAAATGAGTATTTTAAAAGTTGATACATGAATAAGAAGTACCAGTCCGGTAGCGGTGTATATGCTCTAGTTGGATCTGCCGGCCCTTCAAGTGGCGACGGGTGAGCGACAGTTAATAATAAGTATCCAATTAAAAATACAGCACCAACCATCCATTCCTTCAGTAAGAAGTTCGGCCAGAAAGCTTCCGTCTTACCTGGATATTCGGAATAATCCTTTGGAACATTCGGCATTCTGTGATTCGCTTTAATACGAGAATCGCCGACAAATTTCATTCCTTTTCCGCGATGCATAGTGTCCCCTCCTTTTAAAGATCATCGAACCGTCAAGACAATTACAACGGTCCTGAAATTCCTTGACGACGAATCATGATAAAGTGTGCTGCAAGTAACCCAAACAATACTGCAGGCAAGAAGAATACATGAATCGCAAAGAATCGAGTTAACGTTTGAGCACCAAGAATTGTAGTGTCACCCGCTAATAATACTTTTATTATCGAACCGATAAACGGAACAGATGCTGCAATTTCGATACCTACTTTAGTAGCGAATAATGCTTTCATATCCCATGGTAATAAGTATCCTGTAAAGCCAAGACCCATCATTACACCAAAAATACCTACACCAACCATCCAGTTTAACTCACGAGGTTTCTTATAAGAACCCGTGAAGAATACACGAAGTGTATGTAAGAACATCATTACGATAACTAATGAAGCTCCCCAGTGGTGCATACCGCGCACGATTTCACCAAACGCTACTTCGTTTTGTAAATAATAAACTGATTTCCAGGCATTCACAACGTCTGGTACATAATACATTGTTAGGAACATACCAGATAGAATTTGAATTACTGTGATGAAGAATGTTAATCCACCGAAGCAGTAAACGAATGCTGAAAAATGATGTGCAGGGTTAACGTGCTCTGGCACTTCGTGGTCGGCAATATCACGCCAAATCGGTGTAATATCTAGGCGTTCATCGACCCAATCATAAATTTTATTTAGCACTGTTGTCGTACCCCCTTACTTATTTAACTAGAGTATTTGCTTTAGCTGGACCAATCATTAAATAGCCATCTTTTTCTTGTACATCAAATTCATCCAACGGACCTAGAGGTGGTGTACCTGCAATGTTTTTTCCGTTTTTCTCGTAACGTCCTGCGTGACATGGACAGAAGAATTGTCCTGGGTGTGCAGAATCTCCATTCCAGTCAACCATACATCCTAAATGCTTACAAACAGGTGATAGAGCAATGATTTGATCCCCATCTTTATAAACCCACGCTACGTTTGTTACATTTGATTTGTACCATGCATCCACTTGTTCAAATGAAAAGTCAACTTTTACTGGCTCTTCTGTGAGATCAGCGATTTTATGCTCAGTCTCTACAAAATCTCCACCATCATGCTTTTGTAACACTGGATCAATTGCAAATCGAAGCATTGGCATTAACATACCTGCCGCCATAAATCCACCAACACCAGTAAGTGTATAACTTAGAAATTGACGACGTGAAACTCGATTATTACTCATTATTTTCCCCCCTCTAACTTAAAGGTCAGTCCAACGGACATACTTTTACAAATAGTAATACTAGGACATATATATGATATATCAAGTCCATAGCTTGGTCAATATAGCATTCTGTGGAAAGCTGGAGAATGTGAACATTTATTGAAACTAATTGTTAAATCTGTGCCCATTTGGTCGAAAGCATCGGAACCACTTGTCGTAATTGATCTTCGAGAATGGATTTTTTCACACTGGCATCCATACTTTCTAACGGAATCGCTGGTAACCAAATAATATTTACTATATCTCCAATATTTGTCCAAGAATGGTCACAAGTAATGAAGAACACATGCTTAAAACCAGCACTATGTAATTGCGTTTCAAATTGCTGTGGTAATTCTTCGTTTTTTAACGAAGTCATATGAGAAAAAGGTGGCATTACTAATAAACGGCCTTTAAACTGTTGTTCTATGAAAGAAGTTAAAGACATTACAAAATCTACTTCTGCGCCACTTTGCTTTATTTTTTCAGAAGATAAATCGATGGATATGAGCGGAACAATCGCAGTATCAATGAAATCCTTCTGTCCCAAAAACGATGTCACATCGTTTGCATTAAAGTACATTCAACAAACCTCCTTTGTCACAAAATAAAAATGCCCTTTTCCACTCTTCAATAGGATACCCAATTAAAAGTGAAAACAATCATTCACTAGTAATGTTACCATATTGAAGTGGGTAAAGGACATTCAATTTTTACCTATGACTAAGGTAAATTAGCCGTTTCCTTTAATGCCTGTAACAAATTAGACAATTCATAAAAACGCTCTTCATCTCCCTGGTCAAGGGCTTCATCAATTTGTGCGAGTAATTTTTCTTCTTGGAATACGAGTAAGCTATTGGAAAGCAGCTCTTCTGCCAGTAAACGATCTTTTTCACTAACTAGCAGTGTCTCTGGCATATAAGGGTTTTCTTCTAGAACTGCTAAGTATTGTGCACTTGGTGGTATATTAGGAAAATTCAATTGTATATACATATCTTCTTGCTCATGTAAGCGTAAATCATGGAAAGACTTCTCAGCGTCTGCGGTCATTACATTGCCTTTATAGAAACGAAAAGGCACACCTGTTGAATCAACTGTTGACATCACCATTGCTCTAGGACAATAGTGAGCTTCTTCCACAAATCGGATTCGTTTTAATAAGTCATCATTACTTAATAAGTAATTTAAAATCCAAACACACTCACGGCGTTTCAATTGATAATTTTTTAAAAACCATCGAACAAATGCTTTTTTATCAACAACTGATACAGAAGCAGTCATACCCACTCCCTCCTTTACTCAAATTCTAAGGTTTCTAACTTCTCTTGCCACTCTGGTTCACCTGGTTGAATAGTAATTAATTGTCCAAGAACCACTTTTGCTTCTGAACGTTTTCCTTCCTCTAATAAAAAATACACATATTTTTCTAAAAATGTTGCGTCTTCCTTAAAATCATTATATGCCAAACTGTAAAATTCGTATGCACGGTCGTACAATTCTAAATTTTCATATGCCTCCGCTGCAAAAGGGTATAACGTGCTCCATTCAAAATCATTTTGCTGTAGAGACTCAAATAATTCAATGACATCCTCATTCCGCTCTTGCTGTCCTAAAACGGAAATAAGTGCTAATATTGCTTCCATATACTCAGGATCTAATGCTATCGCTTCTCGTAAATATTGCTCAGCTTCTACTGGCAAACCATTTTTCAATGCCATTTTCCCAGCAAACAGATAGAGCGATTTATCATATTCATCGCGCTTTAATCCCTCTTGAATCGCCGCATAGGCTTTTTGATTATCCTCTGTCATCGCATAGCTTTCCGCTAGCAATAAGTAAGCTGAGAAGTAATCAGGATCTAACTCTTTCAATTCCTCTAATTGTTTAATAGCCATCTCGTATTTTTGAGATTGGAAAGCTGAATACGCCGCTCCAAATAAAACATCTGGTTTTACCTCATCTTCAAGTGCCTTTAAATAGTAATCAAATGCCGTTTCGTAGGCAGCCCCAGCGCGATAAACCTCTGCCAATCGTTCGACAAGATTAATACCAGCAAATTCGCCTTGTTGCGCATATAATTCTTCATACAACCTTGCGGCTTCTAAAAAGCGACCCGTTTCAAATAAAAGCTCAGCTTTGGCAAAATGCAATAGTGGCTCGTCTGGTAAAATTGCTAGTGCTTCATTTATACGTTTTTCTGCTACTTCAAATAACCCCTGCATTTGATAATAATCTGCTAAAACTACTAATGCTTGAGGATATTCTGGTGAAGTTTCTTCGATTTCAAGCAGTAAATTTAATGCTTCATCTTCATCACCAAGCTCCATTAAAACATTTGCACGATCTATTTTTAACTGTGCCTCTTCTGGAAATAAAAATTGTAAATGCTCCAGTACGCGGTCAGCTTCTTTCATGTACCCATATTGCATAAAAATCTCTGCAAGTGCGTAAATTTCCTCGGGTAACTCCTTCACCAAAAATGATTCTAGTAGCTGATCTATTAATGCTAAGTCCCCTTGTTCAAGTGCTTGCATCATTTCAGTCATCGCATTGTTCACAGTCATTCACCTATTCTTTCTTTAATACCTTTATGCTACAAAACATTTACCACCGAAACAAGAAAAAACTCCCCAAAAGCTTGGAGAGTCCATCTTCAATTGTTACCTTACTGCCTCAATATGTTCAAAGAATGATGGATAAGATACAGCAATACACTGTGCATCATCTAAAGTTACTGTTCCTTCCGTAATTAAAGCAGCCACAGCGCCCATCATCCCAATTCGATGATCACCATATGTTTTGAGACTTGCGCCCTTTAATGGCGTTGGTCCTTCAATAATCATACCATCATCTGTTGCTTCGATGTTAGCACCAAGCTTTTTTAATTCAGCTACAACAGCTGTAATACGGTCAGTTTCTTTTACTTTTAACTCCTCGGCATTTTTAATAACTGTTTGGCCATGTGCCTGTGTAGCAAGTAAAGCAAGGATTGGAATTTCATCAATTAAACGTGGAATCATATCTCCCTCGATTGTTGTACCCGATAAAGTTGATGTTTGGATTTGAATTGTCGCTGTAGGTTCAGCTTGCCTATCACCATTTGACATCACTGTCATGGTTGCGCCCATTTTTTGAAGGACTTCGATAATGCCATCGCGCGTTGGATTAATGCCAACATTCTCTAGTGTTAATTGACTATTTTCACAAATTGCCCCTGCCACTAAGAAAAACGCTGCTGAGGATATATCTCCTGGTACAGAAACGTGCGTTCCACTTAGAGTTTGTCCACCTTCTAATGAAACAACTCCATTTTCTACTTCTACATGGGCACCAAATTGACGTAGCATTCTTTCAGTGTGATCCCTTGACACTTCTGTTTCTCTGACAATCGTTGTTCCCTCAGCACGTAAGCCTGCAAGTAATATAGCAGATTTAACTTGTGCACTAGCTACAGGCATTTTGTAGTCAATGGCCTGTAGTTTCGTTCCTTGAATGGCTAATGGTGTATATTGACCTTCTGCACGTCCCGTAATAAGGGCCCCCATTTGACGCAGTGGATCAATGACACGTCTCATTGGTCGCTTACCAATGGAAGCATCCCCTGTCATGACTGAATGAACAGTGGAGCCAGCTAAAATCCCGAGCATTAAGCGCGTTGTTGTACCAGAGTTACCTGTGTACAACACCTCTGTCGGCTCCTGCCAACTGTTCATCCCTGGGCTCTCTATCTTTACATTCGTTCCTTCTACCTCAATATGCACACCAAGCTTCTGGAAGCAATCAATGGTACTTAAACAATCTTCCCCTAGTAAAAAACCTTCTACTGTCGTTGTCCCAGTAGCAATGGAACCAAACATCACAGAACGGTGAGAGACCGACTTATCGCCTGGAACAGTTAATGATCCCTGTAAAGATGGTTTATTGTATTGTAAAACTTTTTCACTCATTAATTTTTTTCCCTCCAATATGAAGATAGAAAGCGCCGTAATGCCGACGCTTTCTTTTGCTATGAAATATACGTTTCAAAATTGGCACGTTTTTGTATACATGCAGAGGCACGTTCACGGTCATTTTCACTTTGGAAACTAATCACCAAAATACCGAAAACATCCTCTCTTGATTCGACAATTCTTAAGTTCGTAATACTTATCGCTTCATCAGCTAGTAAACCTGTAACCTCAGAAATGACACCTGGATAATCCGGAACATCTACATACAAGTCGAACGGTGTATACATAGCACCTGCGCTAATTGGTAATTCATCTCTCAGTTCTTTGGCAATAGAAAAATAGTCTTCTATATCTCGAGAGGTCCCATTCGTCAGTAATTCTTTAATGCGACTCATTTCTTTTTCCCAGCCTTCTAGCTGAGTGAGTAGCTCATCACGATTTTGTAATGTTATGTCTCGCCATAGAACGGGGTTAGAAGAGGCTATACGCGTGACGTCACGAAAACCACCCGCTGCAAGAGAACGAGTCATCGGGTATTCCCCATTTTCTCCACCTAATTGATGTACAAGGGAAGCCGCAATAACATGTGGAAAATGACTTACCACAGCTGTCATATGATCATGCTCACTTGCAGAAACACTAACAACTTTTGCATGGGTGAATTTTAACAGGCTTTCAAGCTGTGCCATATGAACAATTTCTTCACCCGCAAGTGGTGTAAGCATGTAATATGCATTTTCAAAAAGATGTGCCTTTGCAGCTAACACACCACTTTTGTGAGAACCTGCCATTGGATGTCCACCAATGAACGTTATGCCAAGCTCACGTAATTCACCAGCTTTTTGCATAATTAACTTTTTTGTACTTCCTGTATCTGTTACGATGACTTTATTTTTTAGGGGCCATGATTTTAATTGCTCCATCCATTCCAGTGTTGCATTAACTGGCGTACCGAAGATAATGATATCGACGTCAGCTGCAACTTCTTGTGGATCTGTTACTGTGTCATGCACAATATTTAATGTTTGTGCATGCTCACGCGTTTGAGCATCCATATCATAGCCAATAATCTTTGTATCTGGTGCTTTCTGTAAAGCAAGTGCGATGGAACCACCAATTAATCCTAGCCCAATAACGAGCACATTGCGTGTCATGCAAATACTCCTTGCTCTTTTAATACATTATCAAGTTGATTCAGCAATGCTGTATTTTGGGCTTCAGTGCCGATTGTGACACGAATGAATCCAGGTAATCCTAAAGCATTACCACTGCGCACAATAAAGCCCTTTTTCATAAGCTCTTGGAAAACGACATCACTATCAGCTTTTGTATCAAAGAAAATAAAGTTCGTATCAGATGGGAAGTATTTCAGATTATGTTTATCACAAAATTCAACATATTGCTTTTTACCATTATCATTTGCTTCACGACATGCTTGAATATATTCTTGATCACTAAGCGCGATAGCTGCTACAGCTTGGCTTAAGATCGTATTGTTAAACGGCGCTCTAACCGGATCAAGCTTTGCAATGACTTCTGGTTGCCCAATCGCATAGCCAACTCGGAATGACGCCAGTCCATATGCTTTAGAGAATGTACGTAATAAAAGAACATTTGGATATTGATCGATGATTGGTAGCGTATCCTTATGTTCAGGATGTGTCACGTATTCAATATAAGCTTCATCTAATACCACAAGAACATCATTTGGTACTTTGGCAAGGAAGGCACGTAATGCCGTATCCGAAATTACAACACCTGTAGGATTATTCGGACTACATACCCATACGATAGATGTTCGATCATCAATTGCAGCCGCCATTGCTTCTAAATCATGTGCACCTTCTACACAAGGAATTTTCCGTACTTCAGCACCTTCAATTTCAGCATTATGCCAATATTGAGAAAATGATAGATCAGCCATTATGGTATTTACCCCTGGATACAACAATGCGCGAGTAATAATAGCAATAATATCGTCAGAGCCATTCCCAAACAGAAGCTGTGTCTCTTGAACATCTAGATGATTTGCAACAGCTGTACGCAAATTTTGTGCATAGCCATCTGGATAAAGCGCATGATTCACTGCATTATTTTGTAAATAAGCTGTTACCTTAGGTGAGCACCCAAATGGATTTTCATTAGATGCCAATTTAATAACTTCCTTTAAGCCATATTCACGTTGCACTTCTTCAATTGGTTTTCCTGGCTTGTATGCTTGCATACCGTCCAATTGTTGTTTCCACTTCATCTAAAACATCTCCTCTACTTATTTAGCTTGTGCTAAATCTGGTCTTAATTTCACTGCATCATTGAGATACAGGTGCTTAACATCTTTTTGTGCTACCTCTACATTCGCATGAATTAATACACGAATACACAATGGTAGTGCATTCGGCACATCCATTTCATGTGTACACATAACTGGAACATATTGCCAACCTTCCATCAAGCGTACTGCACGAGCAGGAAATGCCGAGGTAATATCAGGCGTTGTGGAAATAAGAATAGATGCGATATCATCTATTTCTACATCATTTGCTGTCACAACCTCACGCACTAATCTTGCTGTCTCATCCCATACAAGCTCTGGCTTGTCAGATTCAATTGTAATTGCTCCTCTAAGTCCCCGAATCATACAAGCACCTCCGCTAATAACTGTCTATATTCGGCATCTACTTCTTTGCATTCTTCTATATCGATTGCCCGCACAAACGGTTTACCAATTTTCTCTAATAATACGAATTGTAAAATGCCATATTCCGCTTTTTTATCTTTCATTAAATAGCTTGTTAATTGCTCAAATGTATAGTCATTAACAGCCTCAAAAGGATAGCCATTTTTAGCTGCAAATTGTAAAAATGCCTTGGTAAACGGACGATCCAGTTCTCCATAACGTTCACTCAATAATAAGCAATACACAAGACCAATCATTACTGCCTCGCCATGGGCTACTTTGCCATAGCCAGCAGCCGCTTCAATGGCATGTCCATATGTATGGCCCAAGTTTAAAAACTTTCGAACGGATTGCTCTGTTTCGTCTTCTGCCACAATATGTGCTTTGACCTCAATACCTTTCTTTAGCTGCATCGCTAATTCTTGTTGATTAAAATGTATCACTGAATCTGCTGCCATTAATTCCTCTAACCATACTGGATCAGAAATCATCGCATGTTTAATTAACTCGGCTGTCCCTGAACGTATTTCGCGTACAGGTAGCGTTTCAGAGAAAACTGTATCGTAAATAACGCCTTCTGGCTGATAAAATGCCCCAATCATATTCTTTCCTAATGGATGGTTAATAGCTGTTTTACCGCCTACAGCTGAATCATGCGCTAAAATGGTTGTTGGAATTTGAATAAATGGAACCCCTCGCATATAGGTTGCAGCAACAAATCCCGTTAAATCTCCAACAGCTCCACCACCAAAGGCAAAAACAAATGATTTCCGCGAGCATTTTTGCTCTAGTAAAAATGTTTGAGCTGCATAATATTGCTCAAAGGTTTTGCATGCTTCGCCACCAGGTAAAATAAATACCTCAAAATCATATGGGAAATTTGCCTTAAAATATTCTCCCTGAGCCGCCCATACATTGGCATCTGTAAAGACAAACAGCTTATCTGCTTTTTCAAGCTGAGCAGCAAATTTCTGAATGGCTTCAGTGAGAAATTGATAGCCAAGTACAACCTCATAATGATGCGATTTTGTTGCCACTGGTACACGCATAAATCAGAACCCCTTTGTATATTGACGATGCTCGTCAATTTGAGCTTTTAATTGTGGTAATTGATCACTATGGAATTGCTCCAAAATAACATTCGCTATTTCCCAGGCAATAACGTGTTCAGCCACAACTGATGCAGCTGGTACCGCACAGCTATCAGAACGCTCTACGCTTGCTTTAAATGGCTCTTTTGTTTCAATATCTACACTTTGTAATGGTTTATATAAAGTAGGAATTGGCTTCATGACACCACGTACAACAATTGGCATCCCAGTAGACATGCCACCCTCTAAGCCTCCGAGACGATTTGTAGCACGTGTATAACCTTCTTCTTCTGACCAAACAATTTCATCGTGCACTTCTGAGCCTTTACGACGTGCCATTTCGAATCCAAGCCCAAATTCTACACCTTTAAATGCATTGATGGATAGCATAGCAGCCGCTAATTTCGCATCAAGCTTTCGATCATAATGGACATAGGAGCCTATACCTGCTGGCATACCTTCCACAATGACTTCAACAACACCACCGATAGAATCACCAGCTTTTTTTGCTTCATCAATTGCTTCTACCATTTTGGCAGAAGCCTCCGGGTCTACACAGTAGCAAGGATCGGCTTCCACAATGGCACGAATTTCATCCGCTGTTTTCCCTTCTATTAAGGAAGTATCAGCCTTTATCCCCACAATCTCTGTCACATGCGCGACAATAGAAATGCCTAATTCATTTAATAAGGCCTTTGCCACAGAGCCGACTGCTACACGTACAGTTGTTTCACGAGCTGAAGAACGCTCTAACACATTTCGTAAATCACGGTGTCCGTATTTCATGCCCCCAACTAAATCCGCATGTCCTGGACGAGGTCGTGAAATTTGACGTTTGATATCCTCAGGATTCACATCCTCCGCTAATGGCTCAGCACCCATAATTTTAGTCCAATGCTTCCAGTCATCGTTGGTTACAACAAGTGCGACAGGTGATCCAAGTGTTTGTCCATGACGAACGCCAGAGACAATCTCTACAGTATCTGTTTCGATTTGCATGCGTCGCCCTCGTCCATGACCTCCCTGGCGTCGTTTTAAATCGTGATTAATTTTTTCTGCTGTAATAAGTAAGAGTGACGGTAAACCTTCAATAATTGTTGTTAATTGGGGTCCGTGTGACTCACCTGCTGTTAAGTAACGCATAAACGCTTTCTCCCTTCAACTCGCTAAAGTATGTATTTTTCACTATAACATATATTCTTTAAAAAAACAGTTCTTTTACAAATGTCTTTTAAGTTCATACTATTTACATAATTTCTATGTGAATATTCTGAACGACGTTCATAAAAAGCTTGCTACACTACTAAAGTGAAGCGCTAAACTTTATAAAAAATACGCCTTTGCTTAGGATAAGCGAAAAGCGTACGAATTATCTATGTCTCTAATGCCTTGCTTACTATATGTACATGACTGTGAAATCGGTCATTTGTACAAAGCTTTTCATTCATATTATTAACTATTTTTTTCGATAGAAGAATGTATCTTCTACCTCAAATTCGTATCGTGCCGGATTAAAAATTTGCTCCGTCGATCCAACAAATAAAACGCCTTCCTTGCGAAGGGCTTTACTAAAATCGTTATAAATTTGATCTTTGGCTTCCTCTGTGAAATAGATCATCACATTGCGGCAAACGATTAAATCATAATTGCTGTCATAGGTATCATTGAGCAAATTTTGTTTTTTAAAGGTCACACAACGCTTTATCTCATCCTTCACGCGGTAGAAGGAGCCCTCTTGTTCAAAATACTTAGCTTTAATATCACTTGGCACCTCTGCTAGGGAGCGCTCTGGATAGACACCTAATTTCGCTTTCTGAATGACATTCTCATCTAAATCAGTAGCTATAATTTGAATTTGCGATAAAGGCACCAATTGAGATAAGACCATTGCTAATGAATATGGCTCTTCCCCTGTTGAACAAGCAGCACTCCAAATTTTTAACCGCTTATTTGTTTGTAATAGTTTAGGAAATATTTTCTTTTGCAATACATCCCAACGCTTTCCATTACGATAAAATTCAGAAACATTAATCGTCATACGATCTAAAAACTCATTCATTAAATCACGATCTTGTTCAAGTGCTCTTAGAAAGTCAACAAAATTACGATACCCTTTTTTTTCATAAAGAGAGGTTAATCGTCTTTTCATTTGCGCTTCTTTATATAACGCTAAATCTATTCCTGTTTTGCGCTTGATACCTTCTATAAACTGTTCATAATCAGACATATGGTCATCTTCCCCTCTAGCGTCGTATTTCCATTATAGCGGAAAAGAGACAATCCTGAAATAGTCTTTCTCATGTATACCCATCTACTTGCTTGAGTTTTGTTTTTCCTCTAATAGTAGCACTTTCGACTGTTCTAATTCAAGGCGCATTTTTTCTGTTTCAATTGTATAGGTTTCTAATCGAAGCTTCTCTAATTCCACTTCTTTTTCGATAGCCTTTAATTTAATTTTTTGTTGTCTCGTACGAGAATCTGTAAAAATCCCAGCTAATGAAATAATAACCCCACCAATAATTGCTACCATGGCAATTGACAATACGTCCACATCCTTTCGTTACTAAAAGTATACGGCAAAATAGAAAAAATAGTTTCACTTTTCAGGAATTTATTTCAATTAAAAAATGAAGGTAGTTTTTACCACCTTCATTCTATCTAATTTACTAAACTTGTACACGATAATCTTTTAAATCTTCTCGTAATTTTGCCTTCAAAAATTTACCTACGGATGTTTTAGGTACCTCTTGAATGAAAACAATATCATCTGGAATCCACGTTTTATGGAATTGTGCCTGTAGATTTTCGAATAGCTCCTCTTTAGAAATAGATTCCTTATATTCTGGCTTCGGCACTACACACGCTAAAGGACGTTCCAGCCATTTTTCATGTGGGATGGCAATAACAGCTGCCTCAAAGACTTTTGGATGGGACATCAAAGCATTTTCTAACTCCACAGACGAAATCCATTCGCCACCACTCTTAATTAAATCCTTTGTACGATCAGTAATTTTAATATAGCCATCAGGTGTCATCACCGCAATATCTCCTGTATAGAGCCAGCCATCTTTAAAGGCTTCATCAGTACGCTCATCTTGATAGTACTCATTTGCAATCCATGGGCCTCGAATGGTTAGTTCCCCCATCGTTTTACCATCCCAAGGGACCTCACCATTTTCATTCACAACACGGGTTTCAATAAGCGGCATGGTCATCCCTTGGGTAATTCGAACATGCATTTTTTCATTAGCCGTGTAGTCCTGCATTTGAGTTGAATACGTAGATAAGCTTACCAGTGGCGACGTCTCTGTCATACCATACCCTGTCATATAAGGTATCTTTAGTTCCTCCTCAAAGCCCCTTACAAGACCAATCGGTGAGGCAGATCCTCCACAAACAATCAATCGCATAGACGATAGGTCACGAGGTTTTTGACGTTGCTCCTGTAAAACACCAAGCCAAATAGTAGGTACACCTGCCGTCAAGGTTACTTTGTACACCTCAAACAGCTCGAGCAAAAGCTGTGGAGTAAACATAGGACCAGGTAATACCTGAGTGGCACCAAAGGCTACACTAGCAAAAGGTAACCCCCATGCATTGGCATGAAACATTGGTACAACAGGCAGCACCACATCTGACTCACAAATAGCTATACTATCAGCAAGCCCAGCCGTTAAACTGTGAAGGACAATACTACGATGTGTATAAACTACCCCCTTCGGCATACCAGTCGTTGCACTCGTATAGCACATTCCTGCAGGTGTATTCTCATCTAAATCATCCGGGAATGTGAAATGCTCATTGGCATCTGCAAGCAATGCTTCATAAGACAACGCATTTGGAATGGGGATAGATTCTACTGCCACAGAATCACCCATAATGATCACATGTTTAACCGTTTTAAGCTGTGAGACAAATGGGGCGATAAGCGGCACTAAATTGTCATCAATTAATAATATTTCATCCTCGGCATGATTAATGACATAAATAATGTGCTCAGGAGCTAATCGAATATTAATCATATGCAGAACCGCCCCTGCACATGGTACAGCAAAATAAGCTTCCAAATGACGATGATGGTTCCAAGCAAATGTCCCAACCTTCGTGCCTTGCTGCATACCTAACTTTGTAAGAGCATCTGCTAATCGGCGAGTCCGTTTGACATATTGTTGGTACGTAAATTCATGAATGGTTGTAGGGCTTGTACGCGAATATATTTTCTTTGAATGAAAAAATCGTTCTGCGCGATTCAAAAAACTTGTTAATAATAAAGGTGTATCCATCATATGCATTTTACCGCTTCCCTTCGTTGACAAATTTTCGAAACGACCGAGGGCTAACAGCTGCTACCAATAAATTAATTACTTGGGCTGCATTCGAATGGCTCCATCCAAACGAATGACCTCACCATTTAATAAGCCATTTTGGATAATACTTTCTACTAGCAGCGCATATTCTGATGGTTTCCCAAGTCGTTTAGGAAATGGCGTCATTTGCGCAAGAGCCGTCCTTGCGGGTTCAGGTAATGAGGCAAACATAGGTGTTTCTATTAGTCCAGGTGCAATAGTCATTACACGCACACCCATTTCGGCAAGCTCTCGTGCAATTGGTAGTGTCATGGCTGCTACACCACCCTTTGACGCACTATACGCAGCCTGTCCAATTTGCCCATCAAATGCCGCTACTGACGCTGTATTAATAATGACGCCTCGCTGTCCATCTTCGTTTGGCTCATTATACTGCATGTTCTCAGCTACTAGACGGATAACATTGAACGTACCGATTAAATTGACTGTTATCACCTTTTCAAATAACGCAAGTGCATGGACACCGCGTTTTGAAATAACTTTGCTCGCATCCGCAATTCCTGCACAGTTCACCGCTACATTTATTTTGCCAAATGCTTCATTGGCTTGCCCAATGCCCGTTGCCACATCCTCTTCCTTTGTAACATCTACCCGTACATAGAGAACATTTTGTCCTAATTCCTCTACTAGAGCTTGTCCACGTTCATCATTCACATCAAAAATAATAGCTTTGCCACCTTGTTCAACGATTTGACGGACAGTCGCCTCGCCTAAACCTGACGCACCACCCGTTACTATTGCTACCACTTCATGCTTCTTCATTGAAAGTACCCCCTTTACATTTTTTCAATAATCGTGGCATTGGCCATTCCCATTCCCTCACAAATAGCAAGTAAACCATACCGGTAATTCTCTCGCTTCATGCGATAGAGCATCGTCGTTAACAATTTTGTTCCAGTAGCACCTAGTGGATGACCGAGCGCAATCGCTCCTCCATCTGGATTGAGCTTCTTAGGGTCCCCACCAAGTTCCTGCAACCATACAAGCGGCACTGGTGCGAAGGCTTCATTTACCTCATACGTATCTATATCCTCTATCTTGAGGCCAGCTCGTTCTAATGCTTTTCTAGTCGCTTCGATTGGCCCTGTTAACATCAATGTCGGGTCGGAGCCTACGACAACTCTTGTGACAATTTTAGCGAGTGGCTGAATACCAAGTTCCCGTGCTTTATCCAAAGCCATGACAACTACTGCTGATGCCCCATCACTCATCTGACTCGCGTTACCAGCCGTAATTACGCCATCCTCTTGAAAAACAGTTTTTAAACCATTTAAAATGTCAACGGTAGTTTCAACGCGCGGTCCCTCATCCACAGCAAATGTTGTTACAGTGCCATCCTCTCGCATCACTTGAATAGGTAGGATTTCATCTTTGAAATGCTCCGCCTCAATGGCTGCTAATGCGCGTTGATGACTGTGGTAGGCATAACCATTTAGCTGCTCTTTTGATAAGGACCATTTTGCTGCTATTTTCTCTGCTGATAACCCTTGATGAATAATATTATAATTTTCCTGTAAGCGTTTCCCTATATGAGCATTTTTCATATTAGTACCCATTGGCACCCTAGACATACTTTCTACACCACCAGCAATTACAATATCCATATCCCCTGCTAATATGGCTTGTGCTGCGAAATGTACCGCTTGCTGACTTGAACCACATTGGCGATCAATGGTCACTCCTGGCACACTATCAGGAAATCCCGCCATTAATAAAGCTGTCCGAGCAATATTTGCTCCTTGCTCTGCGGTTTGTGTCACACAGCCTAAAATGACATCATCCACTTGTTCCTTATTAATGCCTGCTCGTTGTACGGCCTCTTGCAACAAGTCAGCTGCCATATCATCTGCCCGAACATGACTTAAAGCTCCCTTACTTCGCCCCACGGCAGTTCGTACAGCCGCAACAATCACCACTTCTCTCATCTCCATTGCCCCTTTTCCTTATCATCCTTCATAGTTTATTGACAAGACTATTAATATATTCCTAACTTAATTATCAGAATATTATAGCATTTATTGTACATGAGTAAGAAGTTTTTAACAATTCTATATGTATCTAGAAATAGATCTTCATAAAATCTATCGTGATTTAGCTAGTGCATACTACTACTTATATATTTCACCAGTTTAACAATACTATCCAACTGATCTTTTAAAACCAATAAAAAAAAGCAATCTCAATTTAAATTGAGATTGCCTATTGTATTCACGAATTAAGCTAAATCTTCACCGAAGAATAAAGCGATTTCGCGCTCTGCAGAAGCAAGAGAGTCAGAACCGTGGATGATGTTGTGAGAAACAGTTGTTGCATAGTCACCACGGATTGTACCTGGGTTAGATTCTTCAGGTTTTGTTGCACCCATCATTGTACGAGCAAGCTTGATTACGTTCTCGCCTTCCCATACCATAGCGAATACTGGACCAGAAGTGATGAAATCAACTAGTTCTCCAAAGAATGGACGCTCAGCATGTTCAGCATAGTGCTTTTCAGCTAATTCTTTTGGAATTACCATTAATTTAGCACCTTTCATTACAAAACCGCGACGTTCGAAACGATCAACGATGTCTCCAACTACTTGACGCTCAACGCCATCTGGCTTAACCATTAAAAAAGTTTGTTCAATTGCCATGTTTAAAACACTCCTTAAATTCGTCTAACAGGTTTTACACCTACCGATAAATATTAACAAAAAATGAGGCTTTGTACAACAAAAAGCTAGAATTTGCGCTTACCCATGAATAGTGCCACATCACGCAGCTTTTTCTTCACGGGATGTTTTGGTAAAGCATCTATTTCCTGTAAAGCCTTTTTCAAATATTTATCACTCATACGATTAGCTTGCTCAATTGCATGAGATTTACGCACATAGTGCAACATATTTTGACGTTCCACTTCTGTTAATGTCCCTGCAAATACTTTTACTAAGTATGGTTGCATCTCTGGATCATCTTTTAATAATAGAATCGGTAAGGTAATATTGCCCTGCAATAAATCACTACCTGCTGGCTTTCCTAGCTCCTTATCTGTTGCCATAATATCTAAAACATCGTCGATAATTTGGAAGCTCATGCCCACAAAGTAGCCGAAGCGTTTTAAATGACGTACAGTTTTAGCATCAACGCCTGCCGCAACAGCGCCTAACTCACAACTAGAAGAAATGAGTAATGCTGTTTTACGCTTGATTCTTCTAAAATAATCTTTCAACCCTTGATCGAGTCTAAATTTATCTTCAATTTGAATAACTTCACCGTTACAAATCTCTACCATGGTACGAGCTAAAATTTGATGAACTAGTGGGTCTTCTAATTTTGTAATATATTCGAGAGCACGTGCAAAAATAAAATCGCCCGTGTACATTGCTACTCGGTTATTCCATTGCGATTTGACAGTTGGACGTCCTCTTCGCATATTGGAATCATCAATAACATCATCATGGACAAGTGATGCCATATGAATGAGTTCTAAAGGTACTGCAACATCCTTCATCTTCTCAATGTCATATTCACCAAATTTCGCACCTAGTAATACAAAAATTGGCCGTATACGTTTGCCACCAGCTTGTAATAAATGGAGAGAAGCATCGTTGATCAAATATGAAGATGAGTCCACCGCATTTTCTAACTCTCGTTCAATGATATCGATATCTGATTTCAAATCGGAATAGAGTAGTTTTAACTTCATCTTTTCCACGTGTGAAAACCTTCCCCCATTAACGTACCTTTTTTAAGCCCATATGCATTGCCGCAGCCCCGCCACTGTATGCTTTGTACGTTACTTTTTCTAATCCTGCCTGCTCAAACAATGCCGCTAACTTTTTCATACCTGGGAAATCATTCGCAGATTCTTGAAGCCAAGAATACTCCTTGTAACTTTTCGCAAATATTTTACCAAATATCGGCATTATATATTTAAAATAAAAACGGAACAATTGACGGTAACCAGGAATTTCAGATTGAGATGTTTCCAAACATACAACTATTCCACCTGGTTTTACAACACGCTGCATTTCCTTTAAGACTTGTAAATAATCAGGTACATTGCGAAGACCAAATCCAATTGTCACATAATCAAACGTATCATCTGGAAAAGGTAATTCCATAGCATTTCCATGAATAAGCTCGATTTGTGGATAAGGTTGTACCTTTTTTTCACCAACTTTAAGCATGTTTTGACTAAAGTCGAGTCCTTTTACTTCTCCGCTTTCTCCAACTGCCTCAGCCAATGCGATCGTCCAATCTGCTGTACCACAGCAAACATCCAGTGCCTTTGCACCAGGTTTGACAGCCATGTGCTTCATGGTATCATTACGCCAACCAACATGCATCTGGAAACTAATAACACCGTTCATTTTGTCATAGTTATCCGAGATACTCTCAAATACTTCGTGAACGTGCTCTGCTTTCGTTTTAGCCATTTTGAAAAACCTCTCTTATCCATTAGTAGAAGCAATTGAAGCTTCTACGTGTGCATGTAAAGCTCGTTTCACATCATTTTGTAAAAATGATGCACTCTCCAACATCTTTGACAGCTCCGTTTTTAAATGCACAATTTTTTCCTTGATGACGCTATTGAAGTTTGCGCCATTACGTCGAACACTTTCTTCAAGTGCCTTACCTATTAAAGTCATTTGTCCACGTTGATAAGCCGCCATTTCTCTTTCTAAACTTAAGATCAATAAACTTTTTTCCATCAACGGTATATATTCACTAAAAGAATAAAGCTCGAAAAATTGAGCAATTAATCCTGATTCAATATTGCACATCGAAGCATACCATTGCTCGATTGTTCTTTGTTCGGTCTCATATACCTTAATCTGATGTTCACATCGCGCCACAATTCCTTGTGACAAACTTCGTATCAATGCGACATTTCCAGACAACGCTAGTATTTCATAATAACGACCACTATAAAAATCCCCAGCTAAAACCGTAAGCTGTTGTTCTTTAGAAGTTGCATCTAATTCTTTTATGTGATCGTGTGCCGCCAATGCTGCATACACAATGCCAACAGTAATGGCAGCTTCTTGTTGCTCTTGTTGCCACTCTTCACCATTCAAAAACGGGATTAACAAATAAAACAATTGATTTTCATCTAGCACAGGCACTCCTGTGTATTTTTGCAAAGTTCTATGACGAACATCCATGAAAATCTCTGTTTTTAACTGTGCAATTGAATTTTGAATGTATGTTGCATTCATAGACCTTACTCCATTTCACTTTCAAATACGTTAATCCTATCAACGGCCTAACGTTTGCTTACTGAGTCATTATAGCATACGCAACGATGCGGGATAAAAAAATTTTGCTTTCTTCAAGAGGATAGGCAGTAAAGCTTTCCCATGAAATGGGAATGCTACTGCCCATATAATTAGTTTTTCACATCTTACGTTTTTATATGTGCCTAAATGGCTCAGGATAAAATCTATTTTGAAACCATATCTAGTCTAATCATTATTTTTTTGCTTCACTATTAATCACACCATGTGCTGTATGAATCTGTGCTTTCCCTCGAATCTTCATCGCAGATGTGTGTTCTGTAAATTGAGCAATCATGACTTCGCCGGCATCTAATTTTTCAGAATGATGAAACTTTGTATCTGTTCCACGCGTTAAACCAATGACATGTACACCATCTTCTTCAGCTTGAATAACAATATAATCTTGTGACATTCTTGCACACTCCTTAAATCCGACAAATTCTTAGTTCATCATAACATAATTAGACAAGCAATTTAAGACATTTGAATAAATGATAGAACTTCTCTACGTTTCACTTCATCTTCCTCATAAACACCTCTTGCTACAGATGTCACTGTCTTGGAACCTGGCTTTTTCAGTCCTCGCATTGTCATACACATATGCTCAGCTTCAATCACCACATAAACCCCTTTAGGAGCAAGCATTTCCATAATTGTATCAGCTACTGAAGATGTAATACGTTCTTGCAATTGTGGTCGACGTGCAATTGTTTCTACTGCACGACCTAATTTGCTTAGCCCTGCAACAATGCCATCATTCGGTATGTAAGCGACATGTGCCTTTCCATAAAACGGAACTAGGTGGTGCTCACACATCGAATAAAAAGGGATATCTTTGACAAGGACCAGTTCTTCATGATCCTCATGAAACACTGTTCTAAAATAGTCTTTGGCATCTTCATGTAAGCCACTAAACATTTCAGCATACATTTTTGCAACACGTTTTGGTGTATCTAATAAACCTTCTCGATTTACATCTTCACCTACCGCCTCTAAAATCATTTTAACTGCTTCTTCTATTTTCAATAAATCAATATTTGACATTCAAAAAACCTCCTGCGTATCAGAACATTACACATTTCCCTATGCATCGTAGCACATCCAAAAGGTAAGCGCAAAATGACTTACTTGTTTCACAAGAAATTTGCCGAAAGATAGATAATCTAGCTTTTATTATGAGTATGTATTTTCAACTTGAAGTTAAAAAGAGCAGCCTTCATGTTCGTTTACATGAAGACCGCTCTATGTAACTACTAGACGAGTATTATTTTACCGCGTCTTTAAGCGCTTTACCTGGTTTGAAAGCAGGCACCTTGCTAGCAGCGATTTCGATTTCTTTACCAGTTTGTGGGTTACGACCTTTACGAGCCGCACGTTCACGTACTTCAAAGTTACCAAAACCAATTAATTGTACTTTGTCACCCTTTGCAAGAGCATCTTGAATTGTATCAAATACAGCTTCAACTGCTTTAGAAGCGTCTTTTTTAGAAAGACCTGCAGCTTCAGCAACAGAGTTTACTAATTCTGTTTTATTCACACCATTCACCTCCTCTCAAAGGGTCATGAACCAATTCTGTAAAAAGAGTAACACATAGAAAACCGCTACGCAACTGTATTCATTCATGATTATAACCAAAAAACCAGTTTTTCACCCAAAAATTATAAATAAAAGGACTTTTCGCATAAAAACGAAAAGCCCTTCACATATTTTTCACACTTTTTTTTGATTTTTATCACTATAAAATAAAAGTTACTAATCCTCGATCACCCTCGTTTACCATACGTTCGATGGTTTGACGCATACGTTTTTTGGCAGTAGATGGAACAGCATCCATTTTATATCGAATTCCTTCTTTTAATACTTCATGTAATGGCGTTCCAAAAAGTTGTGTATTCCAGAGAGCATCTCGATCATGTAAATATGCATGATTCAAATCTTTTAAAAGTTGCTGACTATGGAATTCAGAGCCGATTAACGGGGCAAATTCTGAATCCATATCTACACGAATAATATGATAAGATGGTGCTTTTGCTTTCATTCGTACGCCAAAGAAATTATTCTGCTTAATTAATTCTGGAGCTGTTGGCTCAAATTCCTGCATCATTGGTAATGTAACACCATAGCCTGTCGTGTCCGCATCATGAATGGCACTTTTAAAGCGTTTTTGAGCTTCTTTTGCCTCCGCCGCTTCTTTGATAAAGAGCAGCCAATCCTTTTTCGTTTCAATCGGTTCTTCTAACCATTCATTACAAACGGATTTGTATAATTCCCCCTGTAAGGATACACGAATGACAGCCGTTCCTATTCCTGCATCTACATGAACTACTTCACTTTGGTCAATAAAATCAATTGCTTTAAAAGCATCAGAAGCCTGTTGCACATCTCTAATTTTCATGACAGAAGAAAGTACTTCTTCCATCGAATCAATCAATGCAACATTCAATGGATGTGAGGCATCTAGCACGTCTAACCAATCTGGCTTTTCCACCTCAATTGTGCGGATTGGGAATTCAAATAGCGCCTCTTGTAAAATATACTGAATATCAGATTCTCTCATTTGATCAATAGAAATCGCAATAACAGGAACATTATAACGTTCAAACAACTCGTTGCGCAGTTGAACGGTTTCTTCTCTAGCTGGCATTTGGCAATTTAGTAATATCACAAATGGCTTGCCGATTTCTTTTAATTGTTCAACAATTTCTTCTTCTGCTTTCTCAGCAGCTCGACGACTAATACCGTTAACAGTTCCATCAGTCGTCACCACAATACCGATATTCGCATGATCGCGAATGACTTTGTCAGTACCTATTTTCGCTGCTTCCTGGAATGGAATAGGCTCTGTATGCCAAGGAGTATGCACAAATTTCGGACCATTTTCATCCTCATATCCTTTTGTCCCATCAATAATGTAACCTACACAATCAGCTAAACGAATTTGAAATGGCATTTCATCGTCACCGACCACAATACGTGTTGCTTGGGCAGGTACAAACTTCGGCTCAGCAGTCATAATGACTGGCCCCGGAGAACTTTGTGGCAGCTCATCCTGTGCTCGCATTCTTTCTGTTTCATCCAAAATGTTTGGTAACACGACTGCTTCCATTACCTTTTTTACAAATGTTGATTTACCTACACGTACTGGACCGACAACACCAATATAAACATCGCCATTTGTGCGCTCTGCAATTTCTCTAAATACTGCTTCACTCAAGGTTTCTGCCTCCTTTATCTACGCTTTTTCACTATATGCGAGCTGGTAGGCAAATATGAAAAAGCCCCTCACAAATGTAAGGAGCTTGTTTGTTATTCTTCTTTTTTCTCGGCAGCTTCTGCCTCTTGTTTTTGTCGTTCCTGAGCCTTTTTGACGTCTGCATTATAAGTGTCCATATCATAAATTGGCTCACCCTTCTCATCCACTGTATACGGAACAGAATAGGCCGGCACAACAGGATATTTATCGACAAGTAATTGACGAATATCATCGCCTGGTTTGATGTCAGGGTTGTCCTCTTTTAAAAGTTGTCCTAAATCAACCGCATAATCTACATGCAATTCACCGTCTCCTGTCATAAAGAGCGGTAATTCGACACCAGAATAGGGACTTTTCACAGTAACATCTGTTTTATAGCCCAAATCCTTATAATTAATTTGATACACATTATCAGATGTTGAGCCTGTTATTGGCAAGTATTGTGTAGATAGTTTCCGAATACCTATTTCACGAATGCGCTCCGCAGCATTTAAATCTACTAGTTTCACGGTCGCATCATTTTCAGGATCCCAAATAATATACTGATATATACCGCCTTTTTCATAGGCATTTCCAGGGATCGTCGTCAAATACTTTGGCATTAACTTTTCAAAATCAATTAAATATTTGATATATATATCTGTATCTAATTCACTATTTTTAATGGGTACTAGCCCACCAGTTGCTTCACGGTATTCATTAACAGCACGCTGAACAGCTGCTAGTTGGTCGACATCAGGCGTGACCTTTGCCCTTTTCTCGTCTTCTGGGTACGCACATCCGACTAACAGTATGGCGGTTGCAAATACCAACAAAAAAGCACTTATTTTTTTCATGTTAGTGACACCTCGTTATTTATTATGCTGGCCATGTGGCAACTATAAGTACCATTAAAAATGTGCCAAGTCCAAACAGTATGTATGCACATAAATTTACGATTGTTCGTAAAAATACATTTGAAATCTTGTTACGAGCTAAATAAATTAAGCCGACTGATATAATCATAAAGCCTATACAATAAAACGATACCCACATTACATCTAAAGCAGGCATATGAGCTAACGGGCCCATTTCAAATAACCACCTTTCTTTCAATGTCAAAAAACAATCAAAGTATATTATACTATGTGCCTTTGTTAAAAAGAAATAGGTGTCCCATAACTATCAAGAAATGGACAACCTTTTAAGGTGCTTCAACAATTCAACTAGTAGCACACAATAAGGCGTCTCAGTAGATTCACTGAGACACCTTATTTATGTCCGTTTCATGACAAATTTAATCATAAAAATAATATTAATGCTTCATATCATCTATTTCACGTTTTTTCATGCGCAACATAAGCGCATCAACAGCCACTTTCGGTTCTACATCGTTAAAGAGCACACTGTAAAGCTCTGTGGAAATTGGCATTGCCACACCATACTTTTCAGCTAATTGATAGGCTGCCTTTGTGGTACGTACACCCTCTACAACCATTCCCATTTGATCAAGGACTTCTTGTAACATCATGCCCTGCCCTAACATATTACCTGCCCGCCAGTTTCTCGAGTGGACGCTTGTACACGTTACAATCAAATCACCCATGCCCGTAAGGCCTGAGAACGTAAATGGATTACCACCCATTTTCACACCTAAACGTGTAATCTCTGCAAGCCCTCTCGTTATTAGTGCCGCTTTCGCGTTATCACCATAATTCAAGCCATCTGTAATGCCTGCAGCTAAAGCGATAACATTTTTCAGTGCGCCACCAATTTCTACACCAATCACATCATCGTTTGTGTAGACACGGAAAAATTGATTCATAAATAGATCCTGTACTTTTTCAGCAGCATCTATGTTAGCACATGTAGCTGTAACCGTTGTTGGGTGGTGCAGGACTACTTCCTCTGCATGACTCGGTCCTGAAAGTACAACAATTTCTTCCACATTTTCAGCAGGTAAGCTCTCTGCTAATATTTCAGAAATTCGCTTTAAAGAATCTGGCTCAATTCCTTTTGAAACATGAACAAATAAAATTTTTTTTGTTAATTCAGCCTTCAATTTTTCGCAAACTTCTCGAATTGCTTTTGTTGGCACAGCCACAATGATTGTTTCTGCATGTGTTGCTGCCTTTGTAATATCACTCGTCGCATGTAAATTTGATGGCAATACCGTTTCAGGTAAATATTTTTTATTTGTATGCATGTCGTTGATTTCATCTGCCTGTTCAGCTCTATGTGTCCAAACAAGCGTATCATGGCCATTTTCCGCCAGAACCATTGCCAGCGCAGACCCCCATGAGCCTGCCCCTAACACACAAACTTTTTCCATAAAAAAATCCTCCCTTATTGGGTTGTCTACAATAATTTCTTTTCTTGTAAAAAGACGCCACCCAACAATTTTGTCGGGTTGGCGTATTGTATGTCTATGGTAATAACTTTAAGCACGCGCACGAGTAATCAAACGAATCGGCGTTCCTTCAAAGTCAAATGTTTCACGAATACGATTTTCTAAGAAACGTTCATAGGAGAAGTGCATAAGCTCAGGTTCATTGACAAACACAACAAATGTTGGTGGTTTAATAGCAACCTGTGTAGCATAGTAAATGCGTAAACGTCGACCTTTATCGGTTGGCGCAGGATTACGTGCTACAGAATCCTCAATGACTTCGTTTAAAATAGATGACTGAATACGCATCGCATGATTCTCACTTACACGTTGGATAATCGGTAAAATTTGATGAACACGCTGTTTCGTATTAGCCGAAACGAAAATAATTGGTGCATAGTCTAAAAATAGGAAATGCTCACGAATTTGTTGCGTAAAAACATTCATCGTTTTTTCGTCTTTTTCAATAGCATCCCATTTATTGACAACAATCACCACAGCTTTTCCAGCTTCATGTGCATACCCAGCAATTTTCTTATCTTGCTCCTGAATACCTTCTTCTGCATTCATTACCACTAAAACAACGTCTGAACGTTCAATTGCGCGTAGAGCACGCAAAACAGAGTATTTCTCTGTTGTTTCATAGATTTTCCCTTTTTTACGCATGCCCGCTGTATCAATAATGACATACTCTTGATCTTCATAGGCATATGGTGTATCAATTGCATCACGCGTTGTCCCCGCAATATTACTAACAATCACTCGTTCTTGGCCTAAGAAAGCATTCACTAAAGATGATTTCCCAACATTCGGACGACCAATTAATGAGAACTTAATGACATCATCGCCGTATTGCTCTTCATCTTCTTTCGGGAAATGTTTCGCACATTCGTCTAATAAATCCCCTAAACCTAAACCGTGAGAACCAGAAATTGGCCAAGGCTCACCGAAGCCCAGTGCATAAAAATCATAAATCATTTCACGCATATCGGGATTATCGATCTTATTAACTGCTAATACGACTGGTTTTTTTGTTTTGTATAAAATTTTAGCTACTTGCTCATCGGCTGCCGTTACCCCTTCACGACCATTTGTCATAAAAATAATAACGTCTGCTTCATCAATGGCGATTTCAGCTTGTTGACGAATTTGCTCTAAAAACGGCTCGTCCCCAATTTCAATCCCACCTGTATCAATAATATTAAAATCATGTGTTAACCACTCTGCCGAACTATAAATACGATCACGTGTTACGCCTGGGATATCCTCCACTATGGAAACACGCTCACCAACGATACGGTTAAAAATCGTCGACTTACCTACGTTCGGACGACCTACGATGGCTACTACTGGTTTCGTCATCTGTACTTCATCCTTCCAACTTCTTGTCTTTCGCTATTATACACGGAAAATGCCATTATATCATATCATATCCATAATGTAGAACGCTATGTATGGTTAAGGGTTCTATTTAGCATTTTTGAGCGGTATCCATTATTTCGAGGGTTTTATCCGTCACATCATGATTTCTATGCTTTAATTTGAGCGTTTTATCCGTCACTTTATGAGTTCTATCCACCACTCTAACAAAAAAAAAACGAGGATACACCCAGGCATCCTCGCTCTCTCTATTATTTAAAGTTTTTTAATTTATCGCCAATTACATCTCCGAATGAGAAACCTGTGTTTTCTTCAGGTAATTCGTAGTCGATCACTTCTTCTGCTTCTGGATTTTCTAGTAATTCTTTAATGCTTAGCGCTAAACGGCCATCTTCAGCATTGACATCAAGGACCTTTACTTGTACTTCTTGTCCTTCTTTTAATGCCTCATGTGGCGTGTTAATGTGTTTGTGAGCGATTTGCGAAATATGCACTAACCCTTCAACACCTGGGAAAACTTCCACAAATGCGCCGAATGATGTAAGACGCTTCACTTTACCATCTAAAATAGTTCCCTTAGCCGCACGTTCTTCAATATTTGACCAAGGTCCCGGGATCGTTTCCTTGATAGATAATGAAATGCGTTCATTTTCTGGATCTACAGATAGAACTTTTACTTTTACATCTTGTCCCTCTGTTAAAACCTCACTCACATCGCTCACGTGCTCATGAGACACTTGTGAAATGTGGACAAGCCCATCGATACCACCAAGGTCAATGAATGCCCCAAATGACGCTAAACGCTGTACTTTACCATCTAACACATTGCCAGCCTTAATTTGATTAATGACGTTTTTCTTTTGTGAAGCTTTTTCTGATTCAACCACAGCGCGATGAGATAAAATAAGGCGATTCTTTTCTTTATCAAGCTCAACAATTTTGAAGCTTAATGATTTGCCTTTATACCCTTCAAAATCATCGACAAAGTAGTCTTCTACAAGTGATGCTGGTACAAAGCCACGTACACCTAAATCTACGACAAGACCACCTTTAACAATATCCTTCACTTCCGCTTCGAAAATTTCTCCAGCGACAAACTGTTGCTCAAGTGTATCCCATGCTTTTAAAGCATCCACTTTACGTTTTGACAGGACATAGTTTCCTTCTTCAACTTTTGTAATCATCAACTCTAACTCATCCCCAACAGCGATGACATCAGAGGCTTTCTCAATGTGTAAGCTTGATAATTCGCTGATTGGGACAATACCATCAAACGGTGCACCTGGAATTGACACGGAAACTGCTTTTTCATCAACTTGCTCTGCAATACCTTTGACGATATCACCCTCGTTAAACGTTTGTTCTGCATAGTTCATTTCTTCAGACATATGTAACCCTCCTTCGCATCTTCCCTTACTATTTTATTCGATATTGAAGACAAAGACAAAAATAAATCCTTTAAATTCTAAAAATGTCTGAAATTTTAGGATTTATAACATTTTTTCTTCTGCTAATTTTAAAATAGCTTGTGCTGCATCATCAATAGACAATGCTGTTGTATCTAAAAATACGGCGTCTTCTGCTTGGATAAGTGGTGATGCTTCACGCTCACTGTCTTTTTTATCACGTAATGCAATTTCTTCTTGAAGTTTTTCAAGCGAAGAGTCAATTCCTCTTTTTTGATTATCTATGAATCGTCTTCTTGCACGTTCCTCTACCGTTGCAGACATAAAAATCTTTAGCTCTGCATTTTTTAATACATGTGTAGCAATATCCCGGCCATCCATGACCACGCCACCATTTGCCGCAAGATTTTGTTGTTGAGCCACTAATAACTCACGAACTCTTGCATGGGCTGCTACTTGAGAAACAGATGAAGTCACTTCATTTGAACGAATTTCTTCTGTTACATTTTGCGCGTCCAAAAAGACAAGCTGTCCCTGTGAAGATGGCTTTAATTCAATGGTACTAGCTGCTAGCATTTCAGCTAATTTCGCTTCATCATCTAAATGTATGTTTTGTTGCATCGCTTTATACGTAACTGCTCGATACATTGCACCTGTATCGATGTAAGTAAAACCAAGTGCCTCAGCTACAATTTTTGCAATCGTACTTTTACCAGCACCAGCAGGCCCGTCTATAGCAATTTGAATGTTTTTCTTCATATTCTTCCCTACTTTCTATCACCTCATATTGTACCATATAAACCATAAAAAGCCCTCTGCTAGGAGAGGGCTTTTTAATCATTACTATACAGAATTGTTAAACATTAAAGGGATTTAATTCTTTACGACGATTGCCTAGTTGACGCTCAAAGCAAAAACGAACGATATGCTGTTGGTCTACATCATCTGTATCCGCTAGCTGGATTGTTGCAATTCGTTTATCCTCTTTTTCAAAAATGCGCACAACAGTTGCTTCTGTAATAACGTATTTCACATCACCATTGGCAAATGGTAAGGCAACTGTTAATTTCACCTCATCCCCATCATTGAAAGCCACTTCTCCTTTCAAAATGAGGGCCAAACCTCCTGCACTAATGTCCACGGATACTAGTTGATATTTGTGATCCTTGAATTGAACGGCCACATCAACTGGTGTTTCAACACGGACATATTCTCGTCGTTGAATTTTGATAAATTCCTCAGGCTTTGGACAGTGCAACATAATCATCGGTATATGGCCAGCATTACGACCTACTACCTCAGTATTAAATGCAAATGATTGTTTGTCCTCAGTACGAAAGGTTGCTCTAAATTCAGAGCCGTCTATCAAAAATGCTGTTTTCTTCGTTGCCATATTAATCGGATAATCAATGTAAAGAATATTATCTTGTTGCTCTACAACCTTACAACGGAATCTCTCCACACGCTCTGTATAAGTAGGTTCAAGTTGTAATTGCGTACCAATTTTTATTTCCATGAGCATCTCCCCGTACGAAAAATATGGCTTAATTATCTCATGAGATGTTTATTTTGGCTATAAAAATTGGTAGTATTTTCTTATTATTAAGTTAAATATTCCACTTTTAAAACATTGTGATTTTCTGCATCAATGACAACTCTAAATGTTTCCTGTATTTTACCATCACGTAATGCAATTACCTCATAGCAAAGACGTTGTTCAAATTGCCCATTATCTGTATAAATATTTTTCACTTCTTGTACTTGAATATCATCCTGGAAGAACGTTTTCCAATCAATTGGTTTCGCTGTTTGAGGCTTAATCGTTTCTTCTTGAATGTATTCCATCGCATTCGCACCCAACAACTCACCTGTATCTTTAGCTAATTTAAGTTGCACACCGTCAGCATAAATTAATGCGTTATCTCCTGGATGTACACGGGCAAAAGTTACATGCCAAGCTTGATGATTTTCACGCGATTCCACATAGGCTACATCTTCCATACCTAATTTCTTGGCATATTCTTTGGCTTTTTTGAGGATTTCCTCTTGTGACTGTTTAGCTTCATCGACAGGACGTTCTACTAAATAGGACAATAAATGCCCTCCCTTTACCGTCAAATCCACATACCCTAAACGAATTCCTTGATGGAATTGAATGTGATAGAAAGGATAAGGTGCAGTATCACTACTTTTTGTTACAGTAAACGTCGCCCCTTTGATAACAGGGAATAAATATTTCACTTTTTCCAACGCTTCTTTTTCCGTAATTTCAGCATCCTGTAAAGCTTTTAATTCAATTTTTTTCTGCCAATCTGACTCAGATAATGTCAATGGGAAATCTTTTTCTCCATAACCTTTTAACGTGTCCTTCACTTTATCAAAGTTAGTGTTTGGATTTTTATTATCAACTTGTTGCAGCCAAACATCCATTTTTCCATTATGTTTATAAAAATCGACGGTTGCAGCACTCCATTCATCAGAAAGGGATTGCAAATTGGTTGAGACCTGTGGCATTTTCTCACGCCAAGCATTATAATCACCTGTTTTTGCTGTTCTTTTCGCTTCATCGCCAAGTCGTCCTAAATAATTCATCCATTCATTTGATAGTTCTTGCCCTATCGGAATATTAGCAATCGAAGAACGAACTTCTGAGCTTAAACGCCAAACTGAATCTAACTCACTGTGAATTGCCTGCTCATCTTGAAACAATAGGGATTGCGATACTGATCGCTGAAGATGAGATAATTTTTCCGATGCATCTGTTAACTTATCTGTATACTGCGCTAGTACGGTACGTTGTAAATCTTCTTTATCACCATGTAAATCTATACTATATGCTCCTAAACCGATAACAGCTATTGTTAAGACCACGAGCCAAGTTTTCATCTAGGTTCCTCCTTTCTATGAACAGAAAATATGCTCTCCAATTTGTTTAATTTGTGGACGTGACCAAATCCATTTACTTGTTGCTGTTTTCGGATTGAAATAATATAACGCATTTTCAGATGGATCCCAGCCGTTCATTGCATCAATAACCGCTTCTTTTGCTCTGTCATTTGGCTCTAACCAAATTTGTCCATCTGCTACTGCCGTAAACGCCAAAGGTTGGAATATAATACCGGAAATAGTGTTTGGGAAATCAGGGCTTTCTAAACGATTTAAAATAACTGCCGCTACCGCTACTTGTCCCTCATAAGGCTCTCCCCTAGCTTCTCCATATACAGCATTTGCTATTAATTGTAAATCGCGTTCTGTATATTTAGGAGGAACTTGTGTCTGTGTTCCATTGTTATTACTAGTACCACTACTACTTCCTCCGCCACTACCACTACCACTACCAGAACCACCAGTAGCAGTACCTTTATTCACTTGCTGATCGAGTGGTATGCTACCATAATAGGTAAATTGGTTACCTGCATTTAATTGCGCTTTCACCCATTTTTCATCGTAATCCGAATAGCCAGCTATCGTTTTTTTGGTCTTCGTTCCTGCAACCCCATCTACTGGTAAACCATATTTCTCTTGGAAATTACGTAATGCCCAGTATGTGTTATAGCCAAATTTGCCATCAATTTTACTCTTATAAAAACCTAAGTATTGTAACCTCGCTTGCAATTCAATAACATCATCTCCATAGGCACCACGAGTAATTTGCTGGTCACTAAACGCAATCACTTCATTCTGAGGAATCGCAATTATACTAATTCCTAATATCAAAGCAAAAAGTATGCTTACTAAACGCACTTTTATCACTCCTTTTTTTTATAGCTTGAAACAAAAGGTGCAATTTATACATGTAAAAAAAGAATAAAGCGTAGAAATCTTGACGATTTCTACGCTTTATATTTTTTTATGCATATGCAAATGTTGCACCAGATGATAATGCGCTAGTTTCACTTTTCGTAAGCCAAACCACCATAAAAACAGCATAAAAGGAATCATTAAATAAATCCAGTGACCTTTAAATGATAATATTGTATTGTATAGAATGTGAAGTACTACTGGTGCACAAAGCGCCATAGCAATCATTTCTTTCGTCTTTACAAGCTTTGAAAACTTAGCACGTCCATAATAGTAACCCATTACTACACCAAATAATGCATGACTCGATACAGGTAACAAGGCGCGCATAAATGCCGTGTCCAAGCCAAAGGACAATAGATAAAGTACATTCTCAATCGTAGCAAAACCAAGTGATATACTGGCCCCATACAATATACCATCATATGGATCATCAAATTCAACATGATTGTAGATGGCAATTAATAGCACAAACCATTTAAAAAACTCTTCAATGACACTAGAGAAAAGAACGTCTTGAAGGTAAAAATATCGAAAAACCCCTTCCTCTGTTAATACGTATTGTAAAAACAGAATCGGGAACGTTAAAAATGCACCGTATAAAAATGTTTGTAGTAAAGTTCTTCTTGGCTCCGTAGCCATTTGATTGCGCAAATAGAAATAACTAAAAAGCGCTAGACCGGGAGCAATGGCAGCAGATAATAAAATGATCATGATGCCGGCTCCTTTCAACAATAGACTGCTATTATTATACCATGTAATGACAAAAAAACTTTTTAAAAGGAGATTTTATTTTTTATGAAAAAAACAATTTTATTAATTCATACTGGTGGCACAATCTCCATGGCTATGAGTGCTGAAGGAGCGGTTATGCCCAATAAAGAAAATCCTCTCATGCAGGAAAGTAATAAACTTGATTCATTAGCAACCATTATTGAAATAGAAGCTTTTAACCTACCTTCTCCACATATCACGCCAAAAGAGATGCTGCAATTACGCAACTTGATTGTGGAACAAACTACAGCCCAGCAAATTGATGGTGTTGTCATAACACACGGTACAGATACTTTAGAAGAAACTGCGTATTTCTTGGAATTGACAACAAATTTAGCTATCCCAATTGTGCTGACAGGTGCCATGCGCTCGTCAAACGAGCTTGGCGCAGATGGCATTTATAATTTAGTAGAAGCAGTTCGAGTAGCAGTCGATGAAGAAGCGCGCGACAAAGGTGTACTCGTGGTTATGAATGATGAGGTTCACCTTGCCGTCAATACAACGAAAACGAGCACAAGCTCTGTCAATACCTTTCAATCCCCACAATATGGACCAATTGGGCTTATTACAAAATCACGCATTTTGTTTCATCATGCGCCAATTCGTCGACAATATGTAGAAGTCAATCACTTATCTAAACGCGTAGCCATGCTAAAAGTTTATGCTGGTATGGAAGAGGATCTACTTGACGTCGTGCTCGCATGTAAATATGAAGGTGTCGTACTTGAAGGATTAGGACAAGGAAATGTCCCGCCTTCTGTTGTAAAGGGCATTGAAAGCCTCATCCAACGAAATATACCTGTAGTCCTCGTTTCCCGCTGCTTCAATGGTATTGCGGAAGGTGTCTATGGTTATATGGGTGGTGGTAAAATGCTGGAAGACTTAGGCGCAATATTTGCCACAGGTATAAATGGACAAAAGGCGCGATTAAAATTATTAATTGGACTTAATACAACTGGAAAGCCTTTAAACCTAAAAGACTTTTTCCTATAAAGTCAATGTATTCATATTCAGCACTTGCTTATGCCTTGATCACTTGTTCATAATAGCGCAACATTTCTTTGAGCCGAATAAGGGCATCTTCGAAATCTGGCTGAATGACAGCAAATTGAAGGAATCCCCTTTGTCGTAAATATTGGCTATCACCATGCACCAATAGTCCATTTAACGCTAAATCGATGTGTAGGTTTGATAGCTTTCTCGGCAGTTTAATGGTTAGAAGCATTGGATACTGAGTTGTTGGTAATTGATAGTGCATACATGGTAGCTGCAGTAATGCCTCAAAACGTTGCTGTAGCTGCTCATAGCGTACAGGATAAGCCTGTAGGGACACATCCAAATTACCAAGTAACACGGCAGGAAGCGTAAATGGAATCGCACCTTCTTGATAATTCGCTAAGTCCAAGTAAGCAGGTAATGAAGTCGTTGATGGTGCCAAATATTGTGAAAATACAAATGCTAGCCCACTCATTGCCCCAATTGCTTTACCACTTACTGCGGTAGCCAAATAACAGTCCTGTAATGAAAATGGCATTGCACCGAACGTACTGATACTATCTACACATAGCTTCACATCATAACACTTTGCCAATTGGCTAAGGTCTTCTAAGTCATTACAAGTCCCTGTGGAGGTTTCCCCATGCACTGCCAACATCCACTGATAAGCCCCTGTTCCTAGCAACAACTCCAATTCCTTACAATCAAACATAGTTCCCCATTCTTGTTCCACTACATCAAAATCTAATGACCAACGGACCGCTTGTTTTCGTAACCGTTCACCAAATTCACCATTCGTAAGAATAAGGCCTTTTCCTAATTGCTGTGCCTTTAGTTGAGCAAGCATCACTTCATTGGCCAATGTTCCTGTACCAACGATTACCCCCATATGATTGGCATTTGATAAATGTAACAGCTTTTGATGTACGCGTTCATAGAGTGCCTTAAAACTTAACGAGCGATGGGATAAATTGGTATAGCCCATTATCTCCAATTGCTTTACAGGACCTGGATAAAAAGTATAGTCATCCTTTGAGAGCCTTCGTTGTAAGGACTGTTCAAATTCATGCCTAGTTAGAACCATCGGTAAAAATTGAGCATTCTCTGTTCCTACAGCTGGTGCAAACTGTTGAAAACCCATTTGCTTATATAGCTTTTCTTCACGCGTTGTCCCTGAAATGACTGCAGCCGTATAGCCTTTTTCATAGGCAAATGTATTTAATGCTTGTGTGAGCTTCAACAGGACTCGCCCCGCCCGATAATTTTTTTTCACAGCAAGTAAACGTATTTCGCAAACCTTGCCACACCATTCCTTCGGTAAAAATTGCTCTACCTTACCAATTTTTTCGTCAATAGAAAACGGCCGTTGATCTCTAAAAGCCACCATTCCTATTAGTTCTGTTTCCTTATACACAACTATATATGTATTTTCCTGATGGAATCTGTCAACTTTTTTTCTTGTCATACTTGGCTCGTGCTGTGGAATTTCTTCCACAAATGTCTCATAATTTAATCGCGCAATCGCCTCATACTCTTCATTTGTTTGAGCTATTTTACACCAATACATCTCTTCACTTCCCTCTTTTCCATGACTCCCTAATATTAGACATATGCCTCATGAGCATACACATGATTGCAATGATCAGAAAAGCATAGAGCTCTAATTCTCCCGCTTGTATGATGGCGCCCACATAAACAATAAAACCACCGACCATGCCTAATGTTAAGCTCCTTGTCAAAACAAGCGCGGCCGCTGTTCCAACAATCATCCATAAGAACAAGCATGGTGAGAGAGCGAGACCAACCCCAATAAAAGTGGCGACACCTTTTCCACCCTTAAATTTCAGCCATACAGGAAATAAATGACCTGCAATCACCCAGGCTGCTCCACTAACAATGACCCATTCTTCAAGATGCCACAAACGCCCTAAGCCGACCACTAGCACACCTTTCATGGCATCTCCTAGAAATGTCCCAAGAAAGGCTGCTTTACCAAGAACACTTCCTGCATTACGCGCGCCTAAATTTTTACTACGCTCTTCCTGCAAGTTGACACCGTATATCTTTCCAACGAAAAATGCTGTCATGAAGTTTCCTATTATATAACTGAAGAGCCAGTACAAACCAATCAATAATATTCCTCCTTGCTAAAAAGGCTGTATAAGCAACATGCCTATACAGCCTCACCACTATTCTTTTCTTTGAGCAATAGTTTGAGCGATACATTCCCCATGGAAACGCCCGTTTTCAATAAAAATTTCGTTGGCATTATTCCCTGCTGCAATCACACCTGCAATGAACAAGCCTTCCACATTTGTTTCCATCGTTTCGGGTGTAAAATAAGGGCGACCCGTTTCCTCATCAATGTCAACACCCATGGCTTTGATAAAGGAATGATCAGGATGGTAGCCAGTCATAGCAAAAACAAAATCATTTTTCATGACCTTTTCCTGGCCATCTATTTCTAAGACTACTTCATGCTCACGTATTTCTAACACATTTGTATTAAAATGCATATCGACTTCTCCCGTTTTGACTACCCCCTCAAATTCAGGTAATACCCATGGCTTAATACTTGAAGAGTATTCACTTCCTCGATAGGCAACTGTTACGCGAGCACCCGCTTTATTTAATTCTAACGCTGCATCCACAGCCGAATTTTTGCCTCCAATAACAAGAACATCTGTATCAAAAAATTCATGTCCTTCTTTAAAGTAATGGAAAACTTTCGGTAATTGTTCACCTGTGATATTTAGGAAATTAGGATGATCATAATAACCTGTTGCAATGATGACATTAGGCGTTTCATAACAATCCTTATCTGATGTAACTGTAAACATATGATTATGTTTCACGACACTTTGCACTTTTTCGAAGCGGTTCACTTGAATATTTTTTAATCGTACAACTTCTCGATAATATACAAGGGCTTGATTTCGCTTAGGTTTACGTCCTTCAATAATAAATGGCACATCACCAATCCCTAATCGTTCACTCGTACTAAAAAAAGTTTGATGTGTTGGATAATGATAAATGGCATTTACGATATTTCCCTTTTCAATCACTATGGGCTTTAATCCAATATTTTGCAAAGCTATTGCTGCTGCTAAACCACATGGGCCTCCTCCAACAATAATGGCATCTGCTTGCTGCATTTCTTGACACTCCAATCGAATTTGGACAGCGTTATTTGCTGTTCCTTGCTTTCGTGTATTCATAGAATAGACGATATCTTTTTATTATACGCCTTCTAGCAAGTTTTGGTTGTTTATTTACTTGAAATATCAATGTCGATAATATGACATTGTGGTTTTGCACCAAGTCGCATAGGCAATAATGTAGTACCATAACCATTACTCACTAAAGTCATGACACCATCGCGCGCTCGATAAGAACCATTGGGATGGACACCATATTGGCCAAACCGAATCTGCCCTCCATGTAAGTGACCACCCATCATTAAATCGGCACGGTACTTTGCACGAACTTTCGAAAAAACACCAGGATTATGTGCAATAAAAACAACAAGATCATGTTCTCCTACTTTGGCAAAGGCTTTTTCGATGCTATATTCTTTGATTGTTGTATCCTCGATTGCACTAAGCCAGAAGCGATTTTTCGTAGGTAGTAGTATTGCGTCATTAACAATGATTTGAATATGATGCTGTTGTAAAATGCTCTTCAGCCTCTCTTCTCCCACTTCTCTGTCATTATTTCCCCACACAAAATAAGTGGGGCCAATCGAGGTTAGTAATTGTAAATTTTCATGAATACGGGGAATTGGTGTGCGGCTATCTGCTAAATCGCCACCAATTATGACAGCATCAAAGCGACCTGTTAACTGTGCCATCATTTTTTTATTAACTTTACGCAAATGAACATCTGAAATAAAAAATAATCGTATCTTTTCTGGTGCTCCTTGTAATAGTAGCTGGTGATGTAAAACATTGTTCTCATGCGCCACCTTCCACATATAAAGCAGAAAGGCGACCACTACGAAAAGCAATAGCCCTATATATAGCATTTCCTCACTTCTCCTTACGACAGCAAAAAGACGATTCGTTTCTTATGAAGAATCGCCTTTTTACTAAATCAGACGTACGTTTTGGTGTGAACGTTTGTCCTTTATTTTATACTAGTTAAACTATATGACCATTAAATGGTTCTTATTAAGGAAGTTTAATTACTTGCCCGACCATAACGGTGTTTGAAGACATGCCATTGGCAGCACGAATTTTAGCTAAAGTCGCTTCACTGCCATCTCCATAATGATTTAATGCAATTCGGAATAAGTTCTCATTTGCTTGGACAGTATGTGTACTTGCTTTAGCATTTAGTTTTGCTTCTTCAGCTTTTCTAGCCTCTTCTGCTTTTTTTGCAGCCTCAGCTTGTTGTTGAGCTATTCTTGCTTCCTCGGCTTTGCGTGCTTCTTCTGCCTTTCTTGCGTCTTCTGCCTTTTTAGCCTCTTGTGCTTTTTTCGTTTCTTCAGCAGCTTTTTGATCAGCCGCTACTTTTTCAGCATCTTTTTGAGATGAATCATCTGATTTCTGATCCGCTTGATCGCCTTTGTCTTTATTTTTGTCTTTATCAGACGGTGATGCCTCTGAAGGATCTATTTCGACGACCTGTTCAGCTGAATCCTTCTCAGCTTGCTCTATTGTTTTCCCAGGTTCGTAAAACTTCCAAAAATAAACAAGAACAGTTAATGGAATAAGGATAAAAATAACAAAAAGTATCGTCATTAACGGTGTTTTCCGTTTTGTATTTTTTGGCTTTTTATTTTTATTCCCATCTTTATTCATTCTGGAAACTCTCGACAAGGTTTGCTGTTCGTTTTGCTCATCTTCAAATGATTGACGATGCTCTTCTATTTTATCGCGATAATCTTCTTTACTCATTCGTCTTTCCCCCAAACCTTACTACGCTTTCTTTCATTCTATTATGACGAATTTTACGAAAAAAGTAAATGACCGTCAGTTTTAGTCTAATTACCCAATAAAAGTTGCTGTAATCGACTTTCCCACAAAACCATTTCTATTTTTTTCTCTTCGTTTAAGCGTACTTTCTTGATTTCATCATAATGGATTCCACAATTTTCACAACAGTTTTCCGGTTTTTTCTGCAATTTTTGCCCAAAATACCCGACAAGATGTTCACGAATACAGTCTTTTGTCTGTATAATCTTTAACATTTCATCGACTGCACGGTATTTTTCTAGGGCTAAATGATTTAGCCGAGCCCTTACTTGCTCCGTAGTTTCTTGTTGCATCCAATAGTCCAACACACGAAATGCCGTCTCACCCAATTCCCCATTTTTCAACATCTGTGCTGGTAGTACCTGCTGGGAAAGTAGCTCTTGATAGCGATCAACATGCTGTGGCGTCGGAAGATCACCTGTGACAACAAACTTCGCCAGTTCTTCATCACCATCACTATAGAGTAAAATGGCAAGCGCAGACTCACCATCTCGACCTGCTCGACCAATCTCTTGCATATAATTTGCGATATTAGCAGGCATTGATTCATGAATGACCTGACGTATATCTTGTTTATTGATCCCCATACCAAAAGCATTCGTTGCCACTATCCAATCCAATTCGCCATCTATAAACTGCTGCTGAATAAATTGGCGATCCTCAGCACCATAGCCTGCATGATACGCTGCAGTGCGAATACCAGCTTGTAAAAACGCCTCACTATACTGTTGCGCTCGTTTGCGAGAGGAAACATACAATATACCTGGGCCAGCAGTTTCTTTGACATAGCGCATAAGCCAACTTGCTTTATCTGCCTTATCCCCTAGAACTATACGTCCTAAATGAATATTTGGCCGATCAACATTATACATAAATTCAAATGGTGCCTGTAACGATAATGTTTCCCGAATATCTTGCTTGACCTTACTCGTTGCAGTAGCAGATAGTGCTAACAATGGCGGGCGATTTAGCCTTGATAGCCACTCACCTATACGTAAATAATCTGGTCGAAAATCAAAGCCCCATTGCGAAATACAATGCGCCTCGTCCACTACAATTAAGCCTAACTTCATTTGCGCTAGTTTCTCTTGCACCTGCTGTTGTAGTAGCATCTCTGGCGAGGTAAAAATAAAACGGTATTGCTCTAAATAATGTAACACATTGCGTTTTTCTGTGATGGATAAAAAGGAATTTAAAGCGACAACCCTCTTTTCCCCAAAACGTTTCAATTCTTCTACTTGATCTTGCATTAAAGAAAGCAAGGGAGAAACAATCAGCACAGGCTTTTGTAAAATGTAAGCTGGGAGCTGATAGCAAAGTGATTTCCCCATTCCTGTTGGCAATAAGGCCATAACATCTTTCTCTTGTAGTATAGCTTCAATGACTTCTCGTTGTCCTGGTCGAAATGATGAGTAACCAAAATGTTTGTACAATAGTTCTTCCAGTTCCATTTATACTTCTCCTTTCGCAAGGACAAGCCTTAATTGAAAATAACTCATATCTTTTAAAGCCTCATGTAAGATTTTCAACTTTTTCGTTTGATAATGCTTCGATGCCTGCCAGACTTTTTCTGCTTCTTCATATGAGACGAATGGGCCAATAGAAAAGTTCGGTTCATACATCGCCAATTCCACAAAATGATCCTCAATGGTACTTTGCTTAAGTTTTCTAATTTGCCCTATTTGTTCAATGGAATATCCTTTTTCATACAATTGTGCTGTTTGCTGTGCAGAATCGGTTAACAATATTTTCACTCTTAGCCCTTGTGCCATTTGTTTAAGTAATGGGTAATCGTTTTTTTGTTGCACTTCATTTAATAATATATGTAGTGATTCTATAAAGGCTAATTGACTATCCAGCACAGATTCCTTCCGTTCATCAGCAAGCTGTTGCCATGTCCAGCCAGGTAACCGATATCCACTTAAGCGGTAAAGGACAAGCTGCTTACTGCCAGCTGAAACAGGAAGATTCTTTAGCACGCTTGCGCATTCTGCCAATAATTGTTGTTGTAAATGACCTTGAAGGTAATGATGATCCTGCAAAAAAGACCGCACCCACGCTTGAATCGAAGGATCTCTACTAATAGGTGAAAAAGAACGAACGGCAGCCGTTTGATGTGACAAACTTTGCACAATTAAAGAAAGACGTGCAAAAAACACATGCTCATTTCCTCGATAATGCCAGCCATCAAAGAAAAACGTCGGGGTTTGTTGTGCACACTGCAACCCTAGCTTTTCCATGTGAAAATGACCGGATTCCTGCACTTTTAGCCAACTATTTTGCATAAATAACTTAACAGCCTCGTCAAAAGTTGTTCGAGGTAATTTAGGCAATAAGCCAAAATATTGATGCAACTGAAAAAGGCCAATATCTTGAATGGTTTGTCCTGAACGCTTTCCTTTCAGAACATGATAGGCAGCAGAAATTGTCCGTTCCGTATTGAGTTTTTGAAAGATTTGCAATAAAATTTGATGAAACATTGACGCAAATTCCTCCAATTTAATAGTATTTAAGTTGAAATGTAAGATAAACATCTTTAAAATGAGTATGAAGCTTTGTAGGAACATCGTTAAAGGAGAGAAAAAAATGGCTAAATACACAATAGTTGATAAAGATACATGCATCGCTTGTGGCGCATGTGGAGCCGCAGCGCCAGACATTTATGATTATGATGATGAAGGTATTGCCTTCGTTATTTTAGATGATAACATGGGAACTGCCGAAGTGCCAGAAGATCTATTAGAAGATATGCAAGATGCTTTTGAAGGGTGTCCAACTGACTCTATCAAAGTAGCAGACGAAACTTTTGATGGTGACTCATTAAAATTCGAATAGTCTTCAATTTGTATGTACTAAGGCATCCTTCAATGGGTGCCTTCTTAATACCTGAAATATATTGCTAACTTTTGCATCAAGACGATCAATCATATGGCTCTTTTCTATACATACCAATCTATTGGAGGAATGATGATGTTTGAGCAGTTACAAGTAGAGCATAGTTTATTTCATATCGATCAAGACCATATGGTTCAATTTAAAAATCTTGCTGCAAAATGGCAAATGATTTTCCCACAGGTTTATGCGAAATGTTTGAATACACTGGATTCATGGGCCATCGTTCTAAATAGTTGGGTTTTTTTAAAATCTCATCATACCGATGAACTCATTCTCAATCCTTCTAAAGCCATTTACTACTCTATCAATACATTTTTGCTGGATGAGCTTAAAAAAATTCAAATAATTCAAAAAATGATTCATTGTGATAATGATGATTTTCTATACTTCGCTGCGTTTCAATTAGGGAATGCAATCGATTTATGGGTTTATAAGACCGTTGAAAAAAGTACTGAGGCTGATTTATTAGACCCTCAAGAGGAGAAACCTTATTTTCTTGCTTATTTAGATGATGATTTTCAAACGGACACCACTCCCTTCCATAGAGATCAAACAAGAGCCATCAAAATTCTTGCCCACACAATTCGTAGCCAAAATTGCTTTAGAATCACTATAAATAGTGCTGTTTATCGGGCAGTAGATATGTATGAAGATTATGTAGCTAAATAGTACACCGTTTAATTCGTCTCTCACTGTAAGAGATGAATTTTTTTTGCTTGATAAACGGCTACTCTATTGCAACAGTTTTTTATGTATGATAAGATTTTAGTAGTTGGTACTAATAACAGATATTATCTCACAAAGGAGTTCTTCATAATGATGGATAATTTATTACAATTAAAAGATAAGAATATTGTTGTCATGGGTGTGGCGAATGATCGTAGTATCGCATGGGGCATTGCAAAACGTTTATTTGATGTAGGCGCAAATGTTATTTTCACTTATCGCCAAGAACGCTCATTGAAAAAGTTACAAAAGCAATTAGACAATGTTGGACAATCTGATTCCCTTGTTGTTCAATGTGATGTTAACAGTGATGACAGTACAAAAGCAGCTTTCGAAGAAATTGGCTCAAAGGTTGGCGTTATTCATGGTATTGTCCACTCAGTAGCTTTTGCTCATGCAGAAGATTTACACAATCGCTTCCTAGAAACAACGCGTGAAGGCTATGCATTCGCACAAGATACAAGTGCCTATTCTCTAATTTCCACAGCAAAAGCAGCTCATCCGTATATGACAGAGGGTGGCTCAATTGTCACAATGAGTTACTTAGGTGCGGAACGAGTGCTTGATGGTTACAATGTGATGGGCGTAGCAAAGGCTGCATTAGAAGCTTCTATGCGCTACCTTGCTGCTGATATCGGTCAAGATAACATTCGTGTAAATGCCATTTCAGCTGGTGCTATTCGTACACTTGCCGCAAAAGGTGTCCCTTCCTTTAACACAATTTTACACAAAATCGAGGAAACGGCTCCATTAAAACGTAATGTTCAACAAGATGAAGTTGCCGATATGACAATTGTTATGCTCTCTCATCTATCACGTGGTGTCACTGGAGAAACTATTTACATCGACGCTGGCTACAATATTATGGGTTAATAAAAAAGTATGGAAGACTAGCTCTCTTCCATACTTTTTATCGTTTATAGCAATGCCCAAATGGATTGTATAAGAAGCATAAGACCTGCAGCTACTAATAGAAAATAAATAAATTGTAGGAATAACTTTTGATTGAGCTTTTTAAATAACCTTTGTCCTAAAATAAGACCGATCAAAACAATTGGCAAGGCATACAAACTATAGAGCCAAACGGTTTTATTAGTACCTTCGATCGTTAGTTGAGATAGTAAGCTAATCAGATAAATAAAAATATAATAAGCAAGTGATGTTGCCCTAATCGTTTCTTTCCTTTTGTGCGTGCTAGCAAAATATAGGAGCAGTGGAGGTCCAGCCATCCCAATACTCGTGGTGAATATTCCTGAAATAAAGCCAACACCATAATCTCTTCTATTTGTTTGTTGAATGGAGAGGTTTTTCATGAGCACAATCGTTAACCCGATTAAAAGGACCGCTATGATCAATTTAAATGTTGTAACATCCACGTAAGCAAATAACAGACTACCAAAAGGTGCCCCTACAACACTTCCTATCATTACCTTTTTGAGCAACGCGAACTCAATATCCTTTTTAACCTTCCATAGCAACGAAAATGAAATAACAAGGGATAGTATTATATTCAATTGCATCGCTTGTTGTGGTGAAAAAAGCAACAATAAAAACGGTGTAGCCATAATAGAGAAGCCAAATCCAGTACTTGTTTGCAAAATGGCTGCAGTTAGTATAATAAAAAAATAAAAGGCTAATTCTAGCAAAACAACACCTCACATCATTAAGTAGTTACAATTTTTTGTTTAGCAATGATTGTCTTTAATAAGAATGATAGGACACAAGCAATCAATAAAAATACGGCAATCATCGTTATCACACCTATCCAGCCATATTTCATCCAAAATACCCCACCTACAGTTCCTCCTACACTAGAGCCAAAATAATAAAAAAATAAATAGAGGGATGACGCTTGTGCTTTATCGTGAGATGCCCGCTTGCTCACCCAACCACTAGCAATTGAATGCGCTGCAAAAAAGCCAAAGGTAAAAACCGTAATTCCAATTATTTTTAAAGAAAGTAGATCATTGAGCGTCAAAATGGCACCAACTAACATAATGGCAATCGCCAGTAATAGCATTCGTTGTCGCCCATAACGATCAGCTAAACTGCCGAACCACGCTGAGCTAAACGTACCAACTAAGTAAATAACAAAAATCCAGCCAACAATTGTTGCACTCAGATTATAGGGAGGTGCCATTAATTTAAAGCCTATATAGTTATAAAGCGTGACAAAGCTCCCCATTAAAACAAAGCTAATTCCATATAGACACAGCATCGAAGGGTCCTTCATATGTTGAAAAAGGGTTTTCGTTAATGCTTTTATTTGTAATGGCCGGGGACTAAAATGTTTTGAGCCTGGGAGCATCCAGACGAATAACACACTTACAAGTAAGCTAATTCCCCCTAATACAATCATTCCTATATGCCAATTATAGTGGTCTGTTAATGTACCGATAATCACTCGGCCACTAAGCCCCCCTACTCAATTTCCACTGATATATAAACCCATGGCAACCCCTAAACTTGATGGCTCCATTTCTTCTCCCAAATAGGCCATAGCGATGGCAGGTAATCCCGCAAAAACAATACCCTGCAGAACACGTAGCACAATTATTGATTCAAAATTTGGAGAAAATGCTAGTGCAAGTGTAAAGATAGAAGCAGCAAAAATAGAAATGGTCATTAACGATTTCCTGCCCCATGCCTCTGATAATGAACCAACAATGACTAAACTCAACGCTAAAGCAAAGGTAGTTACAGAGAGAGATAAACTAGCAACCGCTGGCGATACTTTGAACACTTCTGCGAAAGTTGGCAATAATGGTTGCGTACTATATAAATTTGCAAACGTAATAAAGCCTGCTAAAAACAAAGCCCAATTAGCTTTGTGAAATGACTTCGTCCCCTTTTGTATATATTCCATGAAAATCTCTCCTTCATTTCTACACATCTATTATTCTAATACAATATTCCATAAAAGACACGACCCTTCCGTCAAAAAATGGACAAACTCCCCCTACATTTTCCCACTAAATGACTAATTTTCATTGACAATAAAAAAGAGACATTTTCTAGATTCAACAAAAAATAAAAATAGAATTTGCTATTTTGACTTGGCAAATATTGTGCTACATTAAAAGTAATCATCTAGCACCATTGTCATAATGAAAACAGATGAGCCAACCATTTTTCATTGACTAGACTTGGAGGAAATTTTATGAAAATTATTGAAGCTTTAGCCCTTTCAGCACCTTATATTCATCTAGCATTAAAACAAGAAGCTATTGTTGCTGTCATTGAAAAGGAAAGTGAAACAGTCATCAAATATTTAGCAGGTAAACGTGTGGATTCAGGCTACCAGGATGGACAAAAAGTAAATGCTAATGATCAAAATGTTTACATTGCCTTTACTGGACAAAATGCAGATGTGGTCATTCCTAAGGATGTATACGGCGTAGCCATCAATGCTTTTTCTTTCCCCATTCGTGAAAACGGTCAAGTCGTAGGGGCATTGGCTTTCGGACTACCTATTGATAATGAACTAAAACTCGAAGATTATATGAGTACAATGGACAATATCGTCAACAATCTTCAGGATAAAGTACATACAATCGCTTCCCATTCAGAGGAATTAGCGGCTACTAGTGAGGAAATTAATAAGCAGGCACAACATGCATTAGAGGATTCAGAAAAAACAAATGACGTGACTGATCTAATTAAAAGTATTTCTCGCCAAACCAATTTACTCGGTTTAAATGCTTCCATTGAGGCAGCTAGAGCTGGGCAACATGGAGCTGGCTTTAATATCGTGGCACAGGAGGTTCGGAAATTGTCCTTTGAGACGTCTAGCGCAACCGAAAATATCGAAGCTTCCTTACGAAATATTAATAGAAATCTTGAAAATTTAAAACAAAATATGGGCCAAATCAATGATGCAACGAATGAACAAGCACAGCTCGTACAAGATTTTAGCGAAATTATTGAAGAGCTGACAGTGCTTAGCCGAGAGATGAAAGGCTTCATGCATGATGCCCTAAAATAATAATGAGGTGATGAGATGGATATTTACATTAACGATGATTTATCTTTACGTACAATTACCCTAGAGGATGCAGAGGCAGTTTTTGCATGTACCGATGCTTCAAGAAAGCATTTAAAGGAATGGCTACCATGGTTGGATTATACAAAGGAAGTAGCAGATACAATCGCCTATATTGAAGGCTGTATCAAGGGATATGAAGCTAATAATAGCCTTTCTCTTGTCATTCTCTTTAAAAATGAGATTGTCGGCATCGCTGGCTTTAATACCATTAATCCTACTAATAAAATAGGCACGATCGGCTACTGGCTTAGTGAAGGTGCACAGGGGCATGGCATTATGACCAAAACTGTAAAAGCTCTATTACAATATGCCTTTGAAACATTATACCTTCATAAAGTAGAAATTCGAGTGGCTGTTGGCAATGTAAAAAGTAGCGCTATCCCAGAGCGCCTCGGCTTTATAAAAGAGGGCACCCTGCGAGCAGCAGAATGGCTGTATGATCATTATGTAGATCATGTTGTATATGGCATGCTTCTCAGTGAGTGGCAGCAACAAAAATAACAAAGCGACCTGATGCATGAATCATCAGGTCGCTTTTATTTATGGTTGTTCTACGGTTTCTTTCGTTTCTTCAGCTTCAACCGCTGTTTGTTTTTTTTCAAGCCCTAGAGCAATTTGCTCTAATTCTGGACGCAATGTATGCTTACCAGCATAGCTTTCAATCAGTTCCTTCACATCAATACCAGAGGTTTCTTTTAACGTTTCTTGTAGCGTAGACATTAAATTAGTGGCATAAGACGTTACTTTATTCGCGCCACTACCTTCTCCACCACCAGTATCAACGACTGTAATCTTATCGATATTACCAAGTGGGCTCGCTAGCTCTTTTGCATATTCTGGCATCATGCGCACAACCATATCCAGTACAGCTGCTTGACCATAATATTCAAAGGCTTCCGCAATTTTACGTTTAGCTTCAGCTTCCGCAAGACCACGAAGGCGAATAATATCTGCCTCTGTCTCCCCTTGTGCTCGTTCTGCATCCGCTTTGGCAAGACCATCTAATCTTATTTTTTCCGCTTCCGCTTTTGCTAAAGATTCAATACGGTATTTTTCTGCATCTGCTTGTGCAAGCTCTCGCATTTTTTCGGCAGCAGCATTTTGTTCCACCGCATAACGATCAGCGTCAGCCTTTTTCTTCACCTCAGAATCATATTGCTTCTCACGACGTAAAATCTCTTTTTCTTCTAATTCAATTTGCTTTTGACGCTCAATAATGCGAATTTGCATTTCTTGCTCCGTTACTTCCTGTTTAGCACGAGCTGTTTCGAGCTCATAGGCTTGGTCAGCACGGGCTTTGGCAATATCTTGCTCACGACGGAATTCAGCAACCTTTAATTGATTTTCTTTTTCCGCTTCCGCAATTTCTGTCGCACGCTCTAGTTCTGCCTTTTGCGCTTCTTTCGATGCTTCTGCACGTTTAATACGTGTTTCTTTTTCCGCATCCGCTGTCGCAATATCAGCATCTCGTTTTACCTGTGCAATTCTCGGTTTACCGAGTGAATCTAAATAGCCATTTTTATCACGTACATCCTTGATCGTAAAGGAAACAATGATAAGACCCATTTTAGCTAGATCCTGAGAAGCAACACGTTGAACCTCCTGTGAGAATTTATCACGGTTTTTGTAGATCTCCTCAACTGTCATAGAGCCTAAAATTGAACGCAAATGACCTTCTAAAACTTCACGTGCTTCAGCTTCACGCTCCGCCTTCTGCTTTCCTAAAAACTGCTCTGCTGCTGTCGCAATTTCAGAAATGGAACCGCCAATTTTAATAATGGCTGTACCATCAGCCATAACAGGCACGCCCTGTTCTGTATACACTTCAGGCGTTGTCACTTCTAGTTTGCTAGATAACAAACTTAATGGCTGTGCTTGTTGGAAGATAGGGAATACAAATGTACCGCCCCCACGAATTATTTTAATGCGATTTCCCGACTCATCTTTATGTACATTTTTGGAGCCGAGATAGCTACCTGTCACAATCAGTGCTTCATCAGGACCCGCCGTACGATACTTTGTGACATATAAGCCCACTAGTGCAATTAATACAAACGCTACAATTCCTAAAACAATTAAAATATCGGTTGACATAGACATATCTCCCCTTTAGACAAATTTTTTCTCATACGTTCTAACAAAAAGTGTGCCGTCCTTCACATCCACAACAAGTACAGTCTCATCATAGTCAATGGCTTCATTATCATAGCCTGTTGCCCGTTTCGAAATCATGCCACTTGTCGTTTCGATAACAACCTCTCCAAAGCCATCTACGGGAATTGGTACAATAACTTTCCCCAATTGCCCACCTAGTGATTCCTCCGTATAAGCTAATGAAACATCAGCCGACCGAAGCGGAACGAGAACGAATAAATAAAACATAGTACTTAAAATAGCGCCGATGATACATGCAGCAATAATGTTCCAAACGCTAGAGAACCAGGCTAGTTTTTCTAAAATAAATCCTGCTGCTGACATCAACGTAATGAAAGAAAGAATGACACTCGGATTAAAAATGGGCAGTCCTTCCCCAATACCTTCGACTGCATCACCAAAAAACATAACTAGTATTGTGGCAAGGCCAGCGAAAATCAAAACCACCAAAAAGATTTGTTCGAGTGAATAGCCAAATAGCGTCAAGTTGCTCACCCCTTTTCATCATATTACCTACTATACGGATGCCCAACAGGAAAAGTTTCAAAATTTTTCACATTTTTCAAATAAAAAGTGGAGCATAGATGTACTATGCTCCATAATATTATGTATAAAACAATTTACATTGTATGTTTAAGTAAAGACTGGGTATTCAAATTGTTCCTTGATAACGCTATTTTTCACCTCAAGTATTGCTATATATACTATTAATAAACATCCATTACATTTACCCTTTTTAATAAGCCTTCTATAATTCTATGCGCCTCCCATTCTAAATGATCCATCTCCATTGAAATACGTAGATTTAATTCCCCCATCTCTTGATAACCTAATGCCATAGCATAGCTATCAACCTTCAAAGCAAGTTTTCTATCATTTTTTACTATGTTCATTTAACTCATTCCCTTCATTAAATGAATAGAATCTTTAATTAGTTGTAACAGCTTTTAAATATTAGATTCAGCATTTAATGCTAAATGAGTTTGGTCACTTTTATTATGTAATTCTAGATATGTCCGTTCAATAAGTTTAATAGAATTCAATAATCCTTCTTGGAGCTTTATACACTTATTTATACATTCCCTTAAATTTTGTTCATTTTCAACAACCCTACCTTGATTAATCATACAAAAAATTTCATCTAAATTAGTACATACTGTTTCTTCTTTTACGACTTCCATCATATGTAACCCCCCTTTTTTTATGTAAAACATGTACTAAAGATCATTAACAAACTTTTGAAAGATTTTTCTTAAACTAAAGGGTGGATAGATAGATTTCATCTTTGCTATATAAACAATCGCTAATGCTTCAGCATCTATCATGCTTATTCTCCCTCTCGATTTTTCAACTATCTCAGATGCAAACTCTTTAACTAAATACTCCTCCATTAAAACACCTCTTTTTTTCATTAATCAATCTATTAATAACTATGATCCAACTTAATTCATTCTTTCTAAAATCTTGTGTTTTGGATAGTTACGATTCAAATAATCTTTAAGACTCTTCAGACAGGTAATATTATTTTCGATAATGGATTTTCTTTGATACCCATTATATAAATAAACAATATTTTGGAATTCTACAACACAATAAATATTATCTTTATGATCATCTAACTGCACTAAACTATCATAATGGATATCTATTTCCTGCGATTTTTTATAGATAAATTTTGTATCACCAATCCCCTTAATAAGCTCCACCTCATCATCATTCCATTTATCCATAAGAATTAAACTAGAAAGTGAGCTATCCATACATTCACATGTTAAAGCATTTCCTCCTTCGTCATTTAAAATTACATTGGAAATACTACCATAGAAATTATTCATTAACTCTAAAGAAATATCACTATCTTTATAAATAACAAGCTCCAATATTGCTGTTGTCTCCTTATCATTCATTTAAATCTCTCCTTATTTCGAAGATTAATCCAATTATATTATTTTTATATTAACACGAACAGACGTTCGTTTTCAAGCGATTTACTAGAGAATATTTACAAATTTAAATCTTTTAGTATTTTTCCCCAAATAAAAAAACTGGTATACACCAGTTCTATAATCCCATATTGATAAAACCATAATTTGTTTTTATAAAATCAAAATCTAGTTTATGCTGGAGGATAGAATAACTAACATACTTGCTATCTTTATTTACATATCCAGTATCATATTTACTAGCAACTTTCTCTAAAATTTCTTTATTAAGTACCTTTTCTTCATTATGTTTCAGTAACTCCCATATATACCACATCATCCCTGAAACTTGAATTGTACTAGCTATCAAATTACTGTTGTCAAAAATTGATTTTGCTAAATCCAAAGCTCTATTTCCAAATGATGCCCTAAGCTGAAGATCTTCTCCTTTTGCATTTGCTTTCTTAAAAATAAAAGTGCTATCCGAAAAATATTTTTGGCCTTGCTTAGGCTGTAAACTTGTTGAAGATATTTTATCTAACCTGTCTAACCGCCAATATAATTCTTCTGTTATTTCAATGATTCGATTATAGCCCTTATTATTCGTCAATTTTGCTAGGAAGACCCCGTTATCATCTTTTAAATCTTCCATCTTTAAATTCAAAATTTCACTATAGCCCTCGCCTTTTATTCCTTCAAATAAACATAGTAGAAATACTGCATGTCTTTGATCTTCAAATAACTGCATATATGTTAATAATTGTTCTCTTGTATAACGTACAATGGATGCTTTATAGATAAATCTACTACAGTATTCCATATCAATAATACTTGGTAGTCTCTGTGATCGATTATCAGTGTAGCCGTTCATTATAGCCCAATCTATATATCTCCCAATAAAACCGATAGATGCACTGATGGATTGGGGACTAGGCGACTTTAAACTATAAAACAACTCTTCCAACTCTACTTTATTCATGTTAAATATGTCTTTGTTTTTTTGATTTTCTAGTAATGTTGCCTTATTAAATAGCGATAAATAAGTAGTAAGACTGTTATCTTGTATATCTAATGATTTTAGATACCATTCCTTAATATCTTTATTTAATACATTTTCTTTAAGCACCTTTACACCTCATTCTAAAATTAATTGTTGAAATATTTTTTGGATTTTCATTCTATTACGAGAACTTATATTACCATATTTAAGAATTCCGATTTCCTCCCATAAAGTATTATTAATTGAGAAATCTATTTGCTCTAAGACCTTTTTTAAATTCTCAAATGGGATACTATGCTCATACATTCTAGCAGCCAATTCTATGTGTCCTATAAACATTCTACTCTTAAACATTAATGAATGTTTATCCATTAAGTTTGCCTTATGGTGAGCAAAGAGGTACATCATATATTCGTTGATGATTTTAGCTATATTAATAATTTCGAGACGACTTTCTATCGAAAAGCTATTATCGATCGCATTTGATAATTCAGAAAAAGTTACTACTTCACCATATGAATATTTAACATTGGAGTTCGATGTAATTCTCCCTTTTAACTCTCCCTCAGCTTTTAATTCAATGACAACCTCATCAGATAATTTATCTTTAGCTAATTCTTGTAAGCGAGGTTTTGGTATTGGATTTGCTTTAGCCATATCTACCTGAACTCGTTTACATTGGGCTTCCGTCATATTAGAAAAAATAACTACCATAGCACCTTCTAAATCAACTTTTTTCATATAGGCATTATAAATAGAAAAAGTTCGATGTGCGCCATCTAAAACATCTAATGACGATCCCTCCAATAAGGTAAGGGATTTATCACGATCGTCATAAATAAATTCAATTCCATTTTCTCCAGAACCGACTTTAGCATTATAGCGCAAAGTAGAGGTTATTAAATCTCCTTCCAGCGCTTGTTTTTCAATATCTCGTAAAGATTTTGGATTTAAATTCATAACCTCTATAATTCCATTTTTAATCTTTTTCTTTTTTGCCTGCCTTTGAATATTTGGATTATACATAGTAATACCACTCATCCAAAGTTTACCAATCATTGAATTAGGGATTACAGACACATACTCATTGTGACCAGTTTTAAGAGTATTCTCGAAAGTATATGGCAATGTAATAGTTTCTTCATACGGTGATTCCTTTATGTACAACCTCAGCTCTTTGACCTCTGATGTATTTAGCCATTTCACTAACCAATCATCATCAGTATCATTAAATTTTAAATGAAGCTGTTCCCCTAGTAGTAAAAGTTCCTGTAAGTTTGCTTCATATAGCCTACTCTCGTCATTAATTAATTCAAGAATATTACCAATGCTTATATGATGTTTATGTAGTTGTGCAGAAATTTCATCCAATTTTAAATCGTTTTGAACCAACAAAGGAATTTTTGTTTTAATCTCTTCTATTAATAATTCTTTAGTTTTCCCAACCTTCAATACTCTTTCCTCCTCTTTATTCCTATTACATGGATTTACTTTAATAGTAATCCATGATAATTTTCATTATAATATTTTTAAATTAATTAATCCAATTAAATTATCAAAAACCAGCTCTTATAAAATCCCCTTCAATAAATTAATTAATTTAAAATATTGATTTATTTTATAATAGGATTATAATATAAAAGCATAAATATGGAAAAACAAAAGGGGATGGATATGGCATGGCTTTTCAAACAAGTAAGGATACGAAATATAATCAGTTAGTATTATCTGATATAACAGTTATAAAAGAGCTGTTAACTTTTAGAGGATCGATTGATGATACAAATTTTAATCAAGGTGCTTGTGCAACAAATTCTTTAAAAATGAACACAGATGTCATCAGTCTATTTGCGGATTTAGATAAATTAATTAAAAAATCATTGAATGAAGAACAAATTAAGCTACTATCTTATATTACTAAAGACTACTCCTATTATACCATCGCGAAAATCTTAGGAATTCCCGTTAAAACTGTTGGAAGTAGATTTAATACAATCTGTCTAAAAATTAAACAAGAGAATGATAGACAATGGAGAAAAGTAACTTATATTAATAAATTAAGATTAAAAACAAAAAAATGTAGTAAATGTCATGATATTCTTCCTGCTACAGATGAATTTTTTAGTTTGAATAGCAGCAGTAGAGATTTGTTCCATTCCCAATGTAAAAAATGTAAAAAATAAATACATCATACGTTTGGGCGAAAAACTTAGATTATAACCTACACTAGTCACCCTAATAAGTAGAAGGAGAATTAATATGAAAATACAATTACCACATACGATAATTGAATTAAATCTAGAGCTTCCAATAGAAGAGCGAGTTCAATACATACAATCAATATTAGAAAATGAGAAAATCGTTTATGGAGGCGAAGAGATCTCTTTAGAAATATATTTAAATATTACCTCACAAGCTCATCATACGATCGTTTTATTGGATATGCTTGGGTATTATATGACCAAAGGATATTTTACTAGAGAAGAGCTTTTATTAGAGGAAGAAAATTTAAAATATATTAAGGAAGCTAAAAAGCGGAATAAAAGGCGGAGAGAATTAGCAAAATTACTTAATAATCAAAGTACACCGCATCGATTACAAGATAATTACGTACTCTCCCATTATAAACAGAAAGAAATAAAAAAAGGATCTAACAGACATAATACATTTTCAAATACCTCATATTTTGAAGCTCTTGCACTTGGCATTGAGGATTTAGATGAAGAGTCCATTCAATAAGTGAATTAATTTAAAATACATATTAAAAATGAAATTTTCTAATAGGTCTGTATTTCTTCCTTATACAGACCTATCATGAAGGTTTCATCTTCATAATTAAGTTGCTTAGACTTTTAATGCACACAGTTTAAATAAGCTAGTATGAATCCTTATAAATAAATGAAAGAAGGTGATGCCTATTGTATGGATAAATGAATGTAAAGTATTTTTAATGATGAAACCTTCAAAATTACACTCTTTTTTGGAGGCGATAAAGGAGAATGAACATTGTAAAAAATATAACTGAATTTTATCACTCATTAATAAATAATGAAAAACTTCTGCGTTTGCTGTACTACATACCAAAAGATCAATTCGATGATCCACTAGACGAATCAAAATTGGATGTCTCTCAATTACCCGAGAAAGAACATATACTTAAAAATTTAATCGTTATTGGTGATAAACCTAGTGATTTATCGCTAGAAACAAACTTTTGTAGAATTTGTTTATATACAGGACCTCGGTTGCCCCAAAAAAATTATATAAAAAACATCAATCAATTTACGGATAATCCCTACTCAAGCACTCAGCAATATATTTTTGATATTTATACACCTGATTCTGTCAATAATATTGATTTTCGTATTGATTGGCTTGGTGAAGTGCTAAATGAGGTGTTGTTTCAAGAGGATATTGAAGAATTTGGGGATTTAAGATTCCATAGTGGACTCCCCATCACCAATTTACCAAAAGGTTTTGTTGGTTATCGCTGGAGTTACATTATGCCCTCAGGACAACAACCTACAGGTTATAGATCATGAACATCACCACCAAAAAGGCTTTTGGAAAACCTCTTTTATATAAAGGGTTAAATATTTATCCTGTAAAAATGAAGGACGCGGACGAATTTTATGATGCTGTACAGTGCTTACTTTTACCAAAAAACGATTTTCAACAGCCGGAAATCATTAGAATGTCTTACCTCTTTTTTTTACTATCTATCTCTCAAAATGATGGTGGACATGGAATACTAGATAAATTAATTTCATTATACCGTTTAGTTTTTAAAACTGAGGAAATTCAAATTTCAACGAATGAAAAAGGTATGGTATTTATGATTGTCGATGGCGTCACTTTAAATGAGCGTGATTTCGATAAAATCAAAACCATTATTAGTGAACAAAATCTTATTGATTTAGATGATGAATTTATCGATCCTGGTACAAAAAAAGCTATCCAAGAGGCGCGTGCATTTATGGCTAAAAGAAAAACAAGACAGGCAGATTTTGAGCAACAAATCATTGCTTATCATTGTAAATCAGGGTTACCCTACCATGAGATTGAACATTTAACATTATATCAATTCCATAAGGGCTTAATTCGTATGGATTATATGGTAAGTAGCGATGCCATTCTTAATGCGCGTTATTCTGGGATAATCGAATTTAAAAATGACCAAGATCTCCCCCATTGGTTAGGGTATATTGAAGAACCAAAGAAAAATGAAGATGTCATTATAACAAAATCGACATTTGATCAACAAATGAAAAAACTAGGTCTTGAACCTAGTTAAACAATAAAATTATAACTAAAAGGATGGTAATTTATATGTCACAACAAAATCAATTTTTAACTTCAGTAGCAAATGTTCGTTTATTTGATCGTTTAACAGGTGAATTAATTTTAAATGGTAAAACATTACTTAACTCATCTATGACACAAGCAATTCAAACTCAGGCTATTTATGCGGGTAAAGGCTCTAAAAAAGTATATGAACTTAACTATCAAAAGGAATTAACATTCTCCATTGAAGATGCAGCCTTTGATACTGCATACATTGCTTTACAAAATGGTACAGAAATCAATCATCAATTAGCTGAATACTATACAGATGAAATTATTTTACTTGATGCTACTGGTAAAGGTACATTAGCTGAAACTCCTCTAGGTAAGGTACATGTGGAACAGTTAAATGGTACTTTCACACAATATACACCTACTGGTAAAGAAATTTCTGTCCCTGTCTTAGCTGGAAAAGAGGTTCAGGTTATCTATGTGGTGCAAGAAATGATGGATACAATTGAAGTTTCTGCAGATTCCTTCCCGAAAGCGGTACGTATGGAACTAAATGTAGATATTCGCTCTAATAGTGGAAAAACTGGTGAAGTAATTATTGAAGTACCAAACTTCAAGCCAAATGGAGCGATCGAAGTTTCAATGACACATGAAGGTGTTGCTTCTTCTTCCCTAGCTGGTAGCTCACTTGCTGATAAAAAAGGAAATTATGCTTATATCAAACTTCGTAATTTATCTGAGGAAAAAGTTCAGTTTACAGCACTTGCCGCAAGCCCTTCCCATGTAGTTCTAGACTCTACTGTTGCTGGCGATTCACAAACTATTACAGTATTAGGTATTCGTGGTGCAGGCTACGCCAACGTCCTTGTACAGAATAATGAGCTAACTTGGACATCAAAGGACCCAGCTATTGCTACAGTAAATGCAAATGGTGTTGTTGTTTTAGGAGCTTCTGCTACAGTCAATGATCAAACAATTATTGAAATCACTGATGGTACTTACAGTGAAAAGCTTGTTGTTGATATTATTTAAATAAATTAATGTAAAATGGGTAGAAATTTTTTCTACCCATTTATTTTAATATCGGAGGTTGAGCATGGCAAAACGTGAAACAAAACTTACATTAACAGATATTCAAAAAAACGCAGAATCTGTTAATACAAATCAAAAGTTTTATCTAGATAAAGATCAAGAAAAATTTATTTACTATTATCCTAAATTTAGTAAACGTAAAGTAACGATTTTAATTAATGATCTATCCCATACAATAGCTTATGTTGAGCGGCATAAGCTTGATTTTTTCAACAATGATCATGAATTAGATCATTATATTTTATTTTTAATAATTAAACATTTTACTAGCCTACAAGCCGAATTAAAAGATAAATCCATTGAAACACATTTTGCTACGATGCATCAGCTAATCGATATCGGTTTGTATGAGGTGTTTTTATTGGAGATGTTCACATTTGACGAAGTTTCTCGTACTTTAGATGAAATCAGTAAACGACTTAATTTAAGTATTAAATATTTAGAGCTTGAAAAAGAGCTGCACCAACAATTACAAGCTGTTAATGCCTATACAAATGTTAAAACCTTAGTAAATAAAAATTAATCGATTGACCATTTAGCTACCGTTTACAAATCGTAGCTGCATTTTCATTGGTCTTAATTAGGAGGGAAAAGTCGCTTGAGTACTGGTGGTGAACAGAAAAAACCAACTGAGCTATTGGTTGCTCTTGGTATCAACGAGATAATTTCAAAAAAAAATATACATACATATCTTAAACAATTAAAAAACATACCAAGTCTAACAATTAACTTAGATGTTAAAGGCTATAATAGCCAGCTCTTTATTGATTATGGCAAACAAATCCAAGCATTGGAGCAGCAAGTAGATACTTTAAATGAAAAGCTAACAAACATTGGCACTGACGTCTCCGCTCCCCTAGTAATTTTTGAAGATGTCAAACAGCAAGTGACCGATTCGATTAAAGCTGTAGACACACTGAATGAAACATTTGACGATTTAAAAATAAATGTAAGCTCCTTTTATAAGCAACTCGTAAAAATCCCAACAAATGAACTTCAAACTCTTCGTAAATTAATCACACAGCTCAAAACAGAAATGGAAACTGTTGCTATTAATCAATTCAAGCTAAACGGCATTCAGGGAGCACAGCAAGACCTACAAATCCTAGAAACCAATTTATCTAGTATTTATGAGCTACAAACATCATATATAGACACGTCCAGCTTTGAACAACTAACAGCCCAAGTCGCTGAATTAAACAACCAACTTACCAATATCCAGCTTGGTAAAGGCTTAAGCATTGCAGGCATATCCGATATATCAAGCCAGTTAGAGAAGATGAACCAAGATATTATCGCATTTGGGAGCAACGCTAATGCAGCGGCAAAAAGTTCTACTAACTTCTTAACCTCAATTATTGATGGAACTGCTAGGGCAGTAGAATTAACAGAATTAATTAATAAAATTAGACCTACGGCTGTGGAAGAAACCACAACAAATAATGGTGGTTCTGGTGGATCAGCAGTTGGCGGCCTTGCAGCATTTGGAAAAGGGCTTCTTGCCACTACCGGGGTTGGAGCTGGATTACTTGCAGGAGAATGGCTGATAAATCAATTTATGAATGCCAGAGCCGAGGCAAAGCAATTTGCTCAGGAGATTGAAATTGCAAATCAACAGATGCTTGAATCCTATGGACAAAATTCAGATACACTTGATGAATTGATTCCAAAATATGAGAGATTAAGTGAAATTGTCAACAAAGGACATGCTGATAATCATACGTTGACAGAATATCATAATATTCAAAATGAAATAGCTAATCTTCTCCCTTCTCTGGCTGCTGGGGAAGATGAATTTGGTAACAAAGTAATCGGTTCATCTGATGCATTAAAAGTAAAACTTGAATTACTTAGAGAGCAATTAGAAATTGAAAAAGAGAAAAAGGATATTGAAGAAACAAATAAACGTGATAAAAGAATCGTTGTAAACGAAAAAGAACTAGTAGATATTTCTAAAGAAAAAAATAAATTATTTGATAAAGTTGAGAGTAGAGTAAAAATGACTAATAACCTATATCATCATGGTATAGGTGCAGAATATATAATTGATATTGTTGATAATGAGGGTAATCCTGCCTTTAACACTGTAGAAAAAATAGAGAAAAAATTAGAAGATGTTACGAATAAAAGAAAGACCGCTGAACAAAATGGCGACACTGATTTAGCTAAATACTATAGTAGGTTAGAAGGAACTTTTAGAACTCATTTAAAAGATCTTGAGGCTGTTTCATCTCAAGAAATTGAATATGTATCAAAATTAAAATTAGATTATATAGATTCAGTTGAAGCTATTATTCTAAAAAATAACGAGTTAAGTGATAGTGAAAAAGTTCTTAGTCAAACATTATCTGCCAGTCTAATTAAGTTGTCAGATGTGGATGGTTTATCAGATGTAAAAGATGCCCTCTCTACCATGTTTTCTGAGAATTTATCGGAGGATGCTAATAAAATTGTTGGAGATATTACAACTGCATTTAGTAGTTTATCTCAAGCTACAAGTGAAGAAGGGTTCAACAAGGCATCTGAAAATGCAAAAAAAATATTAGAAGATTTACCATCTCTATTAAAAGATGTTATTAAAAATGAAGAAGATAGAGCTGCTGTTATAAATGTACTAAATAATGCTCATCAAAAAGCTGTAGATGAACAAAAGCGACTTGGTGAAGAAGCTAAAAAAGCTGGAATGAGTATAGATCAGTACATTGCAAGTACTAAAGATGGTAGTGAAGGTACAGATAAATTCTCACAATCAGCTGACGAAGCTACAAATGCACTCGAAAAACAAGTCAAGAAATTAAAAGAACTCTCATCGGCTCAAGAGCAAATAGTAGGTGTATCTGCCGCCCAAACTAAAGCAGTTTCAGATTCAATAACTGTTATTGAGTTTTTAGGTAATGTGTCGGAACGTACCGAAAAGCAAGAATCGTCATTAGCAAATTCACTTAAGTTATTATCTGCTTTATATCCTCAATTAACTAACTTATTAAATGGTACGTCTAAACAGCGTGAACAAGCTATTGCAATTATTACAGCTGAAAATAAAGCAAATCAAGCATTGCTTAGTGCTTATGCTTTAGTTGCTGCTGGTAAGATGAGTGTTGAAGGCAAAGCTACGATGGTTCATCTAGAAGAAACTAATAAGCGTATCAACACTATTAATGCCGAAATTAGAGCATTAGATCAACTTCAATCTAGCCATGCTGCTATCATCAACAAGAGAGGTAAAGTCACTGAAGATAAAGGGAAAAATTTTAATGATACTGACTCGTTAATTGCGGAAAGATTAGCAAGTCAAGCATATGATAAAACAAAATTTAAACAAGCTGAACTAGCTACCCTTGCAGGTACTCAATCATCAGATGCCGATTCTCTTTTAAGTATAGTTGATGCAATAGGAAAATCAGATAAAGCGACCAGTAATGTTACTAAAACACAAAAAGGTGCTACTAAAGCTCTAAAAGATTCCAATGCTACAATTAAAGAATCTATCTACATAACTGATAAATACAAGCAAAAACTAGAAGAGTTAAATTTTGAAATTGAGAAACAACAACATATAGCTGCTAGAGTTCCTAAGCACTCTAAAGAATATCAAAACGCTTTAGATGAACAAATTAAGTTTGAGAAAGAAAAGCTAAAGGTGTTGAAGGAGCAAGAGGCTTCCTTAAAAAAACAAGTTGAGTCTGGGAAGATTCAAAAAACTGGTACTCTTACAAGTAGTTCCCCTACCCAATCATCTACTTCAGGTACGGTTAAGCCTAAAGGATGGTTAGGTACAATAACTAGTGGCTATGGTAAACGTGGTTCTGAAGTGCACTACGGTATCGATATTGATGGTAAAATTGGGGACGTTCTTGAAGCTAATATTAATGGTAAAGTTTTGAAAGCAGGTAATGCAGATACTATTGGTGAACATGGGTCATATGGAAATCTTGTAATCATTGAGGATACTAATAGCAATAAGCATTACTACGCTCACATGAATGATATAGCTGTTGTCAAAGGTCAACAAATAACAGCTGGAACTAAACTTGGTACTATTGGTAACACAGGAAATGTTGATAAAAGTAGAGGCGATGGTTCTCACCTACATTATGGAGTAAAATCAGGAAATAGCTGGATTGATCCCTCGAATTATATCCAACAAGCTAAAAATGGCGTACAAGGAAATTCAACACAAGCAACTGTATGGAATTACTTTAGAAATAAAGGCTTAAATGACAATGCCATTGCTGGAATTATGGGGAATATTGCTCAGGAATCTAGCTTTAGCGCAAGCGCTGTCAATAAAACTAGTGGCGCATCAGGTTTATTGCAATGGTTTGGTTCACGTAAAATCGATTTAGAAAAATATGCAAAGTCACTAGGTAAATCCTGGAATGATATTCAAGTTCAATTAGATTTTGCATGGAAAGAACTAAATGGCTCTAAAAAAAATGCTCTGACCTCTCTCAAACGAAATGACTTAACAATTTCCCAACATGCGTCAGAATTTGAAAGGTTATTTGAACATTCAGGTGGTTCTGCTGTTGGTAAACGACAAGATTATGCTAACCAATATTACAGTCAGTTTGCAGGTTCCAATGGAGCAATCTCTATCTTTGATACAAGCCAAGAAGCTATTGACCAAGGAATTTCAAATTATTTAAACGCACAAAAAGAGGTACGTGCTAGTGAATCTTCACTCGTAGATCTATATGATGAAAAAGTTAGAGGCAGTCTTTCATATTATGATGCTCTTATTGCAGGTATAGATCGCTCTATTAAAATGTCAAATATTCTTGCTAATCAACAACTAGAACATTCTCAGGCTTATCGAACTGAATTAGAAAATGAAACTAAACATCAAAAATATAAACAATCTTTATTACATAAAGAGGCAAATTTCATTCGAGAACAACTTAAACGGACTGATCTATCCCTTGAATTTAAAGATGAATTATCAGTTCAATTAAGTGAACTCTCCCTAGCTTGGTGGGATATTAAGGAAAATATAGAAGGTATAGACGTGAAAATTGAAAATAGTAAGATTAATGAGTTTGATAGAAAAATCGAACAATTAAATGACACTATTTCTCAATCTAACACGCTAATGGGCTTATATACTAAAGGTAGTAAAGAATACAATAATGAACAGAAGAACATTGTATCCGCATTGTATAGTAAGCAAAAAGCATATGAAGCTGAGGCTGAAGCATTGCGTAAGTCCTTACAACTTGAAAAGCTATCAAATAAAGAGATGGAACAAAAAACGAATCGATTGAAAGAGCTATCTTCTGCTTGGCTAGAGGTTCAAGCTGAAATTATGCAAACTAATTCAAGTATAGCTGATGAGTTAATTAGTGCTATGAAAGAGGCATACGGTCAACAACGTGATTATGCATTAGCATTAAAAGACAAAGAAATTAAAACAGCTGAGGACACTTATAAAGAAACAGTAAAATACTTTGAAGATCAAGCTGAAGCATACGAAGATTCCATAAAAAAACAAATGCAAGATCTTGATACAGCTCATAAAGACAAGATGGATAAGTTAGAAAAGGAATCTAAAGCATTTGAAGATGCTATCAATCGCCAGCTTGAATTAACGAGAAAACAACGAGCTGAAGAAGGTTTCAATAAGGATATTGAAAAGCTTCAAAAAGAAGAAACCACTATTGTGGGTAAAATCAATGAATTATCGATGGATGATTCAAGGGAGGCAAAACTACAGCGTAAAAAACTCGAAGAAGAACTGGTAGATATTCGAGAACTAATTGCCGAGAAACAAAGCGATAGACAATATGAATTACGTGAGCAAAATTTACAAGATGAATTAGACTCCTATCAAACTCAATACGAAGCAATACAAGAACTTGAGGATAATAATTATAATGCAGCAAAAGACACACTAGACAAACAGTTAGAGTTATACAACAATGACTTAAAAGCAAAGAAAGAATTAGAAGAAAAAAAATATAAAGAAACACAGGATCGATTAGATAAAGAACGTAGAGATATTGTCAATCAGTATACAGAATTAATTAATAATGAACAATCTTATGCAGAGTTACGTTCTCAAATCATTAATGGTAATGTTGATGGAATGAGTACAAAATTAAGTGGCTTCTTAGATACTTTCAAAATGATGAATAAAGATCTACTGCTAGAATTAGGTTTAAGTTGGCAAGACTTAGAAAATCAAATTTACAGAATCACGCAAGTACAAGGAAGTTTAAGTAGCGTATCTGTACCTAGTCCAAATTTAAATTTAAACAATGGTTCATTAATTTCTAATTCAAACACTAATAATTCAAAACCTAACAACACATATCCAAGAGACGATGCTTGGCAAAAATATTTAGCGAATAAAAAAGCATGGGATTCTGCATCAAATTCAGAAAAAGTACAGTTAAATTACGAAAATGAAAAATTACGTAAACAATGGGGCTTTCAAGACGGTTCATATGAAGCGTTAAAGAATCTAAAAAAATATCATAATGGTGGTATTGTAGGTGGTAAGGGAAATCGTTTGACTGAACTTACCCACAAACTTTTTAACACCAAACCAAGTGAAGAAACTGTGCTTGCCCTTAAACGAGAGCTAATGGTTCCGGAAAGTAATATATCTAATATGTTTACAAATATTCGGGCTGTAATGCCTGACTTTACTAAATTACTTCCTCAAGGTAGCACAATTCACATTGATAATTTACTGTCTATTGATAGTGTATCTCAGAACGCTAATTTAGATATAGAAAGATTACTTGATCAAGGTATGAATAGACTAATTGATAAAATGAAGCCTTATGGATTTAAATTGCGATAACAAATGAAAAGAAAGACCTTAAACTCTTTCCTTTTTATATTTTAGGAGGTGTATATCCAACGTGGATTCAATTCATTTTTATTACAATGGGAGGCATTCTTCAGAAATTGGTGTCTGTATGGTAAGCCTTAATGGTGGATTGCATCAGACAAATTATTTGTCGAATAAGAAAATACTGTCTGAAAAGATTGCAGGAAACAATATACCATATGTATTCGGCTCAGATTATGATCCATTAGAGTTTAGACTTGTACTAGCATGCGTAGATGGTGAATATTGGACAGATAGGAAACGTAGAGAAGTTGCTAGATGGCTAGATACTTCTACATTTGAAGAATTTTATACAGACGATGAGCCTGATCGATATTATTATTTTCAGTATCAAGGGTTAGTAGAGTTAACTCATAATGGTATGGGTGATGGCTACATAGAAGTAACAATGCTGAATGACTCCCCTTACGCACGTTCACCTATCCAAGAAAAGCGATATGAATTAACGAACATCACACTCCCTACCCTCATTGAATTTAATAATGCTGGTGACGATGTAATTTATCCGGAAATATGGATTTACAATATAGACGCTGGTAACTTTCAAATCAGAAACCTATCTAATGGTGGTAAAGATTTTAAATTTATAAATATCGCTAATGGAGAAACAATTTATGTAGACAATGAACATCATCATATTGCAACAGATATTCCCCTCACTTATCGCTATGATAACTTCAATAATAACTACCTTGAGTTAGTAAGAGGTATAAATAGATTAGAAATAACAGGTGCATGTAGTTTAACATTTAGGTATCAATACCACATCAAAGGATAAAGGAGGTGTCTACCCTGTTAGGAATAATTGATAGATATAAAAAGCCCGAAAAATCACGATTATATTTATGTAAACCAGACAGAACAACAATTGCTGAATTAACTGAAGCTTATAATAAAAACCTGTCAACTAATTACAATGGAATTCATGAATTGTCATTTGATATTCCCTATCTGGTAAATCGTAATCATAAATATGTGCGAAATAAGAATGTTGATTTGATTCGTGGACATTACTTAGTTCGATATGAACGTGGAAATGAAAAAGAATATTTTATCATCACTAATCCTAAAAACACTACTAATAATGGTGTGGAAGTCAAGAATGTTCAATGCTATTTACTTCCCTATGAGCTTAATAAAAAGATTATTCGTGAATTCAGTGGTACGAAACCCTTATACGCTGATGTTGGGTCAGAAGGTGTTTTAAATGAAACTTTACTTACTAAATCTGATTGGTCAGTTGGCTATATTGATGTAGATATTGCTCTAAAACATCGTACATTTGATGTTAGCCAACAAGGTTTAATCGAGTTTATTGGTGATTTATCTGACTTGTATGACGCTGTAATCATATGGGATACCACTAATAAGAAAATTAACTTCTACAAGAATGAAGACATTGGTACAAATAAAGGACTATCTATTGAACATGGAAAGTATTTAAAATCATTAGAAGAAAATCCTGACTTCGATTCAGTAGTTACAAGATTATATGTATATGGTAATGAAGGAATCTCTTTTGCAAGTGTAAATCCTACTGGCGTTCCATTTATAGAATCATTTGATTTCTACATGTACCCTTTTAAACGTGATGATATTACCAGAGAAATAGTATCTCATTCTAATTATATGACTGACTCTCTTTGTCATGCCATTCTTGATTACAATGCTTTATTAGATAGCAAACAAGGTGAATTTACAAATATGCTAGAACGTAAAAAGCCTCTTCAAGAAAACTTACAAGCAAAGCAAAATGGGTTATTTGTACTACAAACTCAATTAAATACTATTGAAGATGAATTAGCTGTAGCAAATGCGACAATGAAGCCTACAGATGCTCTCATAACACAGAAAATAAATAAACTAGCTGAGATTGCAAGTAAGAATACTGAAATAGATACCGTTAAAAACTCTTTACAGAGTATTGATAATGAAATTACTGTATTAAAAAATACAATAGCGATTGAAAATAACTTTACTCGTGATCAAATTATTGAACGTGAAAAATTTGCAAATGAATTAGTTTGGTCAAATACAAGTATTTTTGAGGTTGATGATTTATATGAAGAAGGTAAAAAAGAATTACTAAAAGTAAGTCAACCTCGTATCTCCTACTCTATTGATATGGTGGACTTTTTAAACGTAACAAAATGTCAAAGAGATTGGGATAAGTTGGTTTTAGGTGATTTGGTAACCATTAAGTACCCTAATTTCGGTATAGACATACTAGCAAAAATTATATCTATCAAACATGCTGAAGACAGTAATAGTTTAAGTATTGAAATAGCAAATGCTCATGATATTAAGAATGGATTTATGACACTTAAAGAGTTATTTAATCGTACTGTGTCTAGCTCAACTACTCTTGATATGTCTAAGTTTAAATGGGATGAAACAACTAAAAATACACATGAAATTGGTCAAATACTTAATGATACTTGGTCTGCTATTGATAGAGAAATAAAAGCAGGAGTTAATGAAAGCGTAGATATATCTAGAAAAGGTATTGTAATTACTGATCCTAACGACCCTAAACGATTATTAGTTATGCAGCATGGAGTAGTCGGGTTATCCAATGATGGAGGAAATACATTTAAGCATGCCATTACACCTGAAGGAATTATTGGTGAAAGAATAATTGGTAAACTCCTACTTGGTGAGAAATTAATTATTGGTGATAGTAATGGCACATTCACAATCAATGGTAACTTATTGACCATTCAAGATTTAAACCAAAAGCCACGAGTTAAACTAGGCGAATATACAAAAGGGGTATACGGTCTTCAGTTATTTGATAAAACTGGAAATCAAACTATTTTAGATGAAAATGGAATGTTACAAACTTGGCAACAAAATTCAGTTGACAATGTAGATGGTTACAATCCACTTACTTTGGAAGTCTTCATCCCACAAGAAACACTGTCTATAAAAAAGGTAATGTTACGTTTCAAACTCTTACAATTTAGAGCATATAGTCAAACTACTGAAAGTGGAGGTGGCACATACTCGTCTACTGATGGAGGTGGTGGTGCTTATACGTCTACAAGTTCAGGTGGAGGTACATATGGCTCGACATTAAGTGATGGTGGAGTATCAAAAACTACTGAAAGTGGCGGAGGAATAGTGCAACCTACATTAGATAGAGGAATAAACGTTGAATACGCATACGGAACAACTGAGCCAAACTCAACTGGACATAGTCACCAGTACAGATATGTAATTAAGCATAGCCATGAAATCGAAATACCTAATCACACTCATTCATTTTCAGTACCTGCTCACTCTCATTCATTCAATGTTCCATCGCACGATCATACGGTTAATGTTCCATCTCATTCTCATTCATTTTCAGTACCTGCTCACTCTCACCCTATTCAACATGGTATTTATAAAAGTACATATGCTAGACAACTATCTGTACATATTAACGGTGTGAATCGAGATTATGAGTTGGGAGGAAAGTTTAATGTAGATAGACACGACTTGAATATTACACCTTACTTAAACAAAGGTCAGTGGAATACTATTGATTTGTATAGTAGTCAACTAGGAAGAATAGATGCAACTGTTTTTGTTCAGGCATTAATGGGATACAATACCTAATTATTTAATAAAATATAAATATTATTTAAACGGAGGAAGCTATGGATACAATTAAAGTGATTTTACAAAATAACAAAGAGTTTGAAACACAAGTTGAATCTTATGATGCATTAGAATTAACAAAATCAATTAGCGATTCTGAAAGTGTCATTGTACAAATCGGAGACATAATTGTTAATAAACATCATATCGAATGCATTCACAAAGTATCTAATTAATAGAGAATTAGATACCTTTTTATTTTATATAGGAGGTAAATTATGAAAAGATACGAAGGTAGTCCTGCTGTGGTTATTGAACGAAGAAAAGGTACACCTGACTCCCCTTTCTGCAAAATGAATGAGTCACTTGTTGTTACAGATGATGGAAAAGTTTTATTATCTGAAATTCCTAATGAATTAAATAAAGTTATAGTTACCTCTGACGAAGAAATTACTTGGTTTGAAATAAAAGATGGAAAAATTCCTGAGAATGGATTTAAGGTTGACTACATAAACAAACTTGTAACTTTTAATACAATTCATGTAGGAAAACAACTGCATTTTAAATATTTAGGAGAAGGAAATCATTTTTATAGCCCTCACTCTATTTATACAAAATTAGAAGAAGATACTGTTATTGAAACCCTCGGAGATATTGTTGAAGGTGGTAAAAATGCATTAGATGCACTTGGAGCTTTGAATGAAAAACTAGATGAAGTTACACAAGCAACAAATAATGCTATTACTGCAACAAATGACACTAAGGATGTCATTTATAGAGGCGAACAAGTCATTGTAGACGCTAATTCAAAGGTAAATAAGCTAGATGATAAAATCGTAATACTGGATGATAAACTACTTACTACTGATACAAAACTAAATGAAGTAAATGAGGCTTTATTAGAAGTTGATAATACTATCAAAACTGCTAACCAATCTATTAGCAATATTAATAGTGCTATTGATGAAGCTGTTCAAACTACTGCTAATGCACAATTATTGATTAATGAAGCTAGATCTGTTGGTGATTTTGTTATATCTAAACAGTATAAGAAAAACAACACTGTTCTTAGCAATGGTTCTACTTGGATTGCATTACAAGATACAATTAATAATCCCCTTCCTATTTTACCTATTAGAGAAAATACATATTGGAGATTAGTTGCTCAGAGAGGTATAGATGGAACAGGTTCCGTAGCTACAGTGAACGGAGTTTCACCAGATGTTGACGGTAATGTTCCCCTATCTGCTCAAGATATTGGCGCTATAACACAATCAGAACTGAATAACTCAGAGAACACCCTCCTTTCTTTTATTAATGAACATGGGATTGGAACTTCTAGTGCTAAAGATATTACGCCTCCATCAGAATTATTTAATTTAAGTGAATCAGGATTCTACAATGTTATTCATCAAAAAGGCGACAATACAATGCCAGATGAAACAGAAGACTACCATACATACGTTGGTTACAGTAAAAAAAATGACGAAGTTACTGAGTTTTACTTTGCTATATCTAAATCTACTGGTAAAACTTACACTCGATCACGTACAAAAGTTTTAAATGTAATTATCAATGATTCTAGTTGGATTGAAGGCGGAGGGTTAGGGAATGGTACTGGCGGTGGTTTTACTAAAGCAATTCCCTATTTCTTGCCTACTACAGTAGAAAATCAAAAATCATGGAAATTGCCTACTAATTCTTATGATGCCTATAATGACAGTATTATTGTGTTTCACAATGTAGTTTATCTACCATCGGATTCATGGAATATTTCAGGAGATAAATTAAATGGATATATGTTGAATATACCTGATAATCCCATGGTATTGATTGAAGACAATCATGTTAATATTATTATTTTAAAAAATCTACCTACTGATGGTACTGAACGCTTCAGTGGTAATTTGTTAGAAGATGGAACGATTACAATAGAAAAGCTTTCTCAAGAAGTGCAGGAAGTCATTAAATCAGGTGGTGGCTTAGGTAATGCTTATTTTAATGCCTATACACTACCCACAACTATTGAGTCTCAAAAATCATGGGACGTTCCTGTAGACACTTATGATGCAGAGACAGACACGATGTTGCTGTATCACAATACAGGGCTTTTAGATAAAGAGTCTTGGACATTGACAGGTGATGCAGCTACAGGCTATCAGGTGAGTATTCCTGATAATCCTGAAACTACTATCGAAGATAACAATGTTATTATCGTTGTCTTACGCAACCTACCCTCAATCCCTGATGGTACAGACATTTCAGGGATACGATTAACCAATGGCTCAGTAGGTCTATCTAAGTTAGGTCAAGACGTTCAGAACGCTATTAATAATGCAAGTGGTGATGGTGTTAAACAATGGGCGAAAGATCACGGTTTAGGTGATTTCCTTAAAACTTTAAAGTTTGATGAAATAGTATTATTAAATGAGGCTGGAACTTATTATGTAGATTATGATGTGAACGGAACTATTCCAGATCTACCAGATTATCATAATAAAGGTAATGTATTTGTAGAACTCGAAGTCATTTTAGTTGAGAATATTGTAATTAAAACAATGATTATTAAAGGTGCTACTACATTTCTACCTAACCCTATATACAAGACAACATGGTATTTTGATGAAAATGGTAACATTACTGAAAAGGGCGAATGGACTAAAGTTTTAGACAGCACCGATATAGTCAACGACTTTACAACAGGCGGAGCTACTAAGGCAGCCTCTGCTGAAACTGTGAAAATTTTAAAGACTGAAACGGACAAAAAGATGCAAAAGAATACTCTTGACAGCACTAATGTTATGACTAATTTGAGTAGGTATCAATTCACTAAAAACTTTGGAGAGACTGTGTTTGATCGTAATGACGTATCAGAGGCTGTAGAACTGATAATACCTTTTGCAAACGCATTTTCAGGTACAGTGGAGTTGAAGTTAGCTAGCACATACGCTAACAGTAATGCGTCTGGTGGAGCATTTATCATTTTCAATTTATGTTTAACACCTGAAGGTACTTTAATCTATCAGGATATGAATATTGTCTCAATGGCTCCTACTTTTGCAGAAAACTTCTACGTAGGTGAATTAGTTTCTGTGGCAGGTAGTAAAGCCTTTGTAATACCTATTTATAAGAGGAAGATTAACAACCCCTTAACCGTTGAAGCATCATTCAGAATAAGTGGTAGAGGTTTGAACACTGAAGATACTACAAAGATCATACTAGGAGGCGTCTATCCTCTAAGTTCAATCATTTCTAACCCAATACAACAGTCGATTTTTACACATGTAGGTAATAGTAAAGACGGATTGTCAGTCGCTATTACTGGTAAAGGTGTACCGACTGACAAAAACGCACCGTTTAGCACGATGATTGCTAATATCAACGCTATTAAAACAGGTATTCCTTATTATTCAGGTACTGTAAATTCTTCAACAAATGCTATTCAGTATTATTATGCTGATGGTACTTTATCGTATCAATTCCCTAGAGTTAGTGTCACTTTTGGGTTTAAACCGCAAATTGTAGAAGTGTGGCAAACAAATGGTACTAACATTTGGACGTCAACGTATTTTGCAGAACAGTTAAACGGTATACCTGACACTACTAAGATAGCATTTTGGAATAAAAATACCGTTCCAGTTTCAACGTTTAATGTAAAAACTCCTATATCGAATTCAAGTAATTCATGGACTTTAGATATTCCAGTTCAAAACTCAAATTCTACGTTTATGGTTAGGGCTTTCGGTAGCTCATAAGGAGGGAAATTCTATGACAGTTTATCATTTAGGGAACAGAGTATTTTACGACTCTAAAACAGGTGTAAAACTATGGGAAACAGGTCAGGTTGATTATGTAGACTTAGAAGTGAAGTCCTATTACCCTATGAAGTATTTCATAGCTTCAATCAATCCTGAAACGAAAGAGCCTGTTTTCTAGGCGTATCCTACACAGCCAACAGAAGTGCCACTTCGCATTAAACAATTAGAAGAAGATAATCTTTTATTAGACAGATGCAAATAATAGTGTCATTTTATTTAAGCTCTTCTCATATTTAGTAGCGCGTTATTAAAGGAGTTGATGATGTGTATAATGGTAATAAAATTACTTATGATAATTTAAATGAAAGTACAAAACAGAAATTCACAAATTTAGAAAATCAAATTGCTGAAAAGGCTGACACTAATGATGTGAAAATAGTAAGTGATAATTTAAATACATTACAGTCTGAAGTTACTGAACAATTGACAGTAATGAATCCTAAAATTGATAACTCATGGCAAAGAAACAAAGAAAATAACGTAACAATCAGTAACATGGGTAACTTTACAGCAGAAAAGGTATTACTTGTCAATCAATCAGACTGGAAGAATACAGGTAACGTTGAACAATTAGATATAGTTATTCCTGTAGGTAGTGGTTTTTCAGGATTAATAAGAGCTACTTACACATCCTATTGGGGCGGTTCAGAATCCAACGGTGGAGCTACTGTATTATATAGGATAGCTAATTACGTGGGTCAAGGAGAAAAACTTAACGACTATGTACTAGAAACAGTAACACCTGCATTTGCTAAAGACTTTTATATACACAAACCGTATATAAATCCTGAAAACGGTACTATTGCTTTAATGTTAAACCGATCTCCAGCCGCAAACAATCCTTTTATTATTAAGTTAGAATTTCAAGGATATACATTCTCTAATAAAAGTGCTTTCCAAGTGTTGAATGAAGCACATATAACTGTTTGGGATAAAGGTGATCCTACAGCTAACGGATACCCGTGGACACCACAGACAAGTAGAATACCTACAGGTGCAGATTTAGATAAGTGGAACTCCACGAATAGTAGTCTGTTTTCACGTTTTGCTGATGCATGTGTTGGCGTCTCTGATTGGAACACTCTTACAAAGAACGGTATGTACATGGGCGGTGAAAACACTCCTAATGCACCTACAACTACATGGCATATGGGGTTCAACATAGTTCATAACGAGCTATGGATAGTTCAAAAGGTCATTTCCTTTGCAGGTAATGGCGATAACAGAGAGTACGAAAGAAGAAAAATTGATGGTACATGGGGTGCGTGGGTTGAGATTTCCCCTATTTTGCTTTTTCAATCTGTAAGTAATGGTAAATCTCAAGTCGCAAACGCCATTACCCAAAAAGGTGTGCCAACATCGGCAACAACAGAGTTTGCGACGATGGCTGCTAATATTGGTAAGGTTAGTACAGGTAAGAAATTTGCAGAAGGTGACGCATATTCTGTGACTAATCGACCTGGTTATGTAGGGAGTTTTATTAGATTAACAGGATTGGGGTTTCAGCCACGTACAGTATTATGTAAGCGCAGGAACTATGATTGGTGGTCAGTCTATGCAGAAATCGGTGTGGTAGGTAATGACCTTAAATTTTATAAAGGAATGTACAATACTGTATATTCAGCAGGTGGTAGCGCATGGGATGGTAGTTCTTTCTGGTTACAAACAGACGACAATGGCAGTGTATTATATGAGTATCAAGCGTATGAATAGGATGTGAAATAATGAATCAAGTAGGGTGTAGAATAATATTCGACCAAGACGGTGAAATCATACACATCTTGGGTGAGATGAGGGGTAATGTGCTAGAACGCAAAGAAATAAAAAAACTAAGTAGCATCGACCTAAAGTATGGCGCTATTGATTTTAAAAAACATAAAATTTTTAGCGTTGATATAGAAACACAGGAGCCTGTGCTTGAGGAAATTAATACAGAAACAGAGGAACAAAGACGCATCCGTGAATTAGAGGATACTTTATTATTGCAAACAGATACAGAAATTGGAGGGATATTATAATGGTAAATCAAGTAGTGGTAAAAATTGCGGCTGTACGTATTTTAAATGGTGGTCTTAATCCAAAAACTGAAAAAGTGTATGTTATTGATGACATCACAAATCAAGATTACCGTGTTGCTGTCGATGATTATATCCTAGCAAATACTGTAGGCGTATAAAACAAGTGTCCTAACTTAATAGGATGCTTTTTATTTTGCATGAAAGGAGAATAATACATTGACTTATAAAGGAAATCAAACAACGTGGGATAAGCTGTCCCCATCCTTGCAACAGAAAATAGATACAGATTTATCAGGGATAAGGCAAACAGTCACAAACAATAAAACAGAAGTTACTGAACATTTGGCTAAAATTGCAACTACTGAAAATTTAGGTCATATCAAGCCAGATGGTAAGACAATTAAAGTTGACCCAGCAACTGGCATAGCGTCTGCAGTGGCGTCCACTTCATACTACGTCGAAGCTAGACAGACTGCTGGAACTACAACATATGATGTGAACATCCCAGATGTGACAGCATATAAACCTGGACTTACAATATTATTAAAATTATTGGAGAACAATAAACAAGGTGCGGCTAGCCTAAATATCAATGGCATGGGTGTAAAAAGTTTTATATTCCAAACATATGCAGCTGCGGTCCAAAACGCTGGTGAATTACAGGGTGGTCGTGTATATCAACTGGTATATGACGGTCTATATTTCACAGTAATAGGCGTCCAATGGGTTTCCTCGTACGAGGGTGGAACAGATTTGGCGAACAATCCATATATTCTCCCATCATATGGTGCTGTTGGTAAGGTAGATGCCAAAGTTGCGGCATTGCAGACGCAAGTTGATAGCAAATCAACCAAGGATGTATATACAATCAATATTCCATTAATATCTGGGTGGCAAGGGCTTGCACAGATAACGAGGGAAGACAATAACATGTTGACACTGTATTTAGATATCTATGGTGGCACTAGGACAGGTGGAACAAAAATAGGAACGATACCAGCTGGATATAGACCAGTTCAAACATATTCTATGTACTTCGGAGTTGTAACTACAGCATCTGGGTCTGTAAGTCCGCAAGGGGCAGTAATATCGATATATGGTAGTGGCGATATATATATAACATCGTCCAATATTCAACACAACATCTTTATTGCCTCATCATTCAAATAAGGGGTGATTTTCTTATGAGGACATTATATAAAATAGATGAAAATGGGTTTATGCTATATGGAGAAGAAATATTCCTACTGGAAGATGAACTAACTCCAGATGATGGAATATATGTAGGAAAACCACTGCCTACCAACGAATTGGGTCACCAGTTGCCATTCCAGAAAATAAAATGGGATGGTACACAGTGGATTGAAGGTGAAACAGAAGAAGAAAAAAACGAACGTGAAGCACAACAATTACTAGAATCATTAAAGCCTTCACCGAACGAAATTGCTAATGCAGAGCTAGAAATTAAGATAGTGACTATGCTTACAGAACTGGAGGTTATACAATGACAGAAGCACATCTTGAAGGATTGACATTAGTCCAAAAACGATTGGTTAAAGCTTATGCTACAAGTGTAATGGGAGAAGTTCGGACGGTTGCGGATGTTAAACCAACTAAGTTGCAACATTATGTAGAGTTAGAGATTTCAGAGCGTGAGATTTCTACATTAGTAAATGATTAAAAGTGTCATTTTATTTAAACTCTACTCATATTTGGTAGCATGTTTTTAAAGGAGTTGATGATGTGTATAATGGTAATAAAATTACTTATGGTAATTTAAATGAAAGTATGAAACAGAAATTCATAAATTTAGAAAATCAAGTTGCTGAAAAAGCTGATACTAATGATGTGAATATAATAAGTGATAATTTAACTACATTACAGTCTGAAGTTTCTGAACAATCAGAACAAATGAAACCTAAAATTGATAACTCATGGCAAAAAAGTACTTATAATGATACTAATATTACTAACTTAGGTGCCACATCAGTAGAGGTAGTGTACTACATTGACACTAATGACTGGTATACAATTAACACTGCGGAATTTTGGCAAGTAACTTTTCCTTTTACTAACTTCTCTGGAATTATTAAAGTTACTTACACTTCTGAGTGGGTTAACTCTAAGGCTGTTGGAGGTGCAATCGTAGTCCACAGCCTTCGTAAGTCAGGAAATACTATGACGTATTACGAAAAGAACATTCAAGTCATTTCAAATGATTTTGCAAAATTATATTTTATAAGAGACATCGTTCACAATGATACAGCTATAGCTATACCTATCTTTAAAGCTCCTGACGCAAAAAACCCAGTATCTATAAAAATTGAGATATGCGGTACTACTGGCAGCGATATGTTCCAAGCAGTAAGTCAAGCAACGCACGAAATTGTTGACACAGGTTCTGCAACTGAACTAGGCTATCCGTGGACTCCGCAGAGGGCATCATTTATAAAAGCGTCAGGTGACACGATGACAGGAGACTTAAAGATAAATAAAAGTATTCCTAAAGTTACTCTGACACCAACTTTAAGCACGCCTGATGCAACTAAATACTTTGAAATGTACTACAATGCAGCAGGAGCTAATAACTTTGGTGTTTCCCTTGACCTAGATCAAAAACCTGTGATGCAATTACTAGGTCAGAAAGACATTAGGTTCGTTGGACATGATAACGCTTGGTTTACAATTCAAGATTTAAAGTCCTCTGTCAGTGATGGAAAGACATTAGTGGCGAGTGCCATCTCTGACATGGATATTTATACCTCGCCAGTTGAAACGTTTCTGAATATGGCAAACAATATCCGTCTTATTCCTAAAGGTCGTAAAGAAGCTAGCGGGATTGCTTATGCTTCCAATGTTTCAGGGAGGGCAAGAATTATTGTGACAGGGCTATCATTCAATCCGACAGCTATATTCATATCTAAAGAAAACAATAATAATAACGAGTTTAAGTCTATATGGGCACCGTCGAATGTATTCTTCAGTAATAATGCTAACGCTTATATAAATTTTTTCACGTACAACGAAACAGGTAGTCTATTAGCTGCTAGTCCAGCATTTGTTTCCAACTATCTAGGCTTTGAAATGACTGTGTCTATGACATACAACAGTAGGTCAGAAGGTGCCTATCGTTGGTTCGCATTTGGATAATAAAGGAGGTAGCGAGCATATGAAGGTAGGTACACGGATTATATACGAAGAAAATAGTAAGAATGTCGTTACTGTTCTTCATCGTATGGAAGGAGATGCTTTAGAGAGGTCAAAAGAGCTGTTAGTGTTTGTTGACATTCCGTTTGATGAATTTGACCCGATAACTCACCTTATTAAAGGTATTGACAGTGACGGTAATGCCATCATTGAAACAATCTCTTTACAAGAAACAGATGAACAAAAACGTATTCGAGAACTTGAAGATACTTTATTGCTTCAAACAGACAATGAAATTGGAGGGATTTTATAATGAATACAGTTAATCAAGTAGGAGTAAAAATTGTAGCTGAACGTATTTTGAAAGGTGGTCTTAATCCAAAAACAGAAAAAGTGTATGTTATTGATGACATTACAAATCAAGATTATTGTATTGCTGTCGAGGATAATATCCTATTGGCTGAAGTAGGTATTTAAAAGCTCCATATCGTGCGATATGTATGAATGTGTGTTGATATCATCCTATGACAATATAGTGACTACATTGGCTGCAATGACACGACACAATATCACACTTGAAGCAGAAGTATATGAGGATGCAAGTATGCTGCTAAGCATGACATCAAAGTATCGCCATGGGTTAAGCAGCAAATGAAAGAGTTCATTGAAGATCAAAAGGAACTCGAAAGAATCAAAGAGGAAAGAAAGCGCCGTTAATGCGGTGCTTTTTTATTCTGATTTTTACTGAACATTTGTAGATAAAACGCTTTGCTGATAATTGCTGATATATCAACATTTATAGATATGTAGATACTGAGTTCCATATTGTTCAGTAAATAATGGAAAGTCTAATTTTAAAAAAAAGAAATTGAGCGTTATGTTAATTATAGTAAATTCAATCGAATCACTAGCAAAAGCTATTATTGAGAAATTAGAGGTTAAACCAGACTCTCTCGGTAATCCACTAGTATAAATAATGTTTGATTTAAGAATAGTCTAAAAGGTTTATAAAGCACATAAATTTTAATAAACCCTAAATTTCATTTTTGAGTAGGTGAGTTCATTCTCCCCTACTCTTTTATTATTTTAATAAAAGTTGGTGATACATTGGAGAATGAAAAAATTGGAGAACGATTAGCAAGTATAGAAACAGAGTTAAAAAATCAAGGTAATAAACTCACTAACTTAGAAAAAGATAAAGAGTTACTTTACCGCTTAACAATTGTATCTGAACAACAGCAAGAAATGAATAAAAATCAACAAATACAATTAAATAAAATGGATAAAACTTTTAATAACATAAATTTAAACCTAACTAAATTGAATTTGTCTCAGGATGAATTACAAAATAATGTAAAAAATATTAGTAACCGTGTTGATGGAATCGAGGAAGATTTAAAAACCGAAACAAGCAAGGGGACAATTTCATTCAATGAAATTATGTATAAGTATCTTATATGGTGGATTTTACTGCCAACAATAGTTTTAAGTGCATGGATATTATTTAAATTAGGTCTCTAAGAAAGGATTTGATCTTTATGAAAATCAATTGGAAAGTTCGCATCCATAATCCTCAATTTTGGATTACAGTCGGATTATCGATTATTACCCCCCTATTTGCCTACTACGGTATTACAGGCGCCGATTTAACCACCTGGTCGAGTGTAAAGACCCTACTCGTCAACGCCGCTTCAAATCCATATGTAATCGCCTTAATGGCTGTAAGTACATATAATGCCGTTTTAGATCCAACTACTGCTAGCTTAAGTGATTCATCACACGCTTTAATGTATAAAAAACCGAAACGAGATGATCAATAATGCTAGATTTTATTTGTCCAGTAAAAAATGCAAGATTAACGAGCAAATTTGGGTGGAGAAATATCGGATATGGCAATGAGTGGCATCAAGGTGTCGATCTTGCTTCAACAGGAAAAGTTCCAATTTACGCTAGTGCTGCTGGTGTAATAAGTCGCGCCCAGGTCTTAAGTAGCTATGGAAAAGTAGTGATGATTAAACATATCGTTAACGGCAAAACATACGAAACGAATTATGCACATTTAGACTCTTATTGTGTTCGTGTTGGTCAAAGTGTGAAGCAAGGCCAACAAATTGGGATAATGGGTAACAGTGGCAGAGCATTTGGTATACATCTGCATTATGAAATACATAACGGAAAATGGGATAAAGGCCAGCCAAATGCAATAGATCCTATGAAATATATTTCATTAACGAATGAAGCAAATACTAATTTAATTAGCAAAGGAGAGTTGACGATGTCACAATATACAGAATTACTGAATAAAATTAAAGAACTTGAAGAAACATTAAAAACAAAACAAGCTATTATTCCTTCTAGAAAAGCTGCTAAAATACATAATACTACATGGGAATGGTTAAGAAATAAAGGGATAACCGATGGCTCTAATCCTCAAAATTTCTTAACACGCGAACAATTTGCAACGATGCTCAAAAGATACCATGATTCATTAAACAAAAATTAAATTTTTCTTACTCCATACATAAATTTCTCTTCCATATAACATAAATTCATTTCCATCTAATAGAACCATGTTACAATAGTAAGGAATTCTGGCAACTAAGGAGATATAGCATGAAGCTCTCGACGATCTTAAATTTCTGTATTCTAGTATTTTTCACATTATTATTCGTTAATGATTTCTTCCCTGACACAACTATTGCAGCGGTTTTGACTAAAAAAATTATTCTTCTCATATTAGTCGTACTAGTTATCATACAGCTAGCCCAAGATAAAGGTAGATATAAAAGAATGTCTAAAAAGGCCTATATTGGCTTGACTCTGTATACAGTTGGGTTATGGATTGTTTTAACCTTGCTTGGTGGCCAGTCGCAAATCGGTTTATCGTTTACGAGCCCCCTTTTCTATATGATTGTTGTGTTGTTGGGGTTTGATTTACTTCGTATTTCACGCCAAGCCAAACGCGATCAAAATGAGGAAAAGTAAAGCACGGTTAGTGGTAACCGTCACTTTTATGGCTCAATCCGTCACTTTCTGATTTCTATCCGTCAATTTGAGGTTTCTATCCATCTATAACATAAAAAGCATGTCACCGACTGGCATTCCAATCGGTAGACATGCTTTTTTAGGATTCTAGTACATTTAAAATTTCATCCAACTCATGAACAGCTAAATCGAGGCGTTCCTTTGCCTCGATATTTTGTTGTTTTAAATGACTAAACTCTAATAAATTTTTCTCATGTTTTAATTTGATAGAAGATAACCGTTCAATTCGGGCTTCTACCTTTTCAATCGCTTGCTCACAGACTGTTGTCCAGAGCTTTTCAGAATGTTGCATTTCCGTTGTTGACGGGTTGTGTTGGCGCATAATTCGCGCAAAAACTACTTCAATTTGTTCGATTAATTCCGAATAAAAATGTCGCTCAACACGAGTAGTTTGGAATGTTGGATGCTCTACCTCTTTTGCATATGGGGTAATTTGACGTAAGAGCTTTCCAGCATTTTCTCCGAAGGCATGCGATAAATTTAGAACATTCATTAATTGCAATAATAAACGGATTTCTTCTAGATTAATCAGTTGTGAATCGATGCTTTCTTTTACTTTTAAGGATTCCATATAGCGGCGATCAAAATGTTCAATTTCGCCGTTGCGTTGCTCTACTAAATGTACACTTGCATTGTCTTTTAAGCTTTTTATATAGCGAATAGCATGGTTTTTTAGCTCTTCTGTTGACAGCAAGTTGTCATTGTCTTGTTGTGGTTTTTCTCGTTGAACATACGCAAATGCATCCATTTTTTTGGGCCATTTTGCTACTGGGGTTTCTTTTGAGTCATTATAGCGTATATAAATTCCGTGCATTCCATATCCTCCAAGTCCATAAACAAGTATCTCTAAAGACAATAAATCGAATACGGTATTTTTTCAAGTAAAAAACTTTTAATCAATGAAAATCCCTCTTTTATAAGAATAAATCAAAAATCCTGAATAGTCGATACTATTCAGGATTTTACTAGTTTTCATCACCAAAAAAATTTATCCTTTGACCAATTTAGTCCTTACGCGATTCGAAACATACTCCACCAGTAAAATAAGTACAACAAGCCCCAATAAAATGGCACCTACCTCTGACCATTTGTACGAGTTCATGGCGAAAATAAGTGGTGCACCGATTCCACCTGCTCCAACTAAGCCAAGTACTGTTGCATCTCGCAAATTCATATCGAAGCGATAGATCACAATAGATGAAAATAAAGCCGTGAGCTGTGGCCATATGCCAAAACGAATTTTCTCCATTAACGTACAACCAATAGCCTCCATCGACTCTAATATACTTTTATCTAAATCCTCAATAACATCCACATATAGTTTTGACAACATTCCTATGGAGGTTAAAGACATTGTCAATACACCCGCAAATGGTCCAGGACCTGTTACGCGAATGAACATCAGGCCATAAACTATGGCAGGTATTGTACGGATTATAATTAATAGAAAACGAACAATAAATGCAATAGGCTTTGGCACAATATTTGAAGCAGACAAAAAGGCTAAAGGAATGGCAAGCAACGCCCCTACAATCGTACCCAAAAACGCTATGGCCATTGTCTCAATTAATAAATATGGTATGCCCTCAGTTGTCACATTCACAACTAATGACCAATCAGGATTCAGCAATCCTACAAATATATTTTTTGCGATTTTCGCACCACTTGCCGAAACATTATCGAAATGAATTGCCGTTACAGACCAAATAAACAATAAACTAAGTATGATCATTGTCATGATGTATGACATGCGTCGATTTGGTTGTTGTTGTAATTGTTTTTCGATAGCATTCATAACATCACCTCTACATTAATTTTTTGCGGAAATATTCGCTAGTTGTTTCAATTAAAAAAACTGTACAGACAAGCATGAGAAGAATCATGCCCACATTCTCATAGCTTCTCCACCCTAAACTTTCATTAAGAAGCAGACCAATTCCCCCTGCTCCTACATACCCTAAAATGGACGCATAACGTACATTTCCCTCAAAGCAAAATAACGATGTCGATAAGTAATTAGGTAGTATTTGCGGCAAAATTGCATAACGAAATGCTTGAATGGTCGTGAGTCCCATTGAATGCATCGCCTCATATGCCTCCATATTGGCATTTTCTATTTGTTCGTATAATAGTTTCCCCACATATGCTATGGTAAATAAAAAAATCGCCACAGTACCAGCCATCGTTCCTAGCCCAAAAATAAACGTCGCAATAAGGGCGACAATCAAAGTCGGCATTGTCCGCAGCAGGCTTAGTATAAATTTGCTCACCATTGCAATTCCTTTATTTTTCGTGATATTAGTTGCTGCAAGTATGGCAATAGGTAAAGCAACTATAGCACCTGCTACAGAGCCAAATAAGGACATTTTAATCGTATCAAATAACGGTTGCCATAGCTTTGATAGATAGTCCCAGTTTGGTGGTATCATCTGTTGTAAGATGACAAAAAACTCTTGAATTCGGTTGACAAGAACCTCCAAGCTAAAGCCCGTTATACGAATAGAAAAAAAGAGTAATACAAGTATTATGAGCCACAAGATAGGCTGGATGGAACGTTTCTCCAACACTTCTTTTCCATTAGGCAATACTATTTTCTTCGGTGATAGTAGCTTCCATTGCATGTTCCGTTTCGCCTCTCTCTTGGTTCGTATTGTTATAGATGAATGCAAGCGTCTCCTCTGTTATTTCACTCGCTTGTCCATCAAATACAATTTCACCGCTGCGCACACCAATCACACGTGTAGCATAGGCTAATGCCAGATCGACGTGGTGAATGTTAATAATAATGGTCATGTTTAACTCTTGATTTATCCGTTTAAAATCCTCCATGACCTGTTTAGCTGTTACAGGGTCAAGTGATGCTACAGGCTCGTCCGCCAAAATGATTTGTGGATTTTGTGCTAGAGTACGAGCTAGCGCCACACGCTGTTGTTGTCCCCCAGATAACTGATCGACACGTACATAAGCCTTATCTAAAATTCCGACTTGGTCGAGCGCCATTAATGCTAGACGCTTCTCTTCTTGCGTAAATATGCCAAGGATTTTTCGCCAAACAGGCATATTCGGAACAAAAGATACAAGCACATTTTTCAAAACTGACACTCGTGTAACGAGGTTAAAAGATTGAAAAATCATCCCAATATTACGGCGTAGGTCGCGAATTCCCTTGCCCTTTAGTTGTTGCACGTCAACTTCATTGACACACAATGTCCCTTCAGTAATGTCATGCATTTTATTGATACAGCGCAATAACGTTGATTTCCCAGCACCCGATAAACCGATGATGGCAACGAACTCGCCCTGCTCAATTTGTAGATTAATTTGATTTAAGGCGAGAAAGCCATTTGGATAACGTTTTTCTACCTCTTTAAACTCAATCATTGAACCGCTCCATTTCTAGAAAACTATACTCTAATAAAAGAAGAATCTGCTTTCTGCGGGTAAACCGCAGGCCACGCAGATTCTTCACTACATTATTTCGAACCGAGGTTTTGCACTAATTCCTGTGCCTTACGCTCATTATCATAGTCACTATCTTTTGCTTCCTGATAGCCTTCATGACTATAGATAGCGATTACTTCTTTACCTTTATCTGTGTTGCCAATATTAATGAAGGCTTGCTGAACTGCCTTTTTTAAGTCATCCGTCATGATCTTGGAATTTTTACTCACGCTAATTGTGTCGTTATAAATGGCAGGCATTACCCCGATTAAATCTGTTTCATCCCAAATGGAAGCAGAGCGTCCGAATTCTCCTTGCCAGCTTTCCTCATAATCACGACGTGCGTCAGCATAAGTCACCAACACATCCGTTTGACCAGCAGCTAAACGTCCAAAAGCATTACCATACGAATCAGCTTGAACAACTTTCGCTAAATCAGGAATCGTCTTATCAAAATTCTCATGCAACCATAATGTAGGGTAAATATAGCCTGCTGGTGAAGAAGAAGACATAACGTTCCAAGTCACATTATTTAAATCTTCAAACGTTAATTTCTCACCATTATTCACTTTCGCTGCTAATGCTTTACCTTTTTCAGATGGTCCTGCCACTAAAATGGCTCTATAAGATGTAGCCTGTGTTGTTGTTGGTGCTGTTGGCTTATTTTTATTCCAATCCACTGGATTATCAGAATCATTGTTTAAGCCAGCACGTGTAGCTGTTAAAATCACTTCTGCACCATCATCATATAGCACGTATGTCCCTCCAGGAATTAAGCCAATATCTGTAGTACCTGCGGATAAGGCTTCCCCTACTGCTTCAAAATTAGTGCCTACTGTAATATCAATTTCACCTACATCAAAACCTAATTTCGCAAGCTCATCCTTTAGTAAACCTTTTAAGGGCTCTGTTGCCGTAATAATTTCATCTGGATTACGTGAAGGTACAAAACCAATCGATAGTTTATCTACAGACTCATTGCCACTTGCCTCCACATCTACCTTTTTATCTTCCTTTGATGTGTTTGACGCTTCATTTCCACATGCCATCAGGAACACAGCAAGCATGCATGTTAATGTTAAAAGTAGTAATTTCTTCAAAGTAATATCCTCCCTTTTTGAAATGCTTCCTCAGTATATACAGTAAATATTTTCCTAGTGTTAATAGCGCGTAAATAAATGTTTCTAGTTCGTAAAATAATATTTTGATATTGTAAATACGCTAACTCCACACGAAATTACTTTATATACTATGGATATACTAATGATCGGAGGATCTCTTATGTCTACCAAAACCATTCAAATACTTGCAACTAGTGATATTCACGGCTATATAATGCCCACCACTTTCAGAAATGATCGTAATGAAGCTCTCGGGTTGGCAAAACTCGCGACAATAATTGAAGAAAAACGGCTTGAAATGCCAACCATTTTAATTGATAATGGTGATTTTATTCAGGGGAGTCCTATGACCTTCTATCATCAAAAATTTCAAGCGCAGGAACCAAATCCTTTGATTCAGGTCGCCAATGAGCTTCAATATGATGCTATAGTATTCGGAAATCACGAATTTAATTATGGCCTTCAAACGCTTCAATCGGTGATTCATCAATCACAATTTCCATGGCTAGGAGCAAATATCGTTACCGAGGATGGTAAGCCATTTACAAAGCCATATATCATCAAAGAAATAGATGGCATTCGAATAGCCCTTTTAGGTGTGACAACACACTTTGTTACAAAGTGGGAGGAACCTCTACATATCACAGGGCTTCATTTTGAAGATGCCTTTTGGAGTGCTAGCTACTGGGCAAAATGGATTCGTGCCAATGAACAAATTGACGTTGTAATTCTTTGTTATCACGGCGGATTTGAACGTAATCTTGAAACTGGAGAATTACTTGAAGCTGAGGATGGAGAAAACCAAGGGTATCGCATGTGTACAGAAATAGAAGAAGTAGATATTATTATTTCTGGCCACCAACATCGTGAAATTAGCACAACCATCATGGGGAAAACAGTCATTCAACCTGGTACTAAGGGCGTTTGTATCGCTAAAATAGAGCTAGAAATTGAGTTGGATAATCAAAATAAGATCCAATCCATTGGGCATAAACCATCTCTCATTTATAGTTCAGAACATACGGTACCTCTTGCATCTGTTTGCCATATCATTTCACCTACCTATGAAAAAACCGAAGCATGGTTAGATGAAACAATCGGTATGATCCATGGAGATTTACAAATTGAAAATCCATTTCTAGCGCGCGTTCAGGAGCATCCATATATAGAATTTATTAACCGCATTCAAATGGCTGTGTCTGGGGCTTCCATTTCTTGTACAGCTCTTTTTCATGATGAACGAGGTGGCCTAAAGGAAGCGGTCACGATGCGTGACATTGTCACAAACTATATTTATGCTAATACATTAAAGGTACTTCGACTCTCAGGACAGGACATTTTACTTGCCCTTGAACAGTCAGCTAGCTATTTTACGGTCGAGACAGGTCAATTGCAGGTGGCAGAGTCTTTCCTTTTTCCAAAGGCACAACCTTATAATTATGATATGTGGGAAGGTATTGAGTATATCTTTGACATTTCAAAGCCTATTGGTGAACGTGTCACAAAACTTATGTATCGTGGTGTGGCTGTCAAAATGGATGAAGAATTCGATGTCGTGATGAGCAGCTATCGTGCCACCGGTGCAGGAAATTTTGATTTTTTAAGGAATCGATCTGTTGTAAAAGAGATTCAGATTGATATGACCGAGTTAATTGCCGATTATATATTAAAACATCCCACTATCCAACCAACATGTAATCATAATTGGCAAGTACAGTTCTAAAAAAAATCCGCCAAAACCTAACAGGAATTTGGCGGATTTTATAGTTATCTTAGTTTAAGAGTTTTGTCGTATGTCTTGAATACTTTTCCCTTCTGTAAATGCATGGATAGATGCAATGGAGCCTACCGATTTAAAATTTGCCTTGTCATAGACTTTGGCAACCTGATCGTTAATCGGCCATATCCAAAGATGCTCGAGCTTCTGATTCATTGACTGTTGTTGGATATGCTGCAACATATAGCCGATTAAACCACGTCCTCGATAACTTTCAATTGTTGCTACACTCTCGATCCTTCCTTGATTTCCTGACACAAAAATACTGGCCGAACAGCATGCCACCCCATCTAGTTTCAACAAATAGTACGTAAAGCTTGGCAAATGATAGGTTTGCTCAAATGCCTTTTTAATTAATGCTGGATCTCCAAAAGCTGAAATGCTCATTTCCACTGCCAAGGCTTCGTCCACATTCGCATCTGTTACGCGTTCAATTTGAATGGCTGATTGAGGTGGAAGTTTCGTAAATTCACCATTCCAACACTGGATTTCATTTACAAACTGCTCATATTGAAAGCCATGCATCCCTAAAGCCTCGATACATATTTGATTTTCCCCAAGATTGTATAAATATAACCGTGGGATAAGAGACTTAGATTGATAGAACACTTTCATTTCTCGTAAAAACAGATCAGGCTTTTCAATCTTTCGCCAAACATGCGCATGATTGGCATCATAATAGGTTGGGATCGCCTTATTGTAAAATAAAACTCCTTCTTCACATGCCTCCATCTCACTAAAACTCTTTATATAATCAATATCAAGTTGCACAATGCGTTCTAAATTAAGCATGTTCCGTTCCCTCTTCCATCCATTTTTCATATAATTCCCCTATTTGCTGTTCGAGCTTTTGTCGTTGTTCTTTAGCAAGTGAAGGTTCTTGTAGTTTTGCCTCTAATTTTTCAATTTGTTGTTCAATCGATAGCTCTTTTTTGACAGGTAGTATTTTAGGAGCTGGTTCATTTTCAACCACTTTTTTCTTCGAGAATTCCTGTCGCTTTTGTCTAGCCCACTCATAATCCCCTTCAAAAACATGAATGGTTTGATCCTCTATCCATGCTGTCTTTGTAAAAATCTTTTGTAAGAAATAGCGGTCATGTGACACACCAATAATGGTTCCTTCAAAGGATTCCAGCGTATCTTCCAGTACCTCTCTCGCTTCAATATCTAAATGATTGGTTGGTTCATCCAAAATCAGTACATTAATATCCTCATGCATTAATTGAGCTAATCGAAGACGCATCTTTTCCCCGCCGCTTAAATCCTTCACTTTTTTAAAGACATCATAACCATAGAACAAAAATCGTGCGAGTATATGACGGGCTTCAGCTTCAGACACGGGAACATTTTCACGAAAGGCATCAATTAGTCGGACAGCTGGATTTTTATGTTCAAACTGTTGAGATAGGTAGCCAAATTTCACATTACTACCCACATGGCAAACACCACGATTAGGAACGATTTCCCCTAGCATCATTTTTAGTAATGTTGATTTCCCACTACCATTACTCCCAACAATTGCAAGCCTTTCACCAAAGTAAACAGCTAGGTTACTGTCTTTCAATAAAGGTTTGTCATAGCCGTGGTGAATGTCTAGCAACTGCACTACCTCTTTACCACTGCGTTCAGCCATCGTTAAAGCAAGATTCATTTTCTTCTTTGTGAGAGGTTTTTTCACCCGTTCGATACGTGCTAATGCTTTTTCCATACTTTTTGCACGTCTATGCATAGAAGCATTTGGTGGATTCGCTTCGTTGGCCCATTGTTTTAAGCGTTTAATCGTTTCTTGCATTTTTTTAATTTTCTTTTGCTGCTCTTCATAATCAGAAAATTGTTGTTCAATCTTCGCCTCTTTTTGTGCCATAAATGCATCGTAATTACCGCTATACGTAAAGGCCTCTCCATCCTCAATTTCAATAATTTTATGCGCGACCTGATTCATGAAATGTCGGTCATGAGATACGACAATGACAATACCCTCAAAGTTGCGTACATAATTTTCAAGCCATTCGATTGCCTGCATATCAAGATGGTTCGTCGGTTCATCTAACAATAAAATGGATGGCTGGCTCAATAAAATTTGCCCCAGCATCACTTTCGTCTTTTCTCCACCACTTAAACTACTAAACGGTTGCGCCAACATCTCCGTAATACCAAGTCCATTAGCAATCATCGCCAACTGGGCTTCCACCTCATAGCCCCCTTGTAACATGAACTGCTCCTGTACTTGCCCATATTGCCATAAAATTTTATCCGTCACGGTTGACTGCATTTCTTGCTCAAGTACCATCATTTTAGCTTTTAATGCATAAATATCCGCAAAGGCTTCTTCTAATACTTTCTTTACTGAATGTTCCGGATAGTCTGGAATTTGGTGTAAATAGCCAATCGTGGCATCTTTACTTTTTATGATACGCCCCTGATCAGGCATATCTATGCCAGATAGTAGCTGCAATAAAGTTGTTTTACCACTACCATTTACGCCAACAATAGACACATGTTCGCCTCTATTTACCTCAAGCTGTAAATTCTCAAATAATATACGACCACCCATAATTTTTTGTATTTGCTCAGCTTTCATTTGCATCGTTTTTTCCTCCAATGAAACGCGCGAAAACATCTCTAAAACACAAAAAAGACTGCTTATTAACAAGCAGTCTTCTTCTCATAAAAATGTGTGAAAAAGAATGGTTAATTCGCTACGTTTGTTATTTGATTTTGCTTAAAAATGGACAGACCTATCCCGTTGTTCGCAAAATCGAAAGTAATTACACGTGCAAAATACATAGCTGTATCCACTTTTACACATGTTTTCGTAGCGTTTTTATTCATTCCTTTTCACCTCCGTTCATCATAGTTACATGTATGATACCACTTTTCAGATTATTTGGAAAGGGATAAATTTAACAGTCATTTTATTTTATAAATATACAAAACGGCATTCTAGTTATATACTAATAAAAAATATGAATCATTTACCAAATTATATGAATATTTAGGTGATTGGTAATGGGTTTTCACGGAGAATATGGATGTAGCAAAAAATGTGGAGGGACATATCATGAAAAAGCTAACTATGCAAAAGAAAATGAGCTTATTAATTGTGGTCATCATTGGATTTGTACTCATTGCTATAGGTTTAATGAATACAAGTGAAATGAAAAAAACATTACGAGATGAGTACAATACAAGGCTCCATCAAATTTTAGATTTAAGTATACATAACCTCGACCAAGCACTACCTGGTGATTGGCAATTAAAAAATGGCGAGCTTTACAAGGGGAATGTAAACATAGCAAATGAAACTGCGCTTATTGACACATTAGGAGAATTGTCACAGGCTGCCATTACGATATTCGTTGGCGAAACACGTATTAATACCAATATTGTCGTAGATGGGCAACGTGCTATTGGAACAACTGTCGATCCAAAAGTAGCAGACATTGTTTTAAAGCAAGGAAAAACATACTCTGGTACCGCCGATGTAGTGGACAAACCCTATTTTACAAAATACAAGCCAATTATAAACAAAAATGGTGAAACAATTGGCATGATCTTTGCTGGGGTACCTTCTACTGACATTGATGTAGTCGCACAAAAAATGTTGCTAAAAACGGGTATTCTAGCCGTAATCTCAGCCATTATTGCAGTGATTGCAGGCATGCTCTTCGTTCGTGGGATTGTCAAACCTTTAAAACAGTTAAATAATCAGCTAGAAACGATTTCAACTGGGCAAGGTGATTTAACACAGCAGCTTCAGGTTCATTCAAAAAATGAAATCGGCCATGTTGCTGAGTCGTATAATGCTATGCTGGCAACTTTACGTAGTATGATGCACCAAGTAGATGCAACAGCCAACCAAGTTTCCGCATCCTCACTCGAATTATCCGCAACAGCAGGTTCTACCACAACAACGACGGAACAATTAACAGCCAATATGCAAGAATTAGCAAGTGGCGCAAGTACACAAAAACATAGTGCTAATGAAAATGCCGAAGCTATGGAAGATATTGCTGGTGGAATTCAACTGGTCACAGAAACTAATAGTGAGGTATCTTCCTTTGCTTCGGATGCCTTTGATACAGCTAAGCATGGTGAGGAAGCGGCACAAAATATGCAACTGCAAATGCGTGCCATGACTATAGCCGTTCAAGAAAGTGCGGATGCCATTGCTGCACTTGATACACATGCAATTAAAATAGATGAGATTGTGGAGGTTATTCATGCTATTGCTGATCAAACGAATTTATTAGCCCTCAATGCATCGATAGAAGCAGCACGGGCTGGTGAACATGGCAAAGGTTTCGCGGTAGTTGCAGAAGAGGTTCGTAAACTTGCTGAACAATCCAAAACCTCCGCAGCAGAAATTACAGAGACGATTCAAACTATGCAACAACTATCTAAGGAAGCACGGGTGCATATGCAACAAAGTAAACAAGAAGCCACTACAAGCGCTGAGGTTGTCTACACAACAAGCAAGGCTTTTGAAGATATTACAACAAAGGTGTCACTTGTGACAATTAAAATTCAAGAGGTTTCAGGCATAGCAGAAGAGTTGTATGCAAGAATTGAACAGGCTAATGCTTCAACACAGATTATGGCCGAAATTGCCATGGATGCCCGAGAACAATCTAAAGTCGTCACACAAATTGCTGAAACGAATCTACTATCAATGGATGATATTAATCAAGCAGCGTCACAGCTAACAATGAATGCCGAAACATTGCAAGATTTGATCCATCAATTTAAATATTAAAATAAGTAGCAAAAAAACATGAGGGATTGTCCCTCATGTTTTCACTTTTTTCACAAACATTTTGACCACAGGCACAAGGAAAATTGAGATCACAAGGATTCGGAAGAGTTGGAAAGCTGTGACGATTGTCACATTGGCATGTACAGAAGCCGCAATAATCCCCATTTGATCAAGTCCCCCAGGTACAATACTTAAAAAGCCTGTCCTAAAGTCGAGACTGTATAGGCTTTTCATCAAAAATGATAAACCATACGCTGCACCGATATAAATGCCAGCTGATACAAATGCATAAAAAATATGCCTCTTCGATAAATGTAGATCTTCTTTTTTCAACAATAACCCGATATGGATTCCAATCATCAATTGAGCAATATGTAGAAGGGATATGGGTATTCTAGGCACTTCTATCCCCACCATATTAATTCCCATCAATAAAAATACTGGGCCAAGCATATAACCTGTTGGAATTTTAATCTTCTGAGCAAGCCACCCTGCTAAGCCACAAACGATTAGTATACCAACAAGACCCCATGTATATATTCCATCGTTCATAGGGCTGTTTCCACCAACATCTGTCAACATTAGCGGGACAAAGCCGACGATTAAAAGAACACGGAGGATTTGAAAGAACGTAATGACCACCATATCCATATCGCCTTGCTCCTCAGCAAAGGCCATAACCTGTGCCATGCCACCAGGTACACAGCATGTCAATGCCGTTGCAAAATCCAAATCTGTACGTTTGGCTATTAAATAACTGACACCAAAAAATAATAAAATAAATATCACATTTAAAACGACAATACTCCCTAAGAAATGCTTAATACCTTGTACTGCCTCTGGTGTAAAGGCAAAGCCAATAGAGTAGCCCGCTGCGATTAAGCCAAAATTACGGAAGGAAGAGTGCCATCTCAATTGTACGTTGGTTGACAATTGCACGATAAGTACTGCTGTAATCGCGCCTAGTAACCAAGGCATAGGTATATGTAATAGTTGAAAAACGACAGCACCTATTAGGCCAATGCATAATGTGATTAACATATGCTTACTCAAAACAAACATACTAGCAACCCCTTTTGACTAGATTACTATATTATGACGTTTCTTAACCTTTTTTTCTATTGAAGCGACTTTTGTATTGTATGCTATCGCTAAAAAAGAACCTGTTATTGACGAAATTGAACCTCTTACCCAACAATTTCCCTTTGCTAAAATTTTCTATGCTACATTATTATTACCTGATTCAGTGTTTTTCCTCTTATGGAGAAAGTAAAGGAGGCCTCCCATGAAAATTCATTTAACGATCCATCATGAACTTGAAGAAACAGAGGTTCATATACATGCTAAAGAATACAACGAACAAATTGAAAGACTGATGCAGCAATTACAAGCATCCCAAACAACCATGCTAGATGGTTATTTTCAACAAGAAATTCATCTTCTAAAAATTTCTGATATTTATTCCATCTATGCAGAGGATGCCAAAGTATTTTTGCAAACGGATGAGCAAGAGTTTGAGTCTAAAAGAAAATTATATGAACTAGAGGCACAGTTAGCGAAAGACTTTGTACGAGTAAGTAAATCTACACTAGTCAATATCCATAAAATCGCCTCTATTCAAATGGGCAAAATCGGTACAACACAATTACTACTTGAAAATGATGTCACTATTCATGTCAGTCGTAAATATATAAAAGAACTGAAGCGACACTTGGGTATTGGGAGGGATTTATAGCATGAAATATTTACGCATGATGATTATCGGGTTACTCATTTCCCTTAGCTCTTCTTATTTCTTAGTGACACTTAGCGTCCTTTCAAATAATGCGGTGGCGTCAGGAACAGAATTATTGGAGCAAATTATTATCGCAGCCATTCTTGGTATTGCTATCGGACTCGTCTCCTTCATTTTTGATATTGAACCACTTCCTTTTATGGTGCAGCTTCTTTTGCATTTAATCGCTGTGACAATTTGTGTCTTGATTGCTGGCTATTTTGGTGGCTGGTTTAAGCATGCAGGTGTGAAATATGTGCTAATATCTGAAGCCATTATTTACTTCATAGTTTGGTGTATTCTTTATATCCTTCAATTAAACGATATTGAAAAAATGAATCGAGAAATTCAAAAGAGAAAGGAATAATCAGAATGACCTTCGCGATAAAAGTTGAAAATTTATGTAAACAATATGGTGTACATCATGCTGTTAATGGTATTTCATTTACGGTTGAACAGGGCACTCTCTTTGCTTTTTTAGGGGCGAACGGTGCTGGTAAATCGACAACGATTGAAATCCTTTGTACATTACTAAAAAAATCTAGTGGCAATGTGACCATAAATGGCTTCAAACTTGACGTAAGCAATGATAATGCAGAGATCCGCAAATCCATCGGCGTCGTTTTCCAACAAAGTTTATTAGATACACGATTAACAGTGCGCGAAAACATTCTACACCGTGGCAGAACATATGGATTATCGAAAACACAACTTGCTGAAAACTATCAATTTGTGTCTTCGTATTTGCATTTAGATGATATTGAAAAGCAAAAATACGGCACATTATCAGGCGGTCAAAAAAGACGAGCTGATATCGCACGTGCACTTATTCATCGTCCAACTATTTTATTTCTAGATGAACCTACAACCGGGTTAGATCCACAAACGCGACAATTTGTTTGGCAGGCCATTAAGCAGCTTCAACAAGAAACCAATATGACTGTTTTTTTAACGACCCATTATATGGAGGAAGCAGCGGTCGCACACCAAGTCATTGTTTTAAAGCAAGGGAAAATTGTCGCACAGGGTACACCTGATGCATTGAAAACAAAGTATGCCTATGACTCTATGGCCCTTGTTTTCAATAATAATATAGATGGTGTCAAATGGCTTGAAGACCATGCAATCTCCTATACTGTAAAACAGGAGATCTATACAATCCGTTTGGATTCTACCCTCCATGCGCTCTTACTATTAAAAAAGGCTGAGCCACTCATTGCCTCCTTTGAAGTAATAAAAGGAACTATGGATGATGTCTTTCTTCATATAATGGCAGAGGAAGGTGTAGCATAGTGGAAGCCTTAATGAGCTTAGTACAACGAAATAGTAAAGTATTTAGGCGAGATAAAACACAAGTGTTCTTCTCTCTACTGTCGGTCATTATAGTCATAGTGCTTTATGCCGTCTTTCTCCAAAAAATGCAGGTAGATGCGATTGAACGTATAACTGTAGCTACGCCTGAACTGATCACAATGGTTAACGAATGGCTTGTAGCAGGTTTACTATCGATGATTGCCGTTACTACAACACTTGGTGCATATGGCATTGCCATAAAGGACCAGGAAACAAAAGCACAGGCAGATTTTTTAACTGCCCCCCTTTCCCGTGCAACTATACAAATGAGCTATGTACTCAATGCCTTGATAATCGGTAGTGTTTTTTCCTTTATCGCACTAATTGGCTGTGAAATTTTTATTGTAGCAACGGGTGGGAAACTTCTAAGTCTAGAGCATTTTGTTCAGGTACTTGGCATTTTATTTCTATCTGTCCTACTCGCGAGTGTCTTTAATTTATTTCTTTCGTTATTTGTGTCGACACAAAATGCCTTCTCAACATTAGGAACAATTGTCGGTACAGTACTCGGATTTTTATGCGGTGTCTATGTCCCTCTTGGTGCACTACCAGGCTTTGCTCAGAATTTAATTATGTATTTCCCAATCAGTCATACCACAGTACTATTACGAAACACATTTATGGAAAGCTCCATAGCAAATGTCTTTAAAGATGTACCCGCTTCCTATGTAGAAGACTACAAAATCAATTTTGGCATTGTCTACGAGCTACAAGGAAATATCCTCAGTACCTCAACAAGTATTATTGTTATCGTTGGTACAATTCTCGTACTAGCAATAGTATCCATCCTACTGTTTAAAAGAAAATATAAATAAATTTTTTGCCAACATATTTACACATCGTTTAGAAAACGATGTGTTTTTTATTGCTTTATAGCAAACAATTTGTTATTTTAAATATAAATTAATAAACAAAAATAAAAATCGTTTGTTTAATCGGAGGATTCCCAATGGATGTAAATGAACTATTTTGGCAAGCGCCAATCGACGATCTCAAAAAAGGTTACATTGACGATACGACACATTTCACTTGTCTGCTATGTAGTGAAAAGATAGAAAAAGGAATTATTTATCCATATGAAGGCTTACTGTATGAAGCTGAAAAAATGATGCAGCAGCATATTACGAAGGCACACCAATCTGTTTTTCATTATTTAAATGGTCTCAATAAAAAAATGACAGGCTTAACAGAGCATCAAAGTCATATTTTACGTTTATTTTATGAAGGCAAATCAGATCAGGAAATAAAAGAGGAATTAGAGATTGGTAGTGCCACGACCATTCGTCACCACCGTTTTGCCTTAAAAGAAAAGGAACGCCAAGCCAAAACATTGTTGGTGATGATGGAATTACTGAAGGAACAAGACCAAAAGGAGGAAAAATTTGTGCCTATTCATAAAACAGCTACAATGGTTGATGATCGCTATAACGTCACTCTCTCAGAAGAACAACAATTATTGGCGAAATTATTTCCATACGGTGTTGGCAAGGAGTTAGTTCGTTTTCCTAAGCGTGAAAAACAAAAAATTGTAGTACTTCGTGCCATCACTATGCTTTTTGACAAAGAAAAGCAATATACAGAAAAAGAATTGAATGAAATCATCAAACCAATGTATGAAGACTATGTTCATATACGCCGCTACTTAATTGAATACGGTTTTCTGGACCGCCAAGCTGATGGTAGTGCTTACTGGGTTAAAAAATAAGAAGGCAGGTAATTAAAATGGATCATAAAAAAGAGCTAAAAGAAATGTATAAGGACATGAAAATTGAAGCGGGCGTTTTTACAATGACGAATTTACAAACAGATAAAGTATTTGTCGGTAGCTTTAATAATTTGAAACGATTAAATGGCTTTCAATTTATGCTCAAAACTAATACACATACGAATAAGGAGCTTCAGGCAGATTACAATTTATTTGGTCAAGATGCTTTCGAGGTGAAAATCGTTGAGTATTTAAAGAAGAAGGAAGAAGGTTATTTCGATGCCAAAAAAGAGCTTGAAAAGCTAGAACAAAAATGGCTAGACATGCTAAATCCTTATGGTGAGCGTGGTTATAATTCTTAGTATTTATCCAATAGATAGCTGAGTGAACAAGCAAATGAAAATTTAACAGTTCCCTCAGCTATTTTTTTATTCATCCACACGATTCCATCTCAAATTATCAGCATCATCATAGCCATAATAATAGATTGGACGATCGTTCTTATCATAAGCAACAGCTTCTAATAAATCAATTTGCTGCGCATAAGGTATATAAAACGAAACTATTTTGCCATGTTCAATGGATTTTTTGATAATTCCTTGCTTCGTGTTAATTGTTATATATGAGGCATTTTCATCATGAGATAATACTACAAACAAAGTTCCTTCATGATGCAAACGATAGCTCATGCCTCCTATTGTTTCTAAAGAATCATTCGTGGAAGCGATACTCGTAGCATATACCCTTTTATATAGAAGTACGTTTTTTTGTACCAAAACAGTTTGATAGATTTCTTTTTTATCACTCTTAAACAAATAAAAAATATCGTTTCCTTCTTGAATCTTTTCAACATTCTTATACTCAGGTGTCATAAAAAAATTTGCTTTTGCAGCGCTTGATGCCGTATGGCGATACCCTGATAGAAATAATAAAACACTTAAAATAACTATAATTAGTAACAAGATTTTTTTCATATTTCACCCACCCTATAACAATCTAAATAACTGTTTTTTAATCTAATTGGATATGCTTTTATAGCTTTATTTCCTTTAATATCCATATAGCCCAATACAAAAGGTAAAGAATATGAAAACATCCTTTACCTTTATCATAAAACAACTTTTTATATTAATTTGAGAGACAATAAATAGAATACCGAACTCAAATCCCAGAAGTTCCCTTTTTGGTACAAGTCCTGAAGCTAAGAGTTTCACAATCATTCGTTAAAGTAATGTCATTGAATAGTAAGTTTTTTCAATTAACTAGTACTGAAAGCCAAAACACTCTCATGTATAACAGGTTTATGGATATTATTAGCCAACCAAAAATGAAAGTTATGTAAACCAACCGATCGTTTAGTCACAGATTTCCTGCTGCGCTTTTTTCGTTAATTTACTGTAAACAAGCTCGTATGAATGCTTGATAAGATTCTCTACTAAATCCATAGGGACATCCTCAGCATCCATATAAATAGAGTTCCAATGCGTTTTATTCATATAATAGCCAGGTATAATGCTGGCATAGGCTTCTCGTAATTCCTCTGCTCGCACAGGCTCGCATTTTAACGTTAGTACCGGCCTACCTGTGGCATTTCCCCCAATCATGGCATACATCTTCCCACCAATATGATAGCGATCTGCTTGCCATTCTTCCTTATAGTCATACGTTGTTCCTTGCAGCTGAAGACAATATGCATGAATCGTTTCCTTTTCCATTTCCATTCCCCTTCCAAGATCAACTATTTACCCCTCTAGAGGTACGCTATAAAATAAAAAAACACACGTTCGATTATAGTTAGTATAATGCAAAACGTGTGTTACGAATAGCGTTATTTACTTGTACCTCGGTCGAACATCCCCATCACCTCTGTTGTTTGCAAAATATTCACAAACGACTTAGGATCGGTTTCCTTAATTGTACTTTTCACATCAGCCAGTTGATAGCGTGTAATAACCGTAATTAACACTTTACGACCTTCGCCAGAATAGGCTCCTTTCGCATCGATAATAGTTACTCCACGATGAAGCTTTTCTAACAACTGCTGTTTGACCTCATCGCCTTTACTCGTAATAATCATGAGTGTTAATTTGATATGGCTTGTATGAATCGTATCAACTACTTTTCCCGTTGCATAAATGGAAACAAGCGTTAATAAAGCCGCATCCCAGCTAAAGACAAAGCCAGAAGCTGCTACTACCACACCATTCATGGCAGCAAGTAAAGTACCAAGCGGAAAATCACGTTTACGGCTTAGTAGCATGGCAATAATATCAAATCCACCAGATGAGCCAGCTGCTCGGAAAATCATCCCCATCGCAACACCTACGATGACTCCACCAAATAATGACGCAAGAATTGGCTCTTGTGTCGCCTTGTAAATTGGAATGATATATAAACTCACTGATAAAACAGCCACAGATAGGATTGTATAGCTGATAAATCGCTTACCAAGCTTCATCACACCTAAAATCAGTAAAGGCAAGTTCAGAAGTAAATTTAACACCCCAGTATTCAGGGGGGTAATAATACCAAGCATAATGGCAATACCGCTTAATCCACCACTTAAAATTTCATGAGGAATTAACAAAAAATTATAAGCAAAGGCCACTATAATGGAAGAAAGTGTAATAATAATCACATTACGCATAATGATGTCCCCTATAAACGACCAAATTTTTATACATCTTTTTCATAGACTACCCAACTTCTCCATTAGGAAAACCTTTCTACTTACTTTTTCTTCTGTTCTTCCTTTAAAGGTCCTTTTTGCTTGTATTCACCAGTATCAGCGACCTTATAGATACGCTCCAACATCGGTGGATGTGTATAACGGAACCATTTCACCAAAAGCGGTGGGTTGACCTCGCTTAAACCTGAAATCGTTAGCTTTTGAAATGCCGTTACAGCCGCTTCTCGATCATTCATCATGTTAATGGCATATTGGTCAGCTCTCGATTCCTGGTATCTTGATACGAAATTCGATACGGGATTGGAAGCAAATAATAAAATGGAGGTAATTAGTAAAAACAATGGATACGAGTTGATATTACTAATTTTATTAATTTTGAATACCTGTCCATACCTTGCAACCAAGCGTCGCATCATTTTGGCCGTTAGCCATAAACCCACTAAGGTTAATAAAAGATAACCTGCAATGCCAAAATAAATATGCTTTTCAACATAATGCCCCATTTCATGCGCCATGATAAACAAAATTTCATTATCCGTTAATCTATTTAATGTAGTATCCCAAAGGACAATTCTCGAATTGCTGCCGATCCCTGTCACATAAGCATTTAAGGCATTGGTCTTTTCAGCCATATTGACCTCATAAACATGCTCTGCTGGGATATGTGCCTGGGTAGCAAGTGATAGTATCTTGGTTTCCAATTCTTTATTTTTTAACGGATAAAAATCATTGTACAAAGGATCAATCACAACTGGTTGGATAAACATCACAAAGATTGTAAAGGGAATGGTTAATAGCCATGCATAGAGCCACCATCTTTTCTCACTCTTTCTAATGAGCCAATAGAGCACTGTTACAATGATCAAGGTCATTCCAAAGTTCACCCAAAAATCAATGACACCATCCTTCATCCAAGACCCAAATGCTTGTGTGCTGATGCCATAGCTTTTACTGAGATAATAACGATAATAGTCAAGTGGGAATAAAACTACATATAATAAAATTGACAATAAGAATAAGTAGCCTGCATTTTGCAAAAGCTTCCACTTTGTTTGGGATGTGGTCACCTTCTCGAAATAACGCGAAACGCCCAACAGTAAAATCATGAAGTAAACAAGCCATTCTAAAGGTGTAGCTACAAAGAATAGAAAGTTCCGTATTTTAGAATATTCACCACTTAAAAAAAGTTCCTTACCAGACATAAACATCACTGGATCTGCAACAGTTCCTTGTAAGGCACTAGGTATTTTACCCCCACCACTATGGAATATATACCAGTACATACAAAGCACGTAAACACCGAAAAATAGTAGCATAACAATGCCCATTTTTTTAGCTATGTCATTTCCCCCTCATATCACCCAAAGTTCGTCCTATAGTAAGTGTAAGCGAAATTACCAAAGTTAGAACAAATATGGACCTACTTTTTATCATCTCTTTTTACCAAGAAAAAATTCGCAACATTTCTATCAATGAGGAAAGAATATCCTGCTCATTGTTTCAAAATGTTGCGAATTTATTATAGTGCTTATTATTTATCCATTACAAATGTTGTTTTACCACGTTGATCCTCACTTAAATAGCCCTCGGATAATAAATGATCATACCACTGCTGTTCGATAATAGCTGCTTGAGCGTCATCATCTATCTTTGTAGAAAGCTCCACCATAATTTCTCCTTTGTACTGCCACACCTCAATATCCGCTTCATGCCCTAAAAAGCTTCCTTTATAGGTAGTAGCATTGGCAGGACCATATACAACAGCTTGAGATAATATATTTTTGTACCATGCTTCTGAATCCCAATTTAGAATTTTCTTTGGTGAATTTTCAAGGATGAGTTTTTTAGCAGCACTCGTATCCACAGTATCATAAGACACATTTGGAGTTGTTTTCAGAGATTCTTTACGGCTAATGGTAAATGTACGCTGGTCCCCTTTTATATCTAGTTCAAATTTATAATTGGATTCTGAGCCTGTAAAGCCATGACTTGTTGTCTCAGCAATCGCGTCGTTCAACGGTGTATTTAAAAAACGCTTTTTATAGGTAATATCCATCTTATTACTACCTTTGTAAACACGTAAGCGGTGGATATAATCGTTACCAAGAAACATTTTATCAGGTGTATCATAGAAATAAATTTTCACATCGTCTTTTTTAGTTGCCTGAAAAACATTTGCTATATTTGAATCCGTAAAGAGCTCTGATTTGATATTAAATTTAATTTCATGACCTGGTTCTATTGCTGCTTTCACCTGTGTTGTATTGACACTCATCATACTGATTACCGTCAAACCCATTAAGCACATATAAAATGCCCATTTCTTCAAATTAGCCATTATTTACTTCCTCCTTTTGAAAGGTTGTTTCTAAATTTGTATGTGGACTGTGAAAATAAATAGTTTGTCGTGAATGAATACTTTGCGATAGCGAAATAATATCCTGATAGTCTGGATGCGTTTTATAAAAAAATTCCTTAGCCGGTTGATTCCAAACATCTTGTTTGAATGACTGACGCGAATACCCTGTTGGGATGAATATGGCTGTTGGATACTCCTTCGCTAGTTCCTCAAGTCGAACTTCATCCTGTTCCCTTACAAAATAGAGTGCATGGTTACTGTCAGAACATTGCTTGTGACCCACTTGTAACACCAATCTGTGCGGCCAAATATTTTCAGGTTCTTCCTCATACTGCTTAAACAGTGACTGTAATTCAGCATCTACACAGATTGCTCGCGAAGTTTGCTGAGCAAGATAGGTGACAATGTCGACTGTTTTCCCAGAAAAGGATGATGGAAAAACAAAAGGGCTGTCCGGATGTATATTTACATAATTTAACAATTTTTGTAACACTTCACGATTATCAATACATTTTTCAACATGACCACTATCAATAAACGCTACATCATAAATCGTTCCATCTTCTTCTGGCAAGGTTGCCTTTAATAAATAAGAATCGCTGACATAATCACCCGAGAAAAAAAGCATCTTATCAAAAAATTGAATTTTGTACCATACACTTCCAATCAAATGTCCGCTATATCCCCATTGAAAGGCAAGACAAGCATTAACCCTTATCCACGTTCCTCTTGAATCTGGATGAAAAGTACGGATATGTGGAATAGGTTGTAGAAGCTGCTGAGCAGTTCTGTGACTCATCAGTACTGGTCCTGTGTAGCCCATTTTTTCAAGCAATGGCAATGCGCCTACATGGTCGATGTGGGAATGAGAAATAAACACTGCCCCTAGTTTTTCAACATGTTCAGGTGTTAAATCCGGTGGGGTCTTTTGTGAGTTTTTCATCACGCCACAATCCAGTAAAATCGCCTTTCCATGATTTTCGATATAAAAGCAATTGCGCCCGTACTCCCCAACCCCACCTAAAATTTCAATATTAAGCATTGGCTTGTCCTCCCCGTCTTTGCAGCCAATCTAAAAGAAACATGAAGATCACAGTCATAAAGACAGTAATGACCGCCACGGCCATCCCAACCCCTACATTTCCTTGCTCAAATTGGCTATAAATAAACGTTGCACCTGTTTCAACAGAAGGTGGCAAAATTAAGAGACCTGCTACTAGCTCTCGCATTGAAATAATGAAAGTCATCATCATGCCCGTAAGTATGCCCTGCATTAATAACGGGAGAATGATTCGGCGATAAATATCCCAATTGCTACGACCAAAAATAGCCGCTGATTGAAAAATGGAAGCATCTAATTGGGAAAACGAAGATTTGATATATTGCACAGAATAAGGCAAGAAAAGAACACAGTACGTGACGACAACCATCGCCTTTGTGTTATAGATAGTTGCTGGAAGCCAAGGGGCATTCCAAAACATAATCAATCCCACAACAAAGACAATACCAGGAATAATGTTAGGCATTAAACTAAAGAAATCTAATACTTGCTGTTTCTTCGTTTCTCCTTTTTTAATATAGAGGGCAATCAGTAAACCAACAATTGCAGTTATAATAGCCGTAATGATGGAAAAAACGATACTATTTAAAAATGCTGTTAATCCTGCACTGCCACCTGTGAATACTTCCTGATAGGAGGCAAGACTAAAATTCCCTGCGTGTAAACCATCTCCTCTCACCTTTTGCAAAGAGGTCACGATAATGGAGAAATAAGGAATACCAATGGACAACAAGAGAACAATCCCCACAAAAGTCCATGAAGCGACTCTTACATACCATTTGTCTGTTACCTTTCGTTTTGCAGGGCTTTTCCCTGAAAGCACGCCATAAGTAAATTTACGTCCAATTAGATTTTGGAAATACCAGATCACTAGACAGACTGATAGTAGAAATAAAGACAGAGAAGTAGCCATACTAATATCGACTGGCCATCTTGATAGATACGAATGAATTTCTGTTGTAAATACTTGAAATCCAATCCGACTACCAAATGTAGCTGGCGTTCCAAATTCTGCAAGTGTTTTGATGAAAATCAGTAAACTTCCTAAGACATAGCTTGAAAGGATAAGTGGCAAAACGACTTTTATCCAATTTCTCCAAGGATTTCGTCCAAAAATCAATGCTGCATCCAAAAAGGAGCCCTTAATTCGTAGCAATGTATTTCTTAACATTAAATACAAAAACGGAAAGAGATGTAAGCTCATAATCATGACCATGCCAAATAAGGAAAAGAATGAATCCGTCAACCAAGCAGCACCCGGAACTAACTGTTGAAGAAAACCATTATGCTGCATAAACAATATCCAACCCATAGAACCAATATAAGGGGGTGTCATAAATGGAATGGTTAATATAATATCGAGCCATTCATGTTTATTTAAGCTTGTTTTCGTTCGTATAAATGCCATAGGAAAGGCAATAATCGTTGTACCTATGATAACGAAAATTCCTAAACCTATTGAATTTCCAAGTGTCTGCCATAATCTTTCATGTGCAAACATTCGGCTAAACTGTGAAAAATCAAATTGCCCCTCTTTTGTAAAGGTATAAATCAAAATTGCGATCAAAGGAGCAATAGCAAATACGACGACAATCGTCAATAAAACTCCAAATGCTCGTCTTTCTTCCATTATCATGACACTTCAACCCTTCTATTAAAAAACTCAAAGGAGGTGTTTGTACCTCCCTATTGCTTAACGAAATAAATCGTTAAATTTTGTTAGTACTTCAAGTTGCTTGGCTTCAGCACCACCCCACTCAACATTTAACTGAGGAATTTCATCTAATGCCGCACGATTTTTTACAGCAATATCTTTATTTCCTGGTAATAAGTAAGCATCTGCTACAAGCTTTTGTCCTTCATCTGATAATAAAAAATCAACATATGCTTTTGCTGCTTCTACATGTTTCGCTTCCTTCAAAATACCGACAGCACGAGGACTAACTACAGTACCACTTTTCGGATAGATAATCTCCACTGGCTCTCCGTCTGCTTTTGCTTTGTAAGCCATATAATCTACGCCTGCAATCGTGGCATTTTTCTCACCCGTAATGACTGCATCTAACGCTTCTTTATTCGCACCATTTACTTGTAAGCCATTTTTCTTCCATGTATCAACCGTATCCCAAGCTGTTTTCTCTGCCTCCGTATAGCCAAATAAGAAATCGACAGCAGAACCTGATAAACTCGGATCAGGTATATTGATTTTGTTTTGCCACTCAGCTTTTGCTAAATCTGCCCAATCAGTCGGTGCCTGTGTTGTGTTTTTTGTATTATAAGCAATACCTAATGCGGAGGCACTGTAGCCGTAGTAATACCCTTCTCCATCAGACCAAGCACTATTGATTTTGTCTTTATTTTCAGCATCTTTATAGCTTTGTAGCTGTTCTGTTGCCTTTAGACCATCCATAGAGGCTACGGAGGCAAGTACAACAATATCGGCTACAGGATTATTTTTCTCTGCTTCTAAACGAGAAAGAATTTTACCTGTAGTTCCTTGAAACATTTCAACTTTAATACCTGTTTTTTCTTCAAAAGCTTGCTGGATATTTGCCGCTAAGCCATCAGGGCCAGCAGAATACACCGTTAATACTTTATCCTCTTGTGTTTTTGCACTAGCTTGATCAACATTCTCTACCTGCTTATTACCACAACCAGCTAATGCTAGTGTCAGTAGAATCCCTGCAGTTGCCCATAATTTGAAACGTCGTTTTTTCAATGTTAACCCTCCATTTGATAGATTTGATTTTCATCAATAAATACTTGTAGTCGTTTTCCATGTTCTAGCGGCTGATTCTCGTAAAAGCTCCATGCTTTTCCTTCCACTTGAGCTTGTACTAAGTAACGATCTCCCACAAATGTGCTTTTCACAATCTTCGCTTGCTTCTCAATAGTGCCTGGGCGTTGTATTCGAGATACGCCTTCAGGGCGCACAATCGATTGTCCATTATGAAACCAATTTACTTTACCAATAAAATCTGCAACATATGGTGTTGCTGGAACACGATAAATTTCCTCAGGGGAGCCGATTTGTGCAATTCTTCCTGCCTCCATGACGATAATTTGATCAGACATTGTCATCGCTTCTGTTTGATCGTGAGTAACGAAAATGGCTTGGCAATCAAGCTCATGAATAAGGTGCATGATCTCATCTTGCATTTGCTCTCTAAGAACGGCATCAAGGGCAGATAAAGGCTCATCAAATAAAATCAATTTAGGATTTGTTGCCAATGCCCTCGCTAGTGCCACGCGTTGCTGCTGTCCACCAGATAACTCCCCTGGCTTTCGTTTCTCAAACCCTTGCATTTTTACTAATTTCATCACATGCTCGACACGTGCTGGAATGTCAGACTTTGCAATTATTCCCTTTAAACCAAAGGCGATATTTTGAAAGATGGTCATATGTGGCCACAGGGCAAAATCTTGAAAAACCATAGCGATATTGCGTTTATTCGGTTTGACATTATTACGAGATGCCGAAGAATAAATCACGGTATCATCAAATCGAATTTCCCCTTTCGTTGGCTGTTCAAGACCTGCAAGCAACTTTAATAGAGTTGTTTTACCACAGCCTGATTGCCCGAGAATGGTAATGAATTGTTGATCTAACTCCACATTAATAGGCCACAATGCTTGAGATTGCCCATATTTTTTCTCGATATTAGATAATGAGATTTTCATAAGTATCCTCCTCGTTACTTACAACTATAAATTCCAGATATTTAGAAAATATTAATCTATTATTAATAACTCGTTAAAAAAAATCTAATAAACTAAAGCAAATGCAAGATTTTTTCTAATTTGCTTTAGGAGGATAAAATGAATAATTTAAAATTACAGGCATTTTGCTTACTTGTTGAGTTAAAGAAATTAGCTCCTGTCGCCAAAGAACTTGGCATTACAGCCCCAACAGTGTCCTTTCACATTCGTTCTATAGAGGAGGAATATGGTATTCGCTTATTTCGTACAAATGCAGGAGGATACCGCTTAACGGAAGCAGGCGAAGGCGTCTATCACTATGCTCGTCAAATCGTACAGCATCAAAAGGATATGAATCGCTTTATTGAAAACCTTTTAGCTGGACATATTGGCTCCCTACGACTCGGGGCAAGTGGATTACCAGCACATATTTTTATGCCAGATTTAATTCATCAAGTTTCAACGGCTTATCCAGAGATTCGTATTTCGTTAGAAGTTAAAACGGCACCTGAAATCGAAAGAAAAGTAGCCCTTCAAGAATTAGATTTTGGACTGATCATGGAGACTAAACAGGAAAATACCGCCCTTCATTACGAGACAATTGGAGAAGATGCACTCGTTTTGGCATTAAGTCCGACACATGAACTGGCTACCAAAAAGGACATCACCAAAGAGGATATTCTTAAAAATAAGCTTTTATTGCATACCTCTTCTAGCTCTACAAATCACTTCATCGAAAAGTGGATGGACCCTTTTCAGCCTTCTACTTATACCATCGAGCTGGATTCCGTGAGTACAATCAAAAAGATGCTGACCTTCGGGAAAAACTTGGCCTTTGTCTCTGATGCCTTAATAGAGGAAGAATTAAAATCAGGTCTACTAATGAAAAAGGATTTACAGGATGTGACGCTTAATAGAAAGATACAATTTATCTATCCTAAAACGCGCTTAGATAATACCATTGATGAGTTTGTCAAACTGTCGATTGACAAAGTAGCAAAGCAATTAAAAATGTCTTCTGTTCTGACATAATTCCGCAGATAGCCGTAATAAAATGCAATGGGGATATTTTTATAAAGAAAGGAGGAGTGTATTTGCTAACCCAATTGCTGACAAAGGATTGTATCCAACTTTCAAACTTTGTGCAGTCATGGCAAGAAGCTATTCGTTTAGCTGCCAACCCCTTAGTACGTCAAAACAAAATTGAGCAACGCTATATCGAGGCAATGATTCAATCCATTGAGCAATCTGGTCCTTATGTCGTTATTACACCGAAAGTGGCTATACCACATGCACGGCCAACAGACGGTGTTCATGCACTAGCAATGAGTTTGCTACGCTTACAGAAGCCTGTTTTTTTCAGCCCTAATCACCCTGTTTTCTTAATTATCGTTTTAGCTGCAACGGACAATGCTTCACATCTACAGGCATTGGTTGATTTGACATTGGTGTTACAAGATTCAGATCAGATTGATAGCCTTATTGCCTGTCAGCATGAAGATGCGATATGGGAGAAAATCAAACAATATACGACAAAGGAGTCAACAGAATGAAAATTTTAGTCGTGTGTGGTAGCGGATTAGGGAGTAGCTTTATTTTAGAATTAAATGTAAAAAAGGCATTAGAGGTATTGGGTAAAGAGGCAGAGGTAACGCATACAGATTTAGCATCCGCAAAGGCGGAGAAGGCTGATATTTATTTAGGTGCGGCTGATATTGTGAATGAATTAGCGAAAGACAACGCAATCATTGTGAGTATCGTTAATATGATGAATATATTGGAGATTAAAGAAAAGCTTGAACCTTGGCTTTGAGCAAAAAAAATTTGGATAGGATGAGGTGTTGGTATGTTAGATGTTATCATGCATGACATTTTAGGAACACCAGCTATATTAGTCGGCCTATTCGCATTTATTGGTTTACTCATTCAAAAGAAATCAAGCTCCACTGTTCTTTCAGGTACTTTAAAAACAATTATGGGCTTTGTGATCCTTGGGGCAGGTGCAACTGTCTTAATTGGCTCGTTAAATCATTTTAGTAAAATGTTTGATCATGCCTTTCAAGTACAGGGAGTCATTCCCAACAATGAGGCCATCGTGGCAGCAGCTCAGACTAATTTTGGTACAGCTACTGCACTGATTATGGTATTTGGGATGATTATGAATTTATTACTCGCGCGATTTACGCCATTAAAATATATCTTTTTAACTGGGCATCATACATTATTCATGGCTTGTTTAATCGCGGCTTCCTTGTCAGTTGGTGGGATGAGTGGGACACCTCTTATAATCGTCGGTTCTATTATTCTCGGACTTTGTATGGTAGTGTTCCCTGCTATTTTACAACCAACAGTCCGCCAAATAACAGGTAGTGATGATTTTGCTGTCGGTCACTTTGGCAGTGTTGGCTATTATGTATCAGCTAAAATTGGAAAGCTTGTTGGCAATAAAGCAAAATCGACAGAAGATATACAAGTACCTAAGTCACTGGGCTTTTTACGAGACACTTCTGTCGCCATTTCTTTAACAATGAGTGTCTTCTTTGTCATTGTTGCCCTTTTCGCAGGACCTTCCTATATTGAGGCTCAATTATCTGGTGGTTCTAACTTTATTATTTTCGCCATCATGCAAGCGATTACATTTGCCGCTGGTGTTTATATCATTTTAGCTGGTGTCCGGATGTTAATTGCTGAAATTATTCCAGCCTTCAAAGGCATCGCTGATAAACTTGTTCCAAATACAAAGCCAGCACTAGATTGCCCAACTATTTTCCCTTTCGCACCGAATGCCGTCATCATTGGTTTCTTATTTAGTTTTTTAGCAGGGCTTGTTTCAATGTTTATACTTCCTTTCATCGGACTTAAAGTTATTGTTCCAGGACTAGTTCCACACTTCTTCACTGGGGCTGCAGCAGGTGTCTTCGGCAATGCTACTGGTGGCAGAATCGGTGCCATGTCGGGTGCCTTTGCCAACGGTTTATTGATTAGCTTTATTCCAGCAATACTTCTAATCTTTATGGGAGACATTGGCTATGAAGGCACGACCTTTGGTGATTCAGACTTTGGTGTTATCGGTATCATTATTATTAATTTATTAAAATTATTTGGAGCTGTCTAAAATCCAGAATAAAGCCCGACGCAGATTGCGTTGGGCTTTTATAGTTATTGTACATATAAGGAAAACTGGAAACTTTAATAAATTAATTCCTTTATTAGTAATCTAGCTTTATATTATTAACTTATTATGTATATAGATTTGGATATATATTCTTATATACAAAACAAAAATTTATTTTTTCGTTGTCTGACATCAGACTAAAAATATTAATTTTTTGCCGATATATACTTTATAAACCACGAAACAACAGGAGGTACACATTTTGAAAAAAATAATAGTGGCTTGTCTTTTGATTGCTCTGTTAACAGCTGGCTGTTCATCGGCTCAGATAGAAACATCAAAAGAAAGTTATAAGATAGGGGTTTTACTATCAGATGCAGGACTTGGTGATGAATCATTTAACGATTCTGCATTTAAAGGGCTAGAAAAGGCACGGGATGAGCTTGGCATTTTATTTGATTATAAAGAGGCTCCTGATGGTAATTATGAGGAAAAACTAAACGAGCTTGTAGCAGAAAAATATGATATCATCATTGGTCTCGGTTTCTCTGTTCAGGAGGCACTGGAAAAGACTGCGAAGCAATTCCCTGAGCAACAATTTATATTAATTGATGGACAGTCTGATGTCGAAAACATTATCTCTATTACCTTTAAGGAACAAGAAGGAAGCTTTTTAGTTGGTATGGTGGCTGCTATGACAAGCAAAACAGGAAAAATCGGCTTTATTGGTGGAGCGGATGCTCCTGTTATCCATCACTTTGAAAATGGTTTTATAGAAGGAGCTCGCTATGTAAATCCAAATATTGAAATTATGAGTGAATATGCAGGTACTTTTGACGATACACAAGCCGGCGCAGCGATAGCAGATAAATATATTCAAAATAATATTGATTTTATTTACCATGCTGCCGGTTTTACAGGCTTTGGGGCGATAAAAAAAGCTGAAGAAAAGGGTATTTATGCAGCAGGGGTTGATATCGATCAATTTTATATCGCCGAAAAAACAGTCGTCACATCTATGCTAAAGAATGTTGACCATGCTGTCTTTCAACTCGTGAAAACACTGGTAGAAGAAGGTAAGTTAACTGAAAAATCCTTAGCACTAGGACTAGCCGAGGAAGGTGTAGGAATAGCAGATATACGTGTGATTAAATTAACGTCTGAGCAACAAGCCGCTATTGAAAAAGCCCGCGAAGCCATTGTTTCCGGCACGATAAAAGTTTCTGCAGAAAAGAGGAATAGCCAGTGACATTACGAAAAAAATTATTTATGAATACACTGATTCCTATTTTGCTGGCAATGGGTATGATTGGTTTTATTATTTTTCAAACATTTACCATTCAAACAACGGCACAAGACGATACCTCACTATTACTCTCAGTGAAAGAGCTTGAACAGAGTTTAGTCGTTGCTAGCCAATCATTAAATAACTACACCTATTTAGATAGTGAGGCAAATAAAAACGAAGCCCTTGCTATCCTACAAGAAACAAAAGTTAATTTAGATGCGTTGGCCTCTCTGACGAAGATACCAGAACATCAGAAATTGATTGATAAAATTGCTGGTAAATTCACCGAGCTCGAAAAAGCTACAAAAGCGGGCCTACAAGAAAACAATCGCCCAGAAATTAAAAAGCAGTCTCTTCGAATTAAAGGCATTTTAAATGATATGTATCTGCTGAAAAAAGAAACGAACGAATGGTATCAAGAGATGATACAAGTAACAAAGCAAAAAATTGGTTTCATTATAACAACAACCATCATAGGCAGTATCTTATTAATCCTAGCAACGATTGTTTATTCCTATGTGGCTGCTAAAAGAATTACCAAACCAATTAATCAAATTGTAGAATGTGCACAGAGTGCAGCTACTGGGGATCTCACAATAGATATCTCTACCCTTTCCTATCATTCAAACAGCCGTTATGAGATTGATCGATTAACAGAAAGTTTTTCACAGATGATGACGAATTTAAAAGGCACTGTGCTGTCCATCGATCAAATAGGCAAGGATGTTAGTTTATTTACTCAAGATGTGACAAGCCATATGCAAAACATTCATGATGGCAGTAATCAAGTTGCAACATCTACTGACGAATTAGCTAAAGGCAGTTACACGATGTCAGAAGATATTCAATCGGTCGCGATCCTCATGAATAATATGACGGATCAATTTAAGACTGTTGCTCACACAACGGAGCAATCAGCCATACATGGTAAACAGGCATTGGATGCCGTTCAAAATGGGCAATATACATTGGAAAAACAATCTACCATTGCAAGGGATATTCAAGGCGCGTCACTAGCTATTAAAAATGCTGTTACTCAATTTTCACAATTCACAACAGAAATCGAAGGAGCAGCTAATGTTGTCCATACGATTGCTAGTCAAACAAACTTGTTAGCCTTAAATGCGGCTATTGAAGCAGCCCGTGCCGGCGAAGCAGGTAAAGGGTTTGCCATCGTAGCGGACGAGGTTAAAAAGCTATCTTCAGAAACGGAGAATGCTACGAATTTAATTTCTTCGATGGTTACTCATATTCAAGACGGCATAGATAACATTCTAGCTACGGCTGAACGAGGCCATGAGCTTTCAAATGAGCAAACACAATCAATGCTCGAAACGGAACATTCATTTGCAGCCATTACTGCGCATATCACTGATATACATCATGATTTACAGCATCTTACAAAGGAAATGATGCAAACAAATGAAATGAGCCAGCAAGTGAATAGTACAATCGAAAATATTTCAGCGATTACAGAAGAAACTGCAGCTGGTACTGAGGAAATTTCAGCATCGACGCAGGAACAGCTCGTATCCTTCGAAAAAATAAATACAAAAATTTTCGACCTTCAAAAAATGACTGATACATTAATGATTGAGCTCAAAAAATTCACTTTATAGCTGCTCAACCAAACAAAAAATCCAGTGAATAGTTGTTCACTGGATTTCTTCATTTTATAATGTTAAGCCGCCATCAACGACTACAATGGAACCTGTCATATAGCTTGCTTTGTCTGATGCTAGGAACGCAACCATTTCTGCTAATTCTTCTGGTTTTGCATAGCGTCCCATTCTCATATTTGGAATTTCCTCAGGTACATAGCCACCTGTTTCAAACATTGCCGTTACACTGTTTGTTAACGCTGTTTCCACTCCACCAGGACAAATTGCATTGATACGAATACCTTTTTTCACATACTCCAATGAAGCAGATTTTGTTAAACCAATGACTGCATGCTTACTTGCTGAATAAACAGCCATACTATGCTCGCTACGTACCCCAGCCGTTGAAGCTGTATTAATGATTGAGCCGCTACCTTGTCCTTCCATTACTTTAATCACATGTTTTAAGCCAAGAAATACACCCTTTACGTTGATTGACATAATACGATCATATTCAGTATCAGCAATCTCTGTTAGAGGTGAGATTTTTTGAATAACTCCTGCATTATTGAAAAATACATCAATACGACCAAAAGTTTCAACGGCAGCATTTACATATTTCTCTACATCTTCACTTTTCGAAACATCTGCCTGAACGAAGATTCCTTCCCCACCTTGCTCTTTAATTAAGTTTAATGTTTCTTCGCCAGTTTCCTTGTTGAAATCAACGATCACAACTTTTGCACCATTGCTAGCAAGCTTTAAACTGCTGGCTCTTCCAATACCGCTTCCAGCACCCGTTACAACTGCAATTTTATTTAAAAGATCCATTTTCCATTCCTCCCTAGCATTTTGAATTCATTGTCTATTTTATTGCTACTTCTACATAATTTATTGTATTATTCTACACAAAATAGTACTTTCTCAAGTATTTACAATAAAAAATGGAATGGCTTTCATCGGATAACAGCATATATGAACTGAGGTGTAGCAACATGAAAATTTCTACAATCGATCTTCAATACATAGGTCAATTAATATTTGAAACCCACCATCTACCTGTGGTCTATGTCCACGAGTCAGAAAAAATTATCTTTGAATATACATCAAAGGAATTTCAAAATCATTCATCTTACGATTCTTTAAAAGAACAAATAAAAGCATATCCTTATCGTACAGCAACTAATGATTACCCAATTTTCTTTTCAAGTGCCAAATTTAATTTTTTCTTTATTAACTTAAATATGGATGCTCCCTATATAGGGACAATAGTAGTGGGACCTTATCTTTCTCCAGAAATAGACGATACCGTAAAGCAAAATGTCTATCAAGATGATGAAACAATTCCCATTTTGCATTATCAGCAATCTCTAGCCATAAGTTTATTTGTTTATTATGCAATCTACAGGAAAAAATTAAATAAAACAGACGTCATTCATCACAATCAAGCATTAAAACCGCTTATTCGTCATGAGGAAGATACAGCTCTAGAACTTTCTTATGCAAGAAGAAATGATATTGTTCATACCAATCTGTACTATGAAAAAATTTTATTAGATTATGTAAAAAATGGACGGATGGAGAAACTAAATGAAGTGCTGAACTATTCCATTGTCGAGCAAGAAGAGCTTGGCGTACTATCAAAACGCAATAGTTTAAAAAGTATTCAATATTTAATGATCACAGGAATTGCGCTTATTTGCCGTGCAGCAATTGAGGGTGGTTTAAATGAAGAAACTGCTTTTACGTTAAGTGACTTTTACATACAAAAGCTTGAAGATCAAAGTAGTTTAATTGACATTCTTTCTTTAATGGAAGAAGCCATTTACGATTACACAAACCGTGTATCGCATGCAAATAAAAAGAAGTATTCAGTGCCGATAACAACGTGCATTCATTTTATCGAAAATCAGCTATATGGTGATATAACACTCGATCAACTTTCTGAGCTATGCCATTTAAGTCCGAACTATCTCTCCTCTCTATTTAAAAAGGAAGTAGGAATATCCATTAGTGAATGTATTCAGCATCAAAAGATTGAAGAGGCGAAAAAGTTATTAACATTTACGAACTATCCAATCTTAGACATAGGCTCATTACTTAATTTTACAGACCAAAGCTACTTTATTAAGGTTTTTAAAAAATTTACTGGCATCACACCAAAACAATTTAGGAATAAAGACTCTCGTCAATAAATCAATAATCGAGAAAGTGAAAAGGTTGCTTAGACCATATTTCACTTTCTCTTTTCCTCATTCCAAGGTAATTATTTGTGGTTTTCTAAATCTAAACGTAAATGGGAACGTAATGTACTACCCTCATACTCAGCACGAAATAACCCTCTCTCAACAAGCATAGGAATAACATCACTAAAGAATAAATCCAAAGATTTAGCAGGTCCACCTGGAACAGCAATAAAGCCATCTAATGCACCCCTCTCATAGAAAGTAATGATTTGAGTGACAATATCCAGTGGTGTACCAATTGCCACAAGATGAGCTGAGCCGATTACTTCTGGACGGGCTAGCAAGACCTCAACAGGAGGTTCGTTTTCAATGATATAACGACGAACCAGATCAGCATGTGTTTGACTGCGTACTGTTTGATCCTCCGGAGGCAACATATCCACTGTTACATGATCGTGAAGTGCCAAATGACGAACATCCATACCAATGACTGATTCCAAAGCATTGTACCGACGTTCTAGAGTTAAATGTGCATGTGCTTGACGGTGCATTTCTAATGCTTCCTCATATGTATCGCCAATAAAGAAATAGAGTCCAGGTAATAAACGTATATCCTCTATTGTTCGCCCCACCTTAACAGCGCGTTTTTGTAAATCATTACGCATTTCAATACCAACTTCTATAGCTGGTGTCGCTGCAAAAATAGCATTTGAAACAGTTGCTGCAAATTGCCTTCCTATATCCGATGCCCCTGCTTGAAACAAAGGAATATCTCCTGCAGGATGCATAGGTATATTTAATGGCCCTTTTATATGGAAAAACTCACCCTCATGATCGATCGGCCTCACGAGTTCTTTTATTTTCGCAATATTTCCAGCTGCTTCTAATATTTCGTAAGGATGACTATGCCACAGCTGCTTTACAACCGTCGTACATTCGGCTGCTTTAGCATAACGCTCCTCAGAGGAAGGCATAAGTTCATTACTAAAATTATAAGCACCATCAATGGAAGTCACGATATTCCACCCTACACGTCCCTCACTGATCCAATTCAAGGATTGTAATTGACGAGCAATCAAGTAAGGCGGTGTAAAGGATGTGGAAATGGTTGTCACTAAACCTATTTGTTTCGTTTCTCTTGCCACTGTTGCCAATAAAAAGCTAGGGTCTAAGCCAACTGTACCTTTCGTTTTAGCCATTAATTCAGGATGGGCCATTAAATAATCTGCCTTAAATAAAAAATCTAATTTAGCAGCCTCCGCACGCTTCGCAAATGCAATATGGTCATCAAGCAACGCACCTTTCTTGCCATAATCACCTTGCACAGCTAAATGCATGCCAATAATAAGATGTCTTTTCATAGATACTCTCCCCTCTTTAATTGAAAATGATTATCATTATCATAATATACATACATTTCAAGGATTGCAAATAAATCCTTAAATCTAGATGACATTTTGCCAAAAAAAAGAGGTACCCAATTGAATGAGCACCTAAATGTAAGCACTTAAAATATTTATAATAAAGGTCAAGGTAGGTATTATGTTCAAATATCGAAGGTAGTGGTATCCATGAAAAAATTGGCCTCTTTATAATAGCTGCCCTATTAACAATGCCTCTTGGAGGAACATCGTTCACATATGTAGCTGATCATACAATCCCTATCACTTCCTCAGCTACAATTGCGGAAGTTTCCCATCCATTACAGAAGGTAGCCGAACAAAATAATAGAATGAGTGACGACCACCCAGTTCTTTCAACATCTGGTTACTTTCCAGCAGGTCAAGGTACTCTTAGCTTTGCCTTTAAAGCACCTAGTAGTGGCACGAATACAGTTCAAATTGATAGTAAGAGTCCAAAGCCTATTCGATTTAGCCTTACTCCACTAAAGGGGACTTCTTGGATAGAAAGTCAGCGATTAAAGCTGGAAAATCACCCTACTACGGATCATGAGTTAGATGCTAGATATCTTGAGGGTTCCCCCTATTTTGATAGTTGCAAAAACTCTTGATGTCGGAAAGGTTAAATAGGTGTTGCAAAAATTTGCTTTTCTGTAGGATCCCAAAGGACAATTCCTACATCCTGTTGTTGATCAATTATCCGAACCGTAATTGGAATATAATCAAATAAAATCGTATTTAATTTGGTACTTATCAGCTGTAATAAGCCAATCAATTCAGTATCATTTATTAGAGGGGCATTCACCTCTATTTGAATATCTGTTAATTTGCCATCTTCATATCGAAGCTTGCCAAGAATTTTGGGGTTTAAATGTTTAAATCCTGCCTGAATATCCTCTTTGAACATCAATAATTTTTTATACATATTTTGGTCCAAACTATATAATGCCTCTGAAGGGAAAGTATAGAGCTTCTTATCTAATTGAGACCATTTTGCAATGGTATCTCCCCCTTTAGGAATAATTGTTTCAGCTAGAAATACCCCCGGAATAATATCATTTATATTCGATTCCTGAAATAATGTAAGGTAAATAGGGACATTCGGTATTTTTTCATTTTTTCTAATATCTTTAACGATCTTTTCAGCTACTTTTTTACCATAATTTTCGACATCATTGATATCATCATCGTTTTGGTCAACTTTCACTTGGCCGGTGTAAATTAAACCTTTATCGTCGCTTACACGTATGTCATAAAATTCATTTAACGATATCGCAATCGACATGCCTTCAATTTTGTTATTTTCTTTATTAATAAAATTGTGTTCTAATACATGAGAAAGAATCAAAGGATACCTTTTTTCGTCCTCTAAAATGTCACCCGTGCTTTTTTCGATAGCAGGGTTTAAACCAATGTCTTCGATTGATTTTCTCCTCAGCCATTGAGCAATCATTTTTTCATTCAAATACTGACCTTCCTGCATATAAAACTTCTCTGTCGAAAAATGATTGACTGATAAATCCATTAAACCTTTTTCTATTGCATTAATATTTAATGCGTTATTCATATTCTTGATAATTAAACCTCTAGCAATATTAAAATTAGCAGGTTGTTGAATTTCATAAACTTCTTTTTTTTGAATAGATGATAAATACATTTTCTCTTTATTCGTGACGCCATCAACCTCACTATTACAAGAAGCTAAAAACAATATGGGCACTATTAAAAATAACATTCGCTTTCTTTTTTTCATCACCATTACTCCTCGATCATTATGTAGCATTTAAAGTATCTTCATCAACCATACCAAATTTACTAAAATAAAACATTATATTTTACAAATCTAACCATCCCTCATCTTTTTGACAATTTCATCGATTAAAAAAAGACCTATGTTCGTAAAAGAACATAAGTCTTTCAATAGTTTTGTTTTGTGGCGTTCCCCTGTGTTAGTGAGCGAGTCCTCTTACCTTTGAGCAATACGGAGCGGATTCTTCTCATTAAGCACCTGCTTAATAATTTTTGAATTCTTATTTTGCATTTTTATCTGGCTGATGAATACCAAATACATTGCCTTCAGTATCCGTAAAATATCCTTGCCATGCCATTCCTGGTAAAGCATATTTCGGTATTGCAACCTTACCACCATGTTCCATAATTTTGGCTTCTGTTACATCGTAACTTTCCACTCCCATTGTACAAGCGAATCCATTCAAAGCTTGGTTTGGTTCTGGCGGAGGACCTTGACGTTGCATTAGAGCACCATCGATCCCAAGTTCTTCCTTACCACCAGTCACAGCTCCAAAATACGGCATTCCTGCGTATTCACTCCAATCTTGAAATGACCACCCAAATACGCTCCCATAGAAATCCTTTGCCCGCTCCATGTCACTTACATGAATTTCAAAATGAACTAATCTTCCCATTTTATCCTCCTTAGTAATAAATGTATTTGAATATACTTACTATAAAGCATTTTTATCAAAGTGAAAAATAAAACAATTATTAATTTTCTATCAACTAATCATAGCTTTATTTCACATGATTTTCTAAATGGTAATCATGCTATAATATAAAAAATAATTTTAATAAGAAGGTACAATTATGGAGATACGTCAGCTTGAATATTTTTTTGTTCTGTGTAGTGAGCTTCATTTTACAAAGGCTGCTGAAAAATTGAATATCTCTCAGCCAACATTAAGCCATCAAATTAAAGTATTAGAAAATGAGCTTGGTTTACCTCTATTCGATCGTCTTGGTAAAAAGATTGCCATTACCGATGCAGGTAAAATTTTGTATGAACAATGCACTTATATTTTTAGGGCAATGGATAATACAAAGAACCAAATGACTGAACTTAAAGCACTTAAAGCAGGAAAACTAGTTATCGGAACTTTGCCTGGAGAATTAACAGATTTCGTATCAGATTATTTATTGGATTATTATCAAGAGTTTCCGGATATACAAGTTTCGATAAATAGTTCTGATGAGTTATTTCAATTGTTTAAAGACAATAAAATTGATTTTGCCATTTCGTATAAACAAGATGATTTCGATTATGAGGAAGAGCAGCTTCTAGTGATTCCATTGTTTACCGAGGAATTATTGGTCGTTGTTCATAAGGATCATCCGCTAGCAGCATCAGACATCATCCCATTTCAAGATGTTTTAGCACATCCACTTATTTTATTTCCTGCAAAACAACAATGTAGAAAAGTAATTGATGGGGCAGCCCGCAAAGAAAAGGGAAATATCACACCTAAGTTTGAGACAGCTAGTATTCAAACCATCTTTAAATTAGTAGAACAACAGGTTGGGGCAACGATCATTTCGAAAACACTTTGCAATTTATATAAATCGGACACAGTATGTACGCGAACTATTTGCAATCCACCTTTAACCCGAGAAATTGTGCTGCTCTATCGAAAAGATAAATTTATTAATTTTGCTGCCAAGGCTTTTATTGATCTAATGATCAAGCAAATTCATCGAACAGATTTATCATTTTCTGATATAAGCCAACAACTTATTCAGTCCTTAATAAAGACTCCTTAAGAATCGACTAGACGCTAAGCTATTTTCGTCTAGTCGATTCATTTTTCTATCATGAAAAATGACTAAGCAATATGCCTAGTCATCCATCTACTTATTTTTTCATTGAATTGGTTTTGGCAAAATGAACATGCCATGACAATGCCTCTTCTAAAAGATGTGGTGTGTGATGATCGCCCGTCTTCTCCACAGCAGCATCATAATATGCCCATAATTGCTGACGGTAATCAGGATGTGCACAATTATTAATGATTAATGGAACCCTCTCTTTTGGTGCTAAACCACGTAAATCTGCCACGCCATACTCTGTGACAATCACATCTACATCATGCTCAGTATGGTCAACATGAGATACCATAGGGACGATACTTGAGACATTTCCTCCCTTTGCATAAGATTTTGTGACGAATATTCCTAAACGTGCATTACGAGCAAAATCTCCAGACCCTCCAATACCATTCATCATCTTTGTGCCTGAAACATGTGTAGAATTTACATTTCCATAGATATCTACCTCAAGTGCGGTATTTACCGAAATAAGACCTAAACGTCGAATAATTTCAGGGTGATTTGAAATTTCTTGAGGTCTTAAAATTAAACGATCTACATAATTTTCGAGTTGACTATAAACCATTTTCCCACGTTCTTGTGATAACGTAATAGATGTACCCGAAGCAGATTTTACCTTGCCAGCATCTATTAATTCAAAAACAGCATCCTGTAACACCTCAGAATATATTTCTAAATCTTCAAACTCTGATTGTAGAAAACCATTTAACACTGCATTTGCCACTGATCCTACACCTGACTGTAGGGGGGCCAATGACTTCGTCAAACGTCCAGCCCCCATTTCATCACGTAGAAATTGGAGTAAATGCTCTGCCATTATGGCTGTTTCCTCATCTGGTTGCACAATTGTTGAAGGCGCATCAGCAATTTCAGAAAGCACTATGCCACGAACTTTCGTTATATCTAATGGGATTCCAACATTTCCAATCCGATTCCCTGCACTAGTTAAAGGAATGGGTTCTCGGCGACCTTGTATATCAGGAATATAAATATCGTGAATACCTTCTAGAGAAGCCGGATGTGCCACATTTAACTCAATAATAATCTCTTTGGCCATTTGCACGATAATTGGAGAATTCCCTACTGAGGTAGTAGGTATCAGCAAACCATCTTCCGTAATTGCAGCTGCTTCAATTATGGCAAAATCAATTGGTCCTACGATCCCCTGACGAATTAGCTCTGCATTATGCGATACATGTGCATCTGTATATAGAACTTCTCCATTATTAATCAACCGACGAATTGCTGGATCACCTTGATAGGGAGCACGCTTGCGAATGATCCCTGCTTCAGCCATTTGCTGATCTACCTCTGGACCAAGCGAAGCCCCTGTATAAACATCGACCTGAAATTTTTCCACTTTCGCTTTATCCACAAGCGCCAACGGTACAACTTTTGCGTCACCCGCTCTAGTAAAGCCACTCATTCCTAATAACATTCCATCTTTTATCCAAGACGCAGCCTCTTGCGCCGATACAATTTTGTCTTGCAAAGCAACATGACGAATTTTCTGATGTGCTAGTTTTAACATAAATGGTATCCCCCTACTTATTTTTTAATATTTATTCCGACCAAGGTGAATGCAAGACACAATCACAAAAGTTTTTAGGTTTGTAATTAGGTATATACAATGCACACACATCGGATTTAATATTGCCAAATGTTGTTTCAGGCTTATGCTTAAACCCGTCAAAAAAAGCAGGCAATATCTTTTGTTTAAATTGGTTGCGTGGAAAAGCATGGATAACGGCATTTCGTTCTTCAGACGATAAATCATGATAACCATCTCCCATTACATCAAGCCCTACCCCCGCATATAATAATCCAACTTCATTTTCTTTATGCTCTGCGACACCAATTGTAGTATGTAATGCAATCGCATCCCATACTAGTTGTATTGAACGATCATCAATATCATATAGTGCTAAAAATTGGCGTGCAGCATTTGCACCATCCACCTCAAAGCGTTTATCCTCACTACTAAACTTCTTTGTTAAACCTAAATCATGAAATAAAGCACTGACGTATAAAAGTTCTGCATCATATTTTTTCTTTGCTTTTATGCCTTGCAATGCCCCAAATAAGTAAACACGATTGGAGTGATTCCAAAGCAATTCAGATCCATGTTCTTTTAAGATATCCTGAGCTTCTAATGCTAAACGGCTGTCAGGAATGTTTATCCCAGCAATATTTGTCATTTTTTTATGTCCTCCCTTGAAAATATTATGGTTTATAGAGAATTATATGGAACTCAACATTCATTAAGCAATTCTATTGTTTCTATAATAACTATAGAAATTTTCTATAACCCAGCTATTCCTAGCTCTTTTATCACCACAGGAAATAGATTTTCTCTACTAGTAGGCAAAAAAAAATGCGCAATTAGCTTAAACATTCTAATTACGCATTTTATTTACTTCCTATTACTTCCATTCAAACTCATATTTTTTTAGTTTTCACTCAAATACAAAACCTATTTTATTTGCTAAACGCTTCGAGCCAAGGTAAATCATCATGAAAAGTCTGATTTGTCGCATCTCCTATAAAGAAACTGATAATCCCCGTTTCATCTACTAGAGCTGTTGTTGGCTTGTCTGGGTGATCCACATAAATGGATCCTCTATTTATAGTTAAACTGTTCTTTTGATCAGTGTTTAGTAATTTATTAACATCATAATAGTCTTGTTTGTCCAACTGATAAATCATACATAAAACAACTTCTTTACTTTTATTATTTTATAATTGACTATACACGGAAAATGCATCTGTTATATTATATTGTTCAGTTCGGGGATTTCCTTCGGCCCCCACTGTCACTAAGACGTATTCTTGTCCATTAACTGTAGCTAAACTTGCTAAACATAATCCTGCATCCTCTGTATAGCCTGTTTTTCCACCTAAAATTTCTCCTCCCGGCAATGCACTTGTTGTCATATTTTGAAACATTCGACTTGTAAAAGTTATCCCCTCTGGATGAAGATTGGTCGGCTTGATAGAATATCTTTCTGCTGTATAAACATTACGAAACTCATTATTTGTTAATGCATATTGCAAGAGTAAAGACATGTCTTTGACAGTCGTATAATGTTCTCGATGATGCAATCCAGTGGTATTCATAAAATGAGTATTTTTCATTCCTAGCTGTTGGGCCTTTTCATTCATCAGATTTACAAATTTTCTTTCTGAACCAGCAATATATTCAGCTAAACCGATGGAAGCCTCTGCACCAGATGGTAACATGGAACCATATAGTAAATCCTCTAACGTAAGCTTCTCATTTGGGAGAAAACCAGCAAGTGAAGCATTCTCTTCGTATAAATCATTAAATATATTTTTTGGTAAAACAATTTCTTCTTGTAAATTTTGGATTTGCTCAATAGCCACTAAAACCGTCATCATTTTTGTTAATGATGCAGGATAAATAATTTCCTCGCTATTTTTATCTAATAGAACTTGATTTTCATCCAAATTTACTAAAATGGCATTAGAGCTGAATAAATTAACATCCAGCATATCGCCACTCTTTGTTGGTGTAACGAGCGTTGGCTTGTCCACTCGTAAGGACATCGGCGTTTCTTTTGCCACTATAAAATAAATAAATACCATGATGAAAATGAACAGTATACTAAAAATACCTTTTCTCTTGAACATAAAAACAACTCCTTCTCATTATGTTTTTATTCAAACATAAAAAGAGGAGCTCTTTTTTAATTAACTATTAGTGAATTCTTAAGGTTTCTTAAGAATCACTTGGAATCATGACAGTAAATATCGTTTTTTCATTACTAGAAGTGGCTGTAATCGTTCCTCCATGAGCTTCGACAATTTCATTTGAAATGGCTAAACCAAGTCCCGCACCACCAGTTTGTGTTGACCTTGCACTATCTAAACGATAAAACTTTTCAAATATCATCTTTAGTTTTTCAGGAGGTATTGTCTTCCCAGTATTCATAAACGAAATAAGTGTCTGATTATTTTCACTTTTAACACTAATTTCAATTGTACTATTTGGATCACTATAGGCAATTGCATTTTTCAATATATTATTAAATACCCTTGCTAATTTGTTACCATCAGCATATATTTTGATATCTCCATCCATAAGAACGATTGCTTTTTGACCTTTAGGTGCTAGCAATGGATAAAATTCATCGGCGACTTGCATTAACATATACTTTAGAGGAATCCAATCTTTCTCTAAAATAATGGATTGTAAATTAAATCTTGTGATTTCAAAAAACTCATTGATTAAGTGTTCGAGCCTATATGATTTTTCTAGCGTAATCGTTACATATTTTTCTTTTTGCTCTACTGGCATGTCTTTTGCCTCATCTAAAAGACTTAAGTAGCCAATAATTGAGGTCAAGGGGGTTTTAATATCATGAGCTAAATAGACAACAAGATCATTCTTACGTTGCTCCGCTTCTTGTGCATCTCTCGCTCGTTTTTCCAATTTATTTTTTACATCATTTAATTTTTTCTCCAAAAAGTCTAACTCGTCAGGAAGACGAATTTCCTGATCTGACTCATCAGAAAGCATGGAGATACTTGTACTAATTTGATGAAAATAACGAGTAAAACGAGATAAGGCAATATAAAAAATAACCAGAAGTAAGAGAATGAATCCTATCGTTAACCAAAGAGGTTTATTTTGTTGGAATAATACATTGTATGCATTTTGTGCCGCATAATAATCTAATTGTAAAACATTTTCACAGAAGGTGATAAAAGCATCCGCAAAAGGGGCTTGGAAGACACCATCAATGAATGCAAAATTGATAAAAAAACCGATTATAATGGCAATGACAAGAATAAAAATAATTTGTAAAATCATTTTCCTCTTCAGTCTTCCAAACTCATTTTTCAATTGTATACCCCACTCCCCAAACTGTTTTAATAAACTTTGGGTTCTCCACAGAATCTTTCATTTTTTCTCGTAAATGCCGAATGTGGACCATGACTGTATTATTGCTATTGAAATATTTCTCGCCCCAAACTTCCTGAAACAACTCCTCTGAGCTAATAACCTTTCCCCGATTAGAGCTTAAATACCATAAAATTGAGAACTCAGTAGGTGTAAGGGATAATTGCCTTTCATTTAAAAAAACTTGCCGTGTGTTCTTATTGATCATCAAGCCTGCAAAATCAATCGTATCCCCAATTTGCTGCGAACTATGGTTGTATAATGTAAATCTCCGTAGTTGTGCCTTCACACGAGCAACTAACTCCAGTGGTCGAAAAGGCTTTGTAATATAATCATCCGCCCCTAAAGAAAATCCATTAATTTTATCGATCTCTTCTTCTTTAGCCGTCAGCATAATGACAGGAAAATTATAGGTTTCACGTATTTTTTGTAAAATGGAAAAGCCATCAATATCCGGCATCATAATATCTAGAACAGCCAAATCCACCTTTTCACGCCCAATACAGGCCAAAGCCTCTTGAGCCGTATAATATTTAAATACATGAAAATTTTCGTTTTTTAAATACAACTCAATTAAATCTGCAATTTCTTTTTCATCGTCAACAACTAAAATATTCAAATGAACTGCCCTCTCCTTCTACCCTTAAAATCTCCAATGATTTTTCACAGGCATTATAGCATTTACTTATAGCTATAACTATAAATAAGAAAAGTTTATGTGGGAAGCTAATAAAAAATAGACTTGGAAAAAACATATTTCCAAATCTACTTTCAATTCTGATTGGTTTTTTTATAGCAATTTTTTGTTCACCACTCATCAAAGGATTGATTAGTTGATTCTTTGATGACTCACATCTTTTCGTTTAACTTTTAAAATGGACCACAATAGGCTTAGGTTTTTCCTAAGCCTTAAAACTGTGATAAGTTCAATTGGATGAATGGATGACAGTAGGGGGAGATGATCGGGTCATATCTTGTGTGACCATTCTCCCAGGATAATATTGCATTTGTTCATTTAATTTATGTTCTTTTGCGGTTAATTTAATGGGTTTTACTTTCAGGACAAGAGTTTTACTCCCCAAAGATGATTGATACTTTTCGATATGTGTTTTTGATAAACGAGTAAGGTAATAATTCGGTACATATTTATCAAGCATTGCCTGCATAGCAGCAGTTGCTTCATTCAAATCTGTAACTACTTCGACTTGGCCGTTTGCGACAACGCTCATATATGCTGTATCAGTTTCTGCAGGAATGGGGTCTACCATTGTTCCATAAGTTTCGCATACTGTCATACAAGCATTTGGATTGTTCTTAATAATGTTTATTTTTCTACCCTCGTTGGCCCCATGAAAATAAAAATACCCATCTTTGAAGACATAATTTAATGGGATAACATATGGTGTATGTTCATCCACTAACCCAAGAAAAACAGTTTGTGCGTCTTCTAAAAATCGTTTTATTTGGTTGTCTTCTATACATGCTCTTTGTTGCACTCGAATGTTCGTTTCCATTTTTTAACCCCCTATCTTCTTCTAAAGAGGAGTCTACAGCAGGAGGGTCGTCTAAAAAAGGGACAGTTTTATGAAAACGAATGGGTACAACCTCAAAATATCGAAAGTGAGTTAAACAATTTCCTCATTTACTCACCCGAATCTCGATAAAATAATTTAAGCTGCGCCACAATCATAATGCTAATAACGACAAGTAAAAACCAAGAACTGATTTTCCCAAAATGAACGATCGTCCATGCTACCTCTTGATTAGGGTATGACCAAGCACCAAAGAAAGTTGCGATATTTTCCGCAATCCAAATGAAAAATCCAATTAAAAAGAATGATACAACAATAGGCATTTTATAGATGTTCTGTCGTACTGTAAATTTGACAATCGTTCGGTAAAACACAAGAAAAAGTAAAGCCATTAACAGCCATCTCAAATCATAAATAAAATGGTGTGTGAAAAAATTCAAGTAGATCATGGCTCCTAGTGGAATAGCAACATAACTTCTTGGCCAATTCACAATCTTTAAATCAAACCTACGCCAAGCCTGGCAAATGTAACTGGCCACACTGGCATACATAAAGCCACTATATAATGGCACACCGCCAATTTTTGACCATGCCTCTTCCGGATAAGACCAAGAATTAAAATTCACTTTGTATAGTTCTAACACTAGCCCAATAATATGAAACAGACAGATAACTTTTATTTCATCTTTAGATTCTAGACCAAATTTATACATCAAGTATTGTGTCACAAGACAGATTATTAGAATGAAATCGTATCTTGCAACGCCTGGTATTTGAATTACTTTTGAGAGCGCAAGCGTAACAAATATCACAACAGGAAAAATACAAGATAATGATTGATGGTACGTAAAGTAACCTAAGTCTTTCAAAAAATTCTTCAACATTCATCCACCTCAGTAATGATATAAAGTATGAGGAAATTAGCTTGCTCAAAACTAAATTCTTCTTGTATGAAGAATATACGATAAATTATCTTATTTCAATATATTTTTATCGAAAAACGATATATTTATTCACTTTTTATTGGAACAATTCTTTTTGAAATACGTCTTTCATTTTTCTAAATCAGCGCTTTACTAAAAAATATTACTTACTAAAAATCAAAAAGAGCAGCCACATCATGCAGCTACTCTTGTTATTTAAAGATACATTTTTTGATCTAATTTTAATTGTACTTCTTGTTGGCTTATTTTTATCGCCTTCGTCTTCTTCACTTTTAAATAATAGACGATATAACAGCCAATAAAGAATGCTCCGCCACAATATAGCGCTAAACGTTGAGATGGGTCAAATGCCAAGCTTGCCATGACAATACAGTTTGCTACTAAACCTAAAATCGGAATGATTGGATAAAGCGGTGCTTTGAATTTTAAATCTTCCACTTTACCACCTTGGCGTACATAAGATCGTCTAAAGGCAATTTGTGATGCCGTAATCGCAATCCAACCGATTTGTGCGCCTAAACCTGCTAGGGATAAAAGCCACACAAATACTGTTTTTGCAGCAAATACACTTGATAGTAGTGATAATCCAGCCACAGCAAGTGTAATTAACAATGCGTTCATCGGGATCCCTCTTTTATTAACTTTCCCTAAAGCTGGACTAGCCATCTTTTCAACAGATAGCGAGAACAGCATACGTGTAGCTGCATATAGACCAGAGTTCGCAACCGATAGTAAAGCTGTCAAAATAACAAAATTCATAATATCAGCTGCATAAGGAATTCCTATACTATCAAGCACAACTACAAATGGACTTTCAACAACCCCTGCTTTATCCATTGGAATCATACCTGCAAGCACAACTACAGATAATACAAAGAAGAAAAGTGTACGCCAAACTGTTTGTTTTATAGATTTAGGAATCGTCTTTTCAGGATTTTCACTTTCCCCAGCAGCAATACCAATTAACTCTGTCCCTTGGAATGAAAAATTCACCGTAATCATGGTAATAAGTAGTGCTGTTACACCGTTTGGAAACAACCCATTCTCATAAAAATGAGTAAGGAATGGGGCTTCAGATCCATCTTTCATATCAATCAAGCCAAACATAGCCGCTCCCCCTACTCCGAGGAACATAATGATCGCCAATATTTTAATACTAGAGAAGACAAATTCTGCTTCACCAAATGCTTTGGCAGATAAACCATTTAATAAAAAGAGCAAGGCACCAAATATTAAACACCACATCCATACTGGTGATTCAGGAAACCATCTTTGCATAAGTTGTCCTGCCCCTAAAAATTCGAGGGCAACCGTTACTGCCCAGCCTAGCCAATAGAGCCAGCCAACAGCAAAACCAGTAGCAGGACCAATAAACTTCGTTGTATATGTTTGAAATGAACCTGATACCGGCATAGCAACAGATAATTCACCCAAACAAAGCATCGTTAGATACATCACTAACCCGCCAACTAAATAAGAAAGAATGGCACCAGTGGGTCCAGCCTGATTAATGGTGAAACCAGATCCAAGAAAAAAACCAGTCCCAATGCATCCCCCTAGTGAGATCATAAATAAGTGTCTTGCTTTCATAGTTCTTTTTAATTCATATTGTTGTTCTGTTGCCATAAAAAAACCCCTTACGCTATTATCTTGTAAGCACTTTCTTTTTTAGGTGCAAAAAGATAACTACTAGATATATTAATAGATCCATGTGTTAAATTTAATCTATTTTGTGAACAGTCAATTTTCTGACAAATAAAAGTCCCTGTTTAGTCTAGAGCATTAGTCCATTCTATTGTAAACTACAATTAGGGAGAGCAATTTTCTTAAATTTGGTTGTGGCGACCTCATTTTACTAAAAAGTTCTTCCTTGTCAACTAATTGATTTTCCCAAACCTTTGCTTAGAGCAATGTATCGCCAAATAGAGAGCTGATTAAAGCTACCGCAGCGATCGCCGTTTTATTATATTGATCTAATACTGGGTTTGTCTCTACAAATTCTGCAGAAGTAATGATATTTGCTTCTGATAACATTTCCATAGCAAGATGGCTTTCACGATAGCTAATACCACCTGCAACTGGCGTTCCTACACCTGGTGCATCATTTGGATCAAGTCCATCTAAATCTAAAGATAAATGGACACCATCTGTTCGTTCCTTTAAATATTCAATTGTCTCTGACATTACTGTCGTCATACCTAAACGATCGATTTCATGCATCGTATAAACTTTAATGCCAATTTCCTTAATAAGCTTTTTCTCACCTGGATCTAAATCACGAGCTCCAATAATAACCACATTTTCAGGCTTTACTTTTGGCGCATAGCCGCCGATATTAGTAAGTGCAGGATGTCCAAGGCCTAAGCTTACTGCTAAAGACATTCCATGGATATTACCTGAAGGAGATGTTTCACCTGTATTTAGATCACCATGGGCATCATACCAAATAACGCCTAAATTCTCATAATGCTTTGAAACACCAGCTAAAGTTCCAATGGCAATACTATGATCTCCTCCTAAAACTAAAGGAAAGCGATTGGAAGAAATGACATGATCAACTTTTTGACCAAGCTTGTCATTAGCATCTGCTACAGTTTTTAAATTTTTTAAGTTTGTTGTTGTCTCTATTTCTTTATCATTAACGATTTCGATATTTAAATCCCCTTCGTCATATATCGAATATCCAAGGCCCTCAAGTCGATCTGTTAGCCCAGCATACCGGATTGCACTTGGCCCCATGTCAACCCCTCTTCTAGTTTGACCCAAATCCATCGGTACCCCAATAATTGTAACTTCTTTACGCATGATATTTTCTCCTCTCCAATAATTACTTTCACAGTATAAAGAAAATGAAAAATTGACTCAACTCGACATTATTTTTAATTTTTATACAGTTTGGATTATTAAAAACATAGATTTTCTCTTGCATAAACGAATGCATAAACACGGTTTCAGTGAATAAGAATACATTTTTACCCAATTTTATATGTATGTTTGTCAGAAATTTCAAAAACAAAAGATTAAAACTGTTCTTTTTTTATAGTTTTTTTAGAAAATTCGGACGGTAATTTCTAGTTAGGTCGTAATATACTACCAAATAATTGAAACTATCTCCATATTTGTATAAGACTAATAGGTTTTCCAATAACAAAAACCTTCTATATATTCACAATCCCTTAAGCTATTGCAACATTTTTAATAGCCTATTTTACATTTTTGGGATAGAAAAAAAAGCCTTACAACATAGTTAGTAAGACTTTACAAGTAGATCTACTATTTTAATAATTTTAAAATACTATTCAAACATATTTCTTTATAAAATTTATGCTGTTCTTCTAAATCGCAGGTTAACCACTGTAACAAAGAACCATCAATCATCGCCCTCATCATTTTTGCATTTGCAATGGCGTCCATATCTTCACTAAAAACACCCTCATGTTGTCCTAATTCAATTATTTCTTGTCCAATTCCCCAGCAATTTTCATAAAATTTTAAGTTGATGCTTTTATATGCCTCATTACCATTTGCTTGGGCTAAAAAGTCTACATACACGCTGTAAAATTTTTTATTTTCTTGAGGTGATACAAAAACAGCATTAATATAGGCTTGAAGTTTTTCAAGAGCCGTCTCATACTTAGCGATTTCTTTTATTTCATAACTATAGATTTTGTTTGTTGTGGATTCTAGCAATTCTAATAATAAGTTTTGCTTGCTTGTAAAGTAATAGTGAACTACCCCTTTTGAAACACCTGCATGATTCGCAATATCCTGTAGTGTGACATTATCATAGCCTAATTGTGAAACAGCATCAAAAGCTGCTTTCATAATTTGTTTTTTCCGTTCTTCCTCTTTTTTTTTCATAGAAGCCTCCAATGACTTAATTAAAGCCATTATACAGGAACAGAGGGTAATAGCCAATTTTATATTGACCGGTCAGAATAATTTTGTTACTGTTTAATGGAATTAGATTGGAGGAGGATGTTTACGATGACATTAGAAAGCTTTAAAGCGTTGGTAGTCAATCAAGAGAATGAATTTACAGTGAAAGTTAACGAGCTTACTTTAAATGATCTACCAAATGGTGAGGTATTAATTAAAGTAAGCTACTCTGGCATTAATTATAAAGATAGTCTAGCCACTATACCCGATGGTAAAATCGTTACTTCTTACCCTTTCGTACCTGGCATTGATTTAGCTGGGATCGTTGTATCCTCTGAAGATCCTCGATTTAAAGAGGGTGACGAGGTAATTGCCACTAGCTATGAGATAGGCGTATCCCACTTTGGAGGCTTCAGTGAGTATGCTCGTATCCCGTCTAAATGGATTGTTCCACTTCCAACGGGTCTTTCGCTCAAGGAGGCCATGGTAATTGGAACAGCTGGATTTACGGCTGCGTTATCAGTCCAAAGGCTAGAGGATAATGGGATTAATCCTGAAAAAGGTAAAATCCTTGTTACTGGAGCAACCGGTGGTGTAGGTAGTTTTGCTGTCTCGATCCTCTCAACATTAGGCTATCAAGTAGAAGCAAGTACAGGGAAAGAATCTGAACATGACTATTTGAATAACCTTGGGGCCACTTCAATTGTTGCTCGTGAAGAGGTCTTTGATGGGAAGATAAGAGCGTTAGGCAAACAAAAATGGGCTGCGGCTGTCGATTCTGTAGGAGGAGATCCTCTTGCTTCTTTATTAAGTCAAATTCAATACGGAGGAGCTGTTGCTAGCAGCGGTTTAACAGCCGGAACACAGCTTCCTACAAGCGTTTTCCCCTTCATTTTAAGAGGCGTAAATTTGCTGGGAATTGATTCTGTTTATTGTCCAATGGACGTTCGATTGAAGATATGGAATCGTTTAGCCACTGATTTTAAACCAGCTAATCTTGAAAGCTTCATACATCAAGAGGTAACTTTACAACAACTTCAGGATGTACTGCCTATTTTATTGAAAGGTCAAGCAATAGGTAGATTTCTTGTAAAGTTATAAATGAGAATAGGAATGGATATTCTTTTATAATGCATGAACAAAAGCCTTCTTACATTTTTAATGTAGGAAGGCTTTTCGTATGAAAGTTTTCATCATACTATGACACTTCAAGTTACTAGGCATCGGTGTGGTAGCTTTTTTTATTGTTGACATCTGCCTGACATAAAAGCTCTTTATAGTTAGCCATAGAACGTCCCGTAGGTTACTTCTTCTAGCAAGAAAATTGGACCAAGTATCCTAAAGATTGTCTAAATTAGTGGTGGCAAACATACCATTAAAGTATAGAGGCTTTAAATTCTGGGAACTTAAAACTATTAACTATTTTTTGGAGATGATCGTATGAAACGAGCACACATTGATGAATTAAATATCACTAGAGCATTAGCTATACTTGCTGTGCTTCTCATTCATTCTACTAGTACACCTGTTACGGCTTTGTCCAATGAATCAAAACTCTATTCATTGTATGTCTTTTTTAATATATTCCCGAAATTTGCTGTACCTGTTTTTATTTTTTTAAGTGGATTTGTTTTATTTTACAATTATATACAAAAGGACTTCACTAAAAAGCTTATCGTTCGTTTTTATAAAAAAAGAGTTACCCAAATACTTATTCCCTATCTCATTTTTTCCGTCTTTTATTATACCGCTGTGCAATTTTATGTAACACATGATTTTTCATTAACATGGCATGCCCTTTTTAGTTTCGAATTTCTCGAAAAACTCTTAATAGGAAAGGCATATACTCATTTATACTATATATTTATAATGGTGCAGTTTTATCTAATGTTTCCATTGTTCTTATATATTTTAAAGAAAAAACCTGCTCTATCCCCTCACCTGATTTGGATTGGCTTCGCACTTCAATGGATTTTTATCCAATTGAATGCTGAATTTTGGCAGTACCCATACAGAGGGAGTATCTCATTTTCTTATATTTTTTATTTCTTAACAGGTGCATTTTTAGGTATCTATTTTGAGAAATATAAACTGTGGCTTCATCTAAAAAAAGAAAATTTCCCTATATTTATTTATTTCGTATGGGCTCTATGGCTAGTTTCTACTATTTATAATATTTATCTATATTACTATGTCTTTTCATCCCAAACCTATTTAGCGAACAGCATCACATTCGAACTAGTCTTTCAGCTACAATCTATAACAGCCTGCATTGTTTTATTACAGCTTTCTTTCTGGATCTATGATAAGGGGAACAAAGCATTTGTGAATGGCTTGATTAACCTAGGAACACTATCCTTTGGCATCTATCTATTACATCCTTTTTTCCTTTTAATTTATCGTCAAATACCTATAAGCGGTAATAGTATGTTATTTCATGTTTGGAGTGTTGGAGGTTTTTTAGTTGCCCTCTTTATCACATGGCTTGTGGTGTTTTTAATGGGGAAATATTTTAAATATCATTGGATAGCATTCGGACCAATTCCGAAAGAGTTTCCTTACAAATAGGCGTTACGCAATAAGCGCATTTTTCATGCCGCTATAATATAGTAGAAACTATCGATAACTAACCAAAAAAGCCCTGTGGAAATATCTCCACAGGGCTTTTTAAAATAAACGGTTTAATTATTTTGAAACTGAACCGTCTTTTACTTTGTTGTTGTTAGCATCAACTAGATTTGTAGATTTGAATTCAACTACAATGTTATCAGTTAAAGCGTAGTCAGCTTTAGTTGTCACAGTTAATTTACCGTTAGCTACAGCAGCTGAAGCAACCTCTACAGTTGAACCAGCAATTTTAACTGTTAAACCAGTTGGTGCAGCTTGGTCAGCAATACTTTCAGTGAAGTCAACAGTAAATGTTTTGCTATCTACTACCGTTACTTTAGATGCTACAGGCACAATATTTTCTTTAAGTGCTACTAGAGTTGTAACTTTTCCACCTTTAAGTGTATTACCTTTTGTATCTACTACATTTTTAGCTTCAAGTACATAATTACCATTAGCAGTGATAGAACCTTCTGGTAAAGTGAATCGTACTTTTTTAGTACCATCTACAAATTGAAGTTGAGTGCCAGCAGGTAGCTCTTTTCCACCAATTGTGTAGTTAGCAGGATTTGTTGCTGTTGCAGTCACATCTGCAGCATATTCAACAGTGAATACATTATTATCTGTTACAACTACTGGTGTAGTGCCAAATACTAATGAATCTGTGTTAGTTTCAGGTGTAGCTTCGAATACTCCTGTTGTAACATTGAATGTAATTGTATCTGCAGTCACGTTGCTAGCTAAATCTGAAACTGCTTTAGCAGATAATTCAAATGTGTATGTTGAATTGCTATCTAAATCAATGTCCACTTTTACAGTGTTTTTCTCTGCACCCTCGATTTTACCGTTACCATCTACATCGAAACCAGCATCAGCTTTTACTGCTGTTTCTTTTCCAGTAGTGTAAGCAATACCATTTTGAGTTTTAACTGTTAATTTACCATCTACTTTTACTGGTTCACTAAAAGTAAGGTATAAAGCATCTACATCTGTAGTAGCATTTACATCATCAGCTACTAACATTTTAGAAGAAGCAGATACTAATGTAGCAGGCGTTAAATCTTTAGAAAGAATAGCATTGAACTCAAATGCATCTCCAGCATTACCAGCTAAATCTTTTTGTCCTTCTACTTTAACATTTGTATTGATGAATGTAGCAGTACCTAATGCAGTTTTTGCATCAATTGTGAATACAGTTTTATCCTCTGTATCTTTAATATCAGCATCTGTTAAATAGAAAACAGTTGATCCAACAGTTACTTTTGCATACCCTTTAACTGTATTATCTTTATCAACAACAAAATCTTGTTTCTTTAATTCTTCTGAGAAATCGAAAGTGATTTCTGTACCGTTCACTGCTGTTGAAACAGTTGGTTTTGAATTATCCACGTCTGCTTTAAGAACTGTGAAGTTAACAGCAATCGGATTTGCGATATTATTAGCGAAGTCAGTTGCGCCAACGATGTCTACTTTGTAAGTTTGTTCAGCAGTTAAACCTTTGATTGTTAATGTTTTACCAGATAAAGTGTAGCGATCCTTAGCAAGCTCGGTACCATTTAAGCTTACAGTTCCTTCACTTTGTACAAGCTCATCGAAAGTGATAACTGCTGTAGTACCTTTTGCTTCAACAGAATTTACGCTAACAGGAGTAGTGTCTGCAAATGTGATCAATTTGTTAAACTCTTCTGTTAAAACTTTAGCATCTGCTTTTGTTTTGATTGGCTTTACAGTCACTTTGCCATTTGTTAATTTAATCTCTTTATCAGTTGTTAAAGTAACAGTCATTCCGTCTTCAGATACTTTTGCATTCGTAATAGCTACACCTTCAATAGCATATTTCGCTGTCACAGCAGCATCTTTAGCATCAACAGCTGTATTGAACTTCACTTCTAATTCTTTTGCGTTAAGTCCTTTTACAGAGTCTACAGCTGGTGTTACCTCTTTAGTTGTTGCATCAATTGTACGTTTTACCATAGTAGCGAATTCTTCGCGGCTAATTTTATCTTGTGGCGCTAATAATGCCCCTTTACCATTGATTACACCGTTTTCAACAGCTGTTTCTAAGTAAGATACAGCCCATTTAGAAGCTTTTGATGCATCTGCGAATTGGCTAAGGTCTGCTTTACCTGTTAATTGGTAACCTTGTACGATAACTTTAGCAGCTTGTTCTCTTGTTAATTGAGCTTTAGGTTCAAATTTACCATTGCCCATACCGTCAAACAATTCTGGTGAAGTTGCAAGCACTGCATTATAGAACCAGTTATTTTCATTTACATCTGTAAAATCTTCTGTTCCAGTAGCTTTTAATTCTAATGCTTTTGATAAAATTTCAGCAGCTTCAGCACGAGTAAGTGTACCAGCTGGGTTGAAGTTTCCTTTTTCGTCTCCTTGGATGAAGCCTTTGTCAGTTAAAAATTGTACCGCTTCTTTTGCCCAAGATGAAATGCTATCTGCATCTTTAAATTCAGCAGCAGATGCTACTGGTACGATTGCTGATGCTACAAGTGCTGCTGTGGCAGCAGTTACGAAAAATTTACGACCTTTGTTATGTTTAGTCATTAGTATATTCCTCCAGAATTTAAATAAATTATATTATTCTGTGAGAACAATATTACCGCTCTATTAAATTGTAAAGATATGTATAATAAGTTCTCACAAATAATAATTACAAGTAGTTATGGGTAAAGATGTATTCTAAGATTTTCATGATGAATAATACCAATCAATCTTAAATTTTCTTTACAAGACAATAATATAACTACATTACCAATAAATAAACGCTAAAAATAAGGTAATTTTAATACTTAATTGGATATGTAGGTATTTTTTTCATTTATAATTACCTTTAAATGCTAAATGTTATAAAAGATGCAGACAAAATACAGAGAAAAATCATTTGTATAGAAAGATTGTTATGAAACTCTTCTTTATCACTTTATCTCGTTTAATTACTTTCTTGATATAACAGTTTTATTTAAAAAGATATAAAACTACATAAAATGTAAGACAACAATAGTTTAAATTCTATGCTAAAAAATTATTAATTGTTAAAATTAACTAATACTAAATTGAAAGATTAAGCACCTAAATAAGTTTGATATAATATACAGTTTTTTATAGAAGGGGTGGATGAAAATAGATATTAGAAAAATGCGCTATTTCATAATGGTGGCAGAAGAATTGAATTTTAGTCGTGCTGCAGAACGTCTTAGGATGGCACAACCTCCCCTTAGCCAAGAGATTCGTAAATTAGAAGAGGAATTGGGTGTTAAACTTTTTCATCGAACAAAAAGAATGGTTGAACTAACAGATGCAGGTAAGATATTTTTAAAAGGATCTAGACAAACCCTGTTGCAATTAGAAAAAACTATAAAAGAAACACAACTTGCTGCTGAAGGGAGAAAGGGAAATTTAATCATCGGTTTTGTCGATTCAACAGAAATCGTTATAGAAGCCCTTAATAAATTTAGGTCACGCTTTCCTAAAGTGCATCTTACATTACGTGAAATGACAACAGAGCAGCAATTAGAGGCCCTCTATGAGAAACACATTCATATTGGGTTTATTCGTTCCGAACAGAACAACGAGACACTAGCTTCAGAAATTTGTTTTGAAGAATCTTTAAGATTGGTTTTACCTCAAGATCATCCTTTGGTTTCATTGCCCGAAATTCCACTTCAATTGATAATGGATGAACCATTTATATTATTCCCCCGCCATTTAGGTCCAAATTTTTATGATTTAATTAATGGCTACTTTTGGGAACATGGTGTAAGTTTAAATGTTGTTCAAGAGGCTATTCAAATGCAAACGATTGTAAATCTAGTTGCAACTGGGATGGGCGTTTCTGTCGTTCCATCGTCAGTGGAAAGCTATATACGGCCTGGAGTTATCTATAAAAAAATCAAAGAGACGACACCAAAAATAAATCTATATGTTGGATGGAGACAAGATGAAAAATCTGCAGTGGTTAACCATTTCTTAAAAGTTGTTAGAGAGGTGTATGCCATTTCTCAACTGGATCACCAATAATAAAAGCCCATCCGAATTAGGATGAGCTTTAAGATATTACAAAAGCATAGCTGTTGAACATATTTCTTGTTAAGCCATGTATAAAACTTAACCTGTTTTACTGGAATCGTACTCAATGAGATTTTCTAATACTTCATCAATCTGATTCATAATTGCAGGTTCTAGTTTAACACTAGAAGCTATTGCATTCTCTCTTATCTGTTCCGGACTTGAGGCACCGATAATAGCTGACGAAACATGTTGATTTTGTAGTACCCAAGCGACTGAAAGTTGAGCAAGGGTAAGATCAATCTCCTGTGCAATAGGTTTTAGTTTTTGTATAGCAGTGAGTACATCATCATTCATCCAACGTTGTGCCAGCTTATCAAAAAATGGCTTTCCTGCCGGAGAATTGGCCCTTGATTGAGTTGGCACTGGCTTTTGTGGTAGATATTTTCCAGTTAGAACACCTTGTGCAAGTGGCGACCATACTACTTGTCCAAGTCCTTCACGTTGACAGGTTGGTATCACATCAGCTTCGATAACTCTCCATAGCATGGAATACTGTGGTTGGCTTGCGATGAGCGGAATATGCAATTCCCGCGAAAGTGCTGCAGCTCTAGTGATTTGTTCAGCAGTCCACTCACTGACACCGATATAAAGCACTTTACCTTGTCTTACAAGATCTGCGAACGCTAACATCGTTTCTTCAAGAGGAGTAGTTGGATCAAACCTGTGTGCATAATAGACATCAATATAGTCTGTCTGTAACCGACGTAAAGAAGCATGGCAATTTTCTAGAATATGTTTTCGGGATAAACCTCTATCGTTTTTTCCATTACCGGTTGGATGGCACACTTTTGTACATAATTCAATGCCCTCCCGTCGAATGCCTTGTAATGAGCGACCAAGTATTTCTTCCGCTTTCGTGTCTGAATAAACATCAGCTGTATCAAATGTTGTGATACCAACTTCTAGTGCTGCTTTAACACATGCATTTGCAGTATCCTCATTTACTTTCCCACCATGATTTATCCAGTTTCCATAGGCAATCTTACTTATTGTTAATCCACTATTGCCAAGTTTACTAAACTCCATTCTAGATCCTCCTTTTATATGATATCTTCATTATAAAAGCCGAGTATTATTACGGATAATATATTATTAGCTATGAATTAATATAAAATATATATAAGACTAAAGGTATAACTAGAGAATTAACATAAAAAAATAACCTCTTACTAATACTTAGCTGTAGGAGGTTATTCTAATCTTATTTTATTTTTAAGTAATTGAGGAATTACATATGAAATGGACTTCTCAAATTCTCTTAAGCGATATACGAGCTGACATCAGCCACATAACCCTTGACCCTAGATATATACAGACATCAAATAATATTCATTACTAGTCACCAGATCGCCATCAAACTATAAATCCTTTTTTAAATAAATCATACCATTCCTTTAGTTCATTATTTTCTAAAACAGCCAATTTACATAAAATATCTCTCGAAAATTCTAATGCTCCACTTCCATTAGCTGTTATAAGACCGCCATCACTTACGGATTGTTGGTCTATATAGTTTTCATCCCCTTTATAATTAGGTGCCGCTTCTTTTAAATAAGCTAATGAATTACCTGTATGTTTGTGTTGATCAAGAAATCCGTGATTTCCTAAAAAAGTAGTGGCATCACAGATTGCCGCAACTGGGATGTCCCGTGCAAAACAAAAATCCACAAGCTTCTTTGCCTGTTGATTTTTCTCTTCTTTCCATCCGGTTCCACCAGGTATTATTAACATGGCGACTTCTAAGTGAAAGGGAAAGTCTAGTAGGCTATAGTCTGGAAAAACAGTCAATCCCCCCATCGAAGTCTTGGGATTATTGTCAATTGCAATTGTCTGAACTTGGAATCCTGTCCTGGGTTTATTTAACTCTGCTGTTACATAACTTGCCTCCCAATCGGCAAAACCATCAATAATAAAAACTAAGACCTTTTTCAATTGTATTCCTCCTTATTCATAATGATAGATATGGCTAAATACAACTAACTTTACCGTATAAGCTGTTTATAATCCTACAGGTTTCTGCTGATTTAATCATATGATGAGTTGATAATTGCCATTACATCTAGTAGCAGATTATAGAATCTGTTGTGGTGGCACTTTAGGTAAATACTAAAATTGAAAAGATACATCGATATAAACGGCAATGATGAAAATTCAAAGCTATATGCCGAACAAAAATCTTAGTTCAGTCTATTGAACAACTATAAATACCAATATAAAGAGTAGTCATTCATTGTGGATGCGTACCCCTGTTGTCTTAACATTGTAGTTATGTTACCTCTGTGATAAGTACCGTGATTAGCAACATGTAATAAAATTTCTGAATAAGCAGTATTTCTAGCTCCTGTCCAAGGATTATTCAAATTAATTTTATGTTCTAAATCTTTTTGGCTGGTCATCCATTCTTTATACTGTAATGTTAGTAATTCAAAAGACTGTTCAAATTCATCAATAGAAAATAAATTAGAGCTTTCTAATAAGCTAATAGAAGCATCCAATGCTTCTTGCATATCTATCCCCTTTAGTACTTGTAACCACATAACATCTACCACATACACGTGACTAAATGTTTGAGCAATAGTTGGATATGAACTATTAACCTCTTCATATAGGACATTACTTGGTAATTCTTTCATTCTTTCTAGCAATACCTTATTCGCCCAAACATGGTACTTAAACATATTTTTTGCATGATTCATTTATCATCTACTCCTTAACTTGGTTTTAAGAGATTACTTTTTGATTATAAAAAAAGATATATGACAACAGCTTGTCATACATCTTTATAAATTTTTATTAATTTTTTTGCTTCATCTATTAAAATTGATTGTAGTTGCATAGGTTTTATAATTTTAGCACCACTACCGAGGCTTAAGAGAATCTTTTTAAGCCACCCAGCATTTAGAGGTTGATAAACAGAAAGTGTAATTGTCATGCTTCCATCATTATTAATGACTTTTGAGCAATTCTGAAAATGATCTAACGCCTCTGCTAAGGAATTAGGTTTCACCCAAATTACTACTTCCTCACCCCCCTCTTGATTATAGTCTGAATAGGATGAATCACCTTTCATTTCATGAGTTTGTACGTACTTTTCTTGTGACAGCGTTAAACGCATCATACGTGTTACTTTAAATTCTCTATAACTATGACGTTCTCTGCAATATCCATATAAATACCAGTTACGAAACTTATAATGAAGGTGAATAGGTTCTATTTCCCGGTATGTAAATTCATTTTTATTACTCACATAATTAAAACGAATTACCCTATTTTCACGTATAGCTAGTCGTAGATCCATTAAAGAGTTCGGTTCAATTCTATGGCATTCCAAATCAACTAATAGAGTACTTCTACCACTTGTATCAAGCATTTTTAATCTTTCTAACGTATGTTCAACATCCTTATCTTCAAAAACACTCGATAAACTATCTAACACTGTAATTAGATTCAATATGTCGTAGGGACCCATTAAGCTTTTATCAAATTTGTATCCTTCTATGATACCGAAACCTCCGTTAGTACCTTGATAAGAAACGACAGGAATTCCGGCTGCACAAATTGCATCAATATCTCTATAAATTGTCCGTGATGATACTTGAAATTCGTTAGCTAAACTAGAAGCTGATAATACTTCATTATTTAGGAGCTTGAATATGATGGATATCAATCGTTCTAATTTCAATTTTAAATTCCTTTCCTTAATAATTCAAAAAGTCCGTAATGACTACATTATCTCTACTAAAACTTTTGAAGACAATATAATCTTCCACTTTAGCAATTTCTATTTTCACTAAACACAGGTGCCATCTTACCTATCCCTTTTATCTTCTAAATAAATTTATTATATCGTAATAAGCTATTACGGTACTTCCCACGTTCTATACATGACTTTCACCTACATTTATTGGATGTTATTTTTTTGATAATTTCCATATAATTGCCCGCAAGCAGCATCTATATCTATGCCAAATTGGCTTCTAATTGTAACATTAATGCCTGCTGACTTTAATTCTTTATAGAAGCTTACTACATGATGTTCATTTACTTCTTGAAACCTCGTAGGTGAACTAATAGTTGGGTTATATCTAATGATATTTACATGAAACAAGTTTCCTCTCTTATATCTACCTCTTAAAAGGCTGATTACTTCTTTTGCATGGTAAATTGAATCATTAACCCCTGGCAACATAATATAAGCAATATAAACTTTTCTTGAAGTCACACGTATATGTTCATCTAAAGTCTCCATTACATCCAGTAATGGGTAGCGTTCATTAATGGGCATTAACTTACTTCGCTGTTCATTAAATGGAGAATGTAATGAAAACGTCAAATTGACCTGCGGATAGTTTTGAGTCAATTTTTTAATGCTCGGAATAATGCCTATAGTCGAAATGGACAATCTGCGTGGACTTAACGCAAACAACTCCGGATTTATAAGGACATTTAATGCATCAAAAACTTGTACATTCGCTAATGCTTCTCCCATCCCCATAAAAGAAATACTATCAATTGAATGTCCTTTTAAGTGAAAGTACAATATTTGGTCAGTAATTTCATCTGACGTTAAGTTGCGTTTTAAACCTATATCTCCTGTTGCGCAAAATTCACAACCAAAATTACAACCACATTGCGAGGATATACAAAATGACTCCCAACCAGCTTTATATTTCATATTTACCGTCTCTATTTTTTCATCTCCTGCAATGCCAAATAAGACTTTTGTAACCTGCTCAGAATGTTGTTCCATTAAAGGAACAACATCTAAAATAGACTCTCCAAATTCTTTAACTAACTTCTCTCTTAACGATTTAGGAAGTACATTCATTTCATTGAACTTATCTATTCTTTCTTTAAAAATGGCATGCAATATTTGTTTCATTCTAAAATTAGGGTAATTATGTTCCATTAAGAAATCCTTTATTCTTATATACTTATTGCTTTGATTTAATTGCATCTTTCTCATCCTTCCTTAATGCTCTCTAGTTTTATAGGAGTGTATAGAAAGGAGTTGTCTATCCCTAAAATAAAAAATAAACACAAAAAAGCACCAATAGAATTATCGGTGCCTAACTTAAAAATAAAAATACGCTCAAATCAATAAGGCCTTTAGGTCATTACCTTATCATTTAATTGGCATAGAGGCAAAGCTCCGATAACTGTTTTTGTGTAGTTGTATAGCATAAAAAAGGACAGACTACTCCCTTTGTCTGCTAAATCATTTCCAAGTTTTACATTTTTGCCGAACAGAATTCTAAAAACAGTTAACATTGCTTGCACCTCCCTTCAAATTAATATGGAGTAATTTAACATAAAATTGAGTATATGTAAAGTTTAATTCTAATATTATCGCAAAATTTTAATTTTAAGTGAATTTTAATAACAAAGAATCACTATATCTAGGTAAGTTACCATTTCATAACAATTCAGACGTAAGTCTGAAGACAAGAAATGCAAATAAGTAGTATATTTCATTTATACTTTTTAATTTATAAAAGTATTAGGAGATATCCTAGACAACCATTACGTATAGTTTAAAAATTACTACTAAAACGTTCAATTTATATTAATTTGTAGAGCTATACGTAATGCGCTTGTTATATTGGCAATAAAAAAATAACTGTTGCATGTAGCATCTTGTACATATAAAAGTACAATGTTGTTTTTTTATGTCACTCTAGCTATGGTAAGACATGTATATTTTTTCGACCATTCACTGATTTTAACTGAAAATTACTGATGTATTTAAAATTAAGTACACTATAGTAACCTTAAAATACAATCGTTTGCGGGTGAGAATTTCTATGAAAGAAAAGAAGCATTTTATAATTTTAAGTAACGATTCAACAGATGGAGATGGGGGTTACGGGATAGGTACTCTTGATTTAAATAATGTAACGCCTATTATTATAGATTGTGAAAATGAACATGTGTTTATAGACTTAGAAGCCTTACATGGGCGAAGTAAAATTGAAAAAAAAGTTCGTTTTTCTCCTAATTTATCTCATGCTAGTGACGATTATTATCGTTATTGGATTGTTTGGGTAGCTCTTCAGACTGCACAAAATGGACCTTATTATGCGGGATGTACTGCAAGTGAAGTACGGGTATCAAAAGAAGAACGCCGGATTAAACTTGGCTATAAATCGTTGCCAGAACAAGTAAATTATTTAGATAAAGCACTTAAAGGGAAATTTCTCTTGGATCATCTGGATAGTAATTCAAAAAAACTACTTTACCAGTTTTTATCTGGATTTAATGAAGAGTACTGGAAACACTCACCTGAAGATTTAAAAAGACAACTATCTATACGGGAGGATTTATAATGGCTTTTGTAATTACAGAATTATGTAGGGATGAAAAAGCAGCTGTCTGTTTGGATGTCTGTCCCGTGAATTGCATTGTTATGACAGATACCCAATATGTAATCAATCCTGAAATTTGTATTGATTGTGGCGCTTGTGAATTAGTATGTCCCGTAGAGGCTATTTTTTTTGAGGATGAATTACCACCTGAATATAATTCGGCAACCCAACTAGCACTTAATCATTTTCGAAACTAAGAAAGTAAATGTCAAAAAGGAGTGCATTTTTGATTTTGAAAAGTGTTAACAAAATGAAAACTATACAATTATTATAAATAAAAAAGAAACGGATTTGGAAATTGCATTTTTTCCAAATCCGTTTTTTACTTTATAATAATTTCCGATAATTATCATTTGCTTAAAGTTCATGATCATTTCATTTTGTTGTAGTTGCATGAATTTCAAAGAATCCCCAATGCTCTCTTGGAGTATCCTTAAATAGTTGTTCTGATTCCCCAGTTTGTATTTAGTCCTTTACTGCCTGTGCACGTGTTAGTTTCTCTTCAGGTCTAAATTGTCCATTGCCTGAGCCAACCATTATTCCCATTGCACTTGCCTAGATGACTAAGTAAAAATAGCTGATGAGTTTCATCTTTAACTCATCAGCTAACAACTTAAAATCTTTCCACTGTTATATCCATGTTTATGCTTGAAGCAGCCTTAAAACCTTCCGCTGCAGCAATCATCAAAGAAGATGGACCACCCTTTTCAGTTTCACCTGCAATATATATTCCATCCGCAGTTGTTCGTCCAGCACCATCTGTAATAATTGCTCCATTTTCACCAACTTGACAATTTAACTGTTTAGCAAATTTATTTGGGCGATAGAAACTCGGAACTACAAACCCACCACTTCTTAAAATGTTTTCACCTGTTTCTAATTCAATACTAAATAAGTTACCATCATCTCCATGTAAATTTTTTATAACAGCTGTATAAACTTTAATTTTTTTTCTTTCAAAATCATTTCGTACATTATCGGAAAGTTGAAGACCATTTGTAAAAACAATTAAATCCTGTGACCAATTATAAACCAATTTGGTCATATGACTAATGCTTGCTTCGTTTTCTGCTATTATAGCTAATGGCTTGTCCCTCAGCTCCCAACCATCGCAATATGGACAGCTGAACATACTTTTACCATAATATTGTCTGATTTGTGGTAGGTTAAATTCCTCTTGTATACCAGTAGCTAACAGTATTTTTTCAGATAAATAGGATTCATTATTCGAAGTATTTACTAGAAAAAAGTCACTGCTATCATCTTCATTTATCTCGATAACTGTCTGATCCAATATTGAAATAGAGGGATAGGATTCTAATTCTTTCATAGCAATATTCTTAAACGCTTGTGGCTTTATGCCATCTCTTGTTAAAAAACCATGTGACTCCTGAGTTACACGATTTCGATTTGTTCCATTTTCAAATATTGCAATCTTTCTGCGCGCTCTTCCTAATGTTAAGGCGGCACTTAATCCAGCAGGACCCCCACCAATAATAATACAATCATATTTATTCATCATATTTTCCTCCACCTTATAATATATATTACAGACCTTCAATATCTATAATTAGAGTAAAAGACGATAGTGATGATGTCTTTTACATCTCATTAACCAAGTCAACAGTAAATGTTTGATTTAATTCATCCAAAGGTTTTTCCTCAGCTGTTTAAACAATAATCAAAAATAGTTATCAAACCTAAGATGGCTTGTATAACACCCAGTAAAGAAATTTCCTCCCAGTCTGGTTTTAATTATAACCTTCGTTTGTACCTGAGATTGACACTTTACGAACTTTATTAGTAATTAGATAAATATTTGCTGCTTTAGTTAACTTCATGTTATCACTATATTAAGGACTTAATATATCTATAATATCTATTATTTTTTCTTTCGTCAAATTTTTCGTTTCAATGTTTGCTTCTTTAATTTCTTTCATTAGAACCCCTCAATGAAAATATAAAAAACAGATGTTCAAAAAGGAGAACCTTTTTGAACATCTTTACTTTATTGCAAAGGAATATTCAGTTCAATTTTTTTCCCAATAGGATTGGCGTAATAGTTTATATACATTTTTGCTTTGCCATCATATTTTTCAAAGTTCTCCGTTTCAAATAGGTACTGATAATCATCTGAGAACGAGCTACCTTTGTATTTTAGCGTCGTACCATCTTCTTTTACAGCACTATTTAGAAACGAATGTGCCCTTCTATCATCCCATTTCTTTGCAGCAAATGATACACTTTGCTCCGTTACAGAAATATCCCAATCCAAATAATCGGGCTTCGTGAGTACTTCCTTTGTGCCAAAATCAACTTCGATAAAATCCTCGCCCTTTGGAACGGCTTGAACAGCTCCAATTAATATTTTGAGTGAATCTGAATCATGGAAATAATTACTTTGTAAATTAAGCGTGAATTTGCCATCGCGAATACCACCGCCTAATGACAAGCCATATTTAATGCCTTCTCTTCGCTCCCCATTTTCCAACTCGACCGCAATATCTTCAAGCGCTAAAATTTGCATCGTATTCGCTTCATCTAATTCGATATCGATTGCCGTTCTTAGTGGAGAACGGCGAATTTTTGTAATCGTAAATTTCTGACCACCGACGTCTACAGTACGATCCGCAGTAATAATTTTTTCTTTTGCGATTTCGTTTTGTAGTGAAAACGGTATAGTAATTGCAATGTTCCCCTTATCTTTTTCATAAAAACGAAAAACCACTTTAAAATCTTTTGAAGTATAAGGGAAAGGCTCTGAAAAACTATAGTCAACTGAAGAAGAGATGCTCGTTTGATATGATTGATGACTTGTAAATGAACCTCCGCCTTTAATTTCTTCGTCTCCTTGGAACAATTGAACTTCCTCCAAGTGTACTTCCGACATATCAAATGAGGCGTCGGCGTCATAGTAAAGTACTAATCCCGTATTATCTGCAATTACGCCTTGCAATGTAAGCGATAGGCCGTTTTTAGACTGCGTCGTATTGATTTCTTCATAGTAGTCATTGTCCACAACATCTTTTATCCCTTTATCTCTTACAACCGCAGATACAATTGCTTGAAAGCCAGGTATTTTTGCAACTTGGCTAGCAATCGTTGGAGAAACGCGAATTGAAAAGATAAGGCAAAAGCAAAGCATGGAGATGAATGTAACCGAAACAATGCGCTTCTTTGTTCTTTTTTCTCGTTGAACTTTCCGAAACATGTCCATTCGAACTTGTTGAAGTTTCTCCTTTGGAACGTCAATCAATGGTTTATTCATAACCAGTCCTCCTTTTCTCTAGCAAAGTTTCTAAGCTTCTTTAATATGTGATGAAGCTTAGACTTTACAGTACCCTCAGGAATTTGATTTAGCTCAGCAATTTCTTTATTCTTTAATTGCTGGAAATATTTCATATAGACGAGTTGCTGCTCCGACAAAGATAAATGTTCCAATAATCTCTCCATATCTGAATAGATGACCCACTCAGATAAGTGGTGTTCCTCAATCGGAACAGTAGGTGGACGTTTTCTTAAATGATCTTTACAACAATTGATTAAGACGCGCACAAGCCATGTTCTGGCATATTCGTGCTGTTGAACGGTATGCATTTTTTTCAGTGCCTTGTAAACAAGATCCTGCATCACGTCCATAGCATCTTGCTCATTTTTCATATATGTAAAGGCCATGCGATATAAAATATCCTCATCCAATTCAATAAGGGAAAGTATCGCTTCATGATCTCCACCTATAGCACGCTGCACGATTTCAAATTCCATCCTTTTCGCCTCCTTCCTCCATTAGACGGAGCGATTTTTCATTTCGTTCAAAAATTTTAAAATTATTTATGAATCACTCATACGCTTTATTTAATGATCATCTCGACATAAAAAATATGAACTTTTGAATACGTACGATAAGCTGTATATCTTTAATTTACTTATCAGAAATACAGCTATTTATTTTCCACATGCAGATTGAATATTGTCCAGGGCATGTACTTGTTTATACTGTCCCTCACGTGAGGAGATGTTCTATGTATTGATCAAAATCTAACTTGTTCAATTTCGCTGTTTCGGTAAGGATCAAACAGGTGGTTGTCCTAATAATAATAATGGGGGCATAACTAGTGTTGTAATAACTATGAAACGAATCAAGCTTATAATTAGTAGCTTTTGGGTGAATTATAGGTGAATAGATAGGGTGTTCCTTTGAGGACTTATTCTTTAACCTACAGTTAGTTCAATAAAGAAAAAAAGAGCTGCCTATGCAACTCAATGATCTTTAATTAACGCACTCATTAGTTTAATAAGCTTGTCCTGTTCTTTATTATCTAATCAATTAACCTCTTTGTTAGCAATAAATGACCAAATAAAATGCAACTTTAATTGATTTCATTTACTAACACTGCAGAGCTTGGTGCAACAATGGCTTCAATTCCCACAGCTTTGTAACTAACTCGAATTGATTGGTTGTTTTTAAATAAATGGAATGTATCAGAATTAAAAATAAATTCTCCCTTTTCATCTAAAACCGGTGAATAAGTGATATCATAATGGAATTTTACGTCCCTTGCATCGCTTGGCATATCTGGTTCATATTTATAATCCTCCGGAACTTCCGTTGTCACGTATCTAAAAAAAAGTTGTATGTCATTGCCATTTATTTTTTTCAAAAGATCATATGTAATCCCTTGCGTCTTCATATCATCAAAATAGGTTGTTTCCTTTTCTTTATCGTTAAGGGGCAGATAAGGTACGGCTGCTTTTGCTAATTCTGTTATTTTTATTCTCTTAGTTTCTTTCCCTAAAGAATCATAAACTAATAGAGTTTTGTCCATGTTCCCCAGTAAATCATCTTTATTTCCAACTAAAAGATGGTTATCAAATGCTAAAAACACGCTATCCTTTTGCAATTCTACATTATATTGATTGTCAACTTTTTCAATCTCTTTATTAATTAAATGATCTTCAAGGATAATTTTTAAATTTCCAAATCCCAAAAAGGGAATTACTGCTGCTATGACCATGCTAATAAAAAGCAAACCAATTTTTTTTGATAAACTAATCTTGTTTTTAATAAAGATTATTGGAATACCAATTACAAAAGTAAAACCTAATAAGCCAACATAAGCAAAAATTTGCATTAACCCTAATTCACCATTTTGGTACATATCAATATAGACACACATACCAAGTAGAACAATGGCGATTAACCGTATCAATTGATTTTTCATCACTTACTTCCTTCCTAAAAGTTAATCCTTAGAAATATATCACACATGTTGTTTGTTTAGAAAGAAGAAAAATCCAATCCACAACACTTTAGGTATGACACTATGGAAGTAAAAAATAAGCAGAGCTATCATCGACTACGTTTTTATTAAAACTCTGTTAGTTCAATAAGGAGGTAGTATTATTATCGTTTTTCAACAAATAACAAAATTAGTGTTGCCAATGGTCCTAACAAAAGAGAAAGGAAAAACCAATTTAGCCCTGTTCTATTCTTCCCTTGTGCAATACCAGCATTTATCAATGCCAATGTACCCCAACCTACAAAATATTGATTATCCATCTTTTGCCCCCCTTTTTTCTGTTAACCGTTAGTACATTTCCTCACAAATTTGATCATAACATATCCAAGTAACATGCTTCTTAAAAGGTGTCCATATCAAATAACCGTCAACTACCACTATTTCTAATTCTGTTGAATAGTCTTTATTTTTTCTACTCATAGAAAAATCCCCTCCAAATAGGACATGTAGTTGACTAAAATTATAGTATTTTTTCATCGTCTACTTAAAGGGGATACTATTCATCGCAAGGATCTTTTATTTTTAATTCAGCACTAACCTTATCATCACTTTTGTTTTATAGCTATTCCATCTAAATAATCCCGAACTAACTTTTCATTTTCAATGCTACTCGCTAGACTATTAATGTACATTAACTGTATATGTTCCGTTTTCATTATTAAATTTATAAATATATAAATAATACTTTCCTTGTTCCGCATTAAATTTACCTTTTATAACATTTCCATCTTCTTGGCCATATGAGGCGTAATTTTGCATATCAGACTCATGATGAAGCACCCATGTCATTCCAATTTGATTTTCATTTACAACCGAAATATCTATTTCTTTTGGAGACGTAACATCGAATTGGTATACATCCGTATTATCATCATCAATCAAGCTACCTTTCAGAGGCGTATTTAATGGAATCATAGTCGCTTCCTCTGGGTGATTGTTTGGCTCTATCTCTGTTTGTGCTCCATTCCGTACATTTACTGTATTTGTCCCATTTTCATTATCAAATTTATAAATATATAAATAGTACTTTCCTGGTTCTGCATTAAATTTACCTTTTATAGTATTTCCATCTTCTTGTCCATATGATGCATAATTTTGCATATCAGACTCATGATAAAGCACCCATGTCATCCCAATTTGATCAAAATGTTAAATTTAGGAATATTTCCTTGTATAATTTGAACGCTAAGACACAATTAAACCAGAAAAACTGGTAAACTCTTTGTTCTAGTAATGTGTGTATGGATAAACTAAACTTTTCTTTAACAAAAAAAGAACCCGAAATTCGGATTCTTAAAGTGAACTTTTATAGCATTTTGAAAAAGCTTTTCCAATTAAAACACTTGGTGAAGAAGGTAACAATGGGACTTAAAGAAAATGACTTCTGGCTGCTGTTTATTTGGATTCAATATTGCCAGTGTTTACTGCTCCTTTAGGTTCCACCAACATAATATGGCATTCTGTTTCAGTGAATGGCTTTTGCTCAGCCCCTCCTGGAACAATAAACATCTCACCTTTTGAAATTTTTACCTGACCATCGCGAAAAGCGATGAACATCTCTCCTTCAAGCACAATAAATACCTTATCGGCGCCTTGATGGTCATGCCATATAAAGTCCCCAGCCATCTTAACCAATTTGAACTGAAAATCGTTTATTTCACCAACGACTTTCGGAGTCCAAAGTTCACTTATTTTAGATAGTTGCTCATTTAGATTAATAACTTGATAATCCATATTCATCTCTCCTTATTTTTGTCATTTTTATTCGATAGGAATTCTTCTCTATTTTTTATTACTATTGCAGGGCATTTGTTATATTTTGCAAAGCGTATTCGATAGCTAATGGACCACCAGTAATAGCAGACGTATCCATCAAATGAATATTACCTTTCTTTACGGCATTCATATTATTCCAGACATTGCTTTGATTTAATTCACTCATTAATGTTTCCTCTTTTGTAATGTCACCTATAAGGAAAATATGGTCTGCTTGAACGGTAGAAATTCCTTCAAATGCAGTAAATTGATTATTGTTACCATTGAATGAATTATCCGGTGTAAGATCCAGTCCCTTTTCTTTATCAAATGCAAGTGTATAAACAGGATTATCTTTACCTAAAACATTAAACGTTTTTCCATCCCAAGATAATATAAGTGCTACTGACTCTCCCTGCATTGACTTTAATGCTTCACGTCCAGTTGTGATGTCTTTCATCATTTTATCAATGACTTTTTCCGCTTCGTCCTCTTTCCCAATGATCTCAGCTACTGTACGGATTCCGTATTGCCAATTTTCATAGATGTCCTTGAATTTTAATGTAATGACTGGGGCAACTTTTTCTAGTGAATCATACAATTTTTCATGGTGTTCTGTTGCTAAAATATAATCAGGACCAATCGATAGAATTTTTTCAATACTAGGGGACACTTTATCTCCCAATTCTTCGGTTGAATCAAGCTTTCCTTTTAAATAAGATAAAGAAGAAAGATACTCTTTTTCAGTAGTAGCAGCAGGCGGCTCACCTAATGCAACTAATATTTCAGGAAAAAAATACCATAAAGAGGCCAACTTTTCTGGCTTTTTCTCAATCACAATTTCTTTACCTAAGGCATCCTTAATTGTTCTTGGCCAATCAGGAACTACTGATGTCGGTGTTCCTACTGTAGTTAATGCTTCCTTTTCAACAGGTGTTGCATTACAACCTCCTAGTATGCCTGCCACTACTAGTATTGAGAATAACAGGCCTTTAAACTTTTGCATCTGTAATTCCTCCAACATATTATCTTTGGTCTACCATTAGTATAGTAAAGTAATTTTTGGATTTGAATGGATGTTTGTTGAAATTAGCATGGATTATTGATGAACTTCTCTCGATATTCAGTAGGTGAAATACCCAATTGTTTCTTGAACACTCTACTAAAATAAAAAGGGTCATCAATTCCAACAGTTTGCGCAATTTGTTGTACAGATGCATCACTTGTAAAGAGCATTTCTTGCGCTATGTTTATACGATAGTTTAATAAATATTCCGCTGGTCCCATCCCTGCATATTTTCTAAACACATAAGAAAGTCGATTTCTATTTACGTTATTTTGCTCGGCAAGCGAGGCGATTGAAAGGCTTTGGTAATAGTATTCATGAATATAAGTAGATACCCGTTCGAATAATGTGTGTGATTCACAACTATGTTGTCTATTAACAACACATAATAAGGCTTCATTGAGTACATCACGAAATAGCATTTCGGTCTGAAACATTGGAATCCCTCCACGCTGATTATACACATGCCAAAGTCGCATAATTAATTCGATAAGACGAGGAGATTGTCCTGTCGATAATTCAAAATGTTGATGAGAAAGGCTTGTCTCTTCTAGTTCTGTGTTACATATCCGATATAACACAAGAATATACTCCCAATTTGTATTATCATAATTTTTTTGATCTAGTTTCATTTTTGCACCCCCATGCACAACTTTTCCTGGCGAAAAGATATAAGGTGTGCCATTGAATTGAAATTGTATCTTTCCCGTCAGTGGAAAAACAAAACCGGGAAACGAATCTGTATAGTCAGCATAAGGCACACCTGAATTTCTAGTATATCGATATACGCCTTCAACTTGAAAAGGTGTGTGTGCTAAATGCTCTGCTAGCTGATTAACATCAATTTTCAAATTGCATACCTCATTTCCATAATAATTTACTAGTAACCCCTTAGTTTATAGTTATACATCCTGTGCTTTTGATCACAAACTATATTTCAGCTAGGAGACATTTGCATCGAGAAATTTTTAAAGGTCCGTCTTCTCTCTACTCAATTCCCCATTGGTATTGATCCACTTCTGCGTAATCTTGATGATCTCGCCTTTCACATTATCGATAATGATTATCATTGTCAATAAAAAATAAAACCACCAGACTAGCTGATAGTTTAATCTGTGTGTCTTGGAATAAAGTTTGATAAAAAGGAAAATAGAAAAGCGTATTTTGAATTAATCAAAACACGCTTCTTCTATACTAAATTGACTCTTAAGTTGGGACGCATGTGGATATTCGTGTGTTAAAAAATAGGTACTCTTCCAAGTCCTTTAATTGTAACCACTACATTAAATTTACTGTAAAATAATCGTTTCTGTTCGATCTTCATTGACAGTATAAAGGAAGAAGTTTAATGTTATCTCTTTATTTTTTATATTTTTAAATGTTTCTACTTGTTTGTTTATATTTAACAATCCATCATTAGAACGATCTTCAGCAAAGATTCTTTCGCCATTCTGATAAATAACACTTTGTGTGATACCACCAAATTGTTTGTTCTTACTTTCTGATTCAACAATTAAATCACTACCATTAGCATAATACGTAATATCAATTGGATACCCATTTAATTCAGTTTGTATTGTTTTTGGTACATCAGAAATATTTTTAAGTTCTACTTTATCTTGCTTTTCAGCTTCATAAGAGACGCTCGCATCTTTTAAAGTAAGAGCAATTTCTTTATTGGTAATATCCTTTATCAGCTCCTGTGTTTCAAAGGAAAGAAAATCATTCCAATAATTTCCGAATAATTCTTGTTCACCAATTTGTAATTTAATCTGACGATAATTATAGACATAAGACCATTTAGAATTGGTCTTTATATTTTTTTCATCAAAATAAAGCTTCACCCTACTCGGTGTAATCACAAGCTCTTTAAATTGAAGTTGCCGAGAGCCTAGCTCAACTTTTTTGTCCACGTCCAAAACAAAGGTAGATTGTTTAGCAAGATCATGATTATATTGAAAATCTAGGTTCCATGTTTCTGGTTTATAACTTACCGTATCATTATAATTTAAAAATACACCCAATTTTTCTACTGCTTCTTTTGGTATATCTAGAGAATCACTTTTTTTAATGACATTTGGTTGTGGACGTTTACTAGTAACGCCAGAATAAGCAATGGATTCATTTTCTATGATATAGGATAAATAGGCGTGTTCTATGTTATTGGGTTCTTCCAGTTCGATAAGATAATCCAATGTATATTGTCCGTTTTGATAATCCTTTGAAATGAAATCTATTTGTGATATTCCATCTTGTTGAATGTTAATCTTTGCAGGATATGTGTTTGATTGAGCAAAATCTTTTAACGCTATACTTTTCAGCTGTATCTCCTTTACACCACCAAGTTGAAGTGTAACATTGCTGTTATGTGGGATTTCCTCATCTGTATGTAGGACCCCTACTAATTTATCTGATTCAAGATTATATTCTGCACTTGCTTCCATCTGTATTTCTTTTCCTTCACCTATTTTGAGTAATGCCTGCTCGAAGCCTGCATAATCTATTGGATAATCGCGATCTATATCTAAGCTAAAGTTAATAGTAGTACCATTTTGATCTGAAATTACATTATGGATAGTTAATACTCCAGCTTCGTTTGCTGCAGTTTTATTAATTTCTTGTCCAAATCCATTTTCTAAGGAAGTAATAATACCAGTTCTATTCATATTTCGCATCCAGTCCAAGATTTCTGTTGTATATTTAGCAAATACAGGCGTGGATGATAAAACAACGGTAAATAAAATGGCAGTTAGTATGACTTTAGGTTTATAGCTATGTTTAGGTTTATAATTGTGATTTTGTTGCTTACGGGAGATTTTAGTCCACATTTCATTCTCATTAGGATAATCTATTTGATCATACTTCACTTGTTCTTTTATGAAATCGTCCATATTACTCACGATGATCCCTCCATTCAAATAATAAATTTTTATCTACTTCTATAAACTTTTGCATTAACTTTTTACCTTTAAAAAGCCTCGATTTAACCGTGCCCTCAGGGATTTTTAGAATTTGAGCAATTTCTCTATCTTTACAATCATGCACATATTTCAGTACCATAACCTTTCGTATACGAACAGGCAGTTTATTCAATAAATCCACTAGCTCACTTTTATTTTCATTAAGTTGTATAGTTCGCTCAATATTTTGAGTATTGTCAAATCGTTTAGATGATAGAAAATTAAAGTTTTCTTTTAAAAGTATTCTATTCTTTTTCTTTAAATAATTTCGAGACATATTCATGGCAATACTAAGTAACCAAGATTTTTGATTTTGTATGGCTCGAAAATCCTCACTCAACGCTTTTGCAAATACATCCTGACAAAGATCCTCCGCATCATATTTGTTTTGAAGCATGTAATAGCAAGCCCTGAAAACGTCTTTATAATATGTTTGAAACAATACTCTTTCATCGCTAAATTGTTCCACAAGCCCACCTCCTTTTCCGTTTTCTACACAAGTAACAATTTAGTATCAAAAATAGTTCATTTTATATGAAAAATTTTTTACAGGGTTTAGTAAAATAATGTTCTAGAAATATCATGCAAACCCCCAAGAAATACATAAAAAATCAACATGCCTTGGCTCATAACAATTATAATAATTTTTGTTTTTGGCGGGCTTTCTTTTACGAAAACAGTTATATCCACCATTGTTTCATGTAGTTTGAAACAAAAGGAAGCTGGTGCTGGAATGAGTTTGCTTAATTTCACAAGCTTTTTATCCGAAGGAATAGGTATAGCAATTGTAGGTGGATTATTGTCGATACAATTGCTAAATCGAAAATTACTACCTATAAATGCTGATTCGTCCACTCATTTGTATAGTAATTTGCTATTACTTTTTGCAGGTATCACAATTATTAGCTGGTTGGTTACGATGAAAATGTATAAACGCTCATATATAAAAGAGTAAAAGAATTCATTTGTAAATTCCATTATTGTTACATTGTAGTAATGGTATCTTGCATCCAAAAATAAGTATAACCCCATCCTAAATTTAGATGGGGTCATACTTATTTGAACTTTTAAAATTAAAAACGTTATTTTCATCACTTTACATTATTCAACTAACACCCGATTGTTTAAATACATTTTTTCACAATCTTATAAGGCAACTGTACCTTAATTGTATCCTTTTTGAATTTCTCCGTTAGTATTTCTCAATTTTTATTGTTATATTTTCTTCGCTAAATGTTACGTTTTCTGTTTCAGAAACTTTCTTTATAGAATCTTCAACTAGTTGTTGAATCATCGTATCATCAACTTTTACATCCTTCGGGAAACTTACTGAAATAGTCATTTCTTTAAAAGGATTACCATCTACCATTATTGCTATTGACTCACTATCAAGTTCCGACTGTTCTGTAATAGATACTATTATTTCATTTTTTAATTCTGATAATAACTTTAATTCATCATTTTCCTCATTTGTCGGAGCAATTACTGCTTCCTGCTCGCTTTCTATTAATTGTCCTCCTTTCTCCTCTCCATTACACCCAACTAACAAAATTGAAGTAAATACAATTCCTGAAATTATAGTTTTTTTCAACACTTCTACTTCCCCTTTCATAATAAACTACAGATTCTGTAACAATTCTCCATATATAAATTTAACGGTATATATTGGTAAAAATTCCAATTTAAAGAATAATTTTGTGTAACTGCTCCATTAATTTAAGCAAAATTTATCTCAAGTGTAACTACTAGGATCAAAAAAAATCACCTCAAAGAATAACTAAGAGATGATTTTTATTATGTTTTCAATCTTTAATGTTAAATAGACAGAAAAAAACTCAGCATATTTGGTGTGTACCTTTTATGAGGCAAAATCACTAATTACATCGTTTTCTTCTTAAAAATAGACGGTAGTACATCTAACAACCGCTCACGTGTGATAGGATCACAATGATTCCATGTAAAATCTACAAAATGAGTCTTACTGGGAGTTAACTTGGCTAAAGTGGCGATCTGTGGACAGTGAGTAATAGTTTGTAATTCTTGGGGAGAAGCCATGATAAAATTACGCTCTCCAGCATAGTGATTTACTTGGTGTTGCTGAATTTCTATCCATGCTTGCCCTTGCTCAATTAGCTGCATTACTTTGGGCGTGGGGCGAAAACCAAGAGATTCATACAAGCTGGCAGCCAACCCGGTCTGACACATAACATAAAATTTTGCACCTAACTTGAGATAAACAGTAGCCATCTCCCCAGCAACATAAGCATCGGCTAATTGCCTACGTACCAATCTTACTTTGTTCTCATATGTAGTAATCCACTTCTCCGCCTCTTTACTACGTTCAACTAGTTTAGCGATATAGCGTAACCGTTCAAATAGTCTAAACTTCTTGTCTAGTACAACAGTTGGAGCAAGTGCATCCAGTTCCTGCAAATCTTGTGGATAATAGCTAAGCAATATGAATTCCGGTTGCAGCGGTGCTATTTTATCTGGATCTGCCCAATACCCGATGCTATGAATATTTCGCAGCCTATTATGATAAACCACATTATCTCCCATGATAGAAATGGCCGCTCCTATAGGGGATATGCCTAGAACGAGTAATTCCCCAAGTGTAAATTTACCATCAGTCACAATACGTGTTGCACCTGTAGGAACATGAATCTTTCTGCCCAGTGAATCGATAACGGTTCTTTGCTGCGTATGTAGATGAATGTTTGCATATTCACGTGGGGTATTTCCAGTTAATTTATGAAAGCACCGACTGAAATAGTATTCATCCTTAAACCCAATTTGTCTAGCTATTTTGCTCAATGACTCGGTGGAATTACACAAAAGCTCCTTTGCATGTTCTATACGTAACTGGACCAAATAATCAGTTGGCTTTTTGCCGGTCAATGTCTTAAACTTTTGACTATATTGCCACCTGACCATTCCAGCCATGTTAGCCAGTTGTTCTACTGACAAGTCCTCATCATAATGCTGTTCTATGTACTGTACAGTTTGTTGAACCAATTTTATCTTGTCTTTGTTCTGCAACTGGGCAGCTTGCTCATCTAACTGAGCCATTAACCCTAGTATCAGCTGAAGTCTACCTTGCATCATCGCCATTTCTGATGTGGATAGTGAGGAGCAAAATTGATTATTTATCCATGCTTCATTTCCTAATATCTGTTTGACTTGAGAAAATAACAGATGATAGGGATAACCACAAAGCAAGGATGGATGATCAACCCGGTTCAAAGTCATTCCTTCCACTTCAAAGGTTTCAAAAGTAAAGCGCGCAAGCTGTGTCTCTTTGTTACTTGATTCTACAGTGTAGCTTTGTACAGGTAAAACTAGAATGCAGCTTCCTTGTCGTAGATCGATAGCCATTTTGTCTACATACAGCCGTATGCCATGACTGAGTGCTATCAATAATGTGCATAAATTTGTTTCATTATCATTTATTCCCTCATTGAGGCTACTAGCTGGCATTATCTGATCAACTTGAAATCGATCATAATGTTGTAGCCTAATATATAGGGGTGCTAGATTCATAAGCAACTCTCCAACTATTGAAAATGATTCTCATTATCGTTATTGTAACATATAATGACCCTCTATCAACTATTGCTCGAGTATGTGCTATTTTAGAATACAAACGGTTTAAAAAATCGATTGGGCAAATACAATTTTTACTGTTTGTGCATCCATTCTGGTAACTGTTTATACAATTGCTCCAAAGCTAATAAATTATCTGTATTCCATCCATTAGGAACAACATAAACATTTCCCTTTTTGACTGCAGGCAAAGTTCCCCATATCGGGCTTTGTAGCAGCCGGTCAGCTTCTGATTCACTTTCATCATCCTCTTGTACAATTACAAACAAATGATCACCAGCAAACTCTGAAAGCACCTCTTCTGAAACCGTAACGAAAGACACACCTTCTACATCAATAATATTCTTCTGCACTGCTGGAGGGACAGCAAAGCCATTCTCACCATAAATAATAGCACCAAGGCTACGATCGCCCATAACATAAAGCGTTTTACCTAACTGGTAGAAAACTGTTGCAGTCTCCCCTTCTGCTAATTGAAACTTTTCAAACATTTCTTTAAAGTGTGTTTCAAACTTAGCAATCAATTGAGCTACTTCCTCCTGTTTACCCAAGATATTCCCCATCTCCTTTACACGTTCTGTATAAGGAAGAGCTGGATTGAAGGGAATCGTAGTAGCGATTTTTGACAATTCTTCGTTAAGATTTGGATCCGCCTTGTAATAACCATTAATAATCAGATCAGGTTTTAAAGTCAAAATCGTCTCTAAGTTAGCAGGATTTCCAATATCAACGATTCCTTCAAGTTTATCTCCATAGTAACTAGCAGGATCTTCAGGAAGATTATTACCAACAACGGGAATATCCATTGCCAAGAAATCACCAGTCGTCTGACCAATATAAACCACTCGTTTTGGATCTGCAGGTATTTCAACTTGTTCCCCTGTAATCGTTGTATATTGAACTGTTGTCTCACTTTCCTCTGCTTGCACATCAGATTGAGCTGTTTTCTCGTTTTCCTTTTCCTGCACATCAGATGTGTTGCTATTAGAATTGCATGCCGATAATATCAACAGCAACAGAAGGAAACTCCCTCCCCATAGTATAAATTGCTTTCGTAGAAGCTTTTTCACATGTATTACCCCTTTCCTTTTTACCTTTAATTGAAAATGATTATCATTTACAGAGTTATTATAGTTTGTATGAAAGGGTGAAACAATGAAAAAAACGCAACAATTTTTTTGGATAAATGTCAATAATTATCCCAAGACAAAAAATCTGTTCACTTATTTCTTTGAAAAGTAAACAGATGGATATGGCAATTATATTTTCTCTTTAAATTATTTTTAAAGGCGTTTCCCAAAAACGATTGATTATTCTAAACCACTTTATTCCACTAAAGCCATTACTTTTAGTTGTGTTCATTCTCAAATAGTTAGTTCAACTTATATCTCTTTCAAAATTAAGGAGCATCATTCTTCATGTGAATGATACTCCTCTAAAAACTGCAATTAGTTATTACTTAAACTCAATTTCCTCTGCCGAAGCCCCTTTAGTATACGCTATATTCGCTCCAGCAGGTAAATTACGAATTTCTTTTACATTTTTTCCTTCGATAATAATTTCACCAATTTTCGTACCTTTAAAATCAATAATCGCATTTCCTTTTTTTGGACTGATTGTTACCGTTTTGTCTGCAAATCCAACACCGTGGAATTCCGCATATTCACTAAATACTGCAATTCCATTTTTAATATTTGTATTTTCCCCTAATGTTAGCGAGACACTTGGGCGATTCACTATTAATTTACCTGTTTTGTAGTTATTAAAGCTATATACATTTTCAGGTTTTATAGGTGTTGGTATTTCTTCTTTACCTGCCTTCAAATCAATTTGAACTAATACTGGATCATGATCCGATGCACGGCCTTGTGCTTCTGTAAAGTTCGCATTAATATGAATCAAGTCAATATCCGTAACGTCAGCAAGATTATTTGAAACTAAAATATGATCCAGCACTTGATTGTTACCTTGGAAGAAGTACGTAAAACGGTCTTGTTCTGGAGCTTTATCCACCATATTCGTTAAAACATCACCTTTTAACGTTCCAAGTGCTGGTGTGAATTCAAAGTCATTCATGTCCCCTGCTACAATGATATTTAAATCCGGATTTTTGGCAAGTCCTTCATCAATAAAATCATTGATGGCTTGAGCAAGCTGAATACGTTTCGTTACTGATTCTAACACTGGTGGCTGAGTTGGCCCCCAAAGTGAACCATCCCCACCTTTAGAATTTAAGTGAGCTCCGATAATGACTACACGCTCTTCCTGGAATTCAAATTCCGCTGCAATCGGTTTACGTGTATCTACAAATTTTGATGGATCAACAAAGCCAGGATTTAAAGCAAGGCTTCCATCTGTTGTCCAACCATTCGCTTGGTCACCCATCCCTTTTATACCTGTCACTAATGAAACACGCATCGGGTTATATAAGTAGCCTACACGAATATTGCCACCAGGTGCACCACCTACTGTATTGTTAATTGGCATGACGTCAATCCAATCATAAGCAGGTCCACCTGCAGCTTTAATCGCATTTATTAATCGCATGTAACTTTCCGATGCATCAGCATTTCCTGAATCAGTTTGCCCATCATTATCTTGTACTTCGACAAGTGTAATAATATCTGGCGACTTCATATTATTCACAAATGTCGCTGCAATTCTGGCTACTTTTTCGTTTGATGTATTGGCAGGATTATTCGAAAAGTTTTCGATATTATAAGAAGCGACATTTAACTTGTCCGCTACTGGTTCAAGATGCGTCACTTCTTGTTGATGATTCGCCTTTGTCACTTCCGGAAAGACTTTATTTGTGTTCAGTCGATAGCCATCTGTAAAATTTTCTACAAATCCGATAAGTGCTTCATTAAAACGATCACCCGAATCGTAATTTTTCCCTTCTACCCCTTCAAGCATAATTTTTTCGGGGTTATAATCATCGGCAGCAATATTTAATCCGCCATTGACATTAAATGTATTATTTGTTGTGCTCGGTACAACAATTGGAGAATCATTATTATAAATCGGTCCAATCACTCTCGCATCTGGGAATGATACCCGCATATACTCGATTGATTCCCAAAAATCGATGCCATCTTCTTGTGGGTCAAAAATTGCCAAGCCATCATTATCGATAATTTTATTTGGTGGGAATAGATCCTCCCCTATCACAAGAGCTTTTGGAATTACTGCAGTACCGGTTTTTGTAATATTTGTTGCCGTAATTTGTGTATCTGTCAATCGAGAGTTTCCACCCGCTTCTACTACATTTCCTGATACTTTAATAACTTCCCCTACTGCTACTTTATGTCCTGACTTATTTACCTTGATAGCAGTTGATTTTACGCTATCGAACGCCGACTCGTTTTCTTGCATAATAAAGTTACTTGAATTAATAACGAATGTTACAATTCCCTCCACATCATTTACCGTTAAATCGACATATGGTGATTTATGGCTTGCCCCTTGAATATCGCTAATCTTGGCATTTTTAGTATCAATAATTTCATAAACAAATGTAGCAATCGCACTGTTCGTTAAACCTTCTTTGACCGCAATCGCTTTAATCATCATCGGTTTATTAACAAGAATTTCCCCTGAATACTTTGTACTGGCTGTTGTTGGTGTTGAGCCATCCACTGTGTAATAAATCGTTGCACCTTCTGTCATTGTAGAAAGTGAGACTTTCGTGCCAGCTGTTACCCCACCAACGTGAGAAGCTTTGATATCCTGAACCTTTGTTACATCATCAATAATGCGAATCGGGAGCAGTTGATGGTTTGTATATTGACCAACAATTCCTGTAATTTCCCCATACGTTTTTCCACTCACTAAACCAGAGTCTCGTGTTTTATCGTAAATAGCAAATGTGCCTACTTCATCAGTTCCGGTAAAGTTTTGACCCGAACCAGTAATGGCAACATTTTTAATCGTTACTAATTTCGATTCATTGTCTTCTGCAACATCAATACTTTTTATAATGTGTGGCTCTGGTATTGTCGAAGGAACAGGCAAGCCAACAAGCGAAATATTCATTAATTGCTTTAGTCCGCTATATTCAGCTACTTGACCTTGCACCGTCACGCGATCACCGACATTTGCAGTAAGACTATCTACAGGATAAATTGCTATCGCCGCACCATCTTTATCTTGAATGTGCGCTGTAGCAGTTTCTAATTTTGCTGTTACAATACCTGTTACGATTACATTTTGTCCGATTTCTTTATTACGAGCTTCCGTAATTGAAATAGCGGTTGGCTCATTTTTAACTGCATAATGAAAGGATGCCATTTCACTATCATCTAAGCCCGTTGCAATAGCAAATGCTTTGATCGTCAGTGCTTCATTTACAACAATGCCCGCTGCTGCATCATAAACCTCACTAGCTGTTGACGGTTCAGAACCATCTATCGTGTAATAGATTGTTGCATTTGGTGTATTGGTAGACAATGTTACTTTTGTTCCTGCATAAACTTCGCCTGTTGCTGGAGAAGCTTTAATAGTCTCTACTTGTATTGGCTCATAGTTTGATACTAATCGGAAGCTTTCCGCGCTTAACGTCTTTAATTGATATATCCCATTAAAAATTGAAGCAATCCCTGTCACGGTGATCACATCATTGTTATTGAAGCCATTTGCTTCAAATTGAGAGAACTGATAGCCTGTACGGTTATCATGGCGAATTAATAGCTCGTTTTTTGCTGCATCAACTGCTTTAAATTCAAATGTTCCATACGTACCAGATGGCGCTAAATCTTTAATCTTCACATTTTCAAGTGTAATTAATTCACCTTGTATACTGTCATCAATCGGTAGATTCACTGTTTGCGGTGCAGGGGCTGTCCCTGAAGAAATCCGTTCAATTGTCGGTGAGTTAAATTGAACTTCTCCATTAAATAAACTCGTTTTCCCTGTGATTTTGACAATATCTCCAACAGTTAAGCTCCCTGCTTCTGCAGAACTAGAGAAAACATATACCCCTGCTGACTCATCTTGTACGTAGAAGGCCTTGCCTCCCCAGTTACCTGGTGTTGTCGTAACAGTTCCTTGAATTTGAACTGTGAGGTCCGTTCCAACCGCTGCACGAGCTTCAGCAATTGTTACTTCAGCCAATAAAGGATTTGGATCAAATTGATTAACCGCTTCCCCCACTCCAATAGCTTCTGTCGTTTCCGCCTTTACAACTGTTAAGTAAGGCATAATCATAGAAATTACAAGTAAAAATGATAACGCTATTTTGGAAACGAAATTAAATTCATTTTTCTTCATTCGTTTAGCTCCTTATAATTTTTTATCTAAAAAATAATCCTTTTTCCTATTTAAGGGATTTACATGAAGTTATTATTCTATTATTGTGTTCCCTTCAACGGTTAACCCATCTAAACTGATGTTTACTTTTGGTGCATAAATGATAAGATCCCCTGAAATAGTACCAGTACTACCAGATGGCATTAAAGAGTACTTCCCTGATGCTGTTGGTACTGTTATCGTTACATTCCCCTTCAAGGTATGACCATTCAAATCAATCATTACTAAATCTGTTAGCGCTACATCTGCAGTTATTTGAGCTGTTAACTTAATCAAGTCTCCTGCTTTAGCTTTTTTTAATGCTTGTGTTAATTCCTCGGCATTCTTTACATTAAATTCATTCACTTTTTCTGGTGGAATAACCGGATCGGGTGCCACATTTCCTCCACCTGTGTTTGGCACGCCAGTACTTGGCGAAGAACCGCCAATAATGGCTTTTATTTGGGAAGCAACCGAGGCATAGTTGACAATAATTTTTGATACCGTTGAGCCTGCTGGAATCGACAATTCATTTATTAGTAATCCTGTACCGATTGTAATCCGAGTATCAGGGTTTAGAACCGTTAAATAATTCACTACACCAACTGCATTCAACGCTAATTCCACTGCTGTTGGAAGCAATAGTCGTTCAAACTTTACATTCCCAGTCATTTTCAGTTTTGTAGATTCTATTGTTACCTTCGTTGCTGCACCATCAATATTTATAGCAGATACGGCAGCCGTTATGATAACTTCTGGAATAACGGTGTCCGACACAATCGAAATATTATTACGCTTGACATGTACTTTTCCAGTACGCGAATTTTTGATTTTCAATACAGGTTTACTTTGACTGTCGATTGCATCAGCTATAATTAAATCGCCAGTAATTGCAGTACCATCAAATTCCATTTTTGTCTTAACATTTGAGGTAATGATCGCATTTCCTGTAACTGATACATTTTTAACTATCACACCATCTGCGTTAATCGTGATCGAATCGAGCGTTGCATTTGTATTGAATACAACGCCCATCTCTGCTGAGCCTGCCTTATTTAAAACAACATTATTTACTTTTGTTACAACACCGTTTTTAATTGTTGCTGTAATTTTAGCCCCCGTTAGTGCGATTTTGTTTTCGGTAGTAAAAATTGCCTTTACTGAATCGTCAAATAAATAAGTCGTACCATTAATAGCAATTTCATTGGCTGTATATTCTTCAACTTCAAATGTTACACTTTGAGAAGGTTGAATAGTCGGATGTTCAACAGCTTCTGAACGAGTAATGAATGCAGCCATTTGCCCACGTGTTACATTTGAAGAACCATCAAATAATGTAGCTGTCTTACCAGTCGTTACGTTGTTTTCATATAAAGCAGCAATCGCTTCTTTGTAGTGTGCACGCACATCAGTGAATGGTAATGAATTCGCATTTGAAGCTTTTAAATTAAAGGCGTTCTCTAAAATTTTTGCTACATGGTTACGTTGAATAAAATCGTCCTGACGGAATGTTCCATCTTCATAGCCATCAATAATCCCCTCTTGCTTTAATGCAGCAATTGCTCCGAAATATAGATGAGTAGTAGGAATATCTTTAAAGTTTGGATTGCTAACATTCGATGTATCTAGTCCTAATACACCCGCAATAATTTTAGCAGCTTGACCACGTGTTAAATTTTGTTCAGGTTTAAACGTACCATTTTGGAACCCATTAATAATGCCACGATCATTTAAATTTTTAATCTCGTCATAAAATGGATGTGTTCGCTGTACATCCTTGAAACTACTCGCTTCAGATGCAATCGGTGCTACCACTACCACCGTTGAAGCCATTAACGCCATTGCTGTTATTGCTTTTAAATACTTCGATTTACTCGATTTACTCATACTTAGACTAATGCCTCCCCATTCCTATTTAATAAGGATAATTTTGTTGAAATTCACCTTACCAAAATATTGGTTAACATAGTAATTTTAACAGAAAAATAATAAATACATTCTATTTTAATATTAATATTCTAAATTTTATGTAAAATAGTACATATTAAACTTTTACAATGTATATGAGAATAGTAATAATAGGTCCTTTATCCTCTAGCATCGCATTATAACAATTAGACTTTTATGATAATTCAAATTTTATGCAATCATATTTTCGCATGAACAAAAGCGCAATTGTACCCGACCAGTTCTAACAGATATTGGAAAGTCTGATACAAAACTTAACAGTAAAAAAGCTAATGAGTATCATCTACTCATCAGCTTTTTTAAAAACCAAATTTAATCAAGCTTATTAATCTACCCAAATAAACTCTAAAAAATGTAGAAGCAACTTCCCTCATACTTTGCCATTTATATCTTCTACTTTTATTTTTATTTTTTGTCTTTCTAATTCAATTCTTTCGAATTCCACTTCTAGTTCCCTATGCTTAATCAAATACTCTTTTTTTATTTGATAAACTTTAATGAAGCTTAAAATCACAATAATAAAAGCAAATATCAACATATAAAATTGTATATCCGAAAAATACAAGCAACCCACCTCACATTCATTCCACATACATAATACATTAAATTAGATATTATGTATAATAAAGGAATTTATACATTCAAACATTTCATGGATAAAACAACTAGCATAAACAATGACGCACCCCTTGAAGTAATTCAAAATTTGATGGACATGAAAAAGTGAAACAACTCTGCTTTATGCACAAATAAGTGGAAAGCTTAGGAAGGAATTTTATCAGTAGTACTTTTAGTTTATTTAAAACAGAGAAACATCATAAATGTTACTCTGTTCAATTAAGTCAATACCACTTTTATTCATACTTTTACTTTGTCACCTCCCATTAAGCCTTCCTTTTTACCATAACCTAGGTAAATAAGTTTTCATTATAGAGAATATCTGCAACTTAAAACAAAGAATGCAATGGCTGTTGGGATAACCCCCTGCAATCGAAGGATATAAATCCATCTATAACAAAATTTGACAACTATTAAAGAAAGATATATTATTCGAATAAGACAACTGCCTTAAATGAAAAAGAGGTGAGTAACTATGAAAAAATTGCCTGAGACAGAATTTGAGATTATGAAGATAGTATGGGAGAGTAATCCTCCAATTACTACAGGTGTAATAATGAGCGAAATAGGAAATGACAAAGGTTGGAAAATCCAAACCGTAGTATCCCTTATGCAAAGATTAACTGAACGTGGATTTCTTCGCAGTGAGAAAAAAGCTAAGGAGAGATTTTATTACCCTATAGTAGATAAAGATGCCTATCTAAGTTTTGAAACAGAACATTTTATGAAGCTCTATCATAAAAACTCCTTTATGAATTTAGTCGGTACACTTTATAAATCCGATACTATTTCTAATGAAGATTTAGCTTCATTAATTAAATGGGTGGAAGAAAAGAGGGATTAATATGCACAGTATCATGGTAGGTTTATTCTTTAAATCAGTAGTTATGTCCTTTATTGGACTACTCTTTATAGCTGTAACGCCTTTCCTTTTAAAACGATACAGTGCTAGATGGCTTTATTATGGCTGGCTCACTATCCTTGCAGGTTTTATTTTACCATTTACAATCAATATTTCGACCCCAGTTGTCAATCTATCAGAAACGGTGCAATTACCATCTAAAGAACCTGTACCAACTAACAGTAGTCAGATAACACTTGTGTCCTCATCTGTAGATACAGTGACCGCACTTTCTGTTTGGCAGATGGTGATGATTATTTGGATTTTAGGTATCGTTGTATTTTTGGCAGTTCATCTTGTAAAACATTATCGTTTTATGTACATGGTGAAAAGATGGGGGCAAACGATAACTGAACCGAAAACTCTTCATTTGCTTGAAAAAGTTAAAAGCGAGATGAATATCACTAAAGAAATCGTATTGAAAGAATGTAGCTTTATTCACTCCCCCATGTTAGTGGGATTTACTAAAAATACTATCTGGCTACCTAGTAATGCTTATCGAGAAGAAGAACTAAACCTGATATTGAAGCATGAGTTAGTTCATTTAAAACAAAAGGATTTATGGTATAAAGCTTTTGTATTGCTGATTAGTAGTATTCATTGGTTCAATCCATTGTTCTATCTATTCGCTAAAGAACTGGACAACCTTTGTGAACACGCTTGTGATGATGAGGTAGTAAAAAATACTGACATCCAGCTTAGAAAAACGTATAGTCAGACGTTACTACATGTTGAGAAATTAAAAAGAGGAGAAGGTGTTTTTTCTACAAATTTTCTAGGAAGTACACAAATTCTAAAAATAAGAATACTATCCATTATGGATATGAGTAAGAAGAAATCAGGAATCGTTGTGATGGCATTATTAATTTTACTTACAACAGGTGGAATGGCTGTCAGTTCAGCATTTGCTATCTCTAGTATACCGTTAAACTATTTAGATGAAACATTTGTGAAAGACTCTATTTTAAATGGTGCAACCAGAGGTAACTTTGCAACGGATAAATTTATTATTTACCCGAATGATATGAAGTATAGAAAAGTTGTGCCGACAGAACCTGTTATAAACAAAGAACTCTATCATGATGAGTTTCCCGAGGGGGTCATTGGTACTGAAGCAAGATACCGATACCCAATTGAAATTGTTCAAAAGCAGCATGGACAAAAATATACAACAGTAATTTATATTGAATATGATTATGAGCTACTTGCATCTGTCGAATATGATGAACTCAATTCCCTAATTGAAGCCTATTTGTTGCCTTTTAACGATTTAAAGTCGATACCCTATGAAGATTTCATCACGCCGTATTACCTAGAACGTAGATTGAAAGACTATATGCGAGATATTGATACACAGAATACGGACGCACGAGTGGAATTTGCATTTCGTTTTGGTGGCTGGGTAACGAACAATAATCACCTGCCTTTCTCAAGTCAGAATCCTATAGGTACTACACCGCGTTATATGAAGTCCTAGCAATAGAAATCGTGTTATATAGCTGAGTGATTTGGGCGGGCTTCTTCCTTATACCTTCGAATCTAGTAGTTATACAAGAAAAAATGGATGATGAGTATGTATCATTAAACGAATCTCAAGTCGTGCTGGAATTAATAAAGATATATATCCCCACCGATTAAGACATAGTTACGCTACACATCTATTAAACAATGGGACATAAAAGTGAAACAACTCTGATTTATGCACAACCAAGTGGAAAGCTTAGGAAGTGATTTTATCAGGAATACTTTTAGTTTATTCAAAACAGAGAAACATCATAAATGTTTCTCTGTTCAATCAATGCACCCCATTAATTTAAGAAGAACAGAGACGCTAATTAAACAAGCGCTCCCTGTTGTATCTATATATTTTCCGCATATTTTTTTTATAAATTTTCCTTTGAGACCCAACCATAATACGTTCAAGTGTTACCAATCCAATGAACTTTGGTTCTTCCCAATCTGGAGCAGCATCTAGCTTCTCTACTTCAAGGTAATTGTTAATTTTCCCCTTATAACAAGCATGAATAACTTCCCCATTACCAATTAATAAGCCTACATGCCCCCAATTTTTTCGCTCACCATTAATGACTCCTAAGCAATTATTAAAAACAATGGTTTCTTTTGGAGGTATACCTGTTTGCATATTTTCTTCAAATAAATCTGCAGATTCTTTTGCAGTATCTCCACCAAAGATTTCAATGTCATTACTTCTTTCTAATGCATCCTCTACAAAAGCCAAACAAATATATATTCAACCAAAAGAGCACTACTTCCTGTCAAAAAATAAACACTTTGGGCATTGCTTCTTTAACTAGCCTCCTTCTTTTGTTTAAGTGAAACATATCTTACTCAATCTTCGAAAAAAGAGTTACTCAGCAACTCCATAGATAAGTAGCAAAATCTCGTTTACATAATGAAGTGAAAAAAGCTTACACATCCAAGCTGTTGATGATAGCCAATATTTGATGATCTGTCCATTTGCCATTAATCTTTAGATTTTCTTTAGCTATACCTTCTTTTTCAAACCCTACTTTTTCTAATACACGTATAGATGCTATGTTGTCAGTCATAGCTCCTGCTTCAATTCTATGCAATTTTAATTCTTTAAAAGCAAAGTCTACAACAAGTTTAAGAGCTTCCGTTGTATAGCCCATTCCATTATTCTCCTTATCTAAAGTAAATCCCGTATAACAGCTTTGGAGGTCTCCCCTTGAAATTTGAGTTAATGAAATGTCTCCGATCAGTTTATTAGTTTCTTTTAAAAAGATTCCAAAGGCATATAATTGCCCTTCATCTGTCTTTTTCAATGCCTGTTGAAGGCGTTGTTTTTGATATTCCTCTGTATAAAAGGCTTCTGGGAGTAATGGGCTAACTCGTTGAAAAAATTCTCGATTTCTATTATGCAAGCTAACTAACTCGCTTGCGTCAGAAATTTTATAAAGTCGCAGATAAATTTGTTGCCCTACCAGCTTCATAGAATCCCTCCGTTCTCACTTTACAACCATTTTATTCAATTTATTAAAGTGTATGATGTATATACTATTTTATTGTAAATCCTTATTGCTTTAACCTGCTCCGTTAGTTGAAGAAGTACACTATCCTAAACAACCTTTAATACTACACATGAGATACTTTTAATTATCGAGAAAAAATTATTCGTAAAACCTCGAACATCTAAGGATCCATCAAAAAATTGAAAGCATCACGTATCCCTGTTCTTCCCTAATTCAATTAGATAGATTCAAAATCCCCACACCTTACCTTTAATAAATGGAATATAAAAATTCAACTGAATTCCTTCTTGCCAGCAGCAATCGCTTTCTTTTTAGTTTTAAAGGGGGCAATTTCCCATTCTAAATCTTTGCTATGCGCGAATGTCCAATAGCCTTCAATATTTCCAATTTCTGTTTTCTCAAATTTTTCTACTGCTGTATTTAAATATTTGTTCATTTTTAGTCTCCTTTTTTTGAATTGATAAACTTATTAAAATCTCGAACATCCTTTTTTCTTTCCAATACAAAAACCCTCTTCAAAAAGCCAGTAAAACTCATGAAAAAAGTTGATACTATACAAAAAGATTGATAAGAAAAACCTCTAGCAGATTATTATCTGTAAGAGGTTTTTTAAATGTTAATTATCTAATTATTAACATTCGTCAGTATTGTCATATTTATATATATATTACAATTATAGGAGTTTGTATTGATATGACCCTTCCTGGGGCAAACACCGAGCCGCTTTACTCGATAAGATTATGGAAGAAAAATCTTTTAATGTTTCTATATCAGTACTACAAAATTAGCAGTTAGGCGAAAAAGATGTTGCTATCTCATCAATTATGTATAGGAGGTTTTACAGTGGAAAATGAACAAAATGATTCAATGACAATAAAGGATTTGCAAGATGAGGCACCTACTTCAAGCTCTCCAGATAAGCCAAATGAACAAAATGATTCAATGACAGTAAAGAATTTGCAAGATGAGGCGGCGCCTACTACTGAAAGTTTTGCAGATAAGCTATATAAAGAGATTACTTCCGTTATTGGTGGCAGTAATGCAAATCAATTTTTTTGTATGAGCCTTCCGGGGACGTTAATCGATGCCTCACAGTATACCTATGACATTGAAAATAACGAACCGAAGCCTTCTTATGTTAGAGCCAATGAATCAAAGCTTGTCAATAAATTATTTGATGCTTGTCAGATGACGGCCTCTGATAATGGGCGTCATTTATCAACACAGTATAAAACAGCACTGGATATGCTAACACCTAAATTAAATAGTAAGCTTTTTGAGGCTAAAAACAAACTGCGAGAAATATTAATGACGCCATATCCTTATAATTTTGGTGATGGTAAGAAGGATATACTCACGCTTGAACAAGTTTTCTTCCGATTGTATAGCGATTATGTAAAGGCTAAACAAGCATGGGCAGAAAAACAGTTGCAAAAGAAAAATGAACTTGCGAGTAAATATCCAAAGCCTACAGCTGAAGCCTATAAGAAACGCAATAATGAATTTTTGGATTGGTATGAAATAACGGCAGAGGCAGAGTTGCTTGGGGTGGAGGAGAAGCTAGGTAAAGTATTGAGTGTTTTTTCGCCAGGCGATATGGATATTATTAATGGTATTTTAGATAGTGGTGTGGGACGTGAAATTGCTGAGGCGCGTTCTGCGGTTGCCAATGTAGGGAAAATGAATCCTGATGGTGCACATGTTTATCCTGTACAGCTTTACCCAGAAAATTGGTTTACTTTATTGAATACCTCCTTTACACCTGTTGACTTACTTGAAAGTCCAACAGCATTAGCACAGCAACTTGCTCTATTAGTAACCCAACGTAGCAATATTACAAGTAATATTAACTCAATTTTAGCGATTATACCCAATGAAAAAGAAGTAAAAGAATTAAAAGACGCCTATGAAAAAAGCGATACAGTGTTTAAAGAGGCACTTAAGGCATTGTCGGAAAAATATTTAAATGCAACAGTAGATATGTTAAAAACATTGGTCGATGTGAAAGTTTCTCAAGGATTAGATGATGTAACAAAAGTCTCCCCTTCAACGGTTATGCGCATTTTTGGTATTGCTGCTGAAGATGTACAAGACTTGCTTAATAAATTTAAAGCTAAATTTGATGAGTGTTTTAATGCACAAAATGATTTGATTGACAAGGCACAAAAGGCAACAGAAGCTGCGATGAAGTATTTTGAAGCGAAAAATAACCTACAATTCAAATCCATGCTCGCTCCATTACAGCAGCAGCTTGACAATACAAATCAAGATATTGAGGCATTAAAAGAGAATATAAGGGTTGCAACTCTTTTACAAACTTCAAAGAAGGAAAGTGAGAAAGTAGATAAAAATGACGTTGCACCAAATCATGTACCAGAGAATTTTACACAAATTATCCTCACATCCAGTTTAAAAGAAGCGGAACAAGCTTCCAAATCCAATACTTCTGCTGCTTCCTCTAACCACGGTGTATCCTTTTTCTTTGGAGGCTATTCCAGCAGCTCTAGTCATAAGGATGCAATCAAAAAAGAGTTTTCTAGTAATTCAGAGATGTCCATCCAAATTGGCATGTCAGTTGCAAAAGTACAAATTGGACGAGAGTGGTTTAACCCCGGGGTCTTTTTACTGACTGAGGATATGTATAATACATCCAGCAAATCTATTGCACCAACGGAAGATTATCAGGGCTTTTCAGATAAACGCCTTAAGGAAATGAATCAATGTGTTTTTCCATGCTTCCCTACGTCATTTGTCATTGCGCGAGATGTTACGATTAAATTTACTACTGCAAACGCTATGTCAGATTCATTTGCACAAAGTGTTGAGGAGCATTCAACAAGAGGCGGAGGCTTCTTTATTTTCGGTGGAAGCAGGTCTACTTCCTCATCCTCAAAGCAAAGTAATTCCAGTGTGCAATCCTCTGCTAACAGCGTAACGGTGCGCTTTACGAATCCACAAATCTTAGGCTATTATCTCGAAGCAACACCGGCAGACAAAAGTGTCAACATAAACAATACAGAGGCTAGTAGTAATACTGATTTCATCTCTATTTTAGAGTTTGTAACGAAATTTCAAAAAATGCTAGATGATTACAATCAAAAATATAATAAACAGACTTTAAACTTATAGGAGGAACGAGAATGTTTGTAAATTTGCCAGCTACAGTAGAAGGTGCTAAGTTGCAATTAACAAGGGAGCAGGAAGCGAACTGCCGAGTAGTTTATCGTAAAACGCAGGATGAGAAAGGCGCTTATTTTGCAGATTTATGGAACCCAGATACGAGCTATACAGATGAATTTATCATTGCCCCTTTAAGGTCGGTATATGATGGTTTAACAGATCCCTTAGATATCGGGACAAATTTTGCCAACGTGGAGGGAAGTTCTTCACCTAAACCTGACCCGAAACATTCAGTTACCTCTTGGATTGCCTTGATCCGAGAAGTTTTGTCTGATCCTGTAGAATCTTGTTGTGCGGAGCCTGATACAATTTACATTGGGGATTCACAGGATGCAATAGTACCGACGCCAGAGGGCAAGAAAGACTTTACGTATCATGGAATTTTGGTAGGTGGGCATGTGATTTTATATGCAAAAAATTCTAGAACAGTTGATGAAGGTGGTAATGTACATCTATTACCGATTTGTAACGCACATAATGTTTCTAGCTATAATCAACGAGGTACTGGCGGAGGCTACTATATGAAATTAGCCCGCCAAATGAAGGCGGTAAAATTAAAAGAATATATGAAACTATCTGAATTAGTGGAAAGATAATCCACACAAAGAGATGCAGCTGAAAAAAACCTCGTATTTTGAACAAGATACGAGGTTAGTTTTCCTATGTAGTGTTATCTCAGATTTTCTAAATATCGGCTGTGTCATTTTGCACACCGAATAGATTGGATGTTCTGGATTGTCTAAAGAGATCCCCTGATTATCTATAACACCTAGGTTTTAGTAATATCAAATAGACCCATCTCAGCTAACAAAATGATTTATGTACCTTTTTGTCCATATGAAAATGAAGGCCTTAGTCCGGCAAAGTCTCCTGCCAAACTAGCAAGGGGCTTCCACTTATCGATAGCTATTTTATAGTTTCCGGCATAGATTGCTTCATCTATTTGGACACATACAACGTTACCAAGCACTAAATAATCCCCTCCAACAGGAATAATTTGGTCTAACTTAAGTTCTATTGAGATTGGCGCTTCTAGCACTGCCGGTACATTCAAAACTTTACCATTCTGGGCAGTCACTCCTGCAAGCTCAAACTCATTTTTCTCTGGCTCTACACTTGCCGATGAACGATACATCGCTTCCCCAAGCTGCTCAGGTACCATATTAATTATATATTCCTTTACTTCACGAATGTTTGTTAACGTATCCTTAACGCTTCCCATTCTTTCATTAACACCTGGTCCTATTGAGATCAAAAGTGTTGGTGGATTTCGAGAAGCTACAGTAAAAAAGCTGAATGGCGCTAAATTTAATATGCCATCCTTACTTTTTGATGAAACCCATGCAATCGGTCTAGGTACCACAGAGCCAATTAGCAATTTATACATCTCATCCTCGTTCAAATCAATTGTATTAAATATGAGTTTCTGTTCTTTAGACATCTATTCATTCCCCTTCAACTTATTTGATTAAGTAATATATCGATTCTATAATTGAATTATTATAGACTTCTGAAATACTAATAATTCCATCCCAAATTATAAACTTGAATACAAATAATACTAGTATGCACTTTTTTGATAGGTACTTACTTAAAGGAGAGTGATGTTATTGCCAGAATTAAGTAATAATTTCATAAGTAGCAGCAAACAAAGACCCTTTGACTTCACATTATCGTTAATCGGTGGCAAGTGGAAAATGAAAATAATGTATGAATTATCTTCCGATTCGATTTTACGTTATGGGGAGTTAAAGCAGAAAATACCTGCTATCACACACAAAATGTTAAGTTCTCAGTTAAAGGAACTAGAGAACTCTGGAATTATTCACAGAAAAGAATACCCTCAAATTCCTCCAAAAGTGGAATACTCCTTAACGCCAAAAGGAAAGAGTTTAATGCCAATATTAGAGGAAATGTGCAAATGGGGCGTGGCAAATCAAATATGAACTTAATTTTATAAGGAGTAAAAATTTGTATGTGGATCTAAGTCCAGATTCCGGACACACAAAAAGCTCCATTTGGTCTATTCATTCTTTGAACTTGCCAATATGGAGGCTGGCGATACTGAGATAGAACAACCCGAGTGAATGTGCGTGAACTTTTCCGATCGAGGTTGTTGTCCATTTATGAAATGCTTGAGAGCATGGGAATGAAGCTAGAGTAATGCTATACTTATAACCTTACTTGCATTGAAAACCTAAAAAAAGGCTTAGGAATATCTCCTAAGCCTTTAGCTTTCATCAGACCAATTTATTCGATACTACTTTAGTACAAGTACGCACCATTCGTTGACTTCGTTACTCCATCGGCATTAATGATTTAAACCGAAAATTTCACAACAACTTAAACCACCCTTTTGAGCTTCTATTTAAACATAACCAAAATTTGATTTGGTCCTGTACGTTTCATCACTCGATAACCTTCATTGGAAGGTGTAGCAACTCCTTCACGATTCGGCATACAATATTTCCCAGGCTTACACGTTCCATCATCACGGACTAGCAGTTGCCCTAATAAACCAATAGCCACCCATTCTGGTCTTTTTAGCCTTGGAATGTATTCTTTTGTAGGGTCCCATTTAGGATTTATTAAAGGATGTGATGAGGTATGTTCGGGAGTGAGAACATTTCCTTGTTCATCTTTTTTGGCTGGAACAATAACATCTTTGTATTTTACTCTACCCCATTCATCCAAAGCATATTTATTTTTCCACCTTAATTCCCCACTGTTACCTAATATGGCAGGAGTAGAGCTTGTAATCCCTAATATATAGTCATCTTTGTTATGCGCTTTTCTAATTTTATCACTTTCTTCATCAAAGGTAACAAAATATCCAACATCAATCGCATTTGTATCAACTGTTTCAAACAATTCGGCATAGTCTGAAGCAGGCATACTCACCGTACCATCAATTTTTACGTTTCCATTACTTAGAATTTTAGCTGCAAGTCCTTTGTTTGTTATACTCGTTCCGTTTGCTAAATACCAAGAGTACGCAAGCTCGTTTGCATCCCCAAAACGTCCCATGATATGAGCACCTATAAGCCCATTTGTACTTGTATTATTTCCCTCTGCATGTGAAAAGGAGCCGTCTGCAGTTGTTTGAACTCCCTCTGCATGGGACGCTCTTCCACTTGCTCTTGTTCGGTCTCCTTCTGCGTGAGAAATGAATCCACTTGCGATTGTAGCGGATCCTTCGGCGTGGGAAATGAATCCACTTGCCACTGTAGCAGATCCTTCGGCATGAGAATTGGAACCACTTGCCACTGCAGCAGACCCTTCTGCGTGAGAATTGGAACCACTTGCCACTGTAGCAGACCCTTCCGCGTGAGAATTGGATCCCCTTGCGATTGTATCAGAGCCTTCGGCATGGGCAGCCCGTCCACTGGCAGTCGTCCCTTGCCCTTCTGCGTGGGAAAAATCACCAGAAGCCGTAGTACGCCTAACAATTTCACCTGCTGCATTCCTTGTGGGACCACCCTCAGCATGAGAAGCTCTTCCTTCAGCCCTTGCTTCTTCTCCTTCTGCATGGGCAGCAAATCCTTTCATAAGATCTCCAACTACACCCGCAATAGATCGATTACCTTCGGAATGAGAAGCTTCTCCACTGGCAATAGTAGAACTACCTTCCGCATGGGATGCTCTTCCTGCTGCTCTTGTCTGTTCCCCTTCGGCATGAGAAGCCCTTCTTTCCGACCTTGTAGAATCTCCTTCTGCATGGGAAGCGATTGAACTAGCTATGCTGCCTGCCCCTTCCGCATGGGAAGAATCGCCACTGGCGATGGATAGACTCCCTTCCGCATGGGAAGCGATTCCACTACCATTGGTATCTTGCCCTTCTGCATGGGAAAAGTCTGCACTAGCAGTTGTTCGAAACCCTTCTGCATGGGAAGCTCTTCCTTCTGATTTTGACAATTCTCCTTCCGCGTGGGAAATGAATCCACTAGCTTCAGTTTCAGACCCCTCCGCATGAGAAATATCTCCACTAGCAATGGACAAAAGACCTTCTGCATGAGATTGACTTCCTTGGGCTTTTGTCTGCTCTCCTTCTGCATGGGATATTCCACCGGAAGCTACAGTTAGAGAACCTTCTGCATGGGAAGCCTCTCCACTGGCGAATGTTCCTGATCCTTCTGCATGGGAAGCAAATGCAAATCCAACTGTATTGTTTCCTTCAGCATGAGAAGAACCACCTTGAGCAACAGTTTCTTGCCCTTCAGCATGAGAAGCACTACCACTAGCAGTGGTATTTGACCCTTCTGCATGGGAAGCAAATCCAACAGCAGCATTAGCAGTACCTTCCATTACGGAACATCCATTTGCAGGATCAACAACAATACAATTATTACAACAAGGTGTAGGTGCCATAATCTCTACTTCCTCAACTTGCTTCTCTATCTTTTGGTTTTCATTGACCTTTTTCTTGTTTGAGTTCGACATAAAATCTCCTTTCTTTTACATTTTTATCTATTTAAACTTTTAAAGCAAAAGCCTTTTTATAATGGATATAGGTCTTATATAACGAAAACTTAGTAACGAAGTGTAATGCCCTTTCTAGACACGGCATTATGAAAACGTTTTTCGATTTTGTGTTGAAGAATATGCATATTCCAGTTGGGTTCATGATCACCCACTCTTTGGCTGGCTTACTTTTTGTCAGTCAGCGTTTAACTACTGCTTCTTCTGTCTACGATAGATAAGAAAGCGATCAGGTGCTAAATTCCGTTCCAACATTTGTAAATACATCTTGGATTCAGATGAATCAATTACGTAGAAACAGACTGGCGATGCATATAAAAAACTACTACATAAGCTATTGATAACATGCTATTACAAGACATATAGATCTTACTCGGTTCAACGAAAAGGCATTCTATTACGCACCCATTTTCCTATATCTGCTCTATCTATAAATATGCATCTCGAAACCTATTTGACTAGGATAAAATCTTATTTTTTAAAGAAATCTTCTAACTAAGAGATTAATTTTATTCATATGTGTTTTGAGGAAACTGAGTTGTTTAAATAAATTTCGTCAATAAAACGCGAGCCCGTATTAAAATAACTCATTTAAAATTAATGTTATTTTCTATAACTTTTCTTTCAGAATGCCTCAAAAAAGCTTAAGAATAATTCCTGAACCTTTCAATATTGAGTTTTAGAATAAAGATAGATAATAAATTCCCTTCAACCTTTATTTATTAGCAAAAGTAAAACTCAACTCCATATTGAAAAATAATCAAAATGGATGCGGTCTTTCTAACTATTATGAAGTATTCATAGTATACTCGAGGTACTTTTGTTCTTGTTGTTATGTCTAGTACTTCTTCAAAAATAGAACAAAACCAGTAAAACACCTTTTCCGTGTCTTACTGGTTTTGTAAAAAGCCTATTTTTATTGTAGCTAGTTCAGTGTGATGGCAAACTCCGAGTTCGGTTTTCCAGCAAATACAACCATTCCATTCTTCGGTAGTTTTACTTTGTTATTGCCGCTTACATAGGTAAAATTGACGCATACGCCCTGCTCATCATACACCGCAAATGAACTCTTCGATGGCAACGCCACGGTCATCGTTTTCCCTGCTACTGCTTGTGGGATCGTATACCATTCCGCATACCCGTTTGCTTGCAACGTAACTTTGAATGATTGGACTTCTTCAAGCGGTTTTAAGTTGGTTCCACTTACGTATAAGAGTCCGGACATTTCCATGTATTCATTATCGCTTTCTGTATAGAAACGGGATTCCGTCGTATCACGTCCATATATCACTGGGATTTGGAGCTGATGCGCCGCCTCGTTTGGTCCTGTAATTTTTCTGCCCTCCCAATAGCCCGTCAGATCTTCCTGACGATTAATTTGTTTAGTAAGAATTTTCGGTATGAGATATTGAGCAGAACTATATTTTTCGTTCACGAGATAGAACTTGACGCCCTCCCGTTTTGTCCATGCGGCTGCAGTTTCCTTCGATAGTACGTTGTCTTCTAGTTTCTCAGCTAAATAGTGAGTCATCGCAATTTGCCCAAAACCTGGTATTGGTTGATAAGCGCTCTTTTTCAAATAAGTACGCCCATTCTTCTCAGTGACAAAGTCGAGCTTGGAGGTACCCTTCTCATTAATAAAGCTTCCATTCTCAGTATATATATAATTTTCTTCTGGATTTGATGATAAGAATAGTTCTCCATTCCTCGTAATTTCTATTTTGAAATGACTGTTACTATTCCCGTAAAAGCCTGCTTTCTTTACTAATTCTTGAGGTAATTTGGTCTTGATCGGCTTGCCAAAGGATTTGTTCGGTTTAATATTTTTTATTGTGCCTTTCTCTTTGAGCGTGGCAAGCAGTAATTCAGTCGCCATCAGTTGATTTGTAGTGCTGCTTCCGCCAGACGAAACCACAGCAGCGGCCATTTTCTGTTCCGGTAGAACAACCAGTGAAGCATGTTGCAGTACTGTGCCACCGCCTTTTGCCAAAGCTCTTATCCCATATTCACTGAATGGATAGAGTTTCACACTATCCCACCCAAGACCATAATTCAAAATATTATCTCCATCACCCGGCCACATTCCCTTTTTATATTCCTCTTGCTCCATAGTCTTGACTGCCTTATCAGAGAGAATCTCTTTTTCTAGTCCCATAAATAATTGTGAGAATCGCACCATATCTTCTGCAGTCGAAGAAATCCCCCCCGAACCAATCAAATTCACTGATTCAGTAGGAAGCTTCCCTTGGTAAGATGGAGTATAAAGTCCAGCCTGCTTAACGTCTTCCCATTTGTCATGCGGCGTTTTCGTATGATTAAGCTTTAAGGGCTCTGTAAACTGCTGATGTAGAAATGCGGTAAAGCTCATACCGCTGACTCTTTCCACCATAATCTCGGCCAGCGTATAGCCGTCATTGCAGTATACCGAGAACGCGCCAGGGTCTGCCTTCAGGCTTTGGTTGGCCAATTGCTCTAACAAGGTATCATGGACATAGGTATCATTATCTTTAAATAAAATTGCATTACTATAAATTGTTCCTTGCAAGCCAGAGGAATGGTTCAACAGCATCCGCGGTGTAATGCGTTTGTATCGTTCGTCCTTCATCTTAAAATCAGGAATATAGGTAGCAAGAGGAGCATCCAAATCCACTTTTCCTTCGTCGACCAATTTCATCACTGCTGCTGCTGTATACATTTTACTGACTGAACCAATCCCGTATAGGGTATCTTTGGTTAGCGACTGTTCTCCTTTTAAATCGTGCTTGCCTGTTTGACCTGACAAAATAACCTTGCCATTATCAATTAACGCATATTGCACGCTAGCCGTCTCATAGGACTCCGTGAGTAGCTCAGCCTTCTCCGCCCCAATTTTCTCCAGTTTTTGGTTAGCTACTTCTTGATTAGCTACAACTGTAGTCTTACTGTTAGAAAACGCCATTGCCCCTGTTGGTAGAAACATCGTTAGCGCTAATGTAGCGGCTAACACCCCAGATAGTTTACCTTTCATAACAGAATTTCCTCCTTAGATAAGTGACCGATTTCATCACTCAGGGTATTTGGAACAAAGAGATCTCCTTGTTGTCCTTATTAGCAGTATACTTAACGGAAACCAAATTTAGGAAAACAAAATTTATAGCAACTTCCTTCCGTTCTATTAATGCGTGTGAAAGCAGGAAATTAAATTAGACGCAAATCTCAAAAAAGCTTAGGAATAGCTCCTAAGCCTTTTTATATTGAGCACTAGAATAAATAAAAGAATCCCCTTGAAAGGTCAAACACATTCGTATCCCAGATTAGGAAGAGATTTAATCAGAAGTACTTTTAGTTTATTTTAAAACAGAGAAACATCCAAAGTGCACTGCTAGTACAATAAGAAAAACATACTAAGATTAGTAGTGCAGACCAAGGCATTGGTTCGTACTACTATTTTTTTATATAGTAGAGGTGAAGAATAGGTCGGGCAGCTCTTTGGATCTTGAATCCGTAAAAAAAACTGATCTACTTCACAACCTTATTTGAATCAGGTTTAAGTATGTTGGATCCTTTGAGATCGTGTATAAGAAATGGGAATCAATAAGGTTAATGTAAAGACTTCAAAACACATAGGGAGGGAGAACATGAAACATGTCATCGCCTTTGATATTAGTATGGGAAAGAGTTATATGGTTGTCTATAACGCGCTGAAAAAATGTCAGTTGGAAAAGGAAATTGCGCACAATCGTCCAGGATTTATGGACCTTAAAAAGTTAATTGATGACTTAATTGAAGGATATGATGAGCAACCTCATATCGTATTTGAATCTACAGGAGTCTATTCAAGAACACTGGAACGTTTCATGCAAGAGAACAACTATAGTTATTGCCTATTAAATCCCTTGGAAGCAAAACTCCAATGTGATTCCTTACGGATTCACAAAACAGACCGAAGTGATGCACATCGATTGGCACTCACACACTTTACACACGAAAGACGGATTGAAACAGACTCCAATGATGTTTACCGTCAGTTAAAACGATTATCGAGACACTACAGCGAATTGGATGATGAATTGAGCGTCACTCGCAGTCGATTGCATAAGGTCGTCCAGGAAACATTTCCTGAACTCGAGAATATCTTCACGACTAAGTCTGAACTGTTCCTTAACGTAGTACAATTATACCCTCATCCAGATCTAGTCTTGAATCATTCAAAAACAATCATTAAAAACCGAATACTCGCAAACACAAATAAACGAATGGCAGTAAATAAAGCAGGGGAAAAAGCTGTTGAATTAATGGAGGCCGCAAAGCAATCTTACCCCGCCGCGTCTTCAACAGATGTGGTTTGTGATCAAGTTCGTGTATATGCTAAACGGTTTCAAGAGCTTCTCCTTCAGAAAGAACAATGTATCAGTAAAATGGAGTTGATAGCCGAAAGGCTTGAAGAGTATAGCATAATACGTAGTATTCCGGCTATTGGAGCTAACACAGCTGTCAGAATCATAGCAGAAATTGGGAGCATTCAGAGGTTTGACAACAACAGACAGTTGAATGCCTATACAGGCATTGATATTAGGCGGTATCAATCCGGGAAGTTTATAGCTAAAGACAAGATTAATAAACGCGGCAATAAACACCTACGTAAAATAATGTATCTAACCGTTCAGAACATGATTAGACAGCGACGATTTGGTGGAAATCACATCGTTGAGTACTACGATAAATTAAAAAGGCAACCCTATAACAAATGTCATAAGGTTGCCTCCATCGCATGTGTAAACAAGTTATTGAAAACGATCTTCTTTCTTGTCACACATAATCAAAACTACGACTACAGGTTAGCCCCCTAGTACAGTCGTAGCATTAGTTTAACATACTAAAGCCTTATGAAAAATCGAAAAATCACTAGGCTTATTCGGCATAGCCCAATTTATCAAATTAACATCAGAAAGTTAAGAAATTTACCATAGATACTTGACTAATCGTAAGAAAAGAGCTGCCTAGCCACTGCTAACCCTCATGAAGTATTAGAACTCTCTTACTTCACTATATTTTCCGCAGGTGAATCTTTTTCAAGTCTAAAATCATATTTGTCTACACTTTTATATTTTGGATCTAAATAACTAGATTTTGAATCACTTTTTGAAGCGATTTTAAACTTAGAAAACGAGTCATACTCCTTTTCCTTCCATATCCAAATACCATCCTCCCCATTCTCCTTATGAAATACATTCCTCTTCAACTTATTTTTTCTATTACTTGTAAAATAGTTGGCTATAAATATTCGAGAAGTTCCAGCTGTCAGTATATTTTTTTCTATTACATTATTCTGCGTATCATGCTGCAATAAAAGCTGTCCTCCTTCTAATCCCTTCGTATCATTACGGTAAATAATATTGTGAGAGATAATTGAATTTTTTGTTCCGCCTCTTTTTTTATCATATCCACCAATCGATATTCCTGTGAAAAAGTTATTATAAATTGTATTATTTAGTACTTTTATATTATCTGCATACTTTTTTGCATGTTCAGAGGTAACTTCAATTCCGATATCATTCTTATAAAGGGTATTTTTCTCGATCGTTATATTCTTTCCACCATCTACGTAAATTCCTCCAGCCGCATAGTTCTCCCCATACGCGGGATTACCATAAGAAGAAATTTCATAAACCTTATTATTTATAACAACACCGTTTCGTACAAAGTCTACTTTTTTATCATTTGAAACTCCTTCAAATCCAATTAAATCTATTCCAATATTATTACTTCGTCGAACTACATTATTTTCTATCTTAAATCCATCAATATTACCATTAAGAACAAGTGATTCACTTGCACCTAACGTTAAATCTTCTACTGTATTACCTAAAATATTTGTATCTCTCATTGAACCTGTTCCGTAGATAGCAATCCCATGTCCATTTCCATCTTCAGCTAAAGTCTTTATCCTTTTTACATGATTTTTTTCTAGTGTAATATGGCTACTGGAGCCTGTTACGTAGATCCCCATCACTGTTTCATCTTTTTGTTTAGTTGTTAAATCTTGTATAGTAAGTCCACTAATAGTAACGTAATTCTTATTCTTTATTGTAATAATGGATGTAACACCATCGGCACTCTTCATCTTCTTTCCACTGAGAACAACTTTTTCATTTTTATACGCCTGGAAAATAACTGGTTTTGATTTTGTGCCACTATGTATAACCGAAAGCTTTTCGTTATATATGCCGTTCCGTATAAATACAGTTGTCCCTGCCTTAGCTTCTAATGCTGCCTTTTTAAGGGTACGGTATGGTTTTGATTGAGAACCATCATTTAAATCATTTCCATTGATGTCTACGAATATGGACTCATTTTGTTCCGTATTCGAATGATTAATCGTTAAAGTGATCATAACAACAGCTATTACTAAAATAAATAATATCCATTTCTTCATATAATCTTCCCTTTATCTCCTTCTTTATCTTTTCATTTTCTTCTACTACCCAACCTGGAAACTCTCAACCCCGATAAGGATCTTTAATCCGCTTATGTTCATCATGAACTACACTTCTGAAGCAATAATAAGTTTGTTTATAAAAACACCTTCTATATCATTATCTGTCTTAATTGCCTCGTTTCACAACTCATAAGTTTTGACAGGAATTAAAAAGATCAATTTCCATGTTAATGAATCGACCTTTTTTATATACGATAATAGGAATTAGTTGTCTTTATTTCAATTACTCAGTATCGTTTCCCCCCTTTCGTTCATGAATACAAGGATTCAATGAAATTCTTTTATGTCTTTAATCGTCGATAGGATGACAACGGCATTTTTATTTTATCCATACTTTACTATATATTTACAAATACGCAAACAATGGGATGCATACTTCCTAAAAGTTGATTGGAAGGTTATTTTCTATGCTAAAAAAGATGGAAAACAAATTAATCCTAATAAATATACTATTGCCTTATGAATCATCCCTTTTATTTTATTAATATTATTGCAATCATCTAACCTTTTACCTAAATCGAAATTTTTCAAATCCATCACCAACTTTTTTTCTCTTCATATTCTATAGAATCAGATCGAATATTGAGGGGGAAACGTATGGGAGTTGAATTTACTGCACTCCATTGGATTTACGTTGTTTTTATTGTACTTATCATCGGATTTATGATTAAACGTCGCGATACCACCCTCATTTGTGTAGTAGGCATATTCATGCTAGCGATTGTTGCGACTGGCGATTTCACTGCGTCCATTAGTGGTGTTTTTAATAGCTTTATTTATGCCATTACAGAGCTGTTATCAACTATTTTGATCATTTCAATTATTGTTGCCATGAGTCGAGTCATGATGACTTCAGGGATTAATGAGGTCATGGTGGCTCCATTTACGAAAATCATTAAAACGCCAGCTCTTGCCTATTGGACGATTGGTCTGTTAATGATGATTATTTCTTGGTTTTTCTGGCCTTCACCTGCTGTGGCACTATTAGGGGCGGTGCTCTTACCTGTTGCGATTCGTGCGGGCTTGCCAGCACTTGGCGTTGCCATGGCGATGAACTTGTTTGGTCATGGTATAGCATTATCGAGTGATTTTGTGATCCAGGGAGCTCCAAAGCTGACTGCTGATGCTGCTGGAATACCTGTTGGTGATGTTGTATCTGCTAGTATTCCGCTCGTCATTACAATGGGGGTAGTGACGACAATTGTTGCTTATATTTTCTTGCGTCGAGATATGAAACGTGGGACTTTACTTTTAAATACAGACAATAAGGCAGAGGAAGACGGTGACCAAGAAATGGTGGGCACTTTACTGTCGATTGGGCAAAAACGTTTCTTCGCTGTGCTTATTCCCATTGCCTTTATCTTAGATGTAATCGCTATGTCTGTGTTCAAATTACAGGGTGGCGATGCCACTGCCTTAATTGGTGGAACCTCCGTTTTTATATTGCTTTTGCTTAGTATTGTAGCTCATAAAACAGAGGGCCTTGAAAAAACAACAAGCTATTTAATTCAAGGGTTTCAATTCGGCTTTAAAGTCTTCGGACCTGTTATCCCGATTGCGGCTTTCTTCTATCTAGGAGATGCGGGCTTCACACAAATTCTCGGAGATCATTTACCCGCTACCTCGCACGGTATTGTCAATGATCTCGGTGTTGGTCTTGCAGCAGTAGTACCTTTAACGAAGGAAATTGCAGTTGTCACTTTGGCTGTGGTTGGCGCTATTACTGGATTAGATGGTTCGGGCTTCTCAGGAATATCCTTAGCAGGCTCTGTCGGTAGTTTGTTCGGCAATGCCATCGGTGGAGGGACAGCTACTTTAACTGCTTTAGGGCAGATTACAGCCATCTGGGTTGGTGGAGGGACATTGATTCCTTGGGCTTTAATTCCAGCTGCTGCCATTTGTAATGTGAGCCCATTTGAACTCGCAAGGCGGAACTTAATCCCTGTAGTCATTGGGCTTGTTGTGACAACGATTGTGGCAGTATTTTTGATTTAAATAAAGCAAAAAGAGATGGCCCTTCTATGAACAGGAGCCTTCTCTTTTATTTTAACGCTCTGTATAGTATTTTTGTAAAACTCCTTCGAACGTCTGCTTAAGGTAAAATTCATTAATTCCTAAAATAGAAGCTTCTATAATTATTTGTTCGACACTACTAGATATTTGCTGAAGGGAAATATTTTTTGCTTTCTCAGCGTCAATAATAACAAATGCTCTGGCATGAGGTTTAACCGTGATGATCCCTTTTTTCTGAAGCTCCTTATAGCTTTTATGAACAGTATGAAGATTGAGATTTGTTTGCCTCGCTAAATTACGAATGGATGGCAAATGGTCACCCTTTTTTAAATTCCCAGTCACTATTGCTAATAGCAGTTGCTGGGTGAGCTGTTGATAAAATGGAACTTTACTTCTACGATTTACTTTCAGATTCAATTGCCAACGTATCCCTTCATTTTAGAAATGACTCCATAAATTAATGTAATTGTACATAGTAATGCAATGAATGAAATAATAATGACTGCTGTCAATGGGGGTATTTTCACAAGCAATAAACAGACGTGAAGAAGCAGAGTGATTATTAAAACAGGTGCTCCGTATAATAAGCTTATTAATACAGTTGGATTGGATTTAATGGCTTCCGATGGATTTGACCATGCAAGGAATGGATGTTTTTTATCATAAAGTGGAGTCACTACATTAAAAGAAATGACTAATAATATGGTCATGAATAAAAACAATACCGTTATCATATCCCCTTTGCCAAATAACGTATAGATGACGTAACTTATTAAGACCGCTCCTACACCTATACAGGAAGATACAGCAACTTTTGCCATATAAATTTTCTGTGGATTAAACGGAAGCGTTATGCTGGATGCATAGTATTTTCCTTCTCTTGAATAGGGTGTTCCACTAATATTGTTCATACAACTCATCAGCAATACTAAATAGACAAATAGATATCTTTCATTATTCATCATCCAATCCAATTTCAATATATTCATTTGAATACTTATTAGGAAAATAATTGTACAAATAGGCGTTAACATCAATCCTAGAATGACTTGCATTTTAAAATATGATTCCGATTGTAAAATCCAAAATTCACGCTGCAAATAATTGACCCAAATTCCTTTTATTCCACTTCCCCAAACCTTGGTCGTTTTTTCTCTCTTGTTTACAAGTAAGCCATATTCATAATACTTAGCAGCAATGATTATAATGGTTGCTTTAAACAATAAACAACATAGGATGATGACGATAGTGAAATAGAGGAAGCTTTGTATAGTAGACATTGGAAACAATGCCTCTACCAATGATTGTTGCATGGCAAAACGATAGCCTATCTCGAACAACGCAGAGATTGATGCACTGAAAGATGAGAGTGTGGAAGCATCCATTTTCTCTATAGCAACGCTAATTGCTTGATAATTTCCCATCACAAAATAGAAGATTGGGCTTATTCCAAGAGCTAAGATAACGATCATTCTAAGCAAATACACGGATGTACCATTAAATACAGTTCGAAAATGATTGAAAATGGATAATATAAATAAAAGGAACAGTGTAATAAAAACGTTCATGGCAAGTATAAACAGCATTGTTTTAATCGCTATACCAAGCTCCCACTCTATCCATAATAAGAAAAATGTAGGTATTGAAAGAATACTAACTACCACTAACGGCAATACAACCCCACTGATTATTTTCGATATGATAATACGCTTCGGAGAAATAGGCAAATGACTCATTATTAAAAAATCATTTTGACTAAACACTACCGAAACAGCAAAATATACTATTAAAATATACGTGACACCGCTTGAAAGAAGCATATTGTAAAATAAAAATACCTCTGGGGTCACTATAAAATACATCACGAAGGTGAGTATCACATATTGGATGGCTACATAAATGATGGCAAGAATGAAAAAAGCCTGGATTATCGGTTGCTTTGGCTTTGCATAAAGGGATGTTAAGAAGAACTTAATTAATAAATGATTAACTGTCATTGGTCTGCTTCTCCAAAAATATAGTCTCGAGGCTTCCTTCTACCAATAAATTCTCCAAACGTTCATGCAAAACAATTTTTCCATCTTTTAAAAATGCAATGGATTGACAAATTTTTTCAGCAACATCTAACAAATGGGTTGAAAAGAAAATAGTCCCCCCATTTTCTACATAGTCCTTCATACAATTTTTAAACGCAACTACAGCAAGAGGATCCAAACCATTTAATGGCTCATCCATGATAAGGATAGGTGGACAAATTGTAAAAGCAGTAATTAACGCCATCTTATGGAGCATTCCATATGAGTACGTTCCCAAAGGCTTATCAATACTTGCCTCCATTTCAAAGATAGTGATAAGACTTTGCAGTTTAGACTCATCCTTCTTTTCATAAAGCTTTAAAACGAAATGAATCCAATCGTACGCAGTGATGTTAGAAAACACATGAATCGTATCCGGTATAAAATAAAATTGCTTTTTATAATCCAGGGACTGTGATTTCGGTACATTATTAATCGTCACTTTTCCTTTATCTTGTTCTACTAATCCAGTTATACAATTTAATGTGGTTGTTTTCCCTGCCCCATTACCACCCACGAAACCAACTATCTCTCCCTTTTCTACCTTTAACTCTACGCCTTTTAAAACATCCTGGGACCCATACGATTTCTGTAAATTTTCTACCTTTAACAATTTCTACACCCTCCCATTTAAAACTTCTTTTTTGCAATGAAATGGTGCATGGTAGCAATCATCCATATAACTAAGAACATCGTAACGGCAATATGGATGCCATACCAAGCTTTCATACCCCCAGACATCAATATAGTAGTAGCATGCAAGCTATTACTTGCAGGATTAACAACGTCCAAAAACGGATGCAACCCAGCGATGAAACGGCAGATGAATAGGACTACGATACTTACTAATGCTATAAAGGCCGAACTATTAAAAAACGTGCTCATCATGGCAACAAACGTAATAACAAACAATAGCCACACACAATAAAGTGCTAAAGCCAGCAAACCCTGCATCACTGGTACAGTAGTAAATAAATAGGATGTATAGCCATAGGACATACCATAGCCAAGAGCTATACAGAAAACAGCTACTATATAATGAACAATAATTTTACTATTTAAGTAGGATGAGATAGACACAGGCCTTGTAAGAATAAATGCCATCATACCATTCGCTTTTTCCCCCTGTATAATGCCCATTGTTGCAACCGCTAGAATAATAATACCTAACTGATCAAACTGTGAACTTAGAGTTGAGGCCAGCACTTCGCTTCCATCCGGCTTTGCCATGGTTGGGTCAATCATTATACCCTCCACACCACCCATTGATTGCAAAATAACCGGCATGTAGTACATCATAATCGGCTGCGTTAACCCAAGTAGGATAAAGACAATTGGTAGCCAGACAATTTTAAATTCCTTCGTCATTTGAGTTACTTCTTTTTTACTTAACGCCATAAAAGTATTCACAATCTCACACCACCAATTCTAAAAATATTTCTTCTAAGCTTTCTTGAATACCCATTTCAAATTTTAACAAAATGACATTGGAATCTAGCGCATACTGTAACAATCTTTGAGCATCTTCCTCCAAATGAAGGACATGTATTTTAAAACCATTTCTTTCGTTTTCGATTTTCTTGACATAGGATAACTGTTCAACCATTGTTACCCACTTAAAGTCTTCTTGGCGAATCTCCACATAGATAGCAGATTCTTGGTGACGCTCCAGTAACTGATCTTTTGTTGCATCCTCTATTTTGTGACCATTTTGAATGACAACAAAGCGTTCACAAATTTCCTCTGCATCGCTTAATATATGTGTTGAAAGTAATATGGTCGTTTCTTTTTTAATCTCTTTTAATAGATTCAACACTTCTCGTCTACCAATCGGATCTAGTGCTGATACTGGCTCATCCATAATCATCAAAGCCGGTTTATGCAATAAAGCTTGCGCGATGCCAAGGCGCTGCTTCATACCACCTGAAAATGTCCCGACCTGAAAATGTGCTTCTTTTTCTAAGCCAACCTTTTCAAGAAGCAAAGGAATTTCGTCCTGTAATTCATTCTTTGATAAACCAGAAAGTGTTCCCATAAAGGACAATGTTTCAAAAGCTGTCATCCATGAGAAAAAATTAGGATATTGAGGTAAATAACCAATTTGATGTTTCATCGTTGAAATCTGTTGTCCATCAAGAAGAATTTCCCCTTCATCCGCATATAAAATGTCAGCAATAATTTGAATCAATGTCGATTTCCCAGCTCCGTTTGGGCCAATTAACCCAACGCACTCATTCGCATCAACGACCATTGAAAAACTATTTACAGCAGTTTTATGTTTAAACCTTTTCGTAATTTTGTTAATTTCTAAGCGCACGTGTATGGACATCCTTTCTACCAATCATGAAGTATAATACAGGACCAATTGTGTTAAAGAGTAATATGATAATTGTCCACATTACTATGTTTTCTCTCCTATTTCTGTGGCGGAATAGATCGATTAATGCAATTATGATGAGCAAAGATCCTACGAATAAAAAAGGTAAAAGGATTGGCAGTATGCTTGCCCAATTAATTTGACTGAATTCATCAAAACTATAGTGTAATTTCATTTTTAAAACCTCCATTCATTATCATTATCAATAATGATAACAAAGATATTGAAAAATTTCATTACCTTTTTACTGTACATCTCAAAAAAATATCTATAATATATTTTTTGATAATGTTCTCATTTTGATAACATTCGAATGCTTTCCTGATACCATCTCATTATTTTATTAGGAGGATCGGTTTATGCGCAATAAAGCAGAGGTATTAATGCACCCTGTGAGAATGAAAATTTTACAAGCTCTGATGCACAATAAAGAAGAAGGCTTAAGCACTTTGGAGATGATTTCGGTCATTAAGGATGTACCACAAGCTACTTTATATCGACATATCCAAATTTTAGTGGACGAAAACATCATAAAAATTGTGAAAGAGCGTAAAGTACGTTCTGTTACAGAGAAGTTTTATGCATTAAACGAAGGAGCAGCAAAACTTAGTAAGGAGGATTGGACACAGCTCACTACCAAGCAAAAATTAAATTACATTTCCTACTACCAATTAGCACTACTATCTCAATATCAAAATTACTTACATTCACTTGAGGAAAAAGAAAGTACCGCTGATCTAGCAACTTTTTCTTTCATTGACTTGACGTTAACAGCTGATCAATTCAAAAACTTTGATCATGAATTAAACGATTTATTAACTAAATACTATAATATGGCCGACTCAAGTAAAGGTTCTGAGACTAAAACAATTGCTATAAATATTATTCCAAAACCTTAGGTAGTATTTTACGTAAAGAAATGGAGAAGATTTATGAAAAAAGGAAAGTTAGTTCAAAACATACGAAAATTAATCATGATTATTATTGGTGCAGTTATTGCGGCATACGGACTAGAAGCCGTTTTAATTCCTAATGATGTTATTGATGGCGGTGTCACAGGTCTAAGTATTATGGGGGCACACCTCTTTGGCATTCCGTTAGGCGTACTACTCTTTGTATTAAATATTCCGTTCATTTATATCGGCTACAAGCAAGTTGGAAAAACTTTTGCCTTAATGAGTAGTGCCGGCATCGCAGCATTATCCGTTTCAACGGTTCTTTTACATGATGTCAAAACGATTTTAGGCCCAAATGATCCCTTATTAATTGTCTTGTCTGGTGGTATGCTGCTAGGTGTAGGTATTGGGATTGTCTTACGGAACGGTGGCGCATTAGATGGCTCTGAAGTTTTAGCAGTGCTATTATCCCGTAAGATTCCATTTTCAGTCGGTGATATTATATTATTTATTAATGCCTTTATTTTCTTAGGGGCAAGCTTTATTTTTGGTTTAGAGAGTGCTTTATACTCTGCATTAACCTACTATATTGCTAAAAACGTGATCGATATTATTCAAGTTGGTTTAGAAAAATCCAAAGAAGTTCGTGTTGTTAGTGCAAAATCTGAGGAGATTGGTGATGCAATCCAGGCTCGTCTAGGTCGTGGTGTGACGTATACACATGGACGTGGCGGTTTCTCCAATGAACCAACGGAAATTTTAAACTGTGTTATTAACCGTATGGAAGAAAATAAACTTGTTTCTATTATTAAGGACATTGATGATGGTGCTTTTGTTGTCATTTCTGACGTTTCTGAAGTACGTGGTGGTAACTTTAAGAAACGTGATATCCACTAATTTAAAAGTAAGTAAGGCTTTAAAGCTTTACTTACTTTTTTTTATTTAATCTGAGCGTGTACAGGGGCAGTCATCATTTCATATTTTACGCCACCAACTAGGCACAACGCCCCCATGATTACTACTACAGCTGCACCAACCAATGAATACTGATAACTATTGGTAGAATTAGCAAGTATCCCTGCTAAAGACGGTCCTACCATTTGACCAAAAGCATAGCCAGCTGTTAGATATCCTAAGATTTGATGACTGTTTACTGGTACAATATGTCTTGCTAGTGTTGTGACAACTGTTGTGATGCCCATAAAGGTTGCGCCAAACACAAAGGCACTTACATAAAGCATGATCGTATTGGTAGAAAAAGCTGGCAATATTATTCCAACTGCTTGAACGACCATTGAAATAAGTAATGTTTTTACAGAACCAAAATGTTGTGCGAGCTTGGACCATATGATGCACGATGGAATAGCAGCTAAACCAACTACGAACCAGACAATGGCTGCATTTCCATGGAAGCTTGTTGATTCTTGTGCAATCGAAACAATAAAAGTTCCTGTAACAATATAGCCAAGCCCCTCTAAACTATAGGCGATAATTAGCCACTTCATCCATGACTTAGGTGGTACTTTGGGAGATGATTTTGATAGATTCACGAATCGTTGTTTACTATGTGAAATAGGTTTTATGAATATCACGATAAAAACCAACAATAGAACACAAAACAAAGCTAGAGCAATCCATGTTCCATTCCACTTATAAATTGCGTGGATTGGCGAAACCATCATGGAACTTATGGCTATTCCTAATCCCACGCCACTATAGAAAAGCCCAGATAGGTGCGTTTTACTAGTATTTGCTAATTGATCGAGGACAAGACTAGCAATGACCACAAAAATAAAAGCACTCATAACACCAGAAATAAATCGGAGAATATACCATGTAATGATGGTTTCCGTAAAGCCCATGAAGGCCGTTGTCAAAACGCTGATAATCAGCCCTAGTTGCAAAAAGGGAATGCGTTTATGTGCAATTGGTAGTCTTCCTGCCACCAATGCCCCGACAAGGTAACCTAAATAATTGCTTGTTGCTAAATAACCTGCCGTAGCTCGGCTAAACTCAAATGTTTCTTGCATATAAGGTAAAATAACTGTATAAGAAAAACGCCCGATACCCATGGCGATCACTAAAGTAAAAATGCCACCTAGTAAATATTGAACGGTTTGCTTTTGCATAGTATCACTCCTTCTCTTCTCCACTATATCGAACATTTAGGTATCACAAATACACCCAATTCGTTATAATTAATATCAAAATAATTGATAGCTGGAGGGTATATGAATATTAATGATCTGACTATCTTTCGAACAGTCGTTCAAACGGGGAGTTTTTCTAAAGCAGCTGCGACACTAAATTACACGCAATCCAATATCTCTATGAAAATCCAAAGTCTTGAGGCTATGTATGATACAACATTATTTTATCGTGGACATCGAGGCATTCGGCTAACGCCTAAGGGGGAACAATTTTACGAGGTAGCTTTAAAAATGCTTCATCTCTATGAAAAATCCTTTGAAATATTACAGGATAAAGAGAATACTAGAGGTGTTTTACGGATTGGCTCGATGGAAACAACTGCAGCACTTCATTTACCTGCCTTATTATCGACTTTCCACCAAGTCCATGAAAAGGTCGATATTACTATTTTAACAAGCCCATCTCAGCACAATATTGAACGGTTAGAAAATTATGAAATAGATGGAGCCTTTGTTACTGGACCCGTTTATAAAGAGAATATATTAATGAAGGAATTTGTCAGCGAAGAGCTTGTGATGATCACCTCAAGCAAACATAAACCCATCCTTAATTTGCGTGATATTGAGGGAAGCACAGTGATTACGTTTCGACAGGGCTGCTCCTACCGAACCATCTTGGAGCATTGGTTACATGAGGACGGTGTACACCCACAAAATAGAATGGAATTTGGTACGCTGGACGGGATTATTGGCTGTGTTGCGGCTGGTCTCGGTATTACCTTACTTCCCCGTGCCATTGCGGAAAAATATATGGTAACATACTCATTGTCACTGTACGAATTAACAAAAAAGCAAGCACAAATTCCTACATGGTTTATTTATCGTAAGGATGATGTTCAATCACCCATCCTACAATATTTTTTAGAATCTATCGATGCTTACAATCACTTTTAGTGTTGTATCCGTCAGCTTTGAGTTTTTATCCGCTACTTTTGTGGTTCTATCCGTCACCTTTGAGTTTTTATCCGCTACTTTTGCGGTTCTATCCATCTCATTAAAAAGCTGTTCAGCACTTCTTCCTTCGCTGAACAGCTTATGTAGATAGAGAAAGGAGCTTTATATGGATATTTTTATTGCCAGTAACCGTCAACTACCGATCCGTTATTATGTACAAGAAGCTGTGTGGATTCGTCGTGGGGGTAGTACCAAGCTTCCTGATTTAACATTGCCATTTTTCGTTGAGGTAGAAATTAAAAATCAATATTACTTACCAATCATTAGAGATTATATTTTTGATTTTCAAAGACAATACAAACAGACAGAAATTCAAATATTGATCAAGGACACAGCTTTTTTAGCTGCCATCCAAGATATGCTGGCAAGCCATGAACAAACACAGCACGCTATCACAATTTACCCACTTTCGTCCAGCTAGTTAAGCCGTAAATGGCAGTGTGATAATAAAGTACAATGTCTCGTTCTTATATTTTGCGTGAATTGTTCCTCCATGAAGCTCCACGATGCTCTTGGCAATCGCTAGTCCAAGCCCTGAACCTTCTGTGACATTTGTTCTTGATTGATCTTTTTTATAAAATCTTTCAAATAAACTAGCCAGCTCCTCTGCTGTAAACGCGTCACTTTGGTTGGCCACACAAATTCGAACATGGTCATCTTGCCCTTCAAGTGAAACCATAATTTTCCCATCTCCAACGCTATAGTTTATAGCATTGATTAGTAAGTTATCAAAAACTCGAACAATTTTTTCAGAATCCAACGCTACAAAAATTCGATGATCCGGAAAATATTTACTAAAAAGACGCTGTTTTTGCTCTGCCAGCGGTACTAATTCCTCCATCAATTGATCAAGTAGCTCGTTCAAGCATACTTGTTGTCGTACAAGGTTATTTTTATCGTTTGTTAGCTTGGTATATTCAAATAAATCATCGATTAAATTTTTCAATTGCTCAGATTTAGAAAAAGCAATTTTCAAATATTCGTCATATTGCTCTTTTGTCTCATACTTCTCTTCTCTTAATAAACGTAAATAACCCATAATGGAGGTAAGAGGTGTTCTGAGGTCATGGGAAACATTTGTAATAAGCTCATTCTTTTGTTGCTCAATTTTTCGTTCCATTTCAATACTTGTCATGATTTCTTCTGCCATTTGATTGATATTATCAGTTAATAAGGCAATTTCATCTTGCCCTTTTTTCTCAATACGATAGGCTAAATTCCCCTTTGCGATTTCCATAACCCCCTCTGCTAAGGACTCTATTTGAGTCATTTTTCGTTTGGTTATATAAAAGAATGATAAGATAAATAAAGTGACCCCAATGAAAAATGGTATGGGTCCTTCACTAGTACTCGTTATCACTTCTCCTTGTGGAAGCCCACTCACAATAAAATAATATTTTTTATCTTGTAAGGTTAGCGGTACTAAGGTAGTAAATTCTTCCCGTGAAGTGACCATATTAGGAAACTCCTCTTCAAACGGTTGATTAATCGTAAAATTCATGACATGCCTAATTTCTTCATGCAAATCAATGTGTTCTTCTTTCACTTGCATTGTTTTGTATAAAACCTCACCGACCTCATCCGTCACAATCATCTTTAACGTATTCTGATGACTCTCTATTTTTTCATTTTCTTGGTCAATCGATTGTCGTAATATATCAACACTATTTTCTCGAATTGCCCACTCTGCTGTATCCTGTGCCTGAAAATACATCATCCTCATACTGTAACTATAATCAACTATGGCACCCTCATTGATATTCTCAAATAACGGTAATACTGCGCGAGACACTAAAAAACTTCCAAGTGCACATAAAATAAATGTTGTAAACAGTTGAATACGAATGCTACGTTGAATATTGTTTTTTATCTTCTCACCAATGTGCTTTATTAATCCCATTGGCTTAAAGAAAAGGCTAAAGATTTTTTTCAACTTTATACCCTACTCCCCATACTGTTTTGATATATTGAGGATTTCTTGGATTCGTTTCAATTCGCTCTCGAATTTTTCGGATATGTACCATCACAGTATTTTCTGATTGAAAAGCATCCTCTTTCCAAACCCTTTCATAGATTTGCTCCGCATTCATCACTATTCCTGGATTACTTGAAAGCAATTCCAAAATAGCAAACTCTCGTGGCGTTAACTTTACTTTTTCATTGTTGACCAAGACCTCATGTGTCGCTGTGTTGATCCGTAAGTCACCAATTTCAATCTCATCACCATTACTTTTATTTAAGCCATTCAATTTTAGATAGCGACGAAGCTGCGATTTAATGCGTGCAAGTAGCTCTAATGGGTTAAAGGGTTTTGTGACATAATCATCGGCACCAATTGTTAAGCCAACAATCTTATCCATATCCTGAGATTTAGCCGTCAGCATAATAATAGGCATTTCTGCTATTTCTCTTACCTTCATGCACATTTCAATGCCATCTACTTTAGGCATCATTAAATCCAGTACAATTAAATGCACCTGCTGCTTCTTTAACAGCTGCAAGCCTTCTTCGCCATCACATACCTCAAGCACATGATAGCCTTCATTTTTTAAATAAATCGCTATAAGATTTCTTATCTCTTTTTCATCATCTACAATTAAAATTGTTTCTTTACTCATCTAATCCCCCCATTCTATAATCGTTCCTTATTTTAACTATTTTTTTAATTTTCGTATATAAAAATAATAAAAACAGCAGACAATTACGATGACAATCCCAAAATAGATACCATATTTTGTAGCCAGCATAGAAATATACTCAATTTGACTCCCAAACAATAGACCCAGTGTGAAATAAATGAATGTCCACACAAAGCCGGTTGTATACGAAAACAAAGCATATGTCTTAAATGACATATTATTCATCCCCACTAAGTATGGAAGAATGTGTCTGACAATCGGGATAAAATAACTAAAGACTAATGCAAAACGGCCGTATTTATCAAGCAGTTCTTTGGATTTCAATAAATACTTTGCCTTTTTCTTTTTCAGAAGTTTATCGAGTACTCGATGACCAAATAATCTACCTAGGACATACCCTAGAGATAGACCCGAAACGACACCTAAATAAGTCACTAAAAAAGATTTCCATACACTCATCGTCTCTAATGACGATAAAAAACCACCACTCATCACAATCATTTCATCTGGCAGAGGCATGCCGATAATGCCTAACCATAAACTAAAAAACAATGAAAAATAGCCATATTGTTCAATAACTAATAAAAGATCTTGTAGTTCCATTAACGGATCCTCGTATTTCCAAGTTGACAGCTAAGGACATAAGCTGGTGGCATATTGATCCACACTTTTTCATGGGAGATAAACTCGAAATATTTTTGGAAAAAAGATTTTTTCACTAGTGAATATTGGAACGTAATAAATTTCCCATTTTGCAGACAACCCTGTACATTTTTTAAAATACTGCATGATACCTCTGCCTCTAAGGAAGTAAATGGTAATCCAGATATGACATAATCAATTTCCCCTATATTGAACTGCGCCAAATATTGCATCAAATTTTCTGCAGAACCATTAATCACCAAAACATTGGTTTCGTGCTTGTATTGTTGACGTAGTTTTTCACAAAAAGTCGTATTATGTTCAATGAGAACTAGCAATGTTTCTGGCTTTTTTCTTTTTACAAGCTCCTTTGTAAAAGAACCCATCCCTGGCCCAAGTTCGACAATACATTGAGCATTTTCAAAACAAATGGGCTGTACCATTTTATGTGCTAATTTTTTGGAGCTAGGTGAAATGGCGCCAATTGTTTTCGGATGTTTTATAAATTCAGTTAGGAACGTGATGAAATGCATATATATTCTCCTCGCTTTGTTTTAATCGTTGTTAGTTCTAACAATAATGAGCATTTCTTAAAGAATTAAGAGGGGAATTCTTAATTTTTCCTTAAGAGTTTACATTATTTAACTGTATTTATATTGAGCTAACTATGGATGGGTAATTTTTTATCAAATGCATCTTCCCTTTAGCATATATAACCTAGCCCCATTGCCTTTTCATCTACATGAATCTCTGGATAAGGATTCATAAAATTTATCGCCAGTTTTAAGACTCCTTGAACCCAGCCCCCATAACAAAAATTGTGACCGTCTTTTGTTACCCTCATTTATACTTTTTGACAATAAAAAAGAACACACTAAGATTTTTGAACCTTTAAATGGCTCATTTGTCTTAACATGTTCTAAAATTATTATTACGAAATAGAGAGTCTGCATTAGACAGATTATTTTATGCCCCCGCTAAATGGCCAAAATAAAATATTAATACCGATCTTTGTCCCAATCGTAAGATACGCTTCTTTGCTTTGAGCGTCCCCTGCTATCACTACATAATATTGACCAGCTTTGTAAGCATACACATAGCTGTCACCATGTATATTTTCTGCTATAGGCTTGCCGAAATATGACTGTAGCTTTTCATTTAGCTCTTTTCGCGAGCCCATTATTAAATCTACTTTGCTGATAGCATTAACTGCTTCCATTCCTTCAAGTTTATTTTTAGGAGGGAAACTGTATGCTGCTTTTGGTGTCTTATAGACAGGAATTTCGCCATAATCAAGCGTGCCTTGAATATTGGCTTTTAAAGATTTATATTGCATGCCTAAATGCCCTGGCATCCATTTTAATTGCCCCTTCTTCGCTAAATCGGCAAATTCTTTATCGATATAATCTAATTCTTTTATCTCTCCTTCTTTAGTAAGCGAAAAGTATTTTGTATCGAATATCCCCGTAAATTTATCGGCCATGGCAACATAATCTTCATTATACCCCTCTATTCCTATTTCAATTATATTAGGTGAAAGGAATTCGGCGTTGATGCCAGTACCATTAGCAATCTCTTTCTCTAGGAAAACTTCTCCATTTGAGCGTGCTCCGACTAATTGGAGGGTGTCACCGCCACGACCAGAATCTCTATAATACATAAATGTATCTTTGTTTCCGGTAATAGTGAACTGCATATACCCTTCCATAAATGGACCTCCGAAAGAATATACTTCATTCTTACCTTTTAGGAGTATTGGCTGGCATAAGTTGTTAGACTCGCCTCTATACACTCCAATCGACAATCCGTTGGTCAGTTCCAATGGGAAAAATTTGTTTTTACAAAACTCTGGATTTGATACTCTATGTATTTTGGAGACTTTTTCATTAGCCGCATCAACGGACAGACTAAAGGTTGAAGCAGTAGCCACTAGCATAAGAACAAAAGTAATAATGATTTTAGTTAAATTCCTCAAAACGTTTATCCTTCTCCTTACTATAATTTTATTAAACTTCCAATTTCATTATAACGTGCAATAATGGGAAATTCTACAATAAGTCCATATATTTATCTCTATTTTTATACATTAGGTGCATTTTTAGTGGTGAAAAATTAGGTAAATGAGCTTGTATGAATCAAACAATAAGATCTATATAAATAAATTCAGAATAGGAAATAATTATTACAAGCGAGTATTATAAATGTATGGGTGATTAGGTTTACAGGAAATATTATTTTCGGTTCATAAAGTGAAAAGGGCCTCCGTAAAAATGATCTTAAAGTTTATGTTCATTCTTTAAGAGGAGAAGTGAAAGAAATTATAAAAATAATAGAATATTATTGAAGTTTTTATAATTTATTGGATTCTAGGGTATCTATTTAATGGGTAACCCCCTTACTCTTATGCATCAACGCATCTCCACTTAGTACGACTTATTTTTTTCTAAAGAGTCATAAAAGGTTAAAAGGTACTTTGTTCTAATGATTATTTCCTACATAAAATAGGCATACAATTGCTTCCAATCGAATAGAAACCTATATAGAGAACAATTTGTCACGGGAAAAATAAAGTGGGGTGTGAAGGATGCTTAAAGTAAATGATGCAAAAGAAATGGTACTTGGAATTGTGCAAGATGACCCATTGTTTGTAGCACTACAACATACGCCTTTAGAAGAGAGCCTATACAATGATGATTATTTAGCGGACATCGATGAAACCTATCACTATACGATAGCAGAAATCGCTGGTTGGTTTGATATTACAGACGCCATGCTTCGCTACTATTTGAAACCATTTGAGCAGTACATTTTCGACAATGCTACACCTAATGTAAATGGTAATATCCGTTTAAACTTACCGGCTATTTTAAGACTACGAATGATTTTATTATTAAAGGATGAATATCGTGTGAAGGGTATAAAACTATTGCTGGGTATTGATGATAACGGTCAGCTGTTGAGGCATCAAATTACCGCAACAACCATGGATTCTGAGGATTTATCCCATAAAATCGATGTTCTTGGAAACGTCCTGCAGCAAATGATCCAAACAGGGCTCTTTCAGATTTTGCCGAATGAAGAGCAAGGAACGTTACAAGTAAACATTAATCAGGAATTTCTTGCCGAGAACATTCAACGATTATCCTCCGATTCCACCCTTCAGTTTGAGGAAATTCAAAAAGAAACAACTGAACTAAAACAGGAAAATGAAAATCTCCAAAAACAAATTACCGAACTACAAGAAAACAGTGTAAAAGATATTGTACAAAAAATTAGGGAACGCCATATTGAAAATGAAATCGTCTCTACTTTGCGTACGGAAGCATTGCAGCAATTTTCAAATAACAATCAAGTAGGTTTTTTCACTAGGATGTTCAGATCCTCTCAAATTGAAATGGAAAAAGAGCAATTTGTTTTAAACTATATTTCAAAGTATTTAGAAGAGCGCTTGGAAGTTGCTTTAAATGATTATTATGGGAAATAAAGTTGAATACGCATAATCAGAACATGTGTGAGGCTATGTGAGTGGTCCTAATCATGTTCTTTTTTAATTCATTAGACATTTGCTTGAGGTACATGGCATTCTTTGCTCTGTAAATTTTTTACGATTAACTATCAGCCACTACATTCCCTAAAAAACGTAATAAGCGAAAATGCAGGGCTACCATTTCTTCTACAGTTAAGTTTTCATTGCCTTTGTCTAACCACTCTTGAATCACCCCTAAAATAGCAGACGCTATAAAGGCTTGTAAGTATTGCTGAAATTCTGGATCTTGCACTTCCTCGCGTAATACCGATAATCGATCCAAAATATGATTACCAAAAATGATTTTCATCTTTTGTGTAAAACCTGGACTTTCCTGCTCGCCTAATAACATCCGAAAGGCCGGTGCGTGTTCTTTTATACAGGCGATTACTTTGATGAACGGTTGATAAAGTTGTCCCATTTTCATTGTTTGGAAGGCATCCACTGGTTGTACATGCTTTACATAGCGTTCTAATTCCATTAATAGCTCCTGCTGCAAGTCCTCCATCACATCATATTTATCCGAATAATGTAAATAAAACGTCCCTCGATTAATTTGAGCTGTTAGCGCTAATTTTTTTACTGTTACACGTTCAAAGCCTTCTTCTTCTACTTGCTGTATGAAAGCCTTTTTGATCGCTTGTTTTGTTTCAAAATTCATTTTTTCATGTACGGACATGAGTTTCCCTCCATTTACTTAACACATACTAGCAAACTGTTTATTGTATTTGCTCACATGCTACCGTAAAATTTTTATCAAATCAACATTGTGTTCAGTGAAGGAGTGAGGTTTATATGGATAACCATGCCATCTCTATAAAAGTCCTTGAAAAAAGTTTTCAACATAAACAGGTCATTGCCCCCCTTTCTTTAGATATTCCTAAGGGGCAATTAATGGGCTTACTTGGTCCATCCGGCTGTGGTAAAACAACATTAATCAAAATGATTATGGGCATGTTGAAACCGGATAACGGCACTATTGAAGTATTAGATTTGGTAGTGCCACATCAACAATTATTGAAGGATATCGGCTATATGGCACAATCAGATGCACTTTATACAGATTTAACGGGGGAAGAAAATCTACATTTCTTCGCAAAGCTTTATCCATTGTCGAAAGCGGAACGAATGGAGAGAGTAGCCTATGCCGCAAACCTTGTCCGTTTGACCGATGATTTACAACTGAATGTGGGGAATTATTCTGGAGGAATGAAACGAAGATTATCCCTAGCTATTGCACTTATTCAAAATCCCAAACTATTGATTTTAGATGAACCAACAGTTGGAATTGATCCTGTCCTAAAAAAGGAAATTTGGCAAGAGCTCATTCGTTTAAAAGATCAAGAACAGAAAACAATTTTAGTTACGACCCATGCCATGGATGAAGCAGAAAGATGTGATCAATTAGCTATGCTGAGAAATGGCCGTATTATTGCACAAGGCACACCCCAAGCATTAAAAAATCATTACCAAGCAAAAGATTTTGATGAAGTATTTTTAAAGGCCGGAGGTGACGTACTATGAGGATTGGTGCAATTGTGACAAGAATCATCCAACAAATGAAACGAGATAAACGGACGCTTGCTTTATTATTTTTAGCCCCCCTTCTTGTACTGTCATTAATGTACTTTATTTTTAATAGCAACGAAGCTTCTATCACTCTTGTCGTTTCCAATGGTCCCGCACCATTAATCGAAAAACTAAAAAATGCGGATTTCTCTATTATTGAGGACGATGAATTTACGAAAAAACAACTCCAAGATAAAGAGTATGATGGATGGCTAGCAATAGAACAAAATAATAGTAAGTTAACTTTATTAAATGACGATCCTTCCCAGGCAAAAGCTTTAACGATGCAACTTGCTCAAATTTTACATCAGCCATCACTAACTGCTATGGGCAATTTGGAAACAGACTATGTTTACGGTGAGGCGGATACTGCCATTTTCGATATTTTTAGTCCCATGCTGATTGGCTTCTTCGTGTTCTTTTTTGTCTTTTTAATTACTGGCATTGCCCTGTTAAAGGAACGCACCTCTGGGACATTGGAACGCTTACTCGCAACACCCATTAAACGATCAGAAATTGTAGCAGGCTATATGGTTGGTTATGGTCTTTTTGCCTTTCTACAAACGATTATTATCGTGTTATTTGGCATCTATGTGCTTGATATTGTCCATGTAGGCTCTATCTGGCTTGTTTTACTCATTAATATGGTTGTTGCTCTTGTATCCTTATCGTTAGGTGCACTATTATCGAGTTTTGCCGCTTCTGAATTTCAAATGATGCAATTTATACCACTGGTCATTGTTCCACAAGTATTCTTTTCGGGCATTTTCCCACTCGATAGTATGGCAGAATGGCTTCAAAATATCGGCCGTATTATGCCCCTTTACTATGCAGCAGACGCATTAAATGGCGTTATGTATAAAGGATATTCCTTCTATGATATTATAGTGAATCTCACAATACTTGCTTGTTTCGCCATTGTTTTCATTACTTTAAATATTATCAGTTTAAAAAAATATCGTTCATTATAATTAAACTTTAAAGTTCTGCCTATAAAGAGCAGAACTTTTTTGTTTGGGAAATAACATAGTTAAAAACAGGTAATTTACCCAATTTCATTGAAATGACAGACCGAATTTCATTATAATTATTTTATGGTCAAGAGAAAACCGAAAAATAAAGGTGTGTGAAGATGACTACTATTTTGGAAGTACAAAACGTTTGTAAACAATACAATGGGAAAATAATTTTAAAAAATGCTTCGTTTTCAATTGCTGCCAATCAAATTATTGCACTTGTAGGAAAAAATGGCTCTGGAAAAAGTACATTACTGAAAATCATTGCAGCGTTCATTCAACCAGACAGCGGTACCATTGTTAAGCATCGATCATCGTTAAAAGTTGGTTATGTACCTGAAGTGACTCCTTCTCATATTCTATTTACACCCCAAGAATATCTTTATCATTTGGGGCGTATTCGGGGTATGACTAAAAAACATCTTTTGCAAAAGATAGAAGAATTGCTTGATATGTTCCAATTAAAAGAGGCGCAAAATACAAGGATTGTCCACTTCTCAAAAGGCATGAAGCAAAAGGTGATGATTATGCAGGCGATGTTAGAAGAAACAGATTTACTAATAATGGATGAACCGTTGTCAGGACTTGATGCCAAAGCTCAAAATGATTTTGAACAAATATTGGCTAAAGTAAGAGACCAAGGTTTAAGCATCATCCTAACTTGCCATGAAACCAAATTACTCGAAAACCTTGTGGATTCAGTTTTGCTTATTCAAGACAATCAAATCATTCAAGAAAAGGAATTGGATAGCTATCCAATGCATCGATTAATATTTGAAATTGCTAGCCTATCATTACTCGATGAAATTTCACCTTTTATGGAGATTCAGCAAAAACGATCTTTAGTGAATGGACATTATGAAATCGTAACGATTGTCCAAGCAAAAGATTCAGATCAAATTTTGCTGAAATTACTACAAAAAAATGCCTCTATTAAATATTTAGCTACCGTAAATTACAAAAAAGAACAACTCTCTTCTCTTTTTTGAAAGGAGGAATCAAAAAGATGAGCAGTTTATTGCACTATCAATTTAAAAATTATTTAAGAACCTATCAATACGTTCCACCTTTTACAATTTTCATCCTATGTCTTGTCGTTAACTATACTTTTGTCCCTAATCCAATATTAGATAGTTATTCGTTTACATCGCTTATTCTCTTTTTTTTAATGGGCTGGTTTACTGTTACATTGTTTCATGCTGAGGATGAAGGACAAAAAATGATTACTACTCTTCATGCCAAAAGTTCAACACATTACAATTTTGGGATATTCATTCTATGTGGGCTGATTGCTTTCAGCTTAAGTTGTGTTTCCGTCAGCTACCCAATCCTAATCGATGCGTTTTTCGAGAAGCCCAAACCACTACATATTTTGTTAGGATTCTTGTCTCATTTTAGTTTATCGTTACTTGCTATTGCACTCACTGCTTTGTTTACAAGGGAGCTTGTAAAAAATAGGCAAAATACTTGGTGGGGTGTAATATGTATTCTTATTATTTCTGTCGTCATCGCTACTTTAAAAAATAATATTCAAACTGGTCTCCTTTGGCTACTTCCGCCTGTTCATTTTTCATTAGAAATGATGAGTGTTGGCGATCAAATAGAAGTTATCCCCTACGTTTTTTACTGGCAGTTTGCTTGGATAATCATTTACGCATTCCTTAGCATTGTGTTGTTTTTCTTCCTAGTCAACCGTCGAAGGAAATGATTTAGATTTCTTAATAAGGAGAGATAGTTTTAATGAAGAACATCAAAGTTTTAATTATTGAAGACGAAAATGATATTGCCAATATCATTAAGGATTACTTAAGTGTTAATCAGTTCGAATCACATATTGTAAGAACTGGCCATGAAGCTATCCATTATTTACAAGAGTCCATACCTGATTTCATTATCCTAGATCTATCTCTACCAGATTGTGATGGTATCGAAATATGCCGTAAAATCCGTGAAAATAGCAATGTTGCGATACTCATTTTAAGTGCTCGAGGCAGTGAAACTGATAAAGTATTAGGGTTAGGTTTTGGGGCAGATGATTATATGACAAAACCATTTTCTCTAAGTGAGCTTGTAGCAAGAATAAATGCTCATTTACGCAAACAGGATAGATGGCTCCAGCATAATAGCGGTCAGGTAGATATCATTCACATTGATAATATGGAAATAAATAAACAGGAGTATGCTTTTTTACGTGATAACAAGGCTATTCCTCTGTCAGCAAAAGAGTTTGAATTATTATTTTTTCTAGCTAAAAATAGAAATCAAGTTTTCTCCAAAAGTCAATTGCTTGATGCCGTTTGGGGTTATGACACCTATGGGGATGAAAATACGATTACGGTTTATATTAGACGGCTTCGAGAAAAAATGGAAGTCAATCCTTCTAGTCCTGTTTATCTTCAAACAGTTTGGGGGGTTGGTTATAAGTTTAGTACACCCAATCACTCATAGGAGAATCAAATGTACCTAAAAAATTGGATGAACAAATGGTTTTGGACCCTATTAATCTGTATTGTACTATTGTTTATTGGTGCCCTTTCACTATTTTTTGCTACAAACAAAGCTCAAGAGGAATCACCAGATCAATATGTAATCAATCAAATTCGATTATCAGTTAATCCTCTATTATTGTACATAGAAGATCATTTTACAGTTTTAGAACTAGATTCAGTGATACGTAGCAAGCTTCAGCAAATGGGTAATGACCAGGAAATTGGTATTACAGTAGTTCACTTAAATGAAAAAATAATTTTAAATACAATAGAGGATGATCTTTCATCTTCGATTCATATCAAAAATGATGTACATTATGATTTATTTACATCACAACAAGAGCCAGGAAAAATTAAAATTGCCTTTCCTATTATGAATGAAGAAAGTAATGAACAGATCGGAAATGCTATTTTTTCACTGAACAAAGACATTCTATTTCCTTTAAAACAACCCAATTCCAGTTACTTAATTATATTGATCATGACGGGTGTTTTAAGCCTTTTGATTATTAGTCTAGCCCTATGTATGATAAGGAAAGCGTATAAAGATATTTTAACACCTTTACAAGAGTTGAAAAAAAACACAGAGGAAATAGTCAAAGGAAATTACGAAAAAATGAGCACTCATCCGACATTAGATGAGATTGGTGAATTGTATGCAATATTTGATCAAATGCGTTTAGAGATTAAACAGTTAACGACCCAGCGAAATGAACAAGAGCAAAATCAAAAAAAGCTCATATCTAATATTTCTCATGAAGTGAGAACGCCCCTAACTACAATCAAAGCTTATTTAGATGCTATTTCAGAGGGGATTTGTCGAGATGAAGATTCGCTTATGTCCTATATTCATATTATGCAGAAAAATACGGAAAAAATGTCGAGGCTAATAGATGATTTATTTATTCACACATTAAAGGAACTAGGCCATATCCCCATCCATTTAAAAGAACAATATAGCCGAGACGTTCTTACAACCATTCTGCAACCGATTCAATATTATGTCCACACAATGAATATTCATTTTATAGGACCCACAATTATTCCTAATGTCCTAATTCAAGTGGATGCTGATCGATTAGAGCAGGTTATTTCCAACCTTGTTACTAATGCGCTTAAACAATCTTCTAATGGAGATACCATTACCATTACTGCCTATATCGAAAATCAATCACTCTATATTCAAATAATAGATACCGGAAATGGGATGCTTCCAGAAGATATGCCTTTTATTTTTGAACGGTACTATAGAGGTCAACAGCCTGCTAGAGAATCAGCTATTAAAAATGAGGGCGCAGGGCTTGGCCTATCCATTTGTCAGCATATTATGGAAGCCCACTATGGTTCAATTTCATTTCATAGCAAGCATAATGAGGGCACTACCTTTACACTTACACTCCCTATCTCGTAAAAAGACTCCCATTCTAGGAAGTCTTTTTATCTTTCAGCGTTCTTTCCTTATATGTTAAAAAGCATGAAAGTGTAAATATACCAAAAAAAAATGAATCGATCATACGGACAACCCATATTTCATAACTACTTAAAGGAATGGCATTGATAAGCTGCCATAGACATACATATCCGAGCGTTAAAACAGCTAGTACACTCCAAAAAATGATTTTTTTCTGAGGCGATATAACTGGCGTTTTTTTATGTTCCATCAAAGATGCCCGATAATACAAATATCCAAAGATAAGCATAATACCAAATAATGTACTCCCATGTTGTAGAAATTTATAAATCGGTATTTGATATCCAAAGACAGTATATGTTTGAGTAAGAACCCGAAGATTTGTCACCATTAACCCATTTAGATGTGTAAATGAATCCCATATGACATGCGTTAGCATACCCAGTAATGCTGAGTAACCAAAAACAAATACCTTCCATGTTTTATTTCCTACTATTTGATGGCTATATGTATCCTGTAAAAATTCAGGTAAATGGCTTATTATAGGCTGATGGATAAGCCGATGATAAATCAAGTAAATCAATAGTACGAGGGGGAGATTTAATAAGAAGAACCCTGTAAAGGTATGACCAATCTCCCCTATTGGCCGGCCCCTTAAAAAATACTCGAAATCTGGCGCCATACTACCTAAAACCAAGGCAGCAAAATGAATATATTTACTGTTTCTAGAAAAAGTTAAGACCGCCGCCGGTTGAGCAAATGTTAATGGCATATCTTTAGCCTCCTTTTTTATGACATCTATTAAACCGCTTATTACAACGTTTTCCATTCGAAAAGGTTACTCTGACTGTAAGAATTTATTAATAATTTCATAAGGACTTACTAATAATTACATATTACACTAAAGAAAATGAATCAAGAGGAGGCCTTATCATGGAAAAAGAAATACTGATTCGAGCCCAAAATTTATGTAAAACCTACTCAACTGGCAGCGAACAATTCCATGCAATTAAAAATATGAATGTTGACATTTATAAAGGGGATTTCACCGTTATTATGGGGAATTCTGGGTCTGGTAAGTCAACGCTTCTTTATCTTTTAAGTGGACTTGATACAATCACGGCAGGTGAAGTTTACTTTCAGGGAGAGAAACTGGATACCTTTTCAGAGAGAAAGCTAGCGACCTTTCGTTCACAGAAGGTTGGCTATATCTATCAAAGTAGCAATCTCATTCCAGATATGACGCTTTTAGAAAACATTGCTCTTCCCGGATATATCGCGAAAACAAATAAAAACGAAGTCATACAAAAAGTAGAGCAACTACTAAGTTTAATGGGTCTTGAAAAGCAACGAAATCGTTTACCTTCTCAAACATCAGGTGGTCAGCAACAAAGAGCTGCTATTGCTAGAGCATTGGTCAACAATCCTGAAGTGCTATTTGCGGATGAACCAACTGGTAGTTTAAATTACGATCAAGGTGTAGCAGTATTAGATATCCTAACGAATTTAAATAGGAATGGGCAATCTGTTGTCATGATTACACATGATATTAAGGCAGCTTGTCGCGCGAATCGCCTTATCATCATTCAGGATGGAAAAATAGATGGGATCTTAAACTTCGAAAAATATGATCATACCAACATACAAGAGCGGGAACACATTATCTTTTCTTATGTTGCTGGAAAGGAGTAAAAAATGTACGCGATTCTTACTCTTTGTTCATCCTATATAAGAACAAGAAAAATACAAAATGGACTAATGGTTGTCCTTATTTTCCTATCAACACTTTTACTGGCTACTTCTGTAACAATACTGGCCAATACAAATAATATTTTTGAAAAAGCCCATCATGATTCAAATGGTGCCCATCAAATTTTAACAATGGGTGAAAATGTTCATAATCCTACTGCTGTAAACGATTGGTGGCAGGAGCAGCCTGGCGTTACTGCATCCAGTTTAATTCCCTATAGAAATCTATCCGGGATTACCTTCAAAGGGAAAGAAATGTCCAATCTCTATTTATTTATGATGGATACACCAAATGCACCTTCAATGATTGATCAATTATTATTTTCAGAGGGAGAAAAGAAAACATCTCCACCCAAAGGGACAATTTGGATTCCCACCTCATTATCATCAAGTGCTAACATTTCACTCGGTGATGCCATTGAATTTAATACTGGTGAGAGAACATTTAGCTTAACGGTTTCAGGTACTGTAGTAGATATGCCGTATGGAGGTCCCTTTACAACAAACGCTCGTATTTGGATGAACAATACTGACTACCAGTTGCATTTAGCATCAATGATCGGTTCTGAACAATACATGATGGCATTACGCTTTGACGATTATCAGCAAAGCTCCAACTATTGGCGTGATTTTGAAAACTATCTGCAAGGACCTTATCTTGAATCTAAAATGGAATATGAAGAAATAGCTTCTTTTTATTTAATTATTAATAAAATCATTGGCTTTATCATGATTGCCTTTGGTATAGCCATGCTTTTGGTATCTTTATTTATAATTGGTTTTAGCATTTCCGACGCCATTTTAACGAACTACAGAACAATAGGTGTTATTAAATCTCTCGGTCTATCGTCTCGAAAGATAAGTGCTACTTACGTATTACAATTCGGATTATTGTCTGCTTTCTCAATCATTCCTGGACTCATCGTAAGTAAATTCCTTTCCAGAATAATTATAGAAAGCTCCTTATCCTATCTGAAGGCAGGAAATCATTTAGCCATTCACCAAGATGCTCGACTTACCGTGCTGATTGCCCTCATCCTATTTGGCATTGTGCTACTCACCGCCTATTTCTACTCGAACAAGGCGCGGAAGGTGGAACCTGTCCAAGCAATCAAGTATGGCATGTCGGAAAGTGCAAATAGCAAAATAAATCGCCGTAGAAGCAGCTCGAGTAGACTATTTCGTTTATCTGATCTACCCATTCAACTTCAAATTGGACTGAAAAGCATAACAAAGAATTTAAAAAGTTCCATCCTTATTATAGCGCTTACCTCTATAACGTCTGCCATACTCGTCTTTAGTGTGGTCATATTGAATAGTTTTATCTCCATCAAAGAGACTTCACCTTCGTGGGGGTATGATGCATCACATGTAGTAGTAACTGTATTTAATAAAGAGACATTTTCAAAACGACAATTTGAAGATTTTTTAATGGAAGATGAACGTATTAAAGATTATGCATGGTTGGATCAATTCACGGGAGTACTTCCTAACGACAACAATTCGCCATTAAATATCAGTGTCAATGTAATCGAGGGTAGCTTTGATGCCGTTGGCTACGAAACCATGTTTGGGCGTAATCCTATAAGTAAAAATGAGATAGCTATCGGCATTAATGTCGCGCGGTCTTTAAATAAAAATATAGGTGATATTGTAGAAGTTTACATTGAGGGAAAGCAACATTTTCTTATCATTACAGGGATCTATCAATCTATTGCAAATATGTCGAACTCGGCGAGAATTTCAGCAGATGTTATTAAAGTTTATAACGCTACCTATTCTGCTTCTGAAATTAGTATGATGAATCTATTAGATGATACAACCGCTCCTCAAATTGCTGAGGATTTGGAAGCTCACTTTAAAAGTTCTTTATCAGCAGACACACAACAAGTATTATTAGATGATGTCTATAAAGAAGTTGTGGCAGTATTAGTCATCCCACTTTCAATCGTTGGCTTTTTATTTATCATCGTCACATGCATCATAATTTTTAGTTTATCTAGAATTAATGTTAGAAAAGAAAGTAGTACGTATGGAATTTATAAGTCCATTGGAATGACCTCTACAAATATTAGGTGGTCCATTACATCCGGTATTTTAATCCTATCCACATTCGGGGCAATAGTAGGCATTATTATCGGTATAAAATTAATTCCTCTTGCTTTACATTCGATTATTTTAGAGTACGGCTTACTCGAACTACCACTTGTGATAGACTGGCCAACTAGTATCGCAATTAGCTTTGTAAGTGTGTTAGCGGCTTGTTTTGGCGGCTGGATCTCAACCAAAGTTATTGCTAAAACTTCACCTCGGATATTAATTGTGGAATAAACTTGGCCCCTACTAGTTTAGGGGCCTCTTTTATGAAGTTATTTTTGTAGGAGCAATCATTCATAAATATTTTCTTCAGATAACACGACAATATTGTTTCTTCGGAGTAATGCTGTGGTTACCCCTTCTCCAACTATTTTTGTACCGTTAAACTCACCATTATAAATTTCTGCACTACCACAGGATGGACTATTTTCTTTTAAGACGACCTGAGTCGCTCCCACCTCAAGTGCTTTTTGTAAGGTCGCATATGCACCCTTTAGATACAGCTCTGTGACATCGCGTCCAGACCTTTCAATTACGGTGGCTTTGCCATCAAGAACATCTTCTCCATTGCCTCCCACAATTTCAGCAGGCTCACGAGGAGTTGAAAAACCTCCCAACAGCTCGGGACAAACTGTGACAGCTTTATTTTCTAACATAAGCTTTTGTATTTTTTCATCTAGACTGTTGGTACCATTATAACGAACATTTAATCCTGCTAAACAAGCACTTATTAAAATCACTACTATTCCCCTCTCCCTCAAATCATCTCAATGAATAAAATCATTTTAACACGTGTACATGATAAAATTTTAAGTGACTTAGCGTTTTCTCTGATACAATATTTATCAATGAGATGAACAATGATCGATCGTTGGAATAGCTAGTCCCAGTAATTCAAATATCTGTTAATACAATTAATCGATATATTCTTGATAGTTCCACTAGAAAATTTTAACAGTAATTGGCAATCGCCCGATATATATGGAATCGGAAGAATATAAGCTTTGGAAAATTTTAAAGCTAACGAATCATTGGAGTCAGTACTGGCAAGTCTCAACCTGATTCAGCTAGTAAATTAGGAAAAGGAGGAACGGATTTTGGTTGAGTTTACTATTTGTTTTCTTAAAAAGGATGAGCAAATTCTTTTACTTAATAGAGATTATCCAACTTGGATGGGTGCATGGAATGGCGTAGGCGGTAAAATTGAACAGAATGAAACACCTTTAGCTGGTGCACTTCGAGAAATCAAGGAAGAAACAGGTATTACGGTTGAGGATATTACCTATAAAGGTAAAATCACATGGACAGATGGGATCGTTCACTATGGCTGTATGTATGCATTTATAGCAGAATTACCTGAATCGTTTACATATGTTACACCTATAAAAGTTGCTGAGGGTATTCTTGATTGGAAGGAACTTACTTGGGTGTTCCATCCTGAAAATGTGGGTATTGCGGATTTAAAATATTATTTGCCAACAATGCTCAATGAAACAACTAACTATGAATATATCTTTACATATCAAAACAAAAAATTAGTTAATATCTCTTCAACACCCATCGAACAAACATCTACTATCTAATAGACAAACAAGCCTCGTCATGCACCTATTGCATGGACGAGGCCTGTTTTTAGTGTCTTGGCAGTGCAAAGCGCATTCTACACATCGACCAATTCAAGCTTGTATTTTGGATTTCATCATGGATTTCCCACAAGCTATCCACGACTTGCAATTCAACATTTCGTTCCAATAATATTTTAGATATATCGTCAACCTCAGAGACATTGATGGGCTTTTGTGTTATTTCACTTGTATAATACCCCGCATTATCATCCTGTAATGTGAATCCATTACTATCAAACTCATATAGGTAAAGTCTCGTATTTTTCAATACTTCAAACCACTTTTTTTCAATGACTATTACATGAGAAGCTTGCACTAGATAGTGTTGTCTGTCCTGCTTTGTTGTTTGTACTCCTGCATGAAAACAAACACGAGGACAATCTCTCGGGGTTAAATAATTGGGCAAGCATCTCTCGTTGATCGCCCATACAAGCCCTTTTGTGGCATCTAAATCTGGTCGCTCAGGTAGCCGAGGATGAAAAATCGTAATAGTAGGGTCTTCACTCACATGAAATAAACGCATGGATACTTCTCCTTTATTTTTTTAATTTAAAAACAATAAAATCTGCACAATGCAAATCTTCCACAAATTGAGGATACTTCTCTAGCATCTCTTGTGATGGCTTCGGCTCTACAATATTTTCAATGGTGAATCCAGTTTGCCTAATTGCTTGCACATAGCTTGTTAATGTTCGATGGTATAGAACTATTGGTGGTTCAGCATCTAGCTGTTGGTACACCCCTTCATAAAAATAACGTTGGACTTTCCAATACTGCTGATCTAGCTGTTCATGTCTTATCCATCCACTATTTGGTGTCACAAAGCACGGATGTAGAATCGAAAAAATAAAAGTGCTAGAAGGTTTTAAGAGTCGATACATCTCACCTATCGCAGCCTGATAATCCTCTAAATCTTGGAGAACCATATTTGAAACAATACAATCAAATTGTTCATTTGCTAAAAACGTTAAATCTTCACAGTTCCCTTGTAAAAATTGAATAGCTTTCTGTTGATGCGTTCTTTCCTTAGCAATGTCCAGCATTTTTTGTGAATAATCAACAGCTGTTACTCTTGCCCCTTCCTTCATCAGTAATCTGCTTAAATATCCTTCTCCACACCCAGCATCTAATACTTGCTTTCCATCTATTTCTTCCAACAAAGAAAAGATGGTGGGATTTAACAGTACTACACGATGAATGTCACCCTGCTCATCGTAGTTAGCTGTATACCTTTCCGCATATTGATTCCAGCGTTGAATGGCTTGTTCTGTGTTCATATAAAGTCCTCATTTCAAAGTAGAATCGTAACGTTACGTTCCTTGTGCACTTGTCTATTTTTCCATATAAAGAAAAAAATATATAGACTTTTATTTTATTTTTTAATATCATTTAGATAGAGGCACGCCTTCTTTAGGTAAATAATTAAGCCAGGAATCCATATAGGATTTCTGGCTTTTATGCTTTATATAGAAATTGTATTTTCAGCGACTGCTTCTTTTTTAACGGTTAACCATCTACCTACTAACATCACTAGTAATGCAAAAAAGACAATTATACCCGCAAAGACTAGTGCTGCTTTATAGCTATTATAAATTTCCACCAACTGTCCCGCGACAATAGGTCCGATAATTTGTCCAAATGCATAAAAAGTCGTTAATAATGATACAACAAAACCACTTTGTGTAGGAAAAAGTTGACGTGCATAAGATGTAGTTAGTGTTACAATACCTACAAAAGTCAGACCAAATAAAAATGATGCTAACAAAACACTCCATACGGTTTGTGAAAATACTGGTAACAAGATGCCTATCACTTGAAGTATGTATGCCACAAACAAAATTTTAATAGCTGAAAACTTCTCTAATAAGATCGTCCAAACAGGTGCTGATGGGATTGCGGCTAATCCAACAATGACCCAGCTATACGAAGAGTATCCTTGGAGAGAAGGAATATTATGAATAATATCGACCAAAAAAGTTCCTGTAATAATATAACCAAGTCCCTCAAAGCCATATGACAGAATAAGCCACGGCATAAAGCCCTTTGTCATTTTCGTATCAGGAGATTTTGCGACTTTCATGCTATCCTGAATCTCTAAATCTCTCCATAGAATGGTTGTAATCAGTAAAAAAACTGCTGATAATATTCCAAGCCCTAGCCATGTTCCTTGCCACGCAAATTTCGCTTCAATAATAGGAACACATAAACCTGAAATGGCAATCCCTAAGCCTATACCACTAAATAGATAGCCAGACCATCGTGATAAAGATTGCTTCGCCAAATAATCCATAATAATACTAGACGTTAAGACAAAAATAAGACCACTTGTAATACCTGCGATTAATCGAAGAACTAACCATATGCTATATACTTCGATTAACCCCATTAACCCAACTGATAGGACATTGAAAACCACGCTTGCCAATAAAATCTTTTTACGTTGACAATGAATAAAGCCCGCCCATAATGCCCCAATAAAATAACCAATATAATTACTTGAAGCTAAAAATCCAGCTACTTCGAAAGAAAATCCTACTTCCTGACGCATAAATGGCAGAATTGGTGTGAAAGCAAAGCGACTAATGCCCATTGCGACAACGAGTAATAAAATTCCTCCCAAGACAATACCCATTTGTTGGCGATTCATGTTGCCCCCCCCTTTGTTCTCTATTGTTATTAAAAGGATACCGAGCGAAAATTAATAAATCTAATATATAATGTATATAAAAGCATAAAAATAATTTATAAAAGGTGTGTCTATCATGAATTTACATGCTCTACGGCTATTTACAAAGGTAGCCGAGCTCAATAGTGTTTCTAAAGCTGCTCAAGCCCTAATGATTAGTCAGCCCGCTGTAACCATTCAAATTCGAAATTTAGAAAAAGAACTAGGTTTGACATTGCTTGAATCAAAAGGTAGAGGCATTACATTAACTCAGAGTGGCGCTTTTTTATATAAACAAGCACAGCGCTTATTTGATTTAGAAAAAGATATCGAAAATAAGGTAGATCAGTTAAAAAATACAGGCACTGAGGAATTACAAATTGCTTCTACACATGTCCCCTCTCATTTCTTATTACCAAAATTGCTGGCTCATTTTAAACAAGTCTATCCTACTACTCATATTCATTTAAAAACTGCTAATTCACAGCAAGTAATAGAAGAGTTACTCCATTATAAAGCAGATTTAGCCTTTATCGTTAAAGAAGATGGCCACCACCCTGATATTAATTATCAATTTCTCATGAATTTAGATTATTGGTTTATCGTGCCCTACAAACATCCTCTAGCAGGGCAAATAGTTTCACTTTCAGAACTTATGCAACAGCCCTTTGTAACAAGAGAAGATGGTAGCTCTACAAAAGAATATTTAAATGCATTATGTAAAGTGCATAAGATTCCACCGCCTAAAGTAGGGCTACAACTGGATGGAATAAATGAATCCATTCATGCTATTGCAGCCGGTTTCGGGACGATGTTAGCTCCATCCATCGCAGCATCTAGCTTTATCCAACAGCAACAAGTAGCACGAGTGTTTATTAAGGACATTGACATTCAACGGCCAATTTATCTTTGTACACGAAAAAATGATCAACATCACTCCTCTTCTTTTAATAACTTTCATCATATCATTAATGAATCGATCTCTTAGAGAAAAGGCACTCTGTCATCGAAATAGAGTGCCTTCTTTGCATCTATCATCGTCTGTCAAAGCTGTAAAAATGTAGGTAGCAATTTTCACTACCCGCTAACTCTTCATCATTAATATTCGTTTTTTTATAGACTTAATAGTTTTAATAGCCTATAATAATCCGTGTTATTATCAATAAACGAACATTAAGGTGGTTTTTATGACTGAATATACGCAAATTTTTAAAGGAACAGCTTTTACTAGTAAATCTGCTACTGAAGTTCAGATTTTAAAAGATTATTTATTTTTCATTAATGCAAATGGCATGATTGAAAAAACAGTCGCTCCTGAACATGCTGATTATCAACAATTATTAACTACATACCAACACCACAATCATTTCCAGCAATTAGCTGAAGGTCAATATTTCTTGCCAGGGTTTGTCGATTTGCACGTTCATGCACCACAATGGGCACAATCTGGTACAGCTTTAGATATTCCACTTTATGATTGGCTGAACACATACACCTTCCCTATCGAATCAAAATTTTCGGATTTAACATTTGCCCAAGAGGTTTACGAGGATTTAGTGAGCACGCTTCTTGCTAACGGGACAACAACATCATTATATTTTGCGACGGTTCATAAAGAGGCAAGTATTCTTTTAGCAGAAATCTGTGCCGAAAAGGGGCAACGAGGATTAGTCGGGAAAGTTGTTATGGATGATCCTGAACAAAATCCTGCTTTTTACCGAGATGCTACTACACAAGGGGCCCTTGCTGATACAGAAGAATTTATTCTAGCTGTTAAGAAATTAGCAAAAACAACCAAACAAGGCGTTTACCCAGTTGTCACACCTCGTTTCATTCCAAGTTGTACCGACAATGCTTTAAAGGGCTTAGGAGAATTAGCAGCGAAATATGATACACATATTCAATCTCACTGTAGCGAAAGTGATTGGGAACATGGCTACGTCAAGGAAAGATTCCATAAAAATGATGCAGAGGCTTTACATGATTTTGGTTTATTAGGTGATAAATCTGTCATGGCCCACTGTAATTTTTTAAGTGATGATGATGCACGATTATTTGCTGAGACAGGCACAGCTATCGGTCATTGCCCAATTTCTAATGCCTATTTTGCGAATAGCGTTATTCCTATTGCCCGCTTCCATGCACTGGGCGTTGATATTGGATTAGGTTCAGATGTTTCAGGTGGATTTTCTCCAAGCCTTTTCGATAATGCGAGACAGGCTGTCATGTCATCGAGAATGCTAGAGGATGGTGTAAATACAACGATTGAAGCTAACAAACGAGGTGTACCAAACTCACGCATTACTATTAATGAGGCCTTCTATCTAGCAACAGCTGGTGGCGGGGAAAGCTTAAGTCTTCCAATTGGCCGTCTACAGGTAAATTATACATGGGATGTACAAATCATTGATACAAAGGTCCCTTCTGCAAAGCTTCCTATTTTCGATAACCAAGAAGCGTTACACGATATTTTCCAAAAAATGATGTATCTTGTCCGTCCTGAAAATATCCGTGAGGTTTGGGTGCAAGGACAAAAAGTACATTCAAGAGTTTAATGATTCACCAATTGTCTATTAAAAATTTATCTTTATGAGGTGTACATCTTCGTGGAAACGCAACATAGCAAACTAACTAATGAAACAAGAAAAACAACAAAATTAACCGTACTACCAGATGAAAAAATTTCGATTGGCCAATCAGCCCTTCTAGGTTTACAGCATGTCATGGCTATGGATGTTTACGTTGTCCCATTTTTAATTGCCATGCTAATTGGATTACAAACTGGTCAAGCAGGGGCATTAATTCAATCAACCTTTATTGCAGCTGGGATTGCAACTATTGTACAAACACATTTCTGTATGAAATTACCGATGGCACAAGGTCCTTCCTATGTCCCACTCGGAGCCATTGTTGGTATCTACGCAGCAAGTGGTAGTGGTGATTTAGGCTGGAGCACTATATTAGGTGCAAGCTTAATTGGTGCCATTTTAGTGATTATTTTAGGCTACACTGGTATCTTCAATAAAATTGTACAAACATTTATTCCACCAATTGTTGGAGGGACAATTATTTTTGTTGTTGGTCTATCCTTAATGCCTGTCGGTTTAAGCGATAATATTTTTAATGGAGCAGGGGCATCCATTCATCAAAACATTTATTTAGCGCTTATTTCAGCCATTGTCCTAATGATTTGTGTAATGTTGGGCACAGTCTTTCATCAAAAGGGCCGCCTATTCCGTATAGGTTCCGTTATTATTGCTTTAATTGTAGGCTGTATTGCTGCAAATATGATGAGTGTTTTAGATTTATCAGCTGTATCACAAGCAAAATGGTTTAGTATGCCACAAATTCCATTCGCAGATTTCAGCTTTAGCTTTAATATTTCCGCCATTATTACAATGGTCATTATTTATATCGTCTTAATGGCTGAAACAACAGGAACATGGTTTGCCATTAGTAATGTCATCGACAAACCATTAACTGATAAACAAATTAATCGAGGCGTTGTTGGTGAAGGGATTGGCTGTTTAATTGCTTCATTACTAGGTTCTACACCTGTTACTGGTTACTCTACAAATGCAGGGGTTATCTCCATTACGGGGATTGCTAGCCGTCGAGTATTTATTGCAGCAGGTATTTGGTTTATTGTTTTTGGTTTCTCTGGTAAATTAGCGGCACTTATTTCAGCGATCCCTTCTGCTGTCATTGGGGGAGTATTTGTAATCGTGTGCGGAATTATCGCCATTAGTGGTTTACAGGTCATGAAAAACGAACAAATTGGTGAAAAGGAAATGTATGTGATTGCTATACCAGTGATTTTAACTTTAGCACTTTCATTATTACCGGATGATTTCTTGTATTCATTACCTACAACTGTTCAATATTTATTCGGTTCACCAATCGCCACAGCTGCATTAGTAGCTATTGTCCTCAATAAAGTTTTACCACGCTCAAAATAATCAACGAATTCCATGCACAACCTGTTTTCTCCATTTGGAGAGCAAGTGTTGTGCATGTTTATTTTTCTAAAATTTCTGTCTCATTTTCTAGCAATCTGTTATACTTGAGCAAAAAAGTAGGGATTGTTATGGTATATGATGTCATTATAGTTGGTGCTGGTTCAATGGGGATGGCGGCAGGTTATTATTTAGCGAAGGCAGGAAAAAGTGTCTTGATGCTGGATGCTTTTGATCCCCCACATGAGGATGGTAGCCATCATGGAGACACAAGAATTATTCGTTATGCTTATGGTGAAGGAGCTAGCTACGTGCCTTTCGTAAAAAGAGCTGGTGAGCTATGGCAGGAGCTCGAGTCTTTAACAGATGAAAACTTATTTTTACAAACTGGTGTAGTAAATATTGGGGAACCAACATGTGATTTTATTCAAAATGTAAAAACTAGTGCAGCACTCTATGAATTAGCACTTGAATATTATACTTCTGTTGAAGCCATGAAAAAATGGCCAGGTTTAACTTTGCCAGCCAATCTAGTGGCTTGCTTTGAGCCAACAGCTGGTATCCTTCGAGTCGAAGCATGTATTCGAGCCTATAAAAAATTAGCATTGGAAACAGGGGCACGTTTACAAACAAATGAAAAAGTCGTTGGCATCCAAACTGGAGAAATTGTGCAGGTTCAGACGGGCAGTCAAGTCTATGAGGCGAAGCATTTAATTGTCACTGCAGGTGCATGGGCAACTGAATTACTTGAAACGCTGGACATCTCTCTCCCTGTTACACCAACACGCAAAACATTTGCGTGGTTTGAAGCCGATGAGCAGCTTTATAGTGATCTTATTTTTCCAGCCTATTGTTTTGAATTTGCCGATTCCTCCTATTATGGCTTCCCAAGTATCGATGGAGCAGGGCTAAAGCTTGGTCGACATGATGGAGGCGAGGAAATTAATCCAAATGTTCCTCTTCGTCCGTTCGATGACATGGATAGCGTAGATTTACAAAATTTCATTGAGCAATTCATGCCACAGCATGGGCCGTTAAAATACGGGAAAACGTGTAAATATTCCATGACGCCAGATGAAGATTTCATCATTGATTTCTTACCTACACATCAAAACATTGTCATTGCTGCAGGTTTTTCAGGTCATGGCTTTAAATTTAGTAGTGCCGTTGGGGAAGTTCTCGCAGAATTAACGTTAAATGGAGAGTGTAAGCAGGATTTAACACGCTTTCAGCTTAGTCGATTTAATATATTTTGAGTACAATGAGCCATAAAAAAGACTGTAATTTATGCAGTCTTTTTTCAGATGGCTATTAGATTTTTTTCAAACAAATTACCATTTACGCAAACAAGTACGATTCGGATTAGCGGTGTCGAATGCTTTTTTAAATTGCATACTTGACTAGGAAGAAAAACCCCAAATAGGTAACTGAACTGCACCCCAATTGTTAGACACATCTAACAATGATACGCTCCCCAATAAGTAGACAGATTAAAAAATAAAATCTGTTTGCCTATTGGGGAGGTTTTTTTATGAGAAAATACAGCTTTTCAAAAGAAGAAAAATTAGAAATTCTAAATTTCTATGAAAATAGCCATTTCACTCTTAATGAGGTGGCCGAGTTGTATAAAGTTGATTCTAGAACAATCAAAGATTGGCAAAATAATTACTTGTTTTTTGGAGAGGAAAGTCTTAATAGAAGTGAAAATCATAATACATATCCGAAAGAAATAAAGCTAGCAGCTGTTCAAGACTATATTTCAGGAAGTTATTCATTAAGAGAAACTGTTAGAAAATATAGACTTTCTGGCACATCCGTTTTGCGAAATTGGATTAAAAAGTATACTAGTCATAGTGAATTAAAAGATTCGAGTAAAGGAATGAGCCAAACTATGACTAAAGGTAGAAAAACAACAGTACAGGAGCGCATTGAAATAGTACAAGCTTGTATTGCCAACGAAAAGAATTATCAAGTAATAGCTGAACAATATGCGATTTCTTACCAACAAGTATATCAATGGGTAAAAAAATTCGAAAAATCCGGGGAATTAGGTTTACAAGATCGCCGTGGCCGTACAAAGTTAGAAGAAGAGTTAAGCACTGAAGACAAATTTCGTTTAGAAATCCAACGTATGGAACGCGAAAATGAACGATTACGTGCAGAAAATCTCTTCTTAAAAAAGTTAGAGGAAATCGAAAGGAGGCGACGTTAAGTAAAAGTCGTATACATAACCGTTATATTGTCATTCAAGAACTAGCAGCGAAGGAAGCATTGCCAATCATTTTATTATGTGAAATTGCCGGTGTTACACGTGCTGCTTATTATAAGTGGTTGAACCGTCATCCATCAGCACGAGAAATCGAGAATGAACAGCTTCTAGAATCAATTCAGTACCTTTATGCACAAGTAGATGGGATTTATGGATATCGACGCATCACACTTACAATCAATCGCCATCGGGAAAAAGTAGATTTACCGATGGTAAATAAAAAACGTATTTATCGTTTGATGAAAATGTGTCGATTAAAATCGGTGATCCGTAGAAAACGAAAAAAATATCGTAAATCGAATCTAGATTATGTAGCAGAAAACATACTCAGTCGCGAGTTCAAAGCAGATCAACCTAATCAAAAATGGTGTACAGATGTCACGGAGCTTAAATATGGAAATGGCAAAAAGGCTTATTTAAGCGCCATTATCGATTTATACGACAATTCGATTGTGAGTTATGTATTAGAGCACTCGAATAACAATAAACTCGTTTTTCAAACGATGACACCAGCCATACAAAAATTAAAAGAAGATGAGCATCCTCTTATTCATAGCGATCGTGGTTA
>NZ_KQ465107.1 GCF_001308875.1 Lysinibacillus sp. ZYM-1 | reverse complement strand
ATTGATTTACCAAATATTGAAAATGAAAGAGAAAGAAAAATGACAAAAGCGCCATCGAGAGTGAACTTCTCGATGGCTTTTGTCTACAATCTAAAACACTCTCTAGGTTGAGAGTGTTTTTTTGAACAATTATTTTCAAAGCAACTTTCACATTCCATGGCCATGTGAAGAAACAACAATCCAATACTGTTATTTTGTGCTAGCATCAGCACCCACAACTATCAGGCAAGTTAACATCTTGTAACTATTCCTTTAAAATACATTCTTTTTAAGTTACTTTGCCCTTAACTATTTTTGAATGACCTATCAGGCTCTTTCTCGGAAAATTCTTGAAGCATTTTTTTAATACCCTCCACTAAAGGTTGAGGTGCTTTTTGTACGGAACCTGTATCAAATGGAGGCTGCGGATCATATTCCAGTATTAACTGAACTCCCTTACTAAGATCGTCATTAAATTCCCAAGCAACTAATTGCAGAGCCATATCAATACCAGAAGAGACTCCAGCTGCCGTAACCATTTTATCTTGACGAACAACTCTTTCTTCAGTTGGAATAGTGCCAAGCGATTGTAGGATGTCAAAGGAACCCCAGTGACTAGTAGCTTTCATCCCTTTTAATAGACCAGCAGCACTTAAAATAAGAGAACCATTGCAAACGGAAGTAGTCCACTTCGTTGTTTGATGTATGTTCCGGATCCAGTTCAGCGTTACTTCATCATTCATTGGATTTTTGTAGTTAGGGGGACTACAGCCAGGAACAACAAGAATATCGGCAGAAGTAATGTCAGAAAAGCTATAGTCTGCATGCAAATAGCCCATTTTTGAATCTAGTTTAATCATTCCTTTATCTTTAGCAACAAATTTCACATGGCATTGCTGTGTAGCTGCAAACACTTCGTATGGACCAATAGCGTCCAAAGCTGTGATTCCGTCATAAAGTAAAATGGCAATTTCCAATACTATCTCTCCTTTAAGTTTTCTTTCAGACCGAACCGTCCGGTCCTTAAGAGTATCTTATATGCTAATGCCTGTAATTTCAACAAAATATTTCTTACATTTTAGTGAAAACCAAGAGGTATTACATTTTAAACCTCTTGGTTTTTTGATGCGTATTGTTGTAAAAGGTATTTTATTTGTTCGATACTGTGGTTCATATGATCATTATTTAAAGCTAAACGACTAGACATTATAGCACCTTCTAAAGTAGAGAATAAAAAAGATGCTAGAGAATAAGAATTTACATCTTGGCTAAATTCTTTGGAATGAATACCTTCCTCAATAATAGATTGTAGAAAAAGTAGCGTTTCATTATGTGTGTTAGCGGCTAACTCATGTAGTTCTGGGAATCCATCATCACTTTCTATTGCGGTATTTAGTAGTGGACAACCACCATCAACAGGGGGGGTATGAACAGCATCTTGATAAACTTCAAACATAGCAATTATTTTATCTGTCGCTGTAAATTTAGACTTTATTGCTTCAAAATAATGTTGCCAAATAATACTCATAGAATATTTGAAGGAAGCAATAGAAATGTCATTTTTATTTTCAAAACGTCTATAAATAGAACCCTTAGGTAATGCCGTGGCATTCATAATATCTTGAATAGAAGTTTGATCGTAACCTTTTTTATTAAATAATTTAAGAGAAGTTTGGATAATAAGATCGCGTGTTTGATCTTCTTTATTCATTAAAATTCCTCCATTTTGGAAAATAATAGAATCAGTATAGCACAATGTTGAAAGTGAAAAATTAGAGTACAGGAAGATAATAATAGCAAAGGCTATAGATGAGTTAATCGTATTTAAAGCGGGGTGTTTTTTTCAAAAACTGAGGTGAAGAAGATGTCATATTCCCCTAAGGATTAAATAAATATCCTTAATTTTAGTATGAACTTCCACACCTTACAGAGAGATGATCCATATCAGACATAGTTTGAAAGAGGCTAAATTTAAAGAACAACCTATATTTAATCTTTTATATATTTAATCCGAATCTCTTTAATTCAATGAAAATACCTTCCAATTGTTTTCCCTTTTCTGTTAACGTATATTCCACACGAGGAGGAACCTCTGGAAATACCTTTCGTTCCAGTATCTCATGGTCTTCCAGTACCTTAAGGCGGAGTGAAAGTGTTTTTGGGCTAATTCCATCCATTGATTTTAAAAGGTCACTGAATCGCATCGTTCCTTCAATAAGCAGATCACGAATAATTAAAAAGGTCCATTTAGTCCCAATCACGTCGAGCGTTTTAGCGATAGGGCAAGTCTCACCTGGGGTTCCTTTGGTCAACACGACAGGCTCAATAACACTCATTATACATCCTCCCTAAAATTTTTTTGACTAATTTACCTTATCATATCACAATAGTATATTTTCAGAAACTTTATGAATTAAATATCACTACTTCCTAAAATGAAGTAACTATATATATAATACCGATGAACCTATTATTCCATTCCTATATTGTAGAGGTGATTAAATTTAGTGCGAGAAATCAACGCAACAAACTACCTTTAGCACGTATTGCTCACTTAATCAGTGCTTTTGCTATCAGCACGATGGGAGTCATCATGTGGATTAAATGATACTTAAAGTGCAACAAGGGTTATTAGTTACTGGCCATATACTATGCGGTTTTTTAAGAGACCACGGAATTGAAGGAGCAAGAAAAGAATGAAAAATATACTTATTATTAACGGTCATCAGAAATATAGTTCGGCAGAAGGAAATTTGAACCAAACATTGATGGACAAGTTGATCAGCTTTTTTAGCGAAAAGAACAACGTAAAAACAACCATTGTTCAAAACGGATATAACATCGAGGAAGAACAGCAAAAATTTATATGGGCTGATATCATCATTTACCAAACGCCTATCTATTGGTTCAGTGTTCCGGGATTATTGAAGACGTATATGGATGAAGTATATGCTTATGGTTTATTTTTTAAAGGCGCTGATCAGTATGGAAAAGGAGGGCTATTGACGGAAAAGAAATATATGTTTTCGACTACCTGGAATGCTCCTGAAAAAGCATTCAACGATTCAAGTCAATTTTTTGAAGGGAACACCCTAGAAGATGCATTAAGTCATTTACATCGGATACAGAAATTTCTCGGAATGAAAACTTTAAAGAGTTTCTCTTGCTATGATGTAGTCAAAAATCCGAAGATTGAAAAGTTTGTATCTGAACTTGATATACACCTGCAAGAGGTATTGAATTTTTAATTCTATCAAGCAAACCCATAGGAGGATAAAAACATGTTAAAGGATAAAAAAATTGTCATTATTGGTGGAAGTTCCGGGATTGGGTTTGAATCAGCGAAACAGCTAATAGCCCAAGGTGCAGAAGTAATCATTGCTAGCCGATCCGAAGATAAATTACGGAATGCAAAAGAGCAATTAGGAGTTAGGGCTATAGCCTATACACTAGATACTACACAAGAACAGCAAGTCCAGTCTTTCTTTGAAAAAGTCGGCCAGTTCGATCATCTTGTTGTAAGCGCAGCAGAAACATCCAGCGGGTCATTTCTCCAAACGAATACAATCCAAGCCCGACAACTGTTTGAAAACAAATTTTGGGGACAATATTATGCAGCGAAATATGGTGCTTCGAAAATTTTACCAAATGGTTCAGTCACTTTATTCTCTGGGGTTGTAGCCTACAAGTCTATGGTTGGTTCAGCCATTCTAGGCGCAGTCAATGCGGCTGTTTCAAATCTAGGTCAGACTTTGGCATTAGAACTTGCCCCTATCCGTGTAAACATTATTTCACCGGGTATAATTGATACACCTTCCCGTAGTAAAATGCCAGAAGAAGCACGTACTAATTTCTATGCTACTGTTGAAAACAAACTACCAGTAAAACGGATAGGAAAAGCTGAGGATGTTGCACAAAGCGTATTATACTTGCTGCAAAATAGTTTTGTGACTGGGACTGTTCTTCATGTAGAAGGCGGTCACATTTTAGCTTAAATCAGCAACTGAGGAAAAAATTACTTGAAAAGTTTACTTGTGTTATCGATAAATAAGAATAATCCATTTTGAAGAAAGTGCCATTAAAAATGGATTATTCTCTAGTAGTTATTTGTCAAATAAATTCCAAATACGTTAGCGAGTGAAGGGCTAGTATTCTCTTTCTGTTAACTAATTTTGATGGGCCGATGAATCTTCATCAAAGTCTAGAACATTCCCTGTTTCTACTAAAGTCTTTGTGTTACTTAAAATCATCCACCAAGCCTTTTCGCTATTCTCATAAGTGGAATCTCCTTCTTTCCACTGGTCATGAATGAGCGTCAATTTCGTGCATGAGCCAATAGGTTCTAAAAAATACGAAATTCGTGACTCGAATGCATGATCATCATCTTTTAAATAAGATTTCCCAGGATAGTGAGTAAATCGAAGTACCTGATTGGGCTCATATTCCAAGACGTTTCCGTATACATGCAAAGTTTTATCTCCATCTACCCCAGGACCCACATACTCCAAGAGATCGCCCACTTGAAATGTAGATAGAATGACGGACCCATAATAAATTTTTTTTGTACCCTCGGGTGAGATAAGTGCCTTCCAAACTTCCTCTGGTGTACCTGCAATATAAAAATGATACTTCAAATCCTTCATAATTTTATGCCTCCTAAAAAATTTTATTTGGAACATGTACATTATAAAAAAACTCCACTGACAAGTACGGTCAGTGTAGTGAAGTATTTTGATAATGATTGAATAATTCAAAGCTGATAGTTGCTAATTTTTCTTGTAATAAAGTTGGTTCCAAAATGGTAATAGATTTACCATAAGGGAGAAGAAAGTAAGGTACCAAGCTATGAATAGACTCTTTATCAACTTTAAAAAGAGCTTGATTGTTGTTCCGTTCTATTAAAGCATGATTAAATAACCAATGTTGACATAAATCATCAAGCGCATGTGTATGGCCTTGGATACGGACAGAAATGAGTTTTTCAAGTTGACTTGCATCAGGTAAAATGTCTTTTAGAAAGAAAGAACGTGCTGAAAATCCCAAGGGTCGGTCAAATCTTTTATCCGTTTTGGATAATGATTGAATACGGTCGATTCGAAAACTTCGAATTTCTTCACGCAAATGGCAATAGGCGACGGTGTACCACTTACCTTTCCAATAAACAAGACCATAAGGATCAATGTGCCGGGATTGTGCTTCAATTTCCCTATCTTTTTGATAAACAATAAGTAATCTATAACTTTCCGCAACAGCAATTTCTAAATCTTGAAGAATAGATTTCAAAGACGGTTCGACAGTAGGATGTATGACTTCGAACCCTCTTAAATGTCGATTGATATGATTCAATTGTTCTTTGTTTGTATACATTTTCAATTTAGAAATTGCCTCGTCTAAAGTTTCACTAAAAGGATACCCTGCATCTATTGCAAATTTTGCAGCATGAACAAGCGCTTTCTGCTCATCTAGATTAAAAAACAAAGGGGCTTTTGTAAACTCATTCAGTAAACTGTACCCACCATTATGTCCTGCGTCTGAAATAATGGGTACGCCACTTGCACACAGATCATCGATATAGCGATAAACCGTACGATTACTGATTTCTAATTCCTCTGCTAGCTCCTTAGCAGTCAATTGTTTCCGAGTTTTGAGGAGCCATATTATAGAAAGCATATTAACCATTTTGGACATATATAAGGGGTCCTTTCTTTATAAATAAAAATGGTATAAAAAAATTTAAAGCTATTGGGGTATTTAAATTATATTTTACCATTTCATAAATCAACATAAAGAGTTTGAAGAACATTCAACTTGATATTAGAAATACTATGTAGAGTGGCATTAAACTTTATTTAAAGGCCACCTTCGATTATATAGAATAAAGATTGCTTAATAACCCAATGTAGATATGCAGAATTTTTTCCTATTCTGGATCAATATCTTGAAATGTGATATGTAATTTTTGGTATAATTACGTATAAATATATTTTAAGGAGTGACTATATGAAAAAACTACTTATAATAACAAGTTATTTAGGCTTTTTTATATTAGGAGGTTTAACCTTTACTTACCTCTCAACAACAGAGGCAGCAAGCAGTATGAAAAAGATCAACGTTTTCCAAGAAACAATTAATTACTATGTTGATAAGGTTGAAAAAAAACCACAAGAGGGTCAATCTGGCTTTATTTATGAAGGAACAACATATGTTCCAATGCGTTTTATTGCTGAATCTTTAGGGGAAAAAGTTACATGGGATGGAAAATCAAAATCCGTTTATATTGGTGATGTTCCAAAATTCATCTCTTTAAAAGATGTAAAACCTATTGGGAGTGATGAAGATCACTTCTTCCATAACCCAAGCTCTATCGTTATTAGTACCGGAGAAAAGTTTGAACAATCTTATCAACTAGGGGGGTATCATGGTGGAGGAGCTGTACAAGATCATACAGTTGAATACTTAGCTAATGGAAATTATAAAGGATTCCAAACTTACCTAGCACCTGTTAAAAAGCTAGTAGCTGGCTCTTTCGGCATAGGTTATATGAAAATTTACGCAGATAATAAATTGATTTATGATAGTGGATCGATAAAAGACAAGGTAATGGTTAATGTTAATTTAGATGGTGCTTCAAAAGTAAAATTTGAAATTGAGGGCAGTGGTTTAGGTATATTAGATCCTAAATTTACTCAATAAGCTTTCATTTAAAAAGACGATGACAAGAACTGTGTGTCATCGTCTTATTTCATGTTATTGAAGGTTGCGATAGCAATTTATAATTATATGAAACTAATTTAAATTTTTGATCTCGATAACTATATCAACATAATTTTTTGTTGATACAATTTTGTAAATATTTTCACGTTTAAGTATAAAATAGTTGGAATATGTATGATATAATTTCAAACGATGCAAATTCAGATATAGGAAAAGGAGAGAAAAGAATATGATGAAAAAGATAATGAAACGTACAAGCGCTGTATTGCTTGGTGCTTCATTGATGCTGACAACAGTTGTTCCTGTGATTCATGCAGAGGAGCAAACACAACCACCACTAGTACCATCGATTAGTAATTGGGCTATTGGAACATTAAATGAAGGTGAAAAATACGGGATCTATCCAACCGAATGGTATTTTGATGGCTTCCTTCAAGAAATCCCTGTGGACAAGGTCAATGAATTACTAGCTTTAACAGAAAAGAAAATTGCCTCTCTAGGTTTAGCTGAAAATAAACAGTATAAACCAGTGAGTGTGAAGAATGATAACACACGTGGTGATATTGTAAAACGCCTGTATAATATTGTGGCGCGCTATGATTTACCTGTTGGTACAGATGCTGTTCAATTTATGAAAGAGCATAACATATTACAAGGTTCTCCAAATGGACTGCAATTAGAGAAAAAAGCAACTACGCAACAAGCTGTTTTACTAGCAGTTCGTTTCATTCAGAGTACATATGCACTTGCAGAGCAAGGAGCAAAAGGAGTAGCTTGGGTTGTCGAGGATGAGGATACACTAGTATATTTACTAGGCTCTATTCATCTAGGTACACCTGATTTATATCCATTTAATAAAAAACTAGTGACGGCGTTTGATGAAGCAGATGCGCTGTTAGTCGAGGCCAATATTTTAGATACAGAAGGGCTTCAATATTATACAGAAAAGGCGATGTATGCGGATGGTTCATCCCTGAAAGACGCTATTGCACCGGAAACATATGCGAAGCTTGAGCAAGTCGCTAAGCTTTACGATCTTCCAATGGAGGAACTGACAATGCAAAAGCCATGGATGCTATCTAGCTCATTATCAATGCTGTCAATGGACGATTCCTTTGGAATGACACCACAGGAGATGGCAATGCATGGTATTGATATATACTTTTTATTGAATGCACAGCTACAGCAAAAGCCAGTGATCGAATTAGAAGGAACAAAAGCACAAGTCGACATGTTTGAAGCATTATCACCAGAAGCACAGGAGCAGTCATTGGTCGCTGTGTTGGACAGTATCATTAATCCATCGGAAGAAAACCAACACAAAATCCTTCAAGAGTGGTTTACAAGCTGGAAACAAGGAAACGTTGAAGCTTTCGCAAAAAGTTTCCAAGCGATGGAAGGTGAATCATCAGAGTTCAATGAAATGCTATTTGGTTTACGTGATGAACAAATGGCCAAGAAAATCATGAATGTACTTGAAGAGAAAAAAGGAACTTACTTTGTTGTTGTTGGATCAGGTCACTTCCTAATCGATAAAAATATCCGCTATCATTTGGAGAAAAATGGATACAATGTAAAACCATTTTATCAATAAAAAACTAACAAGGCAACCCGAGGCTATGAACTTAGCTAAGGTTGCCGTTTTTAGTTGCACCGAAATCTATCGATAGCTATGATTATCTAAAGAGATACTTTTATGTGAAAAAAAACCAAAATATATTCCGTTACTTTCAATTAATGTTCTATCTGCAGATTGAATATATGAAGAAACATAGGGAGGAATTATGCGCATGATTAGGAAATACCAACTCATTTTGTTTGGCTTTGGCTTTTCATATTTAGGGAATTGGGTAAATCTAGTTGCGCTTAATTTATTAGTTTGGCACTTAACAGAGTCGCCTGCAGCTATGGCTAGTATCTTTATTGTGGGGCCGATAGCTCGTATTTTAACAAGCTTTTTTGCAGGTTCTATTATTGATCGAACAAATAAACAAAAATTGATGATCTATAGCGATATCATACGAGGTATATTGATTTTATTATTACCTTTCACGTCGTCTATTTGGCTCATTTATTGTGTGTTATTTTTATCTAATATAGCTAGTAGCTTTTTTGGTCCAAGTAGTACCTACTATATATCGAAATATGTTCCAGACGAAGATAAACAATCTTTTAATGCGATTTTGGGAATGTTTAGCTCTGGTTCATTTTTAATTGGTCCTGCACTCGCTGGGTTTATCATTGCTATTTCAAATGTACAAGTGGCGATTTGGTTTAATGCACTTACATTCTTTGTCTGTGCTTTGGTCATTTATAAACTGCCGAGAGTAGAGGATCATCAGGAAGTCCGTCGTCAGCCAATTACATGGCAGCTGTTAAAAGAGGATTATATTATTGTCCACTCCTTTATAAAAAAAGAGCAAGTGTTTACCAAAGTATTTCTTTACTTTCAAGGGGCTTTAATGATTGCTTTTGCATTAGACTCACAGGAAGCCACATTTATTAAACAGAACTTAGAAGCTTCAGACAGTCTATATGGTGTAATCGTTAGTATCACAGGGGTAGGTGCTATAATCGGTGGTGCATTGGCTGCTCGCTATGCTAAAAAGTTTTCGACTAGGCAATATATTGTTTATGGTCTACTTTTGACGACGATCAGCTACACGCTATTTTACGCATCTCCAAATGTGACAATGGCAATTATCAGTTTTATTGCATTAGGAATTTGTATGTCATTTTGTAATGCAGGGTACAGTACTTTTTATCAATTAAGTGTACCAACAACTATTATGGGCCGCTTTGGTAGTGTTTCAACAATGGTCATTAGTATCTTACAGATTATTTTTACTTTAGTATTAGGCATGCTAGCAGAATGGTTTTCGCTACAAGAGGTCTGTATTCTATTTGGCGCAATAGCTATAATTTTCTCACTTGTTTTATATGTATTTATGCATTCGAAATCTGCCTATGAGGGTTTAAAAGAAGAGATTGTTTAAATACAGTGTCAGCCAATAATGAAACAAATCCATTGATAAGTAAACATGTACTTTGAAAAATCCATTATTTGAAGTGAGATGCACTGAGTAGAATAGGTGCTTTTCTTAGTAGAAGTTAGCGTACATATAATCATAAAAACAACCCAAACTATGTTTAAGTCAAAGTTTGGGGAGGTTAACATGGCTAATACAAGACATCGAAAAACTGATGATAGAACCAATAATGTAGAGCGCATTCGTGATATCGTTAAAAATACGGAAGAGAAAATTCATGAAGCAGAAATGAGTATGGAATTTGTAGATCCTCTGCAAAGTAAGCTGCTTAAAGAAAAAAATAAGCGACGTAAACAGTCAATTGAAGCGTTAAATGAGGAAATGAAGGATGAAATAGCAGCACGAAAAAAAGGGGAAGTTTAATAAGAAGTAACCAGAAGAGCCCGAAAATTTCCTGAAGTAATGATGCAGAGATGGTATGCCTACAGGTTAAAAACAGATGGTTTAGATGTCCAATAATGGGCCTCTATCATGCCATCTGTTTTTATTATGGGGTTTTTAATAAGTAATTACATAAGCAACGAAGTTCTAAAAAAAGATGAACCTTTTCTAATAGTCATTTGTTTATAAAGTAGAACAGTCAGAAAGGAGTGACTTAGATTGACAGAACGAGAATTATTCGTTTCATACAACAAGGATGTGTACCGTACCTGTTATTACATGCTACGAAACGCACAAGATGCAGAAGACCTTTGCCATGATGTATTTATCACCGTTTTTCGACAGGATTGGAGAAGTGTTGAACATACGCGAGCTTGGATTATGCGAATAGCGATGAATCAGTGCTTAAATTTGCTTAAAAGAAAGCAGGCTCAGTTGAAAAAACAAAGTCAGGTTCAATTGCTGCATGAGCAATCTACGACATTGGTTAAGTCCGTAGACACCATCGTATTGGAGAAGGCAGCAGGGGAGGAATGGGAGGAACTACTTGGACAGCTACCAGAAAAGCTAATGGCCGTTGTCACCCTGCGCTATATTGGAGAGCTATCATTAGCGGAAATTGCTGAATCTCTTAAGATCCCTGTGGGCACAGTGAAGTCGAGGCTTCACAAGGCATTGAAAATCATGCGCAAAAAATTGGAACAAAATCAAAACTTATGGTTGAAGGGGGAGAATCAATTTGGAACGCATTGAAAAGAAACTTAAAAATGAAATGAAGGCAGACAATAACATGTCGTATCCTGATTTTGATCAAATGTGGAGTAGTATCCAGAAGGACGAGCTAAAGATTGCAGATGTACCAATCGAACTTCGACCTCGTAAAAGAAAGAGATTTGCTTTGGTAGCGGGATTATCTGTAGCTCTAATGGCTACACCTGTTTATGCAGCACTGAATTACGACTGGTCCAATATTCTTACTTATAGGGCTGGTATTCAGTCTGCATTAGCACAAGGCTTAGGCCAGACGATTGAGCAATCTGTTAAGAAGGATGGGTTTACATTAACTGTACACACGGCGTTTATAGATGATAATAGAACCTTCCTGCTATATAGTTTAAAACCTGAAGTATCTTGGGATGGAGAGGATATAGGCTTTGAATTAACCGGACTTAAAAATGCGAAGGGTAACTTTATTGAAGGGAGTTATACACATTCTTGGAATGAGGAGCTTGGTGTCTTCCAGGGATATTTTGAAACGGATTGGGTTGTAGAAGGCCAGATGGCAGATGTGGAGTTTACGATGGAGAATATTCAGTTCATCAGCAATGAGAAACATTCTATCAGCTATAATCCAAATGACTTGACTACGCAAGTTTTCCCAATTCAAAAGGATGGGGTTGACACCGTGACTATCCAATCTTTTGAACAAGATAAGGGTAAAGTATTACTTAAATCAGCAGTTACGCTTACAGATTTAAAAGTTCGAAATACAGGGATATTCATTGAGGCGATTAATGACAGAACAAATTCTATTGAGAATGGGAAAAGATCTTTCTCGGGAAATCAAGGAGCAAAGGGTGAATATTTTAGTCAGCAACTATTCGAGTCTGATGCCTTACACCAAGAAGGGACTAAATTCCAAATTTCTTATAATCGCGTACTAGAAACAAAAGAGAGTGATTGGCGTATAAAACTAAATCTAGCTAAAAAACAATTGGAAAATGCGTCATTTAAGCAAGTACTAGATATCCCAATTGACAATGTGCCTGGTGGGACTAAAATCCATGAAATGACGGTTACACCGACCCAAGTTCGGTTGATTCTTACTCAAGAAAAATACGAGACTTTTCCATATAGTGATTATCAACTGGATGTGGGCGGAACTTTATTGACTGGTAATATATCGGGTATAGATGGAAATCCTAATGAAACAGAGCTTCGCTTTGAAATGAAAGGACTAGATGCAGCTTCTCTGGAAAATCAACCTATAACATTTGTTGCTAAGCACCGTGTTGAAGGTATATATGGAGACTACAATTCAACCCGTTTAACGAACATATCAGCAAAGCCTCAAAGTGTAACATCTAATATTGCAGGGTATCCGATCTCATGGACTTATTACATGAAGGACAATAACCTTTATGTGGAATCATTAAGCGCTAATCCAGAATTTGCTGGAGTCAATCAAACCTATTATTTAGATGATAAAGAAAAAATCCATGGAACGCCTGAATTTATGGGTATGCTTGATAATAATAAAAGAATGGATGTTTATGAGAATTTTGACAAGAAGGAGCTTGACATTCTCGTTTATAATTATTTAATTAACAAGCCAAATGATGAGTTACGTGTGCCACTTACATCTGTAAAACAATAAACACAAAAAATGTAATACTATCATCCCATCTATTTGGATTCATCAATTTTCAAATAGATGGGGTTTTTGTTTTCCTGGTAATAATAACATTGCTTAACATACTAAAGAAATTTATAATATAGTTTAGTTAACTTAAATAAAATATTGTACAGGAGAATGGTTTCATGACATCTAACGAAAAAGCACAAAAGCCCTTTGCCTATAAACTTGGAGTAGGCATTATTATCTTTTCTCTTTCACTATGGCTAATCCCAATCATTACACCATTTACACCCATACCTACGAAATTAAAAGCAGGAATTATACCAGGGAGTATTATTATAGCTGAAATCTTATTTTGGCTAGGTGCTTTACTTGTTGGGAAAGAGGTAGCTAACAAGTTTAAAAGCTATCTTAATCCTAAAAAATGGCGAGAAAAAGGTGACACTCAAAAAAATGAAGACTAATAATGTAGTGGAGCAAATTAATCAAACCATTGAAGATATTTGGATCATTCTTGAGAAAATGGAAAGAAACTATACTAATTTCTCCTTAAATAATCAACAATATGTCCTTTTGACATTTGTGATTCGTCATCCTTCTTCTTCACCTTCTGAACTAGCTGAAAAAATGGCTATTACGAAAAGTGCTGTGAGCCAGCAGATCGCAAAGCTTGAAAAGGATGGCTATATAATAAAAAGGCAGCATGTAGAAGATAAGCGTGGTTTTTCTATTGAATTAGGTGAGAAAGGATGGCTTTATAAACAGGAAGTTGAAGCGTTTAATCAACAGATTTCTGAAAAGTATCAAGCCAATTTAACACCCGAGGAATTAGCGAATATGTTAGGTACATTACAAAAGTTAAAAAAAATAATTTTTTGATTTCACGAAATAGTTTGACATTTGATTTGTTTTGTCTTATAGTATCCCTTAATATAAAAGGAGGGAATACATATGACAATTATTTTTGTCCAATCGTACACAACAAAACATCATCATAGTCAGTAGTCTTGCTATCCTTATTAATTTATTAATATTGAATAGAAAGACTATTTCTTATGTAATCGTATAAATAAAGCTGATTTGGGGCTTTATCGTATACGGTTTTTTTATTTGCCAAAAAATGAGGAGGCAATGGTGATGAAAAAAATGGACTATCAAAATGTTCGCGGAACACAAGATTATTTACCAGAGCAGGAGGTCACTCGTCGTGCTATTCGGCGTACTTTAGAAGATACGTTTATGGCTTATGGCTGCAAGCCGTTAGAGACACCTATTCTTAACTATACAGAGCTGATGGCTTCAAAATATGCTGGTGGTGCAGAGATTCTACAGGAAATGTACACATTAACGGATAGAGGTGAGCGTGATTTAGCGTTACGCTATGATTTAACGATTCCGTTTGCAAAGGTTGTAGCGATGAACCCTTCTATTTCAATGCCATTTAAACGATATGAGATTGGTAAAGTATTTCGAGACGGCCCCATTAAGGCGGGGCGTTTTCGTGAATTTACACAATGTGATGTAGATATTGTTGGGGTAGCCTCACAGGCTGCTGAGGCGGAGCTAATGATGATGGCGATAGATGCATTTGATAAACTTAATCTGCAAATTAATATCCAATATAATAATCGCAAACTTTTAGTTGGTTTATTGCAATTATTTGAGGTAGAGCAGGAGCAAATGAATCGAGTCATTTTAATTTTAGACAAGATGGAAAAAATAGACCAAAAAACAATGCTAACAGAATTACAGGAATTAGGGATTTCTAATAACAGTATTAATAAGATTAAGCAATTTCTAGAGGAACGTACTCAAATAAATATGGCATATTTTAAAGAGTACGCGAACAAAAATATGTTGTTACAACAAGGTTTACAGGAATTAATGGAACTAACAGCTTATTTAAACACACTTGAGTTAAGTGAACAATGTATATTCAATCCGTTTTTAGCGCGGGGGCTTGAGATTTATACAGGGACCATTTATGAAATCTTTTTAGCCGATGAAACCATTCGTTCCAGTATGGGGAGTGGAGGGCGTTATGATCAGGCGATTGGTGGCCTTATGGGGTCGGAGCAATCCTATGCCACTGTGGGGATCTCTTTTGGTTTAGATGTCATATTTACAGCCTTGGAGCTTTCAGGGAAAATAGAGCGAAACACACCGATTGCAGATATTTATATTATTCCCATTGGAACGGAAAAGGCAGCGCTAAAGCTGGCAGCAGAATTGCGCCGAAAAGAATATAAGGTAGAAGTTGAGCTAAGTGGGAAGAAAGTAAAAAAGGCAATGGAAAAAGCTAATCGTGAAAATACACAAAAGGTCATAGTATTAGGAGAAGATGAGGTCACTCATAATATGTATAAAATAAAAGAAATGCAAAGCGGTAAGGAAGAACTCGTTGCATTTGTATTTTAAGAATAAGGGCATGTAGTCATTCATTTGGCTATATGCTTTTTTTAGTAGTAATTAACAGGAAATTTTTACTTGCAAATTAATGTCAATGTGTATATATTGTATATAAAGTATATATACAATATTTTCGCGAAGAGGTATTTGCATGCAAATTATTATTTCAAACAGTTCAAAAGAACCCATTTATGAACAGATATATGCGCAGATCAAAAAACTAATTTTAACAGGTGAATTACAGGAGGGGCAGTCATTGCCTTCCATGCGTCAACTAGCAAAGGATTTAGAGATTAGTGTCATTACAACAAAACGTGCTTATGAAGAGCTAGAAAAAAACGGTTTTATTTACTCGATTGTTGGGAAAGGTTCGTTCATCTCTGAACAAAATACAGAAATGATGAAAGAAAGAAAAATGAAGGCTATTGAGGAAAAGTTACTGGTAGCGATTCAAAATGCGAAGGAAATGAATATTAGTTTAGTTGAGTTAAAGGATATGCTTACTTTATTGTATACGGAGGATGAATAGATGGAAAATGTTATTGAATTACAGCATATACAAAAGTCATTTAATGGTTTTCAAATAAGGGATCTTTCAATCAATGTTAAAAAAGGATTTGTCACAGGGTTTATTGGAGGAAATGGTGCAGGAAAATCGACGACGATTAAAATGATTATGAATTTATTGCAGCAGGATAGTGGAACTATTTCTATTTTCGGTAAAAGCTATAAGAAGCATGAAAAAGAAATAAAAGAACGTATCGGTTTTGTCTATGATGAGAATATCTTTTATGAAAATATTACGCTAAAGGATATGAAAATGATCATTAAACCAGCCTATAAAAAATGGGACGACAAGAAATTTCAGTATTATGTTGAACAGTTCGAACTACCTTTGAACAAAAATATGAAGACATTCTCAAAAGGGATGAAGATGAAGGCATCATTAGCTATTGCATTAGCACATCACGCTGAATTAATTATAATGGATGAGCCAACGTCTGGACTTGACCCTATTTTCCGGAGAGAGTTACTCAATATTTTACATGAGTTAATGCAAGATGAGGACAAAACTATATTTTTCTCCACACATATTACTACAGATTTAGATCGTATTGCAGATTATATTACCTTTATTCATAATGGCCAGCATATCTTCACCAAGGAGTTTTATAAAATTGAAGAGGAGTATGCCATTGTTAAAGGAACACTGGATTTATTAGATTGTGAAACGGAGCGGGAATTCATTGCCCTACGTAAAACAAACAGAGGCTTTGAAGCATTAACGGCTAATAAACATCGGGTAGCCACTATATTTGGCGATACGGTTGTTGTTGAAAAGCCTACGCTTGAAGACATTATGTATTATACAAAGAAAGGGTGGTAAGAATATGTTGAACCTTATTCTAAAAGATATTTTAATTCAAAAAAACATCCTAATAATCTACATAGCAACTATTATTCTTTATTTAATGGTTAATGTTTCGTCGGTATTTATAGTTTTTATATATAGTATCGTATTTGTTTTAAGTGCTTTCTCTAATGATGAAAAAGATAATGCTAATATTTTACTCAATTCATTACCTTATACAAGAAAAGAAATTGTTAGTTCGAAATATATTGGAACGTTAATTTTTACAGGGTTCTTTATGTTCTATACGTATTTGTTCGACTTTCTTTTAAATGGGAAAGAGGTAGCTGTATTGTGGAAAGAAATATTGCTGATTATGGGCCTCGTTATGATTGTAATTTCTTTTATTCTACCAATTTCCTATAAATTCAAAACGAAGTACTTAACTATTTTTATGATGGTTTCGTTTGCCATTTATTTGGTGATGGTTAAATCCTTTTTCCCTAACTTTAATAATTTAGTAAAAACAGTTGTACAAAATTTCATGACTGTACAGGAGCTACAACTATACCTTATTATCACATTACTGATTGTTCTATTATATATAGGCTCATGGATGCTCTCCATCCGTATTTATGAGCGAAAGGCATTTTAAAGGAAAACGGCTGGGCCCATACAATGTGGGGCTCAAGCCGTTTTTGACTTTACTGTTCAGGTTTGAAGGCGAGCTTCCATACCACGATATTGATAAAGAAAAGCACAATAAAATAAACCGTAGATCCGAGAGCCACTTGACTAGCAATTAAATAGTGTAGACCTGCTAGCATAGCTAAGGGGATGAGTAATAAAAAAGTTTTCCATCCTTGAGCATCTCCCATTTCGTCATATGGTTTGGTAAAAGGTATTTTGTTGTTCATCGTGAAGAAGCAGAGGAAGGTATACAGCAAACTTGTAACTAAAACCACCAGTAAATCTGGGAGTATTCGAATACCGTAAATATAGCTAAACACTATGCTTAATACCAAAAACAATGGCACATACAATTTGATTAAAAATGCCTTTAAACTGCCCTTTTGTAAATTCGTATAATCTTTTAATGGGAGTATTTTATAAATCCAAGCAGCTTTATATTTAGCAGAATGGCCAAGCAAAAGTACAGCGGATGGAATAATCATCATACTAAAATAAATATTTAAGTAACCCATACTAGTAGAATAATCAATTTCTTCCGACCTACTAAAAGTAAATATAAAAATAAATGGAATAATAAATGAAAAACCTAAAGAAGGATAAACTTTTAGCTTAAACTCTCGCTCTTGTTTCATCATAAGGGAGGCGAAACGATAGAATGCTCTCTCTTCATGGCTTCTACATACTAATGCTAATAAAAATGATTTCAGTCGATTGTTCTTCTCTTTTTTTGATTTACTTGTACTTAACAGTTTTTGAAGGTTACGCTCAAAGGTTGGAATGAGTCTGATGTATAAGCCAATCGAAAGAATCGGTATGATGACTGCAAAGATGCTGTATACCAGTGTTAATAAGGAAGTATCTCCATTTAGCGTTAATTCAAAGGGTGCAGCGAACCACATCGGTATTAGGAAGAGACTCCACCAATGAAATGACACTGTCATATCCAAATTAACGAATTCAAAGGACCGAATAAGAACCTGATAACCAACCATCAGCATCAATGACAAAGCAATTTGGACATAGTTGATCATATCCTTCAGCTTTTCACCATCAAAGAAGCGTAAAATGGCAATATATAAAATGGCTGTGAATGCTACAATAAATAAATTAATGAATATTATCTCTAGACCTGCCAAAATAAAAAACACAATTCCTTGCGTAAACAGGCTAACTATTAAAGGAATACCCGTTAAGGCAATTGTTAAATAGGATAAATAAATAAAAATATGCATGAACTTTGCAGCATTAATGGTTTTAGCGGAAATAGGCTTAGTGGAAAGTATACTTTTATCTCGTACATCTAAGAGCACAGAAGAAAAGTCAGCAATCAATGACGTCATAATTAAAAATATGATCATGGCAAACGCAATACTCATTTGAAAAAGAAAATTTTGCCCAAACCCCATTAGCGGGATGAGTATAAGGCCGAATAAAACATAAATCCATAGTGATTTAATATAGCCATATTTTTGATCGTCTTTTTTTTTGTTCTGATTAAATAGAGTTGGTACTTTACGTTCATCCATCGTTAATTTTATATGGAGGATTTTTCGCATCATGTCATAATCAATGCCTATCTTTACAAAAAGCCATCGGAATAGATCAAGCAATTGGAGCGTTTTGAAATCTGTCATGAGTGTACTCCTTGAACGATCGACACAAATTTCTCGCCAATCTCCTGATGTTCATGGAATCCTGTTAATTGATTAAAAATCCTTTCCAACGTTCCTTCAGTGTTATCTTCTTGTAACTGGGCAAATGTTCCGTCCGCTGCGATTTTGCCATCATACAGCAGGATAATACGACTACTGATTTTTTCAACTACATCCATAATATGAGATGAATAGAATATTGTTTTTCCGTTGGCTGCAAGCTGCGTTAAAATCTCTTTAAAAATCATGACACTGTTTGCGTCTAAGCCATTGATTGGTTCATCTAAAAATAGTAGGTCTGGATTATGTATGAGACTTGCAATGATTAGTAGTTTTTGTCGCATGCCTTTTGAATAGGAAGAAATTCTAGAATGGTATGCTGCACCAACCCCAAACAACTCCATGAGTGATTTGGATTTGCTAGCTGCTTCCTCTAGCTCAAGTCCATACAACTGCCCGATAAACGTTAAATATTCATAGCCTGTTAGGTTGTCGTATACATCAGCGATTTCTGGAACGTATCCGATTTTCTGCTTATAGTCTATTTGATTTTGCCCAATATTCTCCCCAAAGAGCTTAATTTCTCCACCATAGTCACCTTCAAGTCCTAAAATGATTTTAACAGTCGTGCTTTTGCCGGCACCATTTGGACCAATATAGCCGATGATTTCCCCTCTAGAGGCATGGAGGTCAATTCCCTTTAAAATTTCCTTGTTTCCATAACTCTTTGTTAAATTTGTAATCGTTAAAATTTCTTCCATTTCATCGCACCTTCCTAAATTATAGAAAAATTAACCATAAATACACTATAGCATATAAAAAGAGAGAATATTCCTTTTGGTAAAATGAAACCAGTTCATTTCCAGTTTTGTCTAACATTAAAGAAGGGAGGGTTTTGTTATGACATCTAATGAGAAAGAAAAATTGCTTTATGAAGTAATGGAGCAACATGGAGATTATTTAAAACGGTTAATTTATACATATGTAAAAGAACTACAAAAGACAGAGGACCTTGTACAAGAAGTTTTTATTAAATTTTATAAAAGCCTCGATGCCTTTGAAGGACGTTCTTCTACCAAAACCTATTTATATCGAATAGCAGTGAATGAATGCCAAAATTATTTAAAAAGCTGGCATTATAAAAAATTTGAAGTAACGGAGAAAATGAAGAATTGGTTGAAACGAGAATCTCTAGAGCTGGACATTTTACAACAAGAGCAAAGTAAGTCTATCGGGCAATTAGTCAATTCTTTACCTACTAAATATCGAGAAGTGATTTGGCTCCATTATTATGTTGAACTATCAATAACAGAAATTGCCGAAGTGTTAAAATGCTCTCCCAACACAGTGAAAACAAGATTAGTTAGAGGGCGAAAATTAGCAAAAATAACAATAGAGGAGGGAGAGTTAGAATATGAATATTAAAAAAGAACTGGAAAAGTCGATTCCTACATCTATTAAGTTATCAGAGGATGATAAAGCGAATATTATGGCGAAATTACATCAATCTCATCAACCAAACTATCAATGGAAGCCTTTAATGGTTTCAATATTGGCGGTTTTTCTGATTGGAATTAGTCTCCTACCAACCATTCAAAATGTGAAGGATAATATCCCTCCATCTGCTTCTTCGATGGCTATCCCTGATGAACAAGAGGAATCACAATTAGAAGATGAACTAGCTAAAAAACCACCCCCAACACTTACGGATGAGGTAAAAAAACAGTACTATGAGCAATATTTAAAAATAATAGAGGAAGCAATGGCGCTGAAATCAGGTTTAGTCATTGGTGTTTCACCAATAGATAAGTTCGAAGATGAATATTGGATTACACCAGAAGAGTTTGAACAGGACGTTCATTCGTGGATAGAGCAGCATTTAATCACAGAACGTAAAATGAATAAAATGATGTTAATTAACCCAGAACCCGTAATTACAGATAACGATGGTAGTACAACTAAGAAAACCTATTTGTACTTTCCTGATTTAATTAGAACAATAGAGGTAACAGGAGATTTTGAAACACAATTTAGTCCATCTCACAATCGTCAAATGTTCACTTCTGTACAGAATATTTCTACAAAACTAGTGAAAACCCAAAGTGGTGAGTGGAAGCAAACATCCTTTAAAACAGATTTAATAGATGGAGGCCGAGCAATTAGTATTCAAATAGAAGGAATTTATGAGCTAAATAACGCTCAATCTGAGAAGAGATTTACCATTGAATTTTACTGTGATGAAAACGGTAACATCTCTTAAACTTCGTTCACTAATTGCACTAACTTCATGTCACTTCCAATTTTTGATGAGCAGGGGCATAAACTTGAATTAATTAATGGCAAAGGTTGGCATGAGAGCAATGGTAGTGAACAAATTATGGATTATCCATCGCTTTACTCCTTTTGAATCTGTATTAGCATCCATTACGATCAAGCCTTCTATACATCTCTTTAAAGAATATCCAAAGGGTGCATTTCAAATGGACGAAAATAATGAACCTAAGATTCAAAATATTCCTGAGTTAGAAATGACAATACCCATTCAGTGAATTCAAGAAGCTACCCAACAAAAGTGATGGATAGCTTCTAGTAGTTTCTTTTATATATAATAGTTGGCTATTTAGCGAGTTCGACGACAGAATCGTAAAAAATATTAGTTGCTACAATGATATCCTCATCGGAACTATATTCTAAGGGATTGTGGCTAATGCCGTCTTTTGAACGGACGAACAACATCCCAATTGGAGCTATTTCAGCAATATTCATTGCATCATGCCCAGCACCGCTTATAAGAGAATATGGACGTATCCCTTGTTTTTCAATACTTGTTGCAAGTTGCTGTTGTAGTTTCTCATCAGTTTTTGCAGGCTTAATGCGCTGTAATATTTTTGAAGCCAATGTGACATTTCTTCGCTCTGCAATTTGTTGAAGTTGTTGCAATATCGCCGCCTCTAGCGTACTCACTTTTTGTTCGTCAATATCTCGTAAATCTATAGAGAAAGTGGCTTTGCCTGGGATGACGTTTGTTCCATTTGGGGATACAGTAAGCTTGCCGACAGTTGCCACGGCATCTGTTGTGTCATTTAATAGACGTTCAATGGCTAAAATCATCTCGCTTGCCGCAGTTAGAGCATCCTGCCGAATAGGCATAGGTGTTGCACCTGCATGTTCACTGACGCCGGTTACAGATATTTCTAACCATAAAGGAGCTGCTATGCCTGTCACGACACCGACAGGCAAATTTTCATTTTCTAGTACTTTGCCTTGCTCAATATGCATTTCTAAGTAAGCTATGATGTCATTACGTTGTGCATTTACTAAAGGATAAGGTGACAGTTGGAATTCCTTCATGGCATCTTCAATGGAAATGCCAGCTTCATCTTTGTGCTGTAATTGCTCCCCGGTTAAAAGACCAGCCATTGCACTGCTACCAAGTAACCCAAAGCCAAATCTCGTGCCTTCTTCATCCTTAAAAGCGACAACTTGTATTTTTTTAGAGGGAAGCACCTGTTGCTCATGCATCGTGTTTACCACTTCAATTGCGGCTAGCACACCTAACGCACCATCATATTTACCGCCCTCTGGAACTGTATCGATGTGAGAACCTAGCATAATGGTTTCTTTACCTTCCCCATAAGTACCAATAAGATTCCCAACAGCATCGACCGTTACGCTCATACCTGCTTGTTCCATGTAAGTCGTCACTAACTCAATGGCCTGCTTTTCTTCTGGTGTGAATGAGAAGCGATTAATCCCACCTGTACCCTCATTGTAGCCAATTTGGCTTAAGTCTTGAAGATGTTGTAAGAGTCTACCTTCATTAATCATGACAATCACTCCTTCATTTGAATTTGGAAGTGGCATTGTCCTTTTCACAAGACAAACCGATCATGTACCACCTTTAAATTTTTATTGTACCTTTTTGGCATTGGAGGAGTCGATTACTTTGCTATATAAAATGCTATATTTCCCCATTTCATTATTCGCCCATTGTTGACCCAATGGACAATGAGATAAAAAAATTACACCAGGGCCGTAATTGATAGGAATGACAATATTAAAATATGATAGAAAGAAGAACAACCACTGTAATCGGAAATTACATAAAGCGTGGACCTTTTTGGTACGCTAGGGTTATGTAAGAATGAAACAAGGGGGTAAGGAAGTGTTTAATGATTTTAAGATAATGGATGATCGTCCTGTTTACGTGCAATTGAAGGATTATGTTCATGACATGATTGTTAAGGGACATCTGTTGGAGCATCAAAAGCTTCCATCTACCCGTGAACTTAGTAAGTTATTAGCCATTAGCAGAAATACAGTTTTAAATGCATATGCCGAGTTAGAACAGGATGGCATCATCTATGCAGTGAAGGGAAAAGGGAACTTTGTAGGAAAGGTTACTACATTGAAAACGTCGACGATCGAGTTTGACTGGAAGAATAGGCTTAATACAGCAACTTTGTTAGCAGATGAAATCGATTTAATACGGCAAGATATACAGTGGCAAAAAGGAATGATTTCTTTCACTAGTATTGCCCCGGAAGAAAAGCTTTTTGATGTTGAGAATTTCAAAAGGGCGTTTCTTACACGGATGTCCCTTGAGGGCGACATCGTCTTGAATTATGGCTATGCAAAAGGTTATAAACCTTTAATTGATTATCTACTTGGTTATATGGAAATGAAGGGTGTAAATATTTCTAATAAAGATATTTTAATAACCAATGGCTTTACGGAAGGGCTAGATATTTTATTATCCTCAATAGCCAAAAAATCTGGGCGTGTTTTATGTGAAAATCCTACGCATCATGCGGCATTGAAGCTTTTTCGTTTACATGGGCTAGATATACACGGCATTGATATGAAGGATGATGGCATTGATATGGAGATGGTGGAGAAAAGTATAACAGAAAAGGATTTTGATTTTGCTTATCTTATTCCTTCCTATCATAATCCAACTGGTATCGTCACCTCCTCTGAAAAAAGAGATGCTATCATTCAGCTATTTTCAACCTATCAAATTCCTATTGTAGAGGATGGCTTTAATGAGGAATTAAGATACTCTAGCTCTCATCTAGCACCGCTTATTGCTTTTAGTGGATCAGGAAATAATATTGTGTATATCGGCAGCTTTTCTAAAATCCTTTTTCCAGGACTACGAGTTGGTTGGATTTTAGCCGATAAGGAGTTAATCAATTATTTAGAAAGCATGAAAAGAGCTCGAACGATTCATACATCTACCCTGGATCAAGCGGTGTTGTATCAATATTTGCAGGATGGCTATTTTGAAAAATATTTAAAAAAAGCAAGGTCTGTCTATAAGAAAAAATATGAACTTGCTCGTCAAACCTGTATGCAATACATTCCATTTAGCAGAATCAGAGGAAATGGAGGACTCCATCTTTTTATTGAACTAGAAGAGGGTATTGATGCTCGAAGGCTATTGGAAAAATGTTATGACAAAGGTGTGGTGTTTTATCCAGGAGATGTTTTTTATACAAATGGGCTCGGTAGAAACACATTTCGCCTAGGATTTTCCCGGTTATCAGAAGAGGATATTGTCCGTGGTATTCAAATCATTGGTGACACATTAAAAAATGATAGGAGGGGTTGAGAAAATGAAAGTTGGCGTAATTATGGGTGGTACTTCCTCTGAAAAGCAGGTTTCCATCATGACAGGTAAGGAAATGGTCACTCAATTAGATAAGCAAAAATACAAAGTTACTGCCATTATATTAGATGACAACAAAGAGGTAATTGACAAGGTGCGTGACATTGATGTGGCTTTGTTAGCACTTCATGGTAAGTTTGGGGAGGATGGTACGATTCAGGGAGTGCTAGAAACATTGGATATTCCTTATACGGGAAGCGGTCTTCTAGCAAGTAGTTTGTGCATGGATAAAAATATGGCCAAAAAAATACTTCGATATGAAGGTGTCGCAACACCAGACTGGATGCATCTCATAAAAGGGGAGGAGCTACCCTTACAGGATATAGAGCTTATTGGTTATCCGCTTGTTGTCAAACCCAATGCTGGTGGCTCTAGTGTAGGTGTCCAAATTATCCATGATCGGAGTGCCTTATTGACTGCTGTATCAGAGATATTTAAGTGGGATAACGAAATCATTATTGAACAATATTTGATTGGTGACGAAATTACATGCCCAATCCTCAATGACAAGCTATTGCCAGTCCTTTCAATCAAACATACGGCAGTATTTTTTGATTACCAGGCGAAATATGATGATGCTTCGACAATAGAGGAGCCAGTGGAACTCCCGCTTGCGATTCATAATCGTGTGGCAAAAGCTGCAATGACCAGCTATAAGTCTTTAAAATGTAATGTGTATGCTAGAGTAGATATGCTAATTAAGGAGGGCGTTCCTTATGTATTGGAGGTTAATACATTACCTGGCATGACCCAAAATAGCCTCCTACCAAAAAGTGCTCTTGCTGCTGGAATCAGCTATTCGGCGCTATTGGATAGCATTATTGAAAGCTCCATACAGATTGATAGAAATAAGTAAAATAGAAAAAACACCTTTTTGTATCAGGGTAATATAGGGTAAATAGTATAATAAAATAAAACCAGACCTTATATTTAGAGGATTTGAGTTTGATTATATATAATCAAACTTTATAATCAAACTTTTATTTGTATATAAAAATACATCCATTAAATCCTTATTGAGATAATGGATGTATTTTTTATTGTGGTCTTTTAATAAAGATTGATAATTTTCTTATTCCACAATCGGGCCATTTAATTGAATAAGAAATTAAAGAAAATAGGGAATTTATAAATAGAGATAGCGTCAGGAAAATGCGGATTTATAATACTAAGGAAGTCTCACTATTAAAAAACCTAATTTCTCAGTATTAAATGAGAAATTAGGTTTTTTCATTAATAGAAAGAGACTTATAAGTATTTATCACTAATCACTTTCATATGGTGTAACTCGTGCCCGACAATGCCATATGCAATGGTACCTACCGAAACTGGGCTGTTCATTACAGTTCCATTACGAACCCACGCAGCTTCATCAATAGTTGAAATCAGGCTTAACGTGTTGGAGCGTACCATGTCTAAACCAGCTAGTAACTGTTCCCAAGATAATTTGTTGAAGTTTGCCGCAGAAACGTATTGATCCTGATCCATTGCTGGGAGTGGTGCACTTTCATTTCGTGCAATGGCAAGCATTCGATACGACATCACACGTTCCGAGTCGGTCATATGCCCAATCACTTCTTTTAAAGTCCATTTCCCTGGTGCGTACGTCTTCCTTGCTAACTCCTCTGATACGCTGCCTAAGAGGGTAAGGGTCTTAGTTCGTTGCTTACTCAGTATTTCTTCAATATCTCCATCTGGCACAAGACTAACATACCTATCATGCTCTGGATTTTCAATAAATAATGGTCGTGGACGCACAAGAATCCTCCTCATCGGAATAGTTAATTATGGTTGTAGGGTAATATTCTACTTTCAAGAGGATATTTCCTTTATTTAATATTAATTTTCATTACCGCTATTTTGAAAACATATTCATGTAGCTTTGTAAAAAAATTTGATCATTCATAACAAAGTTTGATAATTAAAAACAAAGATTGATAAAATAATAAATTCAAATAACATCTCGTTTGGATAATGGACTATATTAATTTATTCGTAATCTAAAGTAGTCTAATTTTATTTTAAAGTTACAATAAAACAGATTTATTGACTATTCGGTACAAAAGAGATATTCTACTAATGTTATATTTTTAAAATGAGAGGAGAATAAGATTGAGTAATCGTGGCAGACCCAGAGAGTTTAATTATTCCTCAATTGTAGATGTTGCAATGAAAACATTTTGGATAAGAGGATATGAGGGGTGTTCTACACAAGATTTATGCAACGATACAGGACTTGGGAAAGGAAGTTTATACAATACATTCGGTAGTAAACATGAACTGTATAAACAAGTATTAGAACGCTACCACGAAATTGGAATTAGGGAACAAAAGGAATTATTAACTACCCAAATTCCAGTTAAAGAACGGTTAAGTAATTTTTTTGAATGGGCATTGAAGGAAGACTTTGAGAATATTGACCAAAAAGGGTGTTTATTGATCAATGCCAGTGTGGAAAGAGCTAATAATGATTTAATGGTTCAAGAAATTTTCTCAAGACATGTTGAACTTCTGAACCAAGCTATTAAGAAAGTGATGGAGGAAGGGTTGCAGACTGGAGAAATTTCTAAAAAGCAAACCGCTGAGGAATTAACTAGTCTTTTTTTAAGCAGTTATTACGGGTTCCGGGTTCTTAATGCTTCAATGCAAAATCGGGGGTTGGCAGAACAGGTTATGAACGGAACGTTAGGGTCACTTTTTGGCGCTTAGTGCGCTCTTTTTTTAGAACTATTTTTGTACCGTTTGTTACAATAATGAATTTAGGAGAGTTTATATGCCATCGATTATTTATTTACTAGCTTTAGCAATCTTTTGTATGACTACATCAGAATTTATGGTTGCAGGTATGATGAACGAACTTGCTCTTGCATTCCAGGTTTCTGTATCATCTATTGGTTATTTAATAACAGCTTATGCAGGAGCAATGGTGGTAGGAGGCCCCATTTTAACTGCAATTCTCTTACGAATGCGTAGCAAACAAGCACTATTGTTTTTAATGTTTATATTTTTAATTGGTCAATCGCTAGGAGCTATTGCATGGAACTATGATATTATGATGATTTCACGTATTATAACTGGTATTGCTTCAGCTTCAGCCTTTGGAGTTGCGATTTCCTTTTCTACAACATTGGTTCACTCTGATTCAATGGGAAAAGCTGCATCAATTGTACTTGCAGGTTTAATGGTTGCAACTGTATTAGGTTTACCTATAACAACCATTATTTCGCAATATTTTGGTTGGCGTATTAGTTTTTGGGCTGTTGCTGTTCTTGTGCTAGTATCAGGGATTATGATTCAGTGGTTGCTACCATCATTATCAAACAAAGAGCAACTGAACTGGAAAGACGAACTTATGCATTTTAAAAACAGGCATCTTTGGGCAGCGTACACAACAAGTATGTTTATTATTGGTGGTACATTTGCAGCATTTAGTTATTTCACTCCTATCTTTACAAATGTCACAGGCTTTACAAGTGCAAGTATTCCATATTTACTTGCTCTCTATGGTAGCGCGACGGTAGTTGGGAATATAGTGATTGGCAAGTTTGCTGATAAATATACAATGAAAATACTGATGAGCGGATTGATTATATTAATAGTAGCATTGTCTTTATTTGCTTTAAGTGCAGAGAATAAATACATTGCGGTTATTTCGATGATTTTTATTGGTTTAACTGGTGTAGCATTGAATCCTGCAATGGTTGCGAGAGTAATGAAAACAGCTAGTAATGGAACAATGATAAATACCGTTCATAGTTCTTTTATTACTCTGGGTGTTGTTATTGGTTCGTCACTTGGTGGTTTTGGAATCAGTAAAGGATATGGATTTGTATCTCCGTTATGGATTGGATCTTGTTTAGCAATCCTTGGGGCAATTTCATTAATCCCATATTTACGTAAGAAAAATACAGGTTATTAGATTTTAAATTTCTTTACATCTCTATTTCCTTTCCGCTAAATTTACTTTTTGATTATGCAATGATAATATTAGTTTTTTGCTAGGTATCGAGGCGATCCGGAAGCTATATTATTCTTTTTAAGAAAGCAACTTTTTTGTAGCTTACATATAACAAAAAAAGTAGTGTTTACAAAAAATTGTAATCAAACTTTGTTTTAAAAATGAAATATACAGAAAAACGTAGCTCTCTTATTTTGATCAATCTTTTTTCAAAATAAAAGGGCTTTTTCTATTACAAAATCACGGTTGTAACACTTTCTTAATCAAACTTTGTTATAACCCATCAATTCAACAATCGGGCGCTTTCCTTGAATAAGGCGAGCGTCTTTCTTCATGAAAAGGGCCCGATTGTTGAAGAAAGTACATGGGAGACATATAAAGAACTCATTAATAATACTAAATAAAACATCCTCTATCTTGTATATTACATAGAGGATGTTTTTATTGAATATCAATTAAATTCTTGAATAAACCGAAACTTTATTTTTATTTTTCTAAAATTTCTTTCAAGTGAGTTTCAAGCTTTTCAGCAGTCATAGCACCCCCGCCTAAGCTGATGTATTCATCACCTTTTTTCAATAAAAGTGTAGGATAACTATTAACGTTAAGTTGATGAACCTTTGTAAAGTCAGCATAAGCATCGCTTATAGTATCTTTTTCCTTCATCCGTTCAATAACTAAATCAGGATTAAGATTATGAGCAATAGCTATCTCCCTATAAGTTTCTTCAGCACTAAGGCTTTTTCCCTCAAAATAAAAAGCGTGTTGCATGGATGAAGCAAAATACACTGCACGTTCAGGTGCAATAGATCTTAATGCAGAAAACCCAATGGCTGCAACCTCAGAGTCCATAACAAAAGTTCCGTTTGCTAGAAGTTCTTGGTAAGCTTCACCATACACTACACCAGTAAGCTGACTTATGCGCTTATTTGCTTCAGGAATGTGAGGGTATTCATTTATAGGAAGACTTCTATCTCCTACAAATAAACCGCCGGAAATAATTGTTAATGGTAATTCTGGGTGGTTTTCGTGCAAAGTACGAATACTTTTCGAAAAGCCATAACACCAACCACAATAAGCATCCCATACATATACAAGAGAAATTTCTTTATCACTCATACTAAAAGCTCCTTTCAAAAGAATAATATTTTTTTGTACTTAGCGTTCTCCCACTACAGCGAAACGCTCATTTTTATGTTGTTGATTTTCTATTTCATCAAGTATTGCAAGAGCATAGTCTGCATAGCTAATGTAGCTTTCACCTGTTGAGTTTAAGATAATTTGATCTTTTCCTTTTTGGTAAGAACCTTTTTTCTCACCTTCTGGGTCAAAAACCCCACCTGGGCTAATATAAGTCCAATGAACACTACTAGTATTTCGAAGATCCTCTAGGTTTTCGCCCATATATTTTGCAGTTGGGTAATAGGCTTCTGGAAAACCTGGTGATTCAAATTTTTTCATTGTTTGAGTTTCATCTACATACAAACTTCCTGCACCGCCTACTACAATTAATCTAGTTTCAGGAGCATCTTGTAATGCATTAATTAAAACTCTACCAGCTTCCACATGTTGTTGTTCTTGTCCATTGGAAGCCTTAAAGGCATTTACCACTACATCAAATTGATTAAGGTCTTCCTTTTTTAAATCAAATACATTTTTCTCTAATATTACCACTTGTTCATGAGATACTTTAGCAGCATTACGTACAATAGCTGTTACTTCATGTCCACGACTAAAGGCTTCTTTAAGAATAAAACTTCCTGCTTTACCATTTGCTCCAATAATACCGATTTTCATGTTAATCCCACTAATTTAAATAGTTATTCCCTGATAATTTTAGAAAGTTTTAGCTAAATCTTTTGCACGAGCAATAGCATCTTCTTTAATTTCAAGTGCTCTTTCAGGCACTTTATTATGTCCCTCAACGAAGAGTCCTTCTAAAGAAGGAACACCAAAGAAATTCATCATTACTTGGAGATGACGATGACCCATTTCAAGTTCTGCAGCTGGACCTTCAGAGTAAAAACCACCTCGTGCCTGTATGTGCAATGCTTTTTTGTCTGTTAGCAACCCTACTGGCTGCCCGTTTTCTGTATATCTAAAAGATTTACCTGCTACAGAAACTGCATCCAAGTAAGCTTTCATAACGGGAGGATATGAAAAGTTCCAGAATGGCGTAACAAAGACAAACTTGTCAGCCGTAATAAACTGTTCGTTTATTTCACCAAGGCGAGTTACTTTTAATTTCTCTTGCTCTGATAGATCCTCGAAGCTTGACCCTGATCTAAGTTTTCCCCATCCACTAAAAACATCTGCATCAATTTGAGGGATATTTTCTTTATATAAATCAATGTGAACTACTTGATCGTTAGGATTAACTTCTTTATACGTATCAATAAACGCTTTTCCTGTCGCCATACTGTAAGATTTTGTTTCATCATGTGGATGTGCTGTGATATATAATACTGTTGTCATTTTGTAATACTCCCTTTCTTCCAAAGCATAGTAATAGTTTTATTAAATACAAAGGGTTATTGAGTTGTAACAGTAATTGTTACACCCTTCTGTAACGATTATAGTTACACCTTATACGAATGTCAATAATCTTTTTTCAGTAATAATCTTTTTAAATAATTATTTGGATATTATCTAATTGACAAATAAATATATGTAACTAATATTATTACATGAGGGGTGATTTGCATGATAAATATACGTCTTTCTGTAGCGATCCATGTATTATCGTTAATTTCTACAGACTCAACATTATCATCTGAGAAGATTGCCAGCAGTGTAAATACAAACCCTGTTGTCATAAGACGAATAAGTAGTGACTTAAAAAAAGCTGGAATTCTGACTTCTAAAGTTGGCGTACCAGGTTCTTCCTTAACTCGAGACCCTAGTGACATCACTTTATTTGATATTTATAAAGCCGTTCATATAGAAAAAGAGTTGTTTCCTATACACAATAACCCTAATCCTGATTGCCATGTAGGTAAAAAAATTCAACATACACTGAATGTAACCTTTGAAAGTGTACAAACAGCAATGGAAAACGAGTTAAAGAATAAAACTCTCGAAAGTGTTATGAATCATCTCAATGAATAGAGATGATTTTTTTTATTAATTATTATTTAGATTTGATTTGGAGGATAATAGCTCCTTATATTAGGGGTGTTCCTATACGAAAGAAGGCGAAAAAGGGATAAGTTTGAATAAATGTACTAACGAGGCAGTTTAGTTAAACAAGAAAACAGTTTGCAGAGAACCATTTTTCGATTACTGGAAGAGTTTACAATATATTTATGGAATGATATACTTTATTAACCATTTAATATTGGATTGCAAAGTATTATGCCTCCTTTATTTTGGATTAATTGTAACGGGAGTAGCTGCCAATAACATATACCTATTTTTAAATTTGATTTTGTCTATAAAATGACGTTCAAAATTATGATAGGAGTGTACTAATGAATGAATTAAACACAGAAAGATTAAGATTAATTCCACTGAGTGCAGAAAATCTAAGGTTGCTAATAGATAATCCAAAGGAAATGGAACAAAGGTTATCATTAATTGACTCAGATAGATTTCTCAGTCCAGAACTTAAACAAGCTATGGAAAAAAGACTTTCAAAATTGTTATGCGATGTGGAAAATTATATTTGGTATACAAATTGGTTAATCGTGTCAAAAGATAAAAACTGTAGTGTTGGTGGAATAATGTTAAAGGGGCTTCCAAATGAAAATGGTGAAGTAGTAATAGGTTACTATACGCTCCCTAAATATCAAGGAAACGGCTATATGACGGAAACTGTTAATAGTTTAAAAAACTGGTTGTTAAATCAGTCCGATGTTTTGTACGTTATTGCTGATACTGATAAAGATAATATTCCATCGCACAGAGTATTAGAAAAATTAGGGGCGGAAATGTATAAAGAAACAGAAGAATTATACTTTTGGAGATTTGTCTAAAAAGTTCCCTTGAAGTATTTAAAAAAGAGACATCGTTTTATAATGATGTCTCTTTTTAAGGATTATTACAATGTTAATCAATAATGGAAGACCCTTCTTCAATTAACAGGGTGCTTATCTTCAATAAGGTACTCAACAATCGGGTGCTTTAGTTCAATAACGATCTTCAACAATCGGGCGCTTTTCTGAAATAAGGAAAGCGTCTTTATTCATGGAAAGTGCCCTATTGCTGAATAAAGGTGATTGGTTCTTTTTTGTTGAATATAGGACAAGGAAGTCCAAATTTTTTTAAATTATAATGCGTAAATGTATTAATAATTTTGAGGAGCTGAAAAATTTGAAAATAGAAATTGAAGTTAGAGCATTTGGAGAAGTTGAAGTTCATGGGACTGAAGATGCTTATAAAGGTATCGAATTAATGCGTGTACATAAACTTTCTAAAGATACAACATTAGGTGAAGTAGAAAATCTATTATCTACGCTATTTCAAGAAGTTGAAAACGGTTATAAAAATCCAAAACAATGCGTGGGTAAAATTACAATTCGAGCAAAAAAAGAAAATGGTGAAATTGTATTTTTAGGATAGAAATTTTGTTGAAAGAAGGACTCAATTGAGGAAAAAATAGCAATTAAAGTTTTCAACAATCGGGCGCTTTTCTGAAATAAGAAAGCGGGCGTCTTTCTTCATGAAAGGGCCCGATTGTGTAACAACATTAGGAAGAAAATAATCCAACTTTTTTATAAAAATCAATCTTGGTATTATAATATAAGGCTCCATTTTGATCAAACTATATTACAAAGCTACAATATGTACAGTTAATACTGAATTCTCTTAACATGTAGCACCGAAATTGTATTGAATTTGAGGTGTCTGGTAGAGGCAGTATAGAGGATAAATACTTAGCCTTAAATCTAGGGGCTTACTATTCAAATTAATAATTAAATACAAGACCTAGAAAATAACGAACTATTAGTAACGCATAACTCAGTACTCGAAAGAATTTCTTTCGCTAGAGCTATTCGTAACATATTGGTATCAGATTTTTTTAATAGTTCATTCTTTTTTATTTTACATTAACATCAAAAACAAAAGTCTCTCTTCCTTGCGGCCATACTGATGTAAGTTGATATATATAATAACCATTTTCTGATGGCATTTTTATTTTATTATTTTTAATTTCAACAGTATCACTTGTACCGTCTTCATTCAGTTTAATTACAGTAGTAGATGAAGGGTTTTTATCAATTTCAAATTTTAAGGTATCACCTTTTTTAATGTCTAATGTTTCGAAGTTCTCTAATAGTTCATTTATATCTGAACTTCCAGTACTTATTTCAACGTTGCCTTCTTTCCATTCATATTCATCTGAAATCATTTTATATTGTTCTCCATTTACAATAACCTTCCCCTCTGGTTGAAGGATTGGTTCCGTCGGAAATAAACTACACCCTGTTAAAACAAGAATAAACAATAAAAGGGAAATTATTCTCTTCATTTCACGCCTCTCTTCTCTTTAAGAATGTGAATTACGCTCTTTAATTAAAACACTTTAATATTATAACATATTTTGAATAATAGTTAAAATATGTATAATTTGGAATATATGTTATAATAATGGCATACTCAATTAAGGAGGCAATGTAAATGAAGAAAAGTTTATTAGCAGGTATTTCATGAACATCATTTAAATGCCCTAGAAATGAGTTCTGACTTTTGTTTATCTGTGCCATCCAGTTAAGTCGTTCTTCATATCTTGTAGCTTTTCTCCAAGGGTTTAATTGAACAGCTCCATATTCTTCATATAACCAATCTGATAATCCATTTAAAGCAGATAAAAGCATATTCGCTGTTTCAACTCTTTTAGGTAACCAATAAAGCCCTGAAGGGTCTAAACCTTCTTCATTTATTGTTCCTGAATAAACAGACTCCGTAAATGTATCAAAGAATTCTTTTGGAGAAGAATAATATTTCTGATTTGCTTCCATATAATCAAGCAATAGTCCAACAGCTTGTACTAATTTCTTATGCCAAGTTCTGCTTTTACTACGATTCTTTATTTGATATCTATGTAATTGTTCAAAAAGCATGGTCTTTCCATTATGCTCAACGAGAAGAGTAGGAAAGTCTATGCTCCTGCCTGTATTATCCCTATATGTTTTTGAAGATACTTGAACATATCTCATATATATCCTCCTATACCTAAAGTTTGATTATAATATTACAAATAATACCATATATATTTACGTATAACTACAATAAAAAAGGTACTACATCATTAAAATGTAATACCTTTTTAATAGTTTGATTATAAATATTTCACCCTAGATAATGTTACTAACAAAAGGTGTTTTTGACTGTCTTAAGATTTTGCTAGTTCAATAAATCCTTCTCCGAAAACGTCCCTTACATCATGAATCGCAATAAAGGCGTCCTTGTCGACTTCTTTAACAATTTTTTTAAGCTTTACCACTTCTTGCTTACTAATAACGATATACAGAATTTCTTTTTGTTCCTTTGTATAATAGCCATGACCTGCAAGAACAGTAACGCCACGATTCATATAAGCAGTCACCTGTCCAGCAATGTCTTCTGGTTTTTTAGAGATGATCGTAACTGCTTTTTTAGGATTAACTCCTTCGATAACGAATTCCATCACCTTTGTACCAACATATAGCATGACAATCGTTAACATTAACGCCTCTGCACCGATGATAAAATAAGATGAAAAGGCAACGATTAAATCAAAGAATAAAAGTCCATAGCTAATACTCCAGCCAAGGTATTTGTTGGTGATTCTAGCTAAAATTGTAGAACCTGCAGTTGTACCACCAACTCTTATTATCAAGCCAATACCAACCCCAGCAAATACTCCACCAAAAATCGTATTAACGATAATTTCATTAGAGGAAATAGACCAAGATTCCGTTAAATGTAAGAATAAAGAATGGAAAGAGACCGCAATGATTGTATAGATTGTTGTTTGTCTATTTAGAAATTTATAACCAACTAGCAGTAAAGCCGCATTCATAATAAAGCTGACTATACTCGGAGACCAACCGAAAAGATAATAGGCAATAATCGTTAAGCCCGTTACGCCACCTTCACCCAAATCATTCGGAATAACAAATAAGTTAACTGCCAGGGCAAAAAGCAGTGATCCAAGCATAATTATTAAAATATCCATTACGTATTTTTTCATTCACATAACACCACCATATCAAATTAGATTTTTTCTTAAATCCATACTATATCAGGTTTTCACCAAATGATATACTTTTTGTAATGTTTATTTATCATATATCGACCTTTTATTGTACATGACCTTGACTAATTAGAAAAAATATTTATAATAGTCATAACACTTTTAAGGAGGATTATTAAAAAATGACATATTTAATGAGACTACATTGTACCGTTTTGAGCCAATAACTGAATAGGGTCAAAAACTCTGTTTGTGAAGCCAGAGTATACAGGATAGTCTGTCCTTTTTTAATCATCTTCATCGCATAAGAAAGGGAGTTTACGCCATCATTTAGTGAGGCTTACTCTTATCATATAGCTCTGTTACTTGGATCACAGGCAAATTGTCTGTGATTTTTTGATTTATCCAATCAGGAGGAATATATAATGCATATGCTACTATTCTTTTGATACGAGCTTTCACTAGAAGCTTGTATCGATACCATAGCTATCGATACGAAATGATTCAATTTCGGGAGGTAGTAATATGGAAAAAGTTTGCTTTGAATTAGATCACGTAATTGTGAATTATTTAGATAAAGAGATTTTAAACATTGAAAAATTGGCCATTCACCAATTTGATCGGATCGGTATCGTTGGGAAAAATGGCGCTGGAAAAAGTACATTAATGAAATTACTTGCTAGCAAGATTCAGCCGACAAGTGGGATGGTAAATAGTCATGTTCATTTCGGATATTTTGAACAATTGGAAGCACCAACGTCAGTAGAGGCAGAGGCTCAGTTGTTAGGGAAATTAGCTATTCCTTCATATTCTAAAGGACTAAGTGGTGGCGAGCAAACGAGATTGAAGTTAGCTCAATTATTTTCTTTTTATGAGGAAGCACTGCTCATTGATGAGCCAACAACACATTTAGATCAAGAAGGTATTTCGTTTTTAATGGATGAATTACGTTATTATTATGGCGCGCTTGTACTAATTAGCCATGATCGTGCTGTACTAGATGAATTGGTCACAACGATCTGGGAGGTTGATGGGGGCAGAGTAAATATTTACTCTGGAAATTATAGTAATTATGCTTGGCAAAAGCAGGTAGAGCGAGATCAACAGAGTCAGGCTCATGACTTATACTTAAAAGAAAAATGTCGTCTTGAAAAAGCTGTCGATGAAAAAATGAAAAAAGCTGAAAAAATTACCCAAGCAGGTAGCATGTCAAAAAGAGAAGCAAATGCAAAACCAAATCGCATGTTTATGACTAAGTCCAAAGGTACGAGTCAAAAAAGCGTACAACGGGCAGCTAAAGCGATAGAACATCGAATAGAGAAGCTTCAGAAAGTAGAAGCGCTACAGGTAGACAGAAAAATAATTTTCCGACAATCGAAAGCTTTGGAACTACACAATAAATTTCCGATTATGGCGGATCAATTCACTTTACACGTTCCAGGCAAAGTATTATTAGATGAAATAAACTTCCAAATACCATTGGGTAAAAAAATTGCGCTGACAGGTAGTAACGGTTGTGGAAAAAGTACATTACTACGACATATTGCAAATAATGAGGATGGGTTGACTATTTCCCCTAAGGCTAAAATAGGCTATTTTCATCAAATGAGCTATCAATTTAAAAGTGAGGAAACAGTCCTCCAATTTTTAAAAAATCGCTCTGATTACGAGGAAGGCTTTTTACGAAGTGTTTTAAGTTCCATGCAATTTGTAGGAACGGATATACAAAAGGGTGTGAAGTCATTAAGCGGTGGTGAAGCGATACGCCTTGAGCTTTGTTATCTGTTTTTGGGGAACTATAATATACTGTTATTGGATGAGCCAACTAACTTCTTAGACATTCAAGCATTAGAAGCGTTAGAGCAATTTATAACGGCTTATGAGGGTACGATAATCTTTGTGTCACATGATAAAAATTTTATTGAAAATGTAGCAGACATACAGTTTACTATTGAAAATAAAAAGATATTTTAAATTTAAATGTGCGATTCTACGATAAGGAGAATCGCATTTTTTTTATTAAATTTTTATTATAAGAAAGGTAAATGGGGAAATTTGGAGAATGTCTAGATAAACACAATAAAAAGGATGATGATCGATGATGAATACGGATGTGACGACTAAATTAAAAATCAAACAGCCAGCCCATAAAGTTTTTGAAGCCATTATTTCTCCTTCTGAAATCGGGCATTATTGGTTCTCTAGCAGCTCTGAAAGATGGGTGGAGGGTAAAAGGATTACATTGAGGTACGAGGAGTATAGCGCAGAGGGAATTATCTCCGTACTTGAAATAGAGGCCAACAAAAAAATTGTATTTTCTTGGGGTGAGGAACATGGTGAAGTGACAATTGTTACCATCGCACTTGAAGAATATCAGGGACAGACAATCATTGAGGTAGTGGAGTCAGGACTGAGCGCACATGATCCGGAAATTGTGAAGAAAATGATGGGTCAAAAAGAAGGGTGGATCTATACATTAACTTGTCTCAAAGGATACTTAGAAAATGGCATAAACAATTTAAGAGCTTCATTAATTCATTAGTGTATTTAGATGACCATAAACTTTATTAAATGTTGCTGCCACTATAGGGGGGACAAGTCTAGTTATAAAGGTCTTTGGAGACGGGTAGAATTAAGCGCTTATCCTGTACTTGATCAGTATCATTTTGATTATTGGGTACCTGAAAGACAAATTATTTCTACTGAATATGTACGTGCTGGAAGTGGGGTTGCAGGAAAACCAGTGGGAGTATCTTATACAAAAACGTATAGATACTTTATTGATAGGTGATTTTTTGGATAAAAAAATTTTTTTAAGTTGTATAATTTTTATTGCTGTTATTGCGTTATTTAGTCCGACAATTATTTCTACGTTAATGCTACAACAAAATACAATACTTAATACTCAATATTACATTCAGTACATTGCGAATTTGTTGAGTTTCCATCTAAGTTTATTCTTTTTGGCTTCATTAGTATTAGTTTTATTTCTCAAGAAGGGTTGATGATTAAATTACTACATTCAAAACTCATCTAAATCCTATGTGAATGAAGATTATAGGTGGGTTTTTGTTTCTTACTATTTAAATTAAAAATGTGACAAATCAAAATCAGTTGATCATTGAAGGTTGTTTTACAGATAGATCTTATTAAAGGGGATATTCTTAGTTATGGTGCCTATCGAAGATATTGAGATTTTAGTGGAGGAAATTGCTAATGCTGCAAGAAAATCATTTCTAAATCTATTTAAAAATGGTGAGCGGTATTATTACTGTACGTTATATACAACAGAAGAAGGGCATGCACCTAATGTCTCTGCGTGGTCGTGGGAAGCTTTGGAGCGAGAAGCTACTACACAGGCAATAAACAGCAACATCCCTCAACCTGAAATGGCTACTGTAATCAAGTGGTCTTATGCAGATTCTCCTTATTGTGGCTTTGGTGAAGAGAACTTTTTAAATGTTCGTCAATGCTTTGATGCACGCCCTTTTCTTTCTGGTGGCGAAGGATGGCAAAAAGAATTGACATTACGACTACAGGCTATGGAGCTAGCAATGAAAAAGCTTGATGAAGAGGGACTATTTGCTTTGAATCAATCTAGGAATTCAATATGCATATTTGTGGAAATTATGCCGCCTGTAGAAATAAATACAGAAATAGCGCTTCGATTAAATAATCAATCATCTACAGCATTACAGGAATGGTTGTTGGAAGCAGCTGAGTGAAGGAGGGATTGGTGTGAAGAAGTGGTATTGGTTGATTGGTGGCTCTTTAGTTTGTGCAGGGTTAGTGATAGGCGTTGTATTTTGGAAATTTCAAAAGGAAATCAATAAAGACGATCCCGAATATATTGTGCAATTTATGAAAGAAAATAAAGGCAACAAAAATGTTTCAGTAGCGATACAATACAATCGTCAGAGTTGGGTAGAGCAAAATACGAAGGAACAACTGCCTTTAGCTAGTACAGTTAAAATAATTGTAGCTATTGCCTATGCTCAACAAGCAGCAGGTGGACATATCAATCCTCAGCAACAAGTTCGTTTAGGGGAATTAGAGAAATTTTATATCCCTAAAACAGATGGAGGAGCACATGAAGCATGGTTAGCGCAGTTAAACCTCAATGGCGAGGAAAGTGTGCCGTTGAGCGAAGTAGCAAATGGCATGATTACTTATAGTTCCAATGCAAATACAGAATACTTAATGCATATACTTGGACTCCAATATATAAATGAAGTTCTTACTCAACTTGACCTAAAAGATCATGAACCTCTATATCCAATCGTAAGTGCTCTCTATATCCCCACTCAATTGATGGATGGCAACAGCCGAACGAAAAAAGAAACACTAACTGCTTTAAAAGATATGGATATGACTGAATATCGAGAAAGGACATTGGCTATTCACGAGAATTGGGTAGAACATCCTTTAACAAAAGAGGACAAAGCAAAGGCTCTAAAAATGCTCAATATGGATATTCAAAAGGTTTGGTCTGATCGTTTAATAAGAGCTTCCGCAAATGACTACATCTCTATTTTAGAAAAAATGAATAGTAAAAATTATTTTAGCGAAGATGTACATAAGTACTTAGATCCTGTGATGGAACAGTTGATGCAGAATCCGAAAAATCAAGAATGGCTCTCACACGCAGGTCAAAAAGGAGGGTCAACTGCCTTTGTATTGACACTAGCAGCCTATGCGGAAGATAAAGAAGGTAATCAAACAGAAATCGTCTTTTTTGCTAACGACTTAAATACAATGGAGCAAATGAAACTATCTAATAGTATGAATAGTTTTCAATTAAAATTTCTTACAGACGAAAAATTCAGAATGCGTCTCAAAACGGAATTATTCGAGTGATGAGTTGCCTCTATCGCAGAGGCGACTAGATTATTTATGTTCATCAAGTAATCTTTCAAGAAAATCTGAGAATGTAGGTGCATACTGATAGATCATGTCATTCATTAAGTCATAACACATGACTGGAAACTCCCTATGTTCATCTTTAGCTGATAGATCAAAGAAGTACAATTCATCTGAGTCCGGGACAAATAAATCTAATCTATTTGGATACGCTCTGTACCAATCCTCATCAGCCAAGTTCAGACGATGTATGTAGAGAATATCACTATCGTCGATATCTCTGTATTCTGGTTGACATAACGTAAGGATGTTTCCGCCATTTAGTCGTGCATTGCCATAATTTTTTAACCACCAGCAATAAGAGGGTGGTAATTGGAAACCTAGCTCTGCTTCTGCATCGATTATCCAATTATCTTTGACACCATGTCTGGGATACCATTTAATAGACGTAGTATGTGCTAGTTTTGCCGCTAATCTCTCATACATAATAAATACCTCCTATCTTTTTTAAAATGATACCAATTTAAACTTGAATTTCAAAGAGCGACATTGTTGCTGATCTCGCTGGGATTAGTACATTCATTCATCCGTTTGCATACTATACATTTATAATGTGTGAGAGGATTGAGATCAATGAATTACCCTTATTATGGTAATTACCCAATGTATAATTACAGTTATCACCCTGTTTATTGGGCTTATCCAACTCAGGTAGATCAAGGGACCAGAAATAATAGGCAGAGTGATTATGGACCAGAGCCATTCGTTGTGGACATTGAAGAGGTGACGAAGCAAAATATAAATTACCGAACAGCACTGTGGACAGGATCAAACTTACAAATAACTGTGATGAGCATCAATATAGGGGATGATATTGGCTTAGAGGTGCATCCCCATGTTGATCAATTCATTTGTATTGAAGAGGGTCAGGGAGTTGTTCAAATGGGGCCAACTAAAGATTATTTAAACTTTCAAAGAAATGTCTCTGAAGATACGGCCATCATGGTGCCCGCAGGGACATGGCATAATATTACGAATATAGGAAATGAACCATTAAAGCTCTATACGATTTATGCGCCACCCAATCATCCATCTGGGACTATTCATGTGACGAAGGCAGATGCAGAGGCTGAAGAAGCGGGCTATGGTCAAGAAGAATAAGGGATAAAAAGCGTGTTTTATTAAACATGCTTTTTTCATATGTGGTAGAATGTGTTTTAATTGCAGATAGTAAAGGTCCTTAATGAAAGGTGATTAATGATGAAGTATTCAAAAGCAACAAACTATGCGTTACATACAATGGTGTTTTTAACACTTACACCTAAAGGGAAGTCAATGAGTGTAGAGTCACTAGCAGATATGCAGAAACTATCTCCAACCTATCTTTCGAAGATTTTAACAAAGCTTGTAAAGGCAGGTTTAATTGAATCAAATCCAGGTGTCAATGGCGGTTATCGTATTTCGAAATGTCCTCAAGAAATTTCTTTTTTAGATGTGATTTATGCTATTGAAGGACAAACCTCATTATTTAGTTGTTCTTCTGATCATGAGGATTCCTTTCATAACGAAGGTTGTCTCATCGAAAAAGTAATGGTGGATGCTGAGAATAATATGAAAGAAGAGCTGAGTAAGAAATTTATTATTGATATAGCCAATGAAATCGATAAAAACATGGGGTAGACGGATAGAACGCCAAAAGTGACGGATAGAATGTTGAAACTGATGGATAAGAACTAGGGTGCTTCCCTAGTTCTGTTATTATTTCAATTGCATAAGAGCGCCGAAATATTGCTGTGCGGTCGTGAAGCAAATAAATGCTAGTAGCTCACTGATTTCTGCCTTTGTCAAATATTCTTTTAAAACAGCTGTGACATTGGGAGCAGTATGCCCTTTAGCGATTAAGAATGCTTCAGCAAACCCTGTACAAACAGCTGTTTTCTCATCGTAGTGTTGAGGGTCAGGCTTACCTTTTGCCTGACAATACTGACAACCATTTTTTTGAGCCAATGTTTTTCGGACTTCTTCTTTCAGATGGGCAGATAAATGTCCGTCCTTTTCGAGCGTTTCCCCTAGTTGTAACCAGTGAAACTGTATTTCCTCATTATAGCCTAGTAGTTGTTGAAAGGGTGTTAAGCCCTTGTCATGTAAATGAATTAGTGTCATTAATCATCCCTCCTTTAGTTAGTGTAAAATATGAATAACGAAGTTAATATACAAATTCGAAGGGAAAAGTCATCGTTCCCTTTTAAAATGAAGGGATATTTCTACAATGGATTTCATCAACGAAACGATACTAAAAGAATTGAAAAAAGATAGTCGAATTTCTATGAGTGAATTAGGTAGAAGAGTACACTTATCTGCACCGGCAGTTCGTGAAAGGGTGCGGCAATTAGAGGAACAGCAAATTATAAGGAAGTATACACTGGACATTAATATGAAAGCATTAGGCTTTCCGATTGAAGCTATAATCGAAGCAACAATCAAAAATAACCGCTATGCAGATTTTAAAGATCATATCATGACATGTACAAACGTAGATTTTTGTTATCGAATATCGGGAGAGAGTTGTTTTTTATTAAAAGCCCATTTTCATTCTTTTCCTGATGTAGAGCAATTTATTGATGAATTACAGCTATATGCACATACAAAAAGCAATTTTATTTTTTCTGATATATGTGAGGACTGATAAAATAAGGAGATATTTATGGAAATCAAATTATTTACGGGCGAAATAGACGCCTTAGTACATTTACTAACTCAAAATATTTGGTTTTATCACACAAATCAGCACTTAAAAGAAGAGACTGTTCGAGCAGCATTTGCAGAAGGTTATTATGAGAACGATCGTGAAACATATTGGATACTTGTAAATGGAGAGAGAGTAGGGCTTATCTTTATTCATGATATAAGTGATACCATCCCTCTTTTTGATATCCGCTTAGATGCAAATTGTAGAGGTAAAGGTTATGGTGTACAAGCACTTCATTGGTTACAAGCATATTTATTTGAGGTGAAAGGTAAGATTCGTATTGAAGGCTATACAAGAGTAGATAATATAGGGATGCGAAAATGTTTTAGCAAAGCAGGCTTTGTGAAGGAAGGCTATTTAAGAAATGCTTGGGAAAATGAAGATGGCTCAGTGACTGATAGTATTGTCTACGGTGCTATCAAAGAAGATTGGGTTTTAGGAAATCTAACGCCGATTAAGATAGACGAAGTGCCATTTTAATGTGACTTTTGGGAGATTTTTAGTATGGAGGACAATTTATTAAATGTTTTAAGACAATCTTGGTCGATTCAATCAAGTTCTAAATAGAGTGATGGGAACCCTGCAAAAGGACAATGCGGTGTTACTTCTTTAGTAGTGCAGGATATTCTTGGCGGAGAAATTAAGAAGGTATTTCTTGAGGAAGGCTGGCACTTTTATAATGTAATTAATGGAGAGAGAATGGATTTTACGGAGGAACAGTTTTCATCTAAAATCGACTATCAAGACATTGATTCGAATAGAGCAGAGGCTTATCAAGATACGGATGATGCCCAGTATAGTTATTTAAAATCACAAGTTGATAGATATTTAAGAAAGGCAGAGAGATAAATTCCTCTGCCTTTTAAAATTAAAAAACAAAGGTGTTGACGTTTAAGAAAGTACCGTGTTATTATTATCTCGAATTCAAGATAAATAAATTCAAGATAAATGAATTAACCTTTAACTTTCGTAAGGAGGTACAATGATGGGTTTTTTTAATAAATTATTTTCTTCAAAAAAAGAGGAGGAACAGACAATGGCAGAATTAAATATCGGTATTATTATTGGATCAACACGTGAGGGACGTGTAAGTCCTCAGGTAGCGCAATGGGTAAAGGAAATCGCAGATCAACGAGGTGATGCAAACTATACAGTGATTGATATCGCTGATTATAAATTGCCATTACTAGGAGAACCAGGACAAGATGCTTCAGGCGCACAGGCTTGGTCAGAAATCATCGCTAAACAAGATGGATTTGTGTTCATCGTACAAGAATATAATCACTCTATTACAGGCGCTCTAAAAAATGCACTGGATTATTTACGTGTTGAGTGGAATAACAAAGCAGCAGGGATTGTCTCATATGGCTCTGTAGGTGGAGCTCGAGCAGCGGAACATTTACGTGGCATCATGGGCGAACTATTAATCGCAGATGTACGTGTTCATCCAGCATTATCACTATTCACAGATTTTGAAAATGGTTCAGACTTCAAACCACAAGCTGTACAAACTGATTCAGTCAATCAAATGTTAGACCAAGTAATTCCATGGTCTAAAGCATTATACACAATTCGTTAAGCTTGAGCAGTTTGAGGTAGTACGAAATTGGGTAAAGTATGGATTAGAAAAATTAGACATGAAAGGGCATGTTAACATGAAAAAACATACAGCAGGTATTCACCATATCACAGCTATCGTAGGGCATCCGCAAGAGAATATTGATTTTTATGCAGGTGTGTTAGGCTTGCGTTTAGTGAAACAAACAGTAAACTTTGATGATCCAGGCACATATCATTTATATTTTGGTGACAAAGGTGGGAAACCAGGAACAATCATTACCTTCTTTCCTTGGGCCAATGCTTATCAAGGGCGTATTGGTGACGGTCAAGTCGGTGTCACAACGTATGTTGTACCCGAAGGGGCATTACCATTTTGGGTTAATCGCTTAGCAAAATTCTCAATTCCTTTCCAAAAAGCTGAACGTTTTGGTGAGCAAGTTATTCAACTAGATGATCCGCATGGCCTGCATATTGAACTGGTTGCACGTGCTGCAGGTGAATTAAATGAATGGACATTTGGTGAAGTAACGCCTGAGGTTGCTATTAAAGGGTTCGGTGGAGCTACTCTATACTCAAGCCACCCTGAAGAAACTGCAAAAGTTTTAACAGAGGTAATGGGTCTTGAAAAAGTAGCGTCAGAAGGTGACTATACTCGTTTTAAATCTAGTGCAGAAATCGGCAATACAGTTGATTTAAAAACGGTTGCAGGTTTACGTGGACAAATGGGTGTAGGAACGGTTCACCATATTGCGTGGAGAGCTCAAGATAATACGGATCATTTAGAATGGCAAGAGTATGTTATGAATCATGGACAACATGTAACGGAAGTCAAAGATCGTAATTATTTTAATGCGATTTATTTCCGTGAACCTGGTGAAATTTTATTTGAAATCGCTACTGATCCTCCAGGATTTGCTCATGACGAAACACCTGAGACAATGGGTAGTCAATTAATGTTACCTCCTCAGTACGAGCAACATCGAGAACAATTAGAAAGAACATTAATTCCAATTAACGTACATGAGCTTGACTAAGAGGGGTGAGTCGCTTGATTTCGATTGATCCTAAGAAAAATTCGGAACGTGAAAACTATAAGTTATTAATTGGAAGTATTATTCCAAGGCCGATTGCGTTTGTGACAACGAAGTCAGAACAAGAGGTTATCAATGGGGCACCATTTAGTTATTTTAATATCGTGTCCTCCAACCCACCGATGATTTCTTTAGCCATTCAAAGACCGAATGGCCGTTTGAAAGATACAGCTCGGCATATCCATCATCAGCAACAATTTGTGGTTCATATTGTGGATGAAAATAATGTAGAGCAGGTGAATGAAACCGCAGCATCATTACCTGTTACAGAAAGCGAAATTGATAGAGCTCAATTTACACTAATAGAGAGTCAACAAATTGCAGTTCCGGGAATTCAAGAGGCAAAGGTACGTATGGAGTGTCGATTAGTGCAGACAATTCCATTGATGAATGGTGAGGAGCAGACAGGCGATTTATTCATTGGTGAAGTCGTACAATATCATATAGATGAAACCATTTATAATGAAGGGCGAATTGATCCAAGAAAACTAAATGCAATTAGCAGACTAGCTGGCTCAAATTACGCAAAAATTGGTGATATATTTGCGTTAGAACGTCCTGTTTAAAAATAAAATGCGAAAATGTTGATTTAACAGCATTTTCGCATTTTTTTGGTTTCAAACTTATATTAAAATTCTCTCTATATTCACTAAATCTTCGTTTGTTAATAGGATATCAGTTGCTTTCACATTGTTAGCCACTTGTTTTTTATGTTTCCCACCTGGGATAACGGCATCAACGCCATCTTGAGCTAATAACCAGGCAAGCGCTAGATTTGGTAATGTCGTTTGCTTTTCCTCTGCAAGTCCATTTAACGCTTCTATTTTTACTAATGTTTGTTCAAATAATTCGCCTTGGAATAAAGGGTTCGAAATTCGCCAGTCCCCAGTACCTAGCTTAAAGTCTTTTGTATACTTGCCACCAAGTAGACCATATGCAAGTGGACCGTATGGAATAAATGAAATTTCATTTTTTATACAGTATGGCAATAAATCCTGTTCTCCTGAACGATTTAACATATTGTAAGGAGATTGTAGGACAGAAATATCATTATGCACATTTGCCTCTATAAGCTGCTCTAATGTTACGTTTGAAATGCCTATTGCTCGGATCTTTCCTTCTTCCTTTAAACGTGACAATTCACCAATTGACTCCGCAAGAGGAGTTTCGTTATCCGGGAAGTGTAGATAGTAAAGATCTACATAATCCATTTGTAGCCGTTTCAAGCTATTTTCGAATGCACCACGTAGATATTGCGGATGATTATCTGTTTTTACTGAACCGTCCTCAAGCCAATGTCTACCGCCCTTTGTTGCTAAAGCGAAATCTTCCCTGGAGTATTTTTTTAATACTTCTCCAACAAGTTCTTCTGAACGCCCTTTTCCATAAATGTCTGCTGTATCAATAAAAGTTATCCCTAAATCAAGTGCAGCTGAGACTAGCTCCTTCCCATCTTGTTCATTTAAGTTTTCAAATAAATTATGTCCACCTACAGCATTCGTCCCAAGACCAATTTTGGAAATCTTGATAGTTGTTTTTTTAAGAGTATGAAATTTCATATTCCTACCTCCTCGTTATTCTGTAATCAGAATAGAGCAAAAAGGATGTTTTACCAACATACATCGTTATAGTTTCATATATAGAAACAATTACATTTTAATTGCCAAGGGCCTTAACATTATGCTAAAAGATAATGAATTTCTTCTGTCAATTGCTGACTTGCCTCTTCTAACTTTTTGACAAATGACCGAATGGCAGTTTTTTTTATTTGATTCGTTGAACCATGCAAAGCAATGGCACCGATTATTTCCCCATTCACATAAATTGGAACGGCAATACAACATTTACCCTCATTCGTTTCTTCATTATCAACAGCATATCCTTGAGCTTTAATAACCTGTAAATGAGGAATCAATAGACCATAATCATAGAAGGTTTTTGCTGTAAAGGTATTAAGTTCAATACTATTTAATAGTTCACGTTGTTTTGTAGGTGACAGATGAGCTAACACTACTTTTCCTAGCGCGCTTGAATGCATAGGTGTCCGAGTATCGATGGCATGAAAAGCAGGCTGTTCAAAAGGCTCTCTAATTACATTTTTTATTACAATGTCACAATTTTCCAAAATACCGATATAAGTAGTTATTTCTTCTTGGCGGGCTAATTGATAGGGCGCTACGAGAGACGCCCATTGGATATCTTTATGCCAATATAAGTGCTCATCCCTGAAAATATGCGGATTTAATTGATAATACTTATTATATTTAAGAACATAATTCATTTTTTCTAGCGTATAAAGCATGCGAAAAACAGATGTCTTATTCATTGATAATTCTTCCATAATTTCAGTTAATGTAAGAGAATGCTTTTGACGTAATATATCTAAAATCAAAAGGCCCCTTTTTAATGTCGATACTTCATAGGAATCCATTTTTGTCCTCTCCTAACTTCTAAAATAACTTAACCTGTACCTATGAAATATTCATAGTTCTTTATTGATATTATAAAGACAATTTTTTATAACTTCTCAATTTTTTTTTAATAATAAATAGCCTCAAATTTGTAAAATGGTGGACAATTATAAAAAATGTCAGTGTTTTTTTGTATTAAGCGCTTGATTCTCCTCTTACTGGAGGTAATACACTTTGATTTGAATCAGCAAGATCAAAAAAACAAGGAGGTTTTTATTATGAGGTCTATTGAATTGTTTTATGTCATCTTTAATATTGTTTTACTAGGTTGGTTAGTTTTTGGTAGAAATAAGTCACAGCGAGGAATACTGATAGCTGGTGGTATGTCTATGCTATTTCTACTTGTCCATGGAATCATCGAAGGGATGCGGTGGCAAATGATACCGACTTATTTGATGACATTATTTTTTCTCGTTGTTGTTGTGATAAGGCACTTTTTTAACTCAAAAGTTCAAAAAGAACAACAATCAAGTATGCGCCGATTACGCGTTGTTCTGAATTCAACATTAGCCGTACTTTATTCTGCCATAGCAGTTAGTCTGCCTATCGTTCTTCCGGTATTTACCTTTGAAAAGCCAGCGGGTCCGTACAAAATTGGAACAGTCACCTACGATTGGGAGGATACTAAGAGGGAAGAGACTCTCACACCAGAACCTGGCGACAAACGCGAATTAATGGTACAGATCTGGTATCCTGCTGATATGAATGCTAAAGGTAATACGGCTCCTTATATTTCCGATTCTGCTGTTTTTGCAGAGGGGTATAGTAAAATTTTAAATTTACCGAAGTTTTTATTCACAAATTTTGGTTATGTCAAAACACATGCTATTGAGAACGCTGAGATTTCTAATCAGGAAACAACCTATCCGGTACTCCTTTTCTCTCATGGCTTTAGTGGGCATAAAAATCAGAACACTTTTCAAATTGAGCAATTAGTCAGTCAAGGCTATATCGTGGTAGGTATAGATCACACCTACAGTAGCACGGCCTCAGTTTTTTCTGATGGTCGTATAGCAAATTACGTCCCACAAAAAACGGAATCAATTGCATATTTAGATAAAGCAAATGAAGGTTGGGTAGAAGATGCTAAATTTGTGCTGGATCAAGTAGAGCAGCTGGCCCAAAATGATTCTGAAAACCGTTTTACAGGTCGAATGGATATGGAGAATATAGGTATGTTTGGCCATTCCTTTGGTGGGGCAACGAGCACCCAAATGCTAATGACAGATTCAAGAATAAAAGCAGCTCTTAATATGGACGGCGTTCTATATGGAAAACTCCGAGTTCCTACGGAGGGGCTGAAGAAGCCGTTTATGATGATGAGTGCAGATGACTCAATCAGAGAAGCGAAGGAAACGGATGATAAGGAGTTAATCGAGTTTATAAAGGAAACTTTGCCACGGTATGAGTATGTAACTGTGGGTGGGAACTATTGGATGAAGATTAAAGATATGAAGCATATGGGCTTCTCTGATTTATATCTGTTTTCACCACTTTATGAACGGATGGAAGGGGTCGACATCCAAAAGGCTTATCATCTGATTAACGACTATTCATTGGATTTCTTTAATCATTATTTAAAGCAACAGCCATTTAAACTATTAGAGCAAAATATTGGGGATTATCCAGAATTTACGTTACAGAAAGGTTGACAGCTAAGGCGAATAGTTGAGGGTGTTTAACCCTCAACTATTCGCCTTCTGAATTTTCCGTATGTTCAAGTCGCCATTCTATTCCTTGAAATAGTAATTGATTAGCTTTTGAGAGTTGGTAGTATTGTGGACTTAGAATGGCACATAACGTTTCGCATCGTTCGAGTCGTTTGGTTTTGGTTCTTTGAATATATTTTACAAAGTAATGGAAGTAATCTTCTTTATTGTCCAATTGCTCTGAGTTCGTATACAGCCTAGCAGTATCATCGACAATGGCCTGTACAACCGGACTGCTGGCAGGCGATTTTTGTTTCAACGCCTTATTCAATCGATCATGGATGTTTTCGAGCTTTCTGACCAGTGTTGTAGCATTATATTTTGGTTGATGAACAATATTCATGTACAAAAATTCAGTGTTTTTCAGGTCTTTTATAAACTGCGGATCATTTATGAGCTCCTGCAACTCATGCCAAGCAGCGGTTTGTTTGGCGGAGCCTTTCACCTGATTAATAATATATTTATCAAAATAATAAAAAAACGAATCTTTCCACTCTTTTGGAATGTCATTTAAGAATTGTATTTCTTTCACTTTTTTATCGATAAATTGTTTTTTATTTTCAGCTTTAATTGTTCGAGCATTTATTAAATCATGAATACACTGCAATGAATCCCCATTATGTTCCTTTGCTTGACGCAAAATTGATATCATATCCATAAGCGTATTAACCTGTGTTTCCATCGATTCAATCTGCCAATCAAGTGCTCTAGTGAATGATATCTCCTCAGATATCATTTTGCTTATTTCATCAATTCCAAAATCCAAATAACGCAGGTTTGTAATCATTTCAAGACGCCATATATCTTCCACCGTGTATAAACGATGTCCACCATCAGTGTAACTTGTAGGTTTCAGCAACCCAACTTCATCATAGTAACGAACTGTTTTTATAGTAGAACCTATTATTTTAGCTGTTTCACCTATAGTATATTTTTCCTCCAAATGATTACACCTCCTGATTGGATCACTTTATAGTAATTTTAACATCATAGTTCATTTGATGATAAAAAAAGTCATTATTTTATTTTTCGATAAACTTGCCATAAATGAATCCTTAAAACATTGAAAGCCATAAATAGAGGAATTAGACTTGCATAGCTGTGAAGTTTTTATCAACAAGGTCACCATAACTAAATTGTTATAATTAAAAATGCGAAAATATCGTCAAAGCATTTTCGCATTTTAAATTTTCCCATATTCAAACATTCCAAGAGCAGCAACTTTCATTTAGAAAATTCTGCTCCTGTCAATTATGATTGCAACTGAACTCCTTAACGACTATGATAAAGGCTAGTTCACATTCTCAGTAAGGTAGATTAAGGGTGAAGAGCGCGAGCCATTGCATCTAAATAGTTCTGACTTGCACGCTGACTTACCTCGGCTTCAGGCACAAAGACTTCAAAGCAATGAAAGCTACCAGGGTAGAGATTCATTTCAACATCTACTCCTGCTTGGGCAAGACGTGTTACATAATCAAAGGTTTCATCCCGAAATAAATCAAGTTGCCCTATACATGTATAGGTTGGCGGTAACCCTGCTAAATTATCTGCTCTTGAAGGAACCGCATACGGAGAAAGTTCGTTGGTGTCCTTTTCTTCTCCTAAGTACATACGCCAAGCGGTCAAATTATTTGATCTACTCCATGTTGCATGAACATCAGTAATCTCATAGCTAGATGGTGTTTCATTTCGGTTATCAAGCATTGGATATAATGGCATTTGGAATATAATTGAGGGCCCTCCCTTATCGCGAGCCATTAATGCTAGAGCTGCTGTTAGCCCTCCGCCACCACTTGCACCAGCAATTGCCACTCGTTTAACATCAATGCCGAGTGATGGAGCCTCAGCTGTCATCCATACTAATCCTGCATAACAATCTTCAATTGCGGCTGGATAAGGATGCTCAGGAGCAAGTCGATAATCAACAGAAACGACAACGCAGTTAGCGGTCTGAACAAAACGTTCACATAGAAGATCATCCATATCGGGGTGTCCCATAACGAAACCACCACCATGAATCCAAAGCATAGCTGGAAGTTTATCACGGTTTCGTTCAATTGGCTCATAAATTTTAACTAGCATTTCACCTCCATCTCCTCTAGGAATCATGCAATTCGTCGTGTGCACAAGTGTTGACTTTTCCAATGGTGGCTGGACTAAGAGGCTGCGACTCCACGCTAAATCTTCCTGCAGACGAAAGCCCGGAAATTGTGAGTAAGCCTGTCTTAATTCTGGTAGTACTCGGTTATTAATCGTCATATAAATTCCCCCTTAAAATAATGAAATCCTAAAGAAATGGATGTCCTTCTAGTGCCATTTCCGACTCCCATTTGGCAACTTCCTCACGCACACGGGGTGCCACTTCTGTTCCAAGAAGTTCTATCGCTTGCATGACTTGATCATGTGGCATTGTACTTAAAGGTACGTATAGCATAAACCGTGTGATCCCTACATGTTTACGAAGATGAATGATTTTATCTGCAACTGTCTTTGGATCACCTACATATAATGCCCCTTCAAAACTTCGTGCAGCATCATAACTAGAACGATCATAATACGGCCAGCCGCGTTCTTTGCCCAATTTATTCATGCCCGCTTTTGTGGATGGGAAAAATGTATCTGCTGCCCATTCCTTATTTGGACCAACAAAACCTATTGAATGAGAGCCTACCTGAAGCTTAGATAAATCGTGGCCTGCATGAGCTGCAGCTTTTTTATAGAGTTGTACGATTGGAGCAAACTGCATAGGACTGCCTCCAATGATTGCTAGCATAAGTGGTAATCCTAAAAGTCCGGCCCGAATGGCAGATTGTTGATTTCCTCCACTTCCAATCCATATGGGTAAGGAGTTTTGAACAGATCTTGGATACACACCTAAATTGTTGATGGCTGGTCGATGCTTCCCTTCCCATACTACTTTTTCTGACTCGCGAATTTTGAGTAATAAGTCCAAATGTTCTTCAAACAGTTCATCATAATCATTTAAATTGTAGCCAAATAGGGGGAAAGATTCGATAAAGGATCCACGGCCAGCCATAATCTCCGCACGCCCATTTGATAGTCCGTCTAAAGTAGAAAAATCCTGATAGACACGTACTGGATCAGCTGAAGAAAGGACGGTCACTGCACTTGTAAGTCGAATGTTTTTCGTTTGCGAAGCGGCAGCGGATAGCACCATTGCTGGAGAGGATGCAGCATAATCTTCTCGATGATGCTCGCCAACGCCAAATACATCCAGCCCTACTTGATCTGCAAGAATAATTTCTTCCACCACTTCACGCAAACGTTGTGCATGACTAATCACTTCTCCACTATGAACATCTGGTTTTGTTTCTACAAAAGAGGTAATTCCTATTTCCATTTGTCATCTCTCCTAGTTAATTTAATAGTTTGTCAACTTTTTAGTTGTTGCCCAACAAAGAATAGCCATTGCGCTAATGGAAGCTCCGAGGAAACAAACCCCTCCCCAGCCAAAGTGTGCATACATTAGCGTAGAAGCAATTGAGCCACTCGCACTGCCAATGGAATAAAAAATCATGTATCCAGCGGTAAGTCGACTCCGTGCCTCTGTACGTAATGGAAGAATCATCGCCTGATTAGTAACATGGACTGCCTGTACAGCCAAATCAAGCAACACGATTCCTACAATTAACGCTAATAACGACTGTTCTAGATAGTTGATAAACAACCATGAAATCAGTAATAGAGCTAAAGCAATGCCTGTTGTTCTTTGTCCGTAACCTCGATCGGCCAGTTTTCCTGCCTGTGCCGCAGCTAATGCACCAGCCACTCCAACAAGACCAAAAGCGCCAATTGCACTATGTGAAAGGGCTAATGGTGGTGCACTAAGTGGAAGCACAAGTGGAGTCCACAAAATACTGAAATCAGCAAAAATTAGCATGGCTAGAACTGAGCGGATACGCAATGTTTTTTCTTGTTTAAACAGAGTAAACACGGATTTAATTAGTTGATGATAGGGAAGTGTTTTTACTTCACGCTCCACTTTCGGTAACACCTTTAGAAACAAACAGGCCATTACAAGCATAACGGCGGCAGAAACTAGATAGACGGAACGCCATCCTCCCAAATCTGTTAATAATCCAGCGAAGGTCCGAGCAAGCAGTATGCCAATGACAATTCCACTTGTGATAAAACCAACGACACGTCCACGTTCTGTAGGGGAAGCTATAGTTGCTGCAAATGCCACAAGTGTCTGTGTCACAACTGCAAGTAAACCGACTAAAGCCATACCTGCGAAAAGTACCACGCTTAAAGAAGCAGTACCGACTATAACTAAAGCCGTTGTGGATAACAGCATCTGTCCGATAATCAAACGTCGCTGGTTTAGTAAGTCCCCAAGTGGCACTAGAAGTAATAAGCCCAACCCATAAAAGATCTGCGTGATGGTAATAACAACACCGATAATCGAGTGATCAATATTAAACTCATTAGACAATTGATCAAGCAGCGGCTGTGCGAAGTAAATATTGGCGACAGACATGCCACAGGCTGTTGCGAATAAAAATATGACAGCACGAGGCATAGAAGTTTGTCGGCTCATCACGGATGTATCCCTTTCTTGCATCAGATCACTATCCACACCATAACCTCCGTTCATGAAAGAATTTAATTATAACATACCGATCGGTACAATATAATTATTGGTAAATATATCTTACTGTTATGAATGATGTCAAGTATTTATTTGGGGTTTTTTTATATCTTATTCACTTCATATATCGGAAATTGACAATAAAAGCAGCTAATTATACAATGATTACATACTGTTTGGTATTTTAATTTTTTGAAGTTTCCAACTCACTAACTTTAAATAATGGAGGTGGATTTTTTATGGCAAGAACCCGTGAATTTGATGAAGAAAAAGTATTAGAGGCTGCCATGCAGTTATTTTGGGAGAAGGGATATGAAGCCACTTCTTTAAGTGATCTCACTGCTAGAATGGGTATTCAACGTCCGAGTATTTATTCAACCTTTGGTGACAAAAAAGAGCTTTTCGAAGCGGCACTTCGAAGATATACGACATCTCGTGCAGCTGATATACGAGCAAGACTCCAAAGCCATACGTCTGTAAAGCAGGCATTTGCTACTTTTTTTGAAGAAGTGATTGCAGCTGAATATACGAAAGATCTTAGTAACGGCTGTTTTTGTATCAATACAATGGTTGAATTAGCTCCTCATGACGAGAGATTTGAAATTTTAACGAGAGAACATCAACTTTATCTAGCTGTTATTTTTCAGGAGACGATAGAGCGAGGAGTCCAAGCGGGTGAGTTTGAGGCTGACATGGATGCAAAATCTTTAGCACAAGCACTAATTGTATCGTTAATTGGATTAACCGTTATGATGAAATCACAGCCACAGCGTTCCTTTGTTGATAATGCAATAGCAACGACTCTCACATTACTTCAATAAAGTTTTAAACTATTAAAAGAATAAAATTTTGTAGTCCATGTATCCCTTTAAAATAATATTTTAAAGGGATTTTTGCTGAGGTTTTTTAAGATAAAAGAAAATATACAATAATTTAGATTGATTTATTGTTGAGTACAAATTATTCTATAAAAAATGAATTATTATAATAATCTAATTGTTGACTATATTTAGAAAACTGTATAATATACAATTATTATTAAAAATGTATAAAAATGATAGTTGGTGTTGTTTGTTGAAAAAAGGGGGGGTATTATGGCGAGTTTTTTACGAAGGAAGTCGATCGAACAAGCTAACAAGATAACAGAGGTAGAACGCTTTAAACTTAAACGTGAACTGGGTTCATGGCAGTTAATGCTGTATGTTCTAGGAGCAACAATTGGGGCAGGGATATTTGTATTACCAGGAACGACAGCTGCTTTACATGCAGGTCCAGGGGTAATTGTTTCTTTCTTAATTGGTGGAATTGTGACAATTGCAGTTGGACTAGCATATGTTGAATTTGCAGCAATGGCCCCCGTCGCCGGAAGTGCCTACACCTATTCCTATATCGCGTTAGGTGAAATTATCGCCTGGATGATTGGATGGGATTTATTATTAGAATTTACCGTTATTGCTAGTACCGTTGCAGTTGGTTGGAGTGGTTACGTAGATTCATTTTTACAATCTGTAGGTATTCATTTACCAGAGGTTCTCACAAAGGATATTGCACACGGTGGGATTGTTAACCTGCCTGCCGTAATTGGATGGCTTATCGTGGCATGGATTGCATTGAGCGGGATTAAGAATGTGGGCCGTTCAAACACATTATTTACCATCGCTAAGGTTGCAGCGATAATCCTGTTCCTTGTTATCGGTACTTTCCATGTTGATCCTGTAAACTGGACGCCATTTACACCATTTGGGTGGTCAGGTGTCATGGCGGGCGCAGCATTAGTATTCTTTGCCTTTACAGGTTTTGATGGTGTGACAACAGTACTTGAAGAAGTAAAAAATCCACAAAAAACAATCCCGAAAGCATTGATTGGTGGGTTGAGTGTTTTAACGCTTATTTATGCTCTTGTTGCAGCAATCTTGACAGGGATTGTACCATTCCCTGATTTAGATGTCCCAAATCCTACAGTGTTCGCATTACAATCTGTAGGTATTCAATGGGGAGGTGCTATTGTCGCGGTAGCCGTTATCTTTGGGTTGCTTGCTACAATGATTGCAAATACAACAAGTGCTACACGTGTACTATTTGCCATGAGTCGTGATGGTCTTCTTCCTGAGCGTATTGCTCAAACTAATAAAAAGACAGGGGTTCCTGTATTATCAACTATCATTGTTGTACTAACGGGTATTCTGTTATCAGGATTCTTATCGATTGGTGAATTAGCCGAGTTTGCGAACATCGGTGGTTTAACGGCATTCGCCTTAACGACAGTCAGTGTTATTGTGCTTCGTTATACAAGGCCAGATCAACCACGAGCATTTAAAGTTCCAGCTATATGGCTTGTAGGAATCGTTGGTGTAGGAGGATCACTAGCACTAATCTTTAGTCTTCCGTTATTTACGATTTTACGCTTTTTCATTTGGTTGTTAATCGGTTTAGTTATCTATTTATTCTATGGGTATAAACATGCAAAAATCGGCTCTACTGGTGAAAAACAATAATGAAAGATTTTATCCCCCTTTAGAGTCTCTAAAGGGGGATTTTCTATGAATAAATACAAATCACATTTCTATAAAATTTAACATAAAATAAGGCTATAATTCTTTACAAGCCCATGCATCAATTTCAACCTTTAAGGCTGGAGCAGCCAGTGCTACTACGTATATTAATGTTGTACATGGAAGATGGCCTTCCAAAAAATCACTGATCGTTTCTTTTCGTTGATGAGCCTCCATATCCCCCACCAAATAAAACACGAGCTTTGTGATATCTTGAATCCCCATATCGGCACTATCAAGATTTTTTCTAATATTATTTAGGGCAATTTTCAATTGAGTGATCGGATCTTCAGGTATAGTTCCATCGAGCTCCATGCCGATTTGCCCAGACAATGTTAACCATCTGTTTGGGCCAGTTACTTCAATTTGATGGACATAAGGGGCTACAGGTGGATGAATGTCTTGAGGATTTCTACTAATTTTCATCGAATCAGTCCTTTTCTATTATCATTTATAGCTCTCATTAAAATAGCATAGAGCAATAATGGATAAAAGTAATACAAATACCATTATAGATGAACTTTCAAATTGGATATGTAGAATCTAAGAGTTATAATAGATTCATAGAATATAGGCTTATACGCTGATAAAGCTTTCAAAATGGATAAAAGTATTAACTTTTTAATTTGACTAGACATACAATTCACTTCACCACCCTTAGGTTTTATACGGATTTGGTCTTAATTTGAAGGTAGATGGCTATACTCATTAGATGAGAGGGAAATTTTTACATAAGAATGATGCGTATTGATGTAAATTAATGTTTACTACTGATGTTTAGTTACTAGTGTAACCTTAGGTAGCAGAGGCAGCGAGCCATTTTGTAGAAGGAGTGAATAGATGAGTAATTTCTTTCGGAGTAATGGATTTAAACGTTTTATCATTCTAGTTGGAATTGCTGTTGCATTATATTTAATGCGTAGTATGATCAACTTAATTTTGCTTACGTTTATTATTACCTATTTGATGAATCAGCTTACTACGAAGACGACGAAAGGCATAAGAAAATATACGCCAATGAATGAAAAAGCTGTCACTGTAACATTATACTTGTTACTGGTCGCTGGTATTGTAGCTGTGATTTACAAATACTTGCCCATTGTCACCCAGCAAATCACACAGCTTTTTGATTTGATTGCCAGTTTTAATCTTGATCCAGATGACAATGAGATTGCCAGATATTTAGCTCCGACTTTTGAGAAAATTGAGCTTGGCAAATATTTAGAACAAGGTGTGGATTTAACGCTCAAAAATATTACGAATATTGGTAAAATCATTATGCAAATTTTGATTTCCCTAATATTGAGTTTGTTCATCTTGTTAGAAAAGAAACGAATCATCGAGTTTACGTCAAAATTTAAGGATAGTAAAATTGGGCCTCTTTACGATGAACTTCATTATTTCTCAAGAATTTTCATCCGCTCATTCGGTAAAGTGATTGAGGCACAGTTCATTATTGCAGCTGTTAACTGTGTATTATCTGTAATTGCCCTTTCTATTATGGGCTTCCCACACCTAATTGCTCTTGGGATTATGCTCTTTATTTTAGGCTTAGTGCCAGTCGCAGGCGTTATTATTTCATTAATCCCACTAAGTATTATTGCCTATAGTATTGGTGGCTTAATGTACATTGTCTACATTTTAGTAATTGTTATGGTTTTACACGCCATTGAAGCATATTTCTTAAATCCAAAGCTAATGTCAGCAAAGACAGATTTACCGATTTTCTACACATTCATGGTCATCCTCTTCTCAGAGCATTTCCTTGGTGTATGGGGATTAATCATTGGTATCCCATTATTCATGTTCTTACTTGATATACTGGGTGTTACTTCCTCAGAAGATCCTAAACAGAAATTAGACTCCTTAGGGGACAAAAAACAGATGGAATAGAATAGCTTTACAAAGGGATCATCTTGTACGGAGAGAGGATCCCTTTTTACTTTCAAGCTTAGCTCATTTAAGATAAGTAGAGGGGGTGTTTACAATGATGGTAAAAGGACAGAAGGTATATTTAAGGGAAATCGCTGATAACGATATAGATAGTATTGCGAGATGTTTTCAAAATGAAGAAATCATGTATATGACAGGAAATCGTAACTTGTTAACAAAGGAACAAATTAAAGAGGCTATCCACCGCTTTAGAGAAGATTCGGCTCGCTATGATTTTGCTATTTGCTTAGTACATAATGATCAAGTAATTGGGGATTTAGCCATTATGGAAGTGGATTTAGAGAATAAAAAAGCAATGTTCCGTATAGCTCTGCATGGGATAGAGGATTGTGGCAGAGGGCTTGGATCAGAAGCAGTCCAACTTGCTCAAAAATTCACATTTGAGGAGCTGTGTCTGAATCGTTTAGAATTACAAGTTTACTCTCACAATATTAGAGGAATCAAATCCTATGAAAAGGTCGGCTTTAAAAAAGAAGGTGTATTGAGGCAGGCACTATTTATGAACAATACTTTTTCAGACGAAATCATAATGAGTATTCTTTCGGAAGAGTATATGAAAATACCAAATAGACATTGAGCCAACACAAATTTTGTGTTGGTTTTTTTTAGTCTCATTTCTATAAATGTATTACACCCTTTTTGAAAATTGTGTCATATGATATAGAGTAGTTGAAAATGGAAATGGAGAGTTTTGAGAGAAAAGATAATAATGAAAGTGAGTGAAAGGAAAGGCAGTTGTGGGCTATGCGTTTTCGTCATTTCTATTCAAGGGACCTACATAAGGCCCCTTTCTATTTACTCGAGTTGGATAATTTTGTACTCTAACAAAATTGCATTTTTAGCGTACCTTTCCCACCTTCAACAACAACTTCACCAAGTGCTCCATTTACTAAAATTAATTGTGGAGGTACATGACCAATATCTACGTCATAGAAAACGGGTATTCCCATTTCATCAAAAATATCTCGTAAAGCATCTACTAATGTAAAATCCTTTAGATCTTCATATAGCCCTGCCCGCCCAATCAGGACCCCGTTACATTTTGTGAACCAACCATTATACTTTAATTGCCAAAGTGCTCGATAAATTTTTGCTGCATCCATACCCACACTTTCTAAATACCATATTGTTCCTTCCTCAGAACAATATTTGTTAATAAAGGGCTCTACGTAATCGAAAGGTGTACCTATAAGTATTTGTAATGTATTTAAACATCCACCTATTAATCTACCTGTCATACGGTTACGAAGTTCGTTATTTAAAACTTTCCACTCAGTAGCATTGTCAAAATAAAATCCTGTAGCAGGATTTTTAAAAACATGTTCCCAGCTCGATTGAAAATATTCTGAGGAGTTTTGAGTGATTGAATGACCCGCATGACACGTAAGCACATCTATCCATTTAGAAGATAGATCATCCCATTTAGGTGCTGATAATTCAGTGAAATTCACACCATGTGCAGAAGCATATCCAGTCACTGTTGTGTATACAAATGATAACGTACTAATATCTGAATAGCCTAATATCCATTTCGGACCTGCCTTTTTTAATTCATCCCAATCAATTAGAGGTAATATCTCCATCAAAAAACTGCCACCCCATGGCGGCATGATGACATCAACACTCTTATCTAATAAAAAATTCATAAGCTCAAAGACACGTTTTTCTTTTGTAGTACTTCTACCTTTAAGCTGCGTCCAGGTAGTATTCCCGACGATAACGCTAATATCTCTTTGGGCTAATTTTTTTTTAGCTTCTGTTATTAAAAGACGAAGGTGCTGCTCAACGCCGCTAGATGGAGCGGTTACTCCTATTGTTAGAGGTGCTTTTATAGAAGGATATTGTATTTTCATCTACCATCTCTCCTTTGTTTTGCGATGAAAAACCTGCTGTACACAATAGACTCACTACACGTTCAAAATTATTTAGGAATAAAGCTATGAAATTATATGTTTATCCTTATCTTATTTGTAATAATATACATAAAAGTAAAATAATAATCAATATTAGTTAGTAAACTCAATAATACAATTAGTAGTGTTGGTGGCTACTGGATCTACCGCATTATGATTGATCAGCACTTTCAAGGTAAAGGCTACAAAACTAATGATTAAAGAAATAGCTAAGTTACCGGATGCAACAAAGGTTGTAGTAGGCTATCGTCCAGAAAATAAAGGTGCACATCATCTATATGCAAGTTTAGGGTTTGTTGATTACGGTGATCGTTTCGGTAAAGAAATGGCTGTTATTAGATATTTGACTGAATAAATAGTAGGAAAGGGACCTGTATAAGTACAAGGTCCCCTTTCCATTTAAGCAGTGTCTGGAGAGGCAATTGCCCGTGGATTTTTTTTAATGTACCAGTAAATGAGCAGCGCTGTAATACCCTCTGCCACTGGGAAGGTCCACCAAATTGCCTGAGAGCCAAGCACTTTAGGCAAGAGGATAAGTGTTGGGATAAATAAGATAATACTACGAAGTAACATAATCATTGTGGCAATACGAATTTTTTCGATGGATTGAAAGAATTCGGCGAACACCATATTGATTCCTAAGAATACATAGCCAATGGCGAAATGAACAAAGCCTTGAGTTGCCATATGACGAATTTCCAATGAGCTATCTCCGAATAATGCCATTAACTGTGAAGGGAAAAGCATAGCTATAAACGCTGTTGTTAACCCTAAAATAAAGGCAGTGGCTAACCCAATTTTTAATAATGCCGTTAATCGTTCAAGTAATCTTGCACCATGATGATAGCTAACTAATGGCTGTAGGGCCATACCAATCCCTAGGAAAATCGTTAACAGGACTGTATGGATATAGTTGACCATTGCATAGGCTGTCACACCGCTTGCTCCTAGATAGTGTAAAAAGGTTACGTTATACAAAATGACAATAACCGCTACAGAAGCTTCGACGATAAAACTAGGTAATCCAATAGCAAAAATTTTTCTTAGATCTGATACATTGAAAAAAGAAGAGACAAACTTTAATTCAGATTGTGGGCGGAAAAAGTGAAGACATAGTACAGCTGTACCTATGATAGTAGCTATTGCTGTTGCTAAGGCACAGCCTGTTACACCATAATCTAGGACGAAGATAAAAATATAATTTAAGATAATATTCAATACAGATGTCGTAATTAAGCCCAGCATTGCTAGCTTTGGATTACCATCATTTCGAATAAAAATACTTAGTAAATTTTCAATTGTGTAAAATACCCCAAATAACAAAATAACATGTAGATATTCTTGTACATATGGATACGTATCATCGCTCGCGCCGAATATATAAGAAACATCCTTTAGATTAAACGCAAGGAAACCGATAATTGTTACCACGACCACAAGCATCATAGTAAATGCCAACGTAAAGAGCTGATGGGCTCGTTGCTTATTGCCTTCCCCTAGAGAAATTGAATAAAGTGTAGCTCCTCCCATACCAATCCAAAGAGAAATGGAAAGTAAAATAGAGAAAATCGGAACAGCGATATTAACCCCTGCTAAGGCGGTAGGTCCCACGCCGTGACTGACGAAAATACCATCTACTAAAATATTGACTGACATCAGGAACATACCGATCATTGCCGGAAATAAGTAGGATAAAAACAATGGTTTAAGCGGCCTTGTTTCAATTGGATTAATGGTTGTCATGTCCATGCACCTCCAAGACCATTACTTTTTCACCTTTATCATCTAGTTCGCCATTAAATAAAAAGCCAAATTGCTTATATAGCTGAATAGCTACTGCATTATTGTCATAAACACTTAAATATATTTTGTGACAGTTGAACTTTACTGTTAAGTAATGTATAAGCTGCTGTAAAAAATGTTTACCTAAACCCTGTCCCTGATATCGTTCATCAATCAAATATCGATCGAGCCAAATACGTTGACTGTGATCCTCGTGAGGGAATACGCCATACATAGCGAAGCCTATCGCGGTGCAATCCTTATACAAACCTAAGGGTGTAAAGCGCCGATCCATTTCCGCCTCTGCTAAGCATTGGTCTGTACTTTCGATGAAATTTTGCTGATTGTCAGCAATGCGTAATGCTAAAATTTCCTGTTTGTTAAAAGCTGTAATGTCACGAATCTCCGTGAACATAATGTCAAAACCTTTCTATTTTTAATGTGAATAGGTACAATCTAAAGTATATAGTTACTATATAGTCAAGGGAGGAAACTCAAAAAATGCTTAATAAAAATGTGAAATATTTTACAACTGGAGAATTTGCTAAAATATGTAAAGTTAATAAGCAAACTTTAATTTATTATGATCAAATTGGCTTGTTATCTCCCGTCATGAAGGATAGTAAAGATTATCGGTATTATTCACTTGCCCAATACGACTTTTTTAGCGTCATTGAGTTATTAAAGGCTGTTGGCATGTCTTTGAAAGATATCCAGCAGTATATGGCAGAGAAATCACCTGAGAATTTTTTAGATTTGATGCATCAGCAAAAGGAAATTGTCGCGAAGAAACGTCGAGAACTGGAGATGATTGAAGATATTATCGATGTCAAAATTGATTTAACAGAGGAGGCGCTACATCTCGATTTTGATAGCGTTACAATCGAGCATTTACCAGAGGCAACAATGTACTTAAGTCGAAATATTGAGGATTCAACGGAAGAACAATTTGTTAAGGCAGTCTCAGATTTTATTGATGAGTTGGATCTCTCCCAATTAGACACAGGTTATCCTATTGGCGGGATTACAAGGAGGGAGCAAGTGTTAGCAGGTAACTATGATAATTATAGTTACTTGTATATTGAACAGCCGCATCCACAGGAAGGTCACCCTTATTTCAAGGCGATTGAAGGAATTTTTATTGTTGGATATCATGTAGGAACGTCCACGACACTTGGCGAGTCCTACAAGCGATTATTTAAGGTTATGAGTGAAAAGGGCTATGAACTGGGGCAATACGTTTATGAGGAATATATTTATGATGCGGTTATTAAAAATCGTGAAGAGGAATATGTAACAAAAATTATGGTGGAAATAAAAGAAGGTTGTTGATGCATCTCTGCCTTTCAACAACCCCAAATATGCTTTAATGCAAAGTTAAGTTTATTTCCGGATGTTCCTTTTGTATTTTATTTAATTTATTGTCATGGGTTCCTTTTAAATTTTTATCGAAAAAACCAAGTGATAATTCATTAATCAATTTATAAATTGCATTTACATCTGCCCCAGATTCATTAATAATCGGCGAAACGGCTGCTAAATCTGTAAAACTTCCGTGATTTGTTTTTGGAATAATAGCTGTGTAGACACCAGGCTTTTCAATTGTTTTATTTCGTAGATGAGCTTCTACAAACAATTCATCACGATTACCAGGCTGTTGGTTATATGCTTCTTTCATAAAGTTAATGGATGCCTCAGCATTCATAAGCATAAAAGGCTTTTCAGGACCATTTTTGGGCATTGAATCGCCATATAACCCACCATCCATATCAATGGCTGCTTTAATACGATTATCCTTTACTAGCATTTGAGCAGAAGTAGCACCGCCAAAAGAATGACCTAGCATACCAATGTTATCATAGTCAATTAGTGAGGCTATTGCATGGAAGTTCTTATCAAAATCACCTTTAATGACTTCATCTAAAACAAATGATGCATCCTGCTCCCAAAGATGGATTCGATTATTCAAGAATGTAATGGTGTTTTCAATTGGTGTAAAATCAACCCGATCACCATCGGGGAATATTGTTGTTGCCGCATCACCTGTAAAGTTAAGAGCAACGACAATATAGCCATGACTCACTAATTCTTCTAGTTGGAAGGTATTTTGGCGACTATATAAACTCATACCATGTGCAAATAATAAAAGTGGAAATTTTTCTTTAGACTTTATAGCTGTCGCATCTTGATAAGAATGGGTTTTCGTTAGTCCTAAATGCGTTGTAGCAATATTGGGAAATCCCTGTGTCGTTGCTAACTGTTGTGTTAACGCATCTATATCTTTAAAGTAGGGTGAAGGCTGTCCTGTCCCTTTTTCAGCAGGATAATAAACTTGAATCATCAGTTCACGATTCACCTGATGATTAGGTACGACAAATTCTTTGCGATTCTTATCGATCAGGTGAAATGTCTGTGTTCCTACTGTGTATTTTCCTGTTGGTTCGGGAAAAGACATGATTGGAAATAACGTTGGTAATGTGAACATTGCAATAGTGGCCACAACAATGCCTGAAATTTTAATTATTTTCATACTTATTTTTTTTGAAACAATTGTATTTTTGGGCTTCACAAAAACTTGCAATGTTAATAACATCAAAACAAAATAAGCAGGGATCATGCGCCAGTTAGCACCAATCGTTATAATTGTTCCTATTAATAAAACGTAATTGGCAGCTATCATAATAAGGTTTATTTTAGTTACCCCACGTTGTCTAAAAGTTAGTGATATACTCGATAGTATTAAAATAAGTGTAAATAGTACTTCTAAGGTTTTCATCATTTATCTCCTTTTCATACATACGAATGTATGTAATTAGTTAAAAATATTTTTAAGTATATATACATACGAATGTATGTATAGGATTAAAATAATAAACTACATATAGTAGTTTACTATTCCTGCACTTTATCAAATAATGCTAAAAAAACATCTTTCAACTCATCATTCATAAGTGGTATGCCAATTCCTTTGAACATCAAACTTATATGTTCGATTTTATGAATAAATTCGGCTCGGCTTACACGAAATATTTCAGGATTCATCCAAATATCAAAAAGCATTGTAAAAGTTTCAGCTGCTTGCTTCGGAAAAACAACTTGCAGCGAGCCGTCTTGATTGCCCTCATCAATAATTTTTTGAATACCTGGTGCAACAACCTGAATTCCTTCAGTGATGCGGCTATAAACAAACTCGGCAGAATTCATTTTCAAAGGAATCGTGGATAAGTTTTCTTCCTTTCCGCTTTGAGAAATTGAGAAAGAAATGCCTTGTCTTAAACGCTCTAAAGCATTTAAGTTTTCCAAATCAGAGATGTCATTAAAATAGTTATTTGCTGTTAGCATTTCCTTTGTGATGGCATCAATAACATCAGCACGCGTTTTAAAATGATGATAAAATGCTCCTCTAGTAATATCCCCTACATCATCTACAATTTCTTGAATCGTTACATTATCCCAACCGTTTAAAGTAAATAATTTAACAGCTGATTCAATGATTCTTTTTCTCGTAACTTCTGGATATTTATTTCTGGCCATAAAATATCTCCTTATAGATACATTCGAATGTATTTATAATAATAGGCGCTTCCTTTCAAATTGTCAACAAGATACGATTTATGAGAATTGCTGAAGAAAACTAGAAAAGAACTAGTAAAGGTAAGTAATTTAGCATATATTTTGAATTTAAATGGAAGTAAAATCCGAGTGTTTTTAGGAAAAGTAAAGTCAAATTCTAATACATAAATGACTTCCTGACGATAAATTAGTAGAGAAAAAAGTAGAGCATTATCCGAAAAATTTTCCTAAGCATGGAGGAATAGTTATGCAAATATGGGTGGATCGATGGACGCAATTATTAAAACAGCTTGAACAGCAAGGTGCTTGGATTCATCCACTGGAGATAAAGCCTATGGCTACTGTGTATGAACTATCAATGGTAGAGATGCGGCTCGGTGTTCCGATTCCTTCTGAGTTACGTGATGTATTACTTCATTGTTCTCGACAAGTGGGGGTATATTGGTCTTTACCTGACGAGGCACTACTTCCTATTGAGCTGGAAGACACACCTTTAGGTAATTTTGGCTGGAGCTTGGAAGAACTCGAATGTCCTGATTTTGGCGGAGACAGTGATAATGAAAAAGAACAACTATACCTACAATTTCATACGGCTGGCAATGGTGATGCGCTCCTTATTAAGAATGAGGATGGTTCAGTTTGGTATTGGAGTCATGAGGAGGGTGAGTTTGACCTTCTTGCCTGGAGTTTTAATGATTATATAGAGAAGGTCACGACTTTAGGGTGTATAGGGGCAGATTGTGGACAGCATCGACAATTTTGTAGTGAGGATGGATTAGATATAAGTTTGAACAACTCTCAAATCTGGCTAAAGTGGTTTGAGCAGTATTTAACTACAACATGGAACCAAGCTATGTATCACTTGGATTCCTTACTCATATATGTATCAATGCATGGTGTGAAAGAAGCCAAAGTTCAAGAAGCATTTACACGGTATGATTCTGAGAAGGTGTGTGCTGCGCTTCGAAATAAAATTGAACAATCAAGGCCTTTAGCAGACAAAGAAGCGTGGTGCAAAGTGTTAGTAAAGGTTTGTGCGACAGAGGCAAGTGATTGGGTAAGGACACTTTGGGAAGACCAAAATGATATGCCTACTTGTATTCGAGATTATTTAACAGCCTATTGTCTACCAAAAGAAGAGGGATTATTTCTTGTTCTTCAAGATATCGAGCAAGGGCGAATTGATGCCTATACAGCTTTACATCGACTACGTCATTTTCATAGCCCAAAAACGATAACTTGGATGAAACGCTATGTTTCCTTTCCGATAGATGGGTGGGATATGCTTTTAGTAGAATCACAGCCGAGTGCAGATACTTTATTTGAGTGGTTAAATGGCAGTGAAGTAGAGCGTCTAATTGCTATACGAGCAGTATGTCAAATGTTGCAGCAAGGAATTAAGCCGACTGCTTCAGTGGATAGGGAGAAATGGCAGCCTTTGCTTACGTTTTGGAAGGACAATGAAGTACTACGAAAACATAAACAATTATTTAACCAAGCTCTAAAAGGCTTGGATCTTTGGTGAGATTTAATGACTGTCAGGAGGAGAAATGATTGAACAATTTCACTATATTCGCTTCTATGAATAATACGGAAGATATCGAATGTAAGATTTCCGATGTTTTTGGTAAAGGTTTTGCTATTGAAAAAAATGAAGATGACTATCACATAAAGTCCAAAGCATTATTTAACAAATACAAATTGATCATTAGAGTGATGTCTGAGGATACAAATCCAGCTTACTTTGTGAATAATATTCCTGGAATGATGAACTATTACAACAGTATTCCTTTTGAAGATGACAATTTAAAAGAATTAGTTTTAACACAAATTTCTGTGTTAAATACAGTTATTGCGATCGAATCTGAAAAAGAAATAAAGGATGAACAAATGCAATTATGCCTGAGCCTTCTATCAACTATAGGGGGGATTGGCTTATTACCAAATAGCACCTTACTAGACAGGGAAGGTGTAGTTATTGTTTATCCGGATGGGCAATCAGGGCCATCTAATTTTAGACCTTATGCTTGTACACGAAAGGTGAGGGTACAAGAGGCAATATCAGAAGAAGGTCATCAAAGAAAGAATAAAACGTTAGCCTATTTAAAAGAAAAAGGTATTCCATATACAGATTCACTCCCGCAACTTCCGCCAATGAAGGATTGTCAGTTTAAAATTAAGGAGGATATTGCTAGGAGAGCTGTAGCTTTATTAATTGTTATTCAATTTGCTTGTGATGTGGCACAGGGAGAAAATATCGGGGAATCAAGAGACTTCTTCATCAATATGTTGCGTAAATATGAAGTGGAAGCCAGTCTAACTGACAATGAAAGGGCCTTTTTAAATGATCAACAACCAAATGTACAAGAAGCCATTAATATTTCATGGCAATATGAAGCTTATTGGACACTGATTTGGGCACTTGGATTTGTTGAGAAGCTTGATTTTCCTGAGGGAGTATGTGATTGTGAGTATGCTATTCAAGTTGTTTCTAACTATGAAACGTTTGAGCAATTTTATCTTCAAAGTGCGATGCGTAGCCAGGAAGAAATACTGGATGAAACTGATAAGATTTATAGATTACACTGGGCTTGTGTAGATAGTCGTATACAAGAACAAACAGCTCCTGCTGGTATGAATGAAAGTATTGTGTTGGAAAGACGCAGAGGCTTATTCTGGTTGATCGGTCATCAAAATGAAGATTGGGATACTATTTCAATGAATACCTAAAAAACGATAGCAAACTAGGGATCCTAGTTTGCTATCGTTATATAAGAAAGGTTATTTTACATATGTTGGCTTATTCACCTTATCAATTAAAAGAATACCATCGTATTGATCGCGTGGAACAAGGCTTTCTTGTATAACTCCCCAGCTATAGGATAAGCGAGGTTCAAACATCCATGAATTACCACGTTCATTTTGACGATTACGTAAATCAATGAATGTGTAAGGTTTGTTGGCTGAAGATACAATATCTTCGATAGATCCTTTTATAGGTGGTAAAACGGCCATCGTCTCGCCCATATTATTGGCAGTTTCTCCGCTTGTCATATATAGACCTAATACATAGCTATATTTTTTGTAGATATCTGGTAAACGTTCACCCATTAATTTAACTGGATATGGGGAGCCCATTACGTCTGATTGTGCCTTACGAATATGGTCATTATGCGCCCAAACGATAAACTTTTCTGTTGGATAAACTTCTTCAGCTAGCCAAAGTAAGTTCTCCATCATCGCCTGATCACGCCACTCCATCGTTTTTAAAAATGATTCATATTTATTTTGCTCCATCTCGATATTGGACTGAATTGTTAGCTCTACATATTCGTCTGCCAAACGGATACGGTCTGCTAAAGTGCGCTCCATCAGTTTTACTATTTGAAGTTCATTCGGATAAGCCTTTTGAAGCTCTTTTTCCTTCTTTTGAACTTGAGATATTACTTGTTTATACACGTTGATAATAGCTGTTTTTTCTTTCTGGTAGCCTTTTAGATCTTTGCTAGAGCTCCACTCCGCGAGTTGCTTCTCCGCATCACTGAATTGCTGAGCCAATTGTGGGTTTTGCAACCAATCCCCATTCGTAAATGCCCCTTGCTGTTGAATATCAAAGCCTGCTAGAACAAGAGGTTTCTCTGTAGCTTGAGTTGTTTTTGCGTATTCAAAAAGAGGCAATGTTTCTTTTGTCCACCATACTCCAAATATAGCATCCTTCATTGTTTGTAGAGCAGCTTGTTTGTCAATTTTCCCTTGGGCGTTCATGACATTGCCCATACCACTTTCAAAGGCTAAAACATTGTAGCCCATTTCCTGATGTAAAAATTGTATTAAACGAGTTTTAGCGAGATTAAACTGTGCGACCCCATGAGAGCTTTCTCCTAAAAAGACAATACGTTTATCGTGTAATAACGGTTTTAGCATTTCTAAATCCTCAAATTTACTAGATGGGATTTTCTGCGCACTAATTGCTTCAGGTTGGATGGAAGACAAGCTATACGCATGATCGTTCACCCATTTCTTCCAATCCTGTAATGTCTCATTAGAAGTCCTAGCCTGTTGCACCATGCCGTAGTTTTCCTGTTCTTTTATTGCAGGGACAGCCGCTGAGGCACTAGTTATGCCACTGAATGCTATTAAACTTGTTAGTGCCATACTTATAATAACTTTACGTTTCCTATATATCTTCATTAAAAATCAGCCCTTCTCTTTATGTTGATATTTAGTATAGGGGGCAAAGTTTAAAGCATAGGGGGAGTTTGTTTAAATTTTGTTTAAATTTGGAATGGTTGTAAAAAAAGAAAGCATCTCCATTTGTAAGGATAAGGGAAGAAGTACAAACGGAGATGCTCAGTAGCTATTTATAATGATACGTACTAGCTCTAACATGGTTACGTTGAATCTGGTTGAACCACGCACGATCCTTTTCCTCTTGTTTTAGGGTACCAATAATGGAGGAGGAGCAGCTCACACAAATTTTTGCTTGTGTAATTTGTCCACATCTTTCACAAGGTGCACCCAAATTAGGGAAAATTGAATTTTTTAACTTTCCGGCTTTGACCCATTTATACAGTAGCTCAGATGATACACCTGTCAAAGTCACAACCTCATCGTTTGTTAAATAACGATTATTTTTTCTTAATAAAAAATGATGTAGTTCTGAAAAAATATCCTCTTCTCTCACATCTATTCTTTTTTGAAATAGCAACATAACTAGTCCTCTCCTCGTCACATCAATTAATGATTTCATTAACTGTTATAGGTTGTTCGTCATATTTATAGTTTTCCCAACGATTACGCGCTAGCTTTCGATATTTTGGCGAGACAATCTTATCAGCAATTAACCTTGAAAAGCCTTTTTTGGCTTCTGTCATATCACCAAGTCGGAGGCTTAATTCAGCATGTAAAAACTGAATTCGCTCTCCACCTTCCTGATTAGAGGCAAATGATTTACTGTAAAAATCTCTAGCGGCAAAAAGGTAGCGTTTTTCAGATTCTTCGTCGTCTTTTATGCGATATAACCAGGCAATTTTTAAGGCGAAATTAGCCATTAAAAGCGATTCTTCCATTGATGCACGGGATACTAAGTAGGCCAGCTTAAAACTTATAATAGCATCATCGATCGTGCGTTCCTGACAGATATTCATAGGGTTCTGGAGCTCTTTAATGTATAGTTCATCTATGAGCTGCATGAAAGGTCCATATGTCCGTGTCATTGATTTATGGTAAGCATAGCCACAATGTGGGCACACGGCAACTTCGTACAGCAAAGGGTTTAGGCCATCATAAACAGGCATGAAGTCTGTTTGTTCCTCGATAATTTTATATCGATTTGGGCGTACTTTATACGTTGTAAAATGCTTTTTGCAAAATTTACAATCTACGCTACTTTCATAGTAGTAAATGTTAAATGCCATAAGAATCAACTCCTTTGCAAGCTCTAGAATATTATTTCTTTTGTTCTATTTATACGTAGTAAATTATCGTTCAATGTATTTAATTGATTATCTATCATTTTAACAATTCTGTGTTCTTTGGTATACTCCTTTAGAATTATTAATTTAAAAATAATGCTTGCGTTTTTAGTTAAATATTATTAGAAATAGGTTCGTAATAGTATTTATCGGTGTACTTAAAGTAAGTTATATAGTTCGAGCAAATTTTGTCGAATTATGTACAATTTATTTCATAGGCAATTCGAATTGTATAGTTCAAAAGTTTGGTGTGAGAGGATGGAGTAAATGACATATAAAATAGTATTTTTTGATGTGGATGGTACTCTGATCAATTATGAGAATGGCGCTGTGGAAGAAAGTACGCGGCAGGCCATTCAACTACTACAGGATAAAGGGATTCATCTAGTGGCTGCGACAGGAAGGCCGTTGTCCATGTGTGATGAGCTCAAAAATTTGGGGATTGAAACCTTTATTACAGCAAATGGGGCATATGTAAAGCACAAGGATGTTGTCATACATAAAATTCCGATTGATAAGGGCATTGTTCAAAATGTTCAAGCTTTTGCACAGCAACAACAGCATTCCTTAACATTTTTTACAGAACAACTTACGATGAATGATATACAAAATCCGTTAGCCTTAAGCGCGATGCAAGAGACATTGTCTTTACGTGATTTTCCCGTTAGAAATGACAGCATTATAGATGAAGAGGTTTTTCTTATGTGTCTCTATGCGGATGAACAGGCTGAAAAAAGATTAGCTTGTCAATTTTCGAATATATTACGGCAACGATGGCATCCTTATATTGTGAATGTCTTACAGCATGATGTGTCCAAGTCGATAGCTGTAAAGGCTGTACTAGATTATTTTGAGATTAATTCTAAGGATGCAATAGCTTTTGGAGATGGAGAGAATGATATAGATATGCTAGAGCAGGTTGGCCTCGGGGTTGCCATGGGAAATGGTAGCCAAGCTCTAAAAAATGTTGCAGATTTTGTTACAAAGAAATCCATTGAAGGCGGCATAGATTTTGCTTTACGTCAGCTTCACATTATTTAACGACATATAAGGTAGTAAAGTGGATGTTTGAGAAACTCTTTGGATATATGGTTATGAATGTATAGAACAATGTGTTAGGTGGTTGGATAATGGCACAGCATGTGCAATCTCTAATTGAACATTACGGGTATTTTGGCATCATCGTGATCCTAATTGGAGGCATTGTTGGGTTGCCACTTCCTGATGAAGTATTTTTGACTTATGTAGGCTACAGTGTTTATCGAGAAAGCCTTGAACATATTCCCGCCTTAGTAAGTGCAATGGTTGGCGCAATGGGAGGTATTACTGTAAGCTACTATGTTGGCCGTCGATTTGGCTTACCGCTCTTGCAGAAATATGGACCAAAAATTCATATAACTGAGCAAAAAATCGATTTCACTAAAAAAATGTTTTCGAAAGTTGGGCCATTTTTATTAATCGTCGGCTATTTTATTCCTGGTGTACGCCATCTGACAGCCTATATTGCCGCTATTAATAATTATCCCTATAAGAAATTCGCTTTCTTTGCTTATACAGGGGCATTTATCTGGACTTTCACATTTATAACAATAGGGAAAGTGCTAGGGGAGAAGTGGCGATTTGTCGGTTACTATCTATCCCATTATAGTATTTATGTCATCTTGTTGTTTATCCTAGTCATGATAATTGTTTATTATCTATTTAAAAAAAGAAACGTACAAAAGTGAAAGTCGGTATGATTCATACCGACTTTTTGTTATGGCAAAATGGCAAACGATCGGACAGGGAATCCGGATGCTTTTTCAGGTTTAGGTACGATATTGAAAATAATAGCTCCTTTTGGAGGAAGCTTGTCCAAATTAGTCATAAGCTCAATTTGATAGGTGTCTTGATCAAGGACAAAATATTCTCCATCCAATTTGCCGCTTTGACGAAAATCAGTAGCAGAATCGGTATCAAAAGTTTCGTGACCGATTGCACTTACTTTACGTTCCTTGAATAAAAATTGTAATGCCTCCAAGCCCCAACCGGGAATATGATTATGTCCGTCCACATCTTTATTACTGAATGCCTCTTTATCTGGCCAACGTTTACTCCAATCTGTTCGAAGTGCCACAAAAGTACCTTCTTCAATCTCTCCATGTTGTGCCTCAAATTCAAGAATATCTTGAACACGTAGCGTAAAGTCATGATTTCTGGAAGCCTCTTGTGATTTATCAATGACGATAAGAGGGAGAACGAGTTCCTTTAGCGCTAGTTCATCTAGAAAGCGAGTATCTCTTACAAAATGAATCGGTGGGTCGATATGTGTTCCATATTGGCCTGGAAAGGTAAATTGCTGTGCGAAAAATCCATCATCATGCGAGAATAATGTTTCAAATCTAGCATCCTCAAACATGAAAAAATGAGGTGAATCAGGGCCGAAGGTATGTGTCAAATCGACCCATTGTTTTGATTTTAGTAAGTGCAATGCTTGTAAAAGTTCGTTAGACATTTAATTCCCTGCTTTCTATTAGTTGTAGTAAATAAAAAAGAGTCCTCTATAGAAGAGGACTCCCTGAATCAAACAATGGTAGTTCGTCTTCTCATCTTAAGGCTAAAAATTTTGCCAATAGGAATTAGCACCATACTGTTGAGCTGGTTGCTGAGACTTCATAGGGCCAATCCCTCCGTCTCTCTTGATAAGAAATATGATATAAGAATTTTCAGAAACAATATTACAAACACTTTAGCATATTTTTTTATAGTTTACAACTTTGATAGGAATACAGGGTTAAAATGGATTCACCAATTTAAAATTAATGTTACCCCACAGCAAGCACTATCCATAAGATGTATTCTAAAATTATCTGGTGTATAGTTTGTTTCGAATTTCGTAGTGATGCCTGTGGATGTAATTAATTTTTCGACCTCTGTTTTATTTGAAAGTTGTGCGGCATTTTTTAAATCATGTGCAAATTGTTGAGAACTATCAATTTTATCCGTAAGTAATTGTGCTTGCTGCATAATCGTCTTTATCCGCGTAGCTGAAGATATTAATTTTTGTGTATCAACAGGGGGAAAGGGACTATTACTGGTAGGCATTGCTAAATGTTTAGAAAGGGATCTAGCTGTAAGGTGATGGGCTGTCGACGGTATTGGGTAATGGTAGGGGTGAACAAAATACGGATAAGGATTATAATACAATTCAATTCCTCCTATCCAAAAGCTGATATCTTATCTTATGTATCATGATCTTTTTAGGTGTTTGGATAAAGATATTCCTGTACAGGAGTATAAAATATAATATGTTGAATGACATGCTACACAAACAAAAAAGGAAGCCATGGCGTGCTTCCTTTTTGTTCTTTAGCCAAGAACATTTAATACATCATCTATTTTTTTGCTATGTGATAGGATTCCATAATTCATCCACGTTAAAAAATCGACCTCATAAACACAGCTGGTCTTAACTGCACTTAGGTTTTTCCACATAGAAGATTTTAAAATAGTACGCTCTTCATGCTCATAAATGGAGTGCTGCTTGTCGAAGGTGATAAATAAATGATCAGCGTCTAGTTGTAGCAGCTGATCTGATGTCAGGTGAGCTTTACGCTGATTACGCGGTATTTTCCATACTAATGGATGAGGCGTTAAGCCTAAGTCGCGGTATAGGATTGGCCCTGTATAACCGCATTCAGGGCCGGCATACAGCGTAATGCCAATGGCTGAAATGCGAAGAAATGCCACACTTTGCCCGTAAACGGATTTACCGAGAATTCGTCGAGCCTTCTGTACCTTATCCTCATATTCTGTGATAATATCTTTCATCATAGTGGTTTTTCCTGTTAAATCAGCAATTTTAAATAGGGTCGATTGCCAGTCCTCCCCAGGGTGGTTTAGGTGACAGATTGGGGCCAACTTATTTAAATGAAGACAAGTTTCCCAACGCTCTATACCAGCATCTAACATAATTAAAGTTGGTTTATAGTGAAAGAGGCGATCCACTTCTCCATTTTGTACATCGATATCGGGTACACCCTGCAGGCCTAAATAGTCTTGTTTTCCCCACTTGGAATGACTGAATTGAGCAATTGGTGTAATTCCTAAAGCCACGAAGAAGTCCTCTAAGAACGGTGCGAATACACGGACATTATTGCTCTGATTTCGTCGATATTGTCCTGGGGAAATACCTACATGCTCTTTAAAGCGACGATTGAAATAATATTCGTTATTAAAACCAATGGACTGACTAATTTCAAATACCCGATCATTAGTTGTCATTAATAATTGTTTGGCTTTTTCAATACGTATACTATTTAAATAATGAAGAGGAATCTGCCCCGTAATATCTTTAAAAATACGAGAGTAACTCCATCTTGGAACATCTGCCAGTTCTGCTAACTGTTCAACAGTCCAATCCCTTCCAAAGTGTTTGTGCAAATATTGGATAGATTGCTCTACAGACTGACGATCATTTTGTAGTATAGGCTTCGGTTGGTTTTGTTCAAAAATAAATAGCATCAATTCTTGGAAACGAACATGCTGCTCAAAAATAGTGTGTTCATCCTTTGCTTGACGACACCGATAAATAGCTTCTAATAGACTATTGCATTGAGAAAAGGGAAGAAGACGTAGTTCTCTAACACTTGTAAAGAGACTAGTAGGAGCATGGGATTCACTTAGATAGATCGTGTTAAATGTCAATTGGTACAAGCAGAGAGGCTCATCGGCAGTGTGAATTTCGACATGGCTATTAGGTGGAATAATCACACATTTTTCTTTCATAAGGTGGATAGTTTCATGATTTGTCTTAAGTGTTCCGTTACCACTAATAAGGATGAAAAGCGAATAGTATGTATTGCTATATGGCTGCATATCCGCTGAAAAAATAGTATATGAAATAGTTTGTAAATGATAGATTTGTGTTAAATTACCCATTGTCCACGCACTCCTAAGTAAAGTTTAAATTTGGAAAACAGCACAAAGAAAGCCCCCTAAAGAGCTTTCTTTTGTAAATTATTTCACGAACCATTTCTCAAGATCATCATATTTTAGTAGGTTTGCAGTAATGGCACCAGACTGCCAATAAGTTCGATCAGCAATATAAACTTGTCCATTTTTTACAGCAGGAACTGTTTTCCAAAGTGTACTATCTAACCATTTAATCGCCTCTTGATTTTCTTCGGTTTCCCAAGTGCCATTTGAAGGGAAGAGTATAATATGATCAGCATCTAATTCTGGAATAGCTTCTTCAGACAAGACCTCGTGGAACTCTGTCATATCACGAGCTAATGGATGTGGAGTTAAACCAACTTCCGTATAAATGTAGCCCGTGTAGCGATTCTTTATACCGAATAATGCCAATGTTTTATCTGCAACATTTAGACGAACAACGGCAACAGTTTCGTCACCAACTGATTCATCTAACTTAGCTTTTAAATTAGTAACACGTTTCTCATATTTATCAACGATTTCATTTGCTTTCTCGGGAATATTTAAAACATCCGCTATTGTTTTCACAATTTCACGTGGATCTTGTAGTATATCTTCTTTTAAGCGATAAGTAGGCGCAATCTTTGAATATTCTTCATATTTTGCCTTATCTGCGGCACCATTCACGATGATTAGATCTGGCTTTGCTTGGAGTAAGGTCTCCATACTACCTGTAATGTCGAACTCAGGTACATCTAATCCTAAATAATCTTGTTTACCCCAGGATGGGTGATACCATTGCACGACAGGTTTGACTTCCAAAGCAGTTAAATAATCTTCCATATAGATGGCTGCTACTCGCTTTGGATTTGTAGGAATTGTTACTTCTCCAAACTCATCTTCTACAATTCTTGTATCTTCTTTTGATTGACTCTCAATCTCGGAATTTTCTTGTGTTTCGTTTGAACCACAGGCACTTAAAACAAACATCAGTACAAAGAAAAGTACCAATGTAAAAGAACGATTTATACGCATGGCAATTCACTCCTATAAATTTACTAAAACAGCTTGGATATCATCCTAATCTAGAATGATAATCATTCTCGTTTGACTCAAGTAAATTATAGGATACAACATAAAAACAAACAATACACATTCTCAACATATTTTTTATACAAAATGAAGTTTGGAGCACTATTGTTTCTTTTTATCGAAAAGTAGCCATAACAGTGTAACAACCGCTGCAAGCATAACCATTAAGAATCCATAGATTGGTGTGTGTGCTAACGATTGATGTCGAATAATAAATCCTCCAATGTATGATCCTAAAAATATACCAATGTTGAAAGCAGAAATATTCAATGCGGAGGCCATTGAAATGGCTGATGGTATATATTTTTCAGACAATATAACCGCATATAGCTGCAATCCTGGGACATTCATAAACATAAATAGCCCCATGATTAGGACCATGATTAATCCGATAATTGGCGATTCGAGAGTGAAGCCAATGCCAAGTAATGCTAAGGCAAGTCCTACAAAAATAATAAAGATAGAACGAAGTGGATTTTGATTAGCGAAACGGCCGCCTAATGTATTACCAATAGCAACACAAATACCATAGACAACTAATATAATAACGACCGCATGTGGTGAATAACCCATATATTGTTCTAGAATAGGTGAAACATACGTGTAGACAACGAAGGCACCACCGTATCCAATTGCCGTAATGAAAAGGATTAATAACATACGAATATTGCCTAATACTTTGCCGATATCACGGAGAGAGATTGGGTTACCTTTCGATAATTGGCTAGGTACTAACAAAGCATTACTAATTAATCCGATAATCCCAATGATGACGATAAAGATGAACGACATACGCCAGTCTGTTACTTGTCCAATGAATGTGCCTAGTGGGACACCTGTTACAGTGGCTAATGTTAATCCTGTAAACATAAAGGCAATTGCACTTGCTCGTTTATTTGGTTCAACTACATCGGCTGCAATGACAGAAGCGATGGACATAAACACACCATGTGCTAATGCAGAAATAATGCGCCCGATTATAAGTATTGAGAATAAAGGTGCTATAGCTGCTGTTAAATTCCCAACGATAAAAATAGCCATAACTAGTAATAAAACGGTTTTTCGACTGAGACGAGAGGTTAAGGCTGTTAATAATGGAGCCCCGACAGTGACCCCGAGAGCATATATAGAAACGGTTAAGCCCGCTGTGCTTAAAGATATACCAAAATCATCTGTAATTAATGGTAAGAGACCGACACTGATAAATTCAGTGGACCCTATACCAAATGCACTGATTGCAAGTGCTAGCAAAGTTAATTTAGCACTTGGCTTTTTTGATTGTGACATACTACTAATATCTCCTTTGATTTTTTTTATTATGTGTAGTAACATTCATGCATACCTAAAAGATCTGTAGAGTACTTTTGGTTACTTTTGAATATTACGGGGGGTTACAATGCAAAAAATTTATAATATTGGTGTAGAAGCTACACTTGAAGTCATTGGGGGTAAATGGAAACCAGTCATTCTTTGTCATTTAAACCACCATGGTAAAATTCGTACAAATGAGTTTCGACGATTAATTCCAGGGATTTCACAAAAAATGCTCACAAGTCAATTAAGAGAGTTAGAGCAAGCTGGACTAATCCTGCGAAAGGTTTTCAATCAAGTACCGCCAAAAGTTGAATATTCCTTAACGGACTATGGACAAGGAATGGAACCTATTCTGAACATGCTTTGCACTTGGGGCGAAAAGCATGTTGAAGTATTACAGGACAAAGGCGAAGATGTATTGTTAAAACAACGTGATGATGATATAGCTATGCAGCAAACATCGTAATGAGGGAAGAAAGAGACTGTCAAACAGTAGACAGTCTCTTTGCCTTTTTAATGCTTATAGAGCAAAGTCGTATTCATCTGGATTTGGTCCAACACGTTGTTCAAGGTTCATCGCATTGATGATAGCCATTTCTTCGTCTGTTAAAGTAAAGTCAAAGATATCGGCATTTTGCATCATACGTTCTCTACGTACAGATTTTGGAATAGTGATCACGCCATTTTGTACATCCCAGCGCAAAATAACTTGAGAATTTGATTTTCCATATTTTGTTGCAATTTTTGAAATAGTTTCATCTTCAAGAAGTCCGCCTTGCATTAAAGGTGCCCATGCTTCAAGTTGAATTTGATGCTTGTCACAGAATGCACGAAGTTCCACTTGTTGTAAACGTGGGTGGAACTCCACTTGATTCACAACTGGTTTAATACGAGCAAATGATAATAAGTTTTCCAAGTGTGCCACAGTGAAGTTACATACGCCAATTGCTTTGATCTTGCCTTGTTCGTATAGGTCTTCAAGAGCTTTCCAAGATTCAGCAAACTTGTCTTTACCTGGCCAATGAATAAGGTAAAGATCTAAATAATCTAATCCTAATTTTTGTAGGCTCTCTTCATAAGCTGTAACAGTTTCATCATAGCTTAATCCGTCATTCCATACTTTTGATGTAATAAACAGATCTTCACGACGTAATCCAGTGGATGCTAACGCTTGTTTAATACCTTCCCCTACGCCTGCTTCATTGCCGTAAATAGCGGCAGTATCGATGCTGCGATAACCGACTTCAATAGCGTTTTTAACCATCTCAGCAGTAGCATCATTGGCTACTTGAAAAACACCTAAACCCATACCAGGCATTTGTAAACCGTTATTTAATGTGATTGTATCTTGTAAATGATTAATCATTGTGATTCCTCCAATTGTTTGATTGCTTATTGCTTCTTTATTATGGTTTCCCATCAAGGTAAAAAAAAGTACGCACATTTTTGTTTCATAGAAACGTTAAGGTAACTTTTGTGAGTGGACAAAGGTTAGTGGGAATAAATTTTTTTCATATTAACAAAGCATGCACTTGATAGATCGCATTTATTAACTAAAATCATATAGAACAAGTGCCATGACAATTGCTATATAAAAAGCTTTGGGCTTGAAGTGGAATCTCTTAATAAAAGGAATTTTTTGTTTCGAAGCAGAATTAAAGTAATATTACTTTAAAAAGGGGTTTGGATAATGAATCGTTTAAATTTAATTACATTAGGCGTTAAGGATATGGTACAGTCTCTTGCTTTTTACAGAGAAGGTCTTGGCTTTGAGGTTGTTGTGTATGGGGAGGAAACAGATCCAGATGTTATGTTTTTTAATAATGGAGGAACAAAAATATCGCTATTCCCAGTTGAAAGATTGGCTAAAGATATTAATGAAGCTAACCCACCTGAAATCGGTCAAGGCTTTGGAGGCATTACGCTTGCCTATAATGGCAAATCTAAAGAAGAAGTCGATAAGGTATTTGAGTTAGCAAAAAAAGCTGGGGCGAAGATTGTTAAAGAACCGGAAACGGTCTTTTGGGGTGGGTATAGTGGCTACTTCCAAGATCCGAATGGCTTCTATTGGGAAGTTGCCTATGGTGATATGTGGCAGTTCGACGAAAATGATATGTTGATTATTCAGTAATGATCTAAAAAAGATAGCAGACTAGAGTGGCTAGTTTTGCTATCTTTTTGCTTTAACAATAGTGCCCTTTCATTAAATCCACAAAGTTTTGGGCAGCTTTAGATAGGTAATGGTTTTTCATCCAGACAAGCCCAACGGAAGTGGATAACTCTGAAGCAGGAATTTTATAGGCATGGAGCGGTAGGTCTTCAAATTGCTTTAGAATGGTTTCAGGTACGATAGATGAGCTAAATCCTGTAGCAATTAAATTCATTAAAAGTGCGGTGTCTGAACATTCTCCAACAATATGGGATTGTAATTGGAAGCGGGAAAAAGCTTCTAATATGGAATAGTGAACGCCTAAACCTTCAGTGCTTGGTAAAAGGAGTGGCCAGTTTTGAATTTCAGCCAATGTGACATCATGTTCTAGCCGATCATTTTTATTGGATTGAATAAAGTAAAACGGTTCTGTATACATATGAAGGACAGAAAAATCATCTAATTCTAAGGGCAAACGAATGATGGCTAGCTCTACTATACGATCTCTTACAAGTTTACAAAGATAAGAGGATTCATTTTGTTGAATTTTATAAGTCACCTTAGGATATTGTTGCTGAAATTGATGTAATAATTGAGGGAGTTCAACAACTGAAAATGTATTGATACCTAATGTTAATCGTCCATGAATACCTAATCCTACATCTTTAACTTCCACTTCAGCTTCTGCCATTAATTGAGCAACCTGTAGTGCATATTTATATAAGGTCTTTCCAGCCTCCGTTACTTTGAAATACTTCCCACTTCTTTCCACAAGTTTTGAACCTAGTTCTTCTTCCATAGTTTTTAAATGCTGACTTAATGGAGGTTGAGAAATATGTAGTCTTTCAGCCGCAGCAGAAATTTTTTTTTCCTCCACGATCGCTATAAAATACCTTAGTTGTCGAATATCCAATTAAAAAAGCACCTCCTTATTATTCGTAAAACCTAAGTAAAACATATTTTTTAAATATTTTTCATATAGTTAGTGTCATGTTAGCATATTTATATAAAAGAAAAAAGGAGAGTAATCTCTTTTTTCTAGCACCTAAGTGTGAAGGGGATAACATCAATGCCAACTAAAACAATATTTCCACTTTTATTAGTTTATATGTTTCTCGCTATGCTTGGTGCGGGCCTTGTCATACCGATTCTCCCTCAATTATTGATTGAGTTCGGAGCAAGTGGCAAAGCAGCAGGATATTTAGTATCTGCATTCGGATTAACACAATTTTTATTCTCACCTATAGCTGGGAATTTTTCTGATAAATATGGTCGAAAGCCGATGATAATTGGTGGCCTTATTTTGTTTGCACTATCCAATTTAGTTGGAGCCTTAGCAAGCAATTTTACCATCTTTCTTATTTCACGTTTTATTGGAGGTATGGGTTCTGCAGCATTAGTTCCTTCTATCATGGCTTACATCGTAGATATTACTACTGAAGAAAAACGAACGAAGGCGATGTCACTTTTAGGTGCATCTATGTCTTCAGGATTTATCGTTGGACCAGGTGTAGGTGGACTTTTAGCGGAATTAGGCACAAGAGCGCCATTCTTTACCTCAGCTACTGTCGGTATTTTAGCAGCGATGAGCTGTTTATTTTTATTGCCAGAATCAAAAAGAACTAGACTACATATTGAAACGACTTTTAAAAAGGAAAATATTATTCTACAACTTGTACAATCTATTAAATCTCCATATTTTATTCTGCTATTTATGATATTTTCCCTGACATTTGGACTAGCACATTTTGAAACAGCTTATCCATTAGTAGTGACGCAGAAGTATGGCTTTACAACTAGGCAGATTTCTATATTATTTATGGTTTGTTCCTTAGTTGGGACAGTGAATCAATTATTATTGACAAGCTGGCTTACTAATAAGTTTGGGGAAAAGCATATCATTAGCAGTATGCTTCTTTTTTCAGCTTCGGCGCTTGTCCTCCTCCTACTGTCCGCTAATTTTTATTACGTGATGGTGATGACGATGCTATACTTCTCATTTAATAATATTTTGCGTCCAACCATTAATACTCTTTTATCGAAAGAAGCAGGTAATGAACAAGGCTTTGTGGCAGGTTTAAACAATGCGTATATGAGTCTTGGGCAAATTTTTGGGCCAGTACTTGCAGGCATATTATTTGATCTTCAAATTAATCTACCTTATTTATTTGGAGCGTTTGTCCTAATCGTAAGTAGCGCTATATCTATGAAACTATTAGGAAAGAAGCGAGGAGACCATTTACAACAACATAATTCGATGCAATAGCAAAATCAGACTAATGAAACGAAGTAGGAGCTGAACATCTACATGATGAAGAAATGGGTATTTGCATGTCTTGGAATAGGGTTATTCCTTCAAGCGTGTATGCCAAACGATCATAAGGATACTGTCCATAAAGAAGAAGTTGTAGAGATTGGCGATCAGCTACTTCATGCGGCAAAACAAGGAGATAGGGATACCATCTATAAATTAATAGCAGATGAAAATATTGATTTGAATATTCAAGATGCTAAAGGACGTACTCCAATCATGATTGCAACCTATAACAATGATGTGGCAATGGTAAAGGCTCTCATTGATGCAGGGGCAGATGTGAATATTCAAGATAATATGGATAACAATCCTTTTTTATACGCGGGTGCAGAAGGCTATATAGATATTTTAAAACTCGTTAGTAATGCAGGAGCCGATCCAACACTAACGAATCGATATGGAGGAACCGCTTTAATCCCTGCATCAGAGCATGGCCATGTGGATATTGTCAAATATCTCTTAGAGCAAACTTCTATCGATGTCAATCATGTGAATAACTTAGGTTGGACTGCATTAATGGAAGCCGTTATTTTAGGTGACGGAAGGGAAAAGCAACAAGAAACGGTGAAGCTTTTACTAGATCATGGTGCGGATATGAGTTTAGCTGATTTAGAAGGTATGACGTCATTGCAACATGCCGAGGAAAAGGGATTTAAGGAAATCACCAACATTCTTGCTAATGACAGCTTTAAAAAATTATCTGAGGCGGATAAAGCTCAAATAAAGAAGAAATTCTTTCAAGCTGCGGATCAGGGGAACGTTGCACAAGTTACGGAGATTTTAAATAAAGGAATCGATATTAATGTTGCTGATGAGCAAGGAAGAACGGCGGCTATGATTGCAACCTATAAGAATTACCCAAATGTTGTTAAGGTTTTAGTTGAACATGGGGCAGACATCAATATTAGAGATCACATGGAAAATAACCCTTTCCTTTATGCGGGTGCGGAAGGATACTTAGAAATTTTAAAGCTAACGATTGAGGCAGGAGCAAACCCTACCATTTTAAACAGATTTGGTGGGACGGCACTTATTCCGGCATCAGAGCATGGTTATGTAGAGAATGTTCGAGAGATTCTTGAGCATACAGATGTCGATGTAAACCTCATTAATAAACCAGGCTGGACAGCATTGTTAGAAGCAATTGTCTATGGTGATGGTGGGCCAATGCATCAAGAAACCATTCATTTATTGATCGAATATGGAGCGGATGTTAATGTGGCCGATGCAAAGGGAATCACACCCCTGCAGCATGCACAATCTCGAGGATTTCAGGAAATAAGCAAGATTCTTATTCAAGCAGGAGCAAAATAGAGGCTATGCACACAAGGTGTTGGAAGTCCTAGTAGGGCTACTACACCTTTTTTTATTGTAACTTATGTCTAAATATTGAAGTTCTATTGAAAATAATTGTGCATAACTACTAAATTATCTACCGAGTTTTCGGAATGTTTGTACAAGGACAAAATTAAGCAAAACTTTAAAATAGGAAATGAAAGCGCTTTATTTTGTTGGTCATCACAACCAAGCTAAATAAAGATAAAAATGAGGTATAGGGAGGGGTTAATTAATGAATAAAGTAAATTAATGGAAAGGAGACTATCAACTTTTATTTTCATAAATACATAAAAATTGGAGTGAGGGGCAATGTCAACGATAGCTAACGAACAAAAGCAAGGTTTAGATCCTGAATTTGAACATACAGCAATCCCGAAAGAGCATCGGAAAAGTTTCTCTTCGGTTTCAGCTGTTTGGTATAGTTTCCCTCTCGTATTAACGAGTGCTGTTATTGGTGGTGTCGTGACAGCCATGCTTGGTTTTAAAATAGGTGTTGCAGCTATTCTAACGGGTAACCTGCTATTGTGTATTATTGTAGGGGCACTTAGTTACCTGGCTGGAAATACAGGTGAAAACTTTGCGATTTCCGCAAAAAGAACATTTGGTCAATTAGGTTATTTAGCAGTATCAGGACTGCTTTCAACAGTTGTTGTTGGGTGGTTTGCTTTAATGGTTGGTCTAACTGGAGACACAATGTTCCGTTCATTTGGAGCTAACTTATTAGTCATGACGATTTTAGGCGGAGTGCTTTATGTTGCAGCCACTTTTATTGGTATCAAAGCGCTCACAATATTAGGATATATAGCAGCACCTTTGTATCTCATTTTAGGGATTATTTCAGTAGTCATTGCCTTTAAAAATGGTTCCGGAGATATTATTAATTTTCAACCAATCGCAGGTGCAGGCGCTCTATCGTTTGGAGCGGCTGTGACAATGGTATTTGCCACTTTTACTGATTCAGGTACAATGACTGCTGATTTCACACGATGGGCGAAAAATGGGAAGCAAGGATTTTTGGCGGCATTTACGGCTTTCCCCATTTCAAAATTTTTTGCAGAAGTGATTGGAGCTATTATTGTAGCAACTGGCGTTGTATTACAACCTGAAACGACTGGCGGCGATTTTATTATGATATTAGCTGATGCTGGACCGTTCCTTTCTATATTAGCTATCATTTTTGTATTTATTAACCTTGGTGTTGGTTGTACACATTGCTTGTATAATGGCGCTGTAGGTTGGTCACATATGACAGGTGGTAAAATGAGAACATTGACGATTGTCCTTGGTGTCATTGGTATTGCTGTTGCTATTTCAGGTATATGGAATGCCTTTCAAACGTGGCTAAACCTTCTTGGGCTAATTGTTCCACCGATTGCGACCATCATTATTATGGACCAACTTATCTTAAAGAGGAAAAATGATGAGACGAAGAAATGGCAGCCTTTGTCCTTTATCGCTTGGGCTTTAGGGGCACTTGTTGCTTTAACTGTAAATGCCTACGCTCCTCAACTGTCAGTTGTAGTAGCAGGGATAGTATCATCAGCTATTTTCTTCTATATTGGTAGCTTGTTTACTAATTCCACTTCACTGAATGAATCAGAGAAACATGCATAGATATACCCTTAGAACGCAACTTTACAAGAAGTTGCGTTTTTTTATTCTCCCTCCTTATTCAAAGTTTTAAAAATTAAGAAGAAAACAAGTAGGGAATTACCCTATAATAACCATGTATGGAATTTATCTTGTTTTTATTTTTAAGATAAATGTATAATGCAAAATATGATATTTTAATATAGCTTTTAAACATAAGGAGGGTGAGCATTGATTCGTATTTTATACATAGAGGATGAAAAGGAAATTGGACAATGGGTTAGTAAGGATTTAACTGAAAGAGGCTATGAGGTGACCTGGTTAGAGTCTGGGGATGGTCTTGAGCAACATCTTTCCTCAAAGGATATTGCCATATTGGATGTGATGTTACCTGGATTAGATGGTTTTTCTATCGGTAAAAGAATTAAACGGGCAAATAAAGAACTGCCAATTTTAATGCTATCTGCGAGAACGGCAGTTGAAGATAAAATAGAGGGCTTGAATTTCGCAGATGATTACTTAACAAAGCCTTTCCATCCAGATGAGTTAGTAGCAAGGCTTGAAGTATTACTGAGAAGATACCAAAAAAGTGATGATGTGTTAGAACTACAGCATCTTAAAATGTATACAAAAGATATGAGGATTATTAATACATTGACTGAAGAAGAAATTCTCTTGACGGGTAAACAGTTTTATCTTTTACAGTATTTTATTCGCCATCTTAATCAAATTTTAACGAAAGAGCAACTCTATGAGGGTGTTTGGGGTGAAAGCTATATCGAAGGAGATAAGACATTGATGGTACATATTAGGTATTTAAGAGAAAAGATAGAAATAAATCCCGCAAAGCCAATGATTATCGAAACGATTCGAGGAATTGGTTATAGGGTGAAACTATGAAATTCTTTCAATCACTACTAGCTAAATATATGTTAATCATCCTATTAGCTTTATCGATTGTTCAAATTTCTTATATGGGAACAGCCATGTTTGTATTAGGAATTACGAAGACTGGGGTAGGGGAATTTTCTAGTGAGGTGCTTTTGGAAAGTGAAATTGAGGAGCAATGGCACGCTCAGTCTAAAAATTTACCCAATGTATCAAATGATGCCATTACGCAACTTTTTCAAAGGTGGCAAGAGCAATTACCTACGGCTTCTATGTTCTGGGTGAGTGAAGACGGGACATTATTGACTACAGTAAATGTTCAGGAGGATCTTCCAGCAAAGTGGACACCCGCATTTACCACTAAATTTATAAAACAGCGGTATGGAGGAGACCCATTTACAGTTATTGCTTTCTTAGGCGATGATGTATCCAATGGCTTTATTGTATTAGAAGTTCCAAGGAACGTATTTAATCCGCCACTTATTAATATCTACGAAAACTACGGTAACTTCTTATTTCTTGGCGTTATTGCCATTATTCTATTTTTCATTGTTGTATCATTGTTATTTTTCAAAGGAATCAGAAAGAGACTTTTACATCTTCAAGATGCCATGGAAATACGAGATGTAGATGGTTTACCTATTGAAATCAATGTGAAAAAGAAGGACGAAATTGGGCAACTGGAGCATAGTTTTAACAGAATGGTTTGTGAGCTGAGAGAAAGCAAACAGCGCCAGCAAAAAGAAGAGCAACTAAGACGTGAACTGATTGCTAATCTCTCACATGATTTGCGAACACCTTTAACAAAGGTAAGAGCCCAATCCTACTCCATTAGCAAAGAGGCATTGTCAGAGGAAGGTAAGCAGGCATTACGTGCGATGGAAACGTCTATAGTAAATATTGATGCTTTAATCGAAAATTTAATGTCCTACACATTGCTCATGGCAAGTAAATATAAATTTGAACCAAAAGACATCAATGTTATTCGGTTTGTACGAGAGCACCTGACGACATGGTATCCAGTTTTTGAGCGAGAAGGCTTTACCATTGATATTGAGCTACAAGCATTTGAACATCATGAATGGTGTGTAGACCCCATTTGGTTAGGGCGAATATTGGATAATGTCTTCCAAAATGTACTGCGGCACGCAAATAGCGGGAAATATATAGGTGTGAAAACGGAATCGACAGCGAGTTATACGGCATTTATTATCGAGGATCATGGAAATGGTATGAAAAATGAATCGAATGCAAAGGGTGCAGGAATTGGTTTATCAATTGTAGATGTCATGGTAAAGGGCATGCATTTAGAATGGGATATCTGTTCAGATCCATCGGGTACAAAAATTATTATAAAACATGTAAATCAATCTGCGATGCTTGGACAGTAACAGCTCGCAGATTTTTTTTATGAAAAAATTGCTTTTTTAAACAAAATTTAAACTTAGTCCCTACCTGTTTTTAAACTGCCAATTTTAAGATAGTAAAAGAGGTGAGGACATTGGAATATATCGTACAAACACAAAACTTATCGAAATGCTTTGGAAAAGAACAAGCTGTCTCAAATATAAATTTGCAAATACGCAAAGGTGAAATATACGGATTTTTAGGACCAAATGGTGCGGGGAAAACTACAACAATTCGCATGCTACTTGGTCTAATGAAGCCATCATCAGGAACAATAAAAATCTTTCAAAAGGATATTATGAAGGAACGTATTCAAATATTAGCCAATGTTGGTTCATTAGTTGAAAATCCTTCTTATTATCCACATTTGACGGCCTATGAAAATTTGGAGGCACTAAGAAAAATACTAGGTGTACCAAAAGCTAGAATTGATGAAGTTCTCCAAATTGTTCGTTTGAAGGAAGCTGCCAACAAGAAAGTAAAGGGCTTTTCACTAGGAATGAAACAACGACTTGGTATTGCTGCTGCTTTACTTCACAACCCAGAATTACTCATTTTAGACGAACCAACGAATGGTCTCGATCCTTCAGGTATTATTGAGATTCGCAATTTAATTAAAAGACTACCGAAGGAATACGGCATGACCATTATTATTTCCAGCCATTTATTATCAGAGATCGATCAAATGGCTACACAGGTAGGCATTGTTTCTAAGGGAACATTGATTTTTCAAGATTCCATTGAGGAGATGCGTAAATTTGCACAACCAAAAGTTACTTTTAAAGTAAGTAATAGCGAGAAAGGATGGCGTTCTCTTTTAGCCAATGGGATTAAGGCGGACTATCATGATGGCGTGATTTTCTTAGAGGAATGCTCGGATGAAAAGGTGGCTCATATTGTCCAGGTACTTGTTCAGGAAGGTATCTCCGTATTCCGAGTTGAGGAAGAAAAACGTTCATTGGAGGAAATATTCCTGCAAATGACGGCAGGAGAGCTGACGATATGATGGGTAAACTGTTAACTGCTGATTTCTTAAAGATTAAACGCAAAGGTTTATGGTTTTTAACACTCTTAGGTCCTATTGGTGTAGTCGCTCTGCAAATGGTCAATTACGGTGTTAGGAAAGACTATCTTTTACAGCAAAGCGATGATGATTGGGGTTATTTTTTATTAAATATTCATTCATTTACACCGCTGGCCATTGTCTTAGGTATTGCTATTCTAACGTCATTCATGGCGAGTATTGAAAATGAGACAAATGCGTGGAAGCAACTCATCGCATTACCTGTTTCAAAATTATCCGTATATCTATCTAAATTTACGGTGTTGGCTATACTGCTATTCTTGTCGTCGACACTGTTAATGATTTTTACACTTAGTTATGGCCTATTTTTAAACTTAGGTGAACCTGTACCTTACTTGGAACTCGCCAAGTTTAGTTACTTCCCAGCTCTTGCAGCATTGCCAATTCTAGCTCTTCAATTGTGGATTGCAAGTGTTTGCCATAATCAAGGTATTCCAATTACTGTAGGTATTTTCGGAGTGATTTTTGCCTATTCTTCTTATGTTTTACCCGATTGGATGATATGGAAGTGGCCATCTTTGATGAATCAATGGGATGAGCCAATCATCAATGTCATGTTGGGTGTAGGGATTGGTATCTTACTCTATATTGTCGGTATGATCGATTTTGCAAGAAGGGACGTGAAATAATGAGTGCTATACTGCGAGCTGAATGGTTTAAGTTACATAAATCAAAAATGGTACCGATTATCTTGGCAGGACCAGTGATTGGACTGTTTATCGGACTATCAGCCAATTTAGAGGATAATATGTCAGGGGTCCCAATCAATGAATGGTATATTGCTTTGTTCTCCATGAATTTAACATACGCTTTATTATTTTTACCGCTTATTACAGGTGTTTTTGCTAGTCTCATTTGTCGGTATGAACATCAATCTGGTGGATGGAAGCAGCTCTTAGCACTGCCTGTAACGAGGGGTAAAGTATTTATAGCTAAATATGTGTTAATTATGCTACTTGTTATGGCGATGCAGTTACTGTATTTATGTTCAGTTTTTGCTGTTGGGTTGATAAAGGGCTATACAGATCCTTTCCCAATGGAGATTGTTTGGAAAAGTATTATGGGGGGATGGGTAGCGACATTGCCTTTAGTGGCCCTCCAATTATGGATGTCCATTATGTTTAAAAGTTTTGCTGCTCCTTTTGCTGTCAATGTGGTATTTACGTTACCTTCTATTTTTGCTATTAATTCTGAACGTATTGGTCCTTATTATCCTTGGGCACAGCCCTTTTCTATGATGTATATTGGTGGCAGCACAGACGATGTCTTCTTTGTGCCATGGGAGCAATTATTAACAGTTGTTGGTGGTGGATTCATCCTGTTTTTCCTTGGAGGATATTTCTATTTCCAACGAAAAGCAATTTAACCTTAAGGGAGAACTGAAATGATAAAGATTAAACGAAGCTTACGATTATTGACCGCATGTATGCTACTATTTGTTTTAGCTGGATGTGGACAGGGGGAGCCTGTGAAAAATGCCTCACAATATAGTAGTGAAATAAAAGATATTACTATTCCTGATGATGTGAAAATTATTGGCTTTGGAGAAGCAACACACGGAAATGTAGAATTTCAAACATTAAAAAAGGATTTTTTTAAAGCAATGATTAAGAATGAAAATGTTCATGTCTTTGTTTTAGAAGGAGATTTTGGTGGTGCCCAGCAAATTAATCAATTTATTGTAAATAGTACTGGCACGGCGGAAAAAGCTATTAAAGCACTGGATTATGGCATTTATCAAACTGAACAAATGGTGGAGTTTGTGCAATGGATACATGACTATAACCAAACAGCCAGTGATGAAGATAAAATTTATTTCTATGGCAATGATATGCAACGCTATGATGATAGCAAAAGGGGTTTACTTGATTATTATGCGGATGTCCATGCTGAAACGGCTAAGAAATATACAGCTCAGCTAGAACATGTGTCAAATAAAACGATGAGAGATTTATCGAACAGCCAGTTAGTAGAGCTCGATAAAACGATCGATGCCATTATCAAAGATTTACAATCGAACAAAGAGGCATATGAGAAAAAGTCATCAAAGGATGCCTATTCCTTTGCTGCCCAATACGCACAAATACTAAAGCAACGAACACAATTGTTTTTAAACGATGGTAATTACATGAATTTACGCGACGAATACTTAGCTGAAAATTTACAATGGATTGTTGATTTCGAAGCGACTAAGGGCCATGATAAAGTACTGATGTCTGGTCATAATGGTCATATTGAGAAAACTTCTGCTACAATGGCAAGTTATAAGTCAATGGGACAATATTTAAACGAACAATATAAAGATCAGTACTTTGCCATTGGTACGGACTTTGTGAAAAATACATTTCAAGCACAAAATGGGTCTGGTGAACGTAAGGAGTATACGATAGAACATCATAACGCTTTAGTGGATGCCTTTAGTGATATTCATGACAACATCTTTTATGTAGACTTTGAAAATGCTAGTCAATCAGAAGAGCTATCAAATATTCTTTCGAAAGAGCAAAGAATGGGCAATATTGGCGATGATTTTCGTCCTTGGTATAAGCTTACAAAAATGCTCTATACCATTAAAATGACACCTGCTGTTGCATATGACGGTCTTATAGTTGTGCAGGAAGCAACACCAACAAAAATAATAGATTAGTTAAATTTTAGCAATCCACATCAAAAAATCTCTTTTCTTCTCCATTATGATAAAAGTGAGGTGGGAAATATGGAGTATAGTCAGGCAACACAAAGGATTATTACTTATATTGAGGAGCAATTGGTGGAAGAAATAGCACTTGAGTTTATGCCGAATATTACTGGCTATTCGAAGTTCCATCTAAGTCGAATTTTTAAACAAGAAACAGGGCTTACGATTGGTGAATACATTCGGATGCGCCGATTAGCTATGGCTGCCAGTAGTTTAATATACTCCAATGCATCGATAATAACGATTGCCTTTACATTTCAATTTCAATCTCAAGAGGCTTTTACAAGAGCTTTTAAAGAAGTGTATGCTTTGCCACCAGGAAAGTACCGAAAATTGATGCAATCACTAGCTATGATGGAGGAGGAAAAGTTGATGGAATTAAATGAACAGGTTACGGGTTGGATGCTGAGCGGCGCAAATCCAGAATTATATCAATTTCATACGGATGATAAGGTATTTCATTCAGGAAAGCGCTCTGGTGTAATATTTTCCACAACTGCATCAGCGAATAACGGGCAATTTGCTACGATGATGCAGGGCTTTCAGGCAGCTGACTATAAAGGGAAGCGGCTCAAAATGTCATGCTACTTAAAAACGGCTGAAGCTACAAAATGTGGAGCGTGGATGCGTATAGACAATGCTACGGGTGATACCATTCAATTTGATAATATGGATCAGCGTTCTGTGACGGGAACTACTGAATGGAATCATTATTCTATTATTTTAGATGTACCCGAAGAAGGTGACTCCATTTATTTTGGTGTGTTGTTAATCGGCACAGGGAAAGTATGGGCAGATGGCTTCCGTTTTGAAGAAGTCAACGATAAGGTTGCCTCAACCAATATGCTTTCGCAGGAGAGATTACCGAAACAACCAGCGAATTTAGACTTTAGTATGGAGTGAACCGAGGACTGACTTTGCTGAACAACGTATTGTTTACCTCTAATTTGTTAAAGCTAACAAAGAGGAGGTGTGAAACGATGGCACAAGAAATTCTTTGTGAAGTCAATAACTGCACATTTTGGGATTCTGGAAACAAATGCACAGCAGAAAAAATTTATGTTGTCAGCCAGAAGGGACAACATGCTTCCAACAGTGAGGAAACTGACTGTAAAACATTCGAACCTGACACGCATTAATGAAAAAAAGGGGTAGCCATATATATGGTTACCCTTTCTCCCTGTCTTTATGAATAAACATCGACCTTTTCTTTGTTAAATAAAAGTTCATGTGCATTTTTTACTTTTTCTTCTACATAATCCAATGAGTATTTACCAACGGAATCTGTTAAATCACCAATTGCCCGGGACAAGTTATCAATGATTGGGATTAATTTATGCATTTCCATGCGGTCTTTTTCTTTGTGCATCTCATCCATGATTTCATAGGCAAGACGCTGAATTTTCCTTAGTCGCAATTTTTCAGATTGCATTGAATCCTCCTTATTGAGCCAATTTATGATGTCTAAATATATGAAGAACAATAAGGTTTCATGAATGACTTTTAATAAAAGTAATTGTTAGGGTTGTTAAGAGACAACGAAATTTCCTTTATACCGATATCAATTTTTGAATCTTCCACATTGGAAACATTGAATTTCAAAATTCGTTCCTGATAAAATTCATTTAAATAATTGCGGTTAATAGAATCAAGATGTATATTGCTTCGTTTCAAATGTTGGATAAGCTTATCGGTATTGACCTGTCTTGGTAAAATGATGTGGCTATGCATACAGATTTCCCGAGATGCCTTATATTCTGCCAAATGGGTTGTTATCGATTGTTGAAGTATGTTTGCTCGTATGGCATAAGACTCGCTGACCTTCTTTTGATACCGTTCAAACATACCACTTTTTAAGTAGAGCTCTAAGGCAGCCTGGGAAATCATCGAGCTATCAATATCAGTGGTATTTTTATGTTGCTGAAATGTTTGAATAAAGACCTCTGGTAAAACAGCTAGACCTATACGTAAGCCAGGAAACATTATTTTAGAGAAGCTTTTTAAATAGATGACATGTTGCTGTGTATCATCTGAATGAATGGGATCTATTTTCGAATTTTGCTCGAAATCCGCTAAATAATCATCTTCAACAATGTAAACATTATATTGATAAGCAAGTTTACGAATCCTATCTTTTTCCTGTTTGCTATAAGAAGTACCTAGAGGATTGTGCAGGCGAGGCATCGTGTAAAAAAACTTAATGTCGTGTTTACTAAAAATGCGCTCTAACTCATATAGATCAATGCCTTCTGTTGTTCTTTTGATGCCGATGGCGGGAATTCTATAGGTTTTTAAATAATCCATAAACAAATGATAACTAGGTTGTTCCACTAAAATGGTTGAGCGACCATTTGGAAATGGCATAATACTTAGCAGAGACAGGGATTGCTGGACGCCTGAAGTAATGAAAATATTGTCTTCTTTTGTGAACACTTGATAGTTTGCTAATAATTTTTTTGCTTCTTTTATTAAGGATGGTAAGCCTTTAGGTGTCCCGTATCTAAATAGGTCTGCTTGGTATGTATCGATTGCCTTGTTGATGCAATGTTGAAAATCTTGGTACGGGAAAGCATGCCAGCTGGGTGAGGAGGTAGCAAAATCTATATGATCTTGAACCTGTGGCTGAAAGGGTAACTGATGGTCAACAACATAGTAGCCGCTTTTCGGTAATGCATAGATAAGATGCTGATCCTCAAGTTTCTTTAAAGAAGTTACGATAGTACTTTTACTGCAGGAGTATTGCTGTGATAACTGGCGAATAGAGGGAAGCTTTGCCCCTGATTGAAGAGTACCTGCTTGTATTTGAGTCATAAGCTGTGAATAAATCCATTCATATTTAAGCATATATAACCTCCAGCACATCTGTATCGGTACAGATGTGTTTTTTTCATATCGTCAATGTTTGCTCTTTTTAATACGATAACCATACCAGCAGGAAATGATTGAAAAGGAGAATTATCGTATGTCAGAAAAAAGAAAAGCCTATATAGCAGCGATTTTGTATGCATTTGTCATTGGACTTTCATTCATGTTTGTGAAAGTTACATTGACTGTGGCGAGCCCTATTGATACATTAGCTCATCGCTTTACAGTTGCCTTCATTGGTATTGTTATTTTAATCGTATTTACAAAAAATAAGCTAACAATAAAAAAACAGGATCTACTAAAAATTTTACCTTTAGCTTTATTGTATCCCATTGTTTTTTTCACGTTCCAAGTGCTTGGACTTGCTAGAATTTCCTCATCAGAAGCGGGAATTATTCAAGCAACAATTCCTATTTTTACATTAGCACTAGCGGGTTTATTGTTAAAGGAAAAAGCTACACGTGGACAGTTTGTCTCCATAGCGTTTTCTGTATTTGGTGTAATTTATATGCTAATGATGAATGGGGCTAATACTACTACAGGAAATGTTATTGGCAGTGGATTTATTATACTTTCAGCTATTGCGGCATCCATTTATAACGTATTTGCAAGAAGGCTCACAAAGCAATATTCTTTACTGACATTAACATATGTCATGACATTATGTGGATTTGTCATTTTTAATGGGATAGCTATTGGAGATCATGTCACAAAGGGCACTATCAATGATTTTTTTAAGCCATTTCTACATGTTGATTTTATCATCGCCATTTTATATTTAGGTCTATTATCTTCACTCGGTACATCTTATCTATCAAATTATGCTCTATCAATATTAGAAGCTTCCAAAATGAGTGTTTTTAGTAATTTGGCTACGCTCATTACTATACTTGCTGGTATTTTATTTTTACAGGAATCATTCCGTATATACCATTTAATAGGGGGATTCATGATAGTTATGGGTGTTATTGGAACAAATTATTTTGGCCTAAAGAGGGTAGCAAAAAATGAGAAAATATAGCCTTTTATTAATAATAAGTTGTATATGGGGCTCTCAATTTTTCTTCGTTGCATTAGTGACGAATGATGTTGGGGCAATTACTTTATCGTTGTTGAAAGCTTTAATCGGTGCTGTTTGCTTAAGTATGATGAGCGCATTTTTGAAAAGAGAAAACAGCAATGTGAATAGTAAATACTATGTGTTGATTGCTATTTTTGAAGTTGTGATCCCCTTTATCCTTATTGCACAAGGTCAAAAATATGTTTCCAGCAGTATTGCGTCTATGTTAATAGCGATGGTTCCCATTATCACATTAGTTCTTTTCGTTTATTTCTTTAAGAAAAAAGTTAGTAAGTTCCAAACCATTGGCATTTTATTGGGTTTCTTTGGAATAGGTGTTCTTTCATGGCCAACACATGAAATGAATGGTTCAGGTACACTATTCGGGACTGTATTGCTTCTATTGGCTGCAATGAGCTTTGCACTATCATTAATTTTAATGGAAAAGCTAGAAGGTGGTTCACCAATCGTTCATATGCGGAATGTTTTAGGGATTGCCACTGTAATTTTATTACCAATGGCTATTATCTTTGAACAACCCTTACAAATAAGCATGAGTGGATTCCAGTTGGTGGCCATTATTATTTTGGGCATTTTCCATTCGGGGATTGTTTACTTGCTGTATAACCTTTTGATTAAAAAGGAGGGCGCCTTATTTGCATCTTTTAGTAATTACATAGTTCCTGTAGTAGGTGTGACATTGGGCTATTTTATTTTGGATGAGCCATTAGTAACCCGACATTTCATAGGAATATGTATTATTCTTAGTGCACTTTTGTTATCAAAAGAGCGGGTTGTTCACAAAAACCAAAAGGAATATTAAAATGTGAACGTAGATAAAATAGGAGGTTTTAACCATAAAGATGTTCAAGAAGATTCAAAGAAGGGGACGATTGATGAGGCAACAAATAGATTGGTGCTAGTTAGTAAAGCAGGTATAATAAATGTTAAATAATTCATATAAAACAACTATTTTCTAGAATGGAGGGTTTTTTATGAGTAAAATTTATATCATTAGACATTGTCTAGCAGAGGGGCAATCACCAGATGCTCCTTTAACGCAGACAGGCATGAAACAAGCAGAAAGCTTAGCTGATTTTTTCAAAGACATCACAATTCATCGAATCTTATCAAGTCCTTTCTTACGAGCAGTCCAATCTATTGAATCTGTAAGTGAAAGGAAAGATATAAAAGTTGAAATAGATAAGCGACTGTCTGAACGACTTTTAAGCACTAAAGATTTGCCAGATTGGTACGAAAAATTACAGGCAACATTTTTGGATATGTCCTTAAAATTTGATGGGGGAGAATCCAGCAAAGATGCAATGGAACGAATTGTGAGTGTTGTAGAAGAGGTGTTTGCTCGAAATGTTGAAAATACATTAATAGTGAGTCATGGCAATATCATCGCTTTGTTATTGAAACATTACAATAACGATATTGATTTTCAGTGTTGGCAAAAATTAAGTAATCCAGATGTCTTTCTATTACAAGTTGAGCACAACAAAGTAATGATAGAGCGAGTATGGCGTCCTTAGTAGGTTGCCTGGATGAGGAAGCCTTCTGCTATTAAGTCGCTGAAGGCTCAAGTCATTTAATATTGAAAGTTCACACGGACAGAGGCATTTATGTCGATTTGTCCTTGTTCTATAGGTGTAGAATCTGAGGAAATAGCCATTGAGCGATATAGGATAGGCGTATGAACTTGTTCTTCCACAATTTCAGTGGGGAGTAGTTGCAATGGTAAATGCATAGTTTCTGCAATTGTTTTCGCCTTTGCTTGAGCATTATGAAGAGCTAAACTCAATGCTTGCTGGTAGTAAACATCTGCATGGTCAACTTTGAATTGTATGTTAGTGATACGATTCGCCCCATTTTCTACGGCCGTATCAATGATTAGGCCAATACTTTCAGGATTTAAGGCATGGACGGTGATAGCATTAGTCACTTCATAACCGTTAAAGATTTGTTTCCCGTCTTCAAAATGATAGAGCGGTGTAATTGTATAAGCAGCGGTTTGAATATTTTCATTTAGAATACCAAGGGCTGTAAGTGATTGAATGACTTGCTTCATAATTGCCGCATTCTCCTGCTGTGGCCCTTGTACATTTTGGCCCTGGGTTTGAACTTCAATTTGTAGTTGAACAGAGCCTGGTTTAGCCATTACATGTCCATTGCCCGTTACAGTTATAATACGTGGGGCATGGGGTGATTGATGATCAACCTGTGCATAGTACATAAAATACCACCTTTCATAAGGCTTTTTATTAATCATACTAGGCAAAAAAAGATTTTATTTGTTTAGTCTTCTTAAAAACTTATCATGGAGCTTTGTCAATAAAAGTAAGGTTATCATTGAACCCAACAAGGCTAAAAACATGTCCCATTGGGCATCCCACCGATCTCCCTGCATCCCTAAAAAATCTTTTGCCCCTTTACTTCCCTTGGAAATTCGTGTGCTTAACCATTCAATGATTTCATAGAGTGAAGCAATCGCCAGCAAAATACTGATGGAAATGCCTGTTAACCAAGCTCCTTTAGTAAGCGGTGTCTTTCTAATTAGTATTTCCCTTATAACGATGGTCAATAAACCTTTTAAAAAATGGCCAAAACGATCATAGTGATTACGTTGTAAATTAAACTCCTCTTTTATCCAGTTGAATAGTGGGACTTCCGAATAGGTATAATGCCCACCTATAAATGTTAGAATCGATAATAGGGCAATGATGAAGTAAGAAATTGTTGTGAATCGAAATTTATTATAGATACAAACCACAACAATTATCGCAACTATCCCTGGGCTAACTTCAGCCAGCCAATCTAAGTAGGAGGATGGCTTAATGACAGACCAGATGAAAACGATCAAGACAATGGCAAGGAAAGTCACATGTATTATAAAATGTTTACTACTATTCATTACAACACGCTCCCTTTGTCCCACAGTATGGGGAAGAGGGAGTTTGCTTATTCAATCCATGTTGGGGATCAAAAAAAGGAAAAGCGTCTAGTCATTCTAGAACCGACGCTTTTTTAGATTAGATCATTTTTAAAAGTGCCTCGACGCCACTCATTCCCTCTGTAATGCCAAGTTGTTCGGCTTCATAAGTAACTGACTCTAAGGGAGCCGTTAATAACTCATCAATCGTCTTTACACCTACTGCCCGACCAGCAATAATTTTTCGATCAACTAAGCGACTATTTAATAGACCTACATCTAATGCACCGCACATAATGTAGCCTGTATTATTGGAAATGGTCAGTAGCGTGGTTTTAGGTAATTGAACAACTACTGCAGTGAAGAAATGCCCCTTAATCATAATAGGTTCAATTGTCACCATTGAAATCACTCCTTTTCTCTATATACAATATGGTGATGACTAACGAGGTGTTCGACATTTCCATTAAAAAAATCTCTAATGGTGTCATAACGCCCCTAATCATTCTCATACGTAAGGAAAAGAAGGCAGAAACAAAATTATTGTAGAAAAAGGAATCTACTCTTGGTGAATAGATTCCTTTTAACATTTACTTTGTATAAGATAATAAAGCTGTTTGTTTAAATTTATTTAATGCAATAGTTGCCTCACTTTTAGAACTATACTCAAACATGCGATATGTGTTTTCTTCAAATACTGTAATTACCCACATTTATGACATCTCCTTTGTTGTGTTACATAACAATTATTCAATTGTAATTGTTGTTATATATCAGTTTACATGAATAAAGGAGAAAATAAAAGGTTATCTCTTATGTTTCACATATCGTTCAAATTTATAAAATTTTTTTGAAATAATTAAAACTGGAAAACAGACAATCCTTCATAAGTATAATTCACTGTAATTCGCAAATAGTAAGTTGACGGAGTTCTGTGAATGTGGACTTGGGAGGTGATGCTATGTCACGTAAATATGTATGGGGTTTAACGGTTTTCTTTTTAATCATCTCGGTTTTTTTCGTAGGGCACGAAGCCCATGCTGATAAGGGACGTCCGTATTATGAAGAGACAGGAGAAGTTGTGTGGGATATAAACACGGAGGATAAAATTGTGGCACTTACCTTTGATGATGGCCCACATCCCAAATACACAACAGCGGTGCTTGATTTATTAGCGAAATATGATGCTAAAGCTACCTTTTTTATTGTTGGGAAAAATGCTGACAAATATCCAGAGCTTGTTTTACGTTCTTATACAGAAGGGCATGAATTAGCAAATCATACGTATACACACTCGTTTAAAGTTTCCATCAATAAATTACAAGAAGAGCTTCGACAGACGAATGACACAATTTATAGTATTACTGGTTTTTCCCCGGTTTTATTCCGTCCTGTGGGTGGAAATTACACAGATGCTATGATAAATGCCGCTGTTAAGGATGGCTACAAGGTCGTGATGTGGTCTTGGCACCAAGATACTCAAGACTGGAAGGAACCCGGTGTAAAGAAGATTGTGCAAAAGGTTATGAAAGGCACAAAGCCTGGCGATGTCATATTATTTCATGATGGTGGTGGTAACCGTACACAAACCATTAAGGCATTAGAGGAGATAATACCAGCATTAAAAAAACAGGGCTACACATTTGTGACAATATCCGAGTTGATTGAAAGTAAACAACAGCAAGAGCAAATTCAATAAGAAAAATGAGCCATCTCAACAATGCTTGAAATGGCTTATTTTTCACCTAAATAGCATTGATTGAGTTAGAAGAAAATGATTGGAGCCAGTGCAATCCCTAGAATAGTTCCTATGGCAATACCAAAGCCAAAGCCTCTTCCTCCAAATCCCCAAAACCCTAGACCATAACCACCATATCTTCTATCAGGTAGAATCCATACCTGTCTTCTGTCTACCCTCGTGATTTCCCCAACATGTACTCTACCAGATGTATCCGAAATTCTAACGCGTTTACCGTGATATTTACAACAGAGATTATAAGCATCAGTTGGATTCACAAATATCCCTCCCTTCTACTTCATTACAAGCTAATATATGCAAATTGATGCATTTATCTTTAGCCGATTGTCTATTCGTCACATATACTGTCAAGAGGTGATGACATGGCAGTTGTGTCTACAGATAAATGGCTTGAGGAGTATGAATTTTCCAGGAAATCTACAAGCAGTGATGAGCTATACAGCTTACAATGTTCGGTTCTATGTGGTCGTTTGGTCAAACTATTTCAGGAAGGATATACGGAGGAAACACACTTTGAATTACAGCAACAGGGTCTTTTTCTACCAGAGGAAGAGATTGATCTAGAGAGACTGAAACAGATGAATGTGTGGGGCTGTGTGGAACAGGAGTTTATGGACTTACAGCAGAAGTGGAATGGTCCAACTATACCTATTTATATATTTCCAATTACCCAACAGCAAAAAATCACCAATAAAAACGGTGTGGCTTATCCTCATTCGCTTTTTTTATTTGTAGGAGAAGTAGAAAAACAGGAACTTCAAGCATTATTTGCTCATGAATATAACCATGTTTGCCGTTTACATCATTTTAAGAAGTCTCTCGATAATATGACTTTGTTGGATTCTCTTATTTTAGAGGGGTTAGCAGAATGTGCGGTGAAAGAATTATACGGAGATAAATGGTTAGCACCATGGTTAAATAACTATACATTTGAACAGGAAATGTCTCTATGGAAGACTTACTTCTTGCCAAATTTACAACTTCAGGGATTGGAAAAACATCAACCATTTTTATACGGTGGGGAGCTTCCGCCATGGATAGGCTATTGTATAGGCTATGAAATAGTTCAGTCGTATCTTACGAACCATTCAACACAGTATCCTTTATTAAAGGCAAGTCAAGATATACTTGCCGGCTCTGATTTTCCGCTACAATAGAGAAAAGGAGTGATTGTTGTGGTTAGTGAAATAAAAAATGTATTATTACCAATCGTAGATTCGTCCACAAGGGTGCTAATTGTTGGCTCCATGCCAGGGAAACAATCATTAGAAAAGCAGCAGTACTATGGCAATCCACGCAATCACTTTTGGCCCATTATCGGGGAGCTATTAGAGATTGAAATACCTTATGATTATGGTGGGAGGATTGCTATATTAAAAAACCGTGCGATCGGTCTTTGGGATACAATTGAAGCCTGTGAGCGTATAGGGAGCCTAGATGCAGCGATTCGCAATGAAAAGCCGAATGATTTTCAAACCCTTTTTGAAAACTACCCGAACATCCAGTTGGTACTCTTTAATGGAGCGAAGGCATTCGAGGTTTTTAAAAAGCATATTGGCCTAGAGCTTTTAGCCAGACGAGCCTATAAAAAAATGCCATCAACGAGCCCAATACCAGGAAAAAATATTAAATCTTTTGCCGAAAAGGTAGAGGATTGGCGAATTATGCTGTCATATCTATCTCAATAAATGTGATTGCTGCTTTATGCGTGCAAAATTCCTTGAACTTTTTTTGCTGTATTTCAAGCAGCTCCACAATGACTAAATCACTTTTATGAAAATTCCCCTTCCATTATGCAACGATGGAATCGATATCTTCACTAGATGGGCAATTGCTCAACGGTTAAACGCCCTTTTACATATATTGAATAATGTAAAAGGAGGGTTTTTGTGTACAATAATCCATTTAGAGAAGATAATTTTAGAAGACCTGACAGGGGTGACAATGACGATTTTGAAACATCGCCGTATGGGCAACCTTTTGGGCCACCTAGTTTCGGACCGCCTCCAGCAGGACAAATGCCAATGAGCGCACCACCTGGCTTTTCGCCACCAGTTCCCGCATGGCGAGAAGGATCAAGTGGTATTCGTTCCTGTTTATTTAGAAATACCTATATTTGGATGAATACAGGTAGAAGTTTTTGGTTTTTCCCAACCGTTATAGGACGGGAATTCATTGCAGGCTTTCGCTGGAGTCGTAGGTATGGCTGGTATTTCCGTACCATAACGAGAAATCAAATTCGTTCATTTGAATGTTTCAGATAATGTCATACAAAAAATGTTTAATTTCTAAAAAAATGGTGTTACAATGACGGTAATAAACGATGAAGGGACGATGGGTGGCTAATGAATAACTAATCTTATTTTTTGCACATGAAATTTTATATTTCACGAACAACAAAAATAGGATTAGTCTGCCCATTTTCCATAATTAAAGCTTCTATTGGTCTTAATGAGCCAATAAAGCGCTACTTCGCAAGCTTATTTTACTATGTCTTAAATAAGCAATGGAGTAACAAAAATAGCTATTTCAAAAGCTTATTTTTGTATGATATGTAGCGACTAATCCTTCCAAAATACTTGGAGGGATTTTTTTGATTCCTCCAACTGGAGAGGATGGATGTTATGAAGGAACTTTTAAAATTACAGGATATTAGTTATGAAATAAAAGATACGTTACTTTTTAAACATGTGACAGGCACAGTAAAGCAAGGTGAGGTTATCGGCATTATTGGTAGGAATGGTGCTGGGAAGTCCACACTGCTCCAATTCATACAAGGTATCTTAGTGCCCACAGCGGGAGAAATAGCAGGGTTACAAACTGTACAAACGGCATTTGTAGCGCAAGAGCTGGCCCATTTCGATAGGGTGGAGATAACGGCAACAGAGGCAGATTTACTATCTAAATGGCAGGTACCAAATGTATCATTTGCAGCATTAAGTGGTGGGGAAAAACTGAAAATGCGCCTGGCAGAAGGTTTTTCGCAGAATGCACAAATTCTATTGCTGGATGAACCAACCAATCATTTAGATGAAAAAAGTACCGCTTTTTTGATAAAACAAGTACAAAGCTATAAGGGAACGATTATTGTTGTCTCACATGACCGCTATTTTTTAGATAAAGTAGCTACAAAAATTTGGTCTATTGAAGATAAGAGAATGATTGAGCATGAAGGTAATTATTCAAACTATATGGCTGAAAGAGAGCATCGAAGATTAACGCAGCAACGCGCATACGAAAAGCAGCAAAAAAACATTGAGCGTATTGAGGCACAGATGCAAGAACTGACATCCTGGTCTCAAAAGGGTCATGCACAGTCTACAAAACTAGAAGGTTTTAAGGAATACCATCGTGTGAAAGCAAAGCGTCTAGATTCACAGGTGAAATCTAAGAAAAAGCGATTAGAAGCAGAGCTCGAGAAGGCAAGGGTCGAAGCTGTGGAGCCAGAAGCAGAAATACGCTTTTCTTTAGGCACCGATCAACGTGTTGGTAAACGCTTTTTGGAGGCCAAGAATTTATCCTTGCACTTCGGTGACCGAATGTTGTTTAAAGATGTCAACGTCACTGCTCAATTTGGAGATAAAATTGCCGTTACAGGAACAAATGGTAGCGGAAAAACAAGTTTTTTAAAAGTTATCCTAGGTCAATTAAAGGCAGGGGGCGAAGTCTGGCTATCTCCAGCGGCTAATATTGGTTATTTAACACAGGAAGTTTTTGACTTACCGCTTGATCAGACACCAGAGCAATATTTTTATCACGAAACATTTGAAGAGCGAGGGAAAGTTCGCAACCTCATGAAGAATCTAGGATTTACTTCTACACATTGGACATCTGCTATAGGTGAGATGAGCATGGGAGAGCGGGTGAAATGTAAATTGATGGCCTATATATTAGGAGACAAAAACGTTCTTATTTTAGATGAACCAACGAATCATCTTGATCTGCCTTCTCGTGAGCAGTTAGAGCAAACGCTTGCCCAATATAATGGAACATTACTTGTTGTCTCACACGATCGATACTTTCTAGAAAAGGTAACGAATAGTGTATGGGAGGTTCACAGTCAACATATTGAGAAAAAATGGAGAAAAGATGCTCCGAAGCAAGTGGATGATACAATGGGTCTTCGTTTAAAGCTCGAAACCGAGCGGCAAGAAATATTAGGTAAACTGAGCTTTCTGACAGCTAATGATAAGGGCTACGCTAAGCTTGACCAAAAGTTTAACGAGCTGACGAAGCGAATCAATGAGCTTCCATAGATAAACGTTTAAGTTGAACTTTGCTAGGGGAAAATACCAATAGAAGGAAATTGATAAATGGGGGTTAATAAGATGAAAAGAACGGTATTTCTCCTTTTTCTGAGTATATGTATGATGAGTGCCTGTACGGATCGTGAAAAAAAACAACAAGCACATGAAAGCGAGGTCCATATACCTGTAGAACAATCTAATAATGACAATAGTGGAACAACTATGAAACAAACAGAAATCCTGCAACAAATAAAGGATCAAATACCTGCTGATTTCCCTATAAAAATGCCAACGACTATACCTATTTCACAGGATGCTTTTTTAACAGCAACTACAAGGACTGAAGGGAACCAAGTGGACATTATCTTTTATGAAAGCAAAGAGAATATGCCCATTAATGATATTCGATTAAAGAAATCAGCAACTGTCATTGGGCGATTGATAGTCAAGCAATATAAAAATGCAGAAGGTGCAAGCGCTCAGATAGCATTTGATAATTTTAGTCAAAACGGTGGGCAAAAGGTGGATCTTGGTTATAACATCAAAGGCTATCAAGACGCAGGAGCCGGCTCATTATGGACTGGTTGGAATGAAGGGAGATGGGCAATTGCCACACATACCCGAACAGACAATCCTGAGGCTGGTATCAAGCTTGCTAAGCAGGTAGTAGAATATCTAGAAAGTCATATGCTACCTATTCCCAAGCAATATGGTATGGCTCAGTTGGACGTTTATCAAACAGGCAATTTAATTGTTTGGCAGGATAAAAAGCTTGTGTATACACTTGATTCGATAAAGGATCCTTTAAAAGCCATAGCAATAGCCACAGCATTTTACCAATAATAAAAATCCTAGAGCCTTTGCTGCTCTAGGATTTTTTTGGAAGTTTACTTTACAGTGTCTACAAGCTCCTTGTATTCGTAGAATCGCTGTTGCCAAGCGTCCATGGGGAAACTTTGCTGTTCAATGCCATCTAGCAAATCAGTGAGCAAGTCCAGGCATATATGCCATCCAGCTAAATCTTTTGGTGTATGCTCTGTTAATTCTTGAAGTGTCTCCACTAATAGTAATAACGTGCCCTTGTCAGTAGAAGACAGTTCAAATCTTACAGTATCTCTACCCCAATCAAATTCAAGTACTTCATTCTCTGCATAATCTGTAATGTCTATTTTCTCATAGGCATCAGTTCCATCGTTCATATTAAAATGCATTTTACCATTCTTTCGAAGATCAAGGATTTCTAGATTACTCATCCATTTTTGCAGCATTTCATTGTTAGTGATTGCTGCCCAAACAGCATCTACTGAATGCGGCAGCGGGCGCTTGAATTTTGCCACATGGCGATTGGATTGTTTTTCAATAGTAGCTAGCATAGATAGCCTCCGTCTTTGTGGTTTTGTTTTCATTATAGGTGTTCTTTATTAACTGTCAAAGTAGAAAGTCACACAACATTCGTTATTTATAAGAAGTTAATTTTAGGATAATATTGTTAAAAAGGAGGGGCGATGATGACACATCAACAAGCATTAGAACGTTATATACAAGCAACAAATACCCATGATTTTAAACAAGTAAAAGCTATTTTGCATCCACAGGCAGTTTATTGGTTTTCAGATAAAACATGCACTACCACAGAGGAAATTGGTGCTTACTTCAATCATGCATGGAATTTGATTAAAGAAGAGGTTTATGCAGCGACTAATATAAAATGGATAACAGTTGATGAAAAGACTGCTACCTGTCTTTATACATATCACTTTGAAGGCTACCATAATGGAAAATTTGTATCAGGTAGCGGTAGGGCGACAAATATTTTTACGTTGGTGAAGGATGAATGGAAGTTAATTCATGAACATTTAAGTGGGGCTCATTAATATATTTTCAACACCACTTGAATGATCAACAACGAAATAATCACAGTTAGTAGTAGTTTGGCTATTTTTAATGGAATACGCGGAAGGACTAGGAGGCCCAATTGAGAGCCTATAATTGATCCAAGTGCCATGGCAATCGCATAGCGCCATTGAATAAAACCAGTTTGATAAAAAACAACAAATGCGCCTGTACAGCTCCCAAAAATGAGCACACGTGTGAGTTGTACAGCTTTTATGTAAGTGTGATGCCAACGCAAATAATGTAAAATACTAAAAGTTGAAGAGCCAGGGCCAAAGCCTCCATCATACATAGCAATAAAAAATGGCTGCCAGAGGGAAGACGTTTTATGCTTTGTATGATTCGCAGTTTCAGTCCAGGCCTTATTTTTTAAAGTGACTATCAATGCGGAAATTAGTAGGATACAGGCTGTGAAGTTCATGGTTTCTTCTGAGAGTGACACGGCTAGAAGCGCGCCACAAATCCCTCCTGCAACAGCAATAGCTATGTATTTTAAAATAGCTTTAACATGTAGCTCCTTATGGTAGAGCAAATAAAAAATGCTGGATAAAGCTGAAATGCCTGTTGAAAATTTATTTGTTGCAATACTTGTCTGAATGGGGATGCCGACCAACATCATAGCTGGAAGCGTGATAAGCCCTCCACCGCCCGCAAGTGTACCGATAAAGGCTGCTATTGTTCCAATACATACAAGTATTAATGAAATTTTTGTATAGTAAAGCCCAATTAAGCTAAGTAGTACAAAGAATGATAACAGAAAAAATTTTTTCATAAGCTTCTCTCCTCACTTTAATAGCTTTAGAGTAAATATTGTTAATATATAAATCTAATATATTATTTTGAGGAATTTATAAAATAAATTTATTAAAAAGGAGATTTTAAAATGTCTCAACATGTATATCAATGGGGAGATCCAACTAATACATCTTTAGTTTTTTTACATGGACTAGGAAGCAGTGGTTTAGCGTTTGGAGAGTTATCAACATATTTAACTGAGTATCATGTTATTTCTTTTGATTTACCTGGACACGGTTATAGTACAGCTTTAGAAGACGAGAAGAACTATTTACCATCAAATTTAATTAAAATGGTAGATGAAATCATAAGTACCTATATAAAGGGTAAAACATTTTATTTGATCGGGCATTCTTTTGGAGCAGATTTAGCTATCCATTTCAGTTCAAAATATCCAAGGCAAATAAAAGGTGTTGTTTTACTAGATGGGGGATATATGTCAGGGAAAGATCTAGGCATTACCCTTGAAAAGGAATTAAAGGACGTTGAAAAGTTTTGCGAAAATGTCCGCTTTTCATCGTGGGAAGAATTTTTTAAATCTGAAAAAGAAGAGCTTTCTCGATGGTCAGAGGAGCTGAGAGTGGCTTCAAAAGCACAAGTGAAGGAACAAAACGGAGAGATCAGACTAACTCTTTCAACCTTCACAGCACAAGCGATGATAAAAGGTATGAATATGGAGCCAGTTGAACAAGTATTAAGCTTGGTTACATGTCCGACCTTATTATTACATGCTACCATTCCTGCGGAGTTAAGAACGATAAGAAAAAATTGTATCCAGAACTTACAATTGAAAATAGACCATTTAGATGCTGAACCAATTGTAGGGGCAGGACATGATATTTTTCGAGATGCACCTGAAATGGTTGCAACAACATTAAAAGTTTGGTGTGAAAGTTTAATTAGAGGTTGATTTAATGAGATTGTTACAAACAGAGGAAGAATTAAAAAGCTTAATAGCAGCTGATGATTGGATGATGAACGTTTTGGCAACTGTTGAAGTATTACAGCTCCCAGATTGGTGGGTGTGTGCAGGATTCATTCGTTCAAAGGTTTGGGATTACATTTATGAGAAAGAAGATAGAACACCAATTGCGGATATTGATGTGATCTATTTTGATCAATGTAATGTAACAGAGGAAGTAGAGAAACATTATGAGCAGGAGCTTGGGAAGGTTTCAGGAAACGAGCCTTGGTCGGTGAAAAACCAAGCAAGAATGCATGTGATAAATGGTAGTGAGCCATATCAATCTTCTTTAGATGGAATTTTTCATTTTCCTGAAATCCCAACCGCAATCGGCATTAAATTAACGAATGGACAACTTGAACTAGCTGCACCATATGGGATTTGGCAATTAGGAGCCGGCATAGTGGAACCAACGCCATTTTTTCTCGAAAATAAAGAAAGATATACGGTATATCACCAAAGAATTAATCATAAGCAGTGGCATTTAATATGGCCTAAACTAGAAATTCATCTACCATAAACTTTAGAAAGAGGGAAGATCCATTGCTGCAAGACAAAATGTCTATCATTAAACACTATGAAAAATCCCTTCATGAGGTAAAGGCTTTGAGGAATCTATCTGAGGAGCAATGGCGTATGCCAATTGAAGATGGAAAATGGTCGGTTGCAGAGGCGATTGGGCATCTTACACCATGGGATAAATTTGTGTTAGAACACCGAATACCATATTTATTTACCAATACATGTCTACCAAAAGGGCCAGACATCGAACATATGAATGCGATGGCAGCTAAGAAAAGTCGTGAAAAGCATTTAGAAGAAACGATTACTGAATTTGTTTTGGTAAGGAGTCAATTGCTACAGGCCATTCAACAACTAACAGATGAACAATGGCAACAGCCCTTGAATATTGGGCAATCAAAGTTAACTATTGCCGATTATTTTGTAGGATTAATCGACCATGATTTACATCATTTTTCACAAATTCAGAACGTTGTACATGTATAGGAGCTAGGACATGGATATCAAGTATTTAATAGATTACTTTGCACAAGCGTCTGTAAAATTTACTGATGTTTTTACCAAAAGGATGGAGCCAGGGGAAGTTGATTTAGGAAGAACTACTGCGCCAGAAAAGTGTGGATTAATTGTGCCACTTGCAGGTAGTGCCATATTTAGCTTGAATGGCACGCCTTATGTGATGGAACCAGGTGTGATTGTGCATGCAGGCCCTCAAATGCCAATAGAGGTGAAAGTAACGAGCCAAAAGGTTTGGGAATATGCTGTAGTTCATTATAATCTACCTATAGAGGAAGCGGTTCTTTATCCACTAGCAGAGCAACATTTTCTCATTAAAACAGGCTACAATACGCAAATTATCACTCAGGTACAGCAATTAGTTGAAAGCTATTCCTTTCCAGGTACTATGGCGATATTTAAGTCCAAGACATTATTCATGAATTTGCTGGAACACATTCTTATTGCGGCAAAAATGAAGGTTCTGGATAATGCTAGTGAATTGATGGAGCAGGCTTTACAGTATATACATGAAAATTACGCGGAGCAGCTTTCAGTATCCAATATTGCTAGTGAATTTGGAATTGAACGGCGCCGTTTTGCCTATTTATTTGAGCAACATACAGGCATGAATCCTAGTACTTATATAACCGAATACCGTATACGGCGTGCAAAGGATTTACTAGAATATGGTGTAATTTCTGTAGCAGAAATTGCAGAATGTGTGGGATATGTAGATTGTTTTTATTTTAGTAGGGTGTTTAAAAAATGTACTGGTTTATCGCCTTCAGCCTATCGAAAGATAAAAATAGAGGAAGCCAAATATGTATGAATGACTGTTTCTTGTAAGAAAGAAGCAGTTTTTTTTATTGATTAAATCGGCAAAAGTCCATGTCATTTTCGAAATCGTCCATTCACAATCTTTTTTCACTTTGTTAGGATAGTATCCGTAAATGATAATGAGTATCAATTATGTATTGACATACATGTGAAAACGATTATCATTATCAATAAGAGCTCGTTAGGAGAGAATATCTATGAATAAATATTTTAAAATGTGTGCGCCAGCACTTTTAGCACTATCATTAGCTGCATGTGGAACAGATAAGGCAGAGGAGTCTACTTCAACAAGTAATACAGCTGAGACAAGTGCAACAGAATCACAGACAGAGCAAGCTAAGACACAGACAATTACGTACTTAGGTGAGAAATATGAGCTTCCAGCAGAAGTGAAAAATATTGTCGCTGCAAGTCTTGAATCTATGGAAGATGCTGCAATGCTTGGCATTAAGCCAATAGGTGTACTTGAAGTTGGTGGGAAAGTTCCTGCTTATCTAGCATCTGACTTTGAAGGTGCTACACTTGTAGGTAATAAAATGGAACCAAATGCAGAGGCCATTCTTAATCTGGATCCTGATGTAATCGTGGGTACTTCAAAATTCCCTGAAGAAACGGCTGAAAAATTGAACAAAATTCAAACAATGATTCCATACTCACATATTTCAACAAACTGGAAGGAAAATTTAACAGTGCTTGCACAGCTAGCTGGTAAAGAAGAAGATGCCAAAAAAATCATCTCCGACTATGAAGCAAAAGTTGCTGACGCACAAATGAAGTCGAAGGAGCAATTAACTGATAAACAAGTGTTAATCATCCGTGTTCGTGGTGGTGTGATGTACATTTATCCAGCGGGTGTTTATTTAAATCCTGTACTTTATGAAGATTTAGGTGCACCAGTCCCAGAAGTAGTTACTACAGCTAAAGCACAAGCAGAATTATCACTGGAAACATTGGCTCAAGTAAATCCAGATGCGATTTTCCTTCAATTTGAGGAGTCAGAAAATAAGGATACGCCAAAGGCATTAGAGGAACTACAAAAGAATCCAATTTTCACTAGCTTAAAGGCATCACAAAATAATGAAATTTATGTAAATGCAATTGAGCCATTAGCACAAGGTGGTACCGCTTGGTCTAAAGTTAAATTCTTAGATGCCGCAGCTGAAAAATTACTTAAATAGTATAAACAGGCTGGTAGTAGATTTGGTGATATCACCGGGCTATTACCGGCCTTTGTTCAGTAGAAGATTGGATGCGAAAATAGTAAAGAAAAAGGTGTGAAAGTTGAAAAAAACAAACATAGTGTCATTTTCAATATTAGCGGTATCTCCTTTCCTTATAGCCCTTGTGGCACTTATTTCTGTTTTGTATGGAACAAAAGATATTAGTGCAATCACCGTGTGGCAGGCGATATCAGCATTTGATCCCTCCAATGTTGATCATCAAATTATACGGACAGGACGTATTCCACGCGTAGCTGCAGTATTGTTAGTTGGAGCATTTTTGGCAGTTGCTGGTGCAGTTATGCAGGGGATTACACGAAATTATTTAGCATCTCCGTCATTGATGGGTGTCAACGATGGCTCTGCATTTGTTATAACATTAGCGATTGTCTTTTTCCCAGGACTACCTAATTATCAGATGATTTTATTATCTATGCTAGGTTCTGCAATGGGTGCGGGTATTGTTTTTGGCTTTGGCTCGTTAATTCGAAATGGTTTATCACCAGTAAGGTTAGCCATTATTGGGACAGTTATTGGTACATTCTTAAGCAGTATCGCCACAGCGATTGCGATGTATTTCCAAGTATCACAAACAGTAAGTGCTTGGTATAACACAAAGGTACATATGGTAGATATGGATATGCTGATTCTTTCTATTCCATTTGGGTTAGCTGGTTTATTTTTGGCTTTACTATCTGCGAGGGCCATTACTATTACCTCGCTAGGTGAAGATATTGCAATGGGGCTAGGGCAGAAAACAAAAGCAGTTCGGATTATTAGCATGCTAGCCGTCGTATGTTTGACAGGGACAGCGGTCGCCCTTGTTGGGAAAATTGCCTTTGTAGGGTTAGTCATTCCACACATTACTCGCTTCCTTGTAGGTGTAGATTATCGCTATATCATTCCTTGTGCCGCAGTCATAGGTGCCTTTTTCTTAGCACTTTGTGATGTCCTTAGCCGCTTTGTCAATTATCCGTTTGAAACGCCAATTGGAGTCTTAACAGCATTGGTTGGTGTGCCATTCTTCTTATATTTAGTTCGTAAGCACGGAGGTGAAAAACGTGCGTAAAAAAACCTCAAGTGTATTCTTTTTGACCATGTCGATGCTTATACTTTTGATTTTAGTTGCTAGTTATCTACATATTACAAATGGTGTTTTTGATATGTCAGTGATGGATGTCATAAAAACATTGTTGCGCATCGAGCCTAATTCAAAATTTGATCTTGTTATTTTTGAATTCCGCTTGCCTCGAATCGTCATTGCCGGACTTGTTGGTATTGGCTTAGGTATGGCAGGGGTTGTTTTACAAGGTATTACACGCAATGGGCTAGCAGATCCAGGGATTTTAGGGATTAATGCTGGTGCTGGTGCCGCAGTCGTAATTTTTATGTTTTTCTTTCAATTAAAATTAGTGAGTGCAGATATGAACAGCTGGCTTTCTATTTTAATGATGCCATTGTTCGGTTTTATCGGTGGGACAATTGCTGCTATATTGATTTTTACATTTGCTTTGAAAAATGGTCATCTTGATATGCAGCGATTAATATTGACTGGGATAGCAATAAACAGTGGATTTGGGGCTTTATCGTTGTTTCTATCTTTAAAAATGAGTGCGCAGGATTTTGAATCTGCGGCCATTTGGATGGCTGGTTCTATTTACAATGCGAATTGGATTTTTGCCCTCACGATGTTACCTTGGCTTTTGATCTTAGGAATTTATGTGCATAGAAAATCGTATTTACTTGATTATTTTCAGCTTGAAGAGGATAGCATCACAAGTTTAGGAATTGCTGTTGAAAAAGAGAAAATGAAGCTGTTATTAGCCAGTGTGGGGATTGTGAGTGCCTGCGTATCCGTATCAGGGAGCATTGGTTTTATTGGTTTAATGGCGCCACATATTGCAAAACAACTTGTAGGTATTCAGCACCGTTACGTCATGCCAGTAAGCGCATTAATTGGTGCAGGCTTGTTAATCCTTGCTGATTTTATCGGCAAAACCGTATTCGCACCATCTGAGCTGGCTGTTGGAATAGTAGTGTCAATTATAGGAATTCCATATTTCTTGTATTTACTTGTGAAATCTAAGGCATAGGAGGAAACGGTGTGCAAACTGCATTTAGAATGGAAAACTTGGCTTCGGGTTATGAGCAAGTTCGAGTGTTTGAAGGTTTAAATTTAACGATTGAGGAGGGCAAGGTCACAACGATTATCGGACCCAATGGCTGCGGTAAATCAACGCTCCTCAAAACAATAGGGCGTATTCTAAAAAAGCAACAGGGCACGGTGTACTTGCAGGAGCAAAATATGCAAAATTTATCGACAAAGGATATTGCACAAAAGCTAGCAATATTATCGCAGACACCTATTGCACCGGGTCAATTAAAAGTCGAGGAGCTCATTGCTTATGGCCGATATCCACATCGGAACAATGTTAATCGCTTAACAAATAAGGATGAAGAAATGATTGAGTGGGCGTTAACGGTCACAAATACGATGGAATATCGAAATCGGGAGCTGGCACAGCTTTCTGGCGGCCAGCGTCAGCGTGTATGGCTTGCCATGGCCTTAGCCCAAGAAACAAATATCTTGTTGCTCGATGAACCGACTACTTATTTAGATATGGCCCACCAGTTGGAAGTACTTGATATAGTTAAAAACCTAAATGAACAACATGATTGTACAATCGTCATGGTCCTTCATGATATTAACCATGCTGCAAGGTATTCAGATCATCTTATTGCAATGCGAAAGGGTGTTATTATGCAAACAGGAACACCACAGGAAATCTTGTGCGCAGAAGTGATGCGTCAAGTCTTTAACATTGATGCACGTATTATGGAAGATCCAGCAACGAATACACCTGTATGCTATGGCTATGACATATTGAAGGAGGATAACAAATGAATCTAGTTGAAATTGATTACTCTACACAACAAATGACTTCAAAACTGGCAGAGTATACGTATGGGATTAACGTTTATGTGCCAAATGAGGAAGCGCCAAAAGAAGGTTTTCCTATCATCTATGTATTGGATGGCTCTTCTTATTTTCACCTTGTAAAGGAAGCAGTACGCTTGCAAAGCCGTAATGCACCGAAAACGGGTGTTAAACCATCTATTGTTGTTGGTATAGGGCATGGTGACGATATGCGTGAACGACGATTTTATGATTTTACGGCACCAGCAGAGACGTATATTTATCCAGCAAGGTTTAAAGGTAAGGGGCATGAGAAACTTGGTGGAGCAGCAGACTTTAGTCGATTCTTAGAAGAAGAACTAAAACCAATGATTGAAGCTCATTATCCAGTGAATAAAGCACAGCAATCTTTATTTGGTCACTCATTAGCTGGTTATTTTACGCTTTGGCAACTATTGCACCATCAATCTAGCTTTCAACGCTATCTAGCTATTAGCCCTTCAATTTGGTGGAATGAGCATGAATTAGTACAGTGTGCGTCAGTATTTTTGAACGAGCATCAAGATATGAACGAAACATTGTTTATTAGTGCAGGTGAACTGGAAACCTTTATGGTGGATGATGCGCGACAAATGGCGACGGTGTTAGAAAAAATAATGAAGGTTGATTTTTATGAGGCATTAGATGAAAATCATGCTTCAATCGTACCAACTGTTATGAGCAGAGCAATACGTTTTATGCATAAATCGAAATAATTGGTAGACCGCATTGTCTTTTGATAATGCGGTTTCTTTTTTTCTTTAATAAAATACTCGATTTATACGCATAATAAAGGAAATTTAGTCATCTGTCTGGGATAAATGGAGGCGCTGTATGCAAAATAAAAATTTAAAAAACCCAGTATTTATTATTTCTAGTGGGGCAATTTTACTCTTGGTTATTATTGGAGCAACGATACCGGAACAATTTAAGAAAGTAGCAAACAGCGTATTTCATATGACAACCGATTATTTTGGCTGGTTTTATTTAATGGCAGTATTCATTATCGTTATTTTTCTATTTGGCTTGGCAATTAGCAAATATGGCACCATTCGCTTAGGAGCAGAAGATAGTCGTCCCGAATTTAGTTTTTTAACGTGGATTTCTATGCTCTTTTCTGCTGGACTTGGTGTCGGCTTGGTCTTTTGGGGAGTAGCAGAGCCTATGAGTCATTATTTTTCACCTCCCTTCAGTGACACAGATCCTCTATCAACGGATGCAGCGAGACTGGCAATGGGGTATTCTTTCTTTCATTGGGGATTAAGCCAATGGTCGGTTTATGCTATTTTGGGGCTTGTTATGGCCTATGTACAATTCAATAAAAAAAGAAATATGCTCATCTCTACTGCTTTAGAGCCAGTCACGGGTACAAATCGTATCGTTAAAGGAACGATTGATATTCTCGCCGTCATTGCGACCGTTATGGGCGTAGCAACATCCATTGGGCTTGGTGTGCTGCAGACTAATGGAGGCTTGACTTTCGTCTTTGGTTTGCCAGATACATTTATCTTGCAAGTAACCATTATTCTTATCATGTTTATTGGCTATATGTTGTCTGCAACGACAGGTCTTCAAAAGGGAATGAAAATTTTAAGTAATGTCAATATGACCTTAGCAATTGTCTTACTGTTATTTGTTTTTATTACAGGCCCAACCATTTTCATACTCGAAACCTTTACATTAGCAATAGGTGATTATATTTCGAACTTTATTCAATACAGTTTAAGAATGCAGCCATATGTTGGTGGAACTTGGGTGAAGGATTGGACAATCTTTTACTGGGCTTGGGCAATAGCTTGGTCGCCCTTTGTCGGCTCCTTTATTGCCCGTGTATCTAAAGGGAGGACGATTCGAGAATTTATTATAGGGGTCTTAATTATCCCACCCCTTATTGCTTGCTTTTGGATTGCCACTTTTGGTGGAACCGCGATGTGGTTTGATTTACATCAAGATGCACAAATTGCGCAAACAGTTCATAGCGATGTCACAGTGGCTTTATTTCAGATGTTAGAGCATTTGCCACTTTCAACAATTGCTTCCGTTATTGGCTTACTGCTAATCATTATATTTTTAATTACCTCTGCTGATTCCGCCACTTTTATTATGGCAAGTATGACAACAAAAGGATCTTTAAATCCGTCCGTATTTTCGAAGCTAGTATGGGGTGTTTTAATGGCTGCAATTTCAGGTGTTTTATTGTACACAGGAGGGCTGGAAGCATTGCAAACCGCCTCGTTAATTGCCGCTTTACCTTTTACTGTTGTTTTACTGCTATTAATGATCTCTTACATTAAAATGATGAAGGAAGAGATTATTCCTCTAAAGAAAAAAGACATACAACGATTGAAGGTTGCCAGAAAGCATCTTGAAAAAGAAGCAAAGGCTAAAGAAAAAAAATGAAGTAGTAAACTGTATTATTCATTCATGAGTAATACGGTTTCTTTTTGTTTGAATATACATTAATATGTATTGAAAAACATTTGTGGAGGTTGATTATGGAACTAGTTTTGGCAGAGATAAAAGATGCACCAATTATACATAAGGTGATGATACAGGCATTTCAAGAGTATGAAAGGGCAACGCCACCATCTAATGCACTGAGTGAAACGGTTGAATCGATTGAACAGGCGATGCGGGCTGGCGAGCAGACATTTATCGGATATATGGAGCAGCAGCCAGTTGCTATGGTAAGATTTACGCTTAGCACACAGAGTATTTATTTCTTTAGACTATCAGTCATTCCAGAAAGACAAGGACAAGGGTTAGCAAAAGCATTGATAGCTAAGCTTGAACAATATGCATTAATGAAGGGGAAAAAGATAAGTCAGTGTAAAGTACGATGGAATGTTCCTCGAAATATTGAATTATATCGCTCGTTGGGTTATGTCGTAACAAAAAAAGAAATGGGCGAGAATCGTAACGGTATTTCTTTGGCTACAGTAACAATGGAAAAAAGGCTTTCAAATTAGGGGGAGTTTATTTGAGAAAAAAACTGGGATGCTTGCATGCACATCACTCCAATATAGAGTACATAGAACAAGTTTTCCAAAACACTGAAGATATAGAAATGATTCATTTTGTAGATCCTGGGCTTATTCACCAAGTATCAAAAGGAGTTACAGCGTTAACATGTAAGATTCGGGAGCAAATTAAATGGATGGCTAGCTGTGATCTAGATGCTATTTTAATAACGTGCACAAATTATATTGCATTGTTAGACAACGATGCTGCATTAGTTTCTTCTATTCCGATTATAAAAATTGATGAACCTTATTTTGAAATCATATGTAGCGAGCAACAGCCTCAAATTATACTATTTACAAATCCTGCGACTGTAGAGGGAACGATGACAAGACTTCATCAATATGCTAACAAGCAAGGCAAATCAATAAATGTTACGGCGAAAGTTATCGAGCATACATTTGATCTCATTATGCAGGGGAAAAAGAAAGCCTATAATGATGCAATTTTACAGACTCTGCATCATTTAGCAAATGAGCAAAAGCCAATTTCGGTGGCACAGCTCTCGATGGTGGGTGCTGCACAACAATTTGAAGAGAGAACAGCCATCCCAATTATTCATCCATTAAAAGCATTAGTAGCTGTTATTGAAAAACTTTAGCCATTTGGCATTTTAATTAACAGAATTATCTGTAATAATTTATAGAAGGATACTTTTAATAAAAAATGGAGGATGTTGTGAAACGATTTGTCCTTTTATGTGCAATGTTGCTAGTGGTAGTAGGCTGTGCAGATAAAGAAAGGGTTGCAATGCCAGAGAATATCCCAGATTTTGTGCAAGAGAGTGATTTTGCATCAATTAATTGGGACCATAAAGCAGTGGAATTTGGTGATAGGGCCATTATGGGGAATGCCAATAAGTCAGGTGTCATTGGTGCTGATATGCCGAGTTTAAGCACACAAAAATGGATGTGGCATCTTTGGGGAATTGAAAGAAGTGGTAGTACAGAGTTAACAATTGTAGGCTACCACAAAGATTCTAAATCCATCCAACCAATTTTAGTTGATGGATGGAGCACAGGTCTTGGTGGGCCAGTCAACGGAGCAGATGCTCATAGTCCTTCGAGCGTTAAAATTCCTAAGCCTGGGGAATGGGCTATTTTACTGTATACAAATGGTAAATTCTTTGATACGTTGATTTATGATATTCAGGAATAGTAGTAGTGATCTTTTAAGCACTATGGAAATGTAAAAGAGTAGAAATGGAGGAGAGCGATTTGATCGATTTACGATATCCTATTGGGAAGTTTCAATTTCCAAAAGAAGTGACATCACAGCAGGTAAATGAATGGGTGGAAGACATTCGTTTATTACCAAAGCAGCTTGAAGAAGCATTGAGTAGAGCAACTGAGCAAGCATTGGCAAAATCCTATCGTGAGAATGGCTGGAACGTTCTACAGCTAGTCCATCATATTGCTGATAGTCATATGAACAGCTATATCCGTTTTAAGCTAGCTTTAACGGAGGACGAACCAACTATTAAGCCATACAATGAGGCTGAATGGGCAATGCTCCCAGATTCAGAAATGCCAATAGCAACTTCTCTTAAATTAATCGAAAGTTTACATGAACGTTGGGTTTACTTGCTCACAAGTTTGACAGATGAACAATTACAAAGAGCCTTTAACCACCCTGATTCAGGACTGACGACACTTGAGCATGCAATTGGTTTATATGCATGGCATGGCAAACACCATTTAGCACATATTCAGAATGCTTTGGCGAAAGTATAAATAAGATGTCTAAATACAAGAAAAAATAGCAAGTTGACCTCTAGTTATTTACTAATACAAGAGGCCAACCTTAGTGTTAAGTAACTATTATTTGATAGTGATTAATTTAGACTGGAAGCTTTTTATGAGATGGTAATACCTGCACTTGCTGTTCCTGTAACAATTTGTGCTACAGTAACTCCTGTTGTTGCTGCAATTGAGAATACCATAACTAACTTATCACCTGTAACAACTGGAACTGGAGCAACATTAGCTGAACCAAATGTAATTTCTCCAGCGCTTAAAGGTCCAGTAAGTGGCGGAGCTAAGTCTACTACTGCGCCTGTAGCAGTGTATACGTTACTTCCTGCCGGTGCACGATAAATTTGCGCTCTTAATGTTGTTGTTCCTACAATTGCTGCGCCTAAGAAAGCAGAAAAAGATGCAGAAATAGCTGTTATATTACCAGCTCTTGGCACAACAAATGCCTCTGTGACAACACCTGATAAGTCTAGAGTATTGCCTAAAATAGCAACGCCTGGAACAGCTGAACCGAATCCAACAAGCCAAGGCACATCAATAACTCCAGCACCAACAGTAGCTAATGCAACTGTAGTTAAACCTGAAGAAAATGCGATTATTGAACCTGTGTTAACTGCTGGCGGAATACATGCAGCATCAATTGCTACAAATGGTCCAAGTGCTGTACACTCCCCATTACCATGGCCGTTACATGAACAGCCACACATTGAATTATTTAAACACATTTTTACACCCCCTTTCTTCATTATTCTATTCATATGTGAAAGAGTGGGGAGGGCAAATATCTACTTTACCTATAAATTCAATGATTTCTTAAAGCCAGCTTTTATTTGAAACATAAAAACATCCACTATGTATTTTTCATACATAGTGGATGTTTTATAGAATGTTAAATTTAACTCCATCTTTTAAAGAAATCGAAAAATGAGCTTTTTCCCTTCTTATTTTCTTCCTCGATCGGCTTGTTTACAGGTTCAGGTTGCGTATTCTCTTCTTCAAGGGACGGATGAACCTCATAGGCTGCTCCAGCATGATACACTTCAACATATTTTTCTGTTTCCAATGAAGGAGAATGATATGTGTCAGCAGGTTGTGCTATTGCTTCTGAAATGACTTGGTTTAGAGGCTCGCTAGCTATTGCTGCAATGTCTTGACTAACAGGCTCACTAGGCAGCTCTGAAATAATTTGTTCAAACGATTCTTTAGATACTTTGGAAATCTCAAGATTGTTACGTTCATTTTCATTATGCATAGCCTCGATAGGATTATCTAACGTTTCGGCTTCAGTACTATCCGACTCATGAACAGTAGAAGATTGTAAAGGATCATTCTCGATGTTTTCTTCACTTGGAGTAGGCTGTACAGTAGATGGATCATAAACACTTACTGGAACTTCCTTTGCATCCGTAGCATTTTTAAAATGGAAGGTGGATTCAACTGTCGTGTTTCTGTATAAACCATTGTATATTTGGCTTGGGTGCGTATTGATTGATTGAAAATATTGCTGATTAAAATGCCGCTCTTCAGGTTTAGTTCCATATAGACCATTGTGAGGAGAGGGAGCGCCGTCATTTACATTTGGTTTGTGGTTTGTGGCTTTACCTGCCAAACCTTGCAGCATTCTATAAGATGGTTGTGCTGATGTAATCGTAGTTTGATCTGCTGTCTGTGTCATTCTAGGTTGTCTAGGTAAAAGAGTAGCCGAAGTTTGAGAAGGCATTTCAATGGTGGGAGAGATGGTTGGTGTATCATTTCCTTCAACAGTTACTAATTTGTTTAAAACCGCTAAAATCTCTTGATTCATTCCTTCAATGGTTTGATTCAGAGACTCAAGCTGTATTGAAAGAAGCTTTATTTGATCATCATATCCTTTTATATATGAATTTTGTTTAGTATCCAAAGTCTCTGTGATCCCCTCTAAATGAGCCATCTGTGTTTTCAGTCCATCAAACTCCTGCTTCATATAAAGGAAATCTTCAATGGACGTCCCCATTTTTAATGAAGTTAACGATTCTCTATAGGTTTCAATTTTTTGCTTTAAATTTTCAATTTCTTGAGTGGTATACAATTTTGACTCTTCCATTGTAGTTCACCCCTTTCAGTCCATTATTAGTTTATTAAAAATATTTACTTTCTGTTACAAATATACCGGTTCTTTCAACATTTTAGTCTTACTATAAAGAAAGTATTGTATGTAAAAATGATCGTTGCTGATTTTAATAAATATCCAATGTAATAGCCCATGCACTTATAGCTGAAAAACATATGCTACAAACGAAAGATAAAAATTTTATGGAGGTGTCAAAAGGATGCAAGAACATATGCCATCCCAAGTGCAGGAACTAATCTGTATAAATGTTGATAAGGTATACGACTGGATTGTAAAGGAAATGTCGTTTGATATTTCACCTACTGGACCAATTACATTCCCAGGTGTTACAGCAACTACTGACTTAACAGGTGCTATTGTTACTTGTCGAGTAATTCCAGCAGCTACAAATCCAATTGTGATTCTGAACCGTGAGAATCGCCAATTCTCTATTGATGGATCAACTGTTTGTCTGCAACATTTAAATATTCAAAAGAATTTCATTCTTACGATCGTAGTTACCTTACCAAATGGAACAATGTTCACAAGCACTGAAATTCCTGTTTCACGCTGTGAGCAAGTAACATTATGTGCACCTAAAGGTACAGATGTAGAAATTCTATATACAGATTTAGATTGCTTCGTATGTACGACTGGATCACTTACTGTTGGAACAGGTACTGCAGTAGGTACAATCACATTCTCTGCGTTAACAATTACTGTTGCTGTTTGCCAAAGTATTCAATCTACATTCCCTGTTACAGTTGAATTCTTAGCAACTTTCTGCGAGCCAAGAGCAGATTTACCATTCACATGTCCAACTGCGGTTCGTCCACAACAATGCCCCGTTATTTTCCCAACTGTTGGTTAATGGTGCTAATAAATAGAGGAAAGTCATATCATGAAGAGAGGATAATCCTCTCTTTTTTTTATGAACCTTAGTAAGGGGGCAAGAAGTGATAATTCGTGTAGAAGACAAGATACAAGCGTTAAAAGAACAGACAAACACTTATGTTCAGGAAATTAAAAAGCTGGTAGAGGAGCTGGTGATTCCAAACAAGGTCAACCTTATAAGTTATTTTACATCCTCGTTCAATATATCCTATGACTCTGAGCAAGAGAGTCTATGTTTAGGCTCCTATCATATTCGTAATATTGGTACTACACCAGTCACAAATCCATATTTATGCATTCAATTACCAAAAGATTCGCCATTCTATTTCTCTGGAAGGTATGTCCACGAAAACTTTACACCTAATTTAAAGACGCAAGGGCAAAGTAATTGGGAGCGTTTTAACGACAAGTCGAGCAAAGAGGAGTATTGGCTGAGACCAGTAGGAAAATCTACCATCGAACCAAATGAAACGATTTCATTTACCAATTTTCAAATTATATGGTCCCATAATTTATCGTACTCTGGCACTATTATGGGTTTTACATATTGTGATCAGCTAACAGAAGGTGTTGTTGTATTAAACCCTATTAATCTTAATGGTATTAGTCAGGCACAGACACAGGAGGAAGACAATGGGTGATAATGAAAAGCAAGAGCTAAGTGGCGTAATCCAACAATTGCTGAAGGACCAGCTCAGCCGCCGAAATGAACAAGACAATAGTTTTGCATTTCTTGAAAAAAGTACATTACATCAATTAATTGGCTATCTTGTTTCAGGGGAAAAGAAGAACATCGAACAACATGATAATGTGGAACTACAGGCAAAGTGGATAAAACAACTAGATGAAATGCTAGAAGACAGTAAAGTACAGTTTGAGGCAGTAATTGACATCCTGAAAAGTTATTCAGGCTAGGAGGTGCAAGGATGGACAACGATATTGTCAAAAACAGCGATCCTCTACAACTCCAACAAATGATTATATTTTTAAGGGCCGAATTAGCTAAATATAAAAATGAAGTGAAAAGGCTTAGGGATAGTGACTATTATACATTAGTGCTACGCCTTGAACGGGAAAATATACAATTGACAAAACTAAGAAAAGATCTTTCGATGGAGCTCTTAAAGTTGAAGAGAGATTTTGATAAGGAATTGGAAGCATATGATGAAGAGATACAAAAGCGAGAGTTACAAAGAAAAAAACAAATTGCTTCGATAGAGTCATTATTAAAGGAACTGAACGAATTGCGAGCTGAAAATAAATTATTAAAGGATAGCATTGAACTATCAAATGAAGATACAAACTATCAGTCAATTATTGAAGGTTTAGATAAAAGATTAAATGATTTTACCACAGTAACAGGTCAACAAATGGAAAGCATCGTAGAGACCATAGAAAAGTCAAGTAGAGACAAAGAAGAGGCGGACAGCCTTTATCAACAATTAGTAAAAGAATTAGAGACGAAAAATCTAGAAATTAAGAAATTATCCGATGAGATAAAAGGATATAAAAATCAAACTGACAACAGTAGGCAATCAATAAATTTAGACGAGCAGATTGATGATCGATTACGAATGCTCGATGAACTCGATCAAAAATTGAACGAGCTTGCATTTGAAATAAATAGAAAGTAGCATAGTTATAGATACAACACTGTTTCAAAAGAGGGGAAGCCTAATCTTTTGAAACAGTTATTTTTTTAGGGCCAGTTGCTTAATCAAAGAAATACCCTGTTGTATACCAAGATTAAATAACCACTGTCCAAATTACTTTGTTTCCCGATGTAAAGTGTTTCGTTTTAAGCGAGGGGAATACTTTTTAAGTTCCAATCTCTCTGGATTATTACGTTTATTTTTCGTCGTGATATAGTTTTTATCACCGGTTTCTGTGCAGGCTAGTGTTACTTGTACGCGCATAAAAGAACCTCCTTTTAAATAGTAATTATTACGATTTAAACAATATAATTTAGTGGAATAATTGTCAAGTATATTTTGGCAAGTAATAAAAAGCTTTGCATTTTGTAAAATTATATGTTTTAATTACAAATTGTAAATAGTAATCATTACGATTTAAGGAGTTGTAAACATGACAAAGAGAATTCCTGTTACTGTATTAAGTGGGTACTTAGGTTCTGGTAAGACCACAATGATGAATCATGTCCTACAAAACGAAAAGGATTTACGTGTTGCTGTTATTGTGAATGATATGAGTGAAATTAATATTGATGCGGAACTTGTTGCCAATGGTAGTGGGATCTCGCGAACAGAAGAAAAATTTGTGGAGCTATCCAATGGGTGTATTTGTTGTACATTGCGAGAAGATTTATTACAGGAGGTGGAACGTCTTGCGAAGCTTGGCAATATTGATTACATTTTGATTGAATCGACGGGGATTAGTGAGCCGATTCCAGTCGCACAAACATTTAGCTATTTAGATGAAGAGCTTGGCATTGATTTAACGAGATTTTGTCAATTGGATACGATGGTAACCGTCGTGGATGCTCATCGTTTTTGGCATGATTTTCGATCAGGGGAGAGCTTGTTAGAGCGTAAGGAAGCAATTGGGGAATTAGATGAACGTGATGTTGCAGATCTGCTTATTGATCAAATTGAATTTTGTGATGTCCTTATTTTAAATAAATGTGATGTAGTATCAGTAGAAGAGCTTGATCGTTTAGAACGTATATTGCGTGCGCTACAGCCTGAAGCAAAAATCATCCGAACGGTTAATGGTGAAATTGACCCTGCTGAAATTTTAAATACAGGGCGCTTTGACTTTGAGCGTGTCTCAGAATCAGCTGGCTGGTTAAAAGAATTGGAACTAGGTCATGAAAATCATACACCAGAGACAGAGGAGTACGGGATATCCTCGTTTACCTATGCACGTAGAAGACCCTTCCATCCTATGCGCTTTGTTGAGTGGTGTGACCAAATGCCAGAATCGATTGTGCGAGCAAAAGGAATTGTTTGGAGTGCAAAACATCAAGATGTCGCGTTATTGCTATCGCAGGCTGGTTCATCTGCAAAAATTGAACCTGTTTCTTATTGGGTAGCGGCATTACCGAAAGCTCAACAGCAAGATGTTTTCCAACAAAGCCCTGAGGTGTTGGAAGCTTGGGATCATGAGTTCGGAGATCGTATGACTCAGCTTGTTCTTATTGGTATTGATCTGGATAGAGAGCTCATTATCCAACAGCTGGACAACTGTCTATTAACAGATGAAGAGTTTAGCAGCTCATGGGAACTACTACAAGATCCATTTAACTGGGAATGGCATTAATGAGAAAGAAGATTTCGGTTAGGATTCCGAAATCTTCTTTTCAAAGACACGATTATAATTAGTGGCATCACGTAATGCTTTTTCTTCTACAGGGATTCTCACAGAAAGCATTGTAATGTTTAATAGTGTAAAGCAAAACGCTGTAAAGTAAGCCTGGAACATAATGGGTAGAAGGAGAATTTCCAAACAAACGACAGCATAATTAGGGTGGCGCATATATTCATAGGGCCCCTTACGCACGACATGTGCATCAGGTAAAATAAGAATTTTTGTATTCCAAAAAGTGCCTAAAGAGCGAATACACCAAATACGCAATGCCTGCACAGCTACAAATAAAGTAAAAAATAATGGAAATAAGGGCGAAATACCATTGTTATTTGTTACTACTTCGACAATTAAAAATAAGAAAAAACTAATATGCATAGTGACCATATAAGGGTAGTGAGAGTTACCTACCTCATAAGCTCCTTGAGCAAGCATCCATTTCTCGTTACGTTTTGCAATGATAACCTCTGTCAATCTTTGTAGAATGACAAGAGTCAAAATTAGATAGATGATCATGCTACTCCCTCCAGTTTAATAATACAGCTTCTGCACAAAAACCAGGGCCAAGAGCGACGAGTAAACCTGTATCCTCCACTTGTCCTTCTTGTAACATAAATTGTTCTAATACATATAACACTGTTGGCGACGACATATTGCCATGTCGGCGTAATATTTCCCGAGAAATGTCGGTTTTTTGGGAAGAAAGATAAAGCGTGTCTTCATAGGCTTTTAAGACCTTTTTTCCTCCAGGATGCGCAATGAAATGCGTAAGTTGCTCACTGTAAATTCCTTGCTCCAGTAGAAACTGTTCAATGAATGGCCCAAGCCAATTTGTAATAATAGCAGGGATACTCTTTTGAAAGATGACATGAAGTCCATTATTTTTAACATCCCAACCCATTACATTTTCTGAATCTGGCATCCACTTAGAGCCTGTAGCAATAATATGTGGTGATGATTTGTTTGTGTCAATTGTTATTTCATCACCACAAACAAGAATACAAGCGGCACCGTCGGCAAAAAGTGAAGCACCGATTAAATTACTTTTTGAAAAATCATTTGGCTGAAAAGTGAGGCTACATAATTCAACACAAACAACAAGTACCTTTGCATTTGGGTGTGCTTTACAAAAATCATAAGCCCTGCTAACACCAGCTGCTCCACCTGCACATCCTAATCCCCATAGTGGAATACGTTTAAGCTGATCTGTGAAAGGAAGCTTATTCATGACACGTGCATCAATGCTAGGTGTTGAAATTCCTGTACTACTAACAAATATGATGGCATCAATTTCTTCAGGAGAAATGGGTGAACGTAAGAAGGCTTCATTTTGTAAACATGCCTGGATGACGCTTACACTGTATTGCGTAGCTAGTTCAATATATAAATCATTGCGTTCCTCAAAGGAGTGATTTGTACGATGCCATTCTGGTGGTACGCAAAAATGGCGAGTTTCAATTCCACCATTTTCAAAAACCTTTAAATAGCGCTCTAATTTTGGGATCTTTGCATAGAAAAGCTCCTTCGTTAGTTCCTCTGCATTTGCTTGCTGTAATGTGTAAGGTGGTTGATGTGTGCTAATAGAAATGATTTTAGGCAATTCAACATCTCCTCGTATTTATTGGTCTTGTTCATTCTATGCGTTAAGGAAGTGAATACATGCTTATAATATTGTATTTGACAATTCCCTAAATTTTAGCTATATTGGTAACAACTAAATGGAAAGTAGGTGATGTGACATGATGAATAGATCTATTTTTAGCGAACTGCAATTCGGTTTGTTTCATTTCACACGCCTAAAATATACAAAGTGACGTCGTGCTTAGCTCGAGGTATTTGTATATCCTTTTAAACGTGCGTGTGAAACCTTGTAACTACCGAATTGCGTAGATACAAGGTTTTTTTATCGTGGTTCAAAATTTGATGAATCAAGATGAAGTCTCTGGCTGATGTCTAGGCAGAGGCATCATAGATATGCACATTTAGGAGGAAAATAAATTGAATTTAACAACATTAGGTTTTACAACGTATTTTGAAGAACAAATGATAGAAATGAAGAAACAGACTAAGTTTAAGAATTGTGTGCCTGCGAGGGTTACTTTAGAGCATAAGCATTCCTACCGTGTGTTAGCACAAGAAGGGGAATGGCTTGCGACAATTGCTGGTCATTATGCCTATACATCTTTAGCTCGAGAAGATTACCCAGCAGTTGGTGATTGGGTATTGGTGGAGAAAATGCCTGGTGAGGAACGGGCAATTATTCATCAATTATTCCAACGAAAATCTGCTTTTTCACGAAAAGTGGCTGGTACGGAAATTCAGGAACAAATTGTTGCATCGAATGTGGATATTGTGTTACTTGTCATGAGCTTGAATGCTGATTTTAATATTCGTCGTTTGGAGCGATATCTAGTGGCTGCCTGGGATTCAGGTGCAAAGCCCATTGTTGTTCTGACAAAGGCAGATTTGTGTGAGGATGCTTCAAGTTTAGTGCAAGAAGTTGAATCTATAGCCTTTGGTGTAGATATTTTTGTAACGAGTGCTGTATCTGGAGAAGGCCTAATAGACATTCAAGCATTATTTACAGAGGGTGTCACTGGGGCATTACTAGGCTCTTCGGGTGCTGGGAAATCCACATTAACGAATGCGCTATGTGGCGAAATGCTGATGAAGGTAGCAGGGATTCGTGAGGATGATGCTAAGGGGCGCCATACAACGACCCATCGAGAGTTAGTAATGTTACCTGCTGGCGGTTGTTTGATTGATACACCAGGAATGCGTGAGCTACAATTATGGAATCAAGGTGATAGTTTAACTTCTAGCTTTCAAGATATTGAGGAATTAGCAACAGCTTGCCGTTATCGTGATTGTACGCATCAAAATGAGCCTTATTGTGCAGTGCGGCAAGCAATTACAGATGGTGAACTCGATCAATACCGTCTGCAAAGTTATTTTAAGCTACAAAGGGAATTGGCTTATATGGAACGTAAAACAAATGTGCAGGCTAAGCTTGAGGAGCAACGTAAGTGGAAGCAAATTTCCAAAGGATTTAAAAAAGGAAAAAAGTGAATAGGAGCACACATATGACAATACAAAGCATCAATCATCTATTATTTTCAGTGTCTGATCTTGAAAAATCCATTGCATTTTATGAAAATGTTTTCGATGCCAAGTTATTAGTAAAGGGGAACAACACAGCCTATTTTGATGTAAATGGGCTGTGGCTTGCCCTTAATGTAGAAAAAGATATCCCGCGCAATGACATCATTCACTCCTATACACATATCGCTTTCACTATCTCTGAGGATGAATTCGATAAAATGTATGATCATTTGGTGCAATTGAAGGTCAATATTTTAGATGGTCGACAAAGAGATGAAAAAGATAAACAATCAATCTACTTTACTGACCCTGATGGACATAAGTTTGAATTTCATACGGGAACTTTGCAAGATCGTTTGGATTATTATAAGAAGGAAAAATTACATATGGAGTTTTTTGATAATTAATCGCGGAGGAATTACTATGACGAAAGCTTTTATTTTTGATATGGATGGTACCTTATTTCAAACAAATCTTATTTTAGAGCCTGCACTTGATGCCACATTTGATGTGCTGCGTACAAAGGGCTTATGGCAGGGAGAAACACCAATAGAAAAATATCGAGAAATTATGGGTGTCCCTCTACCGGTAGTATGGGAGACCTTATGTCCAATGCATGCAAAAGAAATACGTGAAGAGAGCAATATGCTATTTCATGAAAAGTTGACGGAGCAAATCCATAAGCGTAAGGGTGCGCTCTATCCAAATGCTGAACAAACTCTTGCCGCATTGTCAAAAAGCTATCCTTTATACATAGCAAGTAATGGGCAGGTTGATTATTTACAAGCAATTGTAGAGACATATCAGTTAGACCGTTTTATAAGAGGAACCTATAGCATTCAATCTATTGCAAGTGGGCATAAATCGGACTTAGTTAAAAAAGTAGTGAAAGAGAACGGAATACAGGACGGGGTGGTAGTTGGAGATCGTTCTTCGGATATACAGGCTGCCCACGATAATCAGCTTCTCTCAGTAGGTGTCCGTTTCGATTTTGCTCAGGACCATGAATTGCGAAAGGCAAATATTGTAATAGATGATTTGACGGAGTTATTAAACATAAAGATAGGTTAATAAATTACAAACCGCTCAACATTGGAGCTTTTTTGAAAAGTGAGAGCAATTTAACGGCAATTATTGCATTTCATCACAAGAAAGCGTAAAATAGTGCCAATCCTATAGACAAAGCATTGAAAAGGAAAAGTAAATTGGATCAGCATTTTGTAGAGAGCCTCTGTTGGTGGAAATGAGGTAAATGAACCCTTTTGAAAATGACCTTTGAGCTTCGTACCGAAAGCTTTTTAGCGAGTAGATTACGACGAGATGGGCACTCGTTACAACAGCGGCAGTATCTCTTATTTAGATGGAGACGTACTGAATGAGGCAAATAGTGTGAGCTATTTGTAAATATAGGTGGTAACACGGGTATACTCGTCCTAATCAGATTTGATTAGGGCGATTTTTTTTTACCATTTTTTATGTGAGGGGAGCAATTTAGAATGACCATTGTTATTGGAGGCGCTTGGCCGTATGCAAATGGCTCTTTGCATTTAGGACATGTAGCCGCACTATTACCAGGTGATATTTTGGCTAGATATTACCGACAAAAAGGTGAGCAAGTATTATATGTATCAGGTAGTGACTGTAATGGTACGCCAATTTCTATTCGTGCAGCACAGGAAAACACAACAACCGAGGCGATTGCTAATCATTATCATGATGAATTTACAAGATGTTTTAATGAGCTAGGATTTACTTATGATTTATACACAAGAACAGACGCAGTGCACCATCATGAATCCGTTAAGGGCTTATTTTTACAGCTACTTGCCAACAATTTTTTATATAAAAAGAAAATTGAACAGGCTTACTGTGAGACGGATCAGCAATTTTTACCAGATCGATTTGTAGAAGGAATATGCCCAAATTGTGGTGCAAAGGCAAGAGGGGATCAATGTGATAACTGCTCGGAAATTTTAGACCCACTGGATTTAATCGACAAGTGCTGTAAAATATGTGGGAATGAGCCAGTCATTCGAGAGACAGAGCATTTTTATTTTACCTTTAGTCAATTTCAAGGAAAATTAGAGTCCTTTTTAACCGAGGCGAAGGCAGAAAAACGTTGGCGGGACAATGCCTTAGGATTGACTGAGCGCTACTTAGCAGAGGGCGTTCCTGACCGAGCAGTAACGAGAGATTTACCAAATGGAATAGATGTTCCAGTCCCAGGCTTTGAAGGTAAGAAAATATATGTGTGGATTGAAGCAGTAGCAGGGTATTTAACTGCTAGCCTAGAATGGGCAAAGCAACATCATGTGGCGATTGAAGACTTATGGAATGAAGAAACCATTTCGTACTATGTCCATGGAAAGGACAATATCCCATTCCACACAGTTATTTGGCCAGCTATTTTGATGGGGATAGGTGCTAAAGCATTGCCAACACATATCGTATCTAATGAATATTTAACCTTGGAAAAACGCAAATTATCTACTAGTCAAAACTGGGCTGTTTGGGTTCCTTATATTTTAAGTCGTTATGATGCGGACTCTATTCGCTACTTCTTAACGATGAATGCACCGGAAAATCACGATACGGATTTTTCATGGCGAGAATTTATTTACAGCCATAATGGCGAATTACTTGGTGCCTATGGTAATTTTGTGAACCGAACATTGAAATTTATAGAGAAATCTTTTGCTAGTCAAGTGCCACAGGCTGAGGTGGATAGTACTATTCGTAAACAAACCATTCAGCTATTTAACGAAGTGGGTATTCTTATTGAGGGTGGTCATTTCAAGCAAGCATTAGAGTCCATTTTTGAGTATATTCGTGGAACTAATCGCTACTTCGATGAACAACAGCCATGGTTACAAGTAAAAGAAGATGTGGAGGCTGGCAATTGTACACTAGCAACCTGCGTCTATATTATTGCCAATCTTGGACAGTTACTACATCCATTCCTACCGTTTTCCGCAGAGAAAGTAAGAAATATGTTAGGTATAGATGGAATGATGTGGCATGAGCAAGTGGATTTACCTAAAACCATTCATGATGTAACACCCTTGTTTGAACGTCTTGACATAGAATTAATTGAAGAGGAATATCAAAAATTAGTAAGAGATAGTGTCTAGGATCGAAAAAGCAGTATGACTAATTAGCCATACTGCTTTTCTTGTTTTAATTCATGACAGGTGTTAATTTTGCCACGACAATGCTATTGATGGCATTAATATAGGCTAGGGCACTCGCTTTTAGAATATCAGTATCTGCTGCTTTAGCCATATACTTTTCACCTTCATGCTCAATCGTGATTTTTACTTTTCCTAACGCCTCTTTGCCACGCGAAACACTGTTAATATTATATTCCACTAGCTTTACATCCATGTTTGTAATTTCTGCAATCGCTGAATAAAGGGCATCGATTGGACCTGAGCCAACCGCGCTGGCTTTAAATACTTCATTACCTTTACGAACTTTAACGCTCGCAGAAGGGAAGCTTGTATTGCTGACGACTTGTAAATCTTCGATATCAAAGAATTGGTCACTGTAATGTGTCGCATTTTTGTTAGAAGCATCATGTTTTTCGTAATAGCTTTCAACTATAACGTATAAATCGTGATCATATACTTCCTTTTTGGCGTCCGCTAGTTTTAGGAAGCCTTCAAAGATTCCTTCGAATTCATCTGTAGAAAGATTCGAAAACCCTAATTTTTCAAGAGCATTTTTTACTGCATGACGACCTGAACGTGCTGTTAGTACAAGCTCCATATCATCAAGTCCTACGTCTTCAGGATGCACAATTTCATAGGCATCACGAGATTTTAGTAATCCGTCTTGATGAATGCCAGATGAATGGGCAAATGCATTATCTCCCGTAATGGCTTTATTGACTTGAACATCTAAGCCCATAAAGCTAGAAACAAGGCGAGAAGTATTAATAATTTCTTTTGTGTTAATACGTGTATCAGCATTGTAGACGTTGCTACGAGTTTTTAGAGCCATGACAACTTCTTCTAATGCCGCATTACCTGCACGTTCACCAATACCATTAATTGTACATTCTACTTTATCGGCACCATTTTTAATGGCAGCAAGTGTATTAGCTGTCGCCATTCCAAGGTCATTGTGGCAATGAACGCTAAGAAGAACGCTGTCGTCTAAATTTTTCATACGGTTGTTCAATTTATAGATCATTTCACCGAATTCCTCTGGTTCTGCATAGCCGACTGTATCAGGAACGTTAATAATAGTAGCGCCAGCTCTCATAACAGCTTCAATTGTCTTCCAAAGATACTCAAAATCTGAACGGGATGCATCCTCTGTGGAATATTGAACTTGTGGCAATAGCGTTTTGGCATATTTTACGGCATCTACACCAATTTGTAGAATTTGATCTTTTGATTTGCTGAATTTTTTTTCCACATGTATATCTGATGTTCCAAGTACCATGTGAATCATAGGATTTTCAGCGTATTTCACAGCGTTATAGACAGCGTCAATATCTGCCTTTACAGCACGTGCTAATGCTGTAATCATAATATCACTTGTATTACCGACCTTCTCTGCTACAGCTTTGACTGCATCAAAATCCCCCTGTGATGAAGCAGGGAATCCAGCTTCGATAATATCGACACCCAATTTTTTAAGTTGCTGTGCAATCTCTACTTTTTCATATAAATTTAGCTTTGCTCCTGGCACCTGTTCGCCATCTCGTAATGTTGTATCAAATACCCAAATTTTTCTTCCCATTTTTAAACACTCCTTTTGTAGTAATCAGTATCTAAAATCTACACTTAGGCCAATGATTCATTAAAAAACAAAAAAACCCATCTCTATCTGAAAATAGAGACGAGTTTATGCTCGCGGTACCACTCTAATTGACCTTTTCTTTACAGAAAAAGTCCCCTTATCGACAGCTATCACTGTCTATCCTGTTAACGGGGGAAACCGACATCCCTTACTAAATTGTTCAGGGAGTAGCTCATGGACGAGTTCAAAATGTGTGTCTACCGATTTACACCAACCATCGGCTCTCTACAAGTACACAACCACTTTTACTATTTCCAATCTTGGCCTACAATGTGTTGTTGAAAGCAATATTACTTGGATATTAATAGCCTGTCAATAATTTTCTAAAAATTTTTTTAATTCTGTCTAAAGTAATATTTGCTTTATTAAATATTTGATAATTAGTGAAATGAATAAGTAGCCTCTAAAAATAGTCATTTCTGTGAGATAATAAAAGCTGTGAAATGACGTTTGAAAGGTAGGAAGACCATGAAATTTGTCTTTGATTTAGACGGTACAATTTGTTTTAAGGGAGAGCCCTTAAGCGAAGGTATCACCAATGCTTTAGAAGCATGTAGAAAGAGTGGGCATGAAGTCATTTTTGCCTCCGCTAGACCAATACGCGATCTATTACCTGTATTGCCAGTGACGATGCGAGAATATCCAATGGTAGGTGGAAATGGAGCATTTGTCGCTTGTGATGGAAAAACGATGGAGGTAACTACATTTGAGACTGATATAGTTGGCGCAATTCTGCAGATCATTACAATATTTCAATTACCATACCTAGTAGATAGCCATTGGGATTATGCTTATACAGGCAGTGAGGATCATCCAATTTATCAAAATCTTGATCCTCTAGAAATAGCTAAAAAAGTAGCGTTGCAAGATATTCATGATATTGTAAAAGTTGTTTTATTTCCTGGGGAGCATATAGATGAGGTATTATTTGAGCTACAGAAACTTCCGGTTTCGCTTTATGAACATACATCAGAAAATATTATAGATTTAAGCCCTAATGGCATTGATAAGTGGAATGGCTTAACTAAATTAGGTGTAGTAGAAGGAGAGTATATTGCATTTGGAAATGATGCGAACGATGCCTCGATGTTTTTGAAGGCAAAGGAAAGTGTTTGTGTGGGGGAGCATCAGGTTCGTGAGAAGGCTACTTTGCAAGTTCCGAGTGTGGAAGCAGCTATTATAGAAATGCTCAATCTTTTAAGCGCAAAATATAAGTGAGCAATAGTACATACATAGAAAAAAACTGCTCGTTTCCTAGAGGAAAGTCGAGCAGTTTTCTTTTTAGTCTAATTTAAAACGAGAGACTTCAGTTTGAAGCTCTTCAGCCATATTTGAAAGCGTTGCTGCGGAGGCAGCTACTTCCTCGATAGTTGCTAACTGCTCTTCAGAGGCAGAAGCGACATTTTGTAAATTACTTGAAGACATTTGAGCAATGGTTGCTATTTCATCAAAGGATGCATAAATTTGCTCTGCACTGGATGACATTTCCTCCGAAACTGTTGTTGCTTCTTGAATTTGCATCGACACTTGTTCAACAAGCTCCACAATTTTGGAAAAACCCTCTTCAGCTATCTGAACCACTTGCATACCAATTTGAACTTCTTGTGTACCAGTATCCATCACCTTCACAGCACGATTTGTATCTTGTTGAATTTCAGCAATCAAAGTAGCAATTTGCTCAGCTGATTTTTTGGATTGCTCAGCTAACTTTTTCACTTCATCTGCCACAACGGCAAAACCTCTTCCATGATCACCTGCACGAGCCGCCTCGATAGCTGCATTGAGCGCTAATAAATTTGTCTGTTCTGCAATATCTGTAATAATACCAATGATATTTCCTATTTCAATAGAATGTCCGTCTAAATTTTTGACAACGCTTGCAGATTCTAAGACAGCAGTGTTTATCGTAGTCATTTGCGAAATAACTCGATGTAAAGATTCATTTCCTTTCTGAGCCTCTGAATTTGTTTCCATTGCTAGCTCAGAAACTGCCGCAGTAGTAGAAGCTAATTGTTGTATGCCCTTTGTCATGTTTTTCATTGCTTCGGAGCTTTCTGTAGCATTTTTGCCTTGAGCTTCAGAGCCACTAGCCACTTCTTGAATCGAAGATGTGATTTGCTCTGTAGCTTGGATTGTTTGGTCAGCACTTGCTGTTAATTCAGCAGCAGAGCCACTAACTTGTACAGTGTTGTGACGTACATTTGTGATTAAATCCTTCAAATTAACAGCCATTTGATTAAATGCTAGTGCTAAATCACCAACTTCATCGCGATTTTTGATATGAATCTGTTCAGCTGTTAAGTCACCTTCTGCTATTTTTTTCGCTGCCTTCGCCATGCCGTTGATTGGACGAGACATTAGGCTACCTACAACCATTGCAATTATCAGACTTATGACAACAGAAAGGCCCCCAAGAAGAATCATTTGGATCTTAATATCTTGAATTTGTTTGGATGTAGCAGCAATTTTTCCATCAATATACTCATTTTGATAATCAGAAAGATTTTCAACGCGTTCGTCAAATTGTTTAATAATTAAACGTCCTTGTGTACTATCTAACTTTTCGTACTTTTCTGTTTCTCCCGAAGCCTTTAACTCAAACATACGATCCGCAAATTGTTGAACATTTTGCTCACTTTTATTAATAGCTTCTAGAAGCTTAATGGATTTTTCGGAAGTCAAAGAAGCCATTAGATCTTCAGATTTTTGTTTGAATTCTGCGCGTGAATCCTGATTACTTTGAAGGTTTTGTTTATCTCCGAGCAGCAAATAGCCACGCAAACTGACAATCTCTTGTTTGGCAATGACGCGTAATTCCTGAATAGAGATAGATTTCGTTGTTTGTTCCTCCAGTAATGTACGATATGTTTTGTTCACAGAATCAAGCTGCTTTATGTTTAAGCCGATTGTAGCAACGAGAACCAAAATCACTATAAAAAAACCGAGTAATAATTTCTTGTAGATAGTAAATCGCATAGGTGAAATTTCCTTTCTCAGCATTTAGTAGAAATGTTACAAATTAATGAAATATGTATATATATCATTTATATCAGATTATACGAATTTTACAAAGTATTATGAGTATTTTTACTGTAATAAATAGTTTGAAGATGGTAGAAAGTTGTGCTTGAAGTAATAAAAAAAGTAGATTTATTGCTATAACACTCTAAAAATAAAGCGATAGTTAATGGTGTGTGTTGAATATTAAGCCAATTTTCATAAATTTTGAAACTTATACAGTAGTAGTAACGTAAATTAGTTAAGAAGATGAACTGAGGTGATATGAAATGTATAGACCAATTTTAAACATACCTAAAACTAAATCTGAAAAGATTTGGGACTATATTGGTGCTATAATATTTGTCTCATCTATCATTTATATCATGGTGATGTGGGGTAAATTGCCTGAAGAAATTCCAGGTCATTTTAATGGTAAGGGTGAGGTTGACCGATGGGGTTCAAAAATAGAGCTCATTATTCTTCCGTTTATAGGGATGTTTTTATGGATTATAATGGGTCTTTTAGAGAAGGCACCACATATGCATAACTATCCAGCTCGTTTGAATGAACGGAATGTGGAATCATTTTATTTAAATAGCAGAAAAATGTTAAACGAAGTAAAAAATTTCTGTGTTATTTTATTTGCATGTATATCGTTTCAAATGGTCCGCATTGGTCTTGGCGAGACAACTTCATTAGGGTGGTGGTTCTTGCCAATTATAATAATTGGGATAACTGTACCAATTATTAAAGGGATAGTAGTTACTAGCAAAATAAAATAAAGTTTAAACGTAAACGCTTGATACATTTTCAAGCGTTTATTTTTTGTTCCCAAGTTCCCATTTATTCAGTATACTATCAAAACTAAGATGCAAATGTATGAGCCCATTGTTAGATGCTAAAAATGAGAGCTAGAAGAGGAGTTTAAGCTATGCAAAAGAAATTTAAACTGAAGGATGACTTATCCATTACCATACACAACCAGCCACATGATTTGTTATTAGACGGGGTTTTTCATTCTGGAGAGGCACCCTATGACCGTATTATTTCTTTTGCGTTTTCGGTAGATGACATGGTAACTTATTTACAAAAAGTGTTAAAAGATAATAGTCTAATGGAGCAAGGCTATTTATTTTTTGTATATCCTAAAAAGGGTAATAAAAAATATCAACAGTTTATCCACCGTGATGAGATTTTTCCAGCAATCCACGTGGACGAGGAAAAATACATCGTTGGTAGTGATTTTAAGTTTTCTAGCTTGATGTCACTAGATGAGACATTTTCGATCTTAAGCATTAAGAAAGATGCTAAAGGTAGAGGGAAGAAGAAAACAGCAAATAGTCAATGTGTTAGTGATTATGAGAGTATGATCTCTCCATTACGAGATTTGCTTGCCGATAATCAGGATGATTTAGCGTTTTATGATGGGCTAACTCCAGGATATCAAAGGGATTGGGCACGCTATATCTATAGTGCAAAAAAACAGGAAACACAAGAAGCGCGCCTACAGGAGATGCGTGAAATTATTCGTTTAGGCTACAAAACAAAGGAATTGTATCGCAAAGCACAAGTAAATGATGAAGCAGGAAAATAAACAACAAAGTGAGGCTAAGGTATGAAGAGCATATATATGGAGCAAGTAGAAGAAAAATGGCGTGATGCCTTTAGTAAGCTTGTAGATGTTGTAGAAGCAAATTTACCAGAAGGTTTTGAGCAAACTATGCAATATGACATGGTCAGTTATGTTGTTCCATTGGCAACCTATCCTAAGGGCTATCATGTGACAGCCAATACGCCATTACCTTTTATTAGTCTTGCAGCCCAAAAACGTCATATAGCGCTATATCACATGGGAATATATGCAGATCAAGCATTGCTTTCTTGGTTTCAGGAAGAGTATGCAAGGCGAGTACCGACAAAATTAAATATGGGGAAAAGTTGTATTCGTTTTACAAGCACAAAGAATATTCCATTTGATTTAATTGGTGAGCTTATGACAAAAATGACGCCAGCAGAGTGGATTTCACATTATGAAGGAGCGAAAAAATAGATGAAAAGCGCGACAACTTTTTTAATGTTTCAAGGACAAGCCCATGAAGCTATTGAACAATATCAGCAGTGGTTTCAAGATTTAGAGGTCGTAACGATAGAATACATGAAAAATTCTCGGCAGGTAGCGATGGCAATCCTACATTTAAAGGGGTTGAAACTGATGTTGAATGATAGTGTCATTCAACATGATTTTACGTTTACGCCATCAACCTCTATCTTTATAGAATGTGATTCTGAGGAAGAAATAAAGAATTTAGTTGCTCAAATAGTGGAGAGTGGACAAGCGTTAATGCCACTTGATAATTATGGGTTTTCTAAACAATTTGCGTGGGTTCAAGATTGCTTTGGCGTCTCCTGGCAGCTATCTTATAGTTGATGGAATGGAGTATAACAATAGAATGTTAGTAAAGGGGGAATAGAAGATGACAGTAACTTTAGTGAAACACGCTATCAAATATGCTGAGGCCATGCATGAGTTGTCTTCTATGCCACAGGTTCGAGATGCACTTGGGTTACCTGTTGGAAAAGTAGAAGATACAATTCATTTTATTAAACGTGAATGTATAGATGAAGAAGAAGGGAAGACAGTTCCTCGTGTTGTTTTAAATGAGGAGGGGCAATTAATCGGTGTGACCGCATTAATGTTTATAGACCATCATAAAAACAGTTGTCATATCGGGTCTTGGCTCGGCTATCAATTTTGGGGGAAAGGTTATAATCTTGAGGCTAAAACAGCTATTTTAGATATTGCCTTTTTTGAGCTAGGATTGGCACGAGTTTTTGCAGGAGCTAGGAAGGTTAATATTCGTTCACAAAAGGCACAGGAAAAGCTGCCTTTTATTCGGTTAGATGTGGAAAAAGATTACCCAGAGGAGCACTCATGGCTAGAAGTGAAGGAAAAACAACCATGTGTTTTAAATGTTTTTGAACGTGCGGATTTTGTTCAATATCGTACAGCTCTTAAAAAAGTAGATGGCAAGCGAGAAGTCTTTTTACCGCAACTTTTACTAGCTGATGAGAGTGAAGAGGCTATTCGAAAATACTTAGATGAGGGTACCTTATATGAAATTAAATGTGGAGAACAGCTTGCGGGAGTGGCTTTATTAATTCCTCAATCTAATGCAACCATTGAGTTGAAGAATATTGCTATTATGCCAAAATACCAAGGGAAAGGGATTGGTAAAGAGGCATTACGACAGCTTACATCTATTTGCCAGATGGAGGGCTATCAAACTCTTTTAGTTGGAACAGCCAATTCAAGTATTGATAATATAGCTTTTTATCAAAAGGCAGGTTTTCGCATGGAGTCCATTGAAAAAGATTTCTTTCGTGACTACTCAGAGCCAATTTTTGAAAATGGCATTCGTGCTTTAGATATGATTTTCTTTTCCAAGCAATTATAAACATTTTCATAAAGAAATACCCGCCAACAAAGGTTGAGCGGGTATTTTTATTTACCGAGCAGGAGGGCCATTAATTTTTCCTTCGAATGTAAGAAGTCATCCAATGTGTAGCGATCCAGCACGGTTAGGTACGCTTGTAAAGCTTCATACAAGACACCTTTTAGCTGACACTCAGGAGCTATTTTACATAAATTATTCTCTTTATCGAAACATTCTACTAAATGAAAATCCTCTTCTGTATGACGAACAATTTCACCAATGGTAACGGTTTTTGGGTCGATAGCTAAGCGAATACCTCCACCTCGTCCACGGATTGTTTCAATATAGCCTAATAATCCTAGTTGGTGCGTCACCTTCATTAAATGGTTTTTCGATATATTATAAGCCTCTGAAATCTCTTGAATAGTTGATAATTGACCATCTTCCTTTGCACCTAAGTAAATAAGTGTGCGCAGAGAATAATCTGTGTATAAAGTTAAGCGCATAAGAACACCCTACTTTCTATAATTCAAAATAATTATAGCATTTTTACAATGAAGTATAATATTTTCAAACCCCTTTTAAAGATGTATTTAAAATACATTAATTATGTCCATTTTGTTAAAGATGTATTTAATATATTGCTTTAAGAAAATGAAAGCGTTATATTGTAATCACGAAAGGATGGTATGCGATATGTTAAAACAAGAAACAATTCAAATCATTAAGGCAACAGTCCCTGTATTAGAAGTACATGGTGTAGAGATTACAAAGACGTTTTATAAAAATATGTTTCAAGCTCATCCAGAATTACTGAATATTTTTAACCACACTAACCAAGAAAAAGGTCGTCAGCAAACAGCATTAGCAAACACAGTTTATGCTGCTGCAGTTCATATTGAAAATTTAGAAGCTATTTTACCGGCAGTAATGCTTATTGCGCATAAACACCGTAGTTTAGGTATTTTACCTGAACATTATCCAATCGTTGGAGAAAACTTATTAAAGGCGATTAAAGAAGTACTTGGCGATGCGGCAACAGATGACATTATTAATGCATGGGCTGAGACATATGGCGTTATAGCAGATATTTTCATTCAAGTAGAAGAAGAGTTATACCAAAAAACGGAGAATACTGGTGGATGGCGCCTATTTAAACCATTAAAAGTGGCGAAAAAAGTTGTAGAAAGTGAATTAGTTACATCTGTTTATTTTGTAAATGAAGATGGCTCATCACTACCTGCTTACGAGCCAGGTCAATACATCAGCATACGTGTGAAGGTACCTGGTGAAGAGTATTTAATGAATCGTCAATACACACTTTCACAAGCAAGTGCAGAAGATGGTTACCGTATTTCTGTGAAACGTGAAAGTGATCATACACCAAACGGCAAAGTTTCAAACTTTATTCACGATGACTTACAAGTGGGAGATTTAGTCGACGTAAGCGCTCCTGCTGGGTTGTTTGTTTTAGAAGAAACTACTGCTCCAATTACATTTGTTAGTGGTGGTATTGGTGTAACACCATTAAACAGTATGTTGCAATCTTTAAAAGATGATACAACGAATAAAGTTAACTTTATCCAATGTGCACGTAATGAAAAAGTTGTAGCGTTTAGCGATGATATTCAAGAGAAAGTAAATGGGCTACCAAATGCATCTTATACAGCTCTATACTCTGATGAAGACAAAATTATTACAAAAGAATTATTAGCAGAAAGAGTAGCTGATAACGCTGATGTTTATGTATGTGGACCAGTAGGCTTTATGGAAGCTGTTATTAAAAATTTACAAGAAATTGGCGTGGAAGATGAGAAAATTCACTATGAGTTCTTCGGACCAGCCATGCAATTAGCTAAATAGAATGGTGGATTCCCTGTTATGAGTACCAACTCATAGCGGGGTTTTTTTGTTGAAGATAAATATAGATAGGCCAAGTTGACGGATGAAACGTAGTAGCCAACGGATTGAGGCCTTTAAGAAAAAGATTTGAAGCTTTCACGTTGACAATATACCTGCTAGGGTATAATATGAATCACGTAAGCGAGTTTAATCTATCGTTTTGAAAGGAGGCTGGAACAGAATGGCTTATGGTTCTAAAACAGCTAATCGAGTGAAACGAATAGAAGGTCAATTGCGTGGTATTTTACGCATGATGGAAGAGGATCAAAACTGTAAAGATGTGATTACACAGCTATCTGCGGTGCGTTCTGCGGTTGATCGGACGATAGGTGTTATTGTTAGTGAGAATTTATTGGATTGTGTATCTAGTGCTGAAGGGGATACGGAAAAAGTGAACTCAGCCATCCAAGAGGCAATGGATTTAGTTGTGAAAAGCCGATAGATTTAATATACCCTTTAACGTATATAAAAGGAGGACTAAAAATTTGGAAACATGGATCATTATTGCGATTATCGCAGCATTTTTCATTTGGCGATTGAAACCAACGAAGGGCGTCCAGTCGATCTCTACCACTCAATTAAAAAATGTGCTGAATGATAAGGATAAGATATTTATAGATGTACGCACGCCAGCTGAGTATAAAGGCCGTCATATCTCACAATTTAAAAACATGCCACTTGGATCGAGCTTTGACAAACTACCAAAAGATAAAGAAGTAATAGTTATTTGTCAAAGTGGTATGCGGAGTAGTCAGGCATGTAAGCAATTGAAAAAGCAAGGCTTTGAGCGTGTTACAAATGTTCGTGGTGGAATGAGCGCATATTAGGAGGAGAGCAAATGAGGGAAATTACAGCAAAAGAAGTACAACAAGCGATAGAACAGGAAAAAAAGTTGAACCTTATTGATGTACGAGAGGTAGATGAGGTAGCAGCAGGGCATATTCCTGGTGTCATGCATATACCACTTGGCTTATTAGAGTTTCGAATACAGGATTTAAATAAAAATGAACAATATATAATGGTTTGTCGATCTGGTGCTCGTAGTGGCCGTGCTACCGAAATATTAGAAAGTAAAGGCTTTGAAGTCTCAAATATGGTTGGTGGTATGTTAGCCTGGGAGGGCGAAGTACAATAATCGATTATCGCTAAATTTTTTTGTTAAAAATAATACCCTTATAGGTATATGGAGGTTGTAATGAGTATGAAGGTGGATTTTCAGCTAGATGCCAAGGGCCTTTCTTGCCCAATGCCAATTGTGAAAACGAAAAAAGCAATGGCTGATTTAGTGGATGGTCAAATATTAGAAGTATCTGCGACAGATAAAGGATCAAAAGCTGATGTTGCAGCATGGGCAGAAACTGTAGGTCACCAATATATTGGCACATTAGAAAATGATGGCGTGCTAAAGCACTATATTCGCAAATGTACAAACGATCTAATAGAAGAAGTTACATTTGATCAAACAATTGACCTAGAGCAGATCACCAATCGTGATGGATTAATTCTTGATGTACGAGAGGAAGCTGAATTTGCTTTCGGGCATATTGAAGGCGCTAAATCTATTCCGATTAGTGAATTAGATACACGTCTTTCGGAGCTCGATAAAGAGCAGGAGATCTATGTTATTTGTCGTACTGGCAAGCGTAGTGATATGGCTGCGCAGAAGCTAGCTTCACGTGGTTTTGCAAAGGTATTTAACGTCTTACCAGGAATGACATCCTGGAAAGGTGATTTAACAAAAAACATTTAATTGGAGGAATTTTATTATGTCAAACAAAGTAGCGATTATTGCAAGTAACGGTGGTTTATTTGATGCGTATAAGGTGTTTAACATCGCAACAGCAGCTGCAGCTTCTGAGAAGGAGGTAGCAATCTTTTTCACGTTTGAAGGTTTAAATCTGATTCATAAGCAAGGCATGCATGCATTACCAATGCCTGCTGGAGCAGAGCATTATGCAGAAGGTTTTGCGAAAGCTAATGTTCCGACCATACCTCAACTAGTGGAAATGGCACAAGAATTAGGTGTGACATTTATTGCTTGTCAAATGACTATGGATGTAATGAGTTTATCGACGGATGATTTTATTGACGGTATTGCAGTGGGTGGAGCTGTAACCTTCCTTGAATTTGCAAAAGATGCAGCACCATCACTAACTTTCTAAATGGTTTTTGTGCAATGAAGGCGGAGAGTGAAAAACGCTCTCCACTCTAAAAACTTCGAAATTATACCTATGGGGGTTATATATATGTCAACGCAGAAATGGGACGCTTCACAAATTGCTAAAAAGGTCATTAACAATGAAGAGTTGTTTATTTTAGATGTTCGTAATGCAGATGCGTTCGAAGATTGGAAAATTGAAGGTCATCGATTTGAATATTTAAATGTACCATATTTTGAACTGCTAGATGGTGTGGAGGAGATTTTGCCGAAAATCCCCTCCAATAAAAAAATTCTTGTAGTTTGTGCTAAAGAGGGATCATCATTGATGGTCGCTGAAATGTTGTCAGAAGCTGGTCGTGATGTTGCTTATTTAGCAGGGGGCATGAAATCTTGGAGTGAGTATTTAGAGCCTATTAAAGTTGGAGATTTAACAGGCGGTGGAGAACTTTATCAATTCGTACGTTTAGGGAAGGGCTGTCTTTCTTACATGGTGATATCTGAAGGAGAGGCAGCAATCATTGATGCTGTTCGTTTTACAGATGTATTTACAAGTTTTGCAGAACAGAAGAATGTGAAAATCAGACATATTTTTGATACGCATTTACATGCCGATCATATTTCGGGTGGACGTCATATAGCTGAGGCCACTGGTGCAGTCTATTACTTACCACCGAAAGATGCAGAAGAGGTTGTTTTTCCGTATACACCGTTAGTTGATGGAGTGACTGTTCAAATTGGAACGTCCAAAATAGATGTAGGAGCTATCTACTCACCAGGTCATACAATTGGCTCTACATCATTTGTTGTCGATAGCAAATATTTGTTAACAGGGGATATTTTATTTGTCGATTCTATTGGACGTCCTGATTTAGCAGGTCTTGCTGAAGATTGGGTTGGAGATTTACGAGATACACTTTACAAGCGTTATCGAGAATTGTCGGGTGAGCTTATCGTGTTACCAGCTCACTTTATGATAATTGATGAACTTAACGAAGATGGGACAGTAGCGAAACGACTAGGGGATTTATTTGTACAAAATCATGGTTTGAATATTCATGATGAAGTAGAATTTAAACGTGTCGTGACAGATCAATTGCCCCCACAACCCAATGCCTATCAAGAAATTCGTCAGGTAAATATGGGGAAAATAACACCTGCACCAGAGGAACAAACTGAAATGGAAATCGGTCCAAATCGCTGTGCTGTTCGATAAAATATACTAAAAGTGCAATGAATACGTCTATGTACTATAAATGTGTATATTCCAGAAATTGAAGGCGCTCATCCTTCATGAATTTAAAAAACAAGAAGAACTGGCAAAATCGCTTACAATCTTTGCCGTGTTGAAGGGGATCAATATGAAGTCAAATTTACAATTAGATGCAAAAGGTCTTTCGTGTCCAATGCCTATTGTGAAAACAAAAAAGGCGATAGACACATTAAATACTGGAGAAATTTTAGAAGTTCAGGTGACAGATAAAGGAGCTTTAGCGGATATTCCTGCTTGGGCAAAAGCTGGAGGTCATAATATAGTAGATCAATCCGAAGAAGCTGGTGTCATTACATTTTTAATTCAGAAAGCTTAAAGCTATTGGAGGGTTGTCTATTAAAGTAGAACAACCCTTCTTTCGCTTTTTCGAAAGAAGGAAGAATAAATGGATATTACATGGATATTAACGATCTTCTTTATTGGTTTTATCGGTTCATTTGTATCAGGGATGTTAGGTATCGGCGGTGCTATTATTAATTATCCGATGTTACTTTATATTCCACCATTATTAGGACTTGTGGCCTTTTCGGCGCATGCGGTTTCTGGAATTATTGCCGTACAAGTATTTTTTGCATCCATTGCTGGTGTTTGGGTATATCGCAAAGGTGGATATTTAAATAAATCACTTATTATCTATATGGGTGGCGCTATATTAACGGGAAGTTTTGTTGGTAGTTTTGGTTCCAAGTTTTTATCAGAGTCGGGCATTAATATTGTTTATGGTGTCCTTGCATTAATAGCTGCAGTCATGATGTTTATTCCCAAAAAACAAATCGATGATAAACCGTTGCAGGAGGTTACGTTTAATAAATCACTTGCAATCATATTGGCTTTAGTTGTTGGTATCGGATCAGGAATTGTGGGGGCAGGTGGGGGCTTCTTATTAGTCCCGATCATGTTAGTGGTTTTAGGGATTCCTACGCGTATGACCATTGCAACTAGCTTAGCCATTACATTTATCTCCTCAATAGGGGGGATGATGGGGAAATTAATGACTGGACAAGTTGAATATTATCCCGCGCTCATCATGATTATAGCCAGCCTAATAGCGGCTCCTCTTGGTGCAAAAGCCGGAAAAAAAATAAATACAAAAGTCTTACAAGGCATTTTAGCTATGCTCATATTAGCAACTGCCATTAAAATTTGGGTAGATATTATTGGAGGGATATAACCATGAAAATTGAAGTTTTCACGGACTTTACTTGTCCGTTTTGTTATATTGCCAAGCGAGAACTGGAACTAGCGGTTGATACTGCTGGCTATGAAGGACAAGTGGAAATCGAATACAAGACCTATCAAATAGGCCCGGATACGCCTAAAGTAAATGCACCAACTTATTTAGACGCATTGGCTCTGAAGTACAATGGAACAGGTGAAGAAGTGCGTGACATGACGGAGAGCATGGCATCAAGGGCTGCAGAAGTTGGATTGTATTATCATTTTGAAAAGATGACAACAGCGCACACAGAAAAAGCACATCGTTTAGCAAAGTGGACACAGCAATTTGGCAAAGCATCTGCTTACACTGAAGCGCTGATGGCTGGTTATTTTACAACTGGGGAAGATTTGAATGAGCATTCTTTTTTATTAAAGGTGATTGCACAATTAGATCTAGATATAGAAGAGGCGAAGAACATTTTAGCATCTAATGCTTTTAGTGACGCATTAGATAAGGATCGCTATGATGCACAGCAACTCGGTATACAAAGTGTGCCATTTTTTGTGTTTGAAAATCGTTATGGCATTAAAGGGGCAGAGCCAAACGAAGTCTTTGTGCGAACTTTACATCAGGCAGCAGAAATTGCGGGTATTCAGCCAACCATAAAGTTGATGGGAAGTGGAGAGGCAACGTGTACTGATGGTGCATGTAATCTTTAAACCGAAATAGATAGGTGTCGGGTACTTAAGGTACCCGACATTTTTTGATTAAAATGGATACTGCAAGAGGTATTAAGTCTTGATTTTATTGTTATAGAACAATAATTAATGTATAATTTATCCATTTTTATCATCTTAATGGTTCTATTTTAGTGTAGTGTGAGGAAAATCACATCCAATAAAATGTTATGTTGCTAAAATATAAGTGAGTATACAAAGGGGGGTATTATAGATGAAACCTATAGTAGCAGGAGTAGCAGGGACAGTACTGTTAGTAGGCACAATTTTTGTAGCAACAATTATTAGTGACAAAATTACAGTTGATTCGATTGTGGACGAGAACGAAACGACAGTGCAGACGCAATTACCAACGACAGCAGCTGCTCAGTCAGTTGTCTATGCTCCACCAAGTATTGATGAAGTGCCGGATGGACCTATGAAAGAGGCCATATTAAACGGCTATGAGCTTGTCAATAACACACATGTTGCGGCAGATGAATATGTAGGGAACCAATTATCTTGCACAAGCTGTCATGCTGGTGCTGGGTACGATGAGCAAGTATCTTCGTTGGTAGGTGTAATGGCCAATTATCCACAATATATTGCACGCTCAGGTGGTGTTGTCACGATAGAAGAGCGTATAAATGGTTGTATGGTCCGTAGTATGAATGGGAAAAAATTTGATATGAATAGTGATGAGCTGGAGGCTATGGTCGCTTATTTTGCATATATTTCTGAAGGTGTTCCAATTGGGGCAAAACGTGATTGGGCTGGATCTAGCGACATGAAGAATGTTCCGATTCCAGATGTTGCGAATGGTGAGGAGCTTTATGGTCAGTCCTGTATAGCTTGTCATGCTGCTGATGGCTCAGGTACTGGTGCCAATACTGGTCCAGCATTATGGGGTGATAATTCCTTTAATGATGGGGCAGGGATGGCACGCCTATCTAAAATGGCAGGCTATATTCAAAATAATATGCCGGTAGGTGCAACAAATTCTTTAACAGATCAGGAAGCCGCTGATTTAGCAGCGTTTATTTTAGCGCAAGATCGTCCTGAATGGCCAAATCATGATAAAGACTGGCCAAAAGGCGGTAAACCAAATGATATTATGATTAAAGAAAAACGTGAACAAATCAAAAATGGTACCATTGATTGGGAAAAAGTACTGTCTACTAATTAAGAAAAGGGATGCTGACAAACAGCATCCCTTTTTGATTACCTAAATTTATATACGTCATTTTTCCGATGGTTCATATAAAAGAAAGTTAATGTATAAATTTGCTATACTAGCGGTAGTAGGAAATGGAAATGACTTTGGAGGTGAAGCTGTTGATTTTTTTAAAATTTTTGATCCAAATCATTGTAGTATCAGGTTTGATTTATATTGTGAGCGGACGCCTAATTGGTTCAAATATTAATTTTGTTCGTAGAGTGCTATCTGTCATTATAAGTGTGACATTAACATCTTTTGTTTACTGGTACTCTTATTTGCGTCATACAGATTTTTTGTCAGAAACAATGATGCAAACGGTGACAGAGGTCAGCACGCTGATTTGGATTGGAAGTATGCTACTCATTTCTATGTTGCTGTATTTGGTTTTTGAGCTATTTGATCCGAGTGGCATAACAACTGGCGATCGCCGAAATGGTCAAAAATCATTGCTATTACGGCTGCGAAGCTATTGGCGACAGCAGAAACGATTGCGACAAGTATTAAAAATTGCTGTTACAAATGGTGTCGTCCAAACGATTAAATATGCGAGGCAACGTGAAAATGAAAAAGAGCTTGCGATTGCATTGCGGTCAACATTAGAGCAATGTGGTGGGATATTCATTAAATTTGGGCAAGTACTGTCTACACGTAAAGAATTATTTTCACCAATCTTTATAGATGAGCTAGAAAGGCTACAACATCGTGTGAAGCCTTTGCCAGCAGAGCAAGTTACACAAATTTTAGAAGGCTCACTTCCTCAATCAATGGATGAAGTATTTAGCCATTTTCAAATGGAGCCCATCGCAGCGGCCTCCATCGGCCAAGTGCACAAGGCCCGACTCAAAAATTATGAAGATGTTGTGGTCAAGCTCTTGCGTCCAGAAGTAAAAGGAATTATGCGTGATGATCTTGAAATTTTAGAGGAATTCGCTAATTGGCTTTCATCTAAATCTACTTGGGCAGAATCACTAGGATTTCGGGAATTGGCTGGTGGATTCGCAGACGGGCTACGTGAGGAGATTCATTTAGATATTGAGGTACGTAACACGTTACAGGTGAAGAACGCATTAGCAAAAAGTGATTATAAGGTCCGAATTCCAAAAATTTATACAGCTTACAGTAATGAAAATATAATTGTAATGGAGTATATTCGTGGACATAGTGTGGCAGATGGGGTATCTGAATTCAATCGCTTGTCCATTGATCGCAGACAATTTGCAAGAACGGTATTATATTCCTTTTTTGAACAGATGCTTTTTTCAGGTATTTTTCATGCTGACCCTCATCCAGGAAATATTCACATTGATGAGAAGGATGGTATACCAGTATTGCTAGATTTTGGAGCGGTAGGAAGATTGGGAGCCACACAACAAGAGGGTTTGAAGCTATTTTTGATGGGTATTCAGCTAAATGATTCCAGTGTTTTGTACGATGGCTTAACCCTACTTGTGGAAAATGCCGATCATGCGGAGCGCGCAAGAATGGAGCAAGCAATTGATCAAATTTTACTTAAAATCTCTTATGTTGACCGCATACCAACAGAGGAATTAATTCATGCGTTATTTACAGTGGTACGGGATTTTGGACTAGCCTTTTACCCTGCGGTAGGATTAGCACTCCGTTCACTGGTGACGTTAGATGGAACATTACGGGTAATTGATCCACGTTTTGATATTTTTACGGAGGCTAAGGATTTTTCTGCTACATATATGCGTGCTTCTTTCCTAAAGCCATTTAGAGAACCGATGGCTACAAAAGAACGCCTGCAAGAGGAATTATCCATGCTAATACCAACTTTGCGTAAAATGCCAAGAAGGGTGGATCAACTAATTCAGCGCGTTGAGAGTGGAAAAATTATTTTGCATCATGACGTTTTCTCTGATGAACATAACGCCCGTTTTATTACACATTTGTTTTCTCGATTCGTATTACTTTTAGTAGGGATCACATTTGGTATTATATCTGTTGCCCTTTTAGCAATCTCACAATTTATTCATGATTCTTATGCAGTATATTTAAACACTGCCGCTTATTTAGGTTTATTTTTATGTGCTATTTTGTTAGTAAGATTATCAATACAAGCATTGCGATCCATGCGGCAATAGGTAGGGGGTTATTCCCCTACCTATTTTTTTTGAAACATTTCTAAGGAATATTACAAAAACATTACAAAGTTGCCCGTGGGTCTAATGTCGAATTAGCTAATAGTGGATGTGTGTAGAATATATAAGCGTTTTGTAGAATTACCATGCTTCTTCGCGAATGTTACAGAAATGTTTCGAGTTTTACTAATGTATTAAATAGATAGGAAATAGTATAAAAGTTATGCTGAAAATGCTAAACTTTAAAAGGCTAAAACAAATATATAAGAACAATTAATTAAAATAAAATAGAAATCGTTCAACAGATTACATAGAGTATCGAGAGCGAAATTGATAAACGAAGGGAAATGAAGGTACGTGGGTAAGCGCAATAAATGGCGTAAGTCGATGGTGCTAGCTTTAGCACTAGCAGGCGGCTTATTATTTAATACAGTTCAACCAACAGAAGTACATGCTGAAGAAACTTCTCAACAAATGATTGAGAAAAAGGCTGAAATAGATACACAAGTTAAAAAATTACAAGAAGAATTAACAAAATTACAAAAAGAGATCGACGAAAAAGTAAAAGTATTTAAACAAGTGCAAGCGGAAATTAAAGAAGTTGATGCTAGCATTGTTGAAACAAAAAAACGTATTGAGCAACGTTCTAAAATTTTAAGCGAACGAATGGCTGCATACCAAGCACAAGATAACACAGTTGGCGTTTATTTAAATGTAGTTCTTGAATCAAAAAGCTTTGCTGATTTAATGGATCGTGTCGTAGCGGTTAAAACATTAATGGATGCTGACCAAGAATTAGTGGATCAACAAGAAGCCGATAAAGTGAGCTTAGAGCAACAAAAAGCTACACTTGACGAAAAACAAAAAGAGCTTCAAAAACAATTCCAAGAGCTTCAACAAAAAGAAAGCGAAATGGAAGTGAAAAAGGCTGAAAATGAAGCGAAATCACTTGCTCTAAAAGCTCAAATTGCTACAAAACAGGAAGAAGAACGTTTAGAAGCAGAGCGTAAGGCAGCTGAAGAAGAAGCGGCCCGTTTACGTGCTCTTCAAGCAGCAACACCAGTGGTACAAACTATTCAAAATAATGATGGTGGTCAACAACCACAAAAAATTATCGTTGGTTCAGGAACTGGGACTGCCTCTTCAGGTGATGCCATTTCTACAGCGAAACAATTCCTTGGTCGTCCATACGTATGGGGTGGTAGTAACCCAACTTCAGGTTTTGACTGTTCAGGTCTTGTTCAATGGTCTTACAAACAAGCAGGCGTTTCTTTACCACGTACTGCATCACAACAATATTTAGCAACACAACGTATTTCTGCGGGTGAAGCACGTGTTGGTGACTTAGTATTCTTTAGCTATGGTTCTGGTGTAGCGCACGTAGGTATTTACTTAGGTAACAACACAATGATTGATGCTCAAAATAATGGAGTTGTCATTGAATCACTTGATTGGTGGAATCAATATTTAGTAGGCTTTGGTCGAATTCAATAAGCCTTAATATCATATAGACGATTGACATGATAAAAAGGTCATCTTTGTAGTGAAAAAATACAAAGATGACCTTTTTCTATAGATATTAAATTTTGAAGTTTAATTTAATGACGCCTGTTTCTTTTAAGGCAATAAAGAAGATAATCACAAAGGGTCCAACCAGTAAACCGATAATACCAAATAACTGCAGACCGATAAACATTGCGATTAATGTTGGTAAAGTTGATAAACCAATATGGTCTCCCATTAGTTTAGGCTCGACTACACGACGAATAATGAGTAAAATAGCAGCTAAGATGAATAATTTTACAGCTATAGATGTGTTTCCCATTAATAGGTGGTAAAGTCCCCATGGTGCTAAAATAATGATGGAGCCTAAGAAAGGGACAATATCAATTAGCCATATAATAATGGTCATCGTTATGGCATATTTCGGCTGGATTAAAAAAAGTCCCACAAGTGTAACGCCTCCAATAATGAAGCTTACAAATAAATGTGCTTTCATATAGCCGAAGGTTGCATCTTTTAAACGGTTTAAGATGATTTTTATTTTCTTTGCCGTATTAGGCTTTAAATATTTATAAGTAATTCGCTTCAATTTAGGTAGATCAAGCATAAATAGGAATAGGGCAATCATATAAACGAGAAGACTGATAAATAGACTTGGAATCTCTGAAAAGAAGGCTGAAACTTTGCTATAATTAAAGAAACTTAAAAAAGATTCTTCAATTTTCTTTATGAAATCCATTGTGGTTTTTTGAAGCGAAGTACTTACTTCAGGTGGAAAGTCTTCAGTGTATTTAGAAATATTTTCTTGCATATGAAGCCACATATCTGATAGCTTGGAAATATAATAGGGAGCTTGCTTAGACAATAAAATTATTTGCGTCATGATCTGTGTAATTGAAAGATAGCAAATAATTGAAATAATAATAACGCTCACTATGTAAATAAAGGCAACTGCAATTTTTCGAGACATTTTCCAGCGTCTTTTAAAGAACATCACGATTGGTTCAAGGAAAAATGCGCTGATAGCTGCTAATATTAATGGCATGGATACAGGAATAATAAAATAAGCAGCTACAATGAGGGACATAATCACTAGCAATCGAAAAATCAATTTCCTAGCATTAAATTTATTCATAAACTCACCTTCTTTGCGAAAAAAATTAAGTTAAGTGTACCATAAATCAAGTTTTATGACGTTCTGAAACAATAAAGGTAGGGATAAATTATGGAAAAAGAGATTTTGCAACTTTTTAATAATCTAACAGAGCGTGATCGAGATATTCAATATGAATCTTACGAGGAACTAATGAAAATTATGCAGGAACCCGTAGATTGGACATATGCAGTCTGGGAACAGCTTGTACAAGCACTTACATATAAAAATGGACATGCTCGTGCACTTGCCGCACAGATTTTATGTGCTTTAGCTGCAAACAGTGATCCGGAAGAAAGAGTTTTAGAAGATTTTTTAAAGATTTGGGCTGTGACCTATGATGATAAACCTGTTACGGCAAGACATACATTACAGGCTATTTGGAAAATAGGTTTAGCAGGCCAAGTACAAAGCGATTTAGTTGTGTCTTATTTAGCGAAGAGATTTCAAACTTGTTTAGACGAGAAACATCCTACGCTCATTCGCTATGATATTATTGTATCTTTAAAAAAACTATATGATCAAACGAATGATTCTAAATTATTAGACATAGCACATCGTTTGATTAGTGAAGAACAAAATGTTAAATATAAAAAGAAGTATAAGTCTGCCATCCGTTCATAGTAACGAGATGGTGTTTTTTGTGCAAACTCTTTGGTTATAGTAGAAGAGTCAACTATACTATATATAAAAACAAAAGGGGTTTGGGAATGAGCATTTATAATTATTTAGTACGAAAGCCGAATGGTGAAATCTTATCAATGGAAACATTTCGGGGGAAAACGTTACTAATTGTCAACACGGCCAATCAATGCCGATTTACATACCAATTTGAAGACTTGCAAAAAATGTACGATAAATATGGAAAAAATAATTTTGTCGTTTTAGGTTTCCCCTGTGATCAGTTTGGCCATCAAAATCCTGAAGATGGTGAGGAAACCACACATCTTTGTAAAGTAAACTATGGAGTTACGTTCCCGATTTTTGAACTTGTACAAGTAAATGGAGAGACCACACATCCATTATTTAATTATTTAAAACATGAAGTCGATTTTCGTGAATTCGGGAAGGCTAGCATGCAGGAGAAAATGCTTGCTGAGGCAATCATTCAACTTGCTCCAAGCTATTTGGATGGTCGTAATATTCGTTGGAATTTTACCAAATTCTTAGTTGATCTAACTGGAAAAACCGTAGCACGTTTTGAGCCAACAGATTCACAGCTAGACATTGAGCAAGCCATTGAAAAAATATTATAGCTGTGTCATTTCATAGAAATGGAAAGCTTATAAATCGACTTTCATTTTTTTACACAACTATTTTTTCCTATCAATCTATGATAAACTGCATTACAAGTGAAATATTCTTGCAGAATAAAGGTGCTAGTTAGCATAATCGGGAATTCGGTAAAAGCCGAAGCTGTTTCCGCAACTGTAAGTACAGCCATTATAAAGAATGACCACTGTTTCATTGGAGGTTCTTTATAGCTCTTCTTTTTTCTTTTGGGAGCGTCGTACAAGCCAGGAGACCGACCTTTATTTGAACGTATAAAAACTCTTCGGAAGCTAGGAGAATATACGGCAAATACATAGGTAGTGTCGTGTTTGTATGACAATCATTATGTTATTTTCGTCGTTCCTTTCCGTAAAGGAGCGACGTTTTTTTATGCACTGAAAGCAAGAATTTTCATTATAGAAAATAGGGGGACAGCAAGTTGAAAAAAGATGCACGTTATTCTTGTTATCCTTTTATGCGAGAGAGGGCTTCAACTGTCGATTTTGAGATTCGAACAGATAGTTTAACAACGCATATAGGGGTTGCGCTAGCTGCAGTAAAAAAAGAGGATATCCAAGTTGTAGCAGATGATTTAATGCAAATTTTACCTATGGCTTACCATGTCAATGGCTCAGTTCGTGGAAAATTAGCAGTAACAGATGAGGATCTATCTTGGTTAAGTGAGCGCTATGATTTTTATGTTAGTCATGTGAAGAATGAGATTCAAAATTTTGTTTTACCACAAGGTACAGAGGCTGCTGCTGCTCTACATCTTTGCCGCAGTGAAGCGAAAAAATCATATCGTACATTACACAAAGTTTCTGAAGAACGAGAGGTACCGACAATCCTTTTCGACTATTTAGGCTTATTAGCCAATGTATGTTTTGTTATGGCTGTCTATATGAATCAGCAAGCTGGGCTAGCTGAAATTCCGTTTATTAGTAAATCATATCCAATGAAAAAGAAAAAGGAGAAATGACAATGAAGAAAATATTTAATTTTCAATGGCTGTCGGTATTATTACTAGCACTGGTTTTAGCAGGTTGTGGTACCGCTGAAGATACAAAAAATAAAGAAGTTTCCCAAGATAAGCAACAGACTGAGCAAACAAGCTACAAAGTAACAGATGATCGTGGTGTAGAAATAGAGTTTAATGAAGTGCCTAAAACGGTTGTGTCCTTGCAACCAAGTAATACAGAAATTCTATTTGCATTAGGTGTTGGTGATAAAATTGTAGGAGCAACAGAATACGATACGTATCCAGAAGCTGCGAAAAAAATCGAACGTGTCTCAGATACTATGAATTTTAACAGTGAACGAATTTTAGCGTTAAAGCCAGATGTTGTTATTGCTTATACTATTGGTGATAAGGATGCACTAAAACCACTTGAAGACGCTGGAATTAAAGTGTTTGTTATTCAATCAGCTGCTACATTCGATGATGTATATGGAGATATCGAACAAATTGCAGCAGTTATGGATGTTAAGGATAAAGGAAATGCTTTAAACGAAGAGATTAAAGAGAAAATCGCTGATGTGCAAACAAAGGTTAAGGAAGTAAAAGCTCCGAAAAATGTTTATTTAGAGATCGCTCCTAAGCCACAAATATTTACAGCAGGTTCTGGCACTTTCCAGCAAGAAATATTAAATGCGGCAAATGTTAAGAATGTCTTTGATGACCTAGACGGGTGGGAGCAAGTATCCGAGGAAGATGTCATTACGAAAAACCCAGACGTAATTTTAACAACAGACAACTATACAGAAAATCCAATAGGAGAAATCCTTGCTCGTGATGGTTGGAATACTGTAACAGCTATTCAAAACAAAGCAGTTCAGTCTCTGGACACAGATATCTCTAATCGCCCTGGTCCTCGTATCGGAGAAGCAGTCGAGCTAGTAGCAAAAGCTGTTTACCCAGAATTATTTAAATAAGAATAAGGAAAAATGCTAGTTGTTTATTACAGCTAGCATTTTTTTATTTTATTTCCTAGTGTGAAAATTGGTATTAATTTAGTTTGTTCTATAGAATAAAGGTAAGAATATTTAAAAAAATAGGGAGGTGTAGTTAAGTGAAACAATTACAAACGCAAAAGATTTCATTTGAGGCAGTTTATAATTTCCGAGATATGGGGGGATATAAGACAAGGGATGGGCGTGTTGTAAGAAATGGCTTATTTTATCGCTCCGCCGCACTTGGTAAAATGACATCGACAGATAAAGAGTTATTTGAAAAATTGGGTATTAAAACCATTTTTGATTATCGTGACACCAATGAAGTACAACATAATCCTAATCCTGTGTTCCCACAAACTCAATATATTCAAATACCAGCAAAGGGGAAACATGCCTTTGAAATGCCAACAAATGCTGGTGGTAAAGATTTTTATAAAGTGGTAAGCCCTGACATGTTCCGAGACTTTTATGCACAAATGCCTTTTCATAATTCCTCTTTTAAGGAATTAATGATAACCATTCAAAACCCTGAAAATTTAGGGCTTGTCCATCATTGCGCAGTAGGAAAAGACCGAACAGGTATTGGAGGAGCCCTTATTTTAATGGCTTTAGATGTACCTGAGGAGACAATCATGGAAGATTACTTAGATACGAATAACCATTTACGACCCATGGTAGAAAGAATGGCTCAAGCTATTCAGAACCAATATAATGAGCAAGAATTACAGCAATTTTATGCTTTAATGTCTGCTCGTGAGGACTATTTACAAGCAGCATTAGATGCTATGGATCATCGCTATGGTTCAAAGACCGCTTTTTTGGAGCAGGAGTTTGGTCTAACAACCGAAAGGCGTGAACAATTACAGTCCTATTGTTTAATCTAAATAAGAACCCTTTCACAAATTATGTGAGAGGGATTTTTTATGTGGAAGCGCTGTCTTCCTATAAATCTCTTTACAGTCTGAAAATTTATGATAAGATACAATAGATTTTTAAGAAAAATATTGGAGAAGTGAGGGTATTGGCAGACACAATGAAAGAAACCAATAAGTTAAGTCTATTCCATTTAACGTGGCCTATTTTTTTAGAAGTATTTTTATTTATGTTAATGGGATTAGCCGATACTTTTATGCTTAGTGCTTTATCAGATAATGCTGTGTCGGGTGTAGGTGCAGCCAATCAATATATTCATATTGCTATCTTAATTCTTGAGGTGGTCGGCAATGGAGCATCCATTGTTGTGTCACAATATTTAGGTTCCAAGCGTTTATTTGAAGCAGCGAGAATATCGGCTTTAGCAGTCACAATGAATTTGGCCGTTGGGCTTTTAATGAGTATTCTATTTTTCTTCTTCGCTAGTCAATTAATGACGATGATGAACTTGCAAGGAGAGGTACTTCACTATGCTCAAAGTTATTTAGTTATTATTGGGAGTTTTATTTTCCTTCAAGCAATCATTAATGCTCTTGCTGCAATTATTCGCGTTCATGGTTGGACTAAACAGACGATGTATGTATCACTTGGCATGAATGTACTGCATGTTGTGCTAAATTACGGTTTAATCTTTGGGAATTTTGGTTTACCAGAGCTCGGTGTAAAAGGTGCAGCCATTTCCTCAGTGATCAGTAGAGGATTAGCCATGCTGGTGTTTTTCTGGTTGCTGTATCAAGTGATGGAAGTGCGGGTAAAGCTACATTATTACTTCGAATATTCTAAGGAATATGTAAGGAAAATTTTAAACATTGGTTTACCATCTGCCTTTGAGCAGGTTCTTTATCAGTTTTGTCAAATCATATTTTTATATTATGCCACGTATTTAGGGGCAGAAACTTTGGCAGCACGACAATATGCCATGAATATATCTATGTTTACCTATTTATTTGCTATTGCCATTGGTACAGGAACTGCCATTATTATAGGCAGACATGTAGGTGCAGGGGAAAAAGATGAGGCATATCATCAGCTTTGGACAAGTGTTCGAGCAGCATTTATTTTCACCATCATCATGGTTGGTGTTGTCACGATTTTCCGCAAGCAACTTATGCATGTTTTTACAGATAACCCTGAGGTTATGGCTATTGGAGCATCTGTATTGGCGTTAAGTATATTGTTAGAGACGGGTAGGACGATGAATATCGTAGTCATTAACTCTTTACGTGCCTCAGGAGACGCAAGGTTTCCTGTGAAAATTGGTTTTCTGTCGATGGTTTGTATGAGTCTACCACTTGGTTATTTTTTTGTATTCGTCCTAGATTGGGGCTTGGTAGGTATTTGGCTAGCCATCTCAGCAGATGAATGGGTAAGGGCAATTATCGTATACTTTAGATGGAAAAGCCGCAAATGGGAGCGTTTTGCTCTCGTTTCACCTAATGAACAGAAGGAGGAGTAGCAATGGGAGCACTATCTAAACGTGCAATGGGAGCAACACTGATGGATCAACATATCAGGCTTTTCGCTTGTCCATTATGTCAGCAAACCATGCACGTCTATGAGCAGGGGAGACTCGTTTGTTCTTCCAATCACTCTTTTGATATTGCCAAACAGGGCTATGTCAACATGCTGACACATGGTTCTACTTCTAAATATAGTAAGGATCTTTTTGAATCTCGCAAAGCTGTTATTGATAGTGGAATTTATGATGTTTTAGAAGCAAAGATTGTGGAGCTCATTGCCCCTGCGAATACGGTCCTTGATACTGGTTGTGGAGAGGGATCACATTTAGCTCGTATTATGAGTGAGAAAAAGAAAGGTATAGGCATCGGTATTGATATAGCAAAAGAGGGCATTTTGGCAGCAACTCGTCATTTTCCACAGCAAATTTGGTGTGTTGGTGATTTAGCTAAGAGTCCTTTTGCGCAAGGAAGTTTTGATGCTATTTTAAATATTTTATCACCAGCAAATTATGAGGAATTTAAACGGCTTCTTGCGCCCAATGGCTGTATTGTAAAGGTTGTTCCGCAAAGCGGCTATTTACAGGAGCTACGTGCCCAATTATATGCGGATTCGAGCAAGGAAACGTATTCCAATGAACAAATTGTCGCTCGTTTCCAAGATAGTTTTGGTGAAGTTAGCATTGAGCGTGTAACCTATACTTTACCACTTGCTGAGGAGCTTGTACCTGCACTACTGGAGATGACACCGATGGGCTGGCATAAAAAAGAAGATACAGACATTGTATTAAATGAAATTACAATCGATGTGGATCTATTGCTAGGAAAGGTTTAAGATGGTCACCTACAATTGCAGTATACTGGTCTTTTCGATTACAATGGAAATAACTATTGAATAAGGTAGGAATGTAACAGTGTATAAATTAGTAGCAAATATTGTAAAAGTAATATTAAAACTAATGGGTTCAAAAGCTCACGTATATGGAGAAGAGAATTTGCCAAAAGAAGGTGGGTATATTATAGCTTGTACGCACACAGGGTATGTAGATATTTTAAATCTAGGCGTTGCCATGTACCCTCAAGAAATCCACTTTATGGCGAAGAAGCAGTTATTTGAAATGAAAGGTCTTGGTTGGCTTATTGAGCGTTTAAATGCCTTCCCGGTGGACCGTGATAATCCTGGCCCAAGTGTTATAAAAATTCCTTCACAGTTATTGAAGGAGGGTAAAGTAGTTGGGATTTTCCCATCTGGTACACGAAACGCAGAAGGATCGGATTTAAAGCAAGGCGCCATTACAATTGCACAATTGGCAAAAGCGCAAATTGTTCCAGCTGCTTACGTAGGTGCACGTAATGCTGGAGATGTAATGAAACGTGGTAAAGGTTATTTAATCTATGGCGAGCCGTTTTATGTAACGGGTAAAGGAAAAGAAGGTCGTGAGCAATTTACTCAACACCTTGAACATGAACTAGTTGCTTTAACAGAAGAATTACAAAAACGTATTGCAGTAAAATAATATGAAATGGCACTCAGAATCAATTAGATTTTGAGTGCTTTGTTGTAGGAGGATAATAGAGATGATTCGAGTACTTTTCGTTTGCTTAGGCAATATCTGTCGCTCTCCAATGGCAGAGGCAGTCATGCGTGAGTTGGTGAAGAAAGAGTGTTTAGACGATAAAATCGATGTGGATTCTGCTGCCACAAGCTCATGGCATATCGGTGAACCTCCTCACCGAGGTACACAGGATAAGCTTAGAGAATATGGTATTTCTACAACTGGAATGCTAGGTCGACAATTACAAAAGGCTGATTTAGAAGAATTCACTTACATTATCGGGATGGATGAAAGTAATATTCGCAACATTCGAACGATATTGGGTAACCCTTCTTCACCAAAGATTTTTCGTTTTTTAGATTTAACAGAACATCGTCAAGACGTTCCGGATCCTTATTACACAGGGGACTTTCAAGAAACCTACGATTTAGTGCTAGAAGGCTGCCAGGCAATAATAGATAAAATTAAACGTGAACTGTTATAAATAGATACTAAATAACGTAAATTTTTACAGCTATTTCTACAGAAAAAATATGCTTAAACATTGGTATATCTAGCTTTGTAAGCATCATTATGTTATTATTTGCAGAGTAAAGATACGATAAGTATTTAATTACCATTTTAAGATGTGCAACTGCATATCTATCATTTTTTATAAATCTATCCTTTGAAAGAGAGTGGAAACAATGGGTCGTAAGTGGAATAACATTAAAGAAAAGAAAGCGTCTAAAGATCAAAGCACTAGCCGTATCAATGCTAAATTCGGACGAGAAATTTATGTGGCAGCTAAATCAGGCGAACCAGATCCAGAGTCAAACCGTGCACTTAAAGTGGTGCTTGAACGTGCAAAAACATACAGTGTTCCTAAACATATTATAGAAAAAGCCATCGATAAAGCAAAAGGTGGCGGTGACGAAAGCTTTGATGAATTACGTTATGAAGGCTTTGGTCCAGCCGGGACAATGATTATTGTAGATGCTTTAACAAACAATGTGAATCGTACAGCATCCGATGTTCGCGCAGCATTTGGTAAGAATAATGGAAATATGGGTGTCAGTGGTTCTGTAGCTTATATGTTCGATTCTACTGCAGTTATTGGTTTAGAAGGTAAAACAGCTGATGAAGTGCTAGAAATTTTAATGGAAGCAGATGTAGATGCTCGTGATATTTTGGAAGAAGAGGAAGCAGTCATTATTTATGCTGAACCGGATCAATTCTTTGCTACACAAGAGGCATTAAAGGCTGCTGGCATACAAGAGTTCACAGTTGCAGAGCTTACTATGTTACCACAAACTGAAGTAGCATTAACTGGCGACGATGCAGCGAAATTTGAAAAATTAATTGATGCATTGGAAGATTTAGAAGATGTACAAAATGTCTTCCATAATGCAGATTTAGGAGAATAATTTCATTTAGGAAACCAGTAGCACATAAAGCTACTGGTTTTTAATTAGGGAGAAAAGACATGACATGCAGACTGCTTTAGCGATTATTTTGTTTTTAGTGACTTTATTTTTTGTTATTGTGCAGCCACGTAAATTATCGATTGGTTGGTCATCCTGTATAGGAGCTGCCTTAGCGCTAATAATTGGGGTTGTTACATGGCAGGATGTACTTGAGGTAACAGGAATTGTTTGGAATGCTACACTATCTTTTATTGGTATTATTTTAATTTCACTTATTTTAGACGAAATTGGCTTTTTTGAATGGGCTGCTCTCCATATGGCACGACTAGCTAAAGGAAATGGTATACGTTTATTTGTTTATATTGCATGTTTAGGAGCAATAGTATCGGCGCTATTTGCTAATGATGGAGCCGCATTAATATTAACACCAATTGTTTTGGCAATGGTAAGAAAACTGAATTTGACGGAAAAGATGATCTTCCCATTTATTATTGCTAGTGGCTTTATAGCAGATACAACATCCTTACCTTTTATTATTAGTAATTTAACAAATATTGTATCAGCTGACTTTTTTGAGATAGGTTTTATGGATTATGCGATTCATATGGTTGTACCGAACTTCTTTTCTTTAGTAGCTAGTATAGCCGTACTTTATATTGTTTTTCGTCGTTCCATACCACAACGCTATTCCCTCGAGGCAGTTGAACAACCAAAGCAAGCTATTAGAGACCCAAAGTTATTTGCGATATCTTGGTATGTGATAGCCATTCTGTTAGTAGGATTTGTAATCGGCGAAATGTTCCTCATTCCAGTGTCATTTATTTTATGTAGTGTAGCAGCTATTTTTTTGTGGCTTGCAAAGCGTAGTTCTTTTGTAGATACAAAGAGGGTTGTAAAAGGAGCCCCATGGAACATTGTGTTCTTTTCCATTGGTATGTATGTGGTTGTCTACGGCTTGAAAAATGTAGGGATGACAGGTTTGCTAGCGAATTTACTAGAGCAGGCTGTACAGCAAGGCTTCGTGGTAGCAACCATCACTATGGGGTTTGTAGCAGCAGTTTTGTCAGCTGTCATGAACAATCTACCAACGGTCATGATTGATGCATTAGCCATTTCTGAAACGAGCGCAACAGGCATGATGAAAGATGGATTAATTTATGCAAATGTAATTGGCACCAATTTAGGTCCAAAAATGACACCGATTGGCTCACTTGCGACATTAATATGGCTTCATATTTTGGCTCAAAGAGGCATTAAAATTAGCTGGGGGCAGTATTTTAAATTTGGTGTCATTCTTACCATTCCGACATTGTTCGTTACTTTAATTGCTTTAGTTACCTGGATATCCTTATTATCATAATTTTATTGTCGAATTCGTTAAAAAATAGTTCGATGGGTAATGTTAAGATATTAGTTTAGTAGTAGAAATGGAGGGAGGTACGAATGACAGTAAATTAAGTAATAGAATTGTGTTCATGTCATTTGCTATGTTAGCATTTTTTATTGTGACAACGATCTACATAGCGAAATCATACTTAATAAAATAATGGGCAAGCTTGCAGAAATGTCTAACGCATCAGTGGATTGAAATACATATGCATCTGGAAAGCTATAAGGTGATTACAGACAGACCGAGCATTACATGAAATGTCTGACAGTTCGGTAGATGTACAAGCAGGCAATAGAGGCGTACAACGGATCTGTGAAAGCCTTGAACAAAACTTACAATTTGTTGAGGGGAACAATAAAATTCAGGCTGATTCAGCTGTATACCGCTAGCATAGTGTACAAGGAACAAAAGAAGTAGCGACGGCTGCTGATTTACAAGTAACAATGGTTTCAGAATTAATTGAGGTTGTAGCAATGTTCGCTTAAATATCTAAAGTGGTAACTGAAACAATCAATACATTCAAATATGATGATTTTTAAACTATTTTTCTATGAGATGAAGTCTTGTAGAAAAATAGTTTTTTATGTTAGATGTAGAGAAGTAAGGTGTAATCCGAAACGAGCATGGATTTGTCGAAATAAACCAAATAAAGGGAAAATAGAAAATAATTTGTGTTTTATCCATTGCAGAAACTCCTAAACCATAACATAATATAAGTTAATATACTTTTTTTGAACGAATGAAATAGGGGGCTAAAGTATGAGGTTTTTACGTTCAATACAGGGGAAACTAGTTATTATTTCATTGGCACTACTAATTATTCCAAGTTTAATTATTGGTATAGTTAGCTATAGTAAGGCTAAGAATGGTATGGAGGAAATTGGGGAACAGGTTATTTACAATAGTGTCCAATCCGCTTTGCAAATAATCGAACTCGCAAATGAAAGTGTTGAAAAGGGGGATATTCCTCTAGATGTGGCACAGGAGCGAGTGCGTGAAGCTTTCTTAGGCCCTAAAGATAGTGAAGGGAAGCGCCCGATTAATTATCCAGGTGATTTGGGAGAATACGGTTATATATATGTATTAGATGATAAGGGAACATTAACAACGCATCCTACTCGAGAAGGTGATAATCTTTGGAACGATCAAGATAGCAGTGGTAATTACTTTATTCGAGAAGTAACCGATAGAGCGTTGGATGGTGGTGGTTTTACTAAATATGAATTTGAGCTACCAGGGCAGGATGTATTGGCAGATAAAATTATTTATTCAGCAAAAGACCCGCATTGGGGATGGATTATTGCATCAGGTACATATATGCAGGATTTTAATGCAGAGGCGAACTCTTTACTATTAGTAATTGGTTTGACACTAGCAGGTGCTATTATTATAGGTGTTATTGTTGTCATTTTAGTATCTAGGCATTTAGCTTTACCAGTAAAAAAATTATCGAAGCTTGTGCGCGAAGTAGCGAAGGGGAATTTAACTGTAGATATCGAACATTTACAGCGGACAGATGAAATTGGCCAGTTAAATGAGGGCTTCAATGAAATGGTTAATCAACTGAAAACACTCATTTCAGACGTAGAGGAAGCAATTGTAGAAATACAATCGACATCGGCGAACTTAACCGCGGTTGCTGAAGAAACAAATGCTTATGGTGATGAAATCGTCAAAGCTATTAATGAAGTATCGAAAGGCGCAGTACAGCAAGCATCAGAGGCGGAGGATACAAATCGAACAGCTAATGAGTTTGCTCAGCAAATTGAAGGATTGCATGATAAAAATGAATTAATGCTAGATGCTTCGCAACATATGAAAAAATCTAATGAAGAAGGCATCGTTAATATAACTAGCTTAAAAGAAAAGTCGCAGGAATCCTCAATTCTAATTCAGAATATTCAGTCCGTTTTTGGTAGTTTAATTGTGAAGGTACGTGAAATTGAAGGCATTGTGGGTACGATTACAGAGATTTCTGATCAAACTAATCTTCTAGCACTCAACGCCTCCATTGAGGCAGCGCGTGCAGGAGAACATGGCAAAGGATTTGCTGTTGTCGCAGAGGAAGTAAGGAAGCTAGCTGATCAAACATCTGTAGCAACAGAACTAGTTCGCACTACCTTAAAGGGAATCGAGAGTGAGACGAACTTAGTCAATGATGAAATGCAGAAAACTCACGTCATTGTAAGTCAACAAAATGATTCCGTCATGGTAACAGAGTCTTCATTTAAAGAAATCAAATCTGCTGTTGAAAAAATCATTTCAATTATTGGAGACATGACAGGTGGCGTAGAATATGTAAATAGCTCCAAGAATGATATTATGAAGTCCATCGAAAGCATTGCTATGATAAGTGAAAAAAATGCTGCTGCTTCTGAAGAGGTGACAGCGTCTGTAGATGAGCAACAACGGGCGATTCAGCTTGTTAGCGAATCTTCTAATGATTTAACAGATGAAATTACAGCGTTACAGGAGTCCATTAAACGCTTTATATTAAGATAATCGTTGAGGATGCTTGGTAATCAAGCATCCTTTTTTCTTTATTCACGTTAATAAAAGGTAAAGGAGGGTTGATTTGTGAAAAAATGGGTGATTAGTGTGGGAGTTCTTTTAGTAGGGATAGCTATTGTCCTATATATTTGGTTGGGAAAAGAAATAGACCAGGGGGTTGAAGCAAGTGCAGATGGCTCGGCTGACTATATGATTATACTAGGGGCTAAAGTAAAGCCAGGAGGTGTACCATCACTTTCATTAAAAAGTAGATTAGAGGTGGCCGCTCAATATTTAGCAACGTACCCTCATGTTAAGGTCATTGTGTCAGGGGGACAAGGATCAGATGAAGATCGAACAGAGGCATCCGTTATGCAAGATTACCTAGAGCAAAACGGCATTGAAGCTACGAGAATTATCGTAGAAGATAAATCTACTTCCACTTATGAAAATTTAGTATTCTCTAAAGTACTTTTACCAAAAGAGACAAAGAAAATTACGATTGTTTCTAATGACTTCCATTTAAAGCGTGCAAAATATCTGGCAGAATCTTTAGATTTTGAGGTGGATGTTGTGCCAGCCAAAACACCTAAGTCGGTAGAAGCAAGACTAAAAATAAGAGAAAGAGCAGCCTTATTAAAAACATATATTGTTGGTTATTAAATAATTGTTTCTTAATAGCTAAGATTTGACATATAATAGAAATATCACGGGGTATATGACAGAAAGAGGGGATTTCAATGAAAACGTTTAAAGACTATGAATACAACCGTCCAAATGTTGCTGAGATGAAAGAGCAACAATTAGCGCTCATCGACCAATTTAAAAAAGCGCAATCAATGGACGAACAAAGTAGCATCATTGAAAAATTAAATGCAATCAGTAATGACTTTGCCACAATGGCTAACTTAGTGTATATTCGCGCATCTATCGATACAAACGATGAATTTTATCAAGCAGAGCGCGACTATTTCGATGAAGTTGGTCCTGAGCTAGAAGAAGTAACAACAGAATACTATAAAGCATTGATTGCCTCACCATTCCGTGAGCACCTAGAAGAAAAATGGGGTCAACAATTATTCGACCTAGCAAACTATCAAATTAAAGGCTTCTCACCAGAAGTAATCGATTTAATGCAAAAAGAAAATAAGCTTGTTTCTGAGTATAATAAGCTTGTAGCATCTGCCCAAATCGAATTTAATGGAGAGACATTAACACTTGCTCAGCTAGGACCATTTGCGGAATCCACTGATCGAGCTATACGTAAGGAAGCAACAAATGCACGTTTTGGTTTCTTTGCCGAACATGAAGGTGAATTTGATCGCTTATACGATGAACTTGTAAAAGTACGCCATGAAATTGCGGTTAAACTTGGCTATAACAGCTATGTTGAACTTGGTTATATTCGAATGAATCGTATCGATTATAACGCAGAGATGGTGAAAAAATTCCGTGATCAAGTTCGCGATTTAATTGTACCTGTGGCGACAAAGTTATATGAGCGTCAGGCGAAGCGTATTGGCATTGAAGATTTAAAATTCTATGATGAAGCACTTAACTTCTTATCAGGTAATGCAACACCAAAAGGGGACCCAGAATGGATCGTTGCGAACGGTAAAAAGATGTATGAGGAGCTATCACCTGAAACGGGAGAATTCTTCAATTTCATGATTGATCATGACCTCATGGACCTAGTGGCGAAGAAAGGTAAAGAGAGTGGTGGTTATTGTACATTTATCGAAAACTATCATTCTCCGTACATTTTCTCGAACTTTAACGGTACTTCAGGTGACATCGATGTATTAACACATGAAGCAGGACATGCCTTCCAGGTATATTCAAGCCGTAACATTGGTATTCCAGAGTATTTATGGCCAACTTACGAATCTTGTGAAATTCACTCTATGAGTATGGAATTTTTCACATGGCCATGGATGGAGCTATTCTTTAAAGAGGACACAGAAAAATATAAATTTACACATTTAAGCAGTGGCCTTTTGTTCTTACCATATGGTGTTGCGGTTGATGAGTTCCAACATGTTATTTATGAAAATCCTACAATGACACCTGCTGAACGTAAAGCAGCATGGAAGAAAATTGAGGAAATATATCTGCCACATCGTGACTATGATCATAATAACTACCTCGAAGCAGGAGGGATTTGGCAGCGTCAAGGTCACATTTATGCTAGTCCGTTCTACTATATTGATTATACGCTAGCACAAATTTGTGCCTTCCAGTTCTGGAAACGCTCACGTGAAGAATTTGAAACAGCTTGGAAAGACTATATTCATTTATGCGGTTTAGGTGGCTCTATGTCCTTTACCAAGCTTGTAAAAGAGGCTGGCTTAATTTCACCATTTGAAAATGGCTGTGTTGAATCCGTTATTGGGGAAATTGAGGCATACTTAAATTCTGTAGATGATTCGTCGCTATAACAGATACTTAAATTCGCTACACTTCCATGTTTAGTAAAGTGGAAGTGTAACGGATTTTTTTAGTTTGTCTGAGCCCTGGCAGAAAGAGTTTTTCGAATAAACACGAAAAAGTTTGGAGACAAATAGACTTAGTAGCAATTGATTTTGTTAAAAAATACTAGGATACTTGCGAAATGGTTAATATATCAGTAGTATTTTCAGTAACTGTGATAAAAGGAAGTGAATGAAAGTGACGAGGAAAGTTTGGTTTCAAGTAGGTGTAGGGATACTACTTACAATACTAATCATTAAATATTTTATAGAGATTCAATGGATTTTTTCACCATTAGTCATTATATTAAAAGCAATTTTTGTGCCTTTATTACTTGGTGGGGTCTTATATTATGTGACTGAACCGATTCAGAGATTTTTAGAAAAGCGTAGATTTCCTAGATGGGCTAGTATATTGACGATTGTGTTCGGGTTAATAGGAATTGCAGGGGTTTTTGGCTGGATAATTGGTAACCCGATTGCCGAACAGGTCAATAAATTAGTGAAGAATGCCCCTATGATTAGTTCAAGCATTAGTACGAGCATTCAGCAATTAACAGACTATGTTCTGCTAAATAAAGATAACTTCCCACAACAGGTAAATGATGTTATTGAAAAAATGGCGAATTCTGTGCAAGATGTCGCAATGGTGGCGAGTAAAGGGTTTATTTCCTTTTTACAATCTATTGTGTCAGTATCATTATTAGCCGTGTTAATTCCATTCTTCTTTATTTTTATGTTGAAGGATCATGAGAAATTTGCGCCATCTATTTATAAATATTTCAGTGGCGAACGTCAGCAATGGGTAAAGAAAACATTAAGTGAAATTGATGATGTATTACGCAGTTATATTCAGGGACAATTGCAAATTAGTTTTTTATTAGCGCTTATTATGTATGTGGGCTACTTAATTATTGGATTAGAATATTCGTTACTATTAGTGATCTTTGCGTTCTTTATGAACATGATTCCGTTTATAGGACCTTGGATCGCATTTTTGCCAGCGCTGATCGTAGCAGTTATTCAAGATCCTATTTTAGTTGTTTGGGTATCCGTTGTGACGCTTGTTGCTCAGCAAATTGATAGCAACTTTATCACACCTAATGTTATGGGGAAATCGCTCGATATCCACCCACTAACCGTAATTACAATTATTCTAGCAGCAGGTAATATTGCAGGTTTTATTGGAATTATTATCGCTGTGCCATTTTATGCAGTATTAAAAGTTATCGTTTCCAATATTTATGATCAACGTAATGCGATTAAGAAAAAAGCGACGAAGTCAGTATAGGAGTCGAAAAAATGGAACAAGAAATTGTAAAGGTATTTAATGAACAACATGAGCAAATTGGTACAGCTACGAGAGCAGAGGTACACGAAAAAGGGCTTTGGCATGAGACATTCCATTGCTGGCTAGTGAATGAAGAATATATTTATTTTCAAGTACGTAGCTCTCAGAAGAAGGATTATCCTGGGTTATTGGATATTACGGCAGCAGGACATCTTTTAGCTATAGAAACAGTGGAGTCAGGGATTCGTGAAGTAAAAGAGGAATTGGGGCTCCATATAGACGTAAGTGAGGTTATCAAAATGGGTATGACCTCTTGTAGTATTGTTTCCGAAAATATGATTGACAATGAATTTTGCCATGTCTACATATATCCCTTCGAGCACGATTGGGATTCGTTTGCTTTACAGTATGAGGAAGTATCGGGTGTAGTGAGAGCCAAGCTAAAGGAGGCAGAGGCCTTTTTCTTAGGTGAGACAACGATGCTCAATATTGAAGGGTACGAGTATTTCCCGGATGGTCAACGTGGGAAAATTGTCAGACCCGTTGGATTTGCACAATTTGTTCCTTATCGAGAATTGTATGTTGCTCAAGTGATCAAATTTGCACGTGAGAAAATATTTAATCAAACATCCTAATTTGGGTAGGATAAGCTAGAAAATAGCTTGTCCTATTTTCTTTGGAAAAATGACGAGAATCTACACAATTAACGGGAAAAAATAAGTTATACTGTTAGATAGATTGTAAAGAAAAGGAGCATTTTTTATATGCTAACATTTGAACAAAAACAGGCAATTATTGAATCATTTTCTGAACTAACAAAAAAGGAGATTTCATTAAAACGCTTAAATTATCACTATATGGACAGTCTTTATGAAAAGACGATTGTAGTTGAAAAGCTACATCCCAATGGCAATGGCTTTATCTTTATTGGAGATTTATTGCGCTATGAGCAAGAGGCTGATGATAAGGGATTAGTGAATATCCGTGATTACGATGAGCAACAACTTCGTGAAATTATTGAGGATGCCATTCAATATCTATCCGAAGAGGCAGAAACGCAAGAGCCAATTATCGAGATTTGGCATAGCCGAGAGGGTGTTCAATTACAGCTAGCGTTTGAGCAACGTTCTTGGAATGTCTACCATGGGGAAAATCTTGAAGAGGCATTTGGTACGTACGATTCTGCAAAAGAATATTTACTTGAAGAAGGCTTTCGTAAAAAGAAATAATAAATACGGGGGATAGTAATAAAATGAATGGGAAAAAATTAGTGGGAATTGTTATTGTTGTTGTTATTGTGGCATGTTTACTTTCAGTTTTTACCATAACTAATTTTTATAAAAATCATGAAGAACAACCAAATCGTGAAAATCGTGAAATTAATAAGTCAAAGAGCTTGAATTTAATTTTGCCACAGGCTACAATTATCTCGAATTCGAGATAATCGAGAGGTGAACTGTCAATGAAGCATATTTTTTATAAAGGTACAGATGAAACAAAACCAACTTTATTGTTGTTACACGGCACGGGCGGTAATGAAGAAAGCTTAATTGGCCTTGCAAAGGAAATAGATGATACAGCCAATATATTAAGTGTTCGAGGAAATGTACTTGAACATGGAATGCCAAGATTTTTCCGCCGATTAGCTGAAGGTGTCTTTGATATGGAGGATTTAATCATTCGTACAAAAGAACTGAACGACTTTTTACAAGAGGCAGCACAGCAATATGGCTTTGATCGTCAACGAATTGTAGCAATCGGTTATTCAAATGGTGCTAATATTGCGGCTAGTTTATTATTCCATTACGAGGAAGCACTAGCAGGGGCTATTTTACACCATCCAATGGTGCCAAGACGTGGGATCGACTTACCTAAAATGTCTGCTACCCCTGTTTTTATTGGTGCGGGTACGAATGATCCGATGTGTGCAGCACAAGAATCAGAGGAGTTAGGAGCCCTATTAACTTCGGCGGGTGCGACTGTGACGACGAAATGGTTTGATTTTGGACATCAGCTAACAATCCCTGAAGTACACGCTGCAAAAGAGTGGTATAACAGCATGTATGCATAATTGAAAAATCCGCTTCCTAAAACAAAGGAGGCGGATTCTTTTATTATTTATTTTTCTTCGCAAAAGGAAGCCACCAATTCCAATCACCAAATAGTTTCATGAGACTTGGTACAAGCATAAGGCGAATGATCGTGGCATCAATAGCAACAGCAATGGCTATACCAACACCAATTTGTTTAACGGGCATCACATCTGTGAAAGCAAAAGCCCCTGTAATAACAATCATAATTAGTGCTGCCGATGTAATAATACGACTTGTGGATGTAAGTCCCTCTATTGTAGCGTGTGTATTATTGGCACCTTTTAAATATTCTTCTTGGATACGAGAAATTAAAAAGACTTCGTAGTCCATACTTAGCCCAAAAACAAGACAGAAAACAATAACTGGGATAATCAGTACAATCGATCCTGCTTCAATGCCAAAATGTCCATATTGGAAAATATAAACGAGTATTCCGAAGGCAGATGAAAGCCCAATAATGTTCATAATAATGGCCTTTAACGGAATTAAAACCGAACGGAATGCTAGCATTAAAATAAAGAATGTGGATACGATGATAATGGCTATAGCCAAAACAATTTTATTAGCTATTTCATCAAATATCTCTTGGTTAAATTTTGCGGGTCCCCCGAGTGCAAATTTAACATCTAAATCCTTGTCCATCCAAGTTCGTGCAAATTTTTGAGCAGTAGTGGAAGAACCTGCTGCATCAATGGTAATTGGGATGAAAAGCTTTGTATCCTTCGAAAAGGTTTGAACAACTGGTTTTAATTGTTCTGCCACTTGTGGAATTGCTAAAGAAGCAGAGAGTTCCGAAGGTGTTTTGATGTTTGCAGCTGTATATATAGTTGAAACACTAGTAACAAGCGGATCCTTTAAGAGCTTTTCTTGAATATTGTAAATCAGCTCTCTTGCTTCGGCATCCTCCCAGCCTTCTTTTCGTTCAGCTAACAAATATAAAGTAGATGATTCACCGAGTCCAAATGTTTCATCTAATTTATCGTACGCTGTACGTGCATCATATTTTGTTGGTAAGGAGTCAACCTGTGGAATCACTAATTGGATGTCCTTTAAAGGGAGCATACCGACACCCAGTAATAATAATGCAGCGAATACGATAGCTACTGGATGTTTCATGACAAAACCTGCAAAGCCACGCCAACGATTTGTTCCTCCTGGTTTAACACGTATTAGACGCCATTTATTGAGTCTATCTCCTAAAAGCATCATCGTAGCAGGGAGTAATGTTAAGCCTGAGAGAACAGCTAACAAGACTACTATTGTGCCTCCAAGGGCAATATTGTGGAATATTTCAACGTCAATTACGATCATGGCACCTAAGCCAATCATGACACATACTGCAGAAAAAATAATGGAACGTCCTGCGGTTTGGATGGCAGTTTGAATAGCTTGTGCAATGGAGGTTTGAGCGCGTTCTTCGCGGTAACGATTAATGAACAATAGTGCAAAATCAATACTTAAGGCAAGCCCAAGCATTGGGACAATATTTAAAACGAAAATGGATAGATTCACACTACCGCTGAACAGTGTCATAATCCCAAAGGCGGTTACAACTGTAACAACCCCAATGATAATTGGCAAAATAGAAGCTATAACCGTACCGAAAGCTAATAATAGGACGATGATGGCGATTGGTAACCCTATGGCCTCAGCTGATGCCAAATCCTTTTGACTGGCTGTATTAATGTCGGCAGAAATAACCGGCCCTCCAGTAATATTAACACCATCTTCTTCAATTAAAGAACGGATGTCCTCAACAATGCCAGAAAGATTATCAAGATCATTTTTTAGATGAACCATTGCATAGGCAATGCCATCTTTACGTAAAGAAGAATCTTCTAAAGGTGATTGGATGGAATGTATCTCTTCTATGTTATCGAGTTTATTTAAAGTATCTTCAATTTTCTTATCTTGTGCTGGATCGAAAACTACCAAGATTGTATTGGATGGTAAATCAAATGTTTTAGCTAGCTCATTTGTGACATAGGTATGATCGGCTTCAACAAAAAAGCCATCCCCTTGAAGTTTACCTGGAAGCTGTAAAGCAAAATAAGCCATTGCTAGAAAAATAATAAGCCACAGTGCTACGATTGCTTTTGCATGTGCGGTAATAAAAGTTGAAAAAGTTTTCATAGTTGTTTATGTATCCCCCTTTTCAATTAGTTTAAAGGATGTGTCACATTTTGTCGTGTGACAAACTAAAGACTCCTGTCCATTTATGAGACAGGAGCCTTTGTAATTAAAAGAATAATGATAGGACGAAATAAATAACGGATGCCATTACGGCTGAAATTGGCATTGTAATAACCCAAGTAGTAACAATCTTGCGAGCCATTCCCCAGTTTACGCCACGTACACGCTGTGCAGAACCAACACCCATAATAGATGAAGAAATAACATGTGTTGTAGATACAGGTAGGTGGATTAACGTAGCACCAAAAATAACAGTTGCTGACGCTAAGTCTGCTGCTACCCCATTAACGGGACGGATTTTCATGATCTTACCGCCAACAGTTTTAATAATTTTGTAACCACCTATAGATGTACCTAGACCCATAGCTGTAGCAGCTGCAGCACGTATCCAGAAAGGTATCTCATCACCGCTGTGCAATCCTCCAGCAATTAATGCCATTGTCATGATCCCCATTGCTTTTTGCGCATCGTTTGTACCATGTGTGAACGATTGAATGGCTGCGGTAAAAATTTGCATCGTGCGGAAACCTTTATTTGTGCGATATAAATTTAGATTTTTAAACCATAATTTAAAAAGTGTCATCATAATAAAACCGGCACAAATAGCAAGTAATGGTGAAAGCACTAACGCCATAATGATTTTAGTAAAGCCGCCATAGTTTAACACACTAAAGCCAGCAGATGCGACAGCAGCACCTGCAATAGAGCCAATCAACGTGTGGGAAGAACTTGATGGAATACCGAAATACCATGTAAGTAAATTCCAAATAATAGCAGAAATTAATGCGGCTAAAATAACGATTGAGCCAGTTGTGTCTCCATCAAAGGCATTTAAAGAAAACGGATCTACAATGTCTTTTGTCAAAGCTTTAGCAACCCCTACAAAAGTGATAGCGCCGATAAAGTTCATGGTTGCAGCCATGATGATCGCTACACGAGGTGGCAATGCTCGAGTGGAAACCGAAGTTGCAATAGCATTTGCAGTATCATGGAAGCCGTTGATAAAGTCAAATGTTAGGGCAAAAATGACGACCAGTATGGTTAGTATAATGATTGTATCCATTGTAAAGTGCCCATCTCCTAATTATGCGTTACGCATGATAATTGTTTCCATAGTATTAGCTACGTTTTGACAATGATCAGCGATATCTTCAAGTTGTTCATATATATCTTTAAATTTAATGAGGCGAATCGGATCTTTTTCGTTTAAAAATAGTTGTTTAATGGAAGAACGTTGTACTTCATCACATTCACGTTCATAGTCTTTAATAAGAATTGCGTGTGGACGCATACCAATTAGATTCTTTTTCTTTAACTCTTCAGTCGCTTTGACAATTTCATCAACACTTTTAGAAATATAGCCTAAGAAAGTGCGCATGGATTCATCAATCTCTGTGAGAGAAAACATTTCAAAATGTGCAATACAATGTTCTGTGCCATCTAAAATATCATCCATACGAATGGCAAACTCTAAAATATCCTCACGTTCAATAGGTGTCATAAATGATTTGTTTAGCATTACGATCAGTTCGTGAATGAGCTTATCGCCAGCAGTTTCGTAATTTTTCATTGTAATGCTAATCTCTTTTAGGTCAGCTACACTGTTAATACGAAAATCATTTGCGTAATGTACAGCCTCTCTCATATTTTCAGCAATTTTATGCAATGCAATAAAGAAAGGGTCTTGTTTTTTTGAGTTAAGCATGTAAATCGAATCCTCCTGGATATAAATAAATTAATCGACCTCTAAACTTTACTATCATAACAAAATCTTTAATTTATCTACATAAAAACTTTATATTCGACATAAAAATTTACATTGCTGTAATATACAATTCGTTCACAAAATAAAAAGAGTTGAAACTGTATTTATTTCTGATAGTACAGATTAATTCCTTTTATGAATGGTTTTTTCAATGTATTTATTTCTGTTTAGCACAGATATGCATGTGATTTACAGTGAAAATAATCGATGTTGCCATTTGAATTGTAAAGGGAATGTAAATGCCTTTAGTTTTAGCAGGAGGCTCTTCTTATTCTTAAGAATATCTTCATTTTTATCCTTCCTCTTTATTAAGAATTGTTTTCTACAATGGGAAATGAATGAGAAAGGAGCGTTTATTGACAAATGATTCAAGTTGAAAACTTACAACATACATTTTTAATCGGAAAAAGAGGGAAGGAAAAGCAAGTTCCCGTTTTAAAAGGCGTGAACTTTAAGGTCAATAAAGGAGAGATTGTTGCTATTGTCGGAAAAAGTGGCTCTGGAAAGTCGACTTTATTACAAGTTTTAGCAGGATTTATGAAAGCTGAACAGGGGTCTATTAAAGTGAATGGTAAAGAAACGGCACAACTGAATGAAGCGGAAAGTGCTGCATTTCGTTTGCGACAATTCGGTTTTATCTTTCAAAACTTCCAACTAATGCCGGGCTTGACGGCTTTCGAAAATATTGAATTACCCTTGAAGCTACAGGGTTTACGTAAAGCAATGAGAAAAGAAAAAGTAAAGAAATTAATGGACAAGGTTGGTCTAACAGAAGTTGCTGACCATTATCCTAATGAATTATCGGGTGGGCAGCAACAGCGTGTCAGTATTGCACGTGCTCTTATTACCAATCCTCCCATATTGCTGGCAGATGAGCCAACGGGAAGTTTAGATTCAGAAACGGAGCAAGATATTTTAATGCTTATTCAAAGTTTAAACCGTGAACTTGGGTTAACCTTTGTCATTATTACCCATGATGAAGAGGTTGCCACAATAGCACATAGACGCTTCCGTATGTATGATGGGGAACTTGTAAAGGAGGAAGCTTAATATGTTATTTAAGGATCAATTAGATTTTGTCACGCAGCATATAAAGAAAAATAAATTGCGTGTTTTCATGACGATTTTAGCTGCGACAATGGGTTGTGCCTTTCTCATTGTGTTAGCATCCATTGGTTTTGGATTACAAGAATCTTTACGTAATGAAATTCTTTCGAATGAAACAGTTACGAAAATTCAAGTGTATGGGGATAAACAATTTACAGATGATCAAGTACAGGAAATTAAGAAAATAGAACATGTGGAAACAGTACTTGAAACGATTAGCGTGAATGCCTCCGCGCATTCGTTTATAGATGATCGCGATACAACTTCTACTATAGTTTTGACAGATATGACGGATTTTGAACAGGTGAATGGCAAACTTTCGGAAGGTACCTATCCATCAAAGCCAAATGAAATAGTGGTAGGCTATCATTTCGCGCAAACATTATTGAATGAGGCTGATCGCAATGCGATAGCAGAAAAGAGTAAAAAGGCTGAGGCAGAAGGTACGTATTATGATGGAAGTGAGGAAGGCTATAAAGAATCGTTAGTTGGACAAACAATTAACTTGTCATTAGTGCCTAACACAAGCACCAATGAAGAAACGGAAAAAATGAGCTATACAATTGTTGGAGTGATGGAGAAACCTTCATATGATTGGATGGTTGATAATACTATTCATATGGATACAGCACAAAAGCCAGCATTAGTTGAAAATTTATCCACTCTAGGTGAAGCAACAGGAGAAGAGCTGTTTTACTCAGAATTTAATATTTTTGCTGATACGATGGAAAATGTAAAGCCGATTTTAGAGAAACTAAAAGATGGTGGTTATAGTGTATATTCGGTGACTGAGCAATTAGATCAAATGAATGTATTTTTCTTAGTATTAAAAATTGGCTTAATTTTTGTTGGTACGATTGCTGTATTAATTGCCTCCATCGGTATTTTCAATACTATGACAATGGCTGTAACTGAGCGTACTCGTGAAATTGGTGTGTTAAAAGCTATTGGTGCAAGTCCGAAGTTAATCCAACGTCTATTTTTAATGGAAAGTACATTTATTGGATTTTTTGGTACCCTGATTGCGGTTATCATCTCATATGCCATTAGTTTTGCGGCCAATGCAGCGTTGCCTTTGATTCTAAAGGCGGCGACGGGAGAAGAAGCATTTGCAACAAATGATATCACATTCTCTCTTATTCCATGGCAACTTGTTGTAATTGCAGCAGCAATTAGTGTTGGGGTTGCGATGATCTCTGGTTATCGTCCAGCTCGCAAAGCGACAAAAATCGATGTCATTCAAGCTTTACGTCAAGAGCTATAATGAAAGGAGCCTAATGTTGATTGGAACGTTTTTTTATGACGAAATCCAAGAAATCGTAGGCAATTTCTTTATTAATTTATTTCTTTAACACAGTAAAAGGCGGTCCAACATTGATTGGATCGCCTTTCTTTTGAGAAGAAGTACATCAGTAAGTTATAAGTACTCTTTTAACTCATTTGCTAAAAATGGTGTTGCATTTAATAAATTTAAGAAAGTATCGTAGTTGGCACGTTGTTCTACACTTGCTTTTTTTCCTGTTCGATATGCTCGAATTAAAATGTTTTTAGGTGTATTTTCCATATCAATAAACTCAAGAATCTGTGCTTCATAGCCAACAAGGGACAAGATTTCAGCTCGAATGGCATCTGTAGCAAGGGCGGCAAAACGCTCTCGGATAAGACCATGTTGTAACATAATGTCCAATGGAGGTGTATTTAGTTGACGATTTAACTCGTGTTGGCAACAAGGAACACTTAATATGACGCTTGCTCCCCATTTCACGGCACGAGCTAAAGCCATATCTGTGGCAACATCGCACGCATGCAGCGTTACTACCATATCTACAGCGGATTCATCATTATAATCATTAATGTCTCCTACTAGAAACTCAAGCTGATCATAGCCAAGATCTTGAGCTATTCTTGAACATTCTTCAATAACTTCCTTTTTTAAATCTAAGCCTGTTACACGAATGTCTAAGCCTTTTTCGATTTTTAAATAATGATACAAAGCAAACGTTAAATAAGATTTGCCTGATCCGAAATCTAAAATACGAACTTGCCGATTTTGAGGTAAGTAAGTTAAAGCATCGTCAATAAATTCAATAAAGCGGTTAATTTGTTTAAATTTATCGTATTTTTGTTTTTTGACTTTTCCATCCTCTGTTTGCACGCCAAGTCGAATTAAAAACGGATAGGGTTGGTCGTCCGAGAGTAAGTAATTTTTTTTGCGGTTATGTGTTAAATTAACTTGCTTTGGTGCTGTTGATTGTTCGGATTTCCAAAGTACTTTATTCTTTTTCGATAATTGCACCTGTACTTTCTCCTCAACAAAATCAATATGGGCTTGACGATAATCTTCAAAAATAGCCTCAAGTTTAGAGGGGAAATCGGCCATTTGGATATTATCATGTTTTAAAATCCGTTCATATTGGTATTCAATCTGTATATGATAAATGTTCTTTAGCATTAAAGGTTTTAATTTAATGCGTTTTATTTCATTGGATTTCATGCGGGGTTGACTGATTGTCGCAGTAATAAGTTGTTGCTGCAACATTTTTTCTATGAGAAGATCTTTCATTTCTTCAAATGTCATACATTTTCGCCTACTTTTTTGTGTAATAGATGGCACTAGTTTAACACATTTTATAACGAACCATGTTTTCTTTGGCATTCGGAAATATTTTTACGAAAATTCTGAGTAATTACAGGTGGATTTGTATATTAATGGTTTATTTGTGTAAGTATATCTTTTTAAATTGGTGATACTAATGAATGAGTAGGAGGGAAAAGTATGTCCGATAATATGTATCAATTATTAGCTATTATTATTTATATGGTAGCCATGCTAGCGATAGGCTGGTATGCATTTGTTAAAACATCCAATTTAACAGATTATATGCTTGGCGGTCGTTCATTAGGTCCAGCTGTAACAGCCCTCAGTGCTGGTGCTGCGGATATGTCTGGATGGCTTTTAATGGGCTTACCAGGTGCTATTTTTTTATCAGGTCTTGTAGAGGCTTGGATTGCCATTGGGTTAACAGTAGGGGCCTATTTAAACTGGTTATTAGTGGCACCGCGGTTACGTGTTTATACACAGGTTACCAATGACTCCATTACCATACCGAGTTATTTAGATAATCGATTACGTGACAAAACGAAGCTGATCAGGATTGCTTCAGGTATCATTATCTTAGTATTTTTTACATTTTACGTATCGTCAGGGATGGTAGCAGGAGGCAAATTTTTCGATAGTTCTTTTGGTTATGAATATCACACAGGATTGTTAATTGTTTCGGGGGTAGTAGTAGCCTATACACTATTTGGTGGATTTTTAGCTGTAAGTTATACTGACTTTTTACAAGGACTTATCATGTTTTTTGCACTTATTGCTGTACCACTATTTGGCTTATTTGTAACCGGAGGAATAGGGGATACGATTACATCTATTAAAGCGGTTAGCCCAGATCTTCTAAATTTATTACCTGCCACAGCGACAGCAGCTAGAATTATTTCCTCACTTGCTTGGGGATTAGGTTATTTTGGACAGCCACATATTATTGTGCGCTTTATGGCAATCAGTTCTGTAAAGGAGACGAAACAGGCTCGCCGTATCGGTATTGGTTGGATGATGTTAAGTTTATTTGGTGCCATTGGGACAGCGTTAGTAGGTGTAGCTTATTATGAACAAAATGCGGGTGAGCTAAAAGACGCTGAAACGGTATTTATTGTACTCGGCCAAATTTTATTCCATCCATTTATAGCCGGTATTATGCTAGCGGCGATCTTAGCTGCTGTAATGAGTACCATTTCATCGCAATTAATCGTAACTTCTTCAGCACTTGTTGAGGATATTTATAAAGCATTATTTAACAAAACTGCAACCGATAAACACTATGTTTTTGTAGGCCGTGTAGCTGTATTAGTTGTAGCGATTATTGCAGCAATTCTAGCTTGGAATCCAGATAGTTCAATCTTAAGTTTAGTTGGTTTTGCGTGGGCAGGATTTGGTGCCGCTTTTGGGCCAGTCATTTTACTTTCTTTATATTGGAGAAAGCTAACGAATTACGGGGCTTTAAGTGGAATGATAACTGGTGCTGTTACTGCGTTTATTTGGGGGAAAGTTGAATCATTATCAAGTGCCCTTTACGAAATTGTGCCAGGCTTCTTTGTTTGTTTAATCGTCGCGGTTGTGGTAAGTATGTTGACGTATAGACATAATGAAGAAATTGAAGAAGAGTTTAATCGGTCAGAAGTAATATTAAAAGAAGAAAGAAAGTAAAAGAAATGCGCCTTTTCTGAGAGGCGCATTTTTTAGAAACATTTTTAGTAACGGTCTAAGGATACCGAAAGGTGCAATTTATGGTAAGATGGAGAAAATTTGTCGTAGGGATACCGAGGCTTTGGTGGGAGGTTTCTAATGGATAGAATTAAGGAAGTTGATGTATTAATTGAAAAGGCCATACTCGTTGGCGTAAATTTACGTAATGAGGAGCACTTTGATTATTCAATGGAAGAGCTTCGGAATTTAGCAGAGGCTCTGCATGTAGAGGTAGTGGGGATAGTCACGCAAAATTTAGAGCGCGTGACGCCCTCCCATTATGTTGGTACGGGTAAAATAGAAGAAATCAAAAATTTCTATGAAGAAGCACAAGCAAATCTTGTCATTTTTAATGATGAACTATCTCCTTCACAAATCCGTAATTTAGAGCGTGATTTAGCAACGAAGGTAATTGATCGAACAATGCTTATTTTAGATATTTTTGGTCGACGTGCGAAAACACGTGAAGCACAAATGCAGGTAGAATTAGCACAGTTACAATATATGCTCCCACGATTAGTGGGCTTACATGCCTCTCTAAGCCGTCAAGGTGGAGGTACGGGTGGTGGTTTTAAAAACCGTGGTGCTGGGGAAACAAAGCTTGAATTGGATCGTCGAAAGATTGAAGATCAGATAGCGAAAATCAAAAAGGATTTAGAGCAGGTCAAGGATCAACGAGAAACGCAGCGTAAACAGCGTCGAAAAAATGCCCTCCCGGTTGTGTCTATTGTCGGCTATACCAATGCTGGTAAATCAACGATTATGAATCAGTTGCTTGCAGGAATAGGACAAGAAGAGCATAAACAAGTCTTTGAGAAAGATATGCTTTTCGCTACGCTTGAAACCTCAGTTCGACAGATCGAGCTGCCTGATAAAAAGACATTTTTACTAACAGATACAGTTGGGTTTGTGAGCAAATTGCCCCACCATTTAGTGAAAGCATTCCGTTCCACATTAGAAGAGGCGCGAGATGCAGACCTCTTATTACATGTAGTAGATGTTTCGAATTCAGAGCATGGATTTATGATGGACGTTACAAATGAAACGCTAAAAGCGGTTGGTGTTGAAGATATCCCAACCATCTATGTTTACAATAAAGCTGACCTTGCTCAAGTACCTTACCCTGTTGTAAGCGGTGATAATATTTGGGTGTCAGCAAAACAAGGGGTGGGGTTAGACGAATTAATACAATTAATTCGTCTACATATCTTCTCCAATTATGTGACATGTGATATGTTAATACCTTATGATCAAGGGAATGTTGTTTCTTATTTAAATGAGCATGCGTCTGTTTCAAATACAGCATACGAAGAGGACGGCACATTATTAACGCTTGAAGTTAGAGAAGCGGATTATGCAAAATATCAACGATACGTCGTAAATTAAGAAATTTAAAAAACAACCTGAAGCATGCCAAAAGATTTTGGCATGCTTTTTGTGATTAGGGGGAATAGTAGAATCTAGAACAACAACACCATGTATTTCAATTTTTTTAGATAAAATAGTGTAAATTTGGATAAATAGTTATGAATCTGAATTTTAAATATTTTAGAATAATTTAATGTTCAGAAAACATGTGTGCGCTACTAAAGTGTGAGAAAACTTAGATATATCAAAGGATTTAGTAATTATTCAAATGATTATTCGGAATTTATAGAAAAATGATAAATTTTCAACATTTTTTAAAACTCTTGCTAAAGTTAAAAAAACGCTTTAGTATGATGAAACAAAGTTTTTTTATCCTTATTTTAGGGTAATAATGTTTTTTCAAGAGAATTTTTTAATTGGGAGAGGGTAATGTATGTCTAGTAAAGATGAAGTTGTAAAATCTGTCCCTCAAGATGGCTTTGTTGGACACCCTAAAGGGCTCTTTACTTTGTTTTTCACAGAATTTTGGGAACGTTTCTCGTATTATGGTATGCGAGCAATTCTCATTTTCTTTATGTATTACGAATTGAATCAGGGTGGTTTAGGTCTAGACCGCGGAACAGCGAACTCTATTATGGCCATTTATGGTTCCCTGGTTTATATGTCAGGTATTATAGGTGGATGGATTGCTGACCGAGTTTTAGGAACACGTAGAACTATTTTTTATGGTGGCGTGTTAATTATGATTGGTCACTTATTGCTAGCACTGCCTGGCGGTGTAACTATGCTATTTGCTTCAATGGCATTTATCGTGATGGGGACTGGGTTATTAAAGCCAAACGTTTCAAGTATTGTTGGGGATATTTATGCTGAAACAGATAGCCGCCGTGATGCTGGTTTCTCTATTTTCTACATGGGTATTAATATGGGGGCATTCATTGCACCATTTATTGTCGGAACAATTGGACAAAAGTATAGCTTCCACCTAGGCTTTGGTTTAGCCGGTTTCGGGATGCTAATTGGGTTAATTGTTTATAAATTTACAGAGAAAAAATATTTAGGCTTAGCGGGTTTACAAGTTAATAACCCATTAAAGCCTGAAGAGCGTAAAAAAGTCTTTGCACAATTTGGTATTGTAGCTTTACTTATCATTATTCTAGGTGCTATTGGAATTAAAACGGGTACTTTAACGATGAATGTATTCAGTTTAATCATCACAGCTCTAGGTGTGATCATTCCAACAGTCTTCTTTATCTATATGTATCGTAGTAAAAAGACAACAAAAGATGAAAAATCTCGACTTCTTGCGTATATTCCATTATTCTTGTCAGCAGTTATGTTTTGGGCAATTCAAGAACAAGGGGCAACAATTCTGGCTACGTATGCGGATGAGCGTACACAATTAAGTATTGGTAGCATTCAGCTCCAATCTTCTTGGTTCCAGTCATTAAACCCGTTATTTGTTATAACAATGGCGCCATTGTTTGCGATGCTATGGCTTAAATGGGGAGACAAGCAACCAACTACACCACGTAAGTTTTCGTATGCTTTATTCTTTGCAGGCTTATCATTCCTTGTCATGATGATTCCAGCACACTTATCTGGTGGAGCATCGTTAGTTAGCCCTTGGTGGTTAGTACTGTCATTCTTCTTAGTAGTTGTCGGGGAATTATTATTATCACCTGTTGGTTTATCGGCTACTACGAAATTGGCACCTCAAGCATTTGCTGCACAAACAATGTCTTTATGGTTTTTAACAAGTGCGGCAGCACAAGCAATTAATGCGCAATTAGTAAAAGTTTATGAAGTTGTAAGCGAATTCACATACTTCGGCTTCTTAGGCTCGCTGTCAATTGTTATTGGTATTTTATTGTTAATTCTATCACCGATTATTTCAAAGGCGATGAAAGGTATTAACTAAAGGAAAGATGTAAATACAGTCGGATTAATGACTGTATTTACATCTTTTTTTGTTATCTAAATAAATGTCTATATATGAAATTCAGCGCGAAATATATTATCTTAAGTAGTAATATTTACTGACAAGGGTATAAGTTTCTATGTAGAAGATCATTATTTTCGCTATAATAATCTTAATTATATGAAAATTTAAAGGGGTTGGATGTTATGAAAGAAGAATTAGACCGTTTGAGGTCAAGATTAATGGAGATTTTTACGTATTTACACGCCAATCCGGAAATAAGCTGGCATGAGGTAGAAACAACCAATTATATAGTCGATTTATTAACACAGGAAGGGTTTTCACCTATTCGCTTTAAAAATTCCACAGGTCTTTATGTTGATGTGGGTCATGGTAGTCCCAAAGTGGGCTTACGAACAGATATAGACGCCCTATGGCAGGAGGTTGATGGCCATTTTCGTGCAAACCATTCGTGTGGACATGACGGACATATGACAATGGCTATTGGGGCACTCTTATTATTAAAAGAACAACAGCGATCATTTAACGGTACAATCCGTGTCATTTTCCAACCTGCTGAAGAAAAGGGGACAGGGGCATTAGCGGTCTTAGAAGAAGGCGTAATTGATGAACTCGACTATTTATTTGGTGTTCATTTAAGGCCTGTACATGAGCTAGAGGATGGTACATATTGTGCTGCCTTATATCACGGTGCTTCCCGTTTGCTTGAAGGGGAGATCATTGGAGAGGATGCTCATGCTGCAAGGCCACATCTTGGCACCAATGCAATCGAAGTAGGAGCTACCATTATTGAAGATTTACGAACCATTCATACAGATCCTATGGTACCTGTATCTGTTAAGATGACAAAGTTTCATGCAGGAGGAGAATCAGGCAATATCATACCTGGTAATGCCTCGTTTACGATTGATATTCGTGCGCAACAAAATAATGTTATGGATGATTTAGCGCAAGGGGTCAAACGTGTTATTGATTCTTCTAAGATGTTGCATAAGGTACAGATTGAATTACGAACTGTTGCTAATATCGTAGCTGCTGAAGTAGATACGAGTGCACAATATATTATGGAGCAGGCAATTATACAGGCTGCAGGATTATCTAATTTAAGGAAGCCAGTTCACACACCTGGTGGTGAGGATTTTCATCACTATGCTGTAAAACGGCCACATTTAAAAACAACTATGTTAGGTTTAGGCTGTGGGTTAACACCAGGATTACATCATCCCAAAATGAAGTTTAAACAAGCAAGACTTGTTACTGGAGTAGAGATTCTTACAAGAGCAGTCTTGTTAGCATTGGAGTCAGCACATACGAAGGAGGCGTCAGCATAATGTTAGAGAAAGTGCATATTCACAAAGTAATGACACCTATAGAAATTGCGGAAGTCCAAAAGTTGAATGCTGAAATATGGGGAAGCCAAGCAATCCCCTCCCACCAATTACTAGCAGCTGTACAAAATGGCGGATTAGTTTTAGGCGCTTATTTAGAAAAAAAGTTAATTGGCTTTAACTATTGCTTTGTGGGCTATCATGCTAGAGAAATATACTTACATTCACACATGATTGGTGTAAATAAAGCATATCGTGAACAAGGTGTAGGTGAGTTATTAAAGCACGCTCAACAAGAATATGCAAAAGAACACGGATTTCAGCTGGTTCGCTGGTTATTTGAACCGTTGGAGGCGAGTTTAGCTAATCTGGCATTTTTAAAGCTAAATGCAATCAGTTATCAATATGAAAATGATTATTATGGCGCTCTCCAAGACGACTTTAATGAAGGACTACCTTCGGATCGGATGGTTGTTGAGTGGTGGATAGAGCGTGAACAAATGGCAGATAGCATTGATGAACTAGAGGAGATTGCACAGGAAATTGTACCATGGACTCTGACTGTTGATGGATTACCTGTCTTGGATGTTGATAATGTATTTCAGATGGAACAATCCTTTCACGAGGATGCCTATCTATTACCGATTCCTCAATATTTGCAAAAAGTGAAAGTCGAGAGTCCAAAGCTTGCAGAGGACTGGCGTTATAAAATTAGGACGATCTTAACAACATTATTCAATCAAGATTATGCGATTGTACGCGTCAAGAAGCATCCAGAATATGTTCATAGCTATCTGTTAGTCAGACGCTCCTTATTAGCCATATAATAATTATAGGGAGTGAAAATTGTGAGATTAGATAAGATAACGTTAAGACATATTAAAATGCCGATGAAAGCACCATTTACAACGAGCTTTGGTACAATCGATGAAAAAGAGCTATTACTGATAGAAGCAAAAGATGAATCAGGGGTTATTGGTTGGGGAGAGACAGTTGCTTTTGTAGCGCCCTGGTATACAGAAGAGACTTTAAAGACGACATGGCATATGCTGAAGGATTTTTTAATACCCATCTTGTTACATAAAGAGATTGGGCATCCAGATGAGGTGACTTCATTGTTTGCTCCTATTCGAAGAAATTGCATGGCGAAAGCTTCAATAGAAGGAGCTGTATGGGATATTTATGCCCAGCAAACAAAGCAATCACTCGCACGGTCGTTAGGTGGACAAAGACAACGGATTGAAGTTGGAGTCAGTGTAGGTATCCAAGCATCAACAGCTCAATTAATAGAAGTGATACAAAGCCATATTGAGAAGGGCTACAAAAGGGTGAAAGTGAAAATAAAGCCTGGTTATGATGTAGAGGTGGTACGAGCCATCCGCTCAGTACTACCAGATTTACCTTTAATGGTAGATGCTAACTCTGCCTATACATTAAATGATATAGCAATATTACAGCAGCTTGATGATTACAAATTATTAATGGTTGAGCAACCATTAGCTACTGATGATATTGTCGATCATGCAACCCTACAAAAAAAAATAAAAACTCCTATTTGCCTAGATGAAAGTATCACGTCCTTTGAAGATGCTCGAAAGGCAATTGAGCTTGGGAGCTGCGGTGTGATCAATATTAAAATTGGTCGAGTTGGCGGTTTAACAGAAGCGAAACGGATTCATGACCTCTGTAAGGAGAATCATATTCCCGTTTGGTGTGGAGGTATGTTAGAGGCAGGAATCGGACGAGCTCATAATATTGCATTAACCTCACTAAGTAATTTTATATTGCCTGGAGATACGGCAGGGTCTAGTCATTATTGGTATGAAGATATTATTGTTCCAGAAGTCATTGTAAAAGATGGATATATCGATGTGCCTCAAGAAATTGGCATTGGCTATACACCTAATATGGCTGTTATTGAAAAGCTAACAATTAGCAAAGAAGTCTATCAATAAATAGTGGGTATAAATCATTTGCTATAAAGGAAAAAACGGGGAGAGAACTGATTGAAAAAAAGCTTGCAAATCGGCGGTGCCTATGTAGGAATTATCGTTGGTGCAGGATTTGCATCTGGACAGGAAATTGTTCTTTATTTTACAAGCTATGGCTTCAAAGGAGTCTATGGTGCCCTATTAGCTATGGTTGGTTTCTCTATTGTTGGTATGTGTGTAGCTCAAGTTAGCTCGAGATTACGCACTGTATCCCATAAGGATTTGATTTATCAAATTTCTGGAAATGCTGTTGGACTTGTATTAGATTATGTATTATCGCTGTTTTTATTTGGTGTAGCCGTTATTATGTTTGCTGGTGCGGGGGCAACATTGCAGCAAATGTTTGGACTCCCTATTTGGCTTGGAAGTATATGTATGATCTTGCTAACAATAGCCACAGTTATGATGGATGTTAAAAGTATTATTAATATTATTGCACTTGCGACCCCTTACTTATTAGCGATCGTATCTATCATTGCTATCTATGCCATTGCAACGATGGATCTTACCTTTGTCGAACAGGCTGTTATTGCTCAACAGGCACAAGTAAGTTCAAAAAGCTGGTGGGTGACTGCCCTGTTATATATGTCATTCAATATTGGGGTCAGTTTCTCATTATTAACAGTTATGTGTGGCTCGGTACGCAATGATAAGGTAGCTGGAATGGGGGGCATCATTGGCGGAGTTCTATTAGGTGCTTTAATTCTGTTAATTAATTTTTCCCTTCTTGCAAAAATGAATGTTGTTATTGGACTAGATATTCCTATGCTAGCATTAGCTAATGAAATTCATCCATTTGTTGGGCTATTAATGACATTTTCTCTACTAGGGATGATTTACAATACTGCAGTGGGAATGCTCTATTCATTCATGGTAAGGTTCTTTAAGCCTGATAGACCAAGCTTTAAAGTAGCGGTTATTTTTATAGGGAGTTTAGGCTTTTTAGCCAGTCTCGCTGGATTTACGACACTTGTGGCCAAGCTGTATGCGGTGATGGGTTATGTAGGACTGGTATTAATAATATTCATTATTTCAGCGTGGTTAAGAAGAGTGAAACGAATTATATAATTAATAAAAAATGGTAATTGAGACGAAGAAGTGTTCTCAATTACCATTTTGTTTGGATAAAAAAATTGTAGAAATAGTGAATTATTTAAAGTTGAAAATTTGCTGAAATTACTAATATTTCGTTAATTAGACACGTTTTTTAGATCTTTTTAAATAAAGCGAGAATAATTCTCATTTGCAGGTTGACTGAGAATCAAAACATGCTTATAATGGAAATCGTGAGTAATGATAATCATTTTCACTAGAGAATGCGTTACACACAAAAATGAAATCTACCGGGGATTACTATGAAAATAAGATATCTTTTAACAGCAACTGTTGTGTTGTCTATAGTGTCGCTATTTATCGGAGTAGTAGATATTAAACCAAGTGATCTTTTAGACTTCCAATCAGAAGAAACTAGGCTATTTTTAATTAGTCGTGTACCTAGACTTGTTGCCATCTTGCTAGCAGGCGCAGGTATGAGTATTGCTGGTTTAATTATGCAAAGCTTAAGTAGGAATAAATTCGTATCACCAACGACTGCTGGTACTTTAGATGCCACTCGACTGGGTGTATTGATTTCCATGATGTTTTTCACAAATGTCACGTATTTTCAAAAAATTTCCTTCGCTTTCATATTTGCTTTAGCCGGCACATTACTATTTATGCAAATATTAAACCGAATTAAGTTTAAAGATGCGATTTTTATACCGCTTATTGGCTTAATGTATGGTAATATCCTGTCTTCCGTAACAACGTTCTTTGCGTATAAGGCAAATATTATTCAAAACATTTCTGCATGGTTACAAGGAGATTTCTCATTAATCATGAAAGGCCGTTATGAACTGTTATACATAAGTGTACCAGTACTTATTTTAGCCTATATTTATGCCAATCGCTTTACAGTAGCCGGTATGGGTGAGGACTTTGCTAAAAATCTTGGCCTATCCTATAAATTTGTGGTGAATTTAGGCTTAGTATTGGTAGCCCTTATCTCCACAACAGTGGTGCTAACAGTCGGTGTCATTCCATTCCTAGGTTTAATCATACCGAATATTATTTCACTGTTTAAAGGTGATAATTTGGCAAAAACATTGCCGCATACAGCATTACTTGGTATGTCATTCTTATTATTCTGCGATATTTTAGGACGTGTACTGATATTCCCTTATGAGATACCAATTAGTATGACTGTTGGTGTAATTGGAAGTGCCATCTTCCTAGTTATGTTGTTTAGGGGGAGAGCATATGCGTAATCGTACAAGAATGTTCATTTTACTAGGTCTTGCCGTGATAGCTATCTTACTGTATCTGTTTTGGGGGTTAAATGGAAATTATCACTATGCTTTTCCTCGCCGTGTCATAAAAGTTGTAGCAATGGCGCTAACGGGTATAGCTATTGCCTATTCAACAGTGGTTTTCCAAACAATTACTCATAATCGGATTTTAACGCCAAGTGTCATGGGGCTAGATGCTTTGTACATGTTGATTCAAACGTGCATCTACTTTTTCTTTGGCTCTACGTCTATTTTAGTTATTAATATTTACTATAATTTTACGCTTGCTATTGTATCAATGATTGTATTCGCTTTAATTTTTTATCGAGTTTTGTTTAAAGAAGGAAAGCGACCAATTTATTTTTTACTACTTGTCGGTATGATTGTCGGTACGTTTTTAGGGAGTATCACAACATTCTTCCAAGTATTAATAGATCCTAATGAGTTTCTAGGTTTACAAAGTAAAATGTTTGCAAGTTTTAATAATGTCAACTCAGACTTAGTTTGGCTAGCTGGCGTTATCATTCTACTAACGTTTATATATGGTACTCGTCACATGAATCAACTAGACGTAATGTCTTTAGGACGAGATACAGCGATTAATTTAGGTGTGCCTTACGATAAGCTGGTACAGCGCATGTTAATTTTAGCTTCCATCTTGATTTCTGTTTCGACGGCGCTCGTTGGGCCTATTACATTCTTTGGTTTAATCGTTGCAAATTTATCGTATCAGTATTTTAAAACATACAAGCATTCCATCTTGATTGCCGGTTCTTGTGTAATGAGTATTATTGCTTTAATCGGTGGGCAGTGGATGGTTGAACGAGTATTCACTTTCAGTACTACACTTAGCGTCATCATTAATTTTGTGGGTGGGGTATACTTCATCTACTTATTATTAAGAGAAAGTAGGTCAGCAGGATGATACAAGTCAAAGAAATAACGAAGTTTTTTGGGAAAAAGCCTGTCGTTCAAGATGTAAGTGTTGACATTGTTTCAGGGAAAATTACTTCTTTCATTGGACCAAATGGTGCAGGGAAGTCCACACTACTTTCAATGGTGAGCCGTTTGCTAAATGCTGATACTGGCGAAGTGCTACTCGATAAAGCGGATGTAAGAAGCTGGAAATCAGATGATTTTGCTAAGCGAGTATCGATATTAAAGCAATCTAACTTTATGAATGTCCGTCTAACGATTCGTGAGCTCGTATCCTTTGGTCGATTTCCTTATTCAAAAGGGAATCTAAAACCTGAAGATGAAGTAAAAGTTGACGAAGCTATTCAATATATGAATTTAGAAGATCTTCAACATAATTACTTAGATGAACTATCAGGCGGTCAACGTCAGCGTGCTTTTATCGCAATGGTGATTGCACAGGATACAGAATATATCTTACTGGACGAGCCGTTGAATAATTTAGATATGAAACATTCCGTTCAGATTATGAAGATATTACGTAAGCTAGTGGATGAGTTAGGGAAAACAGTAGTAATTGTATTGCATGATATTAATTTTGCTTCTGTATACTCAGATAATATTGTGGCATTGAAAGATGGGCGTGTAGTTAAAAACGGTCCTACAAATGACATTATTAACTCAGATGCATTGAAGGAAATCTATGATATGGATATCCCTGTTCAAGAACAGGATGGCTGTCGAATTTGTGTTTATTTTAATTCGTAAAAATAGTCACCGTTGGATCAACCATCAATTGACTATCAAATAAATTATTTAAAGGAGATTTCACAATGAAGAAATGGAAATTACTTACGGTATTAATGGCAATGATGCTATTAGTATTAGCTGCTTGCGGTTCAAAAGACGAAGCAAAAGAAGAAGATAAAGGGACTTCAACTGACAAACCAGCTGAAGAACAAAAAGGGGAGTCTTCAGCATACCCACTAACTATCCCAGGTAGCACAATTGAAGGTCGTGATGGTAACACTACGTTTGAAGAAGTAAAGCTTGACAAGATCCCAGAAAAAGTTGTTGTTTTTGATAATGGTTTCTTAGATACTTTAGATGCTCTTGGTGTTAATCCTACTGCGGTAGTACAAGATTCATTACCATCTTACTTAAGCAAATTTAAAGATAGCACTTATGTAAATGCTGGTACATTATTCGAGCCTGCTTATGAAAAGTTATCTGAAATCAACCCAGATATTATTTTCATCTCTGGTCGTGCATCAGCTGCCTATGCTGAATTATCTAAAATTGCACCAACAGTTTACATTGGAGTAGATAACAAAAACTTCTTAGAATCTTTCAAAGTTAATACAGAATTAGCGGGTAAAATTTTTGGTAAAGAAAAAGAAGCTGCAGATGCAATCGCTGCATATGAAGCAAAAGTAGAAGAAGTAAAAGGTAAAGCAACTGCATCAGATGAAAAAGCTTTAATCGTATTAGGTAGTGAAGGTGCATTATCAGCTTATGGTTCTGGTTCACGTTTCGGTGTAATTCATGATGTGTTTGGTGTGAAAGCTGCTGATGAAAAGGTTAAAGTTGGAACACATGGTGATAATGTAAGTTTTGAATATGTACGTGATACAAATCCTGATATTTTATTTGTAGTTGACCGTGATGCAGTAGTAAATGAAAACGGCGAGTCAGGTACTAAAGGTGCGATTGAAAACGAAATCGTAAGTGCAACAAATGCTGTGAAAAACGGTAAAGTATTCTACCTAGATCCAGAAGTTTGGTACCTTTCAGGTGGCGGTTTACAATCTGAAACATTAAAAGTTGAAGATGTATTAAAGGCGTTTAACTAATATGTTTGTACAAATTAAACGTATCGTTGTGACGGAAGGTAATTCGGATAAGGTTGTGGAACGTTTTGGTGCTAAGCCAGACGGCCCATCATTACTTGAACAACAACCTGGTTATATTGATAAACAGGTACTTGTAAAAAAAGTTCGACGCGGTGATGAAGAAGTGCTAGTGATGGTTCGTTGGGAATCAGAAGAAGCATGGAAAAATTGGGAGAAGAGTCCTGAGCATATTGCCGGCCATAAGGCAAGCGCAGGTAAGCCAAAGCCTGATCATATCATTGAAAGCGGACAAGAAGTTTATTATGTAAAAGGTTAATAACAAAAAGGTGCCTCAATCACTTGAGGCACCTTTTTGTTATACATAAAAGCAGATAACGATGGATTGAAGAAGGGATACCATCGTTAATCTGCTTATTCAAATTAATGTTTAATCGGTGTTTTTATCGATCCACTAAATGTAGCATCCATATTAAAAGATATGGTGCTTTCATTAATAGACAGTCCTGTGATGCTCGTATTCTCATCTAGTTTATGTGTGATAGATGAGTTTGTCGCCATTGCTAGCCCTCTTGCATTAATAATAGTGTGATGAGCCATCATGTAAATTGTGGGCGACTCTATATTTAATCCAAAGGTTAATGGATTGATGGCTGTCATGCTTGATAAGTTGTCGTTTGAAATTTTTATAATACCATATTGCTCAATATATTGATCTCTTTTTTGTTGGAATGTATCTTCAAATCCAGGAATATCACTGATTAAATTTGAAAAGGTTGCAAGGTTTTTATAGACGGTTAATGTTTCTTGATAAGCTTTTAACTCAGATTGAATAATAATTTGTTCAATTTGTAGTTGCTCCTTTGTGGGCCTTTTAATTGTAATTTCTTCAGCTGAGACAGAGATATTACATGAAAAAGTAGCCGTAAGTATGAAAACAGTTTCGTTTAATCCATTTTTCATTTTTAAAACACTCCCAGTACAAAAGAATTCATGTTCATCAATCTATCTGACAATGAATAGATCATTTTCATAAGCGTAACATCTCTCAGGACACCATTTCAATGGTGAGTTTACGCCACTTTTATGGCGGTACCTGGTTCTCTACCGCCATTTTTTTAGTATTTTTTAACAAAAAAATGGCGTGATTTGAATAAATAACGCCACTTTTTGGCGGGCGACATCATTATACAGGAATTAATGGTATTAAATGTATTTTATAATGGTATTACTAGTATTATTTCCCACTAATCTATATAATATCTAGTAACATATTAGAAGGGAAAGAGGACTATTGAATGGTTTGGATGAGCGTATTAATGAATCATTGGACATTCTTATAGAAAATGAAACATTTCTTGGTCAAGAGTTAAAATACCTGTTAAAAAGCTTCAAAGAAGAAAAAGCATCCGTAGGTTTTTCCTTTGGAAAGTTATGCTATTGGCATTATGAAGCGTTTTCAGATAGCATAAATGATGACATTTACAAAGTAGCTGCGGCAGTTGAACTCTTAATATTGTCATTTGATATTATCGATGATCTACAGGATAAGGATTCAGACAATAGTTGGAGCAGAACACCAGAACTATCTTTAAATGTTGCCCTAGCTATGCTGATCATGGCTTCAAAAACAATTGATGAATCTTCCTTTGAACATAAAAGAGCTGCTATAACACTACTTGAGGAATATGCATTAAAAAGTATAAGTGGTCAACAATTAGACTTGCTAAATAATTGCCGTGATGAAGATTCCTATGTACAAATGATTACGCTTAAATCAGGTTCCTTAACAGCGATGAGTTGTTTAATTGGAGAGATGCTTGCCAAAGGGGAAGTAACCAAAGAAGTAGAGGCATATGGGAAGTACATAGGCATTATCCAGCAAATTAAAAACGATATCCAAAGTTTGAAAGCATGGGGTCCAAAAAATGACCTATTAAATAAAAGGTTTTCCTTGCCAATCATTTATCTTTTATCACAGCAAAATGATATTTCAAAATCTGTAGCGAACTATTATAATGATGATATAGTTACAGTTTTGGATAATAATGAAACCGAAAACGAGTTGACAAATGGCGGGGCAATACGCTATGCAGTTACTGTAAAAAATGTCTATAAGTTTAAAGCATTGAATTATCTTGAAAATGTAGCTATAAGTGAGTTAGGTAAAGAATACCTGCAAAAACTAATAAGATGATGAGGAGAGATTAGAATGATTAATGTAATCCAGTATTTAGAACAAAACCCTAGCCTAGTAGCACTGTTAAAGGAACAAAAAGCCTCATTAATTGGAGTCTCATCTGTAGAACAAAATGCGATCTTAGAAGCATTTAGCGGTGAAATGAATGTAGAAAGTGATATTTGGAACTAAAAACATTGCGTAGTAAGATATTTTGGCCCGCTATAATTCTTTATTTAATTATTGGTGTTTATCTTAATTATGTGAATTATAGCGCGCCTTATATACAAATAGGGGTAGAGGAAGAGAATGATAGCTGGGTTATTTCTCAACTTTATTATAAAGACTGGGCAGAGGAGCAAAATATAGCTATTGGTGATACCATTCTATCCGTAAATAATGGACCACTTAATGAATTCAATCAGCTGAAGTATAAATCTATAATTTTATCAGCTAATGCATTAACCATTATGAAATCCGATGGAAATCTAATTCATATACATATTAAGCATTTAGACATCCCTCAGCAACTTATTTATATATTAATTATTCCAGCTAGTTATTATTTATTAACGTTATTTATTGCGTTTTATTTACATTTCAAACCAAGAAATACGAAGTTAGCGGACCTTCTTATTCTTTTTATGTTAACTGTTTCATTGGCTTATGTAAGCAGTGGTGTCTCTGGTAGGATGGATGCGATTGGTATTATCATAAATCGTAGCAGTATGGTCTTATGTTTAGTCTTATTATTACACTTTTTAAGAAACTATTATTCATTTGTGAAAACAAATTGGGTATTTACGAATAACATCAAACTTTTTTATCTACTTCCCTTACTTGCTTTTATACTAGGTTGTATTGGCATAATTTATCCTGCATCTAATGATATACTTTCAAATTTTGTGTTAATATTTTTCTTTTTTCTTCTGATCATAATCCTAGGTATTTTATTAATAAGCTATTTCAAATATAGCTCACCTCAGTTGAAAATTTTATTGAATAGTATAATGATTCCGTTTTTACCATTTCTTTTTTTATATGTACTTCCAAAAATCCTTTTTCATACGTATATCCTTTCAGCTGAGATTAGCTCCTTATTTTTATTACTTATACCTTTTAGCTTTATTTTTACACAATTAGCAGAACGGTTATTTGATATCGAGTATCATATTACAAGATTGCGCTATTATGTTATTTTTTCATTGATATTTACCTTATGGTTTACAGTTGGACTGTACTTCATTGCAGGTCATTACTTAAAAATAACTGTTATGTCAGGCTTGTCCTTTTTTACATTTTCTTCATTAGTGATACTCTTTTATATAAAAGAAAAGGTTGATTATCGAAAGAGGAAAATACTATTTTCAACAAAAGGTGATTATATTCATCAGCTCTATACGGCTGTAGATAAAATTGGGAAAACCATTAAAATTAATGAGCTTTTAGAGAAATTTGCTTATGAGGTTTCTGTCCATCTGGAGTTAGAGGATGTTTTTGTGTTAACTTATAATTATGATACGAATGAATTCCTTACAAATAGTGGGGAGAAAATCATGATACATCCCGAAACAATGGATGATATAAGATTAGGAGAAATACGAAAGATTGACAAAGTTTATTTAGCATTTCTCCATCAGGATGCACATTATAAAAGAGCATTAGTGCTTGGACATAACAATACTATTCATTTAAAAGATGAGGAGCTCCTATGGCTCGAGTTGCTCCTATTGTATGTAAATAATTTTATTGAAAATACAAAGATGGTGGAAGAGCTGCTAGAGGAACTAAAACATATGAAGCAAGCTGATGACGGTCAATTGCCGTGGCTAAACAAGCTATTATGGTTGAGGTTTGAAGAAGAAAAATACCAGTTAGCTCAAGAGTTACACGACACCAATTTGCAGGAACAACTTCATATTGCAAGAGAGGTGGATGTTCTCGTTAATGCAAAGGATACGACAGAAACTCAGGAGAAGCTTGCAAAAATTCATAAACAAATGGTTGCTTCTTTACATGAATTACGATCATACTGTGAGAATCTAAAACCTCCATTACTAGATACATTAGGTTTAAATGCTGCATTAGAAAAGTTAATTCGAAAGGTGCAAGAAAGAGCTAACTTTTTTTTAATTTATTCAATAGATCGTCTGTATCTAGAAGATGAGCGCATGAATTTAATGATTTATCGATTATTTCAGGAGCTACTAAATAATGCTTTAAAACATTCCTATGCAACAGCCGTTGAAATCCATCTAAAGGAAAAGAATGATGGCTTTGAAATCATTTATAGTGACGATGGTGTAGGGTGTGATGTAGAGGATATTATCGTAGCAGAATCAATGGGCATCCGAGGTATGCAGGAGCGTGTAAAAGCATTTAATGGTCATTTTTATATTGACTCACATGTAAATCAAGGGATGTCTATCAGAATAACGATTAAAGAAGGGAGTGAAACACATGATTACGATGCTCATAGTGGATGATCACCCTATAGTTTTAGAGGGAACTAAAAATTTATTTCAAGAAAATGAAGATATCATTATTGATACAGAAAGTGATGCCACTTGTGTCATTCAAAGAATAAAAAATAAGCCATACGATATTTACCTGATAGATATCAATATGCCATTGGAGAATGGCATTAATTTAGCCCGTAATATTAAAGCCATTCAATCAAATGCTTCGGTTATCCTTTATACAGGTGACGATATAACGGACTATTACCCTCTTATTTTAGAGAGGAAAATAGAAGGTATTCTAGCTAAAACAGCCTCTAAAGGGCAAATCATACGGACAGTTAGGGCGATTGCAAATGGTGAATTTGTTTTACCGAAAAATTTCTTAGATTTTCTGGATGATAAATTTAAACTGCAAAATGCTAAAGATATTCATTTAAATGAAAAAGAAAAGAAAATTTTAAGACTTATTGCAGACGGTCATACGAATAAAGCAATCGCGATTGAACTGAATATTCCTCAGCGCACTACCGAGAGATATTTAACACAACTCTTTTCTTTGCTAAATGTAGATTCACGAACAGAGGCTGTGAATCTAGCTGAAAGAATGAATTTACTCTAAGAAAATTCTATGCTATACTGTTGGTATATTTTTCAATTAAAAGGGTTCTATATGGGATTTTTACTTCTATTATAATACTATGTAAAAAGGTACCTTATTCCTATGCTAAAAATACTACAAAAAAGTTTAGACACCGCCAAAAAAATGGCGGTGTTTTTTTGTGACCGCCAAATCACGCCATAATTTCGCGTGAATCACGCCAAAAAATTGGCGTAAACCCGAAGTTGAAATATCGGTATAAGTACTGGTACGCTTAAATTAATCGTGGTTAAGTAGATTTGCTATAGTGTGTAATAATACAAAAGATTTCATCAAAATAAGTGGCCTGACTATCTAAAAATAAAGTAGATTTTAGAATGGTTACTAGCAGTCAATATACTTCACCATAAAACTTTATAAAGGTAGGCGTGTATTGTGAAAGTAGAACTTGAAAATTTGTTTTCTATAGATGAATCTAGTCAAGATCAAGTGATTAACATGTATAATCGTCATGGTATTGCTATTGGTGCGCCTGAAATTAGAAAGAGAAATTTAAAAACAAAATTTAATCCTATTTTTACATTAAATGAAGATGTAACATATGAGCAAGTAACGGCCTTGTATGAATCATTAGAACGTGAATTTGGCATTGTTTCAATAGGAGAACGTTTCTATTTTGAATTTTCTGATTTAGAATATGAACGGGCACCATTATTTACTTTAAATTCAACAGGAAATTCACCAGAAATGTTTTTAGAGGATAAAGGTACATTATTTACATTAAGTACGCATTGTAAGAATTGTGGGCTTATGGATAAAGAGCAATTATCCCCTATAGTTATAGATACTTCTGAAATGAATGGACGTCATTTAGTTCATGTAAGTGGGTATTGGGTAGCCTCTGAGGAACTGGTTGCATTAATGAAAAATGAGAACCTAGAAGGTTTTGAATTTCTAGAGGTGATTCACCATGGACCTGAACAAGGTAAACAACCAGCTTATCAAATTATCCCTACACAAGTCCTACCTACATGTAGTCAGGATAGAGTGAAATTATACTTTGCAACTGAACAACCTCCATGCAGCTGTGGTTTAAATGGAGTTATCAAGGGGCCAGATATTTATCACCAAGGAGATTTAGCAAGGTTAAAAGGGGATGTCTTTTACTCCGCAGAATATAGTCATGATGGAAGATATCTTTATAGAAAAACTTTGTTTAGTAAAAGATTTAGAGAGGTCATCATAAAACATGGTATCTCCCGTGAAGTAAGGGGAGAAAAGGACCAAAACTTTGGTCCGAAGGATTGGTTATTTGATCCGGTGCTCATTAAATAATAAATGTGGGGCATTGATATTAAAAGGATAAGGGAGTGTTTATGATATTTAGAAAAATACTACCTATAGTGGCCATTTTATTCAGCGTTGCATTAGTTGTCTCTAATTTATTATTACAAGCCTAATGAAGAATCCGTGATTGCCATTCGAGAATGTAAGGATGTATTTATGAAAATTAAAGCTTCTCTTCCTCTAGTTCGGACATAATTATGTTATGATGTGAAGATCATGGCAGTATGTTTTTGAGGTGAAAGAATGAAAAAATGGGCATATCCATTGGCAATCATTACACTAATTATATTTATTGTTTTAAGGTTTACTTATCAAAGTGATTGGATGAATAAGTTTGATGCAAAAATGGCAGAAGCCTTTTTGGGGAATCAATTTATTGAAATCTTTCATTATATAGGTGAACCTATATTTGTTGTTATTGTAGCGGTAATTTTAATCGTGTATTTAGCGTGGAAGATAAAAAACTATCGAGGTATGTTATTTATTGTTTTAACTTTTGCAGCAGGGAATGTGTTAAATCAAGTACTAAAGAAATGGGTTCAACGAGCACGACCCGAAATCGAGGATCAATTAACATCTTATAGCTTTCCATCTGGACATGCTATGACTGGTATTTTGTACTTGTTCGCAACTGCGTATATATTAGCTGAAAATAATAGTAAAGGCCGTAAAATCCTATTGTGGCTTGGTGCAACGATACTAATGGTGCTTATAGGGTTATCACGTATTGCTGGCGCTAGACACTTTGCTACGGATGTACTCGCAGGTTGGAGCATGGGATATACCTGGTTCATCATTTGTGCCATCTGGTATGAACGACGCAAAAAATCATTCCACTCGAATTATAAATAGTTAATGGGAGCAGTATCAAAAATCATGTGAATTGATACTGCTTTTTTGTGTGCCATTGATTAAGTAAATAAAGTGTGATATTTACCTTGTAAAAAAGAATTGCTCTTAGGAAACTTCTACGTTAAGATGAGTACAATAAAAAAAAGGGAAAAGGAAGAAGGGTATGGACGGAAACGTTTTACTGGCATTTGGGTTGACTCTTTTTGCAGGGCTTGCAACGGGAGTAGGTAGTTTAATAGCATTTTTTACTTCACGAACAAATACAAAATTTTTATCGATTGCATTGGGTTTTTCGGCAGGCGTTATGATTTATGTCTCTCTTGTTGAAATTTTCGTTAAGGCTAAAGATGCTTTAACCAATGCACTAGGCACTACGAATGGTTATTGGATGACAATTGTCGGATTCTTTGGGGGTATGCTATTTATTGCTTTAATCGATAAATTCATCCCAAAATCAACAAATCCACATGAAGTAAAGCTAGTGGAAGATGTGAATGCTGTAAAGCCCCAGGTTAATGAAGAACATTTGATGAAGATGGGTGTTTTTACGGCTCTCGCTATTGGAATCCACAATTTCCCTGAGGGTATTGCTACGTTTATGTCAGCTATTAATGACCCAAATGTAGGTATTGCCATTGCCATAGCAGTAGCAATTCATAATATTCCAGAGGGGATAGCAGTGTCTGTCCCAATTTTCTTTGCAACGGGCAATCGTAAAAAGGCTTTTAAACTATCATTTTTATCGGGGTTAGCAGAGCCCGTCGGAGCATTAGTAGCATATTTACTCCTTATGCCATTTTTAACTGATGTTATGTTTGGAATTATTTTTGCCGGAGTAGCAGGAATAATGGTCTTTATTTCATTGGACGAATTATTACCAGCGGCACAGAGGTATGATGAAACCCATTTATCGATGTATGGTTTGGTAGGGGGAATGGCTGTCATGGCCATCAGCCTAGTATTATTAATGTAAGTAATATAAGAAAGGGAGCCATTTCGAAAAGTGGTTCCCTTTTTTGTGCTCTACATTAAATTGTAGGTACTGCACTTTTAGATTTCATCAGTTCTTGCACAATCTTTAGGCAGTCATGGAATGTGGCAAATGGTTTATATGAAACTTGAAGTTCTTCACAGCGCTGAATAAGGTGATCTCTAGCAAGAACAATATCAGCTTGTTTAGCAGCTTCAAAATCTGAAAGAGAATCACCGATAACAATTTTAAAATGATCTTCTTTTGCCACTTTTCGCATCACGCTAGGCTTGCAGCAGCCACAGCCTTGAGTGCTATATTTTGTGCATTCCTCATCACAGCTATTTGGATAGATTAGTTTAATTTGTTCGCCGGAAAAATCAGCTTTATTACAGTAAATACCTGATAATGGACCGTATTTTTCTACTAAAGGCTCAATAAAAAAATCGACCCCTCCACTTACAATATAAAATGGAATGTCGTTATCTTGAGCATATCGAACAAAATCTCCAAATCCTTCACGGATTACAGCTGTATCCATAAGATATTGAATGACTTCATCTTTTTGTTGAGTAGAAAGTAGATGGAACATAGCAGAGAGCCCATCTTTAAATGAAATTGTTTGCTCCATCATGGCTTGGGCAATTTTCTCAGATTCTTCAGGTACAAATTCCGTCATCAGTGAAAAGATATTATCAGTTTCTGTTATCGTGCCATCGAAATCACAGAATATAATTGGTTTCAAGATAGTTCCTCCTTAGAAAAGCGCGTATTCTAGTTGTCTATGCTAGGTGTTTTAAATGTTAAATCCTATACTTCTATAATATTAGTTTTATCCTTACTTGCTTTCAAGAAAAAACGCCTACTATTATAGTAGACGTTTCATATAGTCATGCACTTGTACACCGTGTTCATCGGCTTTTGTTAAAATCACTTGATGCTTAGGGAACTGATTTTTCATGGACTTAACGAAATCAGCAGCAATAGCAGAAGGGATGATAGAAATCAATGTAGGGCCAGCTCCACTTAAAGCCGTACCATATGCTCCATTCGCCTTTGCAACTGTACGAATTTCGGTATACTTGGGAATTAGCTTTGCACGAAACGGTTCATGGAATAAATCTACCTCCATATAACGACCAGCACGCTGAAAATCACGTGCCATTAATGAAGCAGCTAACATATTAGCATTTGCAGAAGCATGAACAGCATAGGCTCGGTTAAATTGCTCTGGTAATACAGAACGGGATTCACTCGTTTTTAATTCGACGTCTGGTACATACACAACAAAGGATGCATCAATTTCATTAATATGAAAAGTATCAACTATACCATTATCATCCATCGATGAAATGGTTAAGCCCCCTAAGACAGAAGCGGTTGCGTTATCTGGGTGTCCTTCAATTTGCGAAGATAAATTGAGTTTGTCTTGGACCGTTAAGCCAAGCTCGCATACTTGATTGGCAAGTTCAATACCAGCAACTATCACAGCAGCACTGCTTCCGAGACCCCTTGCTAATGGTAATTCACTAGCCATCTCCACACGACAAGCGGGCAATTGTTGGCCATATTGATCAGCAATTTTTTTCGCAATTACGTATAGTAAATGATCTTCAAGCTCAAACTCTTTAGGACCGTTATCATCGAGATGGATAATATCCCATGTATCTTGTAAAGTAACTGTTAACTTTAAGTATAGAGACAAGCCGAGTCCTATGGAATCAAAGCCGGGTCCTAGATTGGCTGTGCTTCCAGGAACTGAGATTTGCCACATTTTACTCATAGTACGCCCTCGATATATTCACGAATTTCATTTTCGTCATTTTTAAGAGAAACTACTTCTACTGTGGATACATCCATGGCTGTATCAGGATCTTTTAGTCCATTACCTGTAAAGATGGTAACTACTTTTGAACCCTTGTGAATTTTTCCGTTTGCCACAGATTTAATAACACCTGCTAATGAAGCAGCAGACCCTGGTTCTACGAAAATACCTTCTGTATTTGCAATTAATTTATAGGCAGCTATGATTTCATCATCTGTCACGGAGTCGATAATGCCCCCAGATTCATCTCGAGCTGCTTCTGCCAACTTCCAACTAGCTGGATTACCTATTCTAATAGCAGTGGCAACCGTCTCTGGATTTGCAATAGGCTCACCCTTGACAATCGCTGCTGCTCCTTCTGCTTCAAAGCCATACATCTTTGGTAGACCAGAATCTTTGGCTGCGTGGTACTCCTTAAAGCCCTTCCAGTAAGCAGTAATATTCCCTGCATTACCAACTGGGATGCATAGATAATCAGGAGCTGAACCAAGGGCATCTACAATTTCAAATGATGCAGTTTTTTGACCCTCAATGCGGTATGGGTTTACTGAGTTTACAAGTGCGACAGGCGTTGTTTCGCTTACTTGGCGAACAATACTTAAAGCATCATCAAAGTTACCGTCAATTTCAATGATTTTTGCACCATACATAGTTGCTTGTGCAAGCTTACCAAGAGCAACTTTTCCTTTAGGGATAACAACGATTGATTGAATACCAGCTCGTGTAGCATAAGCGGCTGCAGCAGCAGAAGTATTTCCTGTTGAGGCGCAAATTACGCACTTACTACCATCTTCAATAGCTTTAGCAACAGCGAACACCATACCTCGGTCTTTAAAGGAGCCAGTTGGGTTTGCACCCTCGATTTTACCGTAAAGCTCAATTCCTAGTTTTTTAGATAAATTCACTAAATGTATAAGAGGCGTATTGCCTTCGTTTAAAGTTAATGCGGGTGTATTTTCTGTTACAGGTAAAAATTGTTTATATTCTTCAATAAGGCCTTTCCACATAACGTTACGATCTCCTTTTGTTCTCATAGAAAGAACATTTGTTTTTGTATAAAAGACATTTTAACGCAAATCACACTATTATTTCAATAGCATTTCATAAATTGTCGAAACAATTCGGTAATTTGATTTTTACTTGTCACTTTCTTGAAACAACTGTATAGTAATCTTGTAATGTAAAGTCAAGTGTAAAGACAGGTGGTTGAAATGACGACAAATACTGTAGGAACAAATAAATCTCAGCAAACCATTTCTAGAAATAGACTATTGGGTGTAGCAGGGGTTGGGTGGCTCTTCGATGCAATGGATGTTGGTATATTATCGTTTGTCATTGCAGCATTGGCAGCAGATTGGGGACTAACACCAGGTCAATCAGGCTGGATTGGTAGTATTAACTCAATCGGAATGGCTGTAGGAGCGCTTGTATTCGGTGTTTTTGCCGATAAAGTGGGGCGAAAGCAAATTTTTATGTGGACACTTGTCCTGTTTTCCATTGCTAGTGGTTTATCCGCTTTTACGACTACATTAACAGCATTTTTAATGCTACGTTTTTTAGTAGGAATGGGTCTGGGTGGTGAATTACCTGTTGCATCAACGCTAGTGTCTGAAAGTGTGGCAGCAAAGGAAAGAGGACGTGTCGTTGTTTTATTGGAAAGCTTTTGGGCAGCTGGATGGTTAATTGCTGCATTGATTTCCTATTTTGTTATTCCAACGTGGGGTTGGCGAGTAGCGTTAATTTTAACAGCACTACCAGCATTTTATGCGATTTATCTTCGCTGGCATCTGCCAGATTCACCACAGTTTTCGGTGAAGGAAGAAGCTAAAACACGTAGTATCATTCAAAATATGAAAGAAGTTTGGTCAAAAAAATATGCTCGTTCCACATTTATGCTTTGGGTGTTGTGGTTTACAGTTGTATTTTCGTATTACGGTATGTTTTTGTGGCTTCCGAGTGTCATGGTAGGTAAGGGTTTTGATATGATTACCAGCTTTAAATATGTTCTGATCATGACATTAGCACAATTGCCAGGCTATTTTACTGCTGCATGGTTTATTGAAAGATTTGGACGGAAATTTGTGCTAGTTTCCTATCTAATTGGTACAGCAGTGAGTGCTTTCATTTTCGGGAATGCTGAAACACTTGTAATTCTATTGTTGTCAGGCATGTTTTTATCTTTCTTTAACTTAGGTGCATGGGGAGCATTATATGCTTATACACCTGAGCAATATCCTTCCATTATTCGTGGTACTGGTGCAGGGATGGCAGCAGCTGCTGGACGAATCGGTGGCATTTTCGGACCGCTGCTAGTTGGCTTTTTATTAACAGCTGGTTATGATATAGGCTTTATCTTTTCCATTTTCTGTGGAGCCATTATTATTGGTGTTGTGGGCGTCATCTTCCTTGGGAAGGAAACGAAGCAGCTAGAATTAGAATAAAAATAAAAAAATGTCCTGGATAAGCGTCATCGATCCGGGACATTTTTTGTCTTTAGTAGCTAGTAAAATACATAAAAATTAGTATTTATGTATTTTTATTCAATTAGACTGGTGGATTTGGTAAAATGACAATTCAACATAAAAAAAGTAAAAGGTCAATCAAATTGATATATTAGCAGGTTAATGCGCTGAAGATTTTTCAGAAAAGTCATTGTATTCAAATTGCAATCATGATAATGTATTTTTAATCGAATTTTGAGTAAGTAGGAAACAATCTCCCATTCGTGATAAGGTCATTGAAAGAAAGGTTGTTAGGAATGAGCATTCATGAGGATATAAAGAAAAGGTTTGTAAGGCTGTCGAAGGGGCAGCGGAAAGTAGCACAATTTGTAATGGATAATCCTACTACGGTAATTGCTAATGGAGCAGCAGAAGTAGGCAGACTGGCTAATGTAAGCGAATCAACAGTTATTCGCTTTTGTTATGCCATGGATTTATCGGGATATGTTGAACTGCAAGAAGAAATAAGAGGGTATATAATCTCTCAAGATGCAGGAGCAAATCTACAATCTACCTATACTGTAAAAAAGCTGACTAATTCCAGCTTTAGCAGGGTTATGCAACGAGATAGCCAAAATATCCAGGAAACAATTCAATTAATTAATGATCAACAAATTCAAAAAAGTTCAACATGGATGCATGAGGCAGATAGTATCTATATTCTAGGTACTCGTCAGGCTGCATCTGTAGCGAATTGGTTATCCAACACATTAAAGACACTACGTTCTAATATTAAGCAGCTTCGTTTAGATTCAGATGAAGTACTGAATCAAATTAATAGCATGGGTGAGCATACGACTTTAATTGTTTTATCCTTTGATCAACAGTTGATGGAAATTCAAACGATTGTTGAAATTGCCAAGATGAAGAAGGTAAAGATTATTGCTATCACAGGAACTGCATTTTCACCAATTCGAGAATATGCTAGTACATTGTTTGTTCTTGGAACAAAAAATCAGTCTTCGCTAGATATTGTGCCAGTTTTGTTTTCTTTCTTGCATGCTTTATTGGAGGAAATGATCAGTCAAAACAAGGAGCAATATGAAAAATATCAACAATCTTATGAACAAGTAGATAGTAATGTATTATTCCTAGATACAGCTAGAATGAAACAGGTATTTTAGTGTCAACGCATAGAGAAGTGGAACAACACTTTTCTATGCGTTTTTTGGTAGTCAATGTATATAAAAAGATGTCCAAATACGATTTAGACATCTAGGAAAAGTGAATTATAGAATTTTACTGAAGCTATACTCATTAACGTAAGTATCATTTAATTTAATAGCATTTTGTCGAATGCCTTCTTGTTTAAAGCCTATTTTCGAAAATAGATGTAAAGCAACATTGTTATGCTCCATAACAGATAATTCTAAACGAGATATGTCATGTTGTTTAGACCAACTTTCCACAGCCTTCATCAGTGCAGAGCCAATGCCTTTTTGTTGGTATTCTTCCTTCACAGCTAAATGAACAGAGGCAACATGTCTAGCTTTCAATTGCTTATATCCATGTACAACTGCATAACCTGCGAAAATACCATTTAATACACAAAGTAATACTGTACGGTTTTTTAGCTGTTTCCAATAGGTTAAATTTTTACGAAGTTGTTGGACGGTTAGATCTAATTCATTTTGAACATTGTACATGAAGTCTGTTTGTTGAAAAATTTCTTCCTGTAAAAGAATGAATGATCTAGCATCAGACGCTTCAATCCCCCGAATTATGTATGCAGATGGGTTCTCTTCATTTTTTGAAGGACTGTTTTCAATAGACTTTGTTTGCGTGCGTGAGAACGTTACACTAGTACCTAGTTTAACATCAATGACATAATAATCTGCATTTGTCCATGACAAATAGTGTGATAGAGGGGGCTTTGTTTTTTTCCACCAGCTCTTATTTAAGTAGGCGGCGTTCGGTAACGCTTGTCCCATAATGTTTTCTAATTCACTAAAGGATAAAGTAATTTCTTGTTGTAAAGCTACTTCAAAATAATTCGCTAAAGGAATGTACTTTTTTTCCATCTTCTTTGTCATCGTAATCCTCATTTCCTGAATATCCAAAAATATAGACTATCTGATAATAGCATAAAATTATGCTTACTTAAATATGAAAACCCAACTAATTATCTATATAAACTAAATAATAATAAAAAAAGATGCATTTTTACTATCTAATGTTAAAAATAGGATGGTAAGAATAGATAATTATAAAGAGGGGTTGGATGCACTAAGTATACATAAATGACAATTTGAGGGATTTGTAATGTGTAATTTATATTTGTAAAGTTGGTTATTGGTAGTGTGAAGTTATTATTGTATATTATATGAAATAGGATGGTTTACTTAATGTTTCAAATTATCATTTGTTAGTCCATAAGGTATGATAAAATAAAAGATAAATGTAAGGTCATTTTAGGAGGAATAAATTCAATGAGTAAAGTATTAGTCTTTGGACATAAAAATCCAGATACAGACACAATCACGTCTGCAATTGTATATGCCTATTTAAAGCAACAAATTGGGGAAGAAGCAGAGGCTGTACGTCTTGGAGATGTTAATAACGAAACACAATTTGCTTTAGATAAATTTAGCTTTGAAGCGCCACGTTTGATCTCATCTGTAGTTGGGGAAGCGGACAAAGTTATTCTAGTAGACCACAATGAATTCCAACAATCAGCTGATGGTATTGAGGAAGTGCAAATTGCAGAGGTAATTGATCACCACCGCATTGCCAACTTCCAAACAGCTGATCCACTCTATTATCGTGCAGAACCAGTAGGCTGTACAGCTACTATTCTAAAGAAAATTTTTAACGAAAACGGTGTGGAAATACCAGCAAACATTGCTGGCTTAATGTTATCCGCAATCGTTTCTGATACATTACTATTCAAATCACCAACTTGCACGGAACAAGATGTAAAAGCAGGCGAAGAGCTAGCGAAAATTGCTGATGTAAATGCTGAAGAATATGGATTAGCAATGCTAAAAGCAGGTGCTGATCTATCTGATAAATCTTTAGAAGATCTATTATCGTTAGATGCGAAGGAATTCCAATTCGGTGAGTACAAATCTGTTGTTGCACAAGTAAATGCTGTGGATATTAATGATGTACTAAATCGACAAGAGGAATTAGAGATCTTATTAAACAAAAATGTTGCTGAAAACGGTTTAGATTTATTCTTTTTCGTTGTGACAGATATTTTAAACAACGATTCTACAGCTGTAGCAATTGGACAAGTAGCAAAAGCGGCGGCAAAAGGATTCGGTGCTGAGCTTATTAACAACCGAGTTGTGTTACCAGGCGTTGTTTCTCGTAAAAAACAAATTGTACCAGTTTTAACAGAAGTGCTAAAATAATTTGAAAGAGGTTGTCATTTAGACAACCTCTTTTTTTAATCTAGTTTTAATGGTTGTACTGCGGGTCCTTCAAGTACTTCTCCCTTAGCATTGAAGCGGGAGCCATGGCAAGGACAATCCCATGTTTCATCAGCTTCATTCCATTTCGTCTTACAGCCCAGGTGAGTACAGGTTGGAGTATTAGCATGCCTCATATAACCAGCTATATATTCTTTTGCAACAAAGCCACCAACTTTAAGCATTTGCATAAATTGCGCACCGAATTTTGTACGTGATGGTGAATAGAGTGCCATGGCACCATCCTCACTTCTTGATCCAGTAATCAGAGAGGATAAAATGTCACCAGCAACAAAGGAATTAGAAATCCCCCATTTTCTGTAGCCAGTAGCAATGAATACGTTTGGTAATGAGTTTGTAATTCTACCTACATAAGGAACAATATCGGGTGTTTCAATATCCTGAGCAGACCATCGATAAAGGGGTTCTTGCTCAAAATGTTCTTTCATTTCATTTGAAATGGCCTCATAGTACGGTTCGGTATGGACTGTTTCCCCGGCAATGTGATTCGCTCCACCAAGTACTAAAAAATGTTCGTTGTTAATCGTGGCTGTTCGAATGGATCGAGAAGGAAAATCAACTGACAGGTATTGACCCTGCATCGTTTCAGAAATTTTACTAGCCACCATATAAGAGCGACTATTTGACAGTTTAAATAGCTTTAGCCCTTTAAATGCCTCAATTGGATAATGTGAGCACAAAATAAGCTTGTTGTATTGAACCGACATATTCTTTTCGGTATGTAAGCTATTTTGTGCTATGTTTAATTGCTGAACGCGGGTATTTGTATAAAGTTTTACACCCATCGCCTGTGCTTCTTTGGCAAGGAAATTACTTACCTCCACAGGATTTATTTGAGCTTGTTGGGGCATGCATAATGCTTTTGTGATAGGAAAAGGAAGCTCTGTTTCTGTGGTGATTTTTGACTTAATATTTAAGACCTTATAAGCATTCCATTCTTTTAATAATTGTGCATAACCTTCTTTTGTTTGACAGTATAGCAGCGAATCTACTTGTTTTACACTGCTTTGCGGAAGTAATTGTGTTGCCCTTTCGATGGCTTGTTGATTGAGCTGGTAGTATAGCTGTGCCTCATCAACAGATAATTTTTCTAAAAGATTTGCATAGACGATACTGTGCTGAGCAGTTAGTTTACCTGTGGAGTGGCCAGTTGTACCATGACCAAAATGGGTGTTCGCTTCAAGTAAAAGTACATCAACACCTGCTTTTGCCAAAGTATAGGCTGTATAAAGACCAGTTAAGCCCCCACCGACTATACATACATCACAAGTTGTTGATGAAGTAAGTGACGATAGTGAGACTGATTCGGAAGTAGCGAGCCAAAGAGATTGTGTCATAGGTAACCTCACAATGTTTTTATGTTCAGTATGTAGATGTACTTGAAAATTTATGCAATGAAGCATAAAAATTGCCTTGCGATTTGATCTATCGCTACAATGTAGCAAAAGGAGAGTGTGAGTAATGAAAATTGAAATTTGGTCTGACTATGTGTGTCCATTTTGTTATATTGGAAAAAAACAATTAGAACAAGCGATTGAAGATACTGGCCTTGGTGGGCAAGTGGAGCTTGTTTATAAAAGCTATCAACTAGATCCTAATACCCCAGTAGATTCGAATATTACTGTGTATGAATCGTTAGCGAAGAAATATGGAATGTCTTTAGAGAAGGCTAAAGAAATGACACTGGGTGTCACTGCACGTGCGAAAGAAGTTGGCTTAAACTACGACTTTATCAATCTAATGGAAGAGAATACGTTAAAAGCACATCGACTTGTAAAATGGGCTGAACAACAGGGAGATGTTACAACATTGGTTGAATCTTTATTGCACAGTCATTTTATTGAAGGAAAACGTATTGGACAAGAGGATGTATTATTAGAAATCGCCGAACAAGTAGGATTACAACGCGAAGAAGTGGCAAAGATTCTTGCTACGGATGAATTTAAAACTGAGGTAGAAACAGATATTCAAGAAGGGTTGCAGCTTGGCGTTCGTGGGGTCCCATTCTTTGTTTTAAACCGCAAATACGGTATTTCAGGTGCCCAACCGCAAGAAGTATTCGAAGATACACTACGTAAGGTGGCTGAGGAAGAGGGCTTACAACCTGGCCTAAAAATGGCTGGCACAGGGGATGCTGGTGTTTGTACGGATGATAACTGTAAATTATAGCGAAATAATTACTCTAACTACAGAGGGGCTTGAAGTATTCAGCCCCTCTGTTCGTTTTAGTATAAAAACTTTTTAATATTTCAGTCAAAAGTCTTAGAAAAGTAACGTTGACTTTTTAGAAGAACTTTTTTAAGATAAGTTTATATCTTGAATTCGAGATAATAAATTATGAAATTTAAGGGAGATTTTATATAATGAACGTTTTAGTAGTAAAAGCTAACAACCGCCCAGATGGTATTTCAACAAAAATGTACGATACATTTATGGAAAATGTACAAGGTGTAAACGTTACAACTTTTGACGTATTTGCAGAAGATATGCCATACTTTGGGCAAGACCTTTTCAACGCATTTGGTAAAGTACAAAATGGTGGCGAGTTAACAGACATCGAATCACGTATTTTAGCGGCTAAACAAAAAGCAATGGATGCTTTAACAGCAGCTGATTTAGTAGTATTTGCTTTCCCACTTTGGAACTTAACAATTCCAGCACCATTACAAACATTTATTGACTACGTATACCAAGCAGGTTTCACGTTTAAATACGGTGAAAATGGTCAATTAATTAGCTTAATGACTGACAAAAAAGCAATTATTTTAAATGCACGTGGTGGTTATTACTCACTACCAGAAACACAGCCAATGGAAATGTCAGTAAACTATATTAAAAATGTAGTAGGTGGCGTTTTCGGTATAGAAATTATCGAAGAAGTAATTATTGAAGGTCACAATGCATCACCTGATAAAGCACAAGAAATTATTGCAAATGGCCTAGAAGAAGTGAAAAAAGTAGCTCAATCACTTCAAGCTGTAAACGCATAAAAAATATTTTTTACTAAAAGTTCTCTCAAATTTGAGAGAGCTTTTTTTATTTTATGAACAGAGGTATGGGGTGGTATGGAGGCGGGACATATTGATATTAATTATATATTCGGAATTTACATTTCCTAACATCTTATTGGGAGAGGAAAGATAAAAATGATAGAAATATGTGATTTTATAGGAAAGTAATTATTCATTCTTTTAAAAATACATATAATTAGGGCTAATTATTCAGTAAAAAATAGAGTTAGTTTAATATAATAGTATTTGTAGGAAAATACTAGATGAATAAGGAGGTTGTTGTATGAACAAGAAATTAATAACTAAATTCTTAGCTGTGTTACTAGTTTTATTCGCGTTGATACCATTCGGATTCACTGCTAATGCTGCTTCCAATGAAGTTACACGCGCAGATTATGTAAAAGAATTAGTAGAAAGCTTAGATGTAGAATTAGGTGATGGTTCTTCGCTTACTTTTACCGACGTCTCTAAGGATTTAGCACCTTATGTAGAAAAGGCTGTACAATTAAAACTTATTAAAGGGAAAACAGCAAACACATTTGGTCCAAATGATAAATTAACACGCCAACAAGCATTTGTAATATCTGCTCGTGGACTAGTTAGTGAAAACGCTTCCCTCTCGGTTTTAGACGAATTTAAGGATGCAGATCAAATTGCTGAGGCATATAAACAAGATTTAGCGAATGCTGTTGCAGCAAATATTCTTCAAGCTTTTGAGGATAATACTATTCGCCCTCGTGACTATGTAACGAAGGAGCAAATGGAAAGTATAGTGGAGCGTTTTGTAGCAGAATACAAAGCACCTTCAAATGGGGTATCAGTAGACCTTCAAATTTTAGGAACGACAGATATTCATACAAATTTAGCAAATTATAATTACTATTTAGATGCGCAATCATCTGAGGTTGGTTTAGCCAATACAGCTACATTAATTGAACAAGCGCGTGCTAAAAATCCAAACACATTACTATTCGATAATGGAGACCTAATTCAAGGTACGCCACTTGGTTCTTACAAAGCATTAGAAAGTGTACTAAAGCCAGGGGAAGTTCATCCTGCTGTTGCAGCACTTAACACGTTAAAATACGATGGTGGAACTTTAGGAAACCATGAATTCAACTATGGCCTAGACTTCTTAGATGAAGTATTAAATGATGCAAAATATCCAGTTGTAAATGCCAATACTTACGATGCAAAAACAAAAGAGCATATGTATACACCTTATGTCATTATTGAAAAAGAAGTAGTAGACAAGACAGGTAAGAAACATACACTAAAAGTTGGTGTGACTGGGATTGTACCAACGAAAATTGTTGAATGGGATGCCATTCATTTAGCTGGTAAAGTTGACATGCAAGAACCAGTTGAAGCAGTAAAAGAAGTAGTACCAGAAATGCAAAAGGCTGGAGCAGACGTAATTGTTGTTCTTTCCCATTCAGGTATTGGGGAGGACACTTACGTGAAAGGAACTGAAAATGTTGGCTATCAATTAGCTGAGATCGAAGGCATTGATGCTTTAATCACAGGGCATTCTCACTTAACATTCCCAGGTGACTACAAGGATTTGAAAGATGTAGATCAAGAGAAGGGGACTATTCATGGTGTTCCTACTGTTATGGCAGGTAGCTATGGTAGCCATCTTGGTGTCATTGATCTAAAACTGGAACAGCAAGGATCAGAGTGGATTGTGGTAGATGGAAGTGGCTCATTGCAATCGATCAAGCAAGAAGGTTTACAACCATCCACTACGGTGTTAGAGGCAATTAAAGAAGCACATGAGGGCACTTTAACGTATATTCGCCAGCCTGTTGGTGAAACAACTGCACCAATCCATAGTTATTTCTCAATGGTGCAAGATGATCCTTCTATTCAAATTGTAACACAAGCGCAAAAATGGTTTATTGAACAGGAGTTAAAGGGAACTGCTGATGAAAAAACGCCGCTTCTTTCTGCTGGGGCACCTTTCAAAGCGGGTTCTAGAAATAATCCACTAGATTATACAAACATTCCAGTTGGTCCACTTGCCATTAAAAATATGGCGGACATTTATCATTATGATAATACTGTAGCAACAATTAAAGTAACAGGTGCTCAAGCTATAGAGTGGTTAGAGATGGCTGCAGGTATTTTTGCAACGATTGATTCGAATAAAACAGAAGAGCAAAATATCATTGATTCAGAAGCACGTTCTTATAATTTTGACGTGTTAGATGGCTTAACTTATCAAATTGATGTGACATCGCCATCTAAGTATGATCGTCGCGGTAATCTTGTTGATGAAAAGGCGAACCGTATTAAGAATGTACAGTATGATGGTAAACCGATTGATTTAAAACAAGAATTCATCATCATTACAAATAATTATCGTGTTGGTGGATCATATGGAGCGACATTTAAAAATACTGATGGCTCTAATATAACAAACTATGCTTATGAAAATCGTCAAGCTGTAGTGGATTATATTATGGCGAATAAAACAATTAACCCTGCTGCGGATAATAACTGGTCATTTGTACAGTTCCCAGCTAATACAAAAGTTGTTTATCTATCTGCGAAAGATGCACAAAAATTTATCTCTGCAGATGGTGGAATTGAATATTTAGAAGATACGGAAGCAGGATTTGCAAAATATTTGATTAAATAAAGACATAAAAAGGAGAGTACGATTTAATCGCTACTCTCCTTTTTATATCTTTCGAATGTATGAAACCTTGTGCCTTGATAGGTTAAAATACCGATGTCACCCTCTACTAGCTGTCCAAAATCACGACCATTCACTTTTAATTCCTGACGCTCCCCATTTTGTACTTCAAATGTGATGTAATAGGATGTATATGCCCCAGAATTATTGGAACCTCCACGTATATTCGTACGTTTTGTCACAACCTTAACGGGTACAGTTAGGATTGGTGAATGGTTGTTGTTAGACCAAGTGACAATACCTTTAATAAGGCTGAAGGCGATACCACCAAAAACAATCAAAAAGATGATTGTGATAAAGGTTGATCCAAATGTAACCCCGTCATTAAACCATAGCATCTAAAATTCCTCCTTTCCCTTAGGTAAAGCTATAACTAAAGGGGGTTTAACTCGACATCTACCACAACGTCAATCTCATCACTAATTAATACGCCGCCTGTTTCTAAAATCGTATTATAGACTAAATTAAAATCACGACGATCAATTTGTGTTTTCGCCTGGAAGCCATATACTTCTTGTGCCCAAGGATTAACCCCGTTTCCTGTATATACTGTGGTAAATACGATAGGCCTTGTTATGTTTTTAATGGTTAAATCCCCATGTATTAAAAACGTTTTATCTTTTTGTTTATCAATATATGTAGAAGTAAAAACTATTTTCGGATAGACGTCTGCATCAAAAAAATCAGGAGACACAAGGTGTACATCACGATCATGATTTTTTGTGGAGACACTAGCCACTGCAATGGTAAAAGAGATGTTTGCATCCTGCATTTGCTCAATATTGGCTGTAACAATTTCAGCGTTGTACGATTCAAATGTACCATGAATTTTGGATATCATCATATGTCGTACAGAAAAGCCCAGTGTTGAATGACTGACATCAATAGTGTATTTTTTCATTTAAAAACCCCCTAAACAGCATTCTACAACGAATAATAAAGTAAACAAATGGCATATTCAATGGATTTTTCATAAATAGGGAAGGATATCCTGAGATAAAAGTGTAAACTGTGAACATTTATAAAACACAATATACATAGTTAATCATATTACTGAAACCAGGGGCATTTTATTATTAGGAGAACGGATCGCTCAACTATGGATAGTTTCGCCATAACTGAAAAAGATTAAAATATTAAGTTACTTTTTGTAATTAGATATATAAAAGTAAATTAATTATTTTACGTAAATAAGTTACTTCAAATTTACATTTACTGCAATAATCGTTACAATAGTTACATTGAGGTGAAAAAATATGAATGAGACAACTTTATGTCCTCGTTTAGCTAAAGCAATGGATTTAATCGGGAAACGATGGACGGGTTTAATATTATATCAATTATTAGATGGACCACAGCGTTTTAATGAAATTGAGTCTGCATTACCTGTTAGTGGGCGTTTATTATCAGAACGTTTAAAGGAACTAGAAAAAGAAGGGCTTGTTGAGCGAAAAGTGTATTCTGAGGTTCCAGTACGAGTTGAATATTCATTAACAGATAAAGGGCGAGCACTTGAAGGCGCTATCCGCAATATTGAAACATGGGCAAGTAGCTGGCTCTAAAGTAAGTGGCTTGTCATATAGGTAATATTGTGCCAAAAACGACACTTGGAATGACTGTCAATTTTCTTTATAATATTCATCATCTCTGCACAGGACTTACCTGTCTTTTAATGTGAGATAAAAATACCCTTCATTTTACTTGTCAAATTGGGGTTCTAAATCCATACTGTTGTAGAGTAAGAAGGACGTTAGAAAGGAAATAGCTCTCATGACAAAACAACAATGGGCAATGGATTTAGCGAAGAGCATTAATCCTGCCAATATTAGGTTAGATGAATCATTACAACAATATACAATGACAAAATTAGGTGGCAAAGCAGATGTTTTTGTTCTTCCTGATACAGAAGAAGACGCAGCATTTGTAATTCGCTATGCATATATAAATAATATTCCTTTATTAATGTTAGGGAACGGTTCTAATATGGTTGTTCGTGATGGTGGTCATAGGGGAATCGTTGTAACATTTTCAAGTTTAGATGAGATTCGTATTAATGGTGAACACGTTTACGCTCAAAGTGGGGCACTAATTAAAGATGTGTCGAGACTTTCAGCAAAATCATCTTTAACAGGTTTTGAATTTGCCTGCGGTATCCCTGGGTCAATTGGCGGTGCAATGGCTATGAACGCAGGAGCTTATGGCGGTGAGATTAAAGATATTATTGTTTCATCTAAGGTGTTAACAAGAGAGGGAGAAATTTTAACCCTATCAAAGGAAGAGCTTGAGCTTGGCTATCGTAAAAGCGTTATTGCGAAGAAAGGCTATTACGTGTTGTCCTCTGAGTTCCAATTAGCACCTGGCGTACAGAAGGAAATTGATGCGAAGATTGCCGATTTAACATTCCAACGAGAATCTAAGCAGCCATTAGAATATCCATCCGCGGGAAGTGTTTTTAAACGTCCACCAGGTCATTTTGCAGGTAAACTTATTCAAGACAGTGGCTTGCAAGGCAAAGGGGTAGGCGGTGCAGAAGTCTCTACGAAGCATGCAGGTTTTATTGTCAATAAAGGAAATGCTACTGCTTCTGATTATATTGCAACCATTCAAATGGTACAGCGCATTGTGAAGGAAAAATTCGGTATTGAATTAGAGACTGAAGTTAAAATTGTTGGTGACGATCTATAATGTGGCGCTCTTCGCTTGAGTCGAAGGGCGTTTTTTTAAGGAGTGAAGATGAGATGAAATTTATATCATGGAATGTCAATGGAATTCGAGCTTGCTTGGGGAAAGGCTTTCTAGATTTCTTTCATCAGGTAGAAGTAGATTTTTTTTGTATTCAAGAAACTAAATGTCAGGCTGGACAAGTGGAGCTTACTCTAGATGGTTATGAGCAATATTGGAACTATGCTCAGAAGAAAGGCTATTCTGGGACGGCTATATTTACAAAGCATACACCACTGTCTGTTCGATATGGAGTTGGTGATGAAGATTCACAGGATGAGGGTAGAATTATTACATTAGAATATCAAGATTTTTATTTGGTGAATGTTTATACGCCCAATGCACAGCGAGATTTAGCGAGATTACCACTTCGACTAACTTGGGAAGACCGTTTGGCAAGCTATTTACAAGAACTAAATAGCAAGAAGCCTGTTGTCTATTGTGGTGATTTAAATGTCGCACACACTGAAATAGATTTAAAAAATGCTAAATCTAATATAGGGAATTCTGGATTTACATATGAAGAGCGTGCGAAACTTTCGGAGCTTTTAGCAAGCGGCTTTGTTGATTCTTTCAGATACAAGCATCCAAATGAAACAGACCATTATACATGGTGGTCCTATATGAATAAAGTACGTGAACGTAATATTGGTTGGCGTATTGATTATTTTATTGTTTCTGATCAACTAAAAGATCAAATTAATAGTGCAACCATTCACCCACACATTATGGGCAGCGATCATTGCCCTATTGAATTACAACTACATTTCTAGCATAAAAAATCGTATTTTCTATTTGGAAATACGATTTTTTATGTCTTTGAAATCATTATAGAAATTTGGATTTTTTTTCAAGGTAAGGGGGTGTCAAATTTTTGTTGTATCATTTTCTAGAATTGCTCTTCGTGGGGGAGAGAGCAATCCTATTAGAAATTTAATCGGAATTTGAACAATGTGGAGAATATTTCACTTAATATCTGGAGAAAGAGTTCTATCTGAGGAATATACCACTCAATGACCAAGACCACTAACCCAATACGAATATACATATTTATCTATGAAAATACTTTTTTAACATTGCTCAGTAGCCTTCATATTTCCTATTGTTTATACTATTCTAATAGCGAATGATTATAAAATTCTGTGTTTAAAGATGATTTTCTTTACATAACAAACGGAAATTCGCTAAAAATTTTATCCTTCGAACCGTGTTTTAATGTTTTGGAGAGGTAGTAAAAGAATATAGTGCACAGAGGGGGTTATTAGGTGGAAAAGAGAAAGTATAAATGGAGAAAGTGGCTCATTGTCTTTGCTGGAATCGTAGCGGCTTTAGCTATCGTAGCTTTTATCGGATTTACATGGTTTATGAATAAATCCAAGCCAGTGATTGACGGTGAGTTAACGGTCAATATTCTAGATCAGGATGTGACAGTTACAAGGGATGATAAAGGAGTTCCTCATATTTTTGCAAAGACAGACGCCGATTTGTATCGTGCGCAAGGTTATGTCCAAGCACAAGATCGACTATTTCAAATGGATTTAGCACGAAGACAGGCGAGTGGACGATTGTCAGAAATTATTGGGGAAGCCACGATTGATACGGATAAACATTTTCGTACATTTAGCTTACGCGATGCAGCTGAGAAATCACTAGCAGCTTATGATGTAGAAAGCAAGCAAGTATTAGAGTGGTATGCAGAAGGGGTAAATGCATTTATTGAACAAGCTAAGGAAAATAATACTTTAAGCTATGAATTTTCATTATTGGGCTATGAGCCAGAGGAATGGACAGTCGTGGATTCTTTAACGATTGGTAAGTATATGGCTTATGATTTGGGAGGGAATTGGAATACACTTGCCTTCCGTCACTGGGCTTTACAAAATTTTGATGAGGAAAAAGCTAAAGAATTATTCATTAAATATCCTGAAAATGCGTCGTCTATTATTGAGGCTAATATAAAAAACCCTGTAGCGGTGGTAGGACAATTTAATGCAGATTTATTACCTAATGAATTTAATGGTAGTAATAACTGGGTTGTTTCTGGTGATAAAACTAAATCTGGCACACCTATTTTGGCAGATGATCCGCACCTAGGGTTGAGTACTCCTTCTATTTGGTATCAAATGCATCTGCAATCATCACAACAAAATGTCAGTGGTGTCATTTTTGCGGGGATTCCGGGGATTATTTTAGGTCATAACGATGATATTGCATGGGGCGTGACGAATGTGGGCCCAGATGTACAGGATTTATATATTGAAATACCAAATCCCGATAATCCAACACAATTCCGTTACGATGGGAAGTGGGAGCAGGCAGAGGTGCGTGATGAACCTATCAAGGTGAAGGATGGAAAAACTATAGACTTTGAAGTGGTTGTTACACGCCATGGTCCAATTATGACGGATTTAGCATTCAAAGATACCGAGCCAACCGCACAATTTTCAATGCAGTGGACAGCACTACAGCCAACCGCGGAATTACGCGCAGTAATTGGTTTTAATAAGTCGAAATCTTGGAATGACTTTGAAAAAGCTTTAGAAGATTTTAAGGCACCTGCTCAGAACTTCGTGTTTGCTTCTAAGGATGGCACAATTGCTTATAAAGCAAATGGTCAAATTCCTATTCGAAAGCAAGGGGATGGTCAATTGCCAGTTCCAGGTGATTCTAGTAACTATGGTTGGGAAGGTTTTATTCCATGGGATGAGCTACCAACTATAGTGAATCCGAAAGAAGGCTTCATTGCTACTGCCAATAACCAAGTAGTAGGTGAAGAATATCCATATCACATTACAGACTTCTGGGCTCAACCTTATCGTTTTGAACGAATTAAAGAAGTACTTGAGGCAAATGATTCAATAATAGTAGAGGATATGATGAAATTACAAATGGATCAGCATAACCTTTATGCCAGAGAATTCCTCCCTAGTTTATTAACATCTATGAAAGCGCAAGATCAGGATGGTAAGTATGTAGAGATTATAGCCATGCTAGAGAATTGGGATATGATTGATACTAAGGAATCAGGAGCGCCTCTTGTATTCCATACACTTATGATCAAATTACAGGAAGTATTGTTTAAAGATCAAATGCCTGAAGATATGTACAACATCATGCATGGTAAATTTAATATTACAGACCAGCTTTTACGTACAGCCTATGCAGGGGATAAAAGTATTTGGATAGAGGAGCAAGGTGGTGTTGATGCAACCGTTTACAAGGCACTAGAGCTCACAATTACACAATTAGAAGATCAATTCGGCAAAAATGCATCGAAATGGCAATGGGGTGATTTCCATCAGCTTACTTTTGATCATACGTTAGGGAGTGCGTCTCCTATTCTAGCTGCCTATTTTAATGCTAAAAAGGTTCCGATTGGAGGCTCGAAAGTCACAGTACAGGCCGCTGATAATGACCTTTCTGGTAATGTAGATCACGGTGCATCTTGGCGTTTTGTTGTGGATGCGGGTGATTTAAGCTCAGCTTACCATATCGTTGGTCCTGGCCAAAGCGGTCATGTTAAGTCTGATTGGTACCAAGATCAGGTACTTGATTGGGCGAATGGTGATTATCATCAAACTTTTGTGAAACAGGAAGATATAAAAGGTAAAACATTACAATTAAAAGCACAGTAACAAAAAAGATTAGCGTACTCTCAAAGTACGCTAATTTTTTTTGATAAAAGAAATACAATGATATAAACCATTAACATTCAAACATTCATTTGAATAAGATGGAATAATATGTTACATTGAATACAATCAAACGAATATTTGAATGAGGTGAGAGACAGTGCCAAAAGAAATTTGTGAAGTGACACAAGTACATGAAGAAGCAGTAACTAGGGTACAACAACAAATGCCTGATTTGTCAGGTGTAGCAAAGTTTTTAAAAGCATTATCTGATGAAACAAGGCTTAAAATCGCTTTTTCCTTAACGGTAGAGGATGAATTATGTGTTTGTGATGTAGCATCTATAATTGGTTCGTCAGTCGCAACAGCATCACATCATTTACGTTATTTAAAAGATAATAATTTAGCAAAATCACACCGCAAAGGAAAGCAAATGTACTACTCTTTAGCGGATGAGCATGTATTTCAAATTGTAACAATTGCCTATGAACATGCGAAAGAGGGGATTGCGAATGGCAGCGACGCCAACTAAACAAGAATACAGATTGCAAAATCTTTCCTGTGCCAGCTGTGCAGCAAAATTTGAGAAAAATGTTAAGGCCATACCAGAGGTAGAGAATGCGCAAGTCAATTTTGGTGCTTCTAAAATAACAGTAATCGGCAACATTAGTGTGAATCAAATTGAAGAAGCAGGTGCCTTTGATGGGATAAAAGTGTCCCAATCAGCAGCAAGAACACTTGAAAAATCCATACCCTTCTACCGTAAAAAAGAAAATATTCTAGCGGGAATATCCTTGTTCTTTGTCATTCTAGGATATCTATTTGTTTCAATGCAGGGAGAAACGAACCCGATACCAATAGCCATGTTTATCATAGCTATTCTTGTTGGGGGGATTGGTATTTTCAAAACGGGCTTCCGTAATTTAGCTCGCTTTGAATTTGATATGAAAACCCTTATGACAATCGCTATTATTGGAGCTGCGATTATTGGAGAGTGGGAAGAAGCGGCAGTTGTAGTATTTCTATTTGCCGTAAGTGAGGCACTTGAAGCTTACTCCATGGATAAGGCAAGACAATCTATTCGAGGGTTAATGGATATTGCTCCGCCAACGGCCGTTATCAAAAGAGCCCACGGCGAACATTTCCATGAGCTTGAACTACCGACGGAAGACATAGAGATAGGTGACATTCTAATTGTTAAGCCTGGGCAAAAGATTGCGATGGATGGTATTGTCATTAGCGGGCTTTCTGCAGTGAATCAGGCGGCTATAACAGGTGAGTCCATTCCAGTGAATAAAACAGTAAATGATGAAGTCTTCGCAGGTACTTTAAACGAAGAAGGCGCACTGGAAGTTCGCGTGACAAAGCGAGTAGAAGACACAACAATAGCTAAGATTATTCATCTTGTAGAAGAGGCGCAGGCAGAAAAAGCACCTTCTCAGCAATTTGTTGATCGCTTTGCCAAGTATTACACACCGGCTATTATGATTGTTGCTTTTCTAGTAGCTGTAATTCCGCCGTTATTTGTAGGTGATTGGCAGCACTGGATTTACCAAGGCTTAGCTGTTTTAGTAGTAGGATGTCCTTGTGCGCTCGTTGTTTCTACACCAGTGGCAATTGTGACAGCGATTGGAAATGCTGCAAGACAGGGTGTCCTTATTAAAGGCGGAATTCATTTAGAACAATTAGGACATATTGAAGCTGTAGCCTTTGATAAAACAGGTACATTAACAGAAGGACAGCCTGCAGTAACGGATATATTGACAACGGATGGTTGGTCAGAGGACTATGTGTTACAGCTAGTGGCAGCAGTAGAAAAGCAATCCCAACATCCTTTAGCTAAAGCTATTTTAAATAGATTACACAATAAAAATTTATCAGAGCTAGTGCCTACAGATTTCCAATCAGTCACAGGCAAAGGTGCCTATGCAACGGTTGATGATCAGATTATTTATGTGGGTAGCATGAAATGGGTTGCGACTTTAGCTTCAATCGATAAAAATATAGAAAATCAAGTTAAAAAACTGCAAGAACAGGGTAAGACAGTAGTAGCAGCGGTTTCGAAAAACCAACTTATTGGATTAATTGGGATTGCTGATCAATTGCGTCATGAAAGTAAGGATGTATTGCATAAATTAAATGCCCTAAAAGTAAAACATATGGTGATGTTAACAGGTGATGCAGAGCCCACTGCAAAGGCCATTGCTACATCATTGCAGGTAACAGATGTGCGTGCTGGTTTATTACCAGAGGAAAAATTAATGGCGATTAAAGATTTACGTGCACAGTTTGGTGCAGTAGCAATGGTTGGGGATGGTGTAAACGATGCACCAGCATTAGCCACTGCAAACGTGGGAATTGCAATGGGTGGAGCAGGCACAGATGCAGCTCTTGAGACAGCTGATATTGCCTTAATGGGTGACGATTTAACAAAGCTCCCATACACAATTGGCTTAAGCAGAAAAACATTACGCATTATTAAAGAAAATATTATATTTGCCCTAGCCTTAAAATTAATTGCGTTGCTGCTTGTAATCCCAGGATGGCTAACGTTATGGATAGCAATTTTTGCAGATATGGGCGCAACCATATTAGTTGTTTTTAATTCATTAAGACTAATAAGAGCAAAAAAGTAGTATATAAGGTGGGATTTGATAGGAAAAGTAGGAGATTAATCTTACTTTGACACTACTAATTTTGTGCGAATAGATGCTACTAGTGATTCTTGAAAAAGAACTTTTTAAAGGCTATTATAGTTTCAGGAGTAATGTAACCATTCAATATAAATGAGGCGAAAGTTTGAATATGTCAGATCCTATTTTAGTAAATGTTACAGAAGAGATTGTGCGTGGTTTAGTAAGCTTTTTACTACGAGGACCGGAATATCAAACATTTTGTAAATGCGAAATCTGTGAACTCGACACGGTGGCACTTACACTAAATGCATTGCCGAGTAAGTATGTTACATCTATGGAAGCTAGAGACGAGGCATTTAAAGAAATGAATACTCCTGAAAGTATTGAGCGCATTAACAAAGAGATTATTCATGCGTTACATGTGGTAAATAAGTATCCTCGACACAAAGTGGAGCCTACTTCTTAATTGAAGAGGCTCTTTTTAAGTTGTACAGGTAGTGATTTTCTGGCATATGTATTTTCAGTTAACTTTTAAGCCAAGCTTGTAGTAAACTAGAGAGTAAGAAAAGGAAAGAGAGGGAAAAAGATATGCCAACACCTAGTATGGAGGACCATATCGAACAAATATATTTATTAATCGCTAACAAAGGATATGCGCGAGTGTCTGACATTGCTGAAGCATTATCTGTTCTTCCTTCTTCTGTTACAAAGATGGTTCAAAAATTAGATAAAGATGGTTATTTAGTTTATGAAAAATACCGTGGACTGACATTGACGCCAAAAGGTGAAAAGCTAGGAAAGCGTCTTGTGCAGCGCCATGAATTGCTCGAGCAGTTTTTACGAATGATTGGTGTGGATGAAGAGCGTATATATGATGATGTTGAAGGAATTGAACATCATTTAAGTTGGAATTCAATCGATCGTATAGCAGATCTTGTGCAAGTAATGGAAGAGAATCCAGACATCGTGAAAAAATTAGAGGCATCAAAGACACAGCACAATCTATAAAATGATGGTGTGAAGGAAAGGAAGACAATATGGACGCATTAAAATCAGGTGAAGTCGTTACATTAACGGTATTAGAGCAACAAACATCAAAATGGATTTTAACAAATGGAGTTGAAGAACTACCTTTAAATGCTTCAGAGGTAACAGAGCCGCTAACAGTAGGTGATCGCCTTGAAGTATTTTTATTTGTAGATCGACGCGGGGATCTAGCTGCTACAACTGCTATCCCAGCTTTTACACAAGGTGAATATGGTTGGGCAAGAGTGCTAAAAGTAGTCGAACATGAAGGAGCTTATGTAGATATTGGCTCCTCCCGTGAAGTATTAGTAAGAGCAGAGGATTTACCGCCATTAAAAGAGGTGTGGCCAGTTCCAGGTGATCATTTATTTATGACACTACGCACAGATCGTAACGGTGATTTATTTGGACGATTAGCAACGGAAGAAAAGATTTCGGAGCTATATGAAGGTGCATTTGAAGATTTGCATAATAAAAACATTCAAGCACGTCCATATCGTTTGTTACCTGTTGGCTCGTTTTTACTTGGCGTAGAAAACCCTTTCCGTATTTTTGTGCATGAATCAGAGCGCAGTGCAGAGCCACGCTTGGGACAAGATGTAGTTGTTCGAATTATCGATGTAAAAGAAGATGGCTCCATGAATGGCTCTCTTTTACCACGAAAACATGAGCGACTCTCAGATGATGCACAGCGAATCTTGAGCTATTTACAAGATGTAGGAGGCAAAATGCCATTTGGGGATAAGTCTTCACCAGAAGAAATTCAAGAAATGTTCAACATGAGTAAGGGCGCATTTAAACGTGCTTTGGGAACATTGATGAAAGCTGGTAAAGTGAAGCAACAAGACGGCTGGACTGAAGAAGTCTAGTGGACGATTAATGACCAAAGAAAAGCGGTAAAAGACATCCTTGAAACCTTCTCTTTTTTTTAACGTACTAATAATTGTATAATGGTCTACATTATACAGGCTAATTATGAGGTTTTAGCGAAAGGGGTCACACGATTTGAAAAAAACTTGGATTAAAATACTAACAGCTACCATGTTGGTATTTGGTGTGATGGCACCAGCAACAGGGTTTGCTTCTGATAATACGCCACCGAAAGCAATTGATGAGAAATTAGGCGTACCAATCGTAGTATATGGGGCAAATTTATCTGAAGCTGAAAAAGAGTCTGTAAAGAAATCATTAAAAGTAAGTGAAGAACCTGAAATCGAAGAAATAACAGTATCAGGTGAGGATCTAGTTAAATACATTAAAGATAGTAATTCAAGTTCCCGTATGTATTCTTCTGCTAAAATTACACGTAGAGATGCAGGGGAAGGCCTAGTGATTGAGATTGTCACGCCATCTAATATTACACAGGTGACATCAGAAATGTACGCGAATGCGATGTTAACGGCAGGGATTGAAGATGCCACAGTACAGGTGGCTGCACCCAAAGCGGTAACAGGGCATTCTGCGTTAGTAGGTATTTACAAAGCTTATGAGGTCACTACAGGCGAAACGCTTGATATTAATCGAACAGATGTAGCAAATGAGGAGCTATCAGTTGCAACATCTATTGCTGAATCTGCAGGTGTTGAAGATGCAAAGGTTGCCGAATTACTAACAGAAATTAAGAAGCAAATTGCTGAATTAAAGCCTGCAACACGTGAAGACGTTGAAAAAATTGTGCAAGAACAATTAAACAAGCTTGAAATTAATTTAAGTGATAAAGACCGTCAATTGCTCGTAGACTTAATGGATAAAATCAGTAAACTAGATATTGATTTTAGTAAATGGTCTGAACAATTAAATGATATTAGTAACACGATCCAAGAAAAATTTGGTTCTCTTATGGAAGATAAAGGATTCTGGGAAAGCGTGAAAAGCTTCTTTACAAATTTAAAAGATACTATATCTTCTTGGTTTAACTAACGATGAATAATAAAAGAATCTGTCATACTCATATACTAGAATGAGTGTACAGATTCTTTTTGTTTAGAAGAGTACGCGAGTTTTGTGAAAATACAGAAAGCTATGGTACTATGAATAAAAGGAGTGGTGAGAAATGGAATTCCAATTACAACAACTAGCGGGAAATAAATTTGCATTTTTGAATGAACAAGCAGGTGAAAGACTAGCAGAAATTACTTGGCAACAAAATGGACAGGTAATGGTAATGGATCACACATATGTATCAGATAAGCTCCGAGGTCAAGGTGTAGCCAAACAACTACTCGATCAAGCAGCACAATATGCGCGTGAACATGGGTATAAGATGGAGGCGGTTTGTTCCTATGTAGTTGCAGCCTTTGCCAAATCAGATGCTTATAATGATGTAAAACATTAAAAATAAAGGCAATCTGCTTAAGTGGTAAGCGGATTGCCTTTTAATTGCTAAAGTAAACCATTCAAGTAGCTCCTTACAGAAGAATGACACCATAAATTAGTACTGTTAAAAAGCCTGCCCCACCTATTAATGAAGCCATGTCTATCCAATCATAAGCTAAATCGAATTCCTTCATCATAATCACGCTCCTATTTTTAGTAATAATTCATTAATTCCCTTTACTTGCCTTTTATAATCATAAATAGTTATAAAATTATGATAAATGACGAAAATTACGGTGAATTTTAATAGAAGAATGTTTAGTGATATGGATAAAAAGGCAAATATAAACCTTACTCTTATATATATGCAGCTAGAGATAAAAAAATAAATGTTTATTCTTCTAAGAATAGGGAAAAACTATACTACAGAGCTAGTTTCTATATTTTTAGGAGGTAATAAATTATGGCAAAACGAAAAGGAACAGGTGTTGTTATTGCAGGATTAGCAGGATTAGCAGCATCTTATTTCAGTAAAAAAGAGAACCGTGATAAAGCACTATCGATGTTTAATAGTATGAAAACAAGATTAGAATCGTATCTTACAACAGGTCCTGAAATGCATGATAATATTGCTGAACGCGTATCAACGGAGGTAGCGACAGAGGCTGGTACTTCTCCAACCAAGATTGCCTCGAATGAAATGGTAGCTGAAGGTGGAGGACATACTGGTGTCCATTTCTATAATGAAGAGATTCAAGATAAAGAAAAATAATCACAAAACCTTCTCATCTATGCATGAGAAGGTCTTTTGTGTGGGAGTAGGATCACTCCTGCAAAAATTAGTAATACAATTCCCGTAAAGATAAAGCCGCTGATAACACCAAGGGATAGCCAGCCTAGCAAAGAAGAGCCTAAAACTACGCCAAGAGAGAAAAATGCATAGAAATAACCATATGCTTTTCCTCGTACTTCAGCAGTTGTAGAATCTATTAGAAGTGAGTTCACGGAAGGGAATAGAAATCCAAAACCGACACCATAACAAGCCATCGCTAGGTATAGCAAGGAGCTAGAATCCGCTTGGCTAATTAATAATTGGCTTAGTCCCATTAAACCAATACCAAGAGACAATGTTTTAAGGGGATTTACCCTATCAAAAATACGGTTAGTTGGTAATAGAAAAACAAGTACAGCAATAATACCAAATGTGCTCATCAACGTGCCACTTAAACGGGAATCAAAGCCTAAAGATTGAACTTTGAGCGGTAGGAGATAGGCGATTACACCTTGAGAAAACATTAAGAAGAAGGCTCCTGTAAATGCCTTTAATGTTCCCGTGTTATTAAAGAATACACTTATCGGAATATATGTACTAGGTGCCGTTCTTTCTTTTTTTACTTGGTTTGCCTTTAGTACAAAGTAGGAGAGAATCCCTAATAGCAGCATAAAGCTTGCAGTGATATTGAAAACAAATGGGACACTTGTTCGGCTTGCTAGAATTCCACTGAAGGCAGGACCGATAATAGCCGCAATACCCACAAATGCGCCAGAAATAGCACTACCTTTACCTCTTTTTTCTTGCTCAGTAGCGTTTGCTAAGAATGTAAATGCAGCAGGGACAATGAAGCCTGCTACAAGTCCGTGAATAAAACGTACGACTAAAAGTGCAATAGGCTCCTCTATTAAGTTATAAAGTGTTAACGATAAACCTGTTGTCAAGAGACCTATGATGAGTATGATAAAAGGTCCTTTACGATCCGTTAAAAAGCCTGAAATGATATTACCAAAAGTATTGGATAGCGAATACATACCTACTGCAAGCCCAGTTAGGAACGCTGATGCGCCTAAAGATTCAGCATATGTACTCATAACAGGTAGCTGGGTAAAAAGGTCGAAAAATGAAAAGAAAATAATAACATAAATAAATTTTTTCATGGCTCCTCCCAAAGAATTAAAACAATTTAGTAAGTTAGTTGCATATATTCCTATTATAACATTTCCAATAAAAAAGAACGCCTCATAAGTTTTCACTTAGTAGGCGTCCTGGAAATTGATTATTAAGCTTTCGCAACTTCTTTTTTCATTGTTTTGTTTTTAGCAAGGTTTACGTGCCAAGAAAGTGCTTCCTCTAAAATATGAGGTGTTTGATGGCCACCAGTTGCTTCTACAGCACGGTTGTAATAGTCCCATAATTGCTCTTTATAATCTGGGTGTGCACAGTTTTCAATAATTAAAGGTACGCGCTCTTGTGGGGCAAGACCTCGTAAGTCAGCGATACCTTGCTCAGTTATGATAACATCTACATCATGCTCAGTATGATCAACGTGAGATACCATAGGCACGATAGAAGAAATTGCTCCACCTTTTGCGTATGATTTTGTGACAAAAATACCAAGGCGTGCGTTACGTGCGAAGTCTCCAGAACCACCGATACCGTTCATCATACGAGTACCAGAGACATGTGTTGAGTTTACGTTACCATAGATATCTAACTCAAGAGCAGTATTGATTGAGATTAGACCCAAACGACGGATAATCTCTGGGTGGTTAGAAATTTCTTGTGGACGTAAACAAATTTTATCAGCATACTTTTCTAAATTGCCGTATACTTTTTGCTGCAATTCTTCAGTAAGTGTAATTGAAGTCGCAGCGGCAAATTTAACTTTACCTGCATCGATTAAGTTAAATACTGCATCTTGTAGTACCTCAGATGCAACAACTAAATCTTCAAATTCTGAGTCCGCAAAGCCATCAAGTACAGCGTTTGCTACAGAACCTACACCAGATTGTAATGGCATTAATTGTTTTGTTAAACGGCCCGCTTTAATTTCGTCACGGAAGAAGTCTAACAAAATGTTTGCCATAGTTTGTGTTTCTTCATCTGGAGGTACGATTAATGAAGGAGCATCAGGCTCTTCAGAAATAACAATTGCTTTAATTTTAGCTGGGTCCACTTTGATACCGATATCACCAAGACGTTGCATAGCATCTGTCATCGGAATGGCTTCACGTTTACCTTGTTCTCCAGGTACATAAATATCATGGATACCGATTAAAGCTTCTGGATGAGAAATGTTTAACTCGATAATAATATTTTCTGCATATTCTGCAAAGATCGGTGAGTTACCTACAGAGTTTGTTGGAATGATTAATCCATCTTCAGTAATAGCAACCGCTTCAAGAATTAAATACTTGATTGGTCCAATAATTCCTTGGCGTACTAGCTCAGCATTATGAGAAAGATGAGCGTCTACATATAAAACATCACCAGAGTTAATTAAATTACGGATACCTGCGTCTCCTTGGAATGGTCCACGTTTACGAATTGCACCAGCTTCTGCTAAGTACTTATCTACTTCTGGTCCTAATGATGCACCTGTATATACATCAATTTTGAATTCTTCATTTTTTGCTCGCTCAACTAATGCCATTGGCACAACTTTTGCGTCCCCAGCACGAGTAAAACCACTCATCCCGACTACATCACCGTTAGAAATAAGTGCTGCTGCTTCTTCAGCAGTTACTATTTTACTTTCAAGTTCTTTTAAACCTAGGCGTTTTTGAACATTTGCATCCATAAAAAAATCCTCCCCTAAATAATTTTGATGGAAACCGATTACAAAACTAGAAAAAACATTTGAGAATTTTCTGTTTATTCAGTTGTAGTATGACTCCAACCATTTGAATAATACTATCACCAAATTGTCACAATTACTTTAAGAATAGCATTAAATTGAGTAAAAAAAGGAAAACCGAGCATTAAGATGATTTTTCGACAGAGAAAACGTTTTATTGTAGAGCTGTATAAATATAGGTGATTTCTGCATAAAAACTATGTAAAAATTGTTAATAGAGGACAGAAGGAAGTTTTTTTAAGAATAAAAAATACAGCGAGCAATCTACATTAATTGCTCGCTGTACTTAAAATTAGAAACCTAAAGAGCGACGGAAGTAGCTTGCATAGCGTTGGCTAACAGGGATACGAGTACCGTCTTTCATAATTAATAAAAACGTTGAGTGTGAATCTGGTTGAATTTCATCGATGTAGTCAATGTTAACGATATATGAGCGGTGACAACGAATAAATGAATCTGGTGCTAAAAATAACTCTAGATCACTTAGGTTTAAACGGTGATAACCTTCACGAGACATTGTTTTAACAAATGTTTTACGGAGTTGTGTTTCTAAATAAATCACTTGATCATGTTTGATTGGGTACCAGCAGTCATCGATTTTGATGGTAATGTAGTTTGTTAAGAATGCTGATGGTTTTTGCGGGAAGATTGCAGTAATAGCTCCTTTAGTTTCGCCTTCCTCCATTAAAGGAATACTCATACCGTAATAAGCTACACCGAAAACATCCGGTTCGATGTAAGAGCTAATTTTTTGACCGTAGCTTAGGGCTTTGTGAGCCGCTGAACCTTCTTTAATAGGGTCGCCAGGTTTAATTTTTAAATCAACTTTTTTGCTTGGCTGGTAATACAGATACTCATTGGTATCAGAGATAGCAATGGAAGTATTCTCAGGGAAGAATTCCTTAATTATCTCCATAATTTCTTCTATTTGTTTTGGATCCACTATAAACACCTCGTCTAAACTTTTAAAAATAGTATTATCATCTATTTTACTACATATTCATATAAATTATATAGAGAAGATTTAGGAATAAAATAGAAAAATGTTGATTGACTCATTAGAATGGTGTGATTTGTTTTGTATAATTTGTAAGTAAATTTATATAATGACTAATTTATTTTGATAGGTATATGGTAAAATTTAATTGTTAAGATTAAGTTTACGAGGTTTCTACTATGCGTATGTGATAAATTAGAACTAGAGTAGCAATCAAAATGTGGTTGAAAGGAAATCGCAGAATATGGTAAAATTCACTGTATAGTCTATTTTTTTGTGTTCTGGTGTTTAAGTTGGGTTATTTTTAAGGTTATTTTTTAAAAAAATGTGTAATAGGACTCAGTTCTTAAGATAAATAAGTAAATACTATTTTCTTATTTTTATTCATTGGGATTGATGTCAAATATTGTAATGCAATTCGTGCACTCTGAGGAAAGATGGGGAAGATTATGCAACTACATCAACATTCTATGTCAGAAACGATTTCCAAAAGATACTTCCAAGAAATCGATAATATAAATCAATATATCGGTGTCGAAGAATTTTTTAATATTGAGTCGAAGTTAATTTTTGAAATTTACCATTTAGAATCCGCCAAGGCGAAAAAATCTTTGCATGAATTAATTGATATTCTTTCAATTCGTTTTGGTAAGCAGGTCATTAAAATTGTTCGAGGTTATTTTTCCGTTTTATCGTCAATTGTTGCTCGAAAATTGTTGGACAATCAAGTACCTTCGAAAAAAGCATTTGCTTTTAATATTGCTTGTAATGATATGATCGAAAACCAAATGAAAGACGCAGAATTTTTACAATTTGCTGATGATTTAATTGATTTCTTTGTCTATTTTATTGCAGATCGCAAACAACCGACTTTCCGCCATCAGACTGTCAACAAAGTGATTATGTACATAAATGATGAATTAGAGAATGATTTAACTGTGGAAAGTATTGCGAATAACTTCCATATAAGTACTAGCCACTTATCACGTATTTTTAGAGAACATGTGGGTATTACATTAGTTGAATATTTAAACGTTCGACGTGTAGAAGAATCACAATACTACTTACGACATACAAACAAAAGTATTACTTCTATCTCTGATCAATTCCATTTCTGTAACCAAAGTTATTTTACCCGTATTTTTAAAAAGTATACGAGTGTTACGCCTAAGCATTTTAGAGACGAGCTTCACCATGAATTTTATCGATTTGAAATGGCTGAGACAGAATTACAAAATGCATAGATTTTGAGCATAGAAAATTAAGAGGTGCGGACGTATTAGCAATGCTGCTAAAGCTCGCATCTTTTTTTGCGAAAAGAACGTTGATAAATAGTAGCACTTGCTATTTGATAAAGTTAGACCCTATAAGGTATACTTCACTGTAGTTGATAAATTATAGTAGGTGGAAAAATGAAAAATTTGAAACTATTTTCAATGCTTGGGCTGGCTGTTTTTGTACTTAGTGGCTGTCAAGCAGTGCAAAACAAAGAAGGTTTTTTCTATAGTATCTTTGTAAAACCTATGGAATTTTTACTGGAATTTTTCGGGAACGATATCTTTTCGGGAAGTTATGGTTTAGCAATCATTGCGATTACCGTTCTTATTCGTTTAGTCTTAATGCCGATTATGTTGAAAAACTATCGTCAGCAACAATTGATGAAAACGAAAATGGATGCGTTTAAGCCTGAGATGGAAGCAGTTCAGAAAAAAATGAAAGAAGCTAAGACAAAAGAAGAGCAAACACAACATCAACAAGAAATGATGGCTCTCTATCAAAAGCATGGTATAAATCCACTAAATATGGGCTGCTTACCAATGTTAATCCAAATGCCTATTATTATGGGTCTCTATTTCTCGATTTTATATTCAACAGATGTGAAATCACATGAGTTTTTATGGTTTAGCTTGGGGTCACCTGATATCGTTATGACGATTGTAGCAGGGATTGTGTACCTTGTTCAGGCACGTGTATCATTATGGACTGTACCTGAACAGCAAAAAGCACAAATGAAAATGTTTATTTATATTTCACCAATTATGATTGTCTTTATCTCAATGTCCTCTATGGCAGCGCTACCTTTGTACTGGTCTGTCAGCGGTGCATTGCTGATTCTTCAAACATATATTGGACGTAAATACTATTCGCAGCATCCAGAAAAAGCAAAATAATTCATTGATGTCGAGGCGCCTCTGTTGCCTCGATTTTTTTAGGAGGACAGCAAGATGAACAGGAAATGGCTATCATCTATTTTAGTCGCTATTTTTAGTATTGCAGCACTTGTATTTATTATTGTGGGGAAATTTAATTTTGCCGTACTTGCTATGACGATAATGTTTGCCATGTCGAATGGCTTTAGAGCAAAAAGTTTTGAAGAACAAGGTTATGGAAAAGAAGCGAAATGGATGAAGTATATGGCGATCTTTTTTGCAATTGCTTCGATCATCGTGTTCATCATTATTCTTATAGACTAATAATTTAAGAATAACAGGGAAATTTCACACCTGAAAATGTGAACAGTGCTAAAATGAGATTATATTAATCAAGTAATAAAATAGATGGGTATCTACAGAGGGGGAACTTACTCTTTTCGTACCTGATATTTTTAAAAGGGGCATAAATAGTGAAAAACAATCGTCTTTTGCTCATCGTTGGTGCTTTGATTTCTATTGCGTTAATCGTATCTATATTTGTAGTCTACAACTATAAAAATAATCAAGTAAATAATGCATCAGATGAGCAACCAAAAACTACAGAAACAAACAAATCGACCGAGAAGGATTCTTCTGCAATAGAGAAGCCAGACACTACACCTGAAACACCTGCAAAGCCAGAGCAGCAACCGGACGAAAATGGCTATCTACCAAATCAAACATTACCTACCGAACCAACTTATATAAAAGACATTCTGCTAGCAAATAAAATTTATCCGCTTCCTTCTACCTTTGCACCTGAAGAAAATCCAGAAGCACGACAAGCGCTAAATCAAATGCTAACGGCTGCCAAGCAACAAGGATTTGATTTAGTTGCATTTAGCGGTTACCGTTCTTTTGAATATCAAACAACACTTTATAATAATTACGTTAAACGTGATGGGCAAGCGGCAGCAGATCGATACAGTGCACGTCCAGGCTATTCAGAACACCAAACGGGCTTAGCGTTTGATATAGGAGAGCGCGGAAAAGAAGATGTATGGCTGACAGAAGAATTTGGAGAAACACCAGCAGGGCAGTGGTTATTTGCACACGCTCAAGAGTATGGATTTATTCTACGATTCCCTCAAAACAAAGAAGCTATTACAGGCTATATGTATGAGTCTTGGCATTATCGTTATGTTGGTAAGGATATAGCCAATGAGATTGCTAAGCAAAGCATAACGCTAGAAGAATATTTAGGCGTGAAATAAAAAAAGGAAGAGAAGCAGTTCTATACGAACAAGCTCTCTTCCTTTTTTGTTTTATAAGATCGGTGTCAATAAACGAGAAATGGATTCTTTAAATTTGATCAGTGTTGAACGGTTTTTGTACATCTCCCACGTTAATTCAGTACAATCAAAAATATCCTTTTCAAATAGTTCTGCAAGTTGATGTGAAATGTTGGCATCATAGATAAATGCATTGACTTCGAAATTTAAGCTAAAGCTACGTACATCGATATTAGCTGTACCAACTGAGGAGGCTTCATCATCGATAATAATGGCCTTGGCATGAATGAAGCCCTTTTCATATATATATACTTTCGCTCCTGCACGAAGTAACTGTCCAACATAGGAATAAGTAGCCCAATAAACGAACATGTGATCAGGCTTGTTAGGTATCATAATTCGTACATCAATACCAGACAATGTTGCAATTTTGATGGCATCTAAGAAACTTACATCTGGAATAAAATAAGGCGTTTGAATGTAAATATACTTTTTGGCCATGTTTATTAGCTTTAAGTAACCAATCTTAATTTGTTCCCAATCTGAGTCTGGTCCGCTTGATACAATTTGTAAACCAACATCACCTTTTTTCGGTATAGCTGGGAAGTAGCGGTCAGAATAACCCATTTTTTGCTGGGAACTTGCTTGATTCCAATCTAATAGAAAGCGTGTTTGTAGTGGATGCACGGCACTGCCTTCAATACGTAAGTGTGTATCTCGCCAATAACCGAACTTTTTTTGTAAACCTAAATATTCATCCCCAACATTAAAACCTCCGATATAGCCAATACGGCCATCAATGACTACAATTTTTCGGTGATTTCTAAAATTCAACCGGGGATTAAGGAGTGGGAAGATGGATGGGAAGAATACTTCTACTTCGCCCCCAACATTAAGCAACTCTTTAAAATGACGTTTCTTCACATTGCGTGAGCCCATCTCGTCGTAAAGGAGGCGAACCTTGACACCTTGTTGTGCCTTTTTAATCAGGGCGTGAACGATACGTGTTCCTAAATCATCAAGACGGAAGATATAGTATTGAATGTGGATATGATCTTTAGCTGCTTCAATATCTTTAAGGAGTTCTTCAAATTTATTGGCGCCATCATCAAAAATATCTAGATGGTTGTCCTGTGTTAAGACTGCATTGTTTGTTCTTAGGTGCATGTAAATCATCTCTTGATAATTTTCTGCATTTGAAATACGAAACTCAAATGTTTCATCACGAATGGCATTCATTTGATAGTTGATAAGCGTATCAATACCGATATCTTTACGCCCTTCCCAACGGAATAAATGTTTTTTTCGTAATTGTCTTCCAAGTAATAGATACAAAATAAATCCAGCTAATGGTATGAAAAATAGTACGAGAATCCATGCCCATGTAGATGTAGCATCTTTACGTTCTAAAAAAATGATAGTCATGGCTAATAAAATATTAAAAAATAAAGTTAAAGGAACTAAATATTCTATATCTGTAAAAATGCTCATTCCTACACCTGCCTTTACTATTGATAATAACATACTTAGTATAGCCTACTTCAAAAGAGGAAAGAAGATACGAAATAGCTAGTTAGCATAGAAAAGGATTACCTCTTAAAATTGTCAGAGATAATCCGAATTGCTGGTCAGTCATTGTCCCATGGGATTCTTAAATATTTATTCAAAACGTAAAGATTTTTTAGAGGCTTTAAAGATAAAAATGAAGCTGATAGAAAGAATGGCGATAACTGCCGATGTATAGTAACCGAGACTTGCATGCATTGTAAATAACCATGTGAAAAATAGCGGTCCAAGTATGCGTCCTAAGTTATCCATAGAATATGAAAGTCCTGCAGCTGTTCCATATTGTCCACCGGATTCTTTAGAGGAAAGTGAAACAACACATGTTCTAGCAAGTGCATTTCCGGCTGTGAAGACACATAGTGCTAGCCCTGCGATAAATAGATTAGCGGTCAATGTGAATAATAACATCCCAATGGCAGTTACAATTTGAGCGCCGATTAACCAAGTTGTCTCACTGCCATTTTTAATACGTCGAACGACACCACCTTGAATTGCCGCATCAACGAAGCCACTAAACATAAATAAATAACCGATTTGTAATGGTGTAATTTGAATTTTCTCGATTTGGAACAATTGGAATGTAGCTTCTACACCTGCCAACATAAAAGTTACTAAAAACGAAAACATAAATAAGTAACGCACACGATATTGTAGCATCTTCCCAGCACCTTTTGGCACAATAGCACGTTTATTTGAATCTTTTCGTTTTTCAGGTTCTTTTAAGACGAAACTTGCATAAATAAATAATAGTGCAATTAATATAGCTGAGGCGATAAACGGTAATTGCAGGCTATAATGCCCTAACACCCCACCGATTGCTGGACCAAAAATAAATCCTAGACCAATGGACATGCCCATAAAGCCCATATATTTATTACGTGTTTCCTCACTAGACATATCTGCAATAAATCCTGTTACAGCTGTATATAGAGCTCCTGAAAATAATCCTCCAACAATGCGGGAAACATACAAAATAGCTAGGTTATCGATAAATAATGAAAAAATAACAAAGCTCAGGCTAAAACCGATTAGTCCTGTTAAGATGAGCTGTTTACGTCCTACCTTATCTGATAGCATGCCCCAAAGTGGCGCAGTGAAAAAGCTTGCTAGTGAATAAACTGTTAGTAACCCACCGACATGGAGGTCATCCCAGTTTTGCTGCACAATAACCTCTGGTAAGACAGGAATAATAATGCCAAAACCTAGGTAAACGAGGAATTGAACAGACATTAATAATAGAATTGCCTTTTTCATACAGTTCCCTGCTTTCATACAATATTTCAATATGTATATTCTACCCTTGTTGTTCTTGCTATTACAAGAATACGGCAGGAGAAACATGGATAGACAACTTATTTTTTGTTGAGAGATAAAGTAAATGAATAAAATGTAGCGATTTAGGTTAGTTTATAAATGTTTGGTGGTGAATAGTGATGGGTATAATAATTTACAATGTCACAAAAATGAAAAATTTTAAAGCAAAGTTAAGTGGTATGATAAACTTGTCAGACATCATACTCATAGAAAAATGAAACTTTTTTGCCAATTAAACGTTATATAAAATCGAGGAAAGATTGAGGTGGAATGTATGACGAAAGAAGTAGATTTGAAAAAGATTGTTTCGAATTTATCTAAGTTGGGTGTAACAGCCACTGTAACAAAGTCTCGACTAGAACTTTTAAAAGTGCTAACACCACCAACGCAGACACCGCAAGTTCAAGCTTAACTCGTTTACAATAGAAAAAGGGAAGTCTCAGTAATAGAGGCTTCCCTTTTTCTATATTTATTCATCTTCATCTTGTGTTGTAAACATATACGTCCTATAGTGGAACCGCATACTAAAGACAAGACCGATAGCTAAAGCATTTCCCATTAATGAACTTCCTCCATAGCTGATGAACGGAAGTGGAATACCTGTGATCGGTAATAGTTGAATCGTCATTCCTATATTTTCGAAGACGTGGAAGGTAATCATGGCGATAATACCAGCACAGACATATGTCGAGAATGGATCCTTTAATAAGAGTGTTGTTTTTGTTAAATGATAAATTAGTAAGAAGAAAATACAAATAACAATACTGGCACCAATAAAACCCCATTCTTCACCGATTACAGTAAAAATGAAATCGGTATGGTTCTCTGCTACATAAACTTCTCGATTTCGAAATCCCTTACCGAAAATTTCACCTGAGCCAATGGCGTTTAACGATGTTATTAAATGATAACCATCACTAGAAGAATAGGAGTAGGGATCTAGCCAAGAATAGATACGAGCAAACTGATAGGTTTTAAAACCGAATGTTTTCTCTAAGAAATCTTGCATATAAAGAGCCATCCATAGTAATGAGCCACCTGCTACTACGCCACCTAAAAATGTTGGTAAAATTATTTTCCAGGATATCCCCGCTACAATGATCAGGGCAGCAGTAATGGCGAAGAATACAAGTGCTGAACCAAGGTCGGGCTGTTTCATAATAATTGCCAATGGAACAAATAGGGTTATACCGATTTTTCCTAATAATAAAAAGTCTGTTTTTAACGATCTTAAGGAATAGACTTCATGATGCTTACTAATTAATCGTGCCAGTGCTAAGATGTAAAAAGTTTTCATAAACTCAGAAGGCTGAATATTTCCAAGCGGTGTATGATACCAGCTTTTGGCACCATTAACTGGTGCACCAATTTGTCCTTCTCCCTCAGGCATAAAAATAAGCAGTACCAATAAGGCAATCCCTGCTCCATACATATACCATGACATTTTTTTATATTGATCTGGCTCGAAAAACATCACTATGCCAATTATAACTGCACCAATCACATACCATTGCATTTGTTTTGGAACGTAATTGATGCCATATTGACCTGATGTTTGGGCAGACGCAATAGCTAACAAACTAATGACTAGAAAAGTGAAAAGAATAAAAGCAAGGGTCCAGTCAAAACGATTAGCAAAGTTCCGTTTATTTTCCATAAAATCCACCTAAATTAAAATAGTATCTCAATATGAGTAAATGTAATGCATTTCATCCATTTTCGTTTATAATGTTGAAAGAATAGAGCAAATTCATAATCAGAAGAACTAACATCTACTGATAAGCTTGCAACTTGCTATGATCATTGTCAATGGAACTTTTAAGCAAATAATTATACTCATTGAGTAATCAAAAACCTATATGCAAATGCATGTTTAACATTCCTATTATAACGCAAAAAACACTTTTATGCCTGCGTATATAGTTGTGACGACAATTAACATAAAATGTTTCAAAAAAATCGAGTTTAGTCTTATAATGTAGTGAAGAATGGGGTGATGGTTGTGGCTAAAAAATTAAAGTCAGCTGATGATTTTATGTATCATATTTATGTTCATATGAATGAAGTCGATAAATTTGTCATTTTTAGCGGGTTAAAATTCTCGCAATTTGTGGCTGCACTTGAACCACTGCATCACTTACTATTATTAAAACATTCCTATGAAGACGGTTCTTTTAATATGCATACACAATTTGAATATGTATTGGATGAAGAGGTGCCTCATTTTGTAAAAAAATCAGCGGAGACAAAGGAATTATGTTGGGTTGATTTTATGGATGAGAAGAGGCTAGACCATTTAACACCAATGGAACAGGGAGAATTGCTCTACATAAGTCATAAAAAAGAACCAATTACATCTGCATTTTTTAACAAATTGCAAAATAGATTCGTCTATTATTCTTCAGATTTAGAGAAAATGACAAAAATTTATTTCCGTCATTTAAGTGATTCGGATTTATTGGTTGCAAATGTTTTTAATAGTTTAATTCGTGAAAAGGAACGTAGCTCTGGTTTTTGGCGTCGGAAAGCAAAATCGAGTATTCCTGCCATATCACCTGATTTCTTGCGTTCTTATCGCTCCTTTGCTAAAGACGGTGCGCTATTATCGTTATACCGTATTGAAAAACCAAAAGTGGCTTACGGAATAGAAGTTCGTAACCTATCGGAATATTCTTTTCCCGATGAAGTTTGGGATGATTTAAATACCATTTTGAAAACTGAGCACGATGAATTGATTTATATTATTTAACGAAATATACACTCAAATCTCACCGTCGAAAATTACGGTGGGATTTTTATGTCATTTGTCAAGACGTTTCGTGATAAACTAATAGTACTCAAGAAGTATGTGGAGGGCACAAAAATGAAAAAAAGAATCGGTTTATTATACGGCGGAAAGTCAGCGGAGCATGAGGTGTCATTATCAACAGCTCGTGCAGTCACTGGTGCTTTGAATTTCGAGGAGTATGAAGTATATCCGATTTTCATAACATCTGAAGGAGAATGGCGACGCGGAGATCGTTTGGAAAAGCCTGTAAGCACGATCGAAGAACTGCAATTTGGTGATAATACTACGATTTTAGAAAATAATATTACTGATTTTTTAATCGATAATCATGGCAATTCGGTGCAGTTCGATGTTATTTTTCCATTGTTACATGGTACCAATGGTGAGGATGGAACGGTGCAAGGTTTACTAGAGGTTTTAAATCTACCCTATGTAGGAAATGGGGTTTTAGCTTCTTCTGCGGGAATGGATAAGGTAGTCATGAAGCAATTATTCGAGATTGCTGGCTTACCACAAGTGCCCTATACGTACTTTATTCGCAGTGAGTGGAAGAATGAACAACAGGTAATCATTGAACGCTGTGAAGAAAGATTGAAGTGGCCAATGTTTGTGAAACCTGCAAACTTAGGATCTAGTGTTGGGATTAGCAAAGCTACAAACCGAGATGAATTAATAAAAGCCATTGAGGTTGCCTTACAGTACGATCGCAAAATTGTTGTCGAGCAAGGCATTATCGCTCGAGAAATTGAACTTGCCGTGTTAGGAAATGATTATCCTGAAGTTTCGGTACCTGGTGAAATTAAACCTGTTACAGATTTTTATGATTACGATTCTAAGTATAAGGACGGTTCCACAGCACTTATCATTCCAGCTGAACTACCGGAGGAAACAGAATCAAGCTTAAAAGAATTGGCAAAACGTGCATTTAAGGCGATTGATGGTAGCGGTTTAGTGCGTGCAGACTTTTTTGTAACAGCTGATAACAGCGTTTACATTAATGAAGTGAATACCCTGCCTGGTTTCACGCCAGTAAGTATGTATCCACTACTGTGGCAACATACAAATGTAAGCTATCCAGAGCTGATTAATCGTTTGATTACGTTAGCTATTGAACGTTATAAAGAAAAACAACAGCTTCACTATAAAAAAGACTGAGTGGGATTATTGTGAAAAAAACATTAAAACAATTAGCTGCATGGTTAAATGAAGATATGTCGGCTTACGATGATACGGTTGTATCAGGGATCTCCATTGATACAAGATCCATTCAACACGGTGACTTATTTGTGCCATTTCGTGGTGAACATACAAATGGACATCGATTCGTAGCTCAAGCGTTCGAGAAAGGTGCAGGTGCTTCTCTCTGGCAAAAAGATGAACCGAATCCTCCAGAAGGTGTACCTTTATTGTTTGTAGATGATCCAGAAACAGCTTTGCAGGAAATGGCACGAGCTTATCGCAATGAACATAAAGCTAAATTTATTGGCATTACTGGTTCTAACGGTAAAACATCAACAAAAGATATTTTAGCGGGTACACTCGCACCATTTTTTAAGGTACAAAAGACAATTGGGAATTTTAATAATCAATTAGGTTTACCAATTACCCTTTTACAACTTGATGAAGATACCGATGTTGCTGTCCTTGAAATGGGTATGAGTGGATTTGGCGAAATTGAATTTTTAACAAAGCTTGCACGTCCACACATGACGGTTATTACAAACATAGGGGAAGCCCATATGCAGGACTTAGGGTCCCGTGCAGGTATCGCACAGGCAAAGTTTGAAATTATTCGAGGAATGCAGCCAGAGGGTCTATTATTCTATGATGGGGATGAACCATTGCTACAGGAACTAGTGGCAAAGGAACAGCATCTTAATGCAGTAGCGTTTGGATTAGAGTCAGATAACCTTTTATATGCTGATAATATTTACGCTAATGCTGAAGGTAGTACCTTTACTACGCACGGTATTATAGAGGGTGACTTTTCGATTTCTGTACTTGGAAAGCATCAAGTAAAGAATACACTAGTTGCGATGTTAATTTCCCAGAAGCTGGGTTTAAATAATGAGCAAATTCGTACATCCTTAGAACATGTAGTATTAACAGATATGAGGATGCAACAAGTACAAGGTACGAATGGTGCATTATTTATTAACGATGCCTATAATGCTGCTCCAACCTCCGTTAAAGCTGCCATTCAATTTATGGCTACTTCAACTATTCGGCCTGAAAAATGGCTTGTATTAGGGGATATGCTGGAGCTTGGACCGAATGAGCAAAGTTTTCATGAAGAGCTGGCGGAGCATATAAACGAGCATGAAATCGATTATATCTGTCTATTTGGTCCTCGAATGACTTACCTTAATGAAATATTAAAAGAGCGCTTTGAAGCAGGACGGCTATTGTATGAAGAAGAGGATTATACAGCTATTATAGAAAAGCTAGAACTTGCTAATAAGTCATCTATTGTTTTACTTAAAGGTTCGCGTGGTATGAAATTAGAGATAATTTTAAAAGCATTTACAGCATAGTTTACAATGAATCGGTGGGACAAAACGCTCACCGATTCATTCAATTAAGAGGGTTTTTTTTGTTAAACGAGGTGAAGGATTTGTCAATAGGTGTACTATGCATTCATGGGTTTTCGGGTGGTCCCTATGAGATCGAACCGTTTTCAGCATACTTACGGACACATACAGATTGGCTCATTGTAGAACCAACATTGTCAGGGCATGGTGATGCATTGCATATGAGTGGATTTACTGCAAAGCATTGGTTAATGGATGCAGAGCTTGCCTTTCGGACATTAGCTAAAAAAGTAGATGAGGTAATCGTTGTTGGATTTTCAATGGGAGGCATCATAGCCTTATATTTAGCAAAACGTTATAAAGTAAAAAAGCTAGTATTATTGAGTGCCGCTGCCAAATATGTAAGTCCTAAACAATTGATCAAAGATTTCAAAATGCTTGCTTCAGATGCTTATCATCATAATTTACCAAGTAATGAGCTGTTTTTACGTTATCGACATAAGTTTAATAATGTGCCATTAGCTTCAACCATCGAATTTATGAAATTGGTTAGAATAGTGGAGCCATATTATCGACATATCAAAACTCCTGCTTTTATAGTGCAGGGGAAACTGGATGGAATAGTACCTTATCATACAGCGCAATTTCTTTTTGACGAATTGGCTTCAAGAAATAAAATTTTGTATTTTTCTGATAATAGCAAGCATCATATATGTCTTGAGGAAGATTGCTCCGATTGGTTTCCAAAGGTTTTGCTGTTTTTGAAGGAGATATGAAGTAGTCAGATTATTACGACTCATGCGTTATCGTTGCATACGTTTTAAAGCCATGTTAGACTAGTGTAAGCAATGGATACATTTTGTGCGAAGACTCTTCATATTTGGTTGAAGAGTACTTTTTTTTGAACACAACGGTTTTATTCTAAAGTGAATAATTACGACAGAATCGAACCGCTCGGTAAAGACCGGGCTTTCCTTTTCATATAAGAGAGCTCTACGATCATGTAGAGAGAATTTTTAAGTAACGGAAACGTTCCACTACACAGGCTCGAATTTGCCGACAACTTCATCTGAAAATGTAACCATTTGTCAACTTAAAAGGAAAAAAAGGAGATTGAGAAGTTTGACAAATTTTTCAGAATTAAATATTAGCGAATCTACATTACGCTCAGTAAAGCGTATGGGATTTGAAGAAGCAACACCAATCCAAGAAGGTACTATTCGTTTTGCTATCGAAGGCCGTGATGTGTTAGGTCAAGCACAAACTGGTACTGGTAAAACTGCCGCTTTCGGGATTCCACTAATTGAAAAAATTGACCCAAAAAACCCTAATATCCAAGCATTAGTTATTGCTCCAACTCGTGAATTAGCCATTCAAGTATCTGAAGAGCTTTACAAGATTGGTTATGATAAACGTGTGAAATTATTATCAGTTTACGGTGGGCAAGAAATTGGCCGTCAAATCCGTGCACTGAAAAATAGACCTCAAATCATTGTTGGTACGCCAGGACGTATTATTGATCATATTAATCGTCGTACGTTAAAATTAGAAGATGTGCAAACATTAGTACTGGATGAAGCAGATGAAATGTTAAACATGGGCTTTATCGATGATATTAATGCCATTTTAGAAAACGTACCAACTGAGCGTCAAACATTACTGTTCTCAGCAACAATGCCACCAGCAATCCGTAAAATTGCGGAAACATTTATGCGTGATCCAGAAATCGTAAAAATTAAAGCGAAAGAATTAACAGTTGATAATATTGAACAATATTTCGTGAAGTCTGCTGAACGTGAAAAATTCGATGTTTTATCTCGTTTATTAAATGTGCATCAACCAGAACTTGCTATTATTTTTGGTCGTACAAAACGTCGTGTAGATGAACTAGCACAAGCTTTATCAATTCGTGGTTACCTAGCTGAAGGTATTCATGGTGATTTAAGTCAAGCTAAGCGAATCTCTGTATTGCGTCAATTTAAAGAAAATAAAATTGACATCCTTGTTGCGACAGATGTAGCGGCACGTGGTCTTGATATTTCTGGTGTCACACATGTATACAATTTCGATATTCCACAAGATCCTGAATCTTATGTTCACCGTATCGGTCGTACAGGTCGTGCAGGTAAATCAGGTCTTGCTGTAACATTTGTAACACCACGCGAAATGGGTTACTTACGTATCGTAGAAGAAACTACGAAGAAACGCATGACACCTCTTCGTCCACCAACAACTGATGAAGCATTAGTGGGTCAACAACGATTAGCTGTTGATACACTTGAAGGGCTTATTGCTAATAACAACTTAGGTGATTACCGTATACTTGCGGCAGAAATACTTGATAATCATGAAGCCGTTGACGTTGTAGCAGCAGCTCTTCGCTCATTAACGAAAGAGCCAGACGATACACCGGTTGCAATTTCAGAAGAACGTCCATTACCAATGCGTCGTGAGCGTTCTAGCAGTAATCGTGGCGGAGATCGTGGTCGTGGTGGTAATCGTAACTTTGGCGGACGTCGTGACTCTCGCAGTGGAGATCGCCGTAATAGCAATGGCAATGGCAATAGCAATGGCAATAGCCGTCGAGACGGGGGTCGCCGTGAAGGAGGCCGTCGTGAAGGTGGACAAGGTCGTTCTCGTTCTCCTCGACGCCACGAAGATTAATTTTATATGTGGATATTTAAACCTTGCAGTCGTACTGGCTGTAAGGTTTTTTTTCGTATATAGTTGAAACGAAACGGTAACTGATTCCGTATAACATAATATAGAAAAGAGGGGGAATGACATTGAGAGCTCAACCAATTCATCAAATTTCCCGTAAAGGGTTAACTGTATGGCGCTTATATGGAGTCATACAAACATTGGTGCTATTAATTGTAGCCGTGTTAGTAAGCTATGGGACTTATTATTTTGAATGGCCTTTATTTATTTACTACATAGCTGGGGCAATTGTAGTACTAAGTGCCGTACTTTCAGTTTTTATTTTTCCGAAAATTAGATGGGAACGATGGCGGTATGAGGTCCGTGAACATGAAATTGAAGTTCAACATGGCTTATTTGTAGTGAAACGTACGCTCATACCAATGGTACGTGTCCAACATGTTGATACGACACAGGGACCGATATTAAAAAAGCATGACTTGGGTAACATTTCCATATCAACAGCAGCAACCGTACATACAATTCCTGCACTTGTCATGGATGAAGCAGATTTACTTCGTGCTCGTATCTCTGAATTAGCAAGGGTGGCGGAAGATGATGTCTAAGGAAATTAATCGTTTACATCCAATATCAGCAGTGATTACGAGCGTTAAAGCATTGAAAAGTATGATATTACCAATTGCGATAATTATCATAAGTAACGGCTTTAATTTCTCACTAAATTTTCGTAGTGATCATTTTTTTGATACCATTTTACTTTTCGGTGTATGGGGAGTAGCCGCACTCCTTGCATTGATGGGAGGCATTATAAAATGGCGGACATTTGTTTATTGGTTTGAGGATGGGGAACTACGCATAAAGTATGGATTGTTTGTTAAAAAGAAGCGTTATATTCCTTTTGAACGTATTCAAAGCTTGAACTACAATGAGGGAATTTTTCATCGTATTTTTGGATTAGTCAAAGTTCAGGTAGAAACAGCTGGCAGTAAAGGAGGTAAACCTGAAGTAGAGCTTACCGCAATTCGAAAAGCAGCTGCAGATGTTATCGAATTAGAAATGCGGCGTGCAAAAAATGAAGGTGTGAATCCACTGCATGCAGAGCAGGAGGAAGTTGTAGAAGAGTCAGTTTCCACACCAGCTATTTACCATATGTCCATGCGTGATTTACTTGTATTAGCCACAACTTCGGGCGGGATTGGCGTTGTGCTATCGGGGCTTGCCGCTATTGCCTCTCAGTTTTCAGATATTATTCCTTATGAGACTGTTTTTCATGAGTTAGCTGATTTTGTAAAAATCGGGGCATTTTTAGTGGCGCTAACCGTAATGTTCATTTTAATTGTAGCCTGGGTTGTTTCCGTCCTTATCACCCTGATTAATTATTATGATTATACAGTCCGTATTGAAGAAGATAAGCTTATTCTTACTAAAGGACTTTTAGAAAAAAAGCGTATAACTTTACCTTTAAATCGAATTCAAGCGATTCGGATTGTTGAAAATCCATTACGTCAATTAACAGGCTTTGCTACGGTCGTTGTAGAAAGTGCTGGTGGTAACGGTGAAGACGGGATGGATAAAAAAATTACCTTGTTTCCACTCATTAAGAAACAAGATTGTATGGAGTCGTTAGAGCATCTTTTCCCAGAAATGAATTGGTACCCTTCATTTACTCGCTCACCAAAAAAGGCAAGATCGTTCTTCTATCGCATAGATTTTATCTGGCTTGTCCCTATTATTGGCGCATGCAGTTATTTCTTCTACCCATATGGTCTATTATCATTATTGTTAATTCCATTAACGATACTACTTGGTATTTGGCAGCATAAAACAGCAGGCTATCAAATCGATGGAAAGCAACTGGCTTTGCAATATCGAGTATTTAGTCGAGTAACATTGATAATGGAGAAAAAACGAATACAATCTATGGGAAGTACACAATCGTACTTTCAAAAAAGAAAGAATGTTATGTCTATAAAAGCGACAGTCATGTCGGGTGCATCTGGTACAACGGGGAGTGTCTCAAGCCTGGAGCAACATGATGCTGAAACCATATTATCTTGGTATGAACATTAAACATAAAGCTAAACCTTTCAATTTTATGGAAGGATTAGCTTTTTTTATCTATAAAAATCGGGTCATGCTGTTTATAATAAAATAAATAGAACAAAAGGGGTGGGGACTTTGTTTAAATATGATATTAATGAAAGCGCTTATTTGAAGTTATTGGATTTAAGTGATGTTCATGAATTATTTGCATTGACGGATCGTTCAAGGGGGACATTACGTGAATGGCTGCCTTTTGTAGATGGTGTTCAGACAGTTAAGGATACAGAGGTATTTGTAAAAAAGGCCATGCAACAATATGCAGATAACAATGGCATACAGGCCGGCATCTACTATGAAGGACAGCTCGCTGGTGTGATAGGGTATCATCAAATCAACTGGCAACATAAATGGACAAGCATTGGCTATTGGTTAGGGAATGAGTTTGTTGGTAAGGGACTCGTAACAAATTCAATGAAAACATTAATTGATTACGCCTTTAATTATTTAAAGCTAAATCGTATTGAAGTGAGGGTAGCGGTTGGAAATATTCGCAGCCGTACGATTCCAAAAGTTTTGGGTTTTCATGAAGAAGGACGGTTAAGGGATGCTGAGTGGCTGTATGATCATCATGTAGACCAAGTTGTTTATGGATTAACAGCAGCAGAATGGAAAAAAATTAAGATGGCCAATGAGGCTACCGTAGCTTTGTAAAAGGCTATAAATAGAAAGGGGAGCAGTGCCATGGGATCTAATTATGACTCATGGAGCTGCTCCTCTCTTACATTACGATTTACCCGCCATTTTTTGTTTACGCCAGCTTAAAATTCTTTTTGGATGTAAATAGATAAGCCCGAGTATAAATCCAGTTACTAAACCACCTAAATGTGCATTGACGTTTACATTGGGTTGAAGAAAAGTCATGATGACACTGATAACGATGATTGGTAAAATGAGCTTACGAAGCATTGGCATTGTTCTACGAGTATAATAAACTAATGCCCCAAAAGCACCAAAAATTCCAAAAATAGCCCCACTTGCACCAAGACTCGTATAATTACTATTATAGAATATATAGGTTGCCATGTTGCCTACAATACCAGATACTAAATAAATTGTAATGAAACGTGCTTTGCCTGCGATTTTTTCAAGCTCTGGTCCAAAAAGATATAAGGAAAACATATTAAAAAACATATGCATAAATCCAGCATGTAAAAACATAGCAGAGAATACACGCCACCACTCACCATTTTGAATCAGGAAATTCGCCTGGATTCCGTAATTCCACAAAAGAGTTCCTACGCCGGGTAAAAGAGACAATACATAAAGAATTAAATTGATTGCTATTAACGTTGATACAATAGGGTAATACTTTGTATATTGCTTAAAATTTTCTGTTCTACTAAACATGGCTCCACCTCAATTTACAATTATTATACATGCCTTGTTGGAAATAGGTAAAGGAGAAGGTCACATGATTAAGGGAATTGGTCTTGATATTGTAGAAATAGACCGTATTGAAAAAGCGATGAAGCGTACAGATAAATTTAAAGAACGCATTTTAACAGCAAGGGAAAAAATTTTATTTGATGGATATTCAGAAACTCGTAAAATAGAGTTTTTAGCAGGAAGATTTGCTGCTAAAGAAGCATTTTCGAAAGCAATGGGTACTGGCATAGGGGAACAATGTAAACTTCATGATATGGAAATATTAAGAGGAGAGGCTGGGAATCCTGTTTTATATTTTAAGGAAGAGCTTGTCAATGGTTTTGTTAGTATTACTCATTCCAAGCAATATGCAGCTGCTCAAGTAATCTTATTAGAATAAGGATGAACTTGTCTAAAAGGTTGGCCAGCAAATTTAACTATATTGCCTTTTCTTCAAATGACATAACTGACAAATACGGTTCATATATTGTCGTAGTGGATTTGAAAGAAGAAAGGGTGAAAACGTGGGCAACCGAATAGTTAAATGGCTCGTCTTACTTTGTACGATATTACTTCTGTCGGCATGTGGTACAGCCTCACAGGAAAAAGTGTTGAAGAAAGTGAATGGGAAATGGGCAGAGACAAATGGCTATGAGTTAAACGCAACGATGGAGATTAAATCAGGTGGGGAGCCTAGAAATTATAATGTGACAGTATGGCATACAAAGCCTGATTTCTATCGAGTAGAAGTAATGGAAAGTGGAAAAGATGTTTCACAAATGATTGTGCGTAATGCGGATGGCGTTTTTGTTGTCACACCAACATTAAACAAAATGTATAAATTCCAAAGTGATTGGCCTAAGAAAAATAGTCAAGCCTATTTGATAGGCGCTCTAGCAGAAGATTTAGCTGAAGATAAAAATCTTGTCATGAAAGAGGAAGAAAAAGCATATATATTTGAAGCGGCTACTAGAAATAGCTATAAAAATAGTATGCCTCATCAGGTAATTACGGTAGATAAGAAAACATTATTGCCAACTTCTGTTGTCATTATGAATGATGTGAAAGAAGAGCAAATTCGCATTACATTTAAGAAAATTAAATTAGGCGTACAGCATGCTGCAAAAGAGTACGCAGTTGAACAATTTACAGATAAAGATAACACTAAAGGTGAACAAGCTACACCTGCTGATAAAGATGGTAAAGAAGAAAAAGAAGACCAAGAAGCAGTTGGCGCAGATGTAGAGTATCAGGAATTCCAAACACATTATCCTGTAGTGAACTGGGCACAATTGGCGAATGAAAAAGTCGTTCAAGAAAGTGGAATGGAACGCGTTATCTTAACATTTGAGGGAGATAAAGCATTTACAGTTATGCAGCAACCAGTGTCAAAGGAAAACTCTATGCTACCAGTATCATCACCTGGTGATCCAGTAGACTTAGGCTTTACAATAGGTGCTATTACAGATACTTCGATTAGTTGGGAAAAAGATGGTGTTGAATTCTTTGTAGCTTCAAGTAAACTAACGCGAGATGAAATGATTGAAGTTGCTACATCTATGACGATAAGTAGTATGAAGTAACTTATCTAGCTACAGCTTTCTAGTTTACGAAAGCTGTAGCTTATTGACAATTTAAAAGAAAGCCTGCTGTTTAGAAAATGTTAAGTGATTTCCTTTAAAGTGAAAGTTCAGGACTAAAAAACGTTTAATTGTACAAGCTATATAAAAAATATGTATATAATACATAATGTTTTAATTAAAAATAAAGAGGGTATTCTTATGAAGACACAGCAGTATTTTCGACCAACCAAAGCAACGATAGACTTACAAGCAATCCAACAAAACGTCAAAAATTTAAAAAGTTTTTTACGACCTAATGTTCAAATAATTGCTGTAGTAAAGGCGAATGCATATGGTCATGGAGATGTAGCCGTAGCACAGGCAGCTCTTGAGGCTGGTGCCACAATACTAGCAGTGGCAACACCCGATGAAGCATTACATATTCGAGCACATTTTAAAGAACCAGACATACTAATATTAGGTGCATCTCCAGTTTCCTTTGCCCCTTTTGCAGCTCAACAGCGTATAATGCTTACCGTGTTTGATAGTGATTGGGTACAGCAAGCAGCTCCGCTTATAGCGAATGAAGCGCTATCTTTGCAACTACATATTAAAGTAGATAGTGGTATGGGTAGAATTGGCATCCGTTCTGATCAAGAATTGTTAGAGCTGTATCAAACAATAGAGTCTACTGACAATGTAGAGCTGAATGGAATATTTACGCACTTTGCAACAGCAGATGAGAAAGATACGACTCATTTCGATCAACAAGTTCAATTTTTTGAGAACTGTTTAGCTGTAATACCTATGAAGCCACCGCTTGTGCATGCATCAAATACTGCAGCTTCATTAGTAAAGAATTCTTACTTACAATATGATGCTGTTAGATATGGAATTTCAATGTATGGTTTGTCACCGTCCACCTATGTGGAAAATATATTACCCTTTGCCCTAAAACCTGCGTTTTCGCTTGAAAGTGAACTTGTTCATGTGAAGCAAATAAAAACAGGCGAATCGGTCGGCTATGGCGCTACGTATGTTGCACCTACAGATATGTGGATTGGAACTATTCCAATAGGCTATGCAGATGGTGTTATTCGAAAGTTAGGTGGACAAGAGGTATTAATTGATGGACAGAGAATGCCGATTGTTGGACGAATTTGTATGGACCAATGTATGGTTGCTCTACCAAAAGCATATGCTATAGGTGAGAAGGTAACACTTATTGGCCATCAAGGACAGAATAGGATCTCTATGGATGAATGGGCAGCAAGGCTTGAAACCATTAATTATGAAATACCATGCATTATAACAGCAAGAGTTCCTAGAATATACTTTTAATGTACACCCTTATGCCAATATATTTTAACGTTCAATATTTAGTGTAATGTAATGTGCATTCATGCCAGAGTGTAATGTTGAATTTGGTAAATTAATTAGCACTGGAGATCTTATTTCTTTTCCAAATGTTAGATGATTCATAACTGGTAATGTATTGCAATAATAATTATTCGGCATATACCTTCGACAGCCAACATATTTTTACAATTTGTACTTCAAATTGTCAGATATTTTGTCATTTCATGTCTTTTCAACAATATCTTTCAATGATAGAATGGGAAGTAATGAAAAGTGTATGGTTCCGTTGGAGGTGCTTGCTGTGTACGAGAAAAAGTTAAGAGAAGCTACAATTGCTGTTCAAGACAGACTATTTCTACAAACAAAGGAAGTAATTGAAGGTGAATCTTTTGTGCGTATTTTGGCGCGCAAAAATTTAATGCAGGAGCAACCAAATCAAATACGGGAAGCTATGATTAAAGGATATGTTGAAATGTCTCATATTAATTTAATGATCGCGAGTGAATGCTTGCATGCAGAATATGAAGCACAACATATGGTGGAGCGTCTCGTTAGCGGGGGATGACACTTTGAATGTAAAACGTGGTGACGTTTTTTTTGCAGATTTATCACCGGTAGTAGGCTCTGAACAAGGGGGTACTAGGCCGGTGCTGATTATTCAAAATGATATTGGCAATCGATTTAGTCCGACTGTCATCATCGCGGCTATCACTGCACAGATTCAAAAGGCAAAGTTACCGACACACGTTGAAATCAATGCTGAAAAGTATGGTTTTGAACGTGATTCGGTTATTTTGCTAGAACAAGTGCGGACAATTGATAAGTCAAGATTGACAGATCGCATTACGCAACTTGATCATGCTGTGATGGAAAAAGTTGATGGTGCGCTGATGATCAGTTTAGGTCTAGTTAAATTTTGATATACATATGTGTATAGAAGCATCGAGATAATTGATATCTCGATGTTTTTTTTGTCTCGTCTATTCATTTACTTATTTTGCTTAATTTCGAGGGTAGATATTGTATGGATGGAAAATAATCTAGTCGTAATTATGTTAAGACATATTTGATAAATAATAGAAAAAGATTTAAGATATACACAAGATTTTTAATAATAATAGATTATTAAAAAAATTCTAAAAGGTATATGAAAATATACATAGAATATTCCATTTATAAATTCTATAAAGTTTAAATTACGTTTAGCATGTCGAATTAACGTGTAAGAGTAATACTCCGTAAGGAAATGGAGGGACAGCAGTGACAAGTAAGTCTTCGGTTGAAATTATTACAGAGTGGGATATTGTTGCAGCAAGACAACTGGGGCGCAATGAGGCAAAGGCACTTGGATTTGGCACTGTTGATCAAGCTCGTATAACCACTGCTATTAGTGAATTAGCAAGGAATATCTATTTATATGCGAGTATAGGTGTGATTGAAATTGAAAGGGTCGAGTCAGAAACTGAAAAGAAAATCGTAGTTGTTGCAACTGATCGAGGACCTGGAATTAAGGATGTTCGCAAGGTAATGGAGGATGGTTATTCTACTTCTGGGGGACTAGGTGCTGGCCTTCCGGGTGTTAAGCGATTGATGGACAACTTAGACATTCAATCTGTCGTTGGAGAGGGTACAATAATACGGACAGAAAAATGGCTGCGTTAGGACGTGAAGAAATTGAAACAATTAGAAGCCCAGTATAAAAAGATATTGTCAGATTATATGGTTAATCAAACGGAAAGAAACTTATATATTGCTCAAAATTTCACACGTCAATTAATTCAAAAAAATATAGCTCCAGAGGATGTCGTGAGTATTCATAAAAATGCTGTTGAACAAATATTTCCTGATCGAATGAGTGAATCGCAGCCAGCATATGATTTTCTCATTGAAGTAATGGTACATTATGGCATGGCACATCGAGAGCATCAAAGCTTACTTCAAAAACAAGCGGAGTACGAGATGGAAATGAAAATCGCAACTAATATTCAAAAGACTTTATTAAAATCACATGTACCCCAGCTGCACAGTATTGATATAGGAATGATCTCTGTTCCTATTCGTAAAATGAATGGTGATTATGTACATTTTTTTCATGATCGAGAAGAGTATTTAAGTATGGCTGTGACAGATGTAGTGGGGAAGGGAGTACCTGCCGCCCTATGCATGTCGATGGTGAAATATGGACTTGAGACATTGGGTTATGCCTATAAAGATCCTTCATATGTTTTAGAAGTCATCAACAGGGTAATTGAAAAAGGTGTTGATGATAGCATGTTTGTTTCTATGTTCTATGGTTGCTTAGATATTCGCCAAAACATATTTTCCTATGCTTCGGCAGGGCATGAACCGGCTTTACATTATATGGCAAAGCATGATGAGTTTGTTTCTTTAGAAGCTAAAGGCTTATTATTAGGTGTATTGCCTGAAACAAAATATACGTTTCATGAAATTGTTTTAGAGGAAGATGATTTGATCATCATGATGACCGATGGAGTAACAGAGTTTAGAGCACTGGATGACTTAAATTCACGAGAGATTATTACAGCACTCATAAAAGAAAATAAGTATTTAACAGCCCAGCAATTGTGTCAGCTTCTTTATAGAGAGATAGAGAAAGTACAGAATTTTAAACTTTCTGATGATTTTACTGTAGTTATTTTAAAAAAATAGGTTTACGTTTTAATGAAACAGGGAACAGAAAATAGTCTAACAAATATGGTGGAGGTGTGCTATATGGACGTTACAATACATTTTAAAGAAATTGATCATAAATTATTTGGCTTTGTTGAGGGTGAAATTGATACGTTTACGGCATCTGGATTACGAGAGGAATTAGAAGCTGTAAAGATTACAGAAGGATTAGAAGTTGAACTTGATTTATCAAAGGTTAATTACATGGATAGTACGGGACTAGGGATTTTTGTTGCTTTTTACAAAAGAGCATTACGTGAAAATGGCAAAGTGAAGCTCGTTGGTTTATCGAGTAGATTACAAAGATTGTTTGAAATTACTGGTCTAAGTGATTTGATGGATATTGAAACTGATAAAAAGGTGGAATTAAGATAATGAAGGAATTTGACTATATTGAAATTAGAGTTCCTGCTAAACCGCAATTTGTCAGTGTTATTCGGTTAACTGTCTCGGGCTTAGCAAGTAGGATTGGCTTTAATTATGATGATATCGAAGACTTAAAAATTGCTGCAAGTGAGGCTGTGACTAATGTTGTACACCATGCTTATAAAGAAGATGAAGAAGGTGAAATCGTCATCGGGTGTGCGTTGTATGACCATAAAATGGAAATGATGATTGCTGATTATGGCAATAGTTTTAATTTTGAAGAGATCAAGTCTAAGATTGGACCGTACCATCCTGAGGAAAACATTGCAGGGCTAAGAGAAGGTGGGTTAGGACTATATTTAATGGAAACTTTGATGGATGAGGTGATGATCAATAACGATGGTGGCGTAACTGTCTTTATGACAAAGTATGTCACTAGGGAGCAGGTGGAAAAAAATGTCGAAAGAATCACTACATAAATCTTCATCCAAGGAAGATGTATTAAAGTGGATTGAATTGTACCAGTCAACGGAGGATGATGAAGCACAAACGAACTTAGTGATTCATTATCGATATCTAGTTGAGTCAATAGCACGGAAATATTCGAATGGTAAATCTTATTATGATGATATTGTTCAAGTAGGGATGCTGGGATTACTAGGTGCAATTAGACGTTTTGATCCAAATTTTGGTCGTAGTTTTGAAGCATTTGCTGTGCCAACAATTGTAGGGGAAATCAAACGCTTTTTACGTGATAAAACATGGGATGTTCATGTACCTAGACGAATAAAAGAAATAGGCCCGAGAATCAAAACAACAGTGGAGGCGCTGACAATTGAATTGCAGCGTTCTCCATCCATTAAAGAAATTGCCGAGCGTTTAGAGGTAGCGGAGGAAGAGGTATTAGAGGCTATGGAAATGAGCCGTAGTTATCAAGCTCTTTCTATGGATCATTCAATAGAGTCAGATTCAGATGGTAGTACAGTTACGCTGTTCGATATTTTAGGTAGGGAAGACGATGGCTATGAAATAACTGATAAACGAATGATTGTTTCAGAAGCAATGGTTGTTTTAAATGAAAGAGAAAGACAAATTATTCAGCTTACATATTTAGAGCAACTTAGTCAAAAAGAAGCTGGAGAACGATTAGGAATTTCTCAAATGCATGTATCTAGAATACAAAGAAAAGCAATAAAGAAATTACAAGAGGCTATTCTAGCAAGTGGCGGTGTTTCGCTCTAATCCATCCATGGTGTGTTGTTAATCATACTTAACACCCTTAAAATGACTGAAAATAGTCTACTCATATTCGTCTGGGTAGACTATTTTTTTGCATTTTTAGTTAAGTGTAATGGTAAAATGAAAAGAAAAAGGTAGTGATGATGTGGAACAAAAACAAATGTTACAGCTCATTGCAAAAGATGTAGCGGTCAAACCAGGGCAAGTAGATGCTGTAATTAAATTATTAGAAGAGGGAAATACCGTACCATTTATTGCTCGTTATCGAAAAGAAGTAACGGGATCCCTTGATGAGGTGCAAATTAAAGCTGTAGAGGATCGTTATCACTACATACAGCAGCTCGAACAACGTAAAGAAGAGGTTATCCGATTAATCCAAGAGCAAGAAAAGCTTACACCAGAATTAGAAAAATCCATTTTATCAGCAACAGTCTTACAGCGTGTGGAGGATTTATATAGACCCTATAAGCAAAAACGACGTACTAAGGCAACTATTGCAAAAGAAAAGGGATTAGAACCTCTTGCAGAACTTTTATTAGGTTTTAGTAATGACACATTAGAACAATTAGCTGTTAAATTTGTGGATAATGATCAGGTAGCCAATGCTGAAGACGCGCTTGCAGGAGCAAGAGATATTTTAGCAGAACGCTTTGCTGATGATGCTGCTATCCGTGAGAAAATTCGTTCCTATTCGTTGAAAGATGGTGTACTTGTAACGAATGTAAAAAATGCAGAAACGGACGAAAAAAATGTATTTGAAATGTATTACGATTATGAGGAACCTGTTAATCGTATTGTTCCTCATCGTATTTTAGCGATAAATCGTGGAGAAAAGGAAGACGTTTTGAAAGTTTCGATCCGTGTACCAGTGGACCGAGTATTGATGATCATGTGGAAGGAATGGATACCAGCAACGGGATCGTCTCCTGCTATTGTTGAAGTGAAGCTGGCTATAGAGGATTCGTACAAGCGTTTAATTCAACCATCTATTGAAAGAGAAATACGTAATGAGCTTACAGAAAAAGCAGAAACACAAGCTATTCATATTTTCTCTGAGAATTTACGTAATCTATTACTACAGCCTCCTATGAAAGGTAAATATGTCTTGGGAGTCGACCCAGCTTATCGTACAGGTTGTAAATTAGCTATTGTAGATGAAACAGGGAAGATGCTAGAGGTTACTGCTATCTATCCACATCCACCTAAACCAGATGTGGCAAAATCAAAAGCTGTTGTAAAAGCAATTTTAGCTAAATATCCAATAAGTATTATTGCAATCGGAAACGGTACAGCTTCTCGTGAAACAGAACAATTTATAGTGGATGTATTGAACGAGCTAACTACTGACGTAGCCTACGTTATTGTCAATGAAGCGGGGGCGTCTGTTTACTCAGCATCTGACATTGCCCGTACAGAATTCCCGGATTTACAGGTTGAGCAACGAAGCGCGGTGTCCATTGCTCGTCGTTTACAAGATCCATTATCAGAGTTAGTGAAAATTGAACCAAAAGCTGTTGGCGTTGGTCAGTATCAGCATGATGTTTCTCAAAAAAAATTAAATGAATCACTAACATTTATAGTAGAAACAGCTGTTAACCAAGTGGGGGTTGATGTAAACACGGCCTCTTCATCACTCTTACAATATGTTTCTGGTTTATCAAAAACTGTTGCAGAGAATATCGTAAAGGTTCGCGAAGAAAATGGTCAATTTACTACGCGTGTGCAGTTAAAAAAAATCCCAAGGCTAGGTGCGAAAACCTACGAACAAGCAATTGGTTTCTTACGTATCTCTGAGGCGAAAAATCCATTTGACGCTACGGGTATCCACCCGGAAAGCTATAATCTTGCTGAACAAATTTTAGCAGAGGCGAAAATCGATAAAAAAGAGCTTGGGACGCAGAAAGCAGAAGAAGCTATTGCAGCTTTAAATATCCAAACATTAAGTGATGTGCTAGAAATCGGTGTTGTAACGATTCGAGATATTGTAGATACTTTAATGAAGCCAAGTCGTGACCCGCGTGATGCCTTTCCTCAGCCATTGCTTAAAACCGATGTATTAAAAATGGAAGATTTAAAAGTGGGTATGGAGCTACAGGGAACTGTTCGAAATGTAGTAGACTTCGGGGCTTTTGTTGATATTGGCGTTAAACAAGATGGACTTGTGCATATATCAAAACTTCAAAATAGACGTATTAAACATCCATTAGAAGTTGTTGCATTAGGTGATATTGTAACCGTTTGGGTAGAACAGATTGATGTAAATAAAGGACGCATTTCTTTAACAATGCTTCCGCCTAAAAATCAAACAATAGATTGAGTAATAAATAATTACCACACTGTGCATACTACACAGTGTGGTATTCTTGTTGTTGGAGGTGATCAAGATGGACAATGAGGAGCTACAACAGCTTGTGTGTCAAATTTCTTTGGAAAGTTTTCAAAAGCCATTTATGCATCAAGCTTATTTTAATGGGAGATTACGTTCAACTGGCGGTCGGTATCTTTTACAATCTCACAATATCGAGATCAATCCCAAAGCCTATGAGTTATACGGTCTTAAAGAAATCCAAGGCATTGTACTTCATGAATTGTGTCATTACCATTTACATATCGAAGGTAAGGGATATCAGCATCGAGATAAAGATTTCAGGGAACTATTAAGAAATGTAAATGCACCACGTTTTTGTTCAACATTACATACTTCTAAATCATCTACTAAAAAACAGCGACGCTACACATATACTTGTGTTAATTGCCAGCGACTATATGTAAGGAAAATAAAAATGAATGTTGAAAAGTATTGTTGTAGCAAGTGTTTAGGGGGGCTTAAATTATTGGAGTAAAAAAAAACAAAAAAAGATTGACGTATTGTTGAGTTATCCCTATAATAGTAAAAGTCGACAAGATAACAACGACAACATAACATTAATTATTCCGAAGTAGCTCAGTTGGTAGTAGCACCTGACTGTTAATCAGGTTGTCGCAGGTTCGAGTCCTGCCTTCGGAGCCATGGCCCCTTGGTCAAGCGGTTAAGACACCGCCCTTTCACGGCGGTAACACGGGTTCGAATCCCGTAGGGGTCATTTTCATAATTTTAAATACAATAATAATGGTCCCGTGGTGTAGCGGTTAACATGCCTGCCTGTCACGCAGGAGATCGCCGGTTCGATCCCGGTCGGGACCGCCACTTATTGGGGTATAGCCAAGCGGTAAGGCAACGGATTTTGATTCCGTCATGCCTAGGTTCGAATCCTAGTACCCCAGCCATTCATTTCTTAATTTGAGCCATTAGCTCAGTTGGTAGAGCATCTGACTTTTAATCAGAGGGTCGAAGGTTCGAGTCCTTCATGGCTCATCTTTTCTTAAGGAAAAAGGTTGACTTTCTATATCGTTATAGTATAATGAGAAAGTTACTAATCGAATGCGGTCGTGGCGGAACGGCAGACGCGCTAGGTTGAGGGCCTAGTGGGGGCAACCCCGTGGAGGTTCAAGTCCTCTCGGCCGCACCAAAGTCAATTATATATATGCGCCCGTAGCTCAATTGGATAGAGCGTCTGACTACGGATCAGAAGGTTGTGGGTTCGACTCCTGCCGGGCGCGCCAAATTTTATAAAATGCGGGTGTAGTTTAATGGTAAAACCTCAGCCTTCCAAGCTGATGTCGTGAGTTCGATTCTCATCACCCGCTCCAAAAAAAGTGTTGACAACCATTTGGTTGTTTGATAAGATGAAATAGTTGTCTGATTGGACAATGTGTGAACCTTGAAAACTGAACAAGCAAAACGTAATCAATATAGTTTTTAGTAGCTAGCCTTGCTAGTGAAAGAAACAAAATTTTGGACATCAAAATTGATGCCAGCAAAACAATTTGAGCTAATCAAATTTCTTTTATGGAGAGTTTGATCCTGGCTCAGGACGAAC
>NZ_KQ465106.1 GCF_001308875.1 Lysinibacillus sp. ZYM-1 | reverse complement strand
TTACTTCTTTTGAAAAGCTGTATTTTCGCATAAAAAATCTCCCCAATCGGCAAACAGATTTTATTTTTTAATCTGTCTACTTATTGGGGAGCATATCATAACAATAGAGGTGCAGTTAATGCATTGGAATGCGCTAGCGGTATTTCTTATTATTCCTCATCTTCACCAATTTTGTCTTTTGTAATAGCAGGTAAAATTGTTTGTTTAACATCACTTTCTGTCACTTTTTCAGATTTATATTTTGCTTTTAACTCGAAATATTTATCCAGAGCCTTTCTTGCAATATCATTATTAGCCGAAAAAGGTTGATTAGGGTTTGTTGATGCCCAAGGAATAACTACGGCATAGGCAATTTCTGGATTTTCATATGGCGCAAAGCCAACATGTGTATAAGTAAGGGAGTACTGACCCCAATACTGTCGTAAATCCCCGTAATACATTACTTCAGCTGTTCCAGTTTTCCCAGCCGCTGTATATGGTGCATTCCCAAATTGTCTTTTAGCTGTACCCTTTGAACCTGTATAAACACGACGTAGCCCTTGTTTCACATAGTTAAGATCAGATAGTGGATTATCAATTTGATTTAAAATAGTTGGTCCTATCTCAGTCACTAATTGGCCTAGCGATTGCCCATCTTTTGATGGTTCACGCACTTCTTTGACAACATGTGGCTGAATACGATAACCACCATTTGCTACTGTAGAAATATACTGTGCTAATTGTAATGGTGTATACGTATCATATTGTCCAATCGCTAAGTCGAGTATTTTCCCTCCATCTGTAGGACCAGAGGGACCTCTTACACCGCTAAATTCATTTGGTAAATCAATTCCTGTTTTTACACCTAACCCAAATTGTGCATAAGAATTACGCATTTTCGGGAATGTGTTTTGATTTAAAAGAAGAGGCATTCTATAGCTATATGGTGTTCCATTAATAAGCAGAGCTGTTTTAAACATATAAACGTTTGAAGATTGCTCTAATGCACTTAAACCATCCATTGAAATATAGCCTCCATGATTAAAAATTGATTTTTTTGAATCAGTACCCTTTAACCAGATTGGTTCATCTCCTAATATTGTGCTTGGAGTAATGGCTCCTAGATTGTAACCAGCTAGTAATGTTGCTGCCTTAACTGCAGAACCTGCCTCATAAGCTGTTGTAAAGGTGCCATACGAATAATCGAGTACCTCATATTTTCCTGTTTCAGTATTATTCTCAATTTTTTTACCGACCATTGATAAAATATCGCCTGTATTCGGGTCCATCATTACTAAAAAGGCACGATCAAGCAATGACGAAGCCCCTTGTGATTTTAATTTAAGCAGTTCTTCTTCTACAATCTTCTCGGTTTCAGCCTGTAGCTCACTATCCAGTGATAATATTAAATCTTTACCAGGTTCACCCTCATAAGTTGTAATGGTATCGACTACCTGTCCTTTTTTATTGGTAATATTTTTGACAACTGTTTTTTGGCCTTGTAGTAACTCTTCATATTGCGCTTCAATATAACTTTCCCCTACTCGGTCATTTCGTGAATAGTCACGGGCTAAATAAAAATTCAGCTTCTCTTTTGGGATCCCTTTTGTTGGTACAGTTGTACGACCAAGAATGGATAGTGATGATAGTTTTACTCGTTTCCAATCTGTTGTTGTGTTGACCCCTGGTAGTTCAGTTAAACGCTCGGAGACACGTGCAAATTCATCTGCCGAAACATTTTCACTTTTTATAATTTGAGGTGATAGATTATAACCAGATGCCATCTCTCTAAAGATTGCTAATACTTCTAAGTCTTTCTCTGTCAATTGCAAAAGTTCTTCATTGGTAATGCGTTCGCGTACTAGTTTATCAATCTCTGCATTGATTTGACTTGTTGTAATATTTTCTTTCGCTCGAATTTTAGCTTCTTCAGCATCTGTAACTTTTTCATAGGCAGGGTCATGATTTTTGATAATCCAAAAATCTTGTTTATCACGCAATGTGACACGATTCGTTGGTTGCTCAATTAATTGTGCCACCTTTTCGGCTATGTTTAGCATTTCTTCTGTTGTGGTCGTTTGCATTTTCGTATACGTAATCGCATTTTCTGGATGATTGTCTACTAAAATACGGCCGTATCGATCATACATACGTCCCCTTGGCACACTTGTATTAACAGGTACCTCTTCTTTACGCTCTAAATCGCGTACATAATCTTCCCCTTTAACGATTTGCATATAGCCAAGTCTAAATATTAACATTGAAAATACGATAAATATTGCAAAGAAAAGGATATTCATACGAAATGTTAAATTAGAGTGATGTTTAGCTTTAACACTCGCTGCGCGATTTTTCCCTGGTGCTTTGCGCATATGTATTCCCCTCCTTATCTTTTGTTCATTTCAATACACGATACTTAGTATACCATTCGTAGGTTTGACAGGAAAGCATGCACTTAAGAATTATTATGGAAACATCATTTATTGGACGGTATATAAAGTGGAAAGGTTGCCCTAGTTGTTTTATCCTTTTCTTTTGCATTTATATCCAATAAAAAAGGCTATGCCTCGGTGATTCCTCACCTTAGCATAGCCGTTTACTATTAATAATTATTTAGCAGCTTGGAATTTAGCTTCTACTACATCCCAGTTTACTACGTTCCAGAATGCACCGATATAATCTGGACGACGGTTTTGGTAGTTTAAGTAGTATGCATGTTCCCAAACATCTAAGCCTAGAACTGGTTTTTTACCTTCCATTACTGGAGAGTCTTGGTTTGGAGTAGACGTAACAGCTACTGAGTCACCATCCACGATTAACCATGCCCAGCCTGAACCGAAGCGAGTTGTAGCAGCTTTTGCAAATTCTTCTTTGAAAGCATCGAAAGAACCGAATTTCGCATCGATTGCTTTTGCTACATCACCAACTGGAGTATTAGAACCGCCAGGAGCGATTACTTCCCAGAATAATGTATGGTTAGCATGTCCGCCACCGTTGTTGCGTACAGCAGTTTGTTTGTCAGCTGGAAGAGCGTCAAGGTTTGCGATTAAGTCGTTAATGTCTTTTTCAGCAAATTCAGTTCCTTCTACTGCTGCGTTTAAGTTTGTTACATAAGTATTGTGGTGTTTAGAATGGTGAATTTCCATTGTTTTTGCATCGATATGTGGTTCTAATGCGTCATAAGCGTAAGTTAATTGTGGTAATTCGTAAGCCATTGTTAAGTTCCTCCCTAAAATAAGAAATATTTAGTACATCATTAGATTATCAAAATTGGTCAAACCATTCAACGAAAAATACTTCAATTAGAAGATTTCAGCCTTTTGACTGAAAAACCAATACGTTTACTATCTTACCCACTAGTCCCATTCATTAAACTTCAAACGTAAATATTAAATCGCGATATAAAATACAATGATCATCACAATTTGAATAACAGCCTTAGCAATAGTGGAGGTTAAAAAGCCTATTAATGAGCCAACACCACTTTTCACAGCCTCACTAAATGTCCGTTTCTCCACTATTAATTCAGCAATGACTGCCCCTAAAAATGGACCAATTAGAATACCAGCCACGGGGATGACGAATGGGCCAATTAATAATCCAATGGTGCTTCCCCACATTCCTGCGTTTGAGCCGCCAAACTTTTTAATGCCAAATGCATTCGCCACTGTATCCGCACCAAATAACAGCACTACAAATAATATTTCAATAATCCAGAACCACCAGCTTAACTCGGCGAAGGAGAAAAATAAACCATATAGCAAAAATCCGCCTACTAAAAACAGGACACCTGGGATGATCGGATAGACTAAACCAACAAATGAAATAATAAAGCAGGCTAATACTAAGATCCAGCCAACAACTTCCATAAAGTTTCTCTCCTTTTATCGTACGTTGTCTTTCATACGAACTAACAAAGTGAAAAGTTTCATCTAGTTAATGACGAATGCCTAAAATAGAGTCTGCAATATTTACCGCATGGTCACCAATTCGCTCCAGGTTACTTACAATGTCCATATAGACAATTCCTGCAGCACCACTGCATTCATTGGTATTCAAGCGTGCAATATGTTTCTGACGAAGTTTATCCTCCATATCATCTATCAAGCTTTCTAACTCCGTTACTTCTTGAGCTAAACTTAAGCTTGCTGTATCTAAAGCCTGTATACTTTTACGGACAGCCTCTATAGCTAAACTAAACATGCCAATTAGATCTTGTCTTGCAGATTTACTTAAGCTCACTTCATGATGATCCTTATATTGTAAAAGCTCTAAAATATTTTCAAAGTGATCACCAATACGTTCAAAGTCTCGCACATTTGTTAATAGTGTATGATGTCTTACTGAGTCTGCACGAGAAAGGGGCTGCTTAGACACCATGACTAAATAATCGGTAATTTCATTATCTAGATGATTGAGGCCAGCCTCTAATTGTAAAACTGTAGGGACGTGTTCAGCTTCACCTGTTTTCATGTATAAAAACGTTTCTTCTAAACCACGTAAAGCATGTTCACCCATTCGTAATACCTCCTCTTTGGCTTGACCCAACGCAATCGCTGGAGAAGAATCAATAAAAGAAGGATCTAAATGTTTCGTTGTGACATTAATATGGCCGTCATGTCCTGGTAGCAATTTCGTTACTAAGGTTGCTAATCCTGCAATAAATGGCAATTGAATCATCATATTAAATACATTGAACGAGCCATGAGCAATCGCAATTTGCATACGAGGTTCTAAATGAAATAACTCGCTTACCCATTGAACATATTGCATAAATGGTGTGAAGAATAGCATGAAAATAAACGTACCAATAATATTAAAAAGTACATGTGCAGCGGCTGCACGTTTCGCATAAATCGAAGCACCTAGTGACGCTAATACCGCTGTAATGGTCGTGCCAATATTTTCACCAAATAAAATTGGTAAGGCACTGTTTAAACCGATCAAATGTTCAGCATATAAACCTTGTAGTACACCGACCGTGGCCGTAGAGCTTTGTACAAGTAAGGTAAAAACGGTGCCTAAAAATATCCCTAAAATTGGTTGATTGCTTAAATGAAGCGTTAACGATGCAAAATCTGCAAGTTGATGTAGCGACTGCATACTAGCACTCATCAACTCTAGCCCTAAAAATAAACCACCAAAGCCAAAAAGAATTTGACCGATATGCTGATATGTTGCTTTTTTCAAGAAAAATAAACAGCCTGCACCAATTGCCAACAAGGGATAAAAATAGATACCAATATTAATGCCAATAATAAATGCTGTAATGGTTGTACCAATATTTGCCCCCATAATCACGCCGATTGCTTGACGTAGCGTTAAAAATCCGGCACTCACTAACCCTACAGTTATGACTGTCGTTGCAGAACTTGACTGAATGCAAATCGTAACAAATATGCCCACTAAGACTCCCATGATTGGGTTAGTTGTAAAGCGATTTAACCATTCGCGTAACCGATCATCCGCTGATTTCTGAAGCCCATCACCCATGAATTTAATGGAAAATAAAAAGACTCCTAACCCACCTAAAAACTGAAAGAGTATGCTTTGCCAATCTATTGTCAATTGTTTTCGCTCCAATTCCTACGTCTCTACTACTCTATTTCTAATCTTTAATTGATTACAAACAAAAAGTAAAGAAATCCTTTAACTTCTTTACATAATGTTAACATTTTATCATCAAGTCTCTCTTCATTTATACTTCTTTCATACCCTGTACTCTTTGAACATGTTAAAATATCGATTGGAGGAGATATAGTATGAAACACTCACAGCTTTTTATCGATAGTCTCATTCATCCCAAAAAACTAGCAGCCTATCGTTTACTACCTATCGGAAAAGTTATTCAATATACTTTTCTACTCATTACCCTTGTAACCGTATTCTCTTTAGGGCGGTTTGCAGCAGGTATGTCTGTTGATACGTTTGATATGAACAGTTTAAATGGTTTAACTGAATACATAGATGGCATTAAGTGGCTCTTATATCCGTTCACGTTCTTAATGCTTTTTGTCTTTACAAGCATGCTGATTTTTGCACAAATTGCCCTCTATGCCTTAGCTGGTTTATTTATCTTAAAAGTCATGAAGCGTCGTGGGGAATACCGTCATATTTGGCGGACAACAACGTTTGCCATCACTTGGGCAACATTACTGTCGATGCTAGCAGACTATTTACCAATTAACAGTAGCATAATCTCTGTTTTCTCTTTATTACTAACCATCGTTCTATTAATTGTGTCCTTTACAAAATATCCAAAACAACCAATGTCAAAATAATATGCATGAATCCCCCCTCTCCTAAATATAGTGTAGAAAAGGAGGGGATTTTTTGCGGGCATTCCTATTAACAGCGATCATCATCGTAATCGCTTTTGTCGTGAAAGTAGATTTAACGGAGGGGTCCATACCACTTACATCTATACAGAAAAAAAATACAGAAAACGGCCTTTGTGCACAACAGCGTGAGCCAAATTATATCACGGTACAAACAATTGAAGGAGATACTATTCATAGTTTATTTGCTCTACACCCTGCAAAAGTTCCCATGACCTTTCCAGAACGCTTACAACTATTTTACAACTTAAACCCACACTTACAATTACAGGAACTAATTCCTGGTGAAAATATTAAGCTTCCGCTTACATTTGAATTTGAAAACAAATGTGGAAAATGAAAAGTTAGCGTTTCTTCCTTGTCCTTATTTTCTTACACTGCTAAAATAAATGACAGTGACGGCTGAAAATAGTGGCCCGAAAAGGAGAGAAAGTTAATGAGTGAAATTTGTCACCGTTCAAATACACGTCCTGTATGTGTCGGTAACTTAACAATTGGTGGTAGTAATGAATTATTCATTCAAAGTATGTGTACAACGAAAACACATGATGTAGAAGCAACAGTTGCAGAAATTCTTCGACTTGAAGAAGCAGGCTGTCAAATAGTTCGTGTTGCAGTTCCGGATGAACGTGCAGCAGATGCGATTGCCGAAATCAAAAAACGTATCCATATACCATTAGTAGCTGATATTCATTTTGACTATAGATTAGCATTAAAAGCCATTGAAAATGGTATCGATAAAGTACGTATTAACCCAGGTAATATTGGTCGTAAAGAGAAAGTAGAAGCTGTCGTGAATGCAGCTAAAGCAAAAGGTATTCCAATCCGTATTGGTGTAAACGCTGGTTCCTTAGAGCGTCATATTTTAGAAAAATACGGTTATCCAACAGCCGATGGTATGGTTGAGTCTGCGCTTCACCATATTAAAATCTTGGAAGACTTGGACTTCCACGATATTATCGTATCGATGAAGGCATCGGACGTAAATCTTGCCATTGAAGCCTATGAAAAAGCTTCTAAGGCCTTTAATTACCCGCTTCATTTAGGTATAACAGAATCAGGTACGCTATTTGCTGGTACCGTAAAGTCAGCAGCTGGACTAGGAGCCATCCTTTCAAAAGGGATTGGTAACACATTACGTATTTCACTATCAGCTGACCCTGTAGAGGAAGTAAAAGTAGCACGTGAACTATTAAAATCTTTTGGTCTAGCTTCTAATATGGCAACACTGATTTCTTGTCCAACATGTGGACGCATTGAGATTGATTTAATTTCCATTGCCAATGAAGTAGAAGAGTATATTTCTAAATTGAAAGTACCTTTAAAGGTAGCAGTATTAGGCTGTGCGGTAAACGGACCTGGTGAAGCACGTGAAGCCGATATTGGTATTGCTGGTGCTCGTGGTGAAGGTTTACTATTCATGAAAGGGAAAACGGTTCGTAAAGTCCCTGAAGAAACAATGGTTGAAGAGTTGAAAAAAGAAATTGATAAATTAGCGGCAGAAATGGAAGAAAAACGCGCAGCAGAAGAAGCACAAAAAGCGAATGCCTAAGGAGGTACTAACATGAAAAAGCCCCGCTTTGGTATTGATATTGATGGGACTGTAACATGTCCAAGTACACTCATTCCACATATTAATAAACAATACAACGTAAATATTACGCTTGATGATGTATGTGAATATGATTTTTTATCGGCCTTCCCACACCCCGTTGATCGAAGTGCATTTAATACATGGTTTAAGGAAAATGAGCCTTATATGTACGAAGTTTCAGAAGTGGCAAAAGATGCAAAGAATATTCTAACTGCATGGAAAAGTAATTTTGAGCTCTACTATATTTCTGCACGGGGCGAAAATGTAGCAGACATTACTGTAAATTGGTTTAATACTCAGGCTATTCCTTATGACCATATCGAGCTCTTAGGTAGCCATGATAAGTTAGCCGTTGCAAAAAAGCATCATGTAGAAGCTTTCTTTGAGGATAAACACGATAATGCGGTTATGCTAGCTGAAGAGCTAAAAATACCTGTGGTGTTATTTGATACGCCTTATAATCGTCTTACTGTTCCAGACAATGTTGTAAGGGTTTATAACTGGCAAGAAGCCAATCAATTTATCACAAATTATTTCAAATAAAGTAGAGTCGTGTTCAGACAAAGAACACGACTCTTTTATTTGCATTCGGCGGATGTCATTATTTTTTGACGAGCAGCTCAAAAAATAGAACGTAATGACGGTGAAGCCTCATTATTTTTCACTATACCTCCAGAATTCCCCGTAACCAACGCTCCACAAAATTTTCAAAGGTAATGCCATACGTATCATAGACAGCATGATAAACAAAATAAGTTCCTAAACGATCCAGAATTTCATCATTAATTTTCATCACAAACCGCTCCCTTTCTTCTTGTTTTTTACTAAATTTTCAGACTCTTATACTTCCCAAATGCTGAACAATCGAGTGGAAGTCGCATCGTTGCAAAACCGTCACAATCTACCGCTTTCATGCCCTTTCTTCGTATTTTTCTTTTCGATAAGATAGTAATAACAACTTGCTAGACTGGAGGGACTACTTGTGAAATGGATGACAAAAATAGCTAGTATGACATGCATATTCGCCCTACTGACAGGCTGTGGTGATCGATTATCAGAAATTAAAGATGCGGCTTCAGGCATCAACACAGCGGCAAACTCTGCAGCTAGTGCAGTTAGTCGAGATGTACATGCAATACGCGCTTTAGACATTAACTATAAAGATACATCTTTTACGGTTAATGACCTATTTAAAACTATTTTACGTGACATACGCTGGGATTATGACCCTGAAAAAAATGAGCTTCATGTGAGAGGCACCTGGCAACCCCCACTATTTTCTGATCAACCATGGAATGATGAGTTGAAAGAAAAGCTTGCTGAATCAGGTGTTGTAACCATTACATGTAAAATAAACGATGATAAATTTGATAGCTCTCAGACTAATGTGACGGTTATGAATAACAATGAAATTCTCTTACAAAAAAATGGAGAAAAAGCACTCCATCATCTATACGATACCTATTTACTTTCATTAAACTAATAACGTTTCTGCCATAAAAACTGGCAGAAACGTTATTTTTTTTAAGAAGTCTTACAATTTTGAAATATCGGAGGCTATCATTTGAATAATATAAAACCATCACGTTATAATCAAAAGTATAACGTGATGGTTTGGAGGTGTTTGCATTGGGACAGAGAAATTAAAAATTGGCGAACTTGCTGAAAAAACAGGTATTACTAAACGAACAATTGATTATTATACAAATATTGGCTTGTTGGATGCCGAACGTTCTGCAACAAATTATCGCTACTATGATCCCGCCATGATTGAACGACTTCAATTTATTGAACAGCGCAAACAACAGGGGCTATCACTTGTGGAAATCCAACATGAATTAAATATCACACCCTATGAAGAAATCGATGTACAAATGCTTCGTTTAAAAATGCAAGATTTAGAGCATGATGTAGCTTCTCTGCTAGAACAAATGAACGAGCAAGATTATAAAAAAATTGAAACCATTAAGAAAAATGTTTCGCCTGAAAGTATTGCATTAATGCAATCCTTACTTTTACTTATTCATAATTAGGAGGTGACGTTCTGTTTTTACAGAACGACTATTTGGAGACCATTATAAACTTATCCATTTTTACCATTTTATTAGCTTTAACAGGTTTTTTCGTGGCAACAGAATTCGCCATTGTAAAGGTACGTTCCTCAAGACTTGAACAGCTTATTGCAGAGGGCAATAAAAAAGCCATTGCTGCCAAACAAGTTGTCAATCATTTAGATGAATATTTGTCTGCCTGTCAATTAGGAATTACAGTAACAGCTCTTGGTATTGGTATGGTTGGTGAAAAGACCTTTGAATTTATGCTTCACCCGCTATTTGAAATGATTGGCATTTCAGATAAATATATGACGATCTTTACCATTGGTTCAGCCTTTGCAATCGCAACGTTTTTACATGTTGTTGTCGGCGAACTAGCCCCAAAAACGGCAGCTATTCAAAAGGCTGAAACGATTACCCTTCTTTTCGCGAAGCCCATTATGTTTTTCTATAAAATCATGTACCCATTTATTTGGTTCTTGAACGGCTCAGCACGGGTTTTGATCGGTTTATTCGGTATGAAGCCAGCAAGTGAACATGAGCTTTCACATACAGAGGAAGAATTAAGATTATTGATGTCTGAAAGCTTTAAAAGTGGTGAAATCAATAAAACAGAGCTCAAATATGTGAATAACGTCTTTGAGTTTGATGAACGTATTGCTCGGGAAATCATGGTTCCCCGAACAGAAATTGTTGGGATAGAACGAAATGACACGTTTACGAGTATCATTCATCATTTTGCTGCTGAAAAATATACACGTTACCCTATTTATGAGGGTGACCGCGACAATATCTTAGGATTTATCAATGCCAAAGAACTATTTACGCACGGTTTACTTGAAAAACTTACAGACGATACATTAATTATCGAAGATTTCATTAATCCAGTCATTCGCGTAATAGAAACCATCCCTATTCAAGAATTACTCGTACGCATGCAAAAAGAACGTATCCATATGGCCATTTTAATGGATGAATACGGTGGGACATCTGGTCTAGTAACAGTTGAAGATATTTTAGAAGAAATTGTTGGCGAAATTCGTGATGAATTTGACGATGATGAAATTGCGGATATTCGTAAAATCACTGAAAACCATTATATATTAAATGCAAAAATGCTTGTGGAAGATGTTGAAAATCTACTAAATATTACATTAGAGGCTGAGGAAGTTGAAACTTTAGGTGGTTGGTTCTTAACCGTGAATAATGGTATAAAAGCGTCCACAAATATAGAGCTTGCTCCCTATATCTTCAGTATCTATGAACAGCAAGGACATCAGATCCATTATCTTGAGGTTCGACCTCTACGAATTAGTGCACCCGTCATAACAGAGGTACAGCCATAACAGTACCCTGTTCTGACGAAACGATATTTCTTCATTCCATTATTAGCCATTTCGCGATATAATGAACATAGGAATATGATTCTAGTTTCAGGGGGCTATACACATGACATTGTTTAAACTATATCATTCAGATGGTATACACATTATTACAGACGTAAAAAAACACAAAACAAATATTGAATTAAAAACAATTACAGGCGAAGTACTATATATTATCGTAGTAACAGATGAAAACTACACAGTTTACGATGATCGTTTTGCAGGTGCCTCTAAGCAATTAAATTCTGTAGAAGCTTTTGATATTGATGGCAGTTTCCGTAGCCTAGATTTCGATAATATGCGCACTTTATTTAAAGAAGCCTTTACAAAGCTATTACATGAAATCGCTGAGTGTGTTCAAAGTAAAGAAGAGCTAGTTGATATTGATACACTCCGTCATAAAGTAAGTGCACAAATAAAAGGCATCCATTTCCGTGTCATCTCTGATACAAAAAAATATGAAATTTAACCTCTAGCAGACTGTTCACTTTGGGCGGTCTGTTTTCTTTTTTCACGCTGCTCTTCCCCTTCCCCAGTTGAAACAAAAACACACATCTTGACTTTCATGTATAATGAGACATAACAATCTGAAAATAAGGGGTGTTTAGGATGAATCGTGAACAATTAATCACACTCATTTCAGAAAAACTGAAATTAATCCGTACTGAAAAAACTTTTACACAGGATCAAATGAGTGATTTACTTGGACTATCAAAAAAAACACTTGTCCAAATTGAAAAGGGGCGTATTCTGGCTGGATGGACAACCACTGTTGCCGTATGTACTTTGTGTCGTGATAGTACTATTTTACAGCACGGGCTCGGTGGTGATCCATTAGAGGTTGTGGATTTGATTGCGAATAATGGAACATTACAACCAAAAGAAAAAACGATGGGTGGATACATATGGTGGAAAAATATACATGAGCATGGGGGGTTTCGACTACAACAAAACGTTATAAGCCTTCATTTCCGCATTTTAGACAACAACAATTTTCGTCTGATTTCAACATTTGATGAACAAGTAGCTAAACAAGCATGGGAAAAACTACAGATGTAACCTCACAGTAGCTACTAGACTCCGCTTTAACAGTAGAAGCAGTACCCTTGCTTCTGCTGTTAGATATTACCCCTCCTTCTTCTCTCAAATCCAATACACTATAGACAAATAAATAAAGAAAAAAAATTACTTGTCATATGATAAAGAGAATGAATTCTGTGAAATTTCTATGAAGGTTAACCAGTCGAAGCTAGGAAAGTCGAAATTTGCAGAAATATTTTCTATACTTAATAGTAACCGCTATGAAAGTAGAAAGGATGCGCATGAATGAATCGAATACTAGCAATTAGTGATATACATGGAGAATTAGCGCTTTTTGAAGAATTATTACTAAAAGCAAACTATGATCCAGTAGAAGATCAACTCTATTTACTGGGTGATTACATTGACAGAGGCCCCACTTCAAGTGGCGTATTAAATTTAGTCAGTGAATTACAGGCAAAAGGAGCACGTGTTCTCCTCGGCAATCATGAAGCAATCATGCTCAACGCTTGCCGTTCTGGCCTTGCTAAACCCTGGAACCATTGGGTAGGACTTTGTGGTGGTGATGCGACACTGGCAAGCTATGGCTACCAGTTGGAAGACTTTGAAGAGGCCATTGCTAGCCATACATTACCTAGTTTTATCAAAACGCTGCCAAAGCTAGAAGAACATTTACAGTTAATTGAAAACTTTGAAACATATATCGAATTAGAGGATGCTATATTTGTACATGGTGGAGTTGTACCAGGCGTTGCAATGGCAGAAACAGACCCCATGCAATTCCTGTGGATCCGAGAAGAATTTCATGCAGGTTATCATGGAGAAAAAACAGTCATCTTCGGACATACCCCTACGTATAGACTTCACCATACCCCAACTGATTATAGTGTCTACTTCGGTGAAAACAATATTATTGGCATTGATGGTGGTGCAGTTTTTGGCGGACAATTACACGCATTTGAATGGCCAAGTCGTAAAATCCTATCAGTAGAACATAAAAAACCAACAAGTGACGATTAACTTGTTGGTTTTTTCCATTAATATAACTTAAAAATTACACCTACTAAAGAGTACACAATAACGGTTGAAAATAGTATGGTCATATGGAACAGTGAGAAAACAAACATTTTGGTAGCCCATTTTACTTGATCTTTATTACTATGGTAGCCATAAATACTCATTACTAGCCATGCAACACTTAATAATAATGCAACCAACATAATTCCCACACTTAAGGAACCAAATAAAAAGCTTGATAGGATCAATAAAATTAAATAAAAATTGGTTTGATAATACGTACGACGCATTCCTTTGACAACAGGAAGCATAGGCACACTTGCCGCTTCATAATCTACACGTTTACGAATAGCGATGGCATAAAAATGCGGCATTTGCCAGATAACCATGACAAAAAATAAACCCAGTATTGCGGGGTGTGTAATATCTGTCGATACTGCAGACCAACCAATTAATGGCGGCACAGCACCACTTATACTACCAATCTCTGTATTATAAATTGTACGACGCTTTGTCCACATTGTATAAGGGACTACATATAAAAATACACCTAATAAACCAAATGCCGCTGCTAATGGTGACGCAAGTGCCAACACAGCTACTCCGATGATTAACATAACAATTGCTAATGATAGAGTCGATTTTGCCGACATTTCCCCAGTAACTGTCGGTCTGCTTTGTGTACGAGGCATTATCGCATCGATATCGCGATCATACACATTATTAAAGGCCCCTGCTGCTCCAATCACAAGGGCAGAACCAACTGTTGAAAAAATCATTTCTGGTATATTGTCTATGAACGTCATTTTATTTTTGTACATCCCTAGCGTTAAACCAGCCCACATTGGTATTAAATTGGATTTGATGATTCCTGTTTTGACTGTTTGCGCTAAAATTGTAGAGCGGGACGATTTCCCTCTTGGTTTTGCAGAGGATTGCGGTTTATGCTCCGAGTTCAGATTTTGTTCCATTCATCTTAATTCCTTTTCTCCATAATTTCTGCACGCCTCTATCGATAGAAAGCGACAAAATTTGCATCTAGCACATCAAATTATTATTTTACCCCTTTTAGATCTGTTCTGTCTCTATGTTCACATAAAGTACATGTTTTTATCTAATAAAGCACGCTCATTCACAACATCTTCTATGATACCACCGACTGGCATGAATTTGAACCTTCTTGCTCGATTCTTATCATTACTATTCAAGAAAAGTAATTAGTTATCGATAAAAAAACCAAGGCAGTATTTTGCCTCGGTTTCTATTATTGAAGATCTTCCTGTAGTTGCTGGGCCAAAAATGCCACAAGATCACGCATATTATCAGATGTTACACCATGTCCATCTGGATATTGTTTAAATGTCACAGTGGCACCGAATTGTTCAAAAATCTCTTTACTTTCCATTCCCCATTGAGAAGGAATAACATAATCATAATCGCCGTGGGAAATAAAGGCATGTAAATGTTCAACGGAGCGAATAGAATATTCCTCTGTTACAAATTTAGGCGTATAGCCACTTAATGCCACAATGCCCGTCACTAAATTCCCCATAACAAAGGCTAGTGATTGTGCTAATACAGCTCCTTGGCTAAAGCCTAATAAAAATACTTTATGAGGATCAACTTGGTATTCATCGATTGCCTCTAATATAAATCGTTGCAATGCCACTAATACTTTATCGAAGATGGCACGATCAGGCTGCCCTACCTCTTGTATGGTGAAAAAAGCATAACCAGGTTTTTGTGTGATTGGTCCACGTAAACTAAATATATGACATTGTTCTTGAAAATCTTGTACTAATTGTGGTAAGTCCTCTTCATTACTGCCCATACCGTGCAATAAAAAAATAGCAGGGTATTTTTTCGTAGTGTCCATATTTGTAGGTGGTGTATGCTTAAAAGTAAATGGTGTATTCATGTATTCATATTCCTTTCACAGTAAATCTTTGTAACAAAGTTATAATAATTTTGTTTTATTGATTAATCCATCTGTATGGTAAGCAATATATCCATTGACAATACGGATGGTTTCTAGTGGATCTGCGTCAAAAAGTACTTGTGATTGCTCTGGAGTAGACACAAGAACTGTTAATAAATCCATACGCATAGAATGCCCCGCAGAGCTATATGCATAGTCATAGATGATCGCTTCCTCTGTCATGCCCTCTGTCTCATATTGTTGATGGAACACTTCCTTTACAGTATCCATTTGCTCTGCAACTTGTTGTCGGATACGCATCTGATGCATCAATAATTCCTCTTCTAAAGTGGCTGGCTTCAACCACTTTTTAGCCTCTAGCATGTTCAGAAATTCTTGCTCCCATGCCTGTTCATTTTCTGTAAAGTAGAGCATATTGATCATCAGCATGTCCCAGAAATCAATGGGTGTTGTTGCCGAATTGCGCTGCATTGCAATGGTTTCTTTAAAGTGGTCTTCCACCTTTGTAATATTCATATTGCGAACTAAATGATTACATACGTTTTCAATAAACTTATTTGCCACTTCTTGTGCCATAAAAAATCCGTCCTTTATATCTACAAATCATTTTTTTCTTTCTTATCATACCATGATTGTGAAATATGGCAACGAAGCCATCTCTATAGATGTCTCCCTAGACATCCTGAATGAATTAAGAGAAAACATAGCTATCCATATTATCCATTGTATTTTGAATGGCATCTTTCAATGATCGTTGATATTCACCACAAGAAGCTAATGCCTCCTCCAAAGCTATTGCAGCATTCGCCATAAACGGTGCCATTTGCAAATCCTTGGCCAATTGAATAAGAACTAACGCCTTATTCCATTTCCAGCGAGGATTTGTCGGGTCTAAATTGATCGCCTGTTCCAAATAACCAAGCGCATCAAACGGCATCCAGCCGAAGCGGTGCATCGTTTGTCCTGCTATTCCCCAATAAACAGCCTTATTTGGATTTTCCTTGACGGCTTGTTGAAAGCAATGAACACTTTCATTGTATTGATGGGCAAATAAAAACAGCTCTCCTTGAGTAAAGAAGGATTGGGCTTTGTCTTTGGGTGTTCCTGTTTTCGCAACTTCTTCTAATTGCTTAATACACTTTGCAAATGCTTCTTCATCTTTGATCGCACGTATTTCTACAACCGCATCAGATTCTGGATAGCCTTCATCCGCACGTTCCACATGCTGTATTTCTACATCAAAAGTAGGCTTTGGATAATGAGCCAAATTATACTCTTCAAGTAAAATTATATATTTATGTGCAAGTGCTTTGTCCTCTTCATTTGCAACCATTTTAGCAGATTCATAACATTTCATTAGTTCACCATTGTAAAAATAATCATCCATTGACATCTAAAAATCCCCCCAGTGTGTAACTTTTCAGTATTTTTAGTATACACTACAACATAAAAAGAGACTGATCAAAATTTTGATACAGTCTCTTTTAGTTCTATTTTTTTAACACTACAGTATTTAAGAAGTTGCGTAAATCCTCTTCTTTTAGCGCCCCTACAAAACGGTTCACTTCTTTACCATCTTCAAAACGGATAAATGTTGGTGTTGCTTCAATATGATATTTATCCCATAGATCTTCATATTCATAGACATTCAGTTGAGCAATGTCGACACCCAGTTCATCTGCAATTGGCATTAACTGAGGTGTAAATGCTTGACAGTGGACACAAATTGGGCTGAAGAAATACGCATTAACAGGTTCACCTGCTTTAATTTTTGCCTCTAATTCGTCAGGTAACATAATGTTTTGATAGTTTTTGTCATCTAATTGATCGATTGTTTCTTGTTTAAGCTTTTTATCGCCATAAGGGTTGTTTGCGCTTTCTAGTTTACTTTTGTTTGAGACATTGGTAAGCACAATGATTGCTGCAAATAATACAACAATAACTGAACCAATAATTAATAATTTTTTCACTAGAATAGTGACCTCCTTTTTTACACTAAAACCCTAGTTTTAGTGTATCCGCGATTGATTATAAATTGTTTTTAAAACCTAGTAAACTAATTCGCCTTTTAAAAAAGAAATTTCACATTTATAACATAATTTTAAGTATATTTGGGAACATACATAATGAGAGTTCATGCAAAATTTGAATGTGGGGTGATCATATGAAAAACTCGTTTCAGCATGTTTTTCAAATTTATAGTAAGGATATCCGGAACATTGTTACAAACTGGGTTGTAGCTGTCATTATAGGCGGATTGATTTTCCTTCCTTCACTTTATGCTTGGCTAAATATCTATGCCTCCATGGACCCATACGCCCACACATCCAATATGAAAATCGCCATTGTCAACGAAGATATGGGAACGACCGTTCGAAATGAAGCGATCAATGTTGGAAATGAAGTTATCGAGAATTTACAAACCAATGAAAGCTTTACGTGGGAACTTGAAAACGAAAAGCAAGCCATGCAGCATTTGAAAAATGGAGATTATTTTGCCATGATTGTTATTCCCAATGACTTTTCGCAAAAGCTCACTTCCATTCTGACGGAACAACCGACAAAAGCTCGTATTGATTATTATGTAAATGAAAAAAAGAATCCGATTGCCCCTAAAATTACAAGTAAAGGAGCAAGTGTCCTTACCCAGCAGGTTTCTAGTGAATTTGTATCGACTGTCAATGGGACGCTCTTCTCCATTTTTAATACCATTGGTCTTGAAATGGAACGTGAAATTCCTGACTTCCGAAAATTTGAAAACTATGTCTTTACCATTGAGCAGCATTTACCTGATATCAATTCATTTTTAACCCAGGCCTCCAATCAAGGGAAGGATGCCGATCAATTACTCGATCGTGCAATCACACAAATTCCCCAAGTGGAACAACTGACAACGAATGGTTTAACCACCATTCAAAAAGGTTTAAATCTTGTAAATGAAGCAGATGCTCTGTTTAATGAGCTTTCTCCTCTTATAAAAAAAGATGTACAAACTGTTCAAAATATCGCACAGCACTTTACAGATATCATAAACAAACTCAATCGAATTGATCTTGATTCAACCTCTATAGCCCAAACAAAAGAGACACTAAAAAATCAACTGTCAAAGTCCAAAGAAAACATAGCGCATAGTATTCAAACCCTTGAAGCACTACAAAAATTGATTCAAGCAGATGCATTGACCCGGAAACAGTTAGAGGATTCCTTAGAGCAAATCATCGCATCTTTACAGCAAAGTAATGCAAAAGATAATCAGCAAATAATTGAACAGCTTACAGCTATCCAAGATGCCTTACAAAATAACCCTAGCTTCACCGATTCAACGTTAAACGCTCTTCAAGATTTACAACAACTTAATACTTTACATGCCGATATTCTTACAAAAATTGAACAATTGCAGCCTATTGATAAAAACGTAATCAAACAAGACATAACAGCGATTCAAAACATTGCACAAAATGCAACAGCTAATTTACAGAAATTTTTGGTCTACTATAACGAAAGTCTTGAACCACAAATTCGATCAACATTGTCTAGTGCCAAAAATACATTATCAAGTGCTTCTTCCATGTTGACGGATGTAAAACAATTTATACCACAGGCAACCGATAAATTGACACAGGCAAAAAATACGTTAGGAACGGCTAATAATGCGCTTCAGAAAATACAAGTAGAGTTCCCGACTCTAAGCACAAAAATTAAAGACTTAGCCAATAAACTTCGAACATTAGAAAATGAAGCCGATATTTCAGAGATTGTGCAATTATTAAAGAATGATGTCAATGCCGAGCGTGATTTCTTTGAAGAGCCCATTAAACTTGAGGAACACAGAATATTCCCTATTGCAAACTACGGAACGGCCATGACACCATTTTACACAGTACTGTCAATTTGGGTCGGTTGTTTGTTATTAATTTCACTATTATCCGTAAATCTTCATGACAACTCACCTTACAGTATACGTGAAATTTATTTTGGTCGATTATTAACATTTGCAACTTTTTCTATTATCCAGACCCTCATCATTACAATTGGTGATATTTTTTTAGTAGACGGCTCTATTCAGGCGCCAGTTTACTTTATCTTGTTTGGGCTTTTGATTAGCATCGTATTTGTAACCGTTGTGTATACGTTAGTATCTGTTTTTGGAAATGTTGGAAAGGCTTTAGCGATTGTTATGCTAGTTTTACAAATTGCGGGCTCTGGTGGAACATATCCTGTTGAATTGTTACCAAGATTCTTCCAAATAATTAACCCATTTTTACCTTTTACGTATGCCATTGAAATGATGCGTGAGGCTGTTGGAGGTATTATCTGGCCAACTGTATGGGTAGATTTCATCTTCTTAATAGGTTTCTGGTTTATTTTTATCCTATTTGGTTTTTTCTTAAAAAAATTACTGAGCGAGAAAATGGAACATTTTATGAACAAAACACGCGGATTAGATATATTTCATTGATTTTCAACTAGGCGACCTGTAATTGTTTTTGAGAACGATGTTATAATGGAAGTATTGTAAACATATAGGAGGCGCTATTGTTGAAGAAAACGATTTCTATTTTTACTATTTTGGCGTTAATGTTATTAAGTGCTTGTGGAGAGAATAAGAAAAGTGTTGAAAATGATCAAGTAGCTACACAAGGTGAAACTTCCCATGAGGGCGATTCTCACGCTTCAGGTGATATTCAGGAAGAAACAGCTTCTGCAAATGTACTGCCATCTTTTTTAGAGGACAAACAAGAAAATATTCGCTTAGTCTATCAAATCGCTGGACAATCAACAGAAGTCCTTGAATGGATGCCATGCTATTGTGGTTGCGGCGAATCTTCTGGCCATAAAAGTAATTTAAACTGCTTTATTCAGGAAAAACGTGAAGATGGAACAATTGTCTGGGACGATCATGGAACTCGTTGTTTAGTGTGCTTAGAGATTGCTGTACAGTCAGCCAAAATGCATAAAGATGGCATGAGTCTAAAAGAAATCCGTCAAGTCATTGATGATACTTATAAAGAGGGCTATGCAAAACCAACACCAACTGATATGCCTGCATAAAAAAGCAAAGTCGCCTAACGCGACTTTGCTTTTATTGTTTTACTTGATTTTTCTTTCTTTTCCGAAGGATAATATATAAAATCACAGTGATGACAAGTATCAACCCTACAAATTCTGCAATTAAGACAAATGAAATTTCACCTTTTTTATCTGTTTTCACATCTTGATTATTGACGTTTTGATCTACTGCTACGACAAATTGTCCTTCTTTCGTTTCAATCGCAGCAGTTGTTTGTGAATCAGTCTCTTTTAAATGTGCATAAAAGTCACCTTTTACGGAAACACCCTCTAACGAATGGACCCATAATAATGACTGATTGTCCTGCCAGAAATTTTTAGTCATATAAGCATATTGGCCAATCGCCTCGGGTAAAAATCCTTGTTGGACTAACTGCTCAGATGTATGAGGAATATTGGTAGCATTTTTGGAAAGCCATTTGTGTTGCTTAATATCTCCCATAAAAATGACAGCATGCTTTTGTAAATCTTCCTCCGTGACATCCTTGTCCTTCATAAGTGTGATTTGTGCCATTTTTCCATTCATCATTAATGCTTTATATATGGATACCATTGTTGCATCATCCATATTTTCACTATCGGGGATCACCATTAATGTATGATCATGAAAGGAATTTGGAAAGTCACGTAAAGTAAAGGTTGGCTCAGCTGCATCTTTTGTAATGGATAAAGAGCTATCACTATCTATATATAACCAATAACGTCGCATTTGTTTTATAAAAGCAGTATATTTTTGTAAATTCCTATTTAAAGAAAAAATTGTTATTACGCTGATTTTTTGACACAGACCAATTGTTTCAATTTTAGTTCTCTCATTTAACAAGCTGTAAAATTGTTTTAAAGTGTTCATGGTCTGCTCTTTGCAGAAGCTCATACAAAATCATTTCCATACTAGTTGGGTAAATTCCAAGAGCACTCATCTTAGCCAATCCGATTTCTTTATTGGCCTTTGTTCGAGAAGAAACAGCATCTACCACAACCTCAACTTCAAATCCTTGTTCTTTCAATTGCCTAGCTGTTTGGTAAACACAAATATGCGTTTCAATGCCTGTGACAATAAATTGAGAACGTCCACTTTCCTTCATCGCTTTCACAAATTCCTCTTCCTCACATGCACTAAAAGCCATTTTAGCAATTGCTTGTCCTTGTAAATGTTGTGCTATATTGAGTGCAGTACCACCTAAACGACTCGGATTTTGTTCTAGCCATAAAATAGGTACTTCCAATGCTTGCATCGCTTGTACCAGCTTAGCAATATTTTCAATCACTGCTTCACTATCATCAACAATTGTCGCTAGCTTCCCTTGCACGTCAACGACTACTAAACAAGCTTTTTCTACTGTAAACATCATGAACACCCCTTTACTATTCTCTATTCATTATACAAAAACTTACTATATAATGGGATATTTTAAAATCTTATCATACATTTTAAATCAGTCTGACTTCAAAAATATTAGATAAATAATGTTTGTTTAACATTTTTATCCTATTACCTCCAATCTATCGAAGAAAGTAGTATTTTTCACAAACTCCAAAATCCGAACATTATACTTATCAATACCTATCATATCTGTTTTAATTACGAAAATTACAACTTCACAAAACATAGATGCACACTTTTCGTTCGTATTTGAATTAAAAACCGCTGTTAATTGTGTACATTTTGTTGCGAGGTTGTCGCTATTCTGCTCAAATATTAAGAATTTTATTTTTTCTCTTGAAAATTAAGTTATAATCCAGTAAAGTTCTGTTATCCCGCTTTAATGATTGTATAACCAAAGTCTTTTACCATTAAAGCCCGATCAGTACAATGAATATTCAGCAGTTCACAGCCACTGGATAAAAATTTCATCTATTAACCAAACAAGGAGTGTTCCCACTTTGACACAACGTGCATACAATTTCAACGCAGGTCCATCTGCACTGCCCCAAGAAGTATTGGAAAAAGCCCAACAGCAATTAGTAGACTTCCGTGACTCAGGTATGTCTATTATGGAAATGAGCCATCGTAGTGCCATTTTTGACGAAGTACATAACGATGCTATCGCTTTATTAAAAAAGCTATATGCTATTCCAGAAAATTACGAGGTCCTATTCTTACAAGGTGGGGCTAGCCTTCAATTTACAATGGTGCCAATGAACTTCCTATCTGCTGAACAAAAAGCAAGTTATGTATTATCTGGCTCTTGGTCTGAGAAAGCCTTCAAAGAAGCTAAATTTTTTGGTACACCTGTGGAAGCTGCCAGCACGAAAGACAACCAATACCGCAATATTCCAGCATTAGCTGACATCCAACTCCATGAAGATGATGCCTATGTACACATCACTTCCAATAATACTATTTACGGTACTCAGTGGAGAGATTATCCAGACACAGGGAATGTACCTTTAGTTGCCGATATGTCTAGTGATATTCTTTCAAAACCAATTGATATTCAAAAATTCGGACTTATCTATGCGGGGGCTCAAAAAAACCTTGGTCCTTCTGGTGTAACAGTCGTAATTATTCGCAAAGATCTTCTTGATAAAGCGAATAAAAATATCCCGACAATGCTTAAATATACAACACATGCTGATAGTAATTCTTTGTATAATACACCTCCTACATTTGGTATCTATATGCTAGGCGAAGTTTTAAAATGGGTAGAATCTAAAGGTGGAGTCTCTGCAATAGAGAAGCACAATGAATTAAAGACAAAAGTTATTTATGATGCTATTGATAATAGTAATGGCTTCTATAAAGGTCACGCGACTCCAGATAGCCGTTCACTCATGAACATCACATTCCGCGTTGCTGATGAGGAGCTTGAAAAACTATTCCTAGTGGAAGCAAAAGCAGCGGGCTTTGTTGGCCTAAATGGACATCGTTCTGTAGGTGGCTGCCGTGCATCAACTTATAATGCCGTACCATTAGAGGCTTGTGAAGCTTTACGAGATTTTATGGTCGAATTCCAGCAAAAACATCAATAATCTTATGAAAAACGACGACGATTTACATTTCTGTAATGACTCGTCTTTTTTGTTTGTACATGATAATCTATCCCCATACAAATATCATTATTAGATTTTTATAGCAAATTTTATATTTAGGGCTTTACATATAGCCTAAGATTTTGAGATAAATATAGATTTTTAAGTAGCCTATCGGACAGATTGCCAACCTCCAATTATTCACCAAACATAGATTATTACTGTAAGGGTACCCTTACGAAAATAGAGGAAGGGAGGTCTTGACTATGGAAGATAGACGATATACGACACAGATGAACTGGCAAGGTTGTAAATGTCCAAAAAAAGAAGAGAAGTGTTCTTGCAAAAAGGAAGAAAAATGCCCTTGTCAAAAAGAAGAAAAATGTAAGCCAAAGATGAGCAGTAACTGTAGAGGTTGTATTTGTCAGCAATTAAGAAAATTAGAGCTTGCTACTACACTAGATATCTTCTTATCTGGAGGCATTAGCTTCATTGGTGTAACTTTCATTTCTTTCGACCCAAGAAATTGCTGTGCTTATTTCCTTGAGCCAGGTGCGGCTACTTCACCTTTAATTGTAGATTGTAATAATATTGTTGCGATTCGTAGAGCAGCAGTAGCTTAATAAATAGAGAGGGTAATCCTTGTAGGGAGCAACCCTCTTTTACATAAAAAAACTCTGTCCATTTTTTAATGTGACAGAGTTTCATGCTTACAATCTGGGCATTTACCGTATATTTCAAACTTATGATTTTCAATTTCGTAGTCAGGTAGTTTTTCTCCTAGCATTTCCATTGGACAAAGATTGAGCTCTTTAACATTTCCGCAATCCATACAGATGAAATGATGGTGATGATGTGCGGATTCACAGTGCATTCTGAAATTACGTTCCCCTGATAGCTCTGTTTCCTCTAAAATCCCCAGCTTCACAAATGTAGCAAGGTTACGATAAATGGTATCAAAACTCATTCCAGGAAAATCTTTTTTTAAAACAACCAATAAATCACGAGCTGTTAGATATTTATCGGTTGCAGCAAACATATCTAATATTAACTCCCGTTTATCTGTTTTTTTAAAGCCATTTTCTTTTAAAATTTCCCACGCTCTTGAAACATTCATTATGCTACCTCCCCCTGCTTCGCAGCCATTTTAAATGCTACTTTCTTTCCTAGAATCACAAGTAGCAAAATCAAAATCGAAGTGACAACAATCGTACCTCCTGGCGCTAAATTCAAATAAAATGCACTGATAAGTCCGATTAATACAGCCGTTTCTCCAAAAACGATGGCATAAATGATGGTTTGTTTAAAGCCTTTTGCCAATCGCATTGCTGCTGCAACAGGTAATGTCATCAATGATGATACAAGTAAAATACCTACAATGCGCATACTTGCGGCAATGACAAGGGCTGTCACAATCATAAATAAAAGATGCACCCAACGGGCTGGAAGCCCACTAGCCTTTGCATATTCCTCATCAAAGGATAAAACAAACAGTTCCTTAAAAAATAAAAACAAAAAGAGAATAACCACTGCGGCAATTCCAATCACTACCCATAGGTCTTGGCGTGATACAGCCGATACTGAGCCAAACAGATAGCTCATTAAATCTGTGCTAAAGCCACTGGCAAGCGATATAAAGATAGCACTTATGCCTATGCCACCCGACATAATGATTGGAATGGCTAACTCCTCATAGTGCTTATATAAACGTCTTAGACGCTCAATTAATATAGAACCACTAACAGATGCTAGAATTCCTAGATAAATAGGGTTGAGCAAAGCTAAGGCTGTCACAGACTGGCTGATATATAAGCTCCCTGCTATTCCGGCAAGTGTAACATGTGACAAAGCATCCGCAATTAGTGATAACCTTCGTACAACAATAAACACGCCTAATAGTGGGGCAAGTATGCCTATTAATAATCCAGAGAAAAAGGCATTTTGTAAAAATTCATAATGTAAAATTGCTTCAATCATTGTGCCTTCTCCTTTAATGAATCTTTCTTACAGAATGACCATACCAACCATCTAGTGCATTCTGAGAAATATTATCAAATTCATTTTTGTAACCATGGAAGTGAATTGTTTGATTTAAACAGGCCACATGACTGATGCGATTAGATACGGTATCGACATCGTGTGTGACAAGAATCATTGTAATTCCCTGTTCCCGATTTAATTTCACCAGCATATCATAAAATGACTGCACGTTCTCGTGATCAATACCAACAGTAGGTTCATCTAAAATAAGTAATTTTGGATCACTAACTAAAGCTCTCGCAATAAAAACTCGTTGTTGTTGTCCGCCAGATAGTTCACCAATATTTCGATTCTCAAAAGCATCCATGCCAACTGCCTTTAATGCTTCTTGGACCTTTCCTTTAGCCTCTCGCCCAGGTCTTTTAAAGAGCCCTAATTTTTTCGTTAATCCACTTTTTACGACCTCTTGCACAGTTGCTGGAAATCCGGAATTAAAGGCATTGGATTTTTGCGAAACATACCCAATCCATTCTCGATGCTTAAAGGTTGCGCTTGGCTCACCAAAAAGCTTTATTTCTCCTGATAGTGGCTTCAATAAACCTAATAGAATTTTTAATAAGGTTGATTTACCCGAACCATTTGGACCGAGTAGGGCTAAAAAATCGCCCTCTTCTACACGAAAGGAAATATTTTTTAATACCTGTGTATAGTCGTATTGAAATGATACATTTTCAATGTCAATTAATGTTGTTTTCATGCATGATCGCTTCTTTCTAATTCAAAATCATTACGATTTACAAGTTGTAAGTATAAAGGAAAGTGCAGTTTTTGTAAAGAAAAGAAGATGTCTACTATTTGAATTAGCTAATAGCGATCGTTTTATTCATTTTATGAACGATTATCATAAAGGAGGATTGACTTTGAGTATTCAATTTTTACAGCAATTAGCACAAAGCACAGATAAGGAAATTGTCGCGATTGCTCGTGAAGAGGGGTTTGACATTACAACTTCTGAAGTAAAAAAACTTCGACCTTATTTGGAGCAATTCTCATTTTCTTGGCTCTTTTTAGGCATTCCTAAAGATATTTTAGTAGAAGTGGAGGCTGTTTTAGGAAGAAAGCGTTCTCGTCAACTAATCGCACTTTTTACAAAATAACGAAATAAAGCTCAACATCCACTGTAACCGGATGTTGAGCTTTATTGTTAACCTCTTAAAGCCTCGATAAGCTCAGGCTTAAATGTACTGTTTCGTAGCATATCAATCTCAGCTTTGTATGGAGCTGATTTTGATTTGGCATCACTAGTCAATGGCACGAATGGCGTTTCTAAAATTTTAGGAATATCCATTAATTGTGGATGGTGGACCACATAGTTTAAGGCATCGAAACCAATATGACCAAAACCAATATTTTCGTGACGGTCTTTACCAGCGCCTCGCACATTTTTAGAATCATTAATATGCAGAACTTTGATGCGATCAACACCTATTAATTTATCAAATTCGTTTAAAACTCCATCGAAATCCTCCACAATGTTATAGCCAGCATCATGTGTATGACATGTATCAAAGCATACAGAGAGACGTTCGTTATGAGTAACACCGTCTATGATTTTAGCTAGCTCTTCAAAGGAACGGCCACATTCCGTTCCCTTCCCTGCCATTGTTTCTAATGCAATTTGGACGGGATAATCTTGCGACAATACTTCATTTAAGCCTTCAATAATTTTGGCAATCCCCGCATCTGCACCAGCACCCACATGCGCACCAGGATGCAAGACAATTTGTGCTGCCTCTAATGCCGCTGTACGTTCAATTTCTGATTGTAAAAAATCTACCCCAAGACGGAAAGTTTCTGGTTTTTCCGTATTGGCAATATTGATAATATAAGGAGCATGAACAACAATATTTGTCATGCCATGCTCTTTCATATGAAGGAGTCCATTCATAATGTTCAGATCAGCAATCGCTTTCCGACGTGTGTTCTGCGGCGCTCCTGTATAGATCATAAATGTATTTGCTCCGTATGATAGTGCCTCTTTACTAGAGCCAAGTAGCATTTCTTTCCCACTCATAGAAACATGTGAGCCAAGTAGCATGTAAAAAGCCCCCCTATTTTTTACCTCTCGCTTTTAAGCGACGTTCACGTTTTTTAATTTTTTCCATTTCCCATTTCATATTACGCTTATAGCCTGGTTTAACCTTTTTAGGTTTACGCACCAGCGACTTCGCTTTCACATCGATCTCATTCTCTTGTTTAACACGATTTTTACGAGCATGACGCTCTTTTAACTCGGACCATTCTCCATCTTTAACGTCCATTTGTACAAATGGAATACCCATTTTTTCCACACGTACTACTGCATCCTCTTCAGATGGTTCAAATAATGTAATAGCTGTTCCTTTATTGCCTGCACGAGCGGTACGTCCAACACGGTGAATAAAGAATTCTAAGTCCTCTGGAATTTCGTAGTTAATGACATGAGAAATTCCTTGAATATCGATACCACGTGCCGCTAAATCTGTAGCAACAATATATTGATATTCGAGATCGCGTATTTGCTTCATCATTTTCTTACGATCACGTGGGCTTAAATCACCATGAATTTGTCCACAACGGATACCATGCTCATTTAAATAACCAGCAACATGCTCAGCCGTTTTACGTGTGTTAGTAAAAATAACAGCCAAAAATGGATTGATGCCTTCGATGACTTCTAATAAACGTTTATTACGTGATTTAGAACGAACCGGTACAAGCATAAAATCAATGCCCTCTGCCACTGGTCGTTTATCGTTCATATGAACATGCACAGGTGCGTCCATATATTTTTTTAAGAAAGGCTGAAGCTTTTCTGGGATTGTTGCTGAGAATACGAACATTTCAAGTTTCTCTGGCATTTGAGAAGCAAATCCATCAATTTCCTCAATAAAGCCCATATCGAAAGCTAAATCCGCTTCATCGACAACTAGAATTGGTGCCGTATGCACAAATAACGCTTGTGCTGAAACAAGATCACGAATACGTCCAGGTGTTCCAACAACAATTTGAGGTTGCGTTTTTAACTTATCAATAGAGCGTTGTTTGTCCGTACCCCCAATAAATAGTTTTGCCTGAATAGCTGTTCCTTCTATTAACTGATTCAATGCATCAAAAATTTGCTGTGCAAGCTCACGTGTAGGAGAAGTAATAACGGCCTGTACTTCCTGTTTCTCTACATCAATACGTTGAACAATCGGAATTAAAAAACTATGTGTTTTCCCTGTTCCTGTATGTGCCTGTCCAATGGCACTCTTCCCTTTTAGTAATAATGGAATAATTTCTTTTTGAATTGGTGTCGGTTCTGTAAAGCCAAGTTCTGCAATGGCGTCCTGCAAAAATGGCTGAAAATTATAATCAGTATATTTTGACATCATTCGTTCCTCCTAACATCTTTTTCATTGTACCATGATTCGAACTTTAAGGTATATTTACATCCTATTCTTACAAGCATAAACATAATTTTATCGTTTTATGATCACCGTAATAAAGCCCTTATCAAAGGTACTTGAAATATGGAGAATATGCAATCAAAAAAGCGCTGTATCAATACTCAAAAAAGCTGGGTATATGTAAATTTTATGTCAATTTATAGGGAGCTAATGATTAGCATTATTCCCACATGTTATGATGGAGCTGCAAGATATTATAGGAGGTTGATAGATGATGAAAGCAGCAAGATGGTATAAAGCAAAAGACATCCGTGTAGAAAATATTGATGAACCAGTCATTGCACCTGGAAAAGTAAAAATTAAAGTACATTGGACAGGAATTTGTGGTAGTGATTTACATGAATACGCAGCTGGCCCAATCTTTATTCCTGTGGAGCAACCTCACTATGTAAGTAAAGATATCGCACCAATTGTTATGGGACATGAATTCTCAGGCGAAGTAGTTGATATTGGCGATGGTGTAACATCAGTAAAAGTGGGAGATCCTGTCGTAGTTGAACCGATTCTAGCCTGTGGCGAATGTGCTGCCTGTAAAAAAGGTAAATATAATATTTGTAAGCATTTAGGTTTCCATGGTCTTTCAGGCGGTGGCGGAGGATTCTCTGAATATACAATGGTAGACGAAAAATTAGTGCACAAAATGCCAGAAGGACTTTCCTTCGAACAGGGAGCACTGGTCGAACCAGCAGCCGTGGCTCTACACGCAGTACGCCAAAGTAAATTAAAAGCAGGCGACAAAGCAGCTGTCTTTGGGACAGGTCCAATTGGGCTTCTTGTTATTGAAGCGTTACGTGCAGCTGGCGCATCCGAAATCTATGCTGTTGAGCTTTCAGCAGAGCGTGCCGCTAAAGCATTAGAGCTTGGTGCAACAGCAGTTATTAATCCTAAAGAAGAGGATGCAGTTGCTCGTCTACATGAATTAACGAATGGTGGCGTAGATGTTGCATTTGAAGTAACAGGTGTTCCAGTAGTATTACAGCAAGCTATTGATTCAACAACATTTGAAGGTGAAACAATTATTGTTTCTATTTGGGAAACTGATGCTTCTATTCTGCCTAACAACATCGTACTAACAGAGCGTTCTGTTAAAGGTATCATTGCTTATCGCGATATTTTCCCAGCAGTTATGGAATTAATGAAACAAGGCTACTTCCCTGCTGAAAAACTTGTGACGAAACGAATTGCACTTGATGAAGTTGTAACAGAAGGCTTCGAGGCACTAATGAAAGAGAGAAACCATATTAAAATCCTTGTAAATTCACAAGCATAATTTATATAGAGACAGGTAGAGAAGCTTTTTCTACCTGTCTTTGATTTAGTTAATCCCTTTTTCTATCCATTTTTTTCATAATTTCTAAATTCGCCATAAGGAAGTTCACCTTACGTTCTCCAAAAATCCCTAATGTACGTTTTTCCAAATTTGCCTCTATAATTTTATTAATCTCTTCCTTCGGGAGCCCACTTGCTTGGGCAATTCGTTCAACTTGTATTTCTGCCGCCTTCATACTAATATGTGGATCCAATCCTGAACCTGAAGCAGTCATTAAATCAGAAGGTATATCTTGCCGTTTTACTGACGGGTTTGCAAGCAAAAACTTCTCGATATCCGCTTCAATCCGTTTCTTCAATTCTGGATTGGTTGGTGCATAGTTAAACGTTCCTGAGCTAACACCATTGTAGTTCACTTGGCCGTTGTCATCAGGTATCGTATCCTCTCTCGTATAAACATTATAGTTAACAGATGAAACACGCCCCCAGAAATATTCTGGAGCGGTAAAAGCTTGACCGATTAATTCAGAACCAACAGCTTCACCGTCCATTTCTATTAAACTGCCATTTGCTTTGTGATGATACAACCCTTGGGCTAATGCTGTCACTGCAAACGGGTATATAAAACCACATAAAATGAACATTATTATTGTGATAAGTAATGCCTGCTTTGAGTTCTCAAAAAATTTTCGCATGTAGCTACCTCCCTATAAACCAACCGTACGAAATAGTGGCCCTACTAGTAAATCAATTATCTTAATGCCAATAAACGGGGCTATAACTCCCCCTATCCCATATACAAGTAAGTTTTTATTTAATAATTTTGCGGCACTCATTGGCTTATACTTAACGCCTCTCATTGCAATTGGAATTAGCAATGGAATAATTATCGCATTAAAAATTAAAGCAGAAATAATCGCACTTGTAGGGGAATTGAGATTCATAATATTTAACGCTCTCATCTCAGGTACAGCAACCATTAACATAGCTGGAATAATGGCAAAATATTTTGCGATATCGTTTGCAATACTAAATGTGGTTAAGGCACCGCGAGTCATCAGCAATTGCTTCCCAATTTCTACAACTTCAATAATTTTAGTTGGATTTGAATCTAAATCAACCATATTGGCAGCTTCCTTTGCTGCATTCGTTCCAGAATTCATCGCCAGCCCTACATTCGCCTGTGCTAGTGCTGGCGCATCATTCGTACCGTCACCAGTCATAGCTACAACTTTACCTAGTGCCTGCTCGTCTTTAATAACTTGAATTTTGTCTTCTGGCTTACTTTCTGCAATAAAGCTATCTACTCCAGCTTCCTTTGCGATAGCAGCTGCAGTTAGAGGGTTATCTCCTGTACACATAATCGTTTTAATGCCCATTGCACGAAGCTGATCAAAGCGTTCCTTGAGTCCAGCTTTGACGACATCCTTCAAGTAAATAACACCCAAAATTTTATCGTTTACCGCCACTATAAGTGGCGTACCACCAACAGAAGATACTTGTTGAACCAACTGTTCCAAATTTGCAGGAATGCTATGACCTGCCTCCATGCACTCTTTTTTTATCGTATCATAGGCTCCCTTTCGAACTTTTGTGCCATCGACTTTATCTAAACCACTCATTCGTGTCTGTGCCGTAAAAGGAATATGCTCACTTGACTTGATAATGTTCTCTTCGCCGTCAGTATTCACCCCTAATTCGCAAGCCAATGATAAGATAGATTTTCCCTCTGGAGTATCGTCTGTTAGAGAACTAAGCCATGCAGCTTGAATTAAATCTTTACTTTTCACCCCTTTTACTGGTAGAAATTCAGCCGCCATACGATTGCCATAAGTGATTGTTCCTGTTTTATCTAAGATTAATGTATCCACATCTCCACACGCCTCAACGGCTCTTCCAGACATCGCAATAACATTAAATTGTGTTACTCTATCCATTCCTGCAATACCGATCGCCGACAATAAACCACCAATCGTTGTAGGAATTAAACAAACCGTTAGGGCGATTAATGTTGCAATGGAAATTGACACATTTAAATACATTGTCATTGGATAAAGTGACACCACAACTAATAAGAAGATAATCGTTAAACTTACTAGAAGTGTATTGAGTGCTATCTCATTTGGTGTTTTTTTTCGACTGGCTCCTTCAATAAGCGTTATCATTTTATCTAGAAATGACTCACCAGGCATTGAGGTGATTTCAATCATTAGCCAATCACTTGTCACTGTCGTACCACCTGTAACTGATGAAAAATCTCCACCTCGCTCTTTTACAACAGGGGCAGATTCACCTGTTATTGCCGATTCATCCACAGTAGCAATTCCATCAATGACTTCCCCATCATTTGGAATTACCTCTCCAGCTTGAACTAACACGATATCTCCTTTTTTTAGTTCATGTGCCTGTTGAAGGATTTCAGAACCGTCATTAAGCAAAACACGAGCCTGTGTCACTGTCTTTGTTTTTTTTAATGTTTGAACCTGAGCTTTACCTCTTCCTTCTGCAATCGACTCTGCAAAATTTGCAAATAGAATTGTTATAAAAAGTATGGTAGCAACAATGCCATTATATAATCGGCGTGCTTGTTCTCCATCCTCATTACCAAACATATTTGGAAAAAGAACTAATAGTAAAACCAACAAAAATCCTACCTCTACGACAAACATAACAGGATTTTTCAGCATGTATATTGGACTAAATTTTTTTAAGGCATCTATCAAAGCGCTTTTTAGCATGATACCCGTCATAAAACTCTTTCTTACTGTTTCCATAAGTGTCTCTCCTCATTAAGAATAAAGTTGTAAATGCTCTGTAATTGGACCAAGTGCTAAAGCTGGTAAAAATGTAAGCGCACCAATCATCAAAACAATAGCAACAAGTAACAAAGTAAAAGTAGTATTATCCGTTTTTAATGTTCCTACTGAATCGCTATGCCAGACTTTTTTAGCAAGTAAAGAAGCTATCGCTAACTGAATACTAATTGTTAAATAACGACCAAAGAACATAGCAAGCCCTGTTGTGACATTCCAAAATGTTGAATTATCCGCCAATCCTTCGAAACCAGAGCCGTTGTTGGCAGAGGCAGAGGCAAATTCATATAGAACTTGTGATAATCCATGTGCACCTGGATTCGTTATTCCGGCTATTCCGGATGGTGTTGCCACTGCAAGTGCTGAAAATAGCAAAATAATAGCAGGGTGAATCAGAATACATAGTGCAATTAATTTCATTTCTTTCTCTTCAATTTTTTTACCTAAAAACTGCGGAGATCGACCAATCATTAAACAAGCAATGAAAATTGTCAGTAGGACATACATCATCATGTTCATCAGGCCGACTCCTTTACCTCCAAACACAACATTTAGCATCATATTAAACATAGGTACAAGACCACCGAGTGGCGTTAATGTATCATGCATATTGTTAATTGATCCAGTGGTAAATGCGGTAGTAACGGTCGTAAATAATGCTGATTGCGCTACCCCAAAACGCATTTCTTTACCTTCCATACTCCCAAGCTCCTGTGTAATGCCGAGCTCACTAATAATTGGATTACCAGCCTTCTCTGCTATGTACACAGTCACTAATCCCGCTAGGAACAATATACTCATTGCTGTAAAAATAGCTAACCCCTGTTTTCCAAAAATAGCTTTCTTTTTTCTATGGGAAACCATCAAACTAAATGCGACGACACATGCCCCAGGTAATAACATCATTGATAACATCTCAACTATATTTGAGAGTACGGTTGGGTTTTCAAAAGGTGTTGTTGAATTTGCTCCGTTAAAACCGCCACCATTTGTACCTATATGTTTGATTGATTCAAGAGAAGCAATAGGACCGATGGCTATGTCTTGTAATTTACCCTCTATTGTTTGTACTGTTTTATTTGCACTAAAAGTCTGTGGTAATCCTTGAGATACTAAAATAATAGCCACAACAATGGAAAAAGGCATTAAAATACGAGTAATAACACGAACAAAATCGATAAAGAAATTCCCTATGGTATCCGTTTTAGCAACGAGACGACGGCAAAATGCCATACAAGCGGCATAGCCGGTAGCTGCTGATGTAAACATCATAAAAATAATAACGAGCATTTGTGATAGATAACTGAGTCCAGATTCACCACTATAATGTTGCAGATTTGTATTCGTCATAAAAGAGATAATCGTGTTAAAAGACAGGGTCTCCTCCATGTTGTTGATGTTATTGGGATTTAAAAATAGTAAAGCCTGAATGCGTAATATTATATATCCCATAAAAACCATAAAAGCATTTGAAAGTATTAATGAAAGTACATATTCTTTGCCAGTCATATCAACTCGTTTAATGCCACAAACTTTATAAATTACTGTGTCGACTTTATCTAATAAAGGATCTAGCCATGTTTTTTGTTGCAACGTTACCCGATATAGATAATGACCAGTTAAGATAACGAGCGGTAAATAAATAATTAATACGATGGCTATTTGCCACATAGTGTATCCCCCTACCTGCCTTTAATAATTTTCTGGATAAAGTAATGCATGCCCTAGATAACCGAACAGGAACACTAGTACAACTCCCATAAAAATCCACAATTTGATATCCTCCTCGTTACTCTTCTACTAGTTTGTAGCACCATGCAGTTAACGCCCAAACACACGCAAAGCTTATCATTAATAAGCCAACCACAAAAAAATCCATCATCGTAACACCCCTCCTTCATAAGGTTGCTCTCATCATACTGACTTTCAAATTAATGTAGTGTTAGGAAATCTTTTTTTCTATTAAGAAAGGATAAAGAAGCAAAATCTTTACACTTTCTTAATGGGAGTTAACGCTATAATACAAATGAGGTGAAAGAGGATGGAAAATACACGTCCAACTCCAGAGATGTTTCTAGCGAGGCTTCAACAGGAGGAACAATTCATAGGGAAATTAAAAATCTTTCTCGGCTATGCTGCTGGGGTAGGTAAAACTTACGCAATGTTAGATGCGGCACATCAGGCTCAAAAACTAGGGAAAGATGTGGTAGTTGGCTATGTAGAACCGCATCCTCGTCCAGATACGTTAGCTTTACTAGAAGGGCTTGAGCAAATTCCTACAAAAAAAATAACCTATAAAGGGAAAGTTTTTCAGGAATTAGATATTGATGCGGTATTGCAGCGCAATCCAGAAATTGTCCTTATCGATGAATTGGCACATTCCAATGTTCCAACAATGCGGCATAAGAAACGTTTTGGAGATGTTGAAGAACTACTTGCTAAGGGGATTCATGTTTTTACAACTGTAAATATTCAACATATTGAAAGTCTTCATGATTTAGTGGAAGAAATCACTGAGATTAAGGTGCGAGAGCGTATTCCTGATTATTTCATTGATCAAGCAGCACAAATAAAAGTTGTCGATATTGAACCTGACGAGTTAATTCAACGCCTACTAGAAGGTAAAATTTATGTAAAACAACAAGCAGAAAAAGCTCTGCTTTCTTTTTTCCGTAAACAAAATTTAGTATCACTACGAGAAATCGCATTACGAAGAACAGCTGATACAATCAACTATAAACAATTAAACAGCAACGAATCTGTTAAACATTCTGTACAAATCGAAGAACACTTACTTGTTGGAATAAGTAGTTCACCTACTAATGCAAAAGTGATTAGAACTACTGCTAGACTTGCACAAGCATTACACGGAAAATTTACCGCTCTTTATGTTCAAAACATGCAGGAGCATGAAAGGAATCATGCCAATTCAGAACGATTACAACAGCACATCAAACTGGTTGAACAGCTTGGCGGCCATGTTGTCATAGTGCAAGAAGACGATGTAGCTGCAGCCCTTGCCAACTATGCTCAAATTAGTGGTGTCACTAAACTTGTCATCGGTCGAACGAGTATGAGAAAAAAATGGTGGCAACCTAACACCAAAATTAGTGATCGCCTTAACGATTACGTGCCGAATTTATCTATACACATCGTGCCAGATCAAGAAAATGAACAATTCTACTTTCCTAGTATAAAAAATAAACTATTATTTGAATGGCTTGATCTATTAAAAATGTTTATCGTATTTAGCTTACTATCAATAGTTGGCTTATATTTGTATACAATTGGGATTAGTGAGTCAAACATCATAACAATTTATATTCTAGGTGTCCTTGTTCTTGCTATTTGGTCATCAGGATGGATAATGAGCATTATTAGTTCTATCGTTGCTGTCTTACTTTTTAATTATTTTTTTACAGAGCCACGGTTCTCATTTGATGCTTATCATCGTGACTATCCTATGACTTTTTTTATCATGTTTCTCTCAGGCGTTATTACAAGTAGCTTAACGAAGAAGATCAAGGAGCAAACCATTATGGCCATACGTAAATCTTATCGAATGGAAGTGCTCCTTGAAACAAATCGTAAACTCCAACACGCGAAGTCTATAGAAGGAATTATTACGGAAGGCATGTCTCAAATTGTTAAATTAGTAGAAAAACCTGTACAATTTTTTGAAATAGAAAATCAGGTAATTAGGAAATCTACTTTTTTTCGTACAGAGAAAATATCTACTATTGAAAATCAAAAAATAGCTACTCTTTTCGATAATCCGAACGAGCATGGTGTTGTGAGTTGGGTTACGAATAATAAACATGTAGCCGGTGTATCCACGGATATATTTCCTGAAGCGAACGCTTACTATACACCGATTATTTCCAATGGTAATGTTCAAGGGGTTATTGGCATTGCGCTGTCTAAATTATCACCATTACCTGCATTTGAACGCAATATTTTGCACGCCATCATCAATGATTTTTCATTCGCACTGGATAAATGGTATTTACAGAAACTCAATGAAGAAGTAGTGCGAGAAGCTGAAATGGAACAGATGCGAGCTAACCTTTTACGTGCAATCTCCCACGACCTTCGAACACCGCTCACTGCTATTTCTGGAAATGCGGATATTTTACTTAACAATGCACCATTAATACCCGATAGTGAAAAGAATCAATTATATGAAGATATTTTTAACAATTCGAAATGGCTTGTACAAATGGTTGAAAATTTATTAGCTGTTTCTAAGCTTGAGGATGGGCAATTTGCTTTAGAAATGCAGATGGAATTAATAGAAGATATTATTCAAGAGGCTCTTTCCCATGTTGTTCGTCAAAATAATACGCATAAAATATCCTATCAAATTGAACCAGAATTTGTATTTGTTCCAATGGATGCTAGACTAATCATACAGGTTTTCATTAATATCATCGATAATGCATTGACTTACACACCCCCAGGTAGTGACATTACTATCTCGGTGAAGGAATGCGATGGATTGGTAAACTTTAGTATTTCGGATAATGGCCCAGGAATCGATGATACTCTAAAAAATAGCTTGTTTGAGCCGTTTACAACTGGAAAAATACAACGCAGTGATAGTAGACGAGGACTGGGCTTAGGTTTAGCACTTTGTCAAACAATTTTAACATTACATGGTAGTAACATAACCGTTTCAGATAATAAACCTCAAGGAACAATTTTTAACTTTTCACTGAAAAAGGAGTAATGATATTTGATGAGTAAACGAATTCTAGTAGTAGAAGATGATGTGGCCATTGCCAATTTAATTAAAATGACATTAGCTACCCAACATTATGAATTCGATATTGCACAAGATGGTAGTAGTGCACTTCAAAAGGCTATTACCTTGAAACCAGATGTTTTTATTTTGGATTTAGGACTACCAGACATAGATGGCGTAGAGCTTATTACAAAAATTAGAAGTTGGACCCAAACGCCCATTATTGTAGTCAGTGCGCGTGGGGAAGAATATGATAAAATTAATGCTTTGGATGCAGGTGCAGATGATTATGTAACTAAGCCATTTAGTGTGGAGGAATTATTAGCACGAATTCGTGTTGCATTAAGAAGAATGGCCTTTGAACATCCACCAGAACAAGAAAATTCAACTTTCACAAATGGTTATCTTCAAATTAATTATGTTGATAATACAGTATTAGTGAATGGAAAAGAAATACATGTGACTCCGATTGAATATAAACTTTTAGTTATTTTATCCAAGCATGTTGGGAAAGTTTTAACTCATAATTTTATTTTAAAAGAAATCTGGCATAACGCTCTTCAATCAGATATTCCAAGTTTACGAGTGTTTATGGCTACACTTCGAAAAAAAATAGAAGATAACCCCGCACAACCTAAACTCATTCAGACACATGTGCGGATCGGCTATCGAATGCTTCGCTATCATGATGATGAATAAGTTAAAGATGATAGTAGCAGAAGGTTTATTTCCACTTCTGCTCTTTCATTAATAAATTAGCCTCATACATACTTTTCGTTTTATTTATCTTTATCGCACCCTCCCATTAGCCTCTGCATATCATAGCTATAATCAGGTATGTCATCAATGAAAAACAAGTAGAAAGGAGATCATTATGGTATTTCGACACCCTTATCCATACCCTATGTATCCCGGTGGCATGAGAATGCCCATGCCAACACCACCACAGATGTCACCGCAGTCCTTTTTCCCGCCTGGAGGCTTCCCTGCTCAACCACGAATTCCAGGCGGCTTTCCAATGGCACATGGAATAGGTACCTTTGGAGGACAAATGCCGATGCCACCTGTGCAAGAACCGTCTAAAATCGGGTCATTTTTACAACAAGCAAACAGCTTATTCAATTCCGCCAAAACTTATACTCCTTATATCCAACAAGCGATGCCAATGGTTAAAAATATACCGTCCTTATTAAAATTATATAAAGGATTCCAAGGACTTCCTTCAACTGGAGGTGGAGCAGCTGCCACTAATCGTACAGGAAGTGAAAGTAAATCTGCTACAGGAAGTAATCGATCGGCAAGGCAAAGTGCATCATTTTCGCCTCCTGAACCACTTCCATCTAAACCACGTATTTTCCAGCCACCTATGTAAATGAACGTTTCTTTGTATTCGCCGTCCCTGTCCGTTATAATGTAGGTAGGTAAGCTTGAAAGGAGTCACAACCATGCAAGTATTAAAAATTAATCCACGTGGCTATTGCTACGGTGTTGTTGATGCGATGGTAATCGCACGAAACGCCGCACTTGATAAAACATTACCAAGACCTATCTACATTCTAGGGATGATTGTGCATAATAAACATGTCACAGACGCGTTCGAAGAAGATGGTATCATCACTTTAGACGGCGATAATCGCTTAGAAATTATTGAACAAGTTGAATCTGGTACTGTGATTTTCACAGCACATGGTGTTTCCCCTGAAATTCGTGAAATTGCGAAGCGAAAAGGCCTAGTGTCCATTGATGCTACATGTCCTGATGTAACAGTTACCCACGATTTAATTCGTGAAAAATCTGCAGAAGGCTATGATATTATTTATATTGGAAAAAAAGGACATCCTGAACCTGAGGGTGCCATTGGCGTTGCGCCTGATCATGTCCATTTAGTACAGTCTTCCAATGATATTGATGCGTTAAACTTAACGAATGATAAATTACTTGTCACAAATCAAACGACAATGAGCCAATGGGATGTCGCCCATTTAATGGATAGTTTAAAAGAAAAGTTCCCTCATATTGAGGTACACAAAGAGATTTGTTTAGCTACACAAGTCCGTCAAGAAGCTGTCGCTCAGCAGGCAGGAGAAGCGGATCTATTGATTGTTGTAGGCGACCCTAAATCGAATAACTCCAATCGTTTAACGCAAGTTTCTGTTGAAATCGCTGGAACACCTTCCTATCGTATTGCGGACGTTTCAGAGCTTAAAATAGATTGGTTAAAAGGTATTAATAAAGTTGCTGTTACTGCAGGTGCTTCAACACCAACACCGATTGTCAAAGAGGTTATTTCCTTCCTGGATCAATTTGATGAAAATGATATATCTACACACGTTATCAAGCGTACAGTGACAATAGATAAAATTTTACCGAAGATTAAAACACCTACACCAGTCGATAAAATTATGCCTAATTGATTATTATAAAGAAAATCCTGGTTGCCATTATGACAATCAGGATTTTCTTTATTTACTAAAATAGTAGTTTATCGGACGACCAATCCCACCATAATGGACATCCATGGTAATTTCTTCTTGTTTCTCTAAATAATCTAAATATCTTCTGGCTGTGACACGAGCAATGCCGATTCCACTCGCTACTTCTTCTGCCGATGCACCATCTACTGATTGCAAAAAGTGCACCACCTTTTCAAGCGTTGTGCGGTTAAAACCTTTCGGAAGATTTTTTTCTGTTTGTAACAAGGCTGATGGCTCCAATTGACTTTGTCCATCACGGTAATGAAATAATTGATCCAATTCGCCTTGAGTGAGCTCCCGTTCCGTTTGTGTTTGCTTTTTAAAACGCAAATAATTTTCAAGTGTCCCTTTGACACGTTCAAACGAAAATGGCTTCATAATATAATCAAAGACACCTAGATGTAGTACCTGCTTCACTGTGTCCATATCATTTGCAGCCGTTACAGTGATGACATCTACTGGTAAATCCAGCTCGCGTATTTTACGTAAACTCGTAATGCCATCTTGCTCTGGCATAAAAATGTCCATAAATACTAAATCAGGCTGATGTTGGCGAATTTGCATAACCCCATCTAAACCATTTGATGCTTGTCCAATCACTTGAAAATGCTCTACCTTTTCAATAAATTGTCGATTGACCTCACGCACCATCGGATCATCTTCAATTAATAATACCTTTATTTGTGCCACTATCAGCCCTCCATTTCAATACTTAAGAATAGTAAAAAGTTAATAAAAAACTAGTCCCTTTATTTGGTTCGCTGATGACTTCAATGTCACCTTGTCCTTTTTCAACAATCTCTTTTATTAAAAATAGCCCTATTCCTCTATAGTTTTTCTCTTTTGTTGAATAGCCATTGTCAAAAATATGATACTTGATCTCATCTGTCATGCCAACACCGTTATCCGTTACAAGGATGGCTAGAACATCCTCATCTTCATCGACAGAAACATGAATCACCTTTTCCTTCCCCTGTGTATCCCTTAATGCATCAAAGGCATTTTCAATTAAATTACCAAATAGAATAACGAAATCATGATGATCTAAATTAGGTGGAAAGGATGTTAAACGGCTCTCACGGTCAATTTCCAGTCGGATTCCTTGTTCTTTGGCATAGGAAATTTTACTAAGTAATAGTCCTGAAATATTTTCATTCTTAATACGTTCATTTAAAAAGTTGGTAATCTCATCGTGTTCTTCCTTCACCTGCGTCAAGTAGGACAATGCCTGATCATGATGGCCAAGCTGTAAAAGTCCGGCTATCGTATGCAATTTATTTTTATGCTCATGTGTTTGCACACGAAGAGCTTGGACAAATGCTCTTACTCCTGTTAGTTCTTCAGCAAGCTTTTTCACTTCTGTACGATCTTTAAACATGGCCACTGCTCCAACGGTTTCTCCATTGACCTGTATGGGAATGCGATTACTCATAATACTATGATCATTAATATATAGCTCACGATTAAATAGTGGTTGATCAAGCTCCAAAATTTCGGGTAGTCTTGTATCCGGCAAGACATGAAAAATTTTCTGACCGATCAATCTAGATGGTTTTTCGTGAACCCCAAGTATTTCACAGGCTTTTTCATTGAAAATCGTAATGGTCAAATCATTATCGATGGCAATGATACCTTCATGCATCGCATTAAAGGTTTCCGTACGTTCTACATACATTTTGGCAATTTCATGGGGCTCTAATCCAAACATTTGCTTTTTCATATGTAACCCTAATGTTCGCGCACCCCATACACTAAAGATTAATGATAATCCTAAGGTAATGACGAGCTCTGTTTGCATCGATTGCAGTAATTCCACTACCGTCAGAACACTATATCCAACTACCGTAACACCTATCTGCTGTCCTTGATTGTTCATAACTGGTACAAAAGCGCGAACCATGTTGCCATGCTCCCCATGCGCGATTGACGTATAATAATGTTCGGAAAAAGCGGCGTTTAAATCAACAGATTGCGAAATGCCCCCAAGTTCCTCTCTATTCGGATGAGAATATTTCCGTCTTTGCATATCTAGAACCACAATATATTGGGCACCATTTATATCGCGGATTTCTTCCACTACAGGGTTAATATGTTGTATTGCCTCTTCCATGTTTTCATGGGCAATATAGGTTTTTATTTCGGGAAGCTGTGAGACTGTTTTGGCTACTAGTAATGCTTGATCACTAAGTTTTGTTTTTTGTTCATTCATCACAAATCCCAATAAAAAAGTACCACCAATACTAAAGGAAAGCATTAGAATAAAAAAAGTCAGCGACATAATTTTTCTTTGCATCGATAACTTCTGGAATTTCAAGATGACCGCCTCCCTCCTACTATATTTTAGCTTACTCCATATGTTAGAATAACAAAAACAATAGAAAATACGAATTAATTGGGTGTAATCAATGAAAAAATTTATTATAGGAACGATTGTAACTGTCTTAATTTTAGTGATCACCATCAGTGTTCAACAAGGCTTACTTTTCGCCAAGCCGCTCCCTTATGATGATGAGCAAAAGGGATTAGACACACAAATTACCATTCATTTAAGTCATGTAGTAGCTGAAAATACACCAAAAGGACAGGCTGCCAATAAATTTGCTGAATTAGTAGAAGAAAAAACGAAAGGGAAAGTCAAAGTGCATGTTTACTCCAATTCCTCATTATTCAATGATGAAAATGAGTTTCAAGCTTTACAAAAGGGAGACGTAGAAATGATTATCCCTACCTTTTCTAAGATGACAACTTATGTTCCAAATTGGCAAGTTCTTGATTTACCCTACCTGTTTAATACAGATGAAGAAGTACAAGAAGTTCTGACAGGTACAATTGGTGAACAATTATTAAATGAGCTAGAACCAGTTCATATTAAGGGACTCGGCTTTTGGTACAACGGTTTTAAGCACCTAACCTCTGTCGATCATCCCATTCATACATTTGAAGATTTACAGGGTTTACGTGTTCGCACAATGCCGAGTAAAACATTGGAAAAGCAATTTGAAGTTTTGAATGCAACACCTATCCCGATTTCTTTCAGCGAGGTTTTCACAGACTTAGAGAAACACGCGATCGATGCACAGGAAAATACAGCCTCTAATATCTATTCTAAAGGTTTCTACAAAGTACAAAAACACATGACGATCACACAACATGGGATTTTAGGATATGCGGTATTAATGAATGAAAGTTTTTGGGATTCCTTACCTGTAAAAATTCAGCATCAATTGTTGGCGGCTATGAAGGAAACAACGGATTGGCAATTTGAACAGGCTGCCCATATGAATGAACAAGATATGCTAAAGCTTAAACAGCAAGATGATTTTGATGTTTATACAATGAGTCCTCATGAAAGACAGCGCTTTAAAGAGCAGCTCGCGCCTGTCTATGATTTTTATAAGACTCAAATACAAAAAGATGCTATCTTAACAGAGATTGAAAAAATTGTTGCACCCTAATACTTTTGGTCATTAATGATAGATCCTTACACATCGTAGGGATCTTTTCTCTTGTATTACAATAGATTTCAAAAAGCTAAAACTACTATAAAACAGCATAAAACCATTGCTATTACTGCATTTGTCATTCCCCTCACTGAAAAATGAACAAAATGAACAATAGAACCATTACGGTCATAAAAACTATTGTCGGAAAATTTCAGCTATGATATCCACATGAAAGCGTTCACACAATATTCATAGATGTTGTAGGGGGAGAACTATATGCGTATAAATTTTAAAAACTTAACAGTACAAGTATTGATTGCTATTGTACTAGGAATCATAGTAGGTGCAATATTCCCAGAGTTTGGGGCAAAACTAAAAATATTAGCGGATATATTTATCAAACTAATTAAAATGTTAATTGCACCGATTATCTTTTTAACGGTTGTGATTGGTATTGGTAGTATGGGTGATGTCAAAAAGGTTGGGAAAATTGGGGGAAAAGCTTTACTATATTTTGAAATTGTCTCAACATTTGCCTTGGCAATCGGCCTTATTGTTGTCAATATTGTGCAGCCAGGTAAAGGCTTTAATACAGATGCTGCCAATGGGGCAGATGTCTCTCAATATACAGATGCTGCTGCGGCAGAACACGGCTTGGGTGCATTTATTATGCAAATTATCCCTGATAATGTAGTAGGAGCTCTCGCAAATGGTGAATTATTACCTGTCTTATTTTCAGCAGTATTATTTGGTTTAGCAGCGGCGGCGATTGGGGAACCTGCTAAACCAGTTATTAAATTTTTTGAACAAGTTGCTGATATCTTCTTTAAAATCGTTAACATGGTAATGAAAATTTCGCCTATTGGTGCATTTGGTGCCATGAGTTATACAATCGGTAACTTTGGACTTAAATCTCTTGGCAACTTAGGATTTTTAATGCTATCCGTCTATATCACGATGTTTATTTTTATCGTTGTGATTATCGGATTGATTACACGTTACTTCGGTTTTAGTATTTTCAAATTTATTAAATACATTAAAGATGAAATTTTTATCGTTATTGGTACATCTTCATCCGAATCAGCCTTACCTTCCATGATGCGTAAATTAGAAAATTATGGCTGTTCTAAGCAAGTAGTGGGGCTAGTTATACCAACAGGTTATTCGTTTAACTTAGATGGAACATCCATATACTTATCGATGGCTGCCATATTTATTGCACAAGCTTACGGGGTTGATTTAGATATCTGGCATCAAATTACATTACTGGCCATTTTAATGCTTACTTCTAAAGGTGCTGCAGGCGTAACAGGCTCTGGTTTTATTACACTTGCTGCGACATTAGCAGCATTTCCGATGATTCCAGTAGAAGGGATTGCATTACTAATTGGGGTTGACCGTTTCATGTCAGAAGCTCGTGCGGTTACAAACCTTATTGGTAATGGTGTGGCAACAGTGGTCGTTTCAAAAATGGAGAAAGAATTTGATACAGAGCAGGAAAAACGTGCTCTTTCAGGACAAATTACACAACCATAAATAGATAGAAAGGCTACTGAAAGCGAGATTCTTGTCTCTTTTCAGTAGCCTTTTGTATAGTCCATTTTTAAAAATTCATAGACACCACCATTTGTTGCCTGCATATAAGTATGGGTGTCTTTAAATCCTACCTTGCGATATAGCTTGATTGCTCGTAGATTAAATGTGGCAACAGATAAAGTGATCTTTTCGCATGGATAGTATATCATAACAAAATCGATGGCATTTTTTAGAAAATCAAAGCCTAATCCTTTTCCTGTAAGGCTAGGTTTCATTCCTAAACCAATCTCCATTGTTCGTTCAGCAACAGTCGTGATGCTAAAAAAAGCAACTAATTCATAGTTTTTGGTCACAGCAAAAATGGAATCACCTCTTATTTTCGGATTGAGAAATGCTTGTAAATCCTCCTGACCGGCTTCCATATCATAAAAGGAATAGTCGCCTTCATAATGCCAGTTATATGCAATATCTTCTGCTTGTTCTTGTGTGATTGTTTTAATACGATAGCTCAAAACTTTCCTCCTCCTTTAATTTTGTGAAACCTCATTGATGACAGACTCGTATAGATAATGAATGGAGGTTTCTTTATGGCAACATTTACACTTACTTATCCAAAAGCATTCAAAAGTTCTACCGGGTCTCCTATCGTGAACGAAAACAACGAAACAGTTTGTATGCTTCAAAAAGTAGAACGTTCCTCTACTGGGAAAGTTTTAAATGCGGTACTGTTAGTCGCAACACAGCAATCTTTACCCTATCGTTATGAGACTCGAACACCTTTAGGTGACCCGCTTTTTCAAGTACAATCTACTCTTTTAACAAAGGGGGTCAGTCATCAGCTCATCATGCCTGATGGTAGTACTATACCTATTCTTCGGAAAACAGTTCAATTATTAGAATCCTCCTACAGCTTTACAATGGACAATTTGGCATTTCGTTTTGAGAAGGATTTTACATCTACAGCCTTTTTATATTGTAATGATGAAAAAATTGCCAGTGCAAGCCCTATAGAGAATGAACTAATACGGACAGGACTGATGTTTAAGCTTTTCCAAGCTGACGACATGCACTTTGTTGCACTCATGGCAACACTCTATCAAGCTTTATTTGCCATGAGTCATTAATTTGGATTCACTTTATGAAATTATATAGCACAAAGGGAGGCATCCAGAGTATATTCTTGATGCTTTTTTCAATTTATTTTTTCTCGCTGCACATTTAATATGTGAATGACATATGAATCATTTTGAGTCACATTCGTTTGGACAATTTTTTTTATGGTATCTTCCATCTTAGTAGCTAGTTGAAGTGCTTCATCATTGGCGCCTTTTATAGTTGTTTGAATAGTAAAGGTTGTGCGATTCTCTAGTATTAAATATTCATATACATCAAAAGCCTGTAACCCTTTTATTATATCTTCCATTAAAAGATTAATGTCATTCCCCATCGCTTTATTGCCATCGATTAACGATGTAAATTCCCATCTTTCAAAAACAATTGGATAATCCTTTAATGTAGACGTTTTTATCGTATTTTTTACAATGGATTCTATATCTTTTTTGACTGATTGGACATACTCTTCTCCCCCCACAATTTGTATGACCAATTCTTTTTCCGCAGATGTTTTAACATCAATTCCTACATACTTTTCAAGGAGCTTATCTTTCAATAGTGATAAATTCAACTCTTCTTTCGTAATGATGGGTCCTTTCTCAATATTCCCCTCCGGAATATTTCCATCTACAAATTTATTAAACAGGATAATGATAGCTATAATGACCAGCAATAATCCTGTAACCAACCCCATCCGTTTCACTATTTTATCCCCCCTGTTAGGAAAGTATGAGCTCCACAAATACAATATTCACTGTTTCTCATTACTATGCTATAGACACTACATCATAGACTTTTTCTTGGCATTGCTTAATTTTCCCCACATATTCCGGAACACGAAATAAATTCGCTTTGTTTTGTCCATTCTGTGTCATGCTTCTCAAAAAGGAGTACACTATAGAGGTAGTAATTCTATTTCTTTGGAGGGTTTTATATGGATACAAAAGCAGCGGAAATTAAAAATATCATGACCTTGAATCTACTAGTACAAATTTTAGAAGAACGTGGCATTATGACAGATAGGGAATTAAAAGAACGTCTCTCCAATACGGTTAAACTATCTTCTATGGATGCTGATTTAAAAGAAAAAGTAATTGAAGAAATCAAGCATTAATGATAATGATTCAAGCAAAGAACAGCCGCTTTCACGCTGTTAATATCGCTGAAAGCGGCTGTTTAAATGTTTGTTTTAAACAAAAACAATATGCACATTTAAGGTGCATATTGCTCATAAAATTATCGAATTGTTTTTAAAGCTGTTGACCAAGGAATAAGCTGATCTAACATTTGATGAATTGAATCTGCCTGCACCTCTTTTGGTTTAAAGACCGAGCCGTTTTCAAAATCTGTAAATAACGATAATGCTGGATGTACTCTAACATCCGCCACTAATAATTCACCGAGAATCCCACGTAAATGCTCCGCCGCACGTGCTCCTCCTACTGATCCATAGGAAACGATACCTGCAGCTTTATTGTTCCATTCTACTCGTAAAAAGTCTAGAGCATTTTTTAATGCGCCGGTGATTGAATGATTATACTCTGCCACGACAAAGACAAAGCCGTCACATGCTGCTACTTTTTCTGACCATGCAGCTACTCCAGAAGCATCTCCTCCTGGCTCCCCAAGAAACGGTAATTTAAAATCAGCAATATCAATTATTTCATATTCCGCATCACGACGTTTTTCTGCGATCTCCTTTACCCATGCTCCAACCTGTGGGCTAACACGACCCTCTCGCGTACTTCCTAAAATAATACCGATTTTTAACATATGACGCCTCCTCATTTTCATCCATTCATTTTGTGACAAAATCATCGTTCCATGTACGCGATCATCACTCGTACCCATTTTGGTCAGGCACACACAGCTTTATTCATGGCCTCTATGTAGCTGTGAATATTTCGAATTAAATAATCTTTAATTCAAGATTAAATTAACATATTTCTTTATTTTCTGTCAATTATTAATGATGAACTTTTTTGAACTGGCCATATTATTAATCACTTTAATTTAATGGGCTGTTCCAACGCCTCTAGTTCTTCTTCCATGGAGGCAAACTGTCTTTCCATTACATATTTTGCGTCCGATACGGCTGCATTATAAATAGATGGGGCGATATTTTCCTTGATAAAATCTAACACACGCTCTGCTTCAAATTCACTAATGTCTTCATCACGATGAGTGTAAAAAAATCGCTGAATATCAGCTATAATCATTTCTTGCTGATCTTTTGTTAAACGAATAAACAAGACATCTCTCTCCATTTCTGCTAATTGATTTCACCCCCATTTTATCATTATCCATAGATTCTCTGCATACAAAAAGGTTGAACACTAACTAGTAGTGTTCAACCACATATTATTGTTTACATTCAAATGAATAACTCGTGGATAGGAAGTTTTTTTCCTTTGATACAATTGCTTGTCCGCCATCTTCTTCACATTGTTGGGTCATGGCATCGATCTTCTTATCATTCATCATATTGGTCATAACCGTCATCCCAATTCCAAATACAGCGATGAATAAACCAATTATAATCCACAGTTTACCAGCCTTATTGCCAGCAGGTCTTTCATTAGCCACATCTATTCCCCTCGCTTAAACAAATAAAAATGGTTCTGTATTGATCGTTGATTGTACAAATTCAACCTCATATTTTTTATCCGCACACAGCTTCGTCATTTTCTGCGCGACTCCTGCAATCATTACTTTTTCTACATGATGACCAGGATCTACAATTTGCAAATCCATAGCTTGGGCATCCTGTGCTGTATGGAAGTACATATCACCTGTTAAAAAAACATCTGCGCCTGCTCGTTTCGCTGCATAAATATACTTATTGCCATCTCCGCCAACAAGTGCAACCTTATTAATCTTTGACTGTAAATCACCCACCACACGAACCGCTGGAACATCTAGCTGCTGCTTAACGAACTCCGCGAATTGTTGTAAGGTCATTTCCTTAGTTAAGTAACCTACACGCCCTAAACCCATAATATTCGTTTGCTGGTCAAGACGAATCACATCATAGGCTGGCTCTTCATAGGGATGACTGTTGAGCATTGCTTTTAAGACACGGTTTTTAATGGATTCAGGAAATACTACTTCTACCTTTACTTCCTCCTCAACATGTAATTCACCAACAGAGCCTACGAAAGGATTTGCACCTGCTAACGCACGGAAACGTCCTTCTCCAGCTGTCGTATAACTACATGCTTCATACTCACCGATGCGCCCTGCCCCAGCTTTCGCAAGCGTCTCGCGTAAATCCTCTGCATGTGCAGACGGTATAAAAACAGCAAGTTTTAATAGATTTTCTGAGTAAGTTTCTTCTAATAAAGTACGATTTTTTAACTGAAGAGCATCTGCTAGTAAATCATTGACCCCACCTACAGCTACATCTAAATTTGTGTGAGCTGCATAAACGGCGATATCATGTTTAATGAGCTTTTCATATAGCCGCCCAGCTGGATGGTCCGTACGGATATTCGCCAGACGTCTGAAGATTGGAGGATGATGGGCAATGATTAGCTCACATCCTTTTTCAATTGCCTCATTCGCAACGGCTTCGTTGACATCTAATGTTACTAATACTTTGCTAACAGGCTTGTTTAGTGTGCCAATTGCTAAACCAATTGGATCGTTCTCCATACAAGCCAGTTTTTTAGGTGACCATGATTCGAACAAATGAATGATTTCTTGACCATTTACCGCTTTCATTTTACAAAACTCCTTCCACTAATTGAATAAGAGCTATTAACTCTGCACGTTTTTCTTCAATTTCAGGTGTTTGTTCTGCATCTTTTATGGATTGTAAAACACGTTGCCAATTTTCTTTTTCACGTGTCCACTTTTTTATAAATGCTGGTGCTTTACGCGTGCTTAATTTAGGACCAAATAAAATCTCTGCTGGAGAGAGCTCCATCTGTGCTCTTTGTAACACAAGAATTTCATAGATTTTATCATCTTCCTCTAAAATCTCTTCATCGAGAATGGCCCAATTATGTGCTAAAGCCCACTCACGGATAACTTTAGCATGAATATTAGGTTGTAAAATAAGACGTGTAACACCCTGCAGTTTTTCAGGATGCTTCTCTAAAATCGAGACAATCAAAGGGCCGCCCATTCCAGCAATCGTTACTGTATCGATATGGTCAGTTAATTCTATTGCTGCTAATCCATCTGCAAGGCGCACCGTAATTTTTTCACTTAATCCTTCTTTTTGTACCTGTCCCACAGCTGATTCATAGGGCCCTGCTACCACTTCTCCTGCTATCGCTGAAGAAGCTACTCCTTTATGAATTAAATAGCATGGTAGATAGGCATGGTCACTACCTATATCCGCTACTACAGCTCCAGTGGGAACAAATTTTGCTACTGTTTCTAATCGCTTCGAAAGTTTTTGTGCGTTCATTTTATACCGCCTACCTTAAATAAATAGAGTCCACTAATAGTATGGATGATGTCGCGAAAAAAAACAAATGGAGTTGTCTCACTTACTTATGTGGACAACCCCATTTCACGATTCTTTACACTTAAAAAGTAGCTGTACTATTTCAGTACAGCTACTTGTCCGTCATACTATTCTAAAGTAGAAATGTATTCAGCAATTGCTTTCGCTTCTGCTTCAGTTTTCATGTTTGGTTGCATCGGAGTACCTTCGATACCCTTTGTTAAAACCTCAACGATATGAGCTTCATCTAAACCATGTAGGTTTGGACCCATACTACCCGTTAAATCACCGCCGTGACAACCAATACAAGATTGTACTAGTGCTGCGCCATCAGCATTTGCGTCTGTAGTTTCTGTAGTTTCGCCACCGCCCTCATGTTCAGCAGCAATTTCTTTCTTGTTATCTGCACCTTGTAAAGACATGAAGAAAATAAGACCAATACCAAATGCCAGAATTAAGATGTAAGGAACGACTGGATTGTTTTTCATAAGTTTCCCCTCCTCATTTTAAGTCTACTTCTATTATAATATAGAATCAGTCAACATCTAATATTGTACTTCATTAACAAAGAAACGAAAAGCCCTATTCGCTAAGTTTTCCTTTGTTTGTAACAAATTCGACATTTCTGTATCTATTGGATAAAATATGTCTTGCAAACACCAAAATCTGGTCAAATTCACAACTTTTTTTCATACTGTTATCATACCCGTTGCACTCATTCATATACCAAAAAAATAAAAAAATCTACATGCCATGGAATAGCGTGTAGATTTTTATTCACCTATAAGAGCAAAAAATTACAATAAATTTATGATATAATAGCCAATCAGTGCTAGTAGTCCTAAAACACCGGAGACCGTGAAATAAAGTAGCTTCATTTTTATACCTGACCAAAGCCAAATAAGGCAATTTGCTGCAATCAAGCAAAATAAAACGACATTATCTCCACTAAAATATGTAGTGCAAATACGAATAGATATACTAAATAACAGGATGGCTGCAAGCAAATGAAATATAGGGGCTAATAGATGCTTTTTTCGTGCCATTTGCAAAGCAACGATAAATAATATGCATGCACCTAAACCTATGACAACTGTTAAAATCAATGTCAAAGATTTTATTGTAAAATAGATTGCTAAAACAGCCATTATGGCGATACAAAGGCCTGCTACCAAAAAGAGCATCTTTCTTTTTTCAGATGGCAAGATCGCTTGTTTAGGATGTTGCACTGGTTCTAACTCCTCTATATCAGCCCCCTCTGTATAAAGAGCTGCTAAAAAGTCACAATAGTGCTCTGGTAAAAGTTTATTTTGCTTCCAAAACAAAATTTCATTAAGGATTATTTTTTTCCGAGGATTTGTCATTGTGTTAGCTCCAAACATTGCTTAATAATGGTTGTATTACAATTTTATCTCACGCTTTAGGAAAACACATCTGTATAAAGTCGCAAATCTCTCATTTCCTTCATTCTAATTATCTATTATTCACAAAAACTAGATTGGTGAATAACGGGGCTAATTACCTCTCCATTTGTATAAAAAAGGAGCTATCCAACTAGGTATTTTCACACTAGTAGGATAGCTCCATCTATTTAAATTATTCTAAGAAGTCTTTTAGACGTTTACTACGAGAAGGGTGGCGTAATTTTCTTAGAGCCTTCGCTTCAATCTGACGAATACGTTCACGTGTTACGCCAAAAACTTTACCTACCTCTTCTAAAGTTCGTGTACGACCATCATCCAGACCAAAACGTAAACGAAGTACATTTTCTTCACGGTCTGTTAAAGTATCAAGGACATCTTCTAATTGTTCTTTTAACAGTTCATAAGCTGCATGATCAGATGGAGATTGTGCTTCAGAATCCTCAATAAAGTCCCCTAAATGAGAGTCATCTTCTTCTCCAATCGGTGTTTCAAGAGATACTGGTTCTTGTGCAATTTTTAAAATTTCGCGTACTTTTTCTGGTGTTAAATCCATTTCTTCACCAATTTCTTCTGGTGAAGGTTCACGGCCAAGATCTTGTAAAAGTTGACGTTGTACACGTATTAATTTATTAATGGTTTCGACCATATGAACTGGAATACGAATCGTACGCGCTTGGTCAGCAATCGCACGCGTAATAGCCTGACGAATCCACCATGTAGCGTAAGTAGAGAATTTAAAGCCTTTACGGTAATCGAATTTTTCAACGGCTTTAATTAGCCCCATATTCCCCTCTTGAATTAAATCAAGGAATAGCATTCCACGACCTACATAACGTTTAGCAATAGATACTACCAGACGTAAGTTTGCTTCAGCAAGACGTTTACGTGCTTCTTCGTCTCCTTGCTCAATACGCTCAGCAAGCTTGATTTCTTGCTCTGCAGATAGTAGATCAACTCGACCAATTTCCTTTAAATACATACGTACAGGGTCATTGATTTTAACACCTGGTGGTACACTCAAATCATTTAAGTCGAAAGTCTCTTCGTTGGCTTCTTCCTTCATTAGACTTTCTTCTTCAAATTCTTCTTTTCCAATGATTTGAATATCTTTATGCTTTTCAAGATCCTCAGCAAAATGGAAAATTTCTTCGTTTTCCAATTCATAAGGTGTTAGTTTCTCTGAAATTTCTTTCATGGAAATTTCACCTTCTGTTTTTGCTTTTTCTTGTAGGAATTTTTTTGCATCATCTAATGTAATTTCTACTTCTATCTCTTTTGAACGTTCTGACTTGTCCGCCATAAACCTTCCTCCTTCTAAACAACCGAATCGGGTTAAATCGCCGATAACGATTTTCTTAAATGAATAATCTGTTGGGCGATTTCAAGTGCACGTGCATACTCATGCATCTTCTCCGCTTCCTTTGACTCATGCATCTTTTGATAAATTTCTTGCTCAATTCTATATTTTTGAAGCTGGCGGATTGAGTCCACAACCTCTGCCTCTGCTTGATCAGGATCTCGCTCGACTAAAGCCGCTTCCATAACAATTTTCCGTAATTCAGCGTCATCCAAAATTTCCATAAACCGTTGATAATCAGGATGACCATATTCCTCATAAAATCCTACTAAGCGAACAAAAACGGCCATATAAGCATCTCGTACAAATGGCTCTTTTTGCTCACTCCGTAATACCCTGTCCACTACATCTATATTATGAAGCATATGAGCCAGTAATAAACGTTCGGCACGTTCAGCTGCGTCCATAGGCTTTTGTTGTTGCGTGACTGGCATTGAAGGCATTTGTGTCGGTATTTCTGGTTTTGTAGAACGTACCTGATTAGCCTCCAGCTTTCGGAATTGGGCATAAATGGCTTCTTCCGAGATATTTGTTTCATTTGATAGCTGTCGTATATACAAATCTCGTTCAACCGGTGAGGATCTACCTATCAGTTGTTCGAGGACTTCTTGAATATATTGAAGCGTATCATTTTCAAATTGAAAGTTCTTATTTCGTCTAGCATGCATCATCATAAAAGCAATATACGCATGAGGGTTTTCCAAAATTTGTTCCTTAAATGCTTGTCCGCCTAAAGTGCGAATGTATTCATCAGGATCTAATTTTTCTGGTAACACAGCAATATCAACTTTCATGCGCTCCGTATGCAGTAGCTGCGCCGCTCTTTTCGCTGCATCAAATCCAGCATTATCACCATCATAGCAAATCGTAATTTGCTCTACTAAGCGCTTAAGCTTTGTGATATGCTGATTCGTTAGCGAGGTACCCATTGTTGCTACGGCATTCATTACACCTACAGAGTTAGCTGCTAATACATCCATAAAACCTTCCATCAATACTACTTGACGATTTTTTCTGATAGAAGTTCGTGCTTTATCTAGGTTATAAAGCACTTCACTTTTTTGAAATATTGGTGATTCTGGACTATTTAAATATTTCGCTTCCTCACCAGTTGATGAAAGTATTCGTCCTGAGAAGGCAATGATTTTACCATTCTCATCTCGAATAGGGAACATGATCCGTCCTCTAAAACGATCAAAATAACGTTCTTCTCCCTCTCGCTTAATAATTAACCCACTTTCCGCCATTTCTTGTAAGTTATAACCTTTTCTTTCAAGCAATATTGTTAATGCGTCAAAGCTTGGGAGAGACCAACCAATGTTATTAGATTCTATAAGCTCCCTTGTAAATCCTCTTTCTAGCAAATAATTTAAAGGTTCTTCGCCATCCTCTGTATTTAACAGTAGATGGTGGAAAAAATCTGCAGCAAAAGCGTGTGCTTCTTTCATCCTTTCTTCCGCTTTAGATATCTTTTTCGTTCCCCCAGGAAAACTTGGCTCAACATCTAAATGTATGCCAGCTCGTTCCCCAAGTTTCACAACTGCATCAGGAAAAGAAATGCCTTCAATATCCATTACAAAAGTAATGGCATTACCCCCTGCACCACAACCAAAGCAATGAAAAATTTGCTTGTCTGTTGATACAGAAAAAGACGGTGTTTGTTCTCCGTGAAATGGACAGAGGCCAAACCAATTTCGCCCACGCTTGGTCAGCTGCATGTATTCACTAATAACATCAACGATATCCGATTGTGTGCGAATCTGTTCAATTACTTCCTCTGGAATCTTCCCTGCCAAATTCATCACCATCTTTAATAATTACGTTCTAGAAACACAATTCGCTATTCGTTTTAAAATTCCTTTATTTCTCGACAAAAATTTAGGATTTTTCTCTTTTAAATATTTTTACCACAATTTTATTATTATAAAACAAAAATTAGTTTTTATCTATACTAATTTCAAAATCCACTCAAAAAAACCGCCTCTATAACCGAGGTGGTTTATCTTAGTACAGTTTATTTACAAGTCAAAATATGTTCAATGATTGTATTTGCTGTCTCTTCCACAGCTTTATTGGTCACATCGATTACCCGACAGCCTATTTTACCGACAATTTTTTCAAAATGTTGAATCTCTTCTAAAATACGATTATGTTGTGCATAGATAGCATCATCATTTAATCCGAGAGACATCAATCTTTCTTTCCTTATAGAATTTAACTTCTCAGGAGAGATGATTAATCCAAAACATTTTTTAGGGTCCAATTGTAATAACTCTTCGGGTGGTTCTACTTCTGGAACTAAAGGGACATTAGCCACCTTATATTTTTTATGGGCTAAATATTGTGAGAGGGGCGTTTTAGACGTTCGGGATACGCCAACCAACACAATATCAGCTTGTAATAATCCACGTGGATCACGACCATCATCGTATTTAACTGCAAATTCAATCGCTTCAATTTTTTTGAAATAATCATCATCAAGCATATGAACAATTCCAGGTGTCTCCAATGGATTTTCTTCCATGAAGGTTCCCATTGATTGTAACGCAGGACCTATAATATCGACTGCATGTAACTTTTCCTGTTCACATAAATCATGCAATAATTTTCGCATTTCTTGGCGAACCAATGTATAAACAATAAATGCTTGTTGTTGTGCTGCAAGGAAAACAATCTTACGAATAAGTTCCTCCGATTGAATATGTGGAAATCGTCGGATGACAGTATTCTCTAGACCGGGTCGAAACTGGCTAATAACTGCTTTCGCAACTTGATCACCAGTTTCGCCAACAGAATCAGATACAACAAATACGCGTAGTCTTTTCATGCAGCTCTCCTTCGAATTTAGTCGTTTTGTGCAAGAGATAAGAAAGCTCGTGTAATCGTTGTTTTTGTTAGACGGCCTACAATGGTCAAACCACCCTCTTGTGGTTCGACTACTGGTAGCGAATCAACTTCTCGTTCAATGAGCTTGTTCGCGGCAACAACCAAAGAATCTGATCTTTCACAGTACGAAATATTTGGCATGCGTGTCATAATAATATGTACAGGAATTTTATTTAAATCCTGCGTGCCAATACTTGTACGCAGTAAATCTTTGCGAGATAGTACACCTGTCAAAAACTCATTCTTATCTACGACAAAGAGTGTACCAACATCTTCTGAAAACATAAAGCAAATTGCATCATAAACCGTCATTGTTTCTGGGACAACTACAGGGCCTGAATGAAAATCCTTCACTTTTAAATTGTGAATACTATCCGTCAATGAAACGGATGACTTTTTCCCTGAATAAAAATACCCAACTCTCGGTCTTGCATCTAAAAATCCAGCCATCGTAAGAATCGCTAAATCTGGTCTTAAAGTCGCTCTGGTCAGATTGAGTCGTTCTGCAATATGTTCCCCAGTAATTGGACCGTTTTCTTTCACAATTTGTAAAATGTTTTCCTGACGTTTATTGAGTTCGATTGGACTCACCGCCTCAAATCTAATAGTGTTATACTTATGCTCAATTATTATATACTATAGAGTGATAGGTATGCAAAGTATTACACTAATTCTATACAAACGGTGTTATAATAAGGCTTTGCATGATTAAAACAGTATTTCAATTATACAACATACTGCATAAAATAGCAGTAATCTGTGGTAAGTTATGGCGGATATGTGTACAGGGAGTTTAGATTAAGGCTAATTCCTTTAATTTTTTATTTGTATTTTTGCTATGAAGGCTCATAACCTGTTGAATCGCTTGTAAACGAACCTCCTCGACCACATCAAAATTCTCAAGGATGACGTCATCATCGACTATGGCATTAAAAACATTCCTATTGCCATCAAAGTCCCAAAGCGTATTTTTAAAGGGTTTTAGGCCTTGGTCGGTTGTTGAATACATCGTATCGTCCAAACCAATATTCTTTATGCTACGGCTCTCATGCAAGTTTTCTTGTATAGGAGCCGTAGTTTTTTGTTCTAAAATAGTTCATATCATTCGTGGTACACGGAAAAGTGACGACATTTCAAGGGTTACATCATACCAAATCAAAAGAAATCGTAAAAACTTAAGGACGGATTTTGAACGAATAAATTAACGCATTGAAAAAGTCTCTTCCATTTGTATCTGAGCTGATATAAAAGCAAACCCTTCAGAAAATTACATTGTCGATCATAGCATTTTTTCACTCATTCATACTCTGTTCATACTATCGTCACCGGCAGTACATCTTCGTCGTATAGTCTTTCCTTAGGACCCGTTAAGATAGTCCCATTAACAGCTAATGAAAGGAGAAGATTCAAATGAGAATGAGAAAGGCAATGAAAATGAGGATAGGCACAACAACAGGTAGAAAAAGAACTTCAATCATCTCAATAATCCTCATGCTAACAATGCTAGCCCCAATGTCTCCAATGGCCACAACTACCATCAATAACAGCAGTAGTCTTACATTTGAGGCGACCAAAGAAATAGGCATAGAAAAAGCTAAACTGCTAACAGAAACTTACGGCACTACAAGTTTGCAATACGCGCTCATTGATAATGGGGAAATTGTCATCTCAGGGCATGCTGGCAAAAACGACTTAAAGGACAATAGACCACTTACTTCCAATACAATGTATGGCATTGGTTCCACGAGCAAAATGGTGCTCACTGCGGCTGTTATGAAGCTTGTAGACGAGGGTAAGGTAGATTTAGATTTGCCCGTTGTGAACTATATACCTGATTTTAAAATGAAAGACAATCGTTACAAACAGATTACACCCCGCATGCTACTGAATCATTCTTCCGGTCTGCTAGGAACTTCGTCGCTAAATACATTTTTATATGACGATAATGATACGTATGCACACGATACTTTGTTAGAGCAATTAGCCACTCAAAACTTAAAAGCTTATCCAGGAGCTTTTTCGGTTTATTGTAACGATGGTTTTACGTTAGCTGAGATTCTGATAGAGCGAGTGAGTGGCATGCGCTTCACTGCATTTATAAACAAGTATTTGACAGTGCCTCTAGAAATGCACCATACAAAAACACCGCAGGACCTTGTGGATTCATCGAAATTTGCTGGGATCTACTCCCCTGCTTATAAGGGACAGCTACCACAAGAAAATACTAACATTATTGCAACTGGCGGCATTTACTCCACAGCTGAAGATCTCGTTAAATTCTCACAAATCTTCACAGGACAGGTCGATGATATTCTGTCTAGTAAGTCGGTAGAAGCCATGGCACAAGATGAGTATAAAAGAGGCATGTGGCCTGAGGAAATTGATCCGTCTTTCGTCGCTTACGGGCTAGGTTGGGATAGTATACGCTTGTTCCCATTCAGCGAATATGGCATCAAGGCACTGACGAAAGGTGGAGATACATTATCTTACCATTCTTCATTAGTTGTGCTCCCGGAATACAACATGTCTGCGGCTGTTGTCTCTTCAGGAGGTCAAAGCATATTAGATCAATTGTTAGCCAATGAACTTCTGCTTAGTGCACTTCAGGAAAAAGGCATTATTCATGAACTGAAGCCGAAGAAGTCGCATGGCGTCCCTATGAAGGTAGAAATGCCACAGGACTTATCTCAGCATGCAGGTATTTATGGTGGTATTTCTGGTTCGTTAATGAAGGTTGAAGTTAATCCTCTTGGTGAATTGTCTGTATCTACGCTTACAGTACCGAATAACCCTGTCCAAACGTATACGTATACAGCAGATGGTTCATTTGTGAACAATGAAGGCACAGAAAAGATAAAGTTCATTGAGGAGAAAAACGGACACACCTATTTATGGTCCAGCTTGTATATAAATGTACCGGGACTTCCCCAAACAGCTGTCTCAGAGTATAAAGCTGAAAAGCTCGAAGCCAATGTATTAGCGAAAGACGTAGCTGCTGTATGGGCGAAACGTGAAGGGAAAAAATATTATTTGATGAATGAGAAATATTCATCGATGCTCTACACCAATTCTGCACCAACTGTAACAATTGATACGGTTAAAGACGTTCCAGGCTATTTATTAACTAATAAAATTATTGGAGCAAACCGAGCAGTTAACCAGCTGCAGATCCCTAGCATGGCTGGTCGAGATACTATGGAAATCGACTTCTTTAAGAATAATGGAGTTGAGTATTTTACAGTAGCGGGAGGTTTATACGGTCATGAGGAGCTTGTAAAACCGCTCTACTCTGGTAAACAATCTATGACAACGATCCAAGTAGATGGCCTTGCCAAATGGTTTTCAGTCCCTTCGAATGCAAAAGAAAAAGTCATGACAGTTAAAATGCCATTGAAGGGCTCCTTTGCTGTATATGATCAAGCAGGTAATTGCATGAACTACACTGTCGTTAGTGGTATGAACGAAGTCTTATTACCAGAGAACGGTAGCGTCGTATTTGCAGGAGAAGTAGGCTCCAAATTTGAAATTTCATTAAAAAAATAAAAAAATACTGGCTTGTCTAAAATGCTGTTCCTTTGGTCATTATTGACCTTATGGGACAGCTTTTTTTGCATGACCATAAGAAATCTCAAAACAATGCTTGAAGCAAAATTTAGTCAACATTTACAGTCCCCTATTGTGAAGAGGTTGTTGACGTTAAGACTTGTTTAAGGCCTTCAAAACACACATGTTTTGTATACATTTTAATAATGATTGCGAATCAAAGAACTACATGCTACAATGTTGACACATACGCTTGCTCTATTTATATTTTCGAGCAAATTGCGTTATACAGGCGATGATGGGAAAAAAGTATCTGTTCCATTCAAGAGCGAGTAGAAGATGGTGAAAGTCTACATAGTAACAGAGAAAAGGCACTCCCTGAGCTAACTTTTTGAAAAGAGGTTTTAAACGTATTGTTTAAAACAATCAGGGTGGAACCGCGGGTATTAGCACTCGTCCCTGGGCATACATTGTGCCCGGAGACGGGTGCTATTTTCATTTAGTCTACACTGAATGAAAAACTTTAGCGTTTTACCGCTAAAAATGTGAAAAATTTTGAAGGAGGCTATTTTATGGCTAACAAATCAATGGAAACAATTGTATCATTAGCAAAACACCGAGGCTTTGTCTTCCCAGGCTCAGAAATTTACGGTGGTCTAGCAAACACTTGGGATTATGGTCCACTAGGTGTTGAATTAAAAAACAATATTAAAAAAGCTTGGTGGCAAAAATTCGTGCAGGAATCAGAGTACAATGTTGGTATTGATGCTGCCATCTTAATGAACCCAAAGGCTTGGGTGGCTTCAGGTCACGTTGGGAACTTCAACGACCCAATGATCGACTGTAAGTCATGTAAGGCTCGCCATCGTGCAGATAAAATCATTGAGGACGCTGCATTAGCAAAAGGTGATGAAATCATTGTTGATGGTATGACATTCGACCAAATGAAAGAAACAATGATTAAATACGATGTAGTGTGTCCTGATTGTGGAAAAGCTGATTTCACAGATATTCGTCAGTTCAACCTAATGTTTAAAACATTCCAAGGTGTGACGGAGTCTTCTACAAATGAAATTTACTTACGTCCAGAAACGGCACAAGGTATTTTCGTGAACTTTAAAAATGTTCAACGCTCAATGCGTAAACGTACACCATTTGGTATTGCGCAAGTTGGTAAATCTTTCCGAAATGAAATTACACCAGGTAACTTTACTTTCCGTACACGTGAATTTGAACAAATGGAGCTTGAATTCTTCTGCAAACCAGGCGAGGACCTTGAATGGCACTCTTATTGGAAAGAATTCTGTAAAAATTGGTTATTAAACCTAGGCATGAAAGAAGATTCTATGCGTCTTCGCGATCATGAGGATGATGAGCTGTCTCACTACTCTAACGCAACATCGGATATCGAATTTAAATTCCCATTTGGCTGGGGAGAACTTTGGGGTATAGCTGACCGTACAGATTATGATTTAAAACAACATATGGAACACTCAGGTGAAGATTTCACTTATATCGATCCTGTGTCAAATGAACGCTATGTTCCTTATTGTATTGAGCCATCATTAGGTGCAGACCGTGTCACATTAGCATTCCTATGTGATGCTTATGATGAAGAAGAGCTAGAAGGTGACGATAAACGTACTGTTTTACGTTTCCACCCAGCGATTGCACCATTTAAAGCAGCTGTTCTACCACTTTCTAAAAAATTATCTGATGAAGCTACAGACGTTTGGGCTGAACTTCGTAAAGCGTTCCCTGTTGATTTTGATGAATCACAATCAATTGGTAAACGTTATCGTCGCCAAGATGAAATTGGTACACCATTCTGTATCACATACGATTTTGACTCAAAAGAAGATGGCCAAGTAACAGTACGTCACCGTGATTCTATGACACAAGTTCGTATGCCAATTTCAGAAGTAAAAGCATATATTGAAAAACACCTTCAGTTCTAATGATTAAAAATAGCAAAGAAGAGGGAGTCGCCTTCAATAGCGGCTCCCTCTTCTTATGCTTTGTATGTTGAAAATAAACGCTCCTGCATTTTTTCCTCAAATGAAAACCTTTTCATACTCATACCGATTAAGCTGACAAGTATCTCCTCTATATCTGCTAATGAGTAATATAGAAATGTTCCTTCTCGCATTGGACGAACTCGCTTTTCAATTGATTGTTCATCCTCAATAAAATATGCGACATTGACATCACAATGCCCCATTAACTGTGTAATACGTTGATCATCACCTGGATTTATAAAGAAAGGCACAATTTTATCAATATACAGAATACTTTGTACAAGCTTAATGAAGAAGTTTTCACGAAGTGCTGTTTCCACAACTAAAATGGTTGTTTGTTCATGCTGATAGTCCATATACAAAACGTTTAATTGCTCTTCTAATAGTTTCTTTAAGATATTAATAGAATTTCTATATTTCGTCATGTCCGTTTGTATTTCTCTTGTTAACAAACGTAAGATTCGAAAAGCTGGTAAGAATATTTTCAAGACAATTTCTTTAGGATGTAAATGATCAATTAATTTACTAAAATGAATTCTTAGATTATTTTCGTCACAACGGATTAATTGTTCCACAAATAGGTTGAAAATCTCTTCAAAGCTATTTGCACGATAATCAATCATTTTTGTTATTTTTACACTATAATTTAAAGGCAAGTTCATTGATTTTTGTTCATCCAGTAATCTCACCTTTGGCAATGTAGGAAATAAATCATAGACAAGCTCCACTTGTGCACTACGATTATCCGATAACATCACAACAGAGTTGACTGGAAAAATCCCTAAACATTCTACAAATTTATGCATATATTTCTCGTTATATAAATGGCGATCCCTGTATAAAACAGCTAAGGCATCCGTAGCACCATATCCAGCGTGATAGACTCGCTTAGATGTCATCGCTGAATACACATCAATGATTTGTAATAATTGCACACCTTCACTCATATCATCCGCACACAGCTGATTTGGATAGCCTTTTCCAGCAAAGCGCTCATGATGGTCTCGTGCTAAATAGGCAATGTCTTCTTCATTATTTTCTATAAGTAACTCATAGCCCTTTGTTGTATGCGTTTTAACTATTTCAAACTCATCTTCTGAGAGTTTACGTTTTAAATTTAAAATTTCTTGAGGGATAAAGACCTTGCCGATATCATGGAACAAATAACCTCTTGCTAATGTTTCGATATCTGTTAATCCGAGATAACGAGCAAAAATGGTTCCTAATACAAACACATCAAATGAATGCACAAAGGAATACTCATCCCATTCCTTTAAGCGCATAAGTAACTCATAACGATGTTTCTCTTCTAGTATCTTTTCAAAAACACCGCGAACATAAGCGGTATCTTGTATGCTTTTAAGAATTTGACCATATCGCAATTCATGGACGACATTCTCCAATGTTGTCATAAAAAGTTGACTGATGGTTTCTTTATAGTCATCGATAGGATCTTTTTCCTCCATTAGAGGTGCAAATAAATCCTCGTATTCTCTAGTTCGCTGAGCACTTAAATCACGGACAATCCGAACTGAATCAGATGGTAAATAGACAGATAATTCATCTACTTTTCGAAGTTTAAGTAAGGCAATAATTCGTTCCGTTAAAACTAAATCCTTTTTAGCCAATAAACGATAATCCGAAAAGATGTCTTCTGCTAAAATATCATTCGCTTCAACTTCACGAATACTTAAGGTTACTTTACGTAGCATATTTTCTGCCACATACGCAATGTACTAAGCACTATGTGACTCCCTCCTTCTTCCATAGGACTGCGTTATTCTGTTAAACGTATAAAAATACGTTTTGCTGATAGAGGCTTGTTTTCTACTTCATAGGCATTTCAGATCTATTTTAAGTACATTTATTTCAACAGGGGATCAAACGACTAAATTATATTAATAAAATATAAAGAAGAATATCTATATCAATTACAATATCATAGGTTAAAATACCTTTTCAACTAGCATATGGAACTCACATGATCAGTTTCTACTATTTATATATTGAAAACTACACAAAAATACAAGACTATTATCATATCAATTTAATCTAACATAGATACAAAAACACAATAATAAGTTATATAGACATATATATAGATTTTATAAATTGTATATTTATTAAAAAAAACTAAATTTATGTAAAAATTTTATTTTGAAAAAATTGAAATTTTATTCATTTACAGCACTACTAAACAGCAATTCTAGGGTCAGGATTATTACGATTTATTACCAATTCCATAATGCTAAGGATATAATTACCTCTATTCGTTGTTCCGAAATTTTGGTATAAATAAGGTATTATAGTTAGTATTAGCTGTTAAATAATGAATAATTAACATGCTAAAGGTTACCACCCTTAACATTCATTCGTCCGGAAGTCTGAATTGATACATAGGAAGGTCAGAAACATTCATACTATAAAATTTTCGATTCAATATTTGGAGGAATACTTTTGAAGTCTCAGCGTTTATTTCAACTAGCTATGGCATCAGCACTCGCAACAAGTGCAATTGTCATTACACCAGCAGCACATGCAGCAACATTTTTCCCTGATGTCAATCCAGCAACAGAAGAAGGAAAGGCTATTATAGAATTAGCCGGGCGCGGCATTATTTCTGGCTATGTGGACGGTACATTTAAACCCACTAATCCAATCACACGCACACAAGCTGCTAAGATTTTAGCAGGTATATTAAAACTAGATACCGTTCATGTAAAGAATCCTCAATTCAAAGACATTAAACCTGGGACTGAAAACTATGGAGCGATTGCTGCCTTGGCAAATGCAGGTATCATCAATGGCGCAAATGGTTATTTCTACCCAAATCAAAACATTACACGCGAACAAATGTCAAAAATGATTGCAAAAGGGTTTGGTCTTACAAGTCCAACTAGTACAAAGCTTCCTTTTACAGATGTAAAGAAAGGAACTGAGTTTGAGCCATATATTCAAGCTTTGTTTGCTAATGGTATAACAAAAGGAACATCACCAACAGCTTTCGGACCAAAAAGCAATGTGAAGCGTTCCCAATTAGCCGCATTTGTAGTGCGAGCTGAAAAGATGTTAGGGAATGCAACCGTTTATGCTAGTCAATTTAAACAAGATTATATTATTGCCGCTTATGGTGGTATTGAACCTGCTGAGGATATTTTCACATGGGATGAGAATGAGGATATGACGGAGTCTATCACGATTAAACCTTTAAAAGAAGGAACAGGTAAATTAGTAATAACTGGATTTACTGATGACTCAGAGGAATTTACTGATATCTTTTATTTAGTTCATGTAAAAAATGTAAATGGTAAGATGAAGGTAACGCTGGAAAAAGTACAAGAAGTTGATTATACAGAAAATTTACCTCTTGATTTAAGAGAGAGCAAATTATCTTTCGTACCAACACAAATAACGGTTCAAGATACAAATGGGCAAGCACTTGCTTCAAATTTATACAGCTTTAATTCAAATGATCAAACTTTGACTATCTTGAAAAACGGACAGTTCATTGTGACCTTCTCAGATGGCGATCATCAACAAAAGATAGCTGCTGATGTATATGCGTATGATTTTGTGCGCAGCATTGATTTGTACCACCTAACAGATGAATTAACACTAACGACGCAAGAATTACCTTTTGAACCAGCTAGTGTGGCTATTGAAGATTTAGGTTTTGAGCCAGCCTCTGTAAAAGCTACTATTCTTAACGGGCAGCTACTTGTAACGCCAAAAGCGGAAGGCACTGCTGTTCTACATTTAACAGGTAAAAATGGAGAAACGGCCTATCTTTATATTGAAAGTAAAAAATTTGCAGATCAATGGGCTTTCTTATTAATATCAGATGAAGATGATTTTTAAATAGTATAAAATGCCAGAAGAACTTAAGGTTCCTCTGGCATTTCTTTGTTCGTAGCGCGTATTTGTAACTCAGGTGTTCGCTCTAGCTGCTCTATGAATTTTTTCGTCTTAAAACGAATTCCGGTTTGTTCTTCATAGATGGTAGTTATAATTTTTTTAATAAAATATTTCGTTTCCTTTTTTAATTCAATTTTTCCAATTTGATCAATAGGAACAGTGTAGAACATACGGATAAGTTTAAGCTGTGTTGGTGTAAGACGAATAATGTAGGGGTCATGCTGATAACAGCGATGGCATAAAAAGCCACCTTGTGCAAAGGAAAAAGCGAATTCTCCATCTACTGCACCACATGAGGCACAAGCATGTAAAATAGGTTGAACTCCTGTATAGGGTAGCATTTTCCATTCAACAAAGAGTGTTATGGATTCAGGATCATAGCCTTCCTCTATCGCTTGTAGTGATTGCAGTAGAACGTCAAAGGCGAAAGGCTCTGGTTTCCCTTCTTCTACGACTCGCTCCACGAGTTCCATAATATAGCTAGCATAGGCCGTGGCCATAATATCCTCGCGAATATGGCGCATCGAATTCAAATGCTCCCCTTGTTGTAATGTCCCCATACCAGTATGGTGCTGTACCATAAACATGCCATATGTAAAAGGTTGTGTGACCGACGCTAATCTACTAGAAGGCTTTTTAGCACCTCTTGCCATAGTAGCTACCTTTCCGGCTTCTCGGGTCAGCAACGTAACAATTTTATTGGACTCGCCATAAGCACGAACTTTTAAAACAATTCCCTCCCATTTATGAAGCATAATCCCCCTCCTTTCCATAAACTATCCATGAAAATAGAGCTCTCCAAAATATCTTGGACAGCTCAAAGTAAAAACTTTCAGTTTCGACACAGCGTAATGACATTTCAGATTTTTTGAGTTTGTTTGAAAAACATCTCTTCAAAATCTATAGCAACTGCCGAAAGGCCTTTAGGGCAACATGAAGTTAGTCACACCGTCAATACTACAAGGCGCAGTTTTTTTGACGGTGTTTCCCTATTTCAGCAATACATATTAATATTCATCATCTCGGAATCCGAAATCACGTAAATGTGTTGATTTATTGCGCCAATCTTTTTGGACCTTTACCCACAGTTCTAAATAGACTTTAGATCCTAATAGCATTTCGATATCTTTTCGTGCACGTGTCCCTACCTCTTTTAATAAGGCACCACGTTTACCAATGACAATGCCTTTTTGTGAATCACGTTCGACAATTATTGTGGCAGCTACATGAATTTTATCATTATTTTCTTCATCACGACGGATTTTATCAATAACAACTGCAATTGAATGAGGAATTTCTTCACGTGTTAAATGTAACACTTTTTCACGAATAAGCTCAGAAATGATGAAACGCTCTGGATGATCCGTTATTTGGTCTGCAGGGTAATATTGTGGTCCCTCTGGTAAATATTTTGAGAGTGTGGCCAATAAATTTTCTACGTTATTGCCTTGTAAAGCTGAAATAGGAATAATCTCAGCAAATTCATAGCGTTCCTTATAGCTCTCAATAATTCCAAGCAGTTCATCTGGGTGAATTTGATCGATTTTATTGATAACAAGGAATACTGGCGTAGAATTTCCAGCCAACATTTCAAGTATAAATTCATCACCTTTGCCAAGCTTCTGCTCAGCATTAACCATGAACATAATGACATCCACTTCACGCAACGTATTTTTGGCAACCTTTAACATGAAATCGCCAAGTTTATGTTTTGGCTTATGGATACCTGGTGTATCAATAAAAATCATTTGGCTATCAGTTGTTGTCAGTACACCTTGTACTTTATTTCGTGTTGTTTGTGGTTTATCACTCATAATCGCAATTTTTTGGCCAATGACACGATTCAAAAATGTCGATTTACCAACATTGGGACGCCCGATAATGGAGATAAAGCCTGACTTGTAGCCATTTTTAGTTTCCAGCATTCTCTAAATCCTCCGTTGTAAATGCAAACGGTAATAATTCGCCAACAGACGTTACCGTAACATCACCTTTTAAATTCGTTAAATAAACAGGCATAGTCGGTGCGCAAAATTCCATCATCACCTGACGACATGCTCCACATGGTGCACATGGACCGTCTGTATCTGCAACAATGGCAATGGCCTCGAATTCATAAGTACCTTCTGACACAGCCTTAAAAAATGCTGTACGTTCAGCACAGTTCGTCATACTATAGCCAGCGTTTTCAATATTACAACCGTGAATAACCTCTCCGCCCTTCGTTAAAAGAGCCGCTCCTACTTTAAATTTCGAGTACGGAACATATGCTTTTTCACGCGCTTTTTTAGATTCCTCTAGTAATGCATGCATATCAATTGTCATCTATATTATTTCTCCCTCACGTTAGTATGATATGGTTACTTAATTTTCATATCAGACACTCACTCCTATTAAAACCATTTTGGTAGGAAGATGAGTAATCCGATTATAGCACTGAATAGCGCAAATACAAGCACAGCACCTGCTGCGATATCTTTTGCCTGCTTGGCGAGTGGGTGCTGTGATGGGGAAGCTAAGTCCACTACCCTCTCTATAGCTGTATTGATCATTTCCAATGCAAACATTAGTGCTATTAATAGTAGCACAATATACCATTCCGTTCGAGACAAACCTGTAAAATAACCAGCCAGCACGACAATGACTGCACTCATAATATGTGATTTAAAATTTTGTTCTTTACTTGCAGTTACGATGCCTTCAAACGCATAGCCAAAAGATCGCAAGTATTTACGAAAATCCATTTAGTCTCGTCCTAAACCAAAAGTTTGTAATATTTCATCTTGCTTTGTAAACATTACTTTTTCCTCTTCTGGCTCCATATGATCATAACCGAGTAAATGTAAAAAACCATGAACAGCTAAAAAACCTAATTCTCTTTCGAAGGAGTGATTATACTCCTCTGCCTGCTCTTTTGCACGATCTGTTGATATAATAATATCTCCTAGTATACGGGGCATTCCTTCAAAAGTTACAGCCATTTCACCTTCGCCTAGTTCCTCTAATGCAAAGGAAATGACATCGGTTGGTTGATCTTTCCCGCGATATTCGCGGTTTATGTCTTGAATTGCCTCATTTGTTACAAACGTCACAGAAACCTCTGTTTCTGGCTCAATGTTTTCTACACTTGCTGCATGCTGCAAAAGCTTCTCTACAAGCTCTGTATGCTGTGCCGCCACTTCATTTGTTTCATCTGTAAAATCAATTGTTAAAATCATAGATCCTCCTACTTATCTGCCTTTGGATATTCAATACGTGAATGGAAAATTCCGTTCAACGTTTCGCAAAGTACTCTCTCTATACATTTTAACTCTTTTATTGAAATATCGCATTCATCAAACTGGTTATCTTGTACTCGATCGTCAATAATAGCTCGTACTAGCTTATGAATTTTCTCCGCATTCGGCTCTTTCATTGAACGTACTGCTGCCTCTACACTGTCTGCCACACTTATAACCGCGGCTTCCTTCGTTTGCGGTTTCGGGCCAGGATATCTAAACGTAGTCTCATCAAAGGATTTTCCTTGCTCTTTCGCTTTATATAAGAAAAATTTTAACAAACTTGTCCCATGATGCTGCAACGCAATATCAATGATTTCCTGAGGCATTTTGTAGCGTCTTAACATGTCAGCCCCGTCAGTTGTATGCGCAATGATAATTTCCGCACTTGTTTCAGGTGGCAAAGAATCGTGTGGATTAATACCCGACATCTGATTTTCAATGAAAAAAGCTGGTCGCTTTGTTTTCCCGATATCATGATAGTAACACCCCACTCGGGCTAGTAAACCATCTGCTCCTATTTCTTCACAGGCAGCTTCAGCTAAGTTTGCTACCATCACACTATGATGATATGTTCCCGGTGTTTCCATTAGTAATTTTTTTAATAATGGATGATTCGGATTGGATAGCTCAATTAAACGCAAAGACGATAATAAACTAAATGCTGATTCAAAGAATGGTAAAAGACCCATTGTCAATGCTCCTGAAAGCAAGGCGGATAACATAGCTGCAACAAAGTAAAACACTAATTCTGGTAAACCATAGGATGATTGTGTCATTAATAAATAGAAGGCGATAAAAGCCATATTTACAAGGGAGATGACCCCAACTGCCTGTAAAATATGTGAGCGCTTCTCAACACTACGCAAAAAGAATAAACTTGCAAACCCTCCGAAAATGATATAAAGCGTAATTTCCATTTGCATAACGGATGAATAGCCTTCTTGAAAAATAACCCCAGCCGAAGCAGCAGTCATCACTGTAACGAGCACAGCTGCCCGTTCATCTGCCAACAAGCGCACGAGCATCGTAGCCAATGCTGTTGGGAAAAGAAAGGCAATAGTCACATCAAAACCGCCAGAAACTAAGCTAATAAATTTCATTAGCAAGATGGACAAACTATATACAATTACTGTCACTAACAATGCATTTCGTTTTTTTCGTTCGTTAGCCTCCCAACGCTCGAATAAAATATACATAAACACCATTTGTAGCAGCGTTAAAATAATGAGCCCTGCAATCGGTTTTAAGGATGCTTGATTACTGATCATCCCTAAAAGCTCTAATTGTCGAAATGCCTCATTATCAATAATCTGTCCTTCCTGCACAATAATTTGCCCTTGTAAAATTCTTGTAGGCTCTACACTTTCTTTCGCCTGTTCTTTTCTTATTTTCGTTTGTTCTTCGTTAACTGTTTCATTTTCAATAATGCTTGTACGGCCCATTAAAACAACCGTATTGAATATTTTATCTGGATACCCTCGTTGTCCTCGAATCTTCGTCTCAAAGTCATTTTGGGCGACAAAGACATTTTCAGGTCGAATAGACTTTTGTAAGTATTCCTCTACTGTTTTGGATAATTGGATGCTTGTTCTATTTAAATCCTCTTCGCTCTGCACTAATAGTCCTTCTAGCTGTGAATCCGTAAAGATTAGTGGCATTTGATCTTCATCGATTGATTCAAATTTTTTACGAAGCTGTGCTACTTGATCGGCAATTGCAATAGGTTCCTTACTATTCGCCACATCTTTTTTTACCTCAAGTACGTAATCAAATAACGATGTGACAATCGCTGCTCTTTGCTTGGCGACATCCTCCGAAAATTGATAGACTGGACCTACTGCATTTGCGGCTTTTTCCCGCTCTTGCTGCGTCTTGTAGGTGTCTTCTATCGTTTTAGTAGATCGTACGGTTTCAGGCGCAAGCTGTAATGGTTTGAAATCATATGTAACTCCTTTAACATTGCCATACATAAATCCAAATTGTAGGCTTCCTGTTAAAATGAGAATGATGATAATAAAGTAGCGAAAACCGATTAGCTCTGTAAATTTTCGAAGTTGTTTCTCCATCTGGCACCTCCTCTATCTACCTACTATCATACCAATTCAACATACATTTTTCTCGAAAAATGTATAAGAAAGCAAAAAACAGCTATACAAATTTGTATAGCTGTCACAGTTTTTTTCTTATTTCGATCATTTCCGTAAATTGGACTTTCACTTGAGAAGCCGATTTTATTTACCCTGTTGCCCCTGTTGCTATGCTTTCAGGGCAGGCTTTAGAATTGCCATCGCAAGTCTAAAGTTGTTGTTCTTCGTACGCTTGGATGATCTTGGCCACTATTGGATGGCGGACCACATCACCTTGTTCTAACACTTGGAAATGGATTGATTTTACATATTTTAATGTACGTTCAGCAACGATCAAGCCAGACTCGGTATTTTTAGGTAAGTCGATTTGTGTTTTATCACCTGTGATAACCATTTTCGAACTAAAACCTAGTCGAGTTAAAAACATTTTCATTTGTTGGTGAGTTGTATTTTGTGCTTCATCTAAAATAACAAAAGCATCATCTAATGTACGGCCACGCATATAGGCCAATGGAGCAATTTCAATTGTTCCTCGTTCAATCAGCCGTTGTGTCTGTTCAGCCCCGTAGATGTCATTTAAAGCGTCGTAGAGAGGTCTTAGATAAGGATCTACCTTTTCCTTTAAATCACCTGGAAGGAACCCTAGAGACTCTCCTGCTTCAACTGCAGGGCGAGTTAAAATAATACGCTTTACATGTCCATTTTTAAGTGCCTGCGTTGCCATGACTACCGCTAAATACGTTTTCCCAGTACCGGCTGGACCAATACCAAAAACAACGTCTTTATGACGGATTGCTTGTATGTATTCTCGTTGACCAATGGTCTTTGCACGGATTGGTTTACCTTTTGTCGTGCGTGCTATTTCTTCATCATAAAGTTCTGCAAAATATTCAATGGTACCTTTTTGTGCCATTTCAATAGCTGTAGTTACATCACGTTGATCAATATTAATTCCTTTGCGAATGACCTTCAATAATGCATGCAGCAGAAATGTTGCCTGTTCCTTAGCACTTTCCTCACCCGCAAGTTGAATTTGTTCACCACGGGTAATGATATGAACATTAAGTGCTTCTTCAACTAGCTTCATATTTGCATCGGAAATACCGAGTAGCATAACCGCTTCGTTTGGATTATCCACTTGTAATACAGTTAACTGTTCTGACATAATCATTCTCCTTGTAGGCCTTGTATTGGACTTGCAATGTTTTCATTGACTAAAAATAGAACTTTCCCTTCAACTGTACCATTACCCCACTTTGCCTGTAAAAGGTTTTCTTTCTTGATAATTGATTTTGCTGGTAACGAACGTATTACTTTCTCATGAAGGAGAGGGATGAGTAATGACTCGATTTTCGATTCATCAAGCTCCACTTGCATAGTTTTCGTTTGCTGTTCCTCCACAATTGAAACGTAAGAGTCTAGCCAATTCGGTAAATCCTTTTTTTGTACATAATCAACTTTTTCTTGATGAATACCTTTCACCAATACCCGCCATTGCTTTTGTTGCAATGTTTCCATTGTAATTTTTGTAGGGATTTTAAATGTACATTCGAGCCAATAATCTGCAAAAACCTCGCCCTTTGCCCCAACAAAGACATGATCTGTACCACTTTCAATTACTCCGCTGACGAGGACATCTCCTTCATAGGCCGTATCATTTACTGAAATTTTCCTTTCCCCATTCTGGATATTAAAATGAGTAATTACACCGCTTTTCGTTGCTACTAATTGGGAGGCCAATTTCTCATTCGTCTGCTTCGTTTGTTTAGGCGATTCCTGTGGTCTTAGTACCACTCGTCCGCCATTCTTTTCAATATGCACCCACGATAGCTCTCGATGCTGCTCTAATAGCTTTTGTCGTATAACGGTATTAGAGGGTAATTTTTTTTTAGTAAGTGGTGTTTCTATTTGAAAAGTATCTTGAAAGGTTTTACCTAAACGATACTCCAGTTCTGGTGTAGCTGCTTCAATGTCTACTTTCCATATCACTTGAGCACCCAATATAGGGATGGCGATCATCAAAGCCAAACCAAGCAAAGTCCAAATTTGAGCTCGAAAAACTTGCAGCTCATCCGCATAAAAAACAGCCATTTTCAAGCGAAAACGTCTACGAACACGGCGAATCTTTGGTAAATAATGCATCGTTGTTTCAAATGAAACCTCTTGTTCTTTGAAGACAACACGCTTTAATGGAACATGTTGAGCGTGCAATGCTTGAATAAAAGGATGAACATTTTCATGGCGCTTTATACGTATAATGACTGGCCGATTATTCCACATTTTAGCTCACACCCATATTCTTTGTCATTTTCATATGAATCTCTTGTAAATTTTCAACAGAGAGATGAAGCATATCTTCTTTTAGCGCATTAATCGTCACCAAGTCCGCAGTCACAGTAATATGATAATCTGCATAAGCAAACGAGCATGTCGTTGCATCAGCATGAATAAAACGGTAAGGTCCAATGATTTTTAATGATTCATATTCTGACAATTCAAGTAGTGGCGTTAATTGAAATAATTTTTTCATAAAAAATGCCTCCTTCTTCGGCAATATATGCATCGAAAAAGGAGGACATGCTAGTTATTTTCTTTTTGCTTTTGGAGGACCTAATATTTCGGCCATTACCACAGCCTGTATGAGTGCTTTTTTAGATTTAGGAAGTTGAAAAGTAGAATGAGTCCCAGGTACTTTCACTTCTTCTTTCCCGGCAGCTAAACGTCCTTTTTGTTCTCGGATAGACGACCGTTTTGGCACATCAGCTGGGATGACAGGTGGCGCAACATAACTTGGAACTTCCTTCTTCACTTGTTCTTCGACCAATTTCTTAGACTCTTCAACCTTCTCTTTTTCCGGAATCCAATCCCCTATAAACTCTCGAGCAAAATCTTCAAAACTCTGTGGTTTTCGATTACGCTGTGGCGTTTCTTCCAGAACAGTTGGCTCTACATGTGTATCCTTATTATGAAAAGGAGGCATCTGTTTTTGTGGTTTTTTATTTTTTGATTTTCCGAAAATAGAGCTGACTATGGCAATTATTGCAAAAATAATTAATTGTTCCATAAGTTAGTTCCGCTCCTTTCCGTTTTTAGGCATTTGGTTCGTTTGTATCTGATTTATCATTGCTTACTTTTGAAATGGAATCACGCATTGCTGTATCTGCTTGAATGTTACGATAGTTCATGTAATCCATAATTCCAAGATTACCTGAGCGTAATGCTTCTGCCATTGCTTGTGGTACTTCTGCTTCTGCTTCTACTACTTTCGCTTTCATTTCTTGAACACGGGCAATCATTTCTTGCTCATTCGCTACAGCCATTGCACGACGTTCCTCAGCTTTTGCCTGGGCAATGTTTTTATCTGCCTGCGCTTGCTCAATTTGTAATTCTGCCCCAATGTTTTTACCAATATCTACATCGGCAATATCAATGGATAAGATTTCAAACGCTGTCCCTGAATCCAAACCTTTTGATAAAACTGTTTGTGATATCATATCTGGATTTTCAAGAACTGTCGTATGACTAGAAGCGCTACCAATTGTAGAAACGATCCCTTCACCTACACGGGCAATAACCGTTTCTTCACCAGCACCACCGACTAAACGTTCAATGTTTGCGCGCACTGTAATACGTGCCTTCGCTTTTACTTCAATCCCGTTCATAGCAACACCTGCAATAAATGGTGTTTCAATGACTTTTGGGTTAACAGACATTTGTACAGCTTCTAATACATCACGCCCCGCTAAATCAATTGCCGCACAACGTTCAAATGTCAACTCGATATTTGCACGGTGGGCTGCGATTAACGCATTGACAACTCGGTCTACATTACCACCCGCTAAATAGTGACTCTCAAGCTGATTAATCGTTACAGGTAAACCTGCTTTATGTGCTTTAATCAACGGATTAACGATTCGAGACGGGATAACACGACGTAAACGCATCCCAATTAATGTGAAAATACTAACACGGACGCCTGCAGCAAGTGCAGAAATCCATAGTGCTACTGGTACAAAAGTAAAGAATATCGCTAGCACGATGAATAAAATAACCAGTCCTGCGATGGGACCAATTAAAGCTAAATCAAAACCCATTTTCTATTCCTCCATCTCTTTTTCTGTTTGTCTCACGACAATGCGCGAGCCCTCGACTTTAATAATTTCTACATGTTTATTTGCATCGACATAGCCGCCTTCTGATACAACATCAATGCGTTCACTGCCAAGAACCATTGTACCCGATGGACGTAACGGCGTAAGCGTAGTCCCCACTTTTCCTAACAGTTCTGTGCGATTGACGTTGGATACATAACCCTCTTCTGTCGTAGTAGCATCCATTAACACAAGCCTGTTTAAGACATGCAGTTTTTTTCCGAAAAATTTCATCAGAATCACCATTCCTATAATCGCTATCACAAGCGCAATGAGAATTGCTATTATCATTTGCATTATATTTGCACCTGCCAGTAATAAACTTAGTATTATGAGCACACCACCTAAAATACTGACAATTCCACCAGGAACAAAAAACTCTGCAATCACAAGTACTAAACCAACAATAAATAACAATAAAGATTCATAGCCAGCAAAGCCCGCAACCATGTGTCCAAAGAAAAACAAACCAAGTGCTGATAACCCCATTATACCTGGAACTCCAAACCCTGGCGAATAGAGCTCCATGACAAGACCGAGGCTTGCAATGGATAGTAGAATCGGGACAATGATAGGGTTCGTAATAAAACGAGCCAATTTCTCAGAGAATGTTGGTTCGATTGAAACGACATCACTACCATCTAAGTCTGTTTTCTCTAAAAGCTCCTGAAAATTTTTCACGGTACCTTCTGAGTATTTGACTTTTAACGCCTCCGAGGCTGAGAGTGTCAATAAGTTCTTTCCCTCCGCACGATACTCAGGCAATTCATAATTGGTGTCAGCCATCGCTAAAGCATACTTTGGATCACGACCCGATGTTTCTGCTGCTGCTGACATTTGCGCAAGCCAAGCACTATTGGCTTTTAAATCAGCTGCATTTCCTGCTGAATCGATGACTGCTGCTGCACCGATAGTTCCATTTGGCACCATGTAGATTTCATCCGCATGTAAGGCTAAAAAAGCACCTGCTGAATGGGCATCCTTATTAATAAAAGCAATCTTCCGTTTATCTGTTGCATCCATAAGCATGGCAATATCACTTGCAGCATTCACAAAGCCGCCAGGCGTATGTATTTCTAAGATAATCGCTTCTGCATTATTTTCTTCAGCCTCTTTAAAAGCTCGTTCTAAAAATGCGTGAAGTCCTCGCTCTACTTCATTATGAATAGGAACGTGGTAAACCTTACTGCTTGCAAAAGCCGAAGTTAATGGAAACGCTAACAAAAAAGTCATCCATATCACTAGTAAATAGCTGAGGATTCTCCGTTCTCGCACCTTTTTCCCCTCCCTTCTAACATGCTTCTCCTCTGTATATACGGTCGATCATGTAAAAAGTTTCACAAATATAAAAAATTATTATGAATACATGTAAATGTGGATTATAAAACTCAGTATTTCACAAAAAAGCCGAATGAATCTACTTGATATCCATTCGGCTTTTTCATATGTACGTAAATTGAGCAATGTAAAATACCTGAAATTAATCACGGAAATGATTAATTCCAGGTATATCTTTGTCTGCTCAGTGAATCATACGATTGCGTGTTATGAACGTAGGGATTTTTAATGGGAAATTAAATTACCACTTACGTTTACGTGCAGCTTCTGATTTCTTTTTACGTTTAACGCTAGGTTTTTCGTAGAACTCGCGCTTTCTAACTTCTTGAATTGTACCACTTTTTGATACAGTACGTTTGAAGCGGCGAAGAGCATCTTCAAGCGATTCGTTTTTGCGAACGACAGTTTTTGACATCTCTCTTTCCCTCCCTCCGAACACACGTCAATACACAATTAGGCAGTTAACCTTCTGTTGTGTACTAAAAAATTATATCGTATTGTCTAATAATGGTCAATAGAAAGTGTACGAAAATATCAAGTGAATTTTTGGTTTTATTTTTGTTTGAATTATACAAGCACAATTAGGTCACAATAGAAATCATTCCATTTTCAAAACAAATAAGAATTTAACAGAAAAGAAGTTATCCCTTCGTCACCCTATCATAGCCAACTCTTGCAATATTGGTGGTATTAGCACGTATTTTATATGATTTTATGTAAGTCTTCACCTAACTGTTTACTTTACATTAATTGCATAGAGGAGAACAAGATGAATACTTTTAAAAATACTTTAAATCCTCCAAAAATTCTCGTACTGGGGTTTGCACTTATTATTGTAATTGGGACGTGTCTTCTCACACTGCCTCTTGCCACCGAGGATGGGAAGGGATTATCTTTTTCAGACGCATTATTCACCGCTACTTCTGCAACTTGTGTAACGGGATTAATTGTTGTCGATACAGGTGATTCATTTTCTTTTTTTGGAGAAGTTGTAATATTGTTTTTAATCCAAATTGGTGGTTTAGGATTTATGACGTTTGCGACGTTATTATTTTTACTGCTCGGGAAAAAAATATCTTTAAAAGAAAGATTGTTGTTAAAGGAATCATTCAATAATATCTCCATTGCTGGTCTTGTTAAATTAGTGAAAAGAATACTGTTCTTTACTGTAATTATTGAAATAATTGGAGGTCTTATTTTAGCCATTCGTTTTTCCTTTGATATGCCTTTAGGTAAAGCCATTTACTTTGGTTTTTTTCACGCCATTTCTAATTTCAACAACGCGGGCTTTGATCTAATGGGCGGCTTTAATGGCATGACAGCCTATGTAGATGACCCAATTGTTGTAGTTACAATTTGTATCCTCATTACATTGGGCGGGCTAGGGTTTATCGTAATGAATGAATTGTTTGAATATCGTGTTACCAAAAGACTTTCCGTTCATACAAAAATTGTCTTATTCACAACAATTCTCTTAACGTTTAGTGCTACAATTTTGATATTTTTGTTTGAATATGGAAACCATAAAACACTAGGTCCGTTATCACAATGGGGCAAAGTGCTAGGCTCACTTTACCAAGCTGTTACGCCTAGAACAGCGGGTTCCAATACACTGGCTATTGGTGACTTAACACATTCTACATTATTCTTAATGATTCTTTTCATGTTTATCGGAGCTGGATCTGGTTCCACTGCCGGTGGTATTAAAATAACGACCTTCGCTGTTTTAGTTGCTACAATGTGGTCTCAAATCAGAGCAAAAGAAGATGTTGTTCTATTTAAACGCCGAATTGTTCACGAAACGATTTACAAAGCGTTGACGGTGACAATGTGTGGAATGATGATTGTCGTTTTCGTCACTATTTTACTTAGCATTTTGGAACAACGACATAGCTTTATGATGTATTTATTTGAGGCTACCTCTGCATTTGGTACTGTCGGGCTTTCTATGGGGCTAACGCCAGAGCTATCCCCAACTAGCCGTCTTCTTATTATTTTGACAATGTTCGCAGGGAGACTCGGTCCTTTAACCATTGCCTTTGCTATTACAAAACGACGGAAGGCAGAGGCCTTTCGCCATCCAAAGGGAAATATAATGATTGGTTAATTTAAATTAGAGGAGTGTGCTATGTAAGATGGCTATTAAACAATACGCCATAATAGGTTTAGGAAGATTCGGCACAAGTGTTGCTCGCAGACTACATGAAGCTGGGCAGGAAATACTCGGAATTGATATTAACGAAGAAAGAGTTGAGGATGCAGAACCCTATGTTACCCATGCTGTAGTAGCTGATACAACAGAGGAAAAAGCCTTAACCTCCCTTGGCATAGGAAATTTCGATTGTGTTATAGTAGCAATTGGTAACGATATGCAATCAAGTATTTTAACTGTATCTTTATTAAAAGAGTTAGGAATCAAAAAAATTATTGCCAAGGCACTTGGTAAAAGACACGGGCAAGTTTTGGATAAAGTGGGTGCTGATTGGATTATACACCCTGAACGAGATATGGGAGAGAGGGTGGCGAATCAACTATTGTCGCCAAATATGCTTAATTACATCGAATTGTCTAAGCAATACAGTATAGAAGAAATTATGATTCCTCCGAAAATGGCCGGGCAAAATCTGCGGGACTTAGATTTGCGTGCGAAATATAACGTTAGTGTTATTGCCATTGTTCGAGAAGGAGAAATCATTATTTCCCCTTCCCCTGAGCAAAACATGGAACAGGAAGATATATTAGTGATGATTGGCCATCGAAAAGATCTCACTTTTTTTTCAAACATACAATAACAATAAAAAGGCTGTTTCAAGACCCCTTGATACAGCCAGCCACTTTTTCTTAGAAGATCTTCTGTTGATCCCTATCGTCTTTTAAAATTTCTACGGCCTCTCTAAAACGCTGAGAATGGACAATTTCACGTTCACGTAAAAACTTCAAACTGTCATTTAAATCGGTATCATCTGATAAATCAATAATCCATTGATAGGTGGCACGTGCTTTTTCCTCTGCCGCAATATCTTCATATAAATCAGCTATTGGGTCCCCTTTTGCCTGAATATAAGTTGCTGTAAATGGCACACCAGAAGCATTTTGATAGAATAAAGCTCTGTCATGATTTACATAATGGTCCCCTAATCCAGCTTCTTTTAGCATTTCTGGGGTAGCATCTTTTGTAAGTTTGTAAATCATCGTAGCAATCATTTCTAAATGTGAAAATTCCTCTGTCGCTATATCTGTTAACAAACCAACCACTTTATCAGGAATCGTATAGCGTTGATTCATATAACGAAGTGCTGCTGCTAATTCCCCATCAGCTCCTCCATATTGTTCAATTAAAAATTTAGCAAGCATAGGGTTACAAGTACTAACCTTTACCGGGTATTGAAGTTTCTTTTCATAATACCACAAGAATAAATTCCTCCTAATTATATGTTATACTTGCCACGGCCATGGGGTATCAATCCAATTAAAAGGATAATCTGAATAACTTCTTCCAAAATTCATTAGCGGACCGAATTTTTGTTCAAAGTTAACTTTGAGCTTCATGCTTTTTTCAGTGTTCTCATTAAATTGTTGAATGGCATCGTAATCGTGTGGATGTGTGTCTAAATAGAGGTTTAACTCAACGATAACGAAATCAATTGCCTGTATTTCTTCAAGGAGGGTATAAAATTCAGGCGGCATCTTTTTAGTCATGCTTCATCCCTCCTTTTGATTGGAAATGGATATGGGCTAAATAATTGTGGCCATAGCGTTCCCGCCATAAGAGCTTCTCTTGGGGTTTGGAATTGGGGTAGTCCAGGTGGTTGAAAACCCATATATAATTGTGGTGGGGTAGCATAATACTTTACTTCTATGGGCTTACAGGGATCAAAGGGACTACTATAGGGCTTCCAATACTTATATTGTGTAAACATGACATCCTCCTTTCTTTATTCAAAATCATCAGTGGAGTATATGTGATGGTACAAGGTATTATTCTAAATGCCAAAAGAAGCCACAAGCTTCATGCAAAGCTAGTGGCTTCTATATATAAGAAAATACTTAATAATTAGAATCTGCGATTAAACCATTCATTATGGCCACGCCTGAGCTTGCGCCAATTCGAGTTGCTCCAGCTTCCACCATTTTTTTCATATCCTCTAAACTGCGAACACCACCTGAAGCTTTAACACCAAGATCAGGACCTACTGTTTTACGCATAAGAGCAATATCTTCAGCAGTTGCGCCACCAGTAGAAAAACCAGTAGATGTTTTTACATAGTCAGCACCTGCTGCCACAGCAAGCTCACATGCTTTCACTTTTTCCTCGTCTGTTAATAAACATGCTTCAATGATGACTTTCACAAGTGCGCTACCTTTAGCTGCTTCCACAACTGCAGCAATATCAGCTTGTACAAGATCGTAATTTTTATCTTTTAACGCACCAATATTAATAACCATATCTACTTCATTAGCACCGTTTGCAATTGCATCTTTTACTTCAAATGCTTTAACAGCTGGTGTATTGGCACCAAGAGGGAATCCAATAACCGTACAAACTAACACGTCTGAACCTTCTAATAATTCGCTACTGTGTTTAACCCATGTTGGATTTACACATACAGAGGCAAAGTTAAATTGCTTCGCTTCTGCACATAGTTTTTCAATTTGCTCTTTTGTTGCCTCAGCCTTTAATAATGTATGATCGATCATACGTGCAAAATTTTGTTCCATTGTTAAACGCTCCTTCATTAAGCAAGATGTACGTACCTCTTCGAATCATACCATTTTTTCACGTTGGCGTCTAATTTCTTTCTATATTAAATGATTACTGGTGTTATCCTTGTGAAATTAGCTTTTGTTATTAATCGGTAAATGATCCTAACCATAAAGCAATGATATCTTTAAACAACCCAAATCGTATAGTTTACCTACTAACAAAACAATTTGCCCCTATATAAAGAGCGATAAATTCGTTCACAAAAAAAATCTTATAAGTATTGATTTTAAAAGGATTATGTTATCATAAATCACGTATCTAAAATAAGTACACTACAAAATAATTTAAATGTGAAGAAACACAAGGCAATGTGAAGTTGAAAGGATGATATAAATTATGAGTAACGAGCGATCAAAAATCGTGAGTTTCCATACTCTAGGTTGTAAAGTGAACCATTACGAAACAGAAGCCATTTGGCAATTGTTTAAAGAAGAAGGCTATGATCGGACTGAATTTGATCAGCAAGCGGACGTTTATGTCATTAATACATGTACAGTTACTAATACTGGAGATAAGAAGTCACGTCAGGTAATTCGTCGAGCAATTCGTCAAAATCCTGATGCGGTTATCTGTGTAACGGGATGCTATGCACAAACTTCCCCAGCAGAAATCATGGCAATTCCTGGAGTCGACATAGTTGTTGGAACGCAGGATCGCACAAAATTACTTGGTTATATTGACCAATATCGCTCGGAACGTCAACCGATAAATGCTGTACGTAATATTATGAAAAATCGTGTGTATGAGGAATTAGATGTACCCGCATTTACAGACCGTACACGTGCTTCCTTAAAAATACAAGAAGGCTGTAACAACTTCTGTACATTTTGTATTATTCCGTGGGCACGTGGCTTAATGCGTTCTCGTGATCCACAAGAAGTATTACATCAAGCACAGCAATTAGTAGACGCAGGCTACCTTGAAATAGTCTTGACAGGTATTCACACTGGTGGCTATGGTCAAGATTTAAAAGATTATAACCTTGCCCAGTTATTACGTGATTTAGAGGCCAATGTAAAAGGCTTAAAACGTCTTCGTATTTCGTCCATTGAGGCTAGTCAATTGACGGATGAAGTCATTGAAGTATTACGTGATTCTAAGATTGTTGTGAATCATTTACACATTCCAATTCAATCTGGCTCAGATACAGTGTTAAAACGAATGCGTCGTAAATATACAATGGAATTTTTCGGTGAACGTTTAACGAAATTACATGAGGCTTTACCGGATTTAGCTGTCACATCTGATGTAATCGTCGGTTTCCCAGGTGAAACAGAAGAAGAGTTTATGGACACATACAATTTTATTCGCGATCATAAATTCTCTGAACTACACGTTTTCCCATTTTCTCCGCGTACAGGAACTCCGGCTGCACGTATGGAAGATCAAATTGATGAAGACATCAAAAATGAACGTGTACACCGACTCATTTCTTTAAACGATCAACTAGCTAAAGAGTATGCTTCTCGTTTTGAAGATCAAGTGCTAGAAGTCATTCCAGAAGAATTTGTGCATGATGGCAGTGAAGAGGAAGGGCTTTTAACGGGCTATACAGATAATTACTTAAAAGTAGTGTTTGAAGGTCCTGAAAGTCTTATTGGACAACTTGTAAAAGTAAAAATTACACAAGCAGGCTATCCACACTCACAAGGACAATTTGTACGTGTTTTAGAGACAGTTAATTAATTTGAGAAGGGGTTGCCTGTTAATATAGGCAACCCCTTTTATTGGTAGAATTTAATTTTTAGTTAAACTTTAAGTGTTAGTTTTATTATTAGTTCTGTTCCTCAACTAGCGATTATTAAGGGCTAGTTGGAGGCGTAAGTCCTAAAAGAACAGGAGTTATTACACTACTACCAGCGCCAAGGCGGATTTGTTGAACTTGCAATACTTTTACAGTTAAATCTAATACAATTTTTTCACGCAATGTGCTAAATGTCCCTTCAGGTGCTGCCATCCTTGGTGAAAAATCAAGTTCAAAGAAGTTTGCTGCTACTAATTCACCATATGGTTGCTCATTGTATTTAACGAGATTTTGGAAGAATGCCTTATCTAGGCGAGCATCCATTTGGGTAACTTCATTAAGGAAGTTCGCTTCCGCAAACTCAGAAATTCCTAAGATTGGTGTAGAGCCTCCAATCGTTTGTGGGAAAGTAAGATCTGTAAAACCAGAAAACGGAACATCAGCAATTCTATCTCGTAGTGCCCCATTACATGCTGATGAAGCATATTCGATATTTTTACGAATATGTCCTGCAACAAACAATTTAGCTCTTGTTACTCTAAAGAAGTCAGTGCCAGCAATTCGTGCAAAGCTAACTGGTACCAGTTTCACTTGATTTAGGAAGACATGCTTTTTCACTCTTTTGATTTCAGTTGCTGCAGGAGTAAGCGTAATATCTGACTCCACAACGATTTGAAGTGTTGGTTCTGCAAGTACAACTGGTACTTTTATAGTTGGTGTCGTAACCGGTGTAGTGATTACTGGCGTAATCTCACTACTTAATGGTATTTGTTCAGTTGATGCTACTGGACAAGGTATGATTTGATTTTCTAATTGATCACTCAAAAAAAATCCCTCTTTTCATTTTTTTATTATTTGAGAGCTCTCCTATCGCTAGAATATGTAGCAATTAAATCTATGCATGGACGTATATATTAGTTTTTTATTGATTTTAAATAGGAATTTTTGAGCTGTGCGAAAAGAGTTCAATTATCTTCCAGAGCATGGGCTGCCATATAGGACTCGAATTTTTTGTACTTGTAGCATATGGATAATCAATTCTAATACTATATTCTGACACAAATGATTGGAGGAAATTACTGATTCATTTGACGTATTAGGAAACGTATACTCAATATTTTGCTGTATATAGCCTTCTATAAATAAATTCCCCTTTAATGCTGTACATGTTCCATTTCCCAATGATTTGGATAAATGAATAGGTACAAATCTACAATCGGTAAGCACTACCTTATTTGAGATCTCTTTCACCCCTACAATCCCTTTATCAAATTCAATAAACTCTTCAAGACATATTTCAATTTTATATTCCCCGACTACAACGGGAACTCGAATATGTATAAAGTGATCAATAGATGAAGAATTGATTTCTCCTTTTTCAATTGATTGCGGGTTATGTAAAGGAAATACAACTGATTTAAACGGATGATGCTGCAGATTATTTTTATCATTAGTATCCATCTTCATTAAAGAAATCATTTGATTAATGTTTGAGTGAACCAAACGACAATCAGGATACTCAGGATAATCCGTTATCGTATGGAAAAGCTTAGTCTCAAATTGAGGAGTTAAGTTATCGTTTAAATCAAGAAATTCAAATGTAGTATTTTGAGTATTTTCACCACAAATAGGAGCATGGAGAAAATCTTTGATCTCTACATAAGTAGAAAACGGACTTTTTTTGGTAATGGAGCACACTTCCCCTTGTACTGACTTTGGAATAGAATTATTTTTCTCCAAATCCGTAGTATCATCAAGATGCATTTTATTTTCAACTTCGGATTCAGCATTACTGAAAAATTTACGATTACTGTCTGATTGAACTGCTAAATCTTGTTCTTCCACATGAGTCTCATCACTATCAGAGGAAAGTTCGATTTCGTCCTCAACAGTCGTTTCTATAAGTACGGGTAGATGCTCTGTTAAAGAAGATTCCTCTGCGGAGTTCTCATCGATAACTGAGAGTTTTTCGGTTTCTTCTTCATCATTCGTTTTTGCTGGTACGGGGTGGTGCGTTGTTAAAGGGGATTCCTCTACAATGATCTCATCACTGTCTAGGGAATGTTCAATCACTTCCTCAACATTCGTTTCTGTAGGTACTGGTAAGTCTTGTTTAGAAGCTAATTGAGCTGCTAAAATTGTTTCATCTGTATATCTTGTTTCATCTTCTTTTATACCAAGTAGATGATTGCTTTCATCTCCATCACATGGAGGTTCTAATGGAACTTCGTCATCTATGTTAGTTTGATACGTCCAATCCATGTATTTATTTTGTTTAGAGGAGACTTCCCTCATCTCTTTAAAGTTAATCCATGGAGTTTTCATTCGTTCACTCCCCAAATATATTTTGACAAATAACGTACAACATAAAATTTTATTTCTTTTTTAATCGGTTATTAGCTATATCTTCTGTTTCGAATATGTTAGGTACTTACATGATGAACGACGTTATTTAATCGAAAGATTGCCATACTACTTACCATTCATATTATGCATTTTTTTTACTTTTGTCACAGTCCTCCTACATGGACACGGCCGATGTCTTTTAACATGCAAAAAAGCAGTTAAAAGTTCGAATAAATCGAACTTTCAACTGCCAACTAAAATATTGATATTATATCTGAGCCTTCTTATTACCGTCTTTGTTCCTCTAAATATACAAGGTTAACAAGATTCAGTAGGAGGAGGCGTAATAACTACAGGAGTGGCTGGTGGAGTAAGCCCTGGAAGAACAGGCGTTACTACACTACTGCCAGCGCCCAAACGGATTTGTTGAACTTGCAATACTTTTACTGTAAGCTCTAATACTATTTTTTCACGCAATGTGCTAAATGTTCCTTCAGGTGTTGCCATCCTTGGTGAAAAATCAAGTTCAAAGAAGTTTGCTGCTACTAATTCACCATATGGTTGCTCATTGTATTTAACGAGATTTTGGAAGAATGCCTTATCTAGGCGAGCATCCATTTGAGTAACTTCATTAAGGAAGTTCGCTTCCGCAAACTCAGAAATTCCTAAAATTGGTGTAGGGCCTCCAATCGTTTGTGGGAAAAATAGTTCCGTGAAACCTGAAAATGGAACGTCAGCTATTCTATCCTGAAGTGCCCCATTACATGCGGATGAAGCATATTCGATATTTTTACGAATATGTCCTGCAACAAATAATTTAGCTCTTGTTACTCTGAAGTAGTCAGTACCAGCAATTCGTGCAAAGCGAACTGGTACCAGTTTCACTTGATTTAGGAAGACATGCTTTTTCACTCTTTTGATTTCTGTTGCTGCAGGACTTAACGTAATATCCGACTCTACAACGATTTGTAATGTTGGTTCTGCCAGTGCAACTGGTATTTTAATAGTTGGCGCCGTAACTGGTGTAGCAACTAGTGGCGTAAAATCATTCGATAGTGGTATTTGTTCAGTTGATGTTACTGGACAAGGTTGATTCTGATTAACAAATTGTTCACTCAAAAAATCTCCTCATTTCAATTTATAGTTTTAGTGAGCTCTCTATGCTAGAATATGTAGCAATAAAATCTATGTATGGACATTGAACTTGTTCTCTTATATATTTTGGTATTTATGAGCTTGAGATTTTACGCCTTAGGCCTTTGAGTATGTCGATATTGAATTTGCTGTATTGAAATTTTACATAATGGATTTATAAGGTTTAATGATTCTTTTTATATCCCATAAAAAAAACCACTTAAAGTAATATAAGTGGTTTTCTCCAGCACAAGTGTGTCAGATGTCTCTCTGACAAAAGTTATTCAAATTCATAGGATATGGCTGACAACGCATACAGTGGCGCTGTTTCTGCACGTAAAATTCTCGGCCCTAGTGACATGGTTTGAGCCCCTGCTTGTAACAAGGACTCTGACTCTTTACGGGAAATCCCACCCTCTGGACCAAATATAATAAGCATTGATTTTGACTTTTTATCATACTCATTTTTTAGCTTGTCCGCAAATCTAGTGCGTTTTTCAGCTTTTGCATCCTCTTCGTCTGCGATAAAAACGGAGTCAAATTGGTCTATTTCTTGTAACAATTGTTTAAATGTAACGGGTTCATACACTGCTGGAACATGAGTACGATGAGCTTGTTCCGCTGCCTCTTTAGCAATTTTTTGTAATCGTTCCTGCTTTTTTGCCCCTTTTTTCTTGTCCCATTTCACAATAGAACGTTCAGCATCAAATGGCAGTAAGGCAAACATCCCAAGCTCTGTCGCTTTTTGAGTAATCAGCTCTAGCTTATCGCCCTTTGGTAAGCCACAAGCTACTGTTACTTGAATAGGTAACTCTGGTGAAGGTATGGTTTGGCCAGTTGATTCGACCATCACCTCATCACCTTCAAATCCTTCAATCGTACAAATAAAAGCGGTATTTTGTGCCACAACAACGATTTGATCGCCTTCTTTCATGCGCATCACTCGCTCAATATGTCGTGCATCTTCTCCACTAATACGTGCATTCTCTATGGCTGTTTCAATAAAATAACGTTGCATGTTCCACAGTCCTTTCTAGCAAGAAGAGAAAACGCCAAATCATAAGCACACAGCTCACAATTTGGCACTTCCTCCGTCAAGTTATAGTGGACGACGGGCAATGATCGCTACCCAGTCTTCCATTAATAATACTTCTTCAATCACAAAGCCTGAAGCTTCCAATGCTACTTTGACATCATCGCGTTTGGCACCGATAATACCTGAAGTGACATATAACCCACCTGGTTTCACAATTGTAAATGCATCGTCAGTGAAGGACATAATGATTTCGGCCAAAATATTTGCGACAACCACATCTGCTGGTTCTTTTACAGTGTCTAATAAGTTGCCATGGAAGACAGCTACCTTGTCTTCAACTTTGTTCAGGGCAACATTTTCTTGTGCAGAGCGAACTGCTACCTCATCTAAATCAAGGGCATGCACATTTTTAGCACCCAGTAGTGCTGCGCCAATTGACAATACACCAGACCCTGTACCAATATCAACAACCGTATCCCCTTCTTTGATGACCTTTTCTAGTCCTTGTAGACACATCACCGTAGTTGGGTGTGTTCCTGTACCAAATGCCATACCAGGATCTAACTCAATAATTAATTCATCTGTTGAGACAGGTGAATATTCCTCCCAAGTTGGGACAATGGTAAAGCGTTCAGAAATTTTGACAGGATGGTAGTATTGCTTCCATGCAGTTGCCCAATCTTCCTCATTGACTTCAACAATGGATACTACATTTTCACCAATATCAATGTTAAAGTTCGTTAGATTAGTGATGGCTGCTTTAATTTCCTCGACAGTTTCATTTAAGAAACTAGACTCTGATAAATAAGCTTTAACAATTACTCCATCTTTCGGGAAATCCTCTTCATTTAGCGCGTAAATTTCACCATATTGATCTTCACGTGGCTTCGCAAATTCTGCAGAATCTTCAATGACAACACCACTTGCTCCTGCTTCATGCAAAATATTTGAAATTGCTTCTACCGCATCATTTTTTGTATGAATGGATAATTCTGACCACTTCACGTAGCTCTTCAGCTCCTCTAATTATTCACCTTGGAATTTTTTCTTAATTTTATCGAATAGTGAACTACCTTGCTCTTCAGGGATATCGCCACTAATTTCTGCAAATTCTCGTAATAATTGCTTTTGTTTTTCAGTTAATTTCTCTGGTGTCATGACCTTCACGGTTACATACTGGTTACCCATACCATAGCCATGAACATTTTTCACACCTTTATCTTTTAAACGGAACTGAGCACCTGACTGTGTTCCGGCTGGAATTCGTAGTTTTACTTTGCCGTGAACAGTGGGCACTTCAATTTCATCTCCAAGTGCTGCTTGTGGGAATGTCAATTTTAATTCAAAGTAAATATCATCCCCATCACGTTCAAATTCATTATGACCTTGAACACGGAACATAATATATAAATCCCCTGCTGGGCCACCGTTTATACCTGGTTCACCTTGACCTGATACACGGATTTGTTGGCCATCATCAACACCAGCTGGAATTGATACTTTAATTTTCTTGCGCTTTTGCACTTTTCCTTCGCCACGACAAGTCGAACATTTTTCTTTAATAATCTTACCTGTACCATGACATGTTGTACATGCACGGCGGTTCATCATGCGACCAAAAGGTGTGTCCACCGCTTGATTGATTTGTCCAGCACCATTACATGTCGAACATGTTTCAGGCTGCGTACCAGACTTTGCTCCTGAACCATGACAAGTCTCACAAGTTTCATCTTTAGGAATTTCGATTTCTGTTTCTTTCCCAAAAATAGCTTCCTCAAATTTGATGTTCATGCGATATTGCAGGTCATCACCTTTGCGTGGCGCATTTGGGTCCTGACGGCGACCACCACCGCCAAAGAATGAACTGAAAATATCCTCGAAGCCGCCAAAGCCGCCGCCGCCGCCAAAGCCAGCATTTGGATCTTCATGACCAAATTGGTCGTAGCGTGCTTTTTTCTGATCGTCACTTAATACTTCATATGCTTCAGCGATTTCTTTGAATTTTTCATCTGCACCCTCCTCTTTATTAAGGTCAGGGTGATATTGCTTTGATAGTTTACGGTATGCTTTTTTGATTTCATCTTTCGTTGCTGATTTTGTTAGGCCAAGCACCTCGTAATAATCGCGTTTCTCCATGATTCACACTCCGCTCTGTTTGCATAAAATCTATTGTAACATGCAGTCGATAAAACTGCCTTATTTTTCGTGTAATTGCTTTATTTTTACTTCCTAGCAGTGTTAACGTATGCAAGTATTCTTTAAATGGTCCCTTTTCGTAAGGTAACCTTACATCATGACAAAAGCCAAAGCCGCAAGCGGTCTTTGGCTTTTTCACTTTACTGTGCTTTTAATTCTTATTTATCGTCTTTTACTTCTTCGAATTCAGCGTCTACAACACCATCATCTTTTTTTCCAGCACTAGCGTCTGCTTCTCCGCCTTGTGCTGCTTGAGCAGCTGCTGCCGCTTGTTCATAAACTTTCATAACTAAAGGCTGTAAAATACCTTCTAATTTTTCTTTTGCTGCTTTAATACCGTCTAATTCGCCAGCTTCAAGCGCTTTTTTCAATTCATCACGAGCGTCTTCCACAGATTTTTTCTCATCTTCTGTAATTTGCTCACCTAGGTCAGTAATTGTTTTATCCACTTGGAATACTAATTGGTCTGCTTCGTTGCGAAGATCTGCTTCTTCTTTACGTTTAGCATCTGCATCAGCATTCGCCTCTGCGTCTTTTACCATGCGTTCAATTTCTGCCTCTGATAAACCTGAATCAGATTGGATAACAATAGTTTGTTCTTTGTTTGTACCAAGGTCTTTCGCTTTTACAGATACAATACCATTTTTATCAATATCGAAAGTTACTTCGATTTGTGGTACACCACGTGGAGCTGGTGGGATATCCGCTAATTGGAAGCGACCTAATGTTTTGTTGTCTGCAGCCATTGAGCGTTCACCTTGTAGTACGTGAATATCTACTGCTGGTTGGTTGTCAGCTGCTGTAGAGAATACTTGTGATTTAGAAGTTGGGATTGTTGTGTTACGGTCAATTAACTTTGTAAACACGCCACCCATTGTTTCGATACCAAGTGAAAGCGGTGTTACGTCAAGTAATACAACGTCTTTCACATCACCTGTTAAAACGCCACCTTGTACCGCTGCACCCATTGCAACAACTTCGTCAGGGTTTACACCACGGTGAGGTTCTTTGTTAGTTTCTTTACGTACTGCTTCTTGTACTGCAGGAATACGTGTAGAACCACCAACTAAAATAACTTGGTCAATTTCAGATGTTGAAAGTCCTGCATCAGATAATGCTTGACGCACTGGACCAACTGTACGATTTACTAATGGTAATGTAATTTCATCGAATTTCGTACGTGTTAAAGAAATTTCTAAGTGTAATGGACCTGCTTCACCTGCTGTAATGAATGGTAAAGAGATTTGTGTTGAAGTTACACCAGATAAGTCTTTTTTCGCTTTTTCAGCTGCATCTTTTAAACGTTGCATAGCCATTTTGTCTTTTGATAAATCAATGCCGTTTTCTTTTTTGAATTCAGCAACTAGATATTCGATAATTGCGTCGTCGAAATCATCCCCACCTAGTTTGTTATCACCAGCTGTTGCTAAAACTTCAAAGACACCGTCACCTAACTCAAGGATTGATACGTCAAACGTACCACCACCAAGGTCAAATACTAATACTTTTTGATCTTGATCTTTTTTATCTAAGCCATAAGCTAGCGCAGCAGCTGTTGGTTCGTTGATGATACGTTCTACTTCAAGACCAGCGATTTTACCAGCATCTTTTGTTGCTTGGCGTTGTGCATCGTTAAAGTAAGCAGGAACTGTAATAACTGCTTTCGTAACTTTTTCACCTAGATAGTCTTCTGCATAACCTTTTAAGTATTGAAGAATCATAGCAGATACTTCTTGTGGTGTGTACTCTTTATCTTCCACTGTTACTTTTTCAGCTGTACCCATTTTTGATTTAATAGAAATGATTGTGTTTGGGTTTGTTACTGACTGGCGTTTTGCCACTTCACCAACTTGACGTTCGCCATTTTTAAATGCAACAACAGATGGTGTAGTACGGTTGCCTTCTGGATTCGGAATTACTTTTGGTTCGCCACCTTCAAGTACAGAAACGCAAGAGTTTGTTGTTCCTAAGTCAATACCAATAATTTTGCTCATTAAAATTTCCTCCTATTATTTCAACGCAAGGGATGCGTTTTCTCACTAATTTTAATTGATTAAATAGTGCTATGACTATTCGTTCACAGATACCATTGTTGGGCGTAAAACACGATCTTTTAAGATATATCCTTTTTGTAGCTCGCGTACGACTACACCCGTCTCTTTTTCACTATCCTGTTCCTGCATGACAGCTTGGTGGATATTTGGATCAAATTGCTCACCTTCTGCTTTAATTACTTGCAAGCCTTCTTTTTCTGTTGCTTCTAGTAACGAGCGATACACCATTTCAATTCCTTTAATAATAGATGCAGTCTCTTCAGAAGTTGTCTCCACTTGTAAAGCACGCTCAAAATTATCAAGGACTGGTAATAAATCAGATAATAAGCTTTGCGCTCGGTACTTTTCAGCAGCCTCACGATCCAGTTGTTGACGACGACGCAAATTATCGAAATCTGCGCGTAAGCGTAAGTGTCGATTTTCCTCGTCATCTAGCTTAGCTTGTAATTCAGCAAGCTTCGCCTCATATTGTTCTTCAATTGATAATTCAACTTCTTCTTGAACCTCAGTTTGTGCTACTTCCTCTGCTGTCTTTTCAGCTTGGACATCTTCTTGTACTAGATCTTTGTTTTCAGTTGTTTCCGTCACTTGAATCCTCCTCATTATCACTCACTACGATTCCTCGTAAAGGCCTGTGTTAAATCCAAGCGCATTACGTCTAATAAAGCCACCACACGTTTGTAATCCATACGTGTTGGGCCAATAATAGCAATGGCTCCCTGTTGATCATCACCAATAGAATAAGTAGTAGTAATGACACTGCAATTTTCCATTTCTAGCTGTTTATTTTCTGAACCTATCCGAATATGAATACCCGATTCATTTGGATGGAATAATGACTGCACTTGGCTGGTCGTCTCCATTAAGTCCAATATCATGCGGACTTTATTTAAATCATGAAATTCAGGTTGGTTAAACATATTCGTTTTACCACCATAAAAAATCTTACTTTCTGGATTATGCATTGTTGCTGTTATGAGCGCGTGAATAAAATCATCCGCTGATCGAACATGTTGCTGTAATACTGCCAACACTTCAGCTTCAAGGCTTTTATGGAGCTCTTCTAATGACACACCTATTAAGCGATCATTCAAGATATTGACCATTTTTTCTAAATCCGAAGCGGTAAAATCAGGTGGTAAGTTAAATAAGCGATTTTCAACATGCCCATTATTCGTCACGATAATTGCTACTGCTGTATCACTAGATAGAGGCACAATCGAAAATCTTTTGACACGATGTGTTTGAACATCAGGTCCTAATAGTATGGAAGTATACGATGTCAGCTCTGATAATATATTGGCTGACTTTCGGATAATATGCTCTACTTCTACAAGACGATCATTGAAAATTGATTGGATTTGTTGGATGTCCTTCGAATTAATACCCTGTGGACTCAACAAATGATCTACATAAAATCTGTAACCCTTTTCCGAAGGCACTCGACCAGAGGAAGTGTGCGTTTTTTCTAAAAAGCCTAATTCCTCTAAATCCGCCATTTCATTTCGAATTGTGGCTGGACTAAATGTAATCCCTTGTTTTTTGGAGATTTGGCGAGAACCTACCGGCTGTGCAGATAAAATAAAGTCGTCTATAATTACTTGCAAAATCTGTAACTGCCGATTTGTTAGCATGATTATCACCTCTGTTAGCACTCAACCAAGAGGAGTGCTAATACTATTATTAAATTATCAAATCCCTCAATTTATGTCAACGATATCGCTCATTCTTCTAGCAAAAATTGTTGAAACACCTCATTGCCCACAAAACGCCCTTTTCTTGTCAGGCGAACACCAACATCATCATGTTCTAAAAATCCTTTTGATACTAGCTCTTTCAGGACAGAATTATAATGAGCCGCTATTGGTGCATTCAACTTTTCTTCATATATTTTGTGCTTAACTCCCTCAGTTTTACGCAGTCCTAAAAACATTTGCTCTTCTCTTTTTTCTGCCTGCGATACTTCATGTTCATGCACAATTGGAAGCTCCCCTGCTAAGACAGTTTCCATATATTTTTTTAATGGTCCATGATTGGAATAGCGTACACCTGCTAGATAACCATGGGCACCAGCACCGAAGCCTGCATATTCATCATTATCCCAGTAAATCTTGTTATGTTCTGAATGATAACCAGGTTTCGCAAAATTACTAATTTCGTATTGTTGAAGACCATGTAATTCCATTTGCTGCATTAATACATCGTACATATCCGCTTCTAAATCCTCGGTCGGTAAATGGAGCTTTCCTTTTGCGTACTGATTATAAAAAATCGTTTTTGGCTCCACAATAAGCGAGTAAGCAGAGAAATGAGACAAATTAAGCGCAAACGCTTTTTCTAACGAGTCCTTCCATTGGGCCATCGTTTGACCTGGCAATCCATACATTAAATCAATGCTTATATTTTGGAAGCCAATTTTTTTAGCCAAAGCAGTTGTTTCATACACATGCTCGTTACTATGTGTACGGCCGATTTTTTGTAACAGTCCTTGATCGAAGGATTGCACGCCCATGCTTAGACGATTGACACCGCCATCAAACAAGACTTGCAATTTTTCCGCAGACAATTCATCCGGATTGGCCTCTGATGTAAATTCTGTCACACTATTCATTGGAATATACGTACGAATTAATGTTAGAAGTTTGTCCAATTGCTGAGGCGATAATGCTGTTGGTGTGCCTCCACCTAGGAAAATGGTTTCGATTTGACGAAAACTTTCGGGATATTTTTTCGTTGCAAGAGCCATCTCTTTTCCGAGAGCTTCTATATATTCATCCACTGGTTGGTTTTTAAAGTAAAATTTATTGAAATCACAATAATTGCAGATTTGATGACAGAAAGGAATATGAATGTAAACACCTCGTGCCATAGCCATCCCTTCTTTCTCGTTAAGTCTTTTCCATTTCTACATTATAACGAATCAATAGAAGGAACGCTATGAAACCATCTAGTGGGTTTACACATATTTTTTCCCCATTTATTTTTCTACAAACCAAAACAAGTATGCGAGAGAAAGATGGGCAAGAAAAAGCCCGATTTTTCCAATTAGTGAAGGAAAAATCGAGCACTTGAAATAATGTAATTCATGAATAACAAACGACTCCTACTACAATACCTAAAAGCACCAATAAATAAGGCGGTATCTTCCAACGAATTAAACACCATAAAAAGACAGCGACTAAGATAATATCTAATCCGTTTTGAATCGTTTGTGTCACAATTGGGTGGATAAAGGCGGCAACTAAAATACCTACGACTGCCGCATTGGCTCCTGCCATTGCTCCCTTTAGGCGAGCAATACGGCTGAGGCTGAACCAAAATGGAAGTGCCCCGATCACTAACAAAAATGCTGGTAAAAAAATCGCTAAAGTTGCTATAATCGCTCCTGGTACGCCAGCAATGGCCATTCCGATATAGGCTGCGAATGTAAATAACGGCCCTGGAACAGCCTGTGTCATACCATAGCCTGCTAAGAAGTCTGATGTACTCATTTGACCACTTTGAACAAATTGTGCCTCTAATAATGGTAAAACTACATGACCTCCACCAAATACCAATGCCCCTGCTAGATAAAACTTCTCAATCATCGTTACCCATTCATGATTCCATAAAGCACTTATCATTGGTAAGCCAAATAGCAACATCAAGAAAATACTTAATAAAACAATGCCAGTGGATTTAGAGATGGGTACATGGATAGATAAGGGTGCATTGCCCTCACTACTTTTTTTTATCTGTTGGAAGCCGATACAAGCAGCTATCATAATCGCAGCAATTTGTGCAAACGGATGGATCCATGCTAGCACAATGATGAGCGCCAATATAGCGATCAACCAGTGTAATATTGTAGGCAGTAATTTTTTACTCATATCAAAAATTGCTTGCGCCACAATCGCCACAGCCACTAACTTCAACCCATGGATCCAATCCATCTTTAACTCTGTAAACATGGAAAGATAGGCAAATACCATCAATAACAAAACGGAAGGTAATGTAAAACCAAGGAAGGATAGTACACTACCTAATAACCCGCCCCTTAGTAAACCAATTCCCATTCCCACCTGACTGGATGCAGGGCCAGGTAAAAATTGGCTAAGTATAACAAGTTGGCTATAATCTTGTGCAGAAAGCCATTGGCGCTTTTGCACATATTCTTGTTGAAAGTAACCTAAATGAGCTGTTGGTCCCCCGAACGAGGTACAGCCTAATTTTAAAGAAACGAAAAAAATCTCCCATAGCGTTCGCAAACTCTCAACTACTTTCCATATCTTTTACTTCATCTTACATGGAAAGGAGATTCTTTCAGATTAAGAGTTTGTAAATTTTAATCCACCCCTAATCTTTCTTTATCTTAATGGCGGAATCAAGTTTACTTCCATCCATATCGACAGGGACTAACGTATAATTTTTCTCTGATAAATACAGTCCATCCACGCGACTTCCCCACTTTGTCCGTTCTTTATTTAATGGATAGGGTGTTTCAAAGCTCCATGATTGTCCTGCTTTAGACTGGATTTTAAAGCGTAAAGCATCATGAACTATAGCTTTTTTCGCATGAAAATAAATCGTAGTTGAGATAGGGGTGGAAACAACTCGGTCAATCATTAATTCTTGCTGATCTACATGTTTGACTTTTTTTTCAATCGAAAAGATGTGTCGATCTTCTTGCAATTGCGCTTGGGATGCATTTACTTGAAATGCCCACGGCTTTTCAATTCGTGTTTTAACATTCCAATCCTTATAGCGAATATCCAATTCTAAATTTTCGTCTGGCGGAAAATCATCCATTTTAATGCTATTGTAAATGGTATAAATATTTGCGGATCGTGCAATGGACTGACCTCCGTTGCGAACCATATAATCTTTGCCATTGACTAGTATTTGCGGAAAGAAAAACACTTGATGATCTGGGATAAACTCTTTGATTGGTTCAAAGGTTGCGTTCAGTAAAATCTGATTGTCATCAATAATCACTTCATTTAACGTTAAACGTCCTAAGCTGTTGTTAGCTGTTTCCCCTACCTCTGTTTTGTAAGCTTCAAAATCCACCTCCCTATCCCGCCACAAATATAGAAGAGAGGATCCACAAAGAACCAAGACTAACAACAATACAACAATCCCCCACTTTTTGCGTCCTCGATTTTCCTTATTTAAATCTACAACTCTAAAGATATCATCGGACAACAAGTACACCTCATTTTTTATAAATAGTTATGATTCATTGTAGTTAGTAAAGAGGCATTATATAACCTGAATGGAAAGCAAGGTTTGGACAAATTAAAATATGTATAAAAGGAATCATTCAATTCCTTTATTTTAGATGACGAACCCTATTTACTTCTTGCATTAAATAGTCCACAAATAAATCATCTCTTACTAACCAAGTCTGGTACTGTCGTTTTAAATACCATTCCGCATCCTTAAAGTTCATAAAGGTTTGCTCTAAAGGGATTTTATTTATTTCAATGATCCAATCCATTTCATTATTCGAATAGAGAAGAAATAATTCATCACGGTGATTTTTATAGAAGGTTCCAAAGGAAGAGCCCTTAAGGTTATAGCGATTTCTTTTCGCATCCTCAGGAATTGGCTCTAAATGGAATGTTTCTAACACAAATTGCTTGTAGGCTTCGGTCGTTAAAGAACACCCAGCTGCCTTTTGATGCCCTCCTCCACCAAACAAGGCCGCAATAGATGCCACATTGATATGATCATGAATTGTACGAAAAGAAACTTTTTTGCTTCCCATATTAATCATTGCAATATAATCAAGATGTACGTTTTCTTTTCCTAATTCATTGCCAAGCTCAGAGTGATAAGATTCCGCATAGACAACTCCAGCATAGAAGTCACCCAAATTTGTTTGAATAAGCTCACGTTTTTTCCGGCGAATGTAACGCTCGATTTTTTCTTCTTCCATACTTAAAATTTTCTTTTCGAATTCATCAAAGTCGAAATGTGACTGACTTTTTAAACGATCAAGCATTTTCTCTTCAAATTCTTCTATAGATACTAAAAAAAAGAGTGCATTCAATCGCTGAGCCTGATAATTTCCGTTCTTTTCCCATTCCCACGTATCATACTGTCTCACTAACTCGACAAACTCTGTGATGGCATCTGTTTTTTCTAATAATCCATGCGTCACAAGATATTGGTAAAATAATGATGTCGCAGACGTTAAAAAGCCGTGCTCATCTTCAATGAGAACATTACCCCAATCGTATTGATTGAGGTGGAGGGCTGTTTGATGATGGTCTAACAACTGCACATTCCCAGTTGCCTGATAGTAATCATCGATACTTTTTTCGTTTCTTTCATTCGGAGAAAGATCTGTAATAAATAAAAAGGTTTTTGACTGTTCATTTTCCAAAAAGAATTCAATCTCCCGATCAAGTGCGGTAACAGAGTTATATCGTATTTTTACCTGATCGTTAAACGCAAGCTTCGCCAGAATCCCACAACCTACTCCATCTAAATCGTTATGTGATAATAATTTATACATATCCTCACCTCCCATGTAGTATGGGTATTTTTTTGTTATTCAAACAGTAAATGGCGTTCAAGAGTCAAGTGACGTTGAAAATGAATTGAAGATAACATACATTTAAAATAATCACTTTTTTCAGATACAAATTCAAATTTGGAAGGGGTTTTTCAATGAAGCGTAAGCTAGCTTACAGCGGAATGGTAATCGTATTGATCTTTGCTTTAGCATTTACAGCCTATAAATTAATGAATGCGCGAAATTACCAATTATTCGGAAACATAACCGCTCATGTTGAGACAAACGACAAAGTTGTTGCGTTAACTTTTGATGATGGGCCGACTAAAAATACGGATGCTATATTGTCGTTACTAGACGACTATCAAGTAAAGGCAACTTTTTTTCTAATCGGAAAGGATATCGAGGAACAACCCGGAGAGGCGAAAAAGATTGCTGAGGCAGGTCATCAAATTGGTAATCATACGTATTCACACAAGCGTATGGTATTGAAAAGCACTGCCTTTATAAAAAATGAAATAGAAAAAACCGATGCCTTAATTGCCAATATTGGCTATACGAAATCAGTCGTAGTAAGACCCCCATACGGCAAAAAATTAATTGGATTTCCCTATTACTTAAATAAACACCAGCGAGAGACAATTACATGGAACTTAGAGCCTGATACATATTTCACAGAGGCAGATGAAAAAGTGAAATATGTACAGGAAAACATTCAACCAGGTTCCATTATTTTAATGCACCCTATGTATGATTCTACTGACAATGAATTACAGGCAATAGAAGGGATTTTACAGGCTGTTACGAAAGAAGGATATACATTTGTAACGATAGATGAACTTTTAACATTCAAAAATAATCAATAAAAAAAACCAGGAATCTGTGCATAATATAGGACAGATTCCTTACTAAGGATCAGTAACAAAACACCTCCCCCTACACTCTTAATATAATAATAACATTATTGTATTTTTATTCTTTGCTATTCCAGTTATCCCCCTTCACAAAATTTACACAGTCTTTATTCCTTTAATATAAAGTTAAACAACATTGTTCTTTGGTGTTGGATTTTTCAGAAATGTTAATAAATATTTTTTCAGTAAAATATAATCACCATCTCTGCTAAAATATGCTATTATACATTTAGTATAAGGACCTATTTTCATTTGATTGAAAATAGAGGAAATATGAACTAAAAAGGATGATGATGATGCAAAATATCCAACAATTATTCCAGAGTGAAGATGGAAATATTCAACAAAGAGAGAATTTTTTATCCCTATTAGAGAAAATTATTTCCTCATTAGATGAGTTAAAGGATCCAAATAAGACTACATTAGGTCCAATGAAAGAGCGTTCTGCTAATTTTTATCAAGAGCTTATGCAGGAGCATCAAGTACCAACAACTGGTGTTGGGCTCGATCAAGTGGTAGAAGAGTTGACACAATTAATGCAAGGGCATCCCTATCATACACGTAACTTTGTGACGAATGTTTTGCCAATGGCCAGCATTCCTGGCGTATTAGGCCAGTTTACAAATGCCCTCCTGAATGGCAATAACTTATGGGATGTTTATGGTCCTGCTGCTGCTGAATGTGAGGTAAAGGTAGTATCAATGATGTCTAAATTAGTAGGCTATGATTACACGAAAAGCTTTGGTTATACAACATGGGGTGGACAAGGGGCTGTTTTCAGTGGATTACGCCTTGCTATTGCGAAGCAATTCCCACATGCCAAAGAAGAAGGTGTTCCTAATAATTTATATTGCTTTGCTTCAGAAAACGCGCATTACAGCCTTTTAAAATCTATTGAAGCAGTAGGTATCGGCAGTAAACATTTAGTACGTGTAAAAGCTGGCAAAGATCACGCAATGGATGTGAAAGATTTACGTGTACGTATGACAGAAGTGATCGAAAACGGCGGCATTCCTGTCTATGTAGTAGCAACAACAGGTGCAACAGATCAATTTGGCATTGACGATGTAAAGGCAGTAAAAGAAGTCACAACTAGCCTTGAGCAAAAGTACAACTTACAGCCAGTACATATTCATGCTGACTCAGCTTTAGGTGGTTTTTATGCCTTTTTCAATGACTATGATTTCAAGAAAAACCCGCTACAATTTGAAGAAGATGTTATACGAGGTTTGTTACAAATCCATGAACGTATGCAGCATCTAGCAATTGCAGATAGCCTTTGCTTTGACTTCCAAAAGCTTGGACAAACACCTTATTTAACAAGTCTTTTCTTAATTAAAGACGGAAAAAGCTTACAATTATTAGACATTGAAGACTTTGATACACCTTATGTCGGCAATCGTGGCTATGGCTCTTATCATACAGGTTACACGTTAGAATGTTCTCGTATGGGTAGTTCTATTGCTATTTTGGCTGCTTTGCAGGCATTCGGTAAGGAAGGTTATCAACAAATATTAGCCAATTATGTACGCGTGAATTTAGCATTCCGTGCACAATTAGCTGAGAAAATACCGAGCCTACAGGTCGTAAATGAAACGAATATTGGGCCAGTAACAGCCTTTCGTTTATACCCAGATGACTTGAACTGGCAAGCAGAACAAGCTGGTCACTATACACAAGATCAAATTGAACGTATTAATGCTATCAATGCTTCTTTATTTGAGATTATCGGAGAAGGTCGAGACGAAGTATTCTTCGGTGATACAACTCGAGTTTGCACTGTAAGTACAAATGATACAACACACCATGTACCAGTTGCTGCGGCAAAATTCTTCTCCATTTCACCTTATACGGAGACTGAGCATATCCCAAATATGATTCAATTCTTACAGCAAAAGCTTCAAGTATTGGAGGCGTCTCAAATTGCGTATCGTCAATAAATTTAAGAGTTCTTTGCTCTATAAATATATTGCTAGCTTTACTATTCCCATTGCGATTATTTCATTGCTATTTAGTATTGTGTTGTTCGCTGTTTCTTATCGCATTATCGACAATTTTGTTATTAAACAATTCGAATCAACATTAGAAATAACATCGAATACTATCTTTGAAGATATTGAAAAAAATGATGTGAAAGCAGCGGATAATGGCAGTCCTGATAAATATCAAAAAGTATTAGATCAATTGAATGCAACCGTAAAAAAATACGATATTGAAAATGCCTATGTGCTTTCTAATGCAAATGGAAAAGAGCATATTGTTGCTTTAAGTAATACCGATAATCATCAACAAGATTATGAATTTAGTGTAGAAATGCGTGAAGCTGTTAAAACAGGAACTATACAAACTAGTGATATCTATAAAGATGAGTATGGTATCCATAAATCCATTTTCATCCCATTTAAAGATACAGATATTATTTTTGGTTTAGATATGGACGCATCATTCATCTCTAAACTCCAAACAGAAACACTTTGGATTTGTATTATCATGACGGTTATTTTTGTGATTTTTGGCGTTATCGTTGCTTACTTTATTAGTGTGGGTATTACGAAACCAATCAAAAAAATGACTCAATATGTCGGACAAGTTGCACAGGGAGAATTAGCTGTTGAACCTCTCCAAATAAAGGGTTCCAATGAGATTGCTCAACTTTCATCAGGCATTGAAAATATGACGGAAGATCTACGTTTATTGATTCAGCAAATTGCCCAAAATGCTGAGCAAGTGGCTGCAATGTCTGAGGAATTAACGGCAAGCTCTGAACAGACAAGTGCCTCCATACAGCAAATTACTTCTTCTATGCAAGAGGTTGCAGCCGGTTCAGAAAAGCAAACCTACGCGATTGAAGAAGTCGAGAGTCATATTACATCTATCTCAGGCAAAATGTCTGAGGTTGTAACAAGCGTTACGGATGTTACTGAAAAGGCATTCCATGCGTCAGCCATCTCTGAAAAAGGTAATACAACGATTAATGATGCAACTGAAAAAATGGCCGTTACATCTCAAGCCATTCATGAATCCGCAACTGTTGTGGAGCGGTTAAGCACGTACACAAATGAAATTGGGGATATTGTAGCATTAATTACACAGATTACTGATCAAACCAATTTACTTGCTTTAAATGCTTCGATTGAGGCAGCTCGTGCAGGTGAACATGGGAAGGGCTTTGCCGTTGTCGCTGAGGAAGTTCGTAAACTAGCAGATCAATCTCTAGATGCAACAAATAGTATTCGTACACGTATTGAAACGATTAAAGAGGAATCTGCACAAGCCGTAAAATCAATGGCGATTAGCAGTAGCAATCTTGCTGAAAGCTCAACAACATTCAATGCCTCTGGTGAAGCATTTGCTGATATCTATGCCCAAATTACAGCCCTTACAAAAGAAATGGATCATGTGAATAACATTATGTCCAATATCAACGAAGGAGTTAGCAGTATAGCTGTTTCTGTTGAACAAGTGGGGGTAGTAGCTGTGCAATCCTCTGGCAATATTCAAAATGTAGCTGCCGCCTCTGAGGAGCAATCTGCGAGTATCGAAGAAATCACTGCTTCCTCTAATAACTTAGCAGAGATGGCACAAGAACTTCGCAATATCATTCAAAAATTTAAATTATAATTAAACATTTCCGCTATGCCTGACTTAGGCGTAGCGGTTTTTTAAGAAATACAAAAAAATCTTCTACCTAGATGGTAGAAGATTAAGCAATAATACTTTTCACAACTTTTGAAATAACAGCGCCTTCAGCTTGACCTGAAAGTAATGGTTTAGCAATTTTCATCGCCGCTCCCATATTCATTCCCTTTTCAACACCAGCTGCTACTAATTTTTCAGCAATCTCTTGTTCCGATAATTGCTTTGGTAAGAAAGATTTCAAGAGTACCAATTTGGCTTCTTCTTTCTCAATCAGGTCTGCTCGCTCTGCCTTTTGAGCACCCTCTAAAGCCTGGTTTGTTTGTTTAACCTCTCGATTAACAATAGCTATTTCTTCTTCAGCTGTTAAAGCCGCTCCCTTTTCTTTTTCAGCCAAATCTAAAGCTGATTTTAAAAGAGTTAATACACCCTTTGCTAAAATATCTTTTTCTTTCATGGCCTTTTTTAATTGTTCAAATACCTCTGTTTTTAACAATGTCCTCACTCCTTCAAGCCTTTATATTCCAAAAAATTATACCATAAAACACGTCTGAACACTTTTAATCAGAATACTTCACTTGATGGTGGTAAACCTTAACGAATAGTTACTCTTGTTTTAAGCGATTTCCTCACACATAATCCCCCTCCAATAAAAAAACACACTAACATAAGTAGCTCAAAGTGCGGCTATGATGTTAATATGTTCTCTTATTTTTAGATTGTTAAAAAAACTTTTCCTTTATTAGTATTGCTAGCTTCAACTGCTTCTATGGCCTTGTGTATGTCCATTAATGGAAAGTACGTATTTACTTCCATCATTTTTAATGAGCCATTATGAACGAGGCTTATTAGTTGTTGCATGAATTGTTGCCACTTTTCTGTCGACGACTGATGTTGCCAGTGTCGTAAATGAAACATCATGGCATGTACCTTTGCTTCCTTCACAATGTTTGCCCAATTCACCTGTACGCCTGATAACAGGCCAATGGCTAAAAATTTCCCACTGGGTTTCACACAAAAAGCAAGTTGATTGCCAGCTTCACCTCCAATGGAATCAATAGCAGCATCCGCACCTCTTCCATTTGTTAATGCCATCACGGTTTCATATAGTGGCATATGGGATGTATCAATGACATATTTTGCACCGAGTTGCTGTAATGTCTCTGTATGCTGACCATTTCTTGTCACTGCAATTAGTTGGAAACCTAACAATTTCGCAAATTGAGCATAAATATGTCCGATAGCAGAGCCACAGGCGTTCACTAATAAAACATCACTTGATCGTAATTTAAGGACCTCTGTACAAGTTACGAAGGCTGTTAAGGGATTAATATACATTTGAGCTGCAGTAAAATTATCCATGTCAGTAGGAATAGTTACAGCAAATTCAGCTTGTGTTTTCACCACTTCTTGCCAAGTTCCCTCTCCTCGTAGAGGTAACACTCGTTGACCGAGAAGCTTTGGCGAAACAAGCGGTCCGACAGCCTCTACAATCCCAACGCCCTCATAGCCAGGGACTGTTGGTAATGTGATTCGATGAGCATATTTCCCCCATATCGGTATTAGATCAGAAGGATTGATCGGTCTTGCTAGCATACGGACAAGAATTTCCTGTTGTTTTGGAGATGTGATGGTTTTATTTTCAACCCTTAATACCTCCTTTGGATTTCCAAATTCATATATTTTAAGAGATTTAACTTTCAAAGATTCTAGCTCCTTTATGAATTAACTATAAAACAACATCATGCCAGGGGCATTCTCTTCACGTTCCTTAAATCCAATCTTTTGATAAAAAGATTGTTTTCCTTTAGCGCAAAATAATTGAACCCATTTTATATTTTCCTGCTGGACAATGTTCTAATAAAGTTTCCATCACCATTGTACCGATTCCTTTTCGTTGAAAATCAGGGTGCACCATCACATCACAGATAAAGTTCTGATCGATGCCATCAGAAACAATTCGTCCATAGCCAATCAGGTTTTCACCATCATAAATAGACGTACTAAACCAATATTACAAATTGCGTATAAAGACCTTTTGCATTCCAGCCAGTTGTTTGATGTAATGTTTTATACGACTGCATGGTCGGATTTAATGCACTTATCATATACATGTAATACCCTCCATACTTTTTTGATTAAAAATACAATATAACGAATGTTTATTCAGTCAACGATTAAGGATATCACCTTGTGCGACAGTTAAATGCCCTTTTTCATTCATTATTAATTGGAAAGTTTCATTAATTTCTATACATATTGGACTGATCCGCGCTTTCTTATCAGAAAAATACCACAGTCGGTCACTTGGTCCTACTAGAATATTAGCTCCATCTTCATAGTTACCCAGAAAATTAAGGGTATCTTGTTGAATGTCGTTGCTATTAATAGGCTTGATACCATATTCGTTTAGCTTTTTAGCTACTGCTGGAATATCATCTGTTGTTAGGTTGATTTCAGCGATATGTAATACATGTTCAATAGAAAAAATGGTTGTATGGTATTTTTCATTCACTTCCTGCCTAGAAATAAACTCTACAATATTGCCCTCTGGGTCATAAAAATAACATGAGTAAGCCTTTAAAAATTGAAAATATACTTCATCTTGCCCTTCTGAAAATAGTAAGCTCACTCTTTCTTTGGCCCATAACTTTGCCTGTTGAAATAGGTTACTTGGAATGTTTAAAGCAAAATGGTACTGTTTTTGGATACGAGAAGAAATCTTCTCAAATGTCATCTCACTTTCACCAACAGCTATTGTAAAATAGTCCTCTGCTCCTTTTACCAAAGCAAATCCCAATTGCTCGCAATAAAACTGCTGCATCTTTTGCACATCATGGACAAATAGTTTGACCTTTGTAATTTTCATAAAAATCCACCCCTTGCATCTAGTTAACCCTACTATACAAGTCCAACGAAGAGATGGTCTTCATGCAAAAGAATGAAGTTCTATCTAGATGTCTAAATATTGTTCTCGATCTCCTCTGCTATTTGGCTGTGAAATAACTAAAAATTCTACATCCTCCTGCGAATCATTTCGCATTTGGTGTGGCTGATGTGGTGGTATTTCAATTCCTTCATGTCTCATTAATTCAAATCGCTGTCCATCATCACCATTGTTGCTGTTCCAGATAAAATTAAAAAAATTGCTGCGCATGATCATGGTAGTGATTTACTTCTCCTGTATGAGGTGGCACCCTTTCATGAATGACACTGAGCTCACTATTTTGAACTAAATACCAACCATCCACTGGGTACCCCATAGTTAATGCTGTGCTATTGCTTTATTTATTTTCATCTCTACTCATCCTTTCGAGTTGATTGTCATTTTTAATAATTTTACACCTTTTTTAGATTTTTTTACCAATTTTTCATATGTAAGTCGAAAGAACTTAACATTAAAAAACCCCTCCCGATATACCTTCTACAGCTATTTTTTATTTCATCACGAAAGGAAGCTATTTATGAAATCCATCAAACAAAAAATCATTAGTATATCATTGATTTTATTTGCAATTCCTTCTTTGATTATAGGGTATGTTGGTTACAGCCAATCGAAGGAACATCTAACAAACTCAGGACAAGTTACCCTGAAAAATAGTGTGGAAATGACCATTAGAATGATCGATAGCTTGAATAAGGAAGTCGAAAAAGGAAGTATGACACTTGAAGAAGCACAAGAGCAAGCAAAAATTGCTTTAATCGGTAAAAAAAATGCGGATGGCACACGGGAAGTTGAAAACCCTGTAGATTTAGGTGAGAACGGTTATTTCTTTGTTTTAGATCAACAAGGGCTTGAAGTAGCAAGTCCACTTTTTGAAAACGAAAATACATGGGACATGAAAGATGCGGAGGGACAGCTTTATATACAGGATATCATTAATCATTCGCAATTAGATGGTACTTTTACAACATACCACTGGGAACACCCAACAAATACATCAAAAATTGAAGAAAAGATAGCATATAGTAAAATGGAGCCTGATTGGGGTTGGGTTATTGTTGCTACGACGTATGCGATGGATTACTACAAACCGGTTGACTCCATTCTTTATACCGTTCTGATGACAATCGGCATTTTCTTAATCATTGGCACAATCATTACTCTGTTATTTTCAAAGCATCTGGCTTCACCAATCAAAATCATTACTAATCAACTAAGTGAGATTGCAGAAGGAAATCTTCATTTTGACACAATCAATCTACACAGAAAAGACGAAATTGGTCAATTAAACCATTCATTGATCCAGTTAAAATCGAATCTAGCCAATATGATTGGGGACATCGCCAATGTTTCTAAGCAGGTCACAGTACAGAGTGAGGAATTGACACATACCGCCGATGAAGTTGGTGTGGGATCAAAACAAATTGCCATCACGATGCATGAAATTTCCAATGGTGTAGAAGAACAAGCACATTCTGCCTCTTCATTATTAGAGCAAATAGGTGAATTCTCTGAAACCATCAATGTTGTAGCAACAGAAGGAGACAATATTAAAGAACAATCTCAAAAAATGTTAGTGATCACCGATGAAGGGAATCAACATATGTCCTCTTCAATTGAACAAATGACCATAATTGATACGCAAATTAAAAATTCCTTGGAAATGGTGAAAGGACTTGATCGAAAAGCTAATCGCATTACTGAATTAGTGAACGTTATTAAGGATATATCAGAGCAAACGAATCTGCTAGCACTGAATGCAGCTATTGAAGCAGCAAGAGCCGGAGAACATGGGCGTGGTTTTGCCGTAGTAGCTGACGAAGTACGAAAGCTAGCAGATCAGGTCCATCTATCAATTACGAACATCACTACGATTGTAATCGATATACAATCCGAATCAAATCAAGTCGTTAAAACATTAGCAGATAGCTATCAAAAGGTGACATTTGGAACACAGCAAATAGATGTAATGGGTGTAGCCTTCAACCATTTAAGAGAGCTAATTGAGACGATAAGTAAGAAAGTTGATTCCATGGCAAATTCCATGAGCAATGTTTTAGACAATACACACGCTATCAATACATCGATTGATACTATTGCATCTGTATCAGAAGAAACAGCTGCCGGCATTGAACAAGTAACTGCCACTACTGAACAATCTAGTAGTTCTATGGAAAGTGTAGGAGAAAGCTCAAAACTGTTAAAAGAACAAGCGACAAAGTTAAATGGTTTAGTCCAACAATTTAAAATTTAATGTTACAAAAAGGAATCACACACAACGTGATTCCTTTTGATTTTGATGAAGCTCTCCTATTATTTTAAAAATTCTGCTAAGCTGATTTTCTTTATTTGATAACCCGCGCTAATCCCTTTTAGTACTTGCTCTAATTTTAACGCACCTGTTTCAGCTCCCCTAAAAATTAATAGAGGGGTCTGTTCTAACAAAATTCTTGCTTGTGTATAATCGCAGGAGAAAATTTTTTTAAGCAATAATATAGTTTTAAGCTTGTCCTTGCCATCGCCAGTAATATACATTTCATAGTAATCGTAAGAATGGTCTTCTGGTTGTTCTTCCTCCAAACTAGATGGTACGAGGACACTCTGAAGAAACGCTACTAGATTGTCATAGGCCATTGTAAAATCCCAGCTACCTGTACCATGATAGGCAGTGAAAATGGCAGTATCCTCTCTGGATAAATCTATACAATAAGGATCTCCCTCATCTGTAGCAATGACTAAATAATGCGGTGGCCAATCTAAAATAACCTCTTCGGTCACAGGATTATAATGGTAACCTTCCTGCCCTCGCACTAAATCTCTAGCCCCCAATATTTGTAGGTTTATATAGGCACCTGTTCGCCATGTAATTCCTTCCACAACATAACGTTTCAAAAAGTATATATATTCATCTGGCAATCGCCAATGGCTATCCATAAAACGACTAATATCATTTTCTATTTGATCGTGAAAAACCATCGGATACACAGCATAAAATTCAGGATCTTGTTCTTGAATTTCTTCAATGAAACTACGCATTTTCTCTATAACTACTTCTAGTTCGCTATTTAATTCATTCATATATAATCTCCTCCTTACGCCTTTGCATTTTATCACATTCCATCATTACCCAATTCCAGAGAACATGTTATAATTTTAAAAAGTGCGCAAGTATAATCATTTCAACAATATGGCTATGAACCTATTATATTTAACAAAAACCGCAATGACTATGGGTTAATATCGAAAAATGATGACTGGCTCGCTCATTATTAACACATAAACCAGATCTATCACAAAAAAGTAAAAGGAGAACTCTCTTTTGAAAAAAATAATCTTAAGACGCCCTGAGTCAACAGATACACCTGCGTTACACCTATTCTTTTTACATGTCATTCAGGATACTTTTGCTAAAGAAGGACTTGCAGAGCTTGGAGACGATCAAAATCATGAATGGGCAACCAAAAAGAAATACTTAGCTGATGACTTAGAAAGTCAGGGCCAAAAAAGATTTTTCTGGTTGGCTGAGGATGAAGAAACAAAAGAAATCATTGGCACAATCGAATATGGTGAGGCCAATGATTTCATTCAACAAACCCTCAAAGAAGACCTGTCGAATTGTCCTGAAATTGGTACCGTTTATGTTCATCCAAACTACCAAAATCGTGGTATTGGGACGAAGTTAATGAAAAAAATGCTAACAACGCTCGTATTGAAAAATGTCCCTAGCTTTTGTTTAGACAGTGGATACAAACAAGCCCAAATGATTTGGCAGAAAAAGTTTGGACAACCAGACTTTGTTCTTGAACATTTTTGGGGATCAAACAGTCATCATATGATTTGGAAACGCGATTTACCATTTCAACTAAAGGAGTAAAAAATGTCCTTACAAATCACACAACAATTACATGCAAAAAACAAATCTTATGTTAATCACATGCTTTATGAATATAATGTAGAACACTTTCCAAAAGATCTACAAGGACGCTATCAGGAAATTAATTTATTTCTAACGGATCATGCCGATCAAGTTTATGGTGGTATACTCGGTGAAATTTGCTGGAACTGGTTGGAAATACACACATTGATGGTAGAAGAAACGTTTCGTGGTCTAGGGTATGGTTCTAAACTATTAGCAGCGATAGAGCAAATCGCATTAGAGCACAAATGTGATTTCATTAAAGTTGACACCTTAAGCTTTCAAGCCTTAACATTTTATGAAAATCATGATTATGAAGTTTATGGGACGCTCGATCAAGTAGGAAGAGATTTTAAACATTACTATTTAAAAAAGACATTACAATATGATCATGATGATGAAAATCACTGCTAAACTATTTCTCAATAAGATTTATTCTTTCTGATTTATCTGAATAGTCCTTATTATTTGTTATACTTTTTGAGGAATGCTAGTATTGTTTATACAGTAATAACTTTCGTAAGATTTTATAGCTTCAACAATGGCGTTGAGGCTTTTCTCTTTTCGCAACATATCAGTACCTTACTTCTTATGTTTGGAGGGAAATGAAATGTTAAAATTCATTGATGATTTATCCGGTGCAATTTTCGATGTTTTTATGCTATTTTGTTATTTCTTTGCAGGCGTAATAATTGTAGGGGTCCCTATTTTTTTATTGGCGCAGTTCTTCCTATTATTTCAATAAAAGCTTCAAACAAATTGGCATAATCATCATCCAATAAGGGATCACTTGCATAATGGTGATTCCTTTTAAAGTTTTTGAGGGAAAGACTGTTCTTTTTGGCAACCTAAATACTTTGTTTCTAACTCTATCTCTAATATTTTCTTATCGTAATAAACCTTATAAGCCTTTGCATCTGGTCTTGAACTAACAATACGTTGGATTTCTTGATTGATAAAATGAATCGCCACTCCGTCATCGGTTGCAATTCCTGGTTTTATTTTAGTTGTAGCTATAAGTTTCTGATACGATGGTCTTCTATCTATTTCTCCATCGTAGTGAGGACAGTTGCTACCCTTAATTTGGAAAAATCCTTCCATTCTCACCTTTATTTAAAATAAAATGGTTAGGAGGAGCAATCTCTTGATTGCAATTCCTAACCATTTTTACGACATTAGTTAAACTTAGATACGCCGTTCTAGCACTCCGCAAGCCCTTTAAATAATTCGACGCCTGTTTCGATCAGATCATCTTTAAAATCATACTCAAAGGTGTGTATATTTGGATAATCCTCTCCATTCCCTATATAACAGTAAGAGCCTTTTGTCAGTTTCGTATAATGACCAAAATCTTCAGAAGCACGGAAAGCCTCATTTAGCTCTAACATCGGAATGTTTTTCTTTGCACAAACCTGACGTATTTTATTTGAACTCTCTTCATGATTAGTCGTTTCAGGGAATTCATCTTGGTATTCAAAACGAACCTTCAACCCATATTTTTCTGCCTCAGCTTGCGCTAGATTTTCTAAGCTACGCTGAAGTCTATCCATCTCTTCCTCATAAAGAGCTCGAATGGTCATTCGTAATGTACCTTTGCTAGCATTGACCCCAAAAGCTTTCTCTCCTAGATCTACTTGGACGACCGTACATAATACATTACCTTTGTTTTTTGTTGGATCAATAAAACTTGGAATGCGATCAATAATTTTCGCTATGGCGAAAGCAGGGTTAATGCCATTCTCTGGTTCACTGGCATGGGAAGGAATCCCCTCCATATAGATAGACATCCCTTTTGATGCATACTGAGCTGTTCCATTGATAACATAGACTGTATTTTCTTGTATACCACTCATATTATGCCATCCAAAAATCTCATCGATTTTCTTTTCTTCTATTAAGATTGCACATTCAGCAGCACCATCGCCCGTTTCCTCGGCATGTTGGAATAAAAAGTATATATTATTGTCCGAGCCTTTTTGATCGATTTCAAGTGCAAAACCGCATAGAGTTGAAGAATGTCCATCATGACCACATTTATGAGAAACACCAGGATACTTCGAACCGTAAGGAAGTTCAATCGTTTCTTCAATTGGAAGGGCATCAAAATCTGCCCGAAATGCTATATTCCTTTTGCCTACCTTTGAGTGGTAAATGGCATAAAACCAACGCCCTCTATCAACAACTTCAAGATTTGTATGGGTCTTAAGAAATTCCATTAAATACTGTTTCGTCCATACTTCATGATTTGATAATTCTGGATGCGCATGTAACTCATGTCGCAATTGAATGACTAATTGTAAATTTTTATTTTCCATTATTCTATATCTCCTTTAACTCATCGCAAATCTCGTAACATTCTGATTGTTTACTAGAAAAATGGATGCAACCAACGATTACAGCGTTGATTATTTTATTTCTTTATCATGTATATGTGCTTCTAAAAACGGCTTATAGCTAGGATCATGAATTTTCCCTTTTTTATATAAATAAGTACCAACAATAAAGTACAGTATTAACATCGGAACACCGATATAGAATGAAAATCTTGTTTCAGGACTATAAGCTGTATAAATCGCAATAGCTATTAAAGCTGCTAAACAAAGAAGGGTTGGAATTGGATACGTCCGCATTTTGAATTTTAGCTTATCGACAGATCCCCCATTTTTCACTAACCATTTTCTAAATTTATAATGAGAAAGATAGCTACCAAACCATCCAAGTAAGGTATTAAAGCCAGCAATAGAAGTTAACCAAATAAATACTTTATCTGGTGAAATAAAATTCGTAATTAAGGAAACTTGTCCAAGGAATAACGTTAAGATAACCGCATTCATTGGAATACCGCGTTTATTGACCTTCCCTAATGCTTTTGGCGCTTTCCCTTCTTTTGATAGTGCAATAAGTGTTCTACTTAGGAAGTAAACGATAGAGTTAGCTGCTGAAACCAAGGATGTTAAAATAATAATATTCATGATCGTTGCAGCTCCAGGAATGCCTGCTAAACCTAAAAGACCGGCATAACCATTACTTAGAACGCTTACATTTTGATATGGCACAACTAAACCGATGATGGTAATAGATCCTACGTAGAAAATTAAAATACGAAGAAAAATCGTATTAATGGCTCTAGGAACGTTTTTCTGAGGATTTTCCGCTTCACCTGCCGCAGAAACTACTGTCTCTACTCCTAGATATGACCAAACTACCCCCGTCATCATAATGATTACTGCTGTCAGACCATTTGGAAACATCGATTCACTGTTCCAATTTGAAAAACCTATAAAACCTTGTTCGCCAATAACACCGAAAATCATCAGAACTCCAACAATTAAAAATACAATGATGGCAAGTACTTTAATGCCCGCAAACCAGTATTCTGCTTCCCCATAGGATTTCACATCAATTAAGTTCAAAAACAAAATGATTGCTGAAATACTAATACAGAATATAAAGGTAGGCGTACTAGGGAAAAATTGATTAAGAATCATTCCTCCCCCAACAATTTCAGCACCAAGTCCAAGGAATCCATTAATATATAAATTCCAACCTACCATAAAACCTAACACTGGGTGTACAAATAAACCTGAATAGGTAGTGTAAGCTCCAGGGATAGGCATGAAGGTTGACATTTCTCCAAGGCCTTTCATTAATACAAATACTAATATACCAATCACTAAAAATGCTATTGGACCTCCAAGAGCTCCAGCATTTGCAACGACATTTCCAGATGCAAGAAATAACCCTGTCCCAATTGTCCCACCGATTGAGATCATTGTAAGATGTCTACGTTTTAACCCACGATGTAAATCGTACTCTTTATTCTCCACTGTAAATCCCCCTAAATCTTTCAAATCATAACCTTTCTACTCAAATCAATTACGCCTCGACATTATTGCGGCCAGTTTTTTTCGAACTCGCTCAAAAAAGCTACTCTACAAAAATCTGTGACATCCGCCAGAAGCTTTCCTTTGATTCGGTAGGCGTTTGAACACCCACTGTAAATAGTATTCATTCCCCTCTATATACGAGGGCATCTTATGAATCAAGATAAATCCCCTTTCTCCTTTGTTAAAAGACAATATATAATATTCAGTCTTTTATTCTATATATTATATATTTTATTTTATATGTCAATAAAAAAAGAATCCGTCTCTTTCGAAACAGATTCTTAGTTTTTCCATTTTTTCCAGCATTTATAGCAATACTTTCTCCGCTCTTTCCATATTCCAGTGGACTTCTTTTAGAAATCTTTCTAATGCAATTGTATCCCCATTCTTGAAAAAAGCTAGAATTTCCCGGTGTTCATTGTTGAGCTGGGTTAACATTTCCTTAACTCGATCTGATGAATCATTTTCACCTAAATTTTTCATAAATTTTTTTTCTAATTGCAATAAAAGTTCGATAAGACTCTTATTCGGACAGAGCTTATGATAAACACCATGGAAAGCCTCTTGCATTTTATCGTACATCCTGTAATTCTCTGTATTAATAGCTAAATCAATACTTTGTATATAAAACTCCATCTCTTTCATATCTTTTTCCGTTAAAAATGGCAATGCAAGTGAGGCAGCCAATCCATCCAATGCACCAATAATAAAATAAGTCTCTTTCGCTTCTTCCTTTGTCAGACTTTTGATCACAAACCCTTTACGTGGGATATTTTCTAGCAAGCCTTCTGATGTCAGCTGAATAAGTGCCTCCCGTACTGGTGTTCTGCTTACATTTAAGCTTTCACTAATATGATTTTCATTCACCTTTTTCCCAGCCAACAGGCTTCCATTGTTAATTTGTTCCACAATATAATTATAAACATGGTCTTTTAGCGATAAATATTCCATTATTAATTCTCCAATACGTTATTTAATACAATATATTGTATTTATAAATTGATTTTATAATATTACCTAATTTTTCTCAATTAATTCTTTTCTTATAAATAGAAAAAGCACTGAATATCTTTGAACACACATATCGTAAGCATTATTTTATAGGAAAAGTAATACACAAAGCGAAGAAGGTTTACCGTCTTAAAACGAATAAACCACAATTGAATATCTTTTTTTCTTTTACAATGGAATAAAGTAAAACCGTTGCTTTCTACTATGGGGCGGTGTCGAGCTGCTTCCCCCGCTTCGCTTTCGCACAGAAAACATCCACTCAGTCCAAGATCTCGACTTTCCCGCTTTTCCCGCAGGAGTCGCCGCCCTTCGTTCCAATCAACTTCTGCACAAAGAACGCCATCTAACTATATTATTAAAAAGTAAACTTTTGGGTTATTAAACGATGATGACGTAGAATTAAACGGCGAAACTAAAGGCCGCTATTAATTTTACGTATATCTATCCATTATGAATCACCAACAGTAATTCACCAAATATTGAATATGAATGAGAAAAAAATGACAAAAGCCATCGAGAGAAAACCTTCTCGATGGCTTTTGTCTACAGTCTGAGATCACCCTTTAGAGTTCTTTAAGATTGGAACTATTTATTATTGTTTTTCAGTTAGCATTTTCACCACTTCTTTGATTTGAAGTTCTAATGAGATTGGGTCATTGCCCCAGAACAACTCTGGGTCAAGCTTGAACACTCGCTCATTCTTCACAGCGTCAAGTGACTTCCAAAGTCCTTCGCTCTCACCCCATACTTCTGAGATTAAATCACCTTGATCGATGAAAATATAGTCGCCGGCATATTCAGGAATGACTTCATATGAAACTTGACGATAAGCCTCTTTCCCTATCATTTCTTTCTCCTGTTTCGCAGGTGGCTTTAATTGAAGATGTTTATAAATGGCTTCACCACCTCTGTAGCCTCCATCACCATAAATATAAAATCCTTTATCTACTACAAACACGCCCATAAGTGCAAAAGTATCATCGGGTTTAATGATATCTGCAAGCTGTGCTCGTGCTTCCTCAGCTGTCTGATCTAATTGCTTAATCCATTGCTCCGCTTCATCCGTTTTGTCCAAGGCATCGCCCAAAAGACGCATCGTTTCAAAAATATCACCTGTAGAGCTATAAGGTATCGCGAGTGTTGGGGCGATTTTCTCGTATTGCTGAAGGATTGCTTCATCACTCACCCAAGTGATGATTAAATCTGGTTTCAGTTGAACAATTGTCTCTAATGATCTCTCACCAGTTGTTTCAATTCCGTCAATCTGATCTTTAATTACTTTGTTCTCCAAATCCCATTGTGTAGAACCGATTGGTTTGACACCTAGTACAAGTAGCTCTGGTAAATAGCCATCCGTCACAATACGTTTGGGATGACGTGGCATTTCCAAATCACCACGTTGCGTTTTAATAATTTTTGTCGCTGATTCTGTTGTTTCGGCTGTTGTGGAAACATCCTGCTCTGTATTGGGTTTAGTGTTATCATTGGCATTGCCACAAGCCGTAAGTATGACGATTAAAGCAAGAAATAATATCGATTTTAACATCTTATGTAAGTACAAGACTGTACCTCCTTATTTGATAATGATTATCATTCGCGACGATATTTTCATTATAGAGACAGTCTTGTCCAAGAACAACGCCTTTAAATTGGATGTTGCATAGGGAAAATTGTTGGATTTAACTTTGATTAGTTAACAATTTTACCATTACATCGAGTTGGAGCTCCAATGAGAGACCATCATCAAACCAAAATTCATTTAGCTTAAGTAAGTGTAATTGGCACCCTTGTTCATACACTAATTGTTGCCAAACGGAACGCTGCATCAGCTTGGCACGGAAAGATTCCATATCATCCGTCGGCACAATCAAAAACATGTGACTTGCCGCATACAGGGGCAAATCCTGCTCTTTGACTTTAAGATGTTTCCCTGTTTGAAGTATCTCCTGTTGAATAGACTGAGGAGCACGTAGTCCTAATAGCTGAAATAGAGTGTAGGCGGAGCGCACTGATAGATAAGGAATCAGCCATAAGTTATCGTGACCTAATTCAAAGATACCTGCTGTTGTGTCTGACTTTAGAAATGGTGTAATGATTTTTTTTGCTTCTATGGCGGACTGCTTCAACTTCGTAATCCAATCTTCAGCCTCTTGAATTCGCCCAAGGAATGTTCCAAGCAGTCGCACCTCTTCAAGCTTGTCCAATTGTCCCCAAGGAATTGTCAGAACAGGGGCAATTTGTTCGAGTGCTTTCATTATATCAGGGTAGTTATAAAAATATGTTGGTGCCACGATTAACTCTGGGACTAGTTGGCGTATCGCTTCGATTTGATCAAAAGACTCTATCTCCACAATGTTCGGCAATCGTTTGTGCAATAGTTGGGATGATTGAAGCAGCTCTCGCGTAGTAGCGAGGGGCTGAATGCCTAATGCTAGTAATACTCCAAGAAATTGTATACTAACTATGCGGTTAGTATGCTTTCTCTTGCGAAAACTGCTAGGTGAAAGGTGGACATATTTGTTGAAAGTTTTTCCCAAATACGAGCCATCTGCGAATCCTGTTTTCAACGCAATATCCTGTAATTTGTCATCTGTTCCGAGTAACATCAGCTTTGCTTGGTCTATTCGAATTTGATTCACATACTCAGCAAAATTCCACCCTGTTTCCTTCTTAAATAGCGAGGAGAAATAGCTTTCGTTAAAACCAGTCATATTGGCCATAAATGAACGTGTTAGCGGTGCTTCAAAATGCTGTTTAATATATGTAACAGCCTGCTGAATAGCTTGATCGTTTGTTACATAACTGTTATCGATACTCTTTCTTTCAAAAATGGTATCGAGTAACTCGTGCAGAAGCAAATGAAGCTTAGAGGTAGTATTCAGGTTCTGCGTTTGCTGAAACTGTCCCATCAAATTTTTCAACAGTCCTTCCGCATACCGAGGAAATTCCATGATCTGCCCATGTGCAGGCAAATGCGTTATATCAGTCACATATAGTAGCGTATCTTTCTCACGTTTAGCCAACCGATAGCTGTTAAATGAGATGCTGGAAACAGGCGCAAATCCCTCACTATCGCTTGGGACCATATGGATATCCTGCTCTTGGTGCAAAAGCAAGACGAATTGCCTGTTTCCTATTCGATAAGTACCTTTCTCCGCTCGAATCGATATGGGTTGCGTAGGAATGATAATCATGGGAAACGGACCTGTCAGCATAACAGGGCTAATCGTTCCTTCGTCTGCCAGAAGCTTTGTGTCTAGAAGCTCATATGTCAACATTTTACTAGATTCTCCCCTATCTTATTTTTAGCAAAACAATCTCTTGTTAAATATGTACAGAGTTGTTCATTCATTATATAACCTTAAAAGGCCGACTTGATAACCAATTGTGCAAAAATAATAGTTGAACTAAGTGATGGCCATTTTATTTTGGGGCTTAATAAACTACTAATACTAAGACAATTAATCCAAAGAGTAATAATAACTTCACCGTTTCTAGCCCTCCATAAATCGTATTTCACTATAAGTATCCAATAGCCTCCTTCTGTTTCAAAATATGAATACGAATCATTTTCCATTAATCTGTAATTTAATTATACCTAACATCACTTTCATTCGGATTACTTTTTCCATGTAAATTTAAATAATTACGCCCTCGACTGTTCCAAAAAAGATTAGGACATAGCAGAGCTGTTCAATACTTCCAGGGCAATTAATCAGGCACAGTATCGGGTATTCAAGTGAGCATAAAAATCACCATTCCAGCCAATTCTCTAACGACGTTTCACCATGCACTATTGATTGTGCTATAGTAAAAACATTGACGTATTAGGAGGAAAAGTTATGTTATATGGTGAAACAATTTACTTGAGACCATTTGCTTTATTAGATGCAGATGAGTTATTACAATTTCTAATTGAAAATAAAACTTTCTTTGAGCAGTACTCCATGAACCGTTCTAATGATTATTATTCTTTAGAATACCAACAGAATTTAATAAAAAAGTGGGAAGAAGATTCACAAAAAGATATAGAGTACAAATTTGGGATTTTCCAAAAGAATAATGATGAACTAATAGGAACAATTCAATTATTTCAAATTAATCGTGGTTCACTTCAAAATGCGATTATTGGTTATTTCTTAGATAAAGAACAAAATGGGAATGGTTATGCTACGGAAGCTACTAAGCTAATTGTAGAATTTGCTTTTGATATACTTAAATTACATAGAATTGAAGCAGGTGTAATGCCCCATAATATAGGTTCAATTCGAGTTTTGGAAAAATCGGGTTTTCATAAAGAAGGCATTGCTAAGAAAAATGTGAAAATAAATGATAGTTGGGAAGACCATCAGGTATTAGCAATAATAAATCCAAATGATTAATATTTTCAGCTCTAATAGTTTTTGATGAACTGGAATCGCTCTGGTCATCATGGAGTGGTTTTTTCACCACTCCAGCCAATTCTTTATATTTTTTTGTTAGTGTATTTCCGTACGCTTTTTATAAAACTTGATATCAATTTACTATAGATTTTGTGAACTTCGCTAGTGTTAAGAAGTTCAATAAATTGAATACTAAAAATTTCTAACTTCTATATAAAAACAAAAATAACAAAATAAACCAACGCTGTAGGAACTGCGTAAGAACATATACCATTTAAACTCCATTTGTCTTCATCAAGTGTCCAAAGAAAAATAAACAATGTTATCATGGTAATCCCAAATGCACTCATAATAATATTTAATAATCCAATAACGCCCATCCCCTTCTCAACCTTTCCATTTACATTAATATTATTCTTCATATATTAAGGACATGCTACCTGTTTGGCTGTTTCATCAATTAATGCATTACGTCTAAGTAGCATTGCGCGACATATACAATCGTTCTGCAATGTCTTTCCATTCATAACAATTCTTTTCTGTATCCCCATAACGCATGTCTGATAAGATCTTTAAATCACTGTTCAAAGTGAATAGAATTCATCAATCGTTTTATCAAAATCTTTTGGCTTTTGATAAAGCTTGTCTTCAGCAAGAATTAGCTTTTTGTTCTGTGTTGAATTATGTTCTTGATGAAAATCTTTCAATTTTTTTCTGATGTTTCCCAGGACAGTTACCACAAACTCAATTGAAAAACATACATATAATAAATTTAAAGAAAGGAGGTACATTATTATGTCCCAAAACTATGGCGGTAACGGTGGTTACGGTAGTGGCGCAGGATTTGCACTCATTGTTGTACTATTCATTCTTCTGATAATTGTTGGAGCTGCTTTCATGTATAATTCATATTAATTTTTAATGAATCAAAGATATTGATCCATACCGTAAAAACAAAATCCTCCAATGCAGTAATTTTAAATAATCCTTACACCTCTATTTTTTAGGGTCACTTTCCCCAGGTGATCCTATTAGTTAATTCATCCCCTCCGCAATTCATAGTTAATTACATAATAAAAAGCACCTCATTTGAGATGCTTAATAGACATATTCAAATTATTTATATTAAGTCTATAGAACCGGCAATCCTATGATATATAAGGGTTTGCCGGTTTTTTTTATCTAATTTTATCTAGTTGTATATTCATTTTATCTCTATTTATTTTTTACTACTGGTGGGAATATAAACAGAAATACCACCCATAACGGAGTGGTCTGAATGAAAAAATTTTAGGTGTGAAGTTGAAATAAACAAGGGATATTTTATTGGATAAGTTAAATAATATCTTTAGGAGGTGTCGAAATGAAAAGAGATAAAAAAAATACAGAATTTGCAACAGACGAGCTAATAAAACAAACATTTTCTAGAGGAGCAGATCAAGGTAATATTAAAAAAACTAATGAGCGTGAAGGACATACTGAACTCCCACGCCCAAATGAAGAAGACCTTATTATTGATGAGAAAAAAGGTAAGTCAACTTCATTGTAATATAAAGATTATTTAGCATTTTATCTATTTTGACCACTCATCACGGAGTGGTCTTTTTACGAATTATTAAATCACCCGTTTGCTTAATAAGGCTTCTCTTTATTTTTTAAATATCTTCGCTTCGACTTAATACAAAAACGCCCTCGGTTTACTATAAAAGATTATTTTTATTACTTATAAAGGAAATTTGTTCAGATGATATAATAAAATCAATTAAATCCATCGTTTCATTTAGTAGCAAGACGTGAAATTCATATTTGTCATTCACTTTATATATTTCCTCATACAGCCACCATGAATCTTCTAACAAATCATCCTGTTTGATAATATTATAATTTTCAAATATGACCTCATCTATATTTGTATAACTCCCTTTATTATCAAGGAGTAATTTTAAGGATTTATCATTCTTAATTGATTTTATAATTTTGCAATCATGGAAGCTAAAATCCCCATCAATTTCTATATCCAGTAATGTTGAGTTTTCTTTTATATATCTTTTGTAAGCTTCAATTACTGTGGTTACAATTCTTTCATTTTCCTCGCAAAATTGAGTTACAGCATTTATTACATTATGAGTTGCCTTATCAAAAGCAAACACCCTTATATCTGCAATCTGTTTAACTATTGTTTCTGGTAATTGCTTTTTTAAATACATATGATTATGTATGAAATAATCATGAAATTGTTCTATTCCCTTTTCTTTATTAAAAGGTTTATAGTTATTATTATCATCATCTCTGTTTGCTGTTTCGTTAGATTTTAATATTAAATTAGCTTCTTCTTGTAAAGTAAGCCAACTATTTAATTCAATGTGGTAAAGCTGTTGAAAATATTCTTCTGAAAATGTTTCAGCTTGCTTTTCTTCCTCTAAAAGCAGATGGAAACCTGTTTTTTGACACAATTCATGCCATTCCTTAGTAAAATATTTCATTTTATTACCCTCGTCTCTCAAAGTAGATAATTTTTCATTAACATGCCTGGCTAGTTTGATAAACCAATAACAGCCTAACCTGGTGAACCTGTTGTTAAAAACCACATAGCCAATAAAATCAACCAAATTACTACAATGCCTATAACTAAACGCTTCATACACAAGCCACCTTTCAGACCTTACATCCACTAATCTACTTTGTAATTTAATAATACCTCATACCACTTTCATTTGGATAACCATTTCCATTTACATCTACTTCCAGCCAATTATCTAACGATAGTTCACTTTGCACTATTGATTGTGGAAGGTTATCACGTTCAGTTAACCAATTGTAGAAAGGTACTGGAAGTTCATTGGAATGAGTTTCTTCTATAATCAGAGATTGATTCGACTTGTTATCCAAACGCTCTACAGACTTGTTATATGCCCCTACAAATACAGCCCTCAATGTACAGTCTCTTTTGCAAGCTCTCTTAATAGCTAAATATAAGCTACATAATCCTTTTTAAATTGGTCTTTGTCATTTGTACGAGCCAGCTCCACTTGTGCATAGCTAAGTGGATTACCCTTTGGGCCGATTTACTGGCGCAATTTGTACAACACGCCCTCCATCACCTACCCAATGTGAAGTGAATGCATTTGCTTTATTGCGATTCATATATGCAATTTCCCTTTCTAAAGCATCATGGCCGCAATAACGAAGAAAATGCGCTTGCTTTTTCTGAAATAACTTCTTGATTTTGTTTAATAACCCCTTGATACTCTTTTTCTCTTTCTTTGTTATTTTTCATTGTTGAGAAGAGCACCACACAAAAAGGAAAGCATATCCACCCTCCTTTAAAAACATGTTGAAGATTTGTTCATCCATCATATATTCCTCTTTGGCATAATAAAAGCCCTCCACGATTACTGTGGGGGGCACATAAATAGCACTGCTCAGCACAGCAATTGCTTAGGTCTTGTTGTATAAAAATAGCCCTCCACAGATTGATAGTGGCAGGCGAATTACTGTTGTTAAAACATTCATCAATTATAAAAAGATTCTTATTTTGAATACTCAACCAACCATTTGAAAGCCAGTCCGTAATTATCGAAAAATTCAACAGACTCTTTTGTGTTGGATTGCTTTAATTGGTTCATTATCTCTCCTTCTTCAAGGAGAAACGCAATTGCTTTGCTGTGTTTTAGAATGGTATTATTAAAAAACTTATCTTTCCATTCTTTCTGAACAGAAAAATGGTCTGGGACGTATCCTTTTCTATCTACCAACAATTTGTATTCTCGACCTTCAGAAATAAATTGCTGACACACCTTTTCAAAACCATTAAACCAATCATTAACATCTTCAATTTTTATTTGACCTATTAGGTGAGTAACTATTATATCTCCTGAAACTTCGGTGTTGACGTTTTTTTCTATCAACTTAGAATCATCTCCCTTAGTTTCTATTATCCGTAAAAACCCTATAAAATCAAATACTCACCATCTAATATTTAGTCAATAAAAATAACGCTAAGCCTAAGCCTGCTGCTCATCATGTGGTGGAGAACGTATTAAATCGAGCATTTACATCGAAAAAGCCAAAAGAAAAATGGTGTACAGATGTTACAGAGTTTAAGTATGGGAACGGAAAAAAAGCTTATTTAAGCGCAATTATCGATTTATATGATGGTTCAATTGTGAGGTATCTGTTGGGTCATTCGAATAATAATTCCCTTGTTTTCAAAACTATTAAATCAGCCATTCAATCATTACAATCAGGCGAGCTGCCATTAATACATAGTGATCGAGGTTTTCAATATACATCGAAGGAATTTAAGCGAATCATGGACACAGCCAATATGACGCAAAGTATGTCGCGTGTTGGTCGATGTATTGATAACGGACCAATTGAATCATTTTGGGGCACACTGAAGTGTGAGAAGTATTATTTACATAAGTACGATTCATATGAAGAGTTAAAACTAGCGATTGATGACTATATTCATTTTTATAATCACTATCGCTACCAGAAACGATTAAACGGCTTGAGCCCTTTAGAATTCAGGTCTCAAGCCGCTTAATACAATTTTTATTATTTCCACTGTCTACTTGACGGGGTGCAGTTCACTTTCAATTGAGCGCCTGGTCTTTATCTGTTTTTGTACAAGACATTTACAGAATAACATTTCATCCTATACAACTTCTGAAGAAGAGTCCTTCACCTGTACAAACCGCGCGGAGCGATTTTTTCCTTGATTTACTATTATATTTATATTAGTAGCCATATGGACGGTAATATGGTTGGCGGTAGTATGGTTGGCGGTAGTATGGTGGATAGAACGGAAAGAATGGAAAGAATGGGTAAAATGGGTATTGATAACGAGGACGTCTTCTACGACGTCTTCCATAACTGTCATAATCATATTCGTAGTCATCATCGTATCTGTCTCTGTCATATTGATCATAATAATCGCGCATATTTTTTCCTCCTATCGATTTCGCTATAGGTTATGCTAAATTAGGATTGAAGACTATATATTTGCCTATATTTAACATTATCCATCTTGATCGGCCCATTTTAACAAGTTGTTCTTTCATCATCCCACACCTCTCAATAGGAACATTCGTTTGTATTATTATAGAACAGATGTTTGTATTTTGACAAGTATTAATTTGTGGAAAAAAAAAGACCAAGACAACAATTAAGTTATCTTAGTTTTTATTTTGGTTCGTATTTTATCAAGTGAAATCTGTGGAAATAAAAATCTATATATTATTGCTTACAACACGAAACGGCTTTGTCCATATCTTTTGTTCTTACAAACACAGATCCTAGATTATCAATTACATAATCTATATTATTGTCATCTAACTTCTCTAATAATGCTTCTTGCGACTTTTTTGTTAAATTTTCATACTTAGCCAATAGAGTTACATCTCCTTCAGTGAAGGTTGCTCTTCCTTTTTCCAACTCATCATGATTGCTACATCCATTCAATATACTCAAACTTAAAATAATATATAAGAAATGTTTACATTTCATGAATTCACATCCTTAAATTCCCTATTATTCCTATATTATACCATCAAGTATTAAAAAAAGCCCATTACCAATTAAGGTAACGGTCCTTTAATGTCATGCGCTACGTTGTGCAATGATAATTTCCAATCCCTTTAAATCACCGTTAGTCAGTGTACCAGCGTCAAATTTTTCAAGATGTGATTTATCAATAAGCTTTTTGTCCACTGCTTGTTTGAGGTAGTCACGAACTGCAGCTTTTAGAGTTTCATTTGTAAATTGCATTTTATCATCATCCTTTACAATTGGTTTAGGTTTATTGTCCTCCACAATTAACTGCACTTGATATTTGCTATTGGTTGGAATAATCACTTGTCCTTCAATTTTGTATCCTTTTGGCATAATCCAATTCGACTTAACTTCAAAGTGAGGACGGTCAATATTACCTGTCCAATCTCCACCCCATGTAATGCCAAGCTTTCGTGCAATAGCCCCTACTCGACTTAGTGTTGTTACATCATACAAAGTTTGTGGCGGGCAAACAGCGATGTCCCATGCTAGGCGTGATTTGACCTTACATGATTTTCTTATGTTCTAGCAAATAGAATACGTACAATTACGATTAAAAATCACATTTTGCCACACATCGGTAAATATAAATTGAAATCTCTTATCCCACATGTTTTACAACAATTCATGCATTTAAAAGTACGGGAAGGGCTGGCTAGACAAACAATTAGTATCATACAAGGAATACTCAACAAATCATTGAAGCAAGCTGTTTATCCTTATAAGTATATAAATGAAAATCCAATGCAATATGTTGAGTTATTAAAAGAAAAGGACCGTAAGCCGACTAAAGATGATATAAAAATACAATCAAAAGAAAATTTAAGACTCTTGAATGAGAAAGTAAATGAGGATCATCCATTCTATTTACCATTTCATATAGGATTTCATTGTGGAGTTCGAGTTGGAGAATTATGTGGACTTGAATGGAAGCATATAAACTTCGATGAAATGACAGTAGCAATTGAACAGCAATTAATTAATAAAAAGATTACAGATGAAAATGGAAAAGAATATTTTAAATGGGTTGTTGCTACCCCAAAATCTAAATCCTGATATCGTACTATTCCAGTTGGCAGAACTTTAATGGAGATATTAAAGAAAGCCAAAAAGAAACAAATTGAAAATCGATTAAAGTATGGAGAATTTTAACTTCAAGACCCTGATCATGATTTTGTTTGTAAAAAAGAAAATGGAGAGCATTACACCCCTGCTGTTATAAAGTATCAAACAAGAGAATTAATAAGAAAAAAACTAGGCATCGATTTCAATTACAATTCTTTACGTCATACTCATGCAACAATGTTAATTGAAAGTGGACAGCCAATAAAAACCGTCCAAAAAAGATTAGGACATAGCAGAGCTGCTGTCACAGAAGATCGCTATGTCCACCTCACTGAGAAAATGGCTAGAGATGCGGCAAACATCTTTGATTCATTTGCTCAAGATATATAAGAAAAGAATTTCTAACGTATTTTTTTATGGTGGGGAATTGGTGGGGAACCCCACCAAATTGATATAAAAACACTTATTTCAAACCCCTATAAACACTGCTATTTCAACGTTACTTCGTATCATCCATCTTCAGTACAGCCATGAATGCCTCTTGAGGAACTTCGACTGAACCTACTTGTTTCATACGTTTTTTACCTTCTTTTTGTTTATCAAGAAGTTTACGTTTACGTGAGATATCCCCACCGTAACATTTTGCTAAAACGTTTTTACGGATAGCTTTAATTGTTGAACGCGCCACAATTTTTTGTCCAACTGCTGCTTGAATTGGCACTTCAAATTGTTGACGTGGGATTAATTCCTTTAGTTTTTCAACGATAATTTTACCACGATCATATGCAAAGTCACGGTGTACGATAAAGCTTAATGCATCGACTTGCTCACCATTTAGTAAAATATCCATTTTCACTAATTTAGATGGCTGGTAACCAATTAGTTCATAGTCAAATGATGCATAACCCTTCGTATTGGATTTCAAATAGTCAAAGAAATCATAAACAATTTCTGCTAAAGGCATTTCGTAAATAATACTTACACGAGATGTATCAATATAATCCATTGTCATGAAATTACCACGCTTCATTTGACAAAGCTCCATGACCGCTCCAACATAATCATTTGGCACCATAATTGTAGCTTTTACATATGGTTCCTCAACACGATCAATTTTTTGCGGATCTGGCATAAAGGATGGATTATCTACTTTGATGGAAGAACCATCTGTCATATGGACTTCGTAAATTACCGACGGCGCTGTTGTAATTAGGTCAATATTAAATTCACGCTCAATACGCTCCTGGATAATCTCCATATGTAGTAATCCTAAGAATCCACAACGGAAACCAAAACCAAGTGCTTGAGATGTCTCAGGCTCATACTGTAGAGCCGAGTCATTTAGCTCTAATTTTTCTAAAGCTTCACGTAAATCATTATATTTAGCTGTATCGATTGGGTATAAGCCACAGTAAACCATTGGGTTCAAGCGACGGTAACCTGCTAAAGGTTCAGTTGCAGGACGATTAGCATAGGTTACCGTATCCCCTACGCGTGTGTCGCCTACATTTTTAATGGATGCTGTCAAGTAACCTACATCCCCAACCGTTAATTCATCTTGTGGCACAACTTTTGGTGTATGTACCCCAACTTCAATCACTTCGAACTCCGCACCTGTTGCCATCATTTTAATTTTATCACCCGGCTTTATGGTACCGTTGATAACACGAATAGATATGATAACACCTTTATAGGCATCATAAACTGAGTCAAAAATTAAAGCTTGTAGAGGTGCGTCCGGATCACCTGTTGGTGCTGGTACTTTTTCAACGATTTGCTCTAAAATATCCTCAATGCCAATACCTGCTTTAGCAGAAGCTAATACTGCTTCAGATGCATCTAACCCGATAACATCCTCCACTTCTTGGCGTACGCGCTCAGGATCTGCTGCTGGTAAATCAATTTTATTAATAACAGGTAAAATTTCTAAATCATTATCAAGGGCTAAATAAACATTTGCAAGTGTTTGCGCTTCAATACCTTGTGCAGCGTCCACTACTAAAATGGCACCCTCACAAGCAGCTAAACTACGGGAAACCTCATATGTGAAATCGACGTGTCCAGGTGTGTCGATTAAATGGAATGTATACACTTCGCCGTTTTTCGCTTCGTACTTTAATTGAACTGCATTTAGTTTGATCGTAATACCTCGCTCACGCTCTAAATCCATTGAGTCGAGGAGCTGTGCTTTCATTTCACGGGATGTTAATGATTTTGTTTGCTCTAAAATACGGTCAGCAAGCGTTGATTTCCCGTGGTCAATATGTGCAATAATAGAGAAATTTCGAATATTCTCTTGTCGTTTTAAACGTGCTTCTCGGTTCATCTTTTCCACTCCTAATTAAACTATAATGAATTATACTATGAACGGTATGCAAAGTACAACAGCAACTGGACTAGAAAGCCTATACTATCAATACTTTCAATGTTTACTACTGTTTTTAGATTTTACAGTATGAAGTATATAAATGCAGATAAATAAGTTGGGGTTGGAGTGAAAGGTTGAGGAGAAATGCTAATCAATGTGTCTAATACGTATGTAAATTTACTAGCCGTATTATTATACATGAAATCATATAAAAAAGAGATCTACTTTTCACCTCTTTTTTATATGATTTCAATTCAACTTATTGATTACTTGGTTTAGCGGCTTCCTTTGATATAATAACTTTCCAAAAAACAATTGTTGTGCTATCTCTGACATTGTTAGCTTGGATGTTTCTTAATATGGATCGGATGCTTTCATCATCATGAGGGAAAATGAAAGAATTAAAAATATCTTTCGGATTTGCATAAGGTTCATTCGGGCATTCAATTAACCCATCAGTCGTTAGAAGAAAGCAATTTTCTCCTTGTCTTAATTCCTTAATTCCTTAATTCCCACACTATAGCATGGTACATCCTGTTCGAATGTGTTAACTTGTCCAATCCATTCAAAAATTTGTCTTTGATTGACTTGGTATTGACCGAGTGTAGATAGTTCAGGATGGCATAAATAAAAAATACAATCTCCAACTGAAAGCCACCAACAATATTTACCTTTTCTAGCCATAATTAAGCAAGCTGTTTCCCCTCTAACATTTTTACAAATGGATAAAAACTCCTTAGATTGAAACATACTTACTATTTTTTCTTCTAGCAATTCAAACAACTTTTGATATGTAAAAAAAGTCAGTTACTCAGACAAAGCTGTGTATACTGACTTTTTACATTACTTTAATTGTCTATGGATTGTTGAATAAGATTTGTTAAAACTTCTACACCTTTTTTCTCTAAATGAACACCATCAGGAGCAAAATATTCTGGATGATTAAGCGCTGCGGCATGCCAGTCAATTAGTGTAATATTTTCATGCTCCTCTGCTTTTTGAAGTAAAGCTTCATTCACTTTCCCTTCCCATGAACGGGGCACACGTGTATTCACTAAATAAATATCTGCATTTGCAAATGCCCCAAGAAGTGTATCTATTTGGTCATTCGTAAAATAGCCATTTGTCCCCAATTGGATAATTACTGCATGATTGGCTTGATTAAAACTCGCATAATTTGGTGCTAGTTTGACAGCTTGTGAAACTTGACGACCTATCTTCCCATCGATTGTAATGTTCGGAAAAACCTTATGTAAGCTCGTTGCTATATCGATCATAACCGAATCACCAATTGCCAGTATGTTTTGATAAAAATCATCTTTCTCAGGCGCAACATTCGCTTCGTTTTCTTCTGGCTTTGGTGTTTCTATATCTGGAACATCAGCCACATCTTCCTTATTAGTCGAAGGATCGTCGTTCGGTGTGTCTGGTTGTTTGTCATGTTCTATTTGATTGGTTGTAGGTGCATCTCCATTAATTTTAACGGCAGTTGGATACGAATCCGTTGAACTTTGCTGGCCTTCCCCCACAACCCCTGTGATCCCTGTGAAAAACACAAGGAGGAAAAGCGGAACCATGACAGCTGATACTTTTCTTGAAAATGTGAGGCTTTCCCATTTATTTTTATTAAAGACTAGATATTTTCGATAATATGCCCAGAATCCTTCTTTACGGATAGGCATTTCAATGAAGCGATAGGAAAGTTCTGCAATCGTCACGATGAGTATTATCTGAAGCGCAATTCGCCAATAGGAGGGGTTACCAATTTCATGTATAGGTGTACCTAAAACCATGACAGGATAATGCCAAAGATAAATTCCGTAGGATCGTGAGCCAATCCAACAAAGTGGTTTCCACGCAAGCATTCTCCCCAAAATGCTGACTGGGTGACAAATACAAGCAATTAATACTGCTGCATTCAAGCAAAATAGGAACATCCCCCCTCTATAGAGGAATGTTTGAAATTCATCAACATACATAATGCTGACAAGAAAAATAGTAAACGTAATAAAGCTTATACCATTTAACTTCTTCATATGGCTTATTGAAAGTTTTTGTGCTGATAGTCTTTTCATTGGCCAAACAAGCGCTAACCAACAGCCAATTAATAATTCAAAACAGCGTGTGTCCGTTCCATAATATACACGACTTGGATCAGCACCTGGCTGGTACAGTGTCGCCATTAATAATGCTGAGCAAATAGCACCAATAAAAACAATCTTTGCTAGTTTACTTTGTTTTTTCACAACATAAAGCCCAATCATTAAGAGCAATGGCCAAATCACATAAAATTGTTCTTCAATGGCTAATGACCATAAATTTTTTAAGGGTGATGGAGAACCAAAACTATCAAAATAAGAGAGTTTATGAAAGATGAACCACCAATTACTTGAATAGAAAATAGAAGACAGTGCATCTCCACGTAATGTATGAAGAAGCTCTTTATGAAAGAGCATTGCCCAAACAAACGATGTAATAATCATAACGTAGGCAGCTGGTAGTAAACGTCTAAATCGTCCAATCCAAAATTTCTTTAGACTGACTGTTAATTGGTTGCCCTTTAAAGGTAAAATGGTAGAGGTGATCAAATAGCCTGATAGTACAAAAAAGATGTCAACTCCTAAAAAGCCACCTCTAGCCCAACTGAAGTTAAAATGATAAGCAATAACTGCTAATACGGCTAATGCTCGAATCCCGTCTAGTCCAGGAATGTAACGATGATTTAATGACTTGCCTGACATACTATTCCTTCCTTCAATAATCTATAAAACCTGTTGTCAAGTAATGAAATATCTTGATTGAACATCATCCCCTCTCAAATTTTTTAGTTTGTTCACTTATATGTTTGACGTTTGAGAAACGATAAAAGTTTTAGATAAATATTGAATGTCATTACTTTTCTAATCTCTTAAAAAAATTCATCCTCTACATATGTATGTGTAAAAAGGCATTACCATAAATGGTAGATACTACAAAAGCTCTTTCACCTTATTTGCATATGCCTTCATTCATTAAAATCGTGAGCCAACTTGAAAATTATAAGACAAGAACTGAGCAATGGAAAGCCCAATAATTAGATTTTTTTCTGGAAAATTTATTATGATAGAATATTAAAAAGTGAGCCTACAAGAGCCTCACTTTTTTAATAATAATTTTATTTTTTTGAATCATTAACAAATGCTTTTGATATGGCTTTCCCGATTACTGCAATCGTTCGATTTACCTCTTCTTCTGTATTGCCAATCCCACCAATTTCAATAATCATCATTTGCTTTCCTAAATCTTGATTGTATCTTCCATCGACACCATCTCCACTTTTGGAAATAACACCTTTTGATATTTTCGGAACAATGGCATTCAATGTGGATGATAAACTTTCTGCATAGGCTGTGTTCCAGCGGTAATTAGCATGCTCTGCCCCAACAACGATAGCGATTTTCGCATAGTTTTCCCCATTATATGAGATCGTTGTAAGATCATGTTTTAAAGAATCACGATGTAAATCTAATATTAAATCATAATTATTTGTTTCTAGATGCTTACTAAGAAAAGGTCTCATTACGTCATAGGATTGGTGATATCCCTTACCCTGTGCTTGCAATTCTTTCATAATATCTACATCAAGAACATCTGTCTTTAAGCCATTTACATTAAAATGATTCACAATCTTATCCTTTAGACTCATAATATTGACCGTTTCATGAGAAGTCGCTACCTTACCACTCACAGCTTTTACCATCGGTTCGTATGCTTCATAAGTATGCGTAAATAATACTAACACTTTAAACGGGTCTAAATCTGGTTCGGGCTCTTTCGTTTGTTCAAGTACATTTTGTTCTTCTAGATTAGTAGCGGCAAACACGACTTGTTTATCTTCAGGTTGTTTAATCGGAGTCGATGCTTGCTTGTTGAACGGAAGTTGCCCAGCAATGACAGGTAATACGAAAAAGAACAATAATATACCAAATGACCATTGTAGTTTTTTTAGCAAAGTCACACCCTCCTCCCCATATCGTATGGAGGGGGTGTGTCTTTTAGAACGTAAAAATTTTTCTTGATTTATGCATATATCAAGGTCGATTACTAGCTATTTTTTATAAATCGCTTGCCCAGTTCATGAGCATCGAAGCTACTAAATTTGCATAGCGATCTATCCAGTAGTCCGCCTCTTTAGGAGTTACCATCAATTGTCTATGCGAGCCTGCGAAGGTTTCTTCAAACAACTGCTGACGTTCCTCTTTTGTCCATGTCGCCCATTCACCGAAAATAGGTTCTACTAACGACATGTCAAGTTCCTTGTCGATATTTGGTTGCCAGGAGGATAATGATAGCTTCGATGAAGGATTACTACGTTCAGCTACACGGGCCGCTATTGAACGCAGCATGACTTCTACAGCATCAGCAATTAATACTGGGGCATCTACCACTGTTGGTATGCCAATGGCTGTTACAGGAATGCCAAGCATTTCATAGGAAATTTCTTGCCGTTGATTACCTACACCTGAACCTGGATGTATACCTGTATTCGTTAATTGAATGGTTTTACAGAGTCGATTACTAGCTCTTGTAGCAAGTGCATCGACGACAATGACTAATTTGGGTTTTAGCCGCTCAGCAATGGCAGCTACAAACTCTCCTGTTTCATAGCCGGTTTGTCCTGTGACGCCTGGGGCATACATAACAAATTTATCATCGATCGCATCTAAACTATGCAAATGATCAATCAGATAGGGACCAATTGCATCAGGGGTAATGGTGCGATTGCCCAAACCGATAATTAAAATTTTATCGTTCTCTTGCCAGGAGAGCGATTCATGCATTTTTTTAAAATTCCCAAGCAATTCTTGCTCCAATTGTGTAAATCCATCCTGATCTTCTAATGTCAGCGTCGGTACAGAAAGTGTAATATATTGACCTTCTTTTTTGCTAATTTGCTTTTCACCTTCAGCATCCACTAGTACATCCGTAATTTTCACTCGACCGGCTGTTCGATCTTCAATTTGAACGCCACTCGATTGTTTAAGTCTTTCTTTTTGTTCTTTTGTCTGATGGACAACTACCTCTTCAGATTCATCGATTAAATCTGTCCGATACCAATTAAAATTTTGCATACAGATCACCTCAAGCAGTAGTTTGTTCAAACTGTCAAGTAAATATTCTTTGCATTTATCTATTGCAATTTAGCCTAGCGTTTGTTAAAATGATTTTTGTTGTATTGACACAAGAAATCAATGAGAAGATATCATCTCGTACCTAATTTAGGAGGTGAAATATATGCCAAACATTAAATCTGCGATTAAACGCGTAAAAGTTAACGAAAAAGCTAACATTGCTAATTCTCAAGCTAAATCTGCAATGCGTACTACAGTGAAAAAAGCTGAAAACGCTGTTGCTGAAAATGCTGAAAACAAACAAGAACTTTTACAAGCAGCTTACAAATCTTTAGATAAAGCAGCTTCAAAAGGACTTATCCACAAAAACGCGGCGGCTCGTAAAAAGTCTCGCCTTGCTAAAAAAGCGTAATTGTTTAAAGGATCAGTTACTCTATTAAGAGTAGCTGGTCTTTTTAATTTTTATAGATAATACAACAAGCTGTCCATTATTGGACAGCTTGTTGTATTTAAAGTTGACGTAGTAAAAAGAGCTCTAAATATCGTTCCCGATTCCCCCCTGTCGTTTTCAGCTGTAAATCGACCTCTGCTAGTTGATATAATGCTCTCAGTAAACTTTCTTCTGTAGGACGATTACGCTGCTCAGTCATTAATTTGACACGATACGGATGAATTTTTAAATTTTTGGCGATTTGTTGTGGATGATACCCTTTCTTCAACAAATAAAAAACATTCGACATGGTACGAACATTAGATGCAAGTAGTCCAACAAGCATAATAGGTTCTTGCTTTTGTCGCAATAAATCATGATAAATTGACAAAGCACCTACCGAATCATTGGCCAAATATGCATTGAGCATTTTAAAGGCATCCTGCTCCAATGTTTTTGCCACTAAATCCTCCACTAACGGTACCGTGATTTCTCCACCTTCACCTAGATAAAGAGTAAGCTTGTCTATTTCCATTTGTAATTGAAGCATGTTCGCCCCAACCATCGTCACAAGAAGTTCGATTGCATCTTGTGTGATGCTATTGCCCTGTGCCTTGACAATACTTTGAATCCATACGGCTAAATCCTGTTCTTTAGGTGTTTCTGCATGTACAAGGAAAGCATGTTCTTTCATCATTTTTGTCACTTTTTTGCGTTCATCTAACTTTTCATAAGGGGCAATAAAAACTGTTATGGAAAAATCAGAGGGATTGGACAACCATGCTTCCAGCCGTTTCACATCATGGTCGATTTTTTCTTTCCCTTTCTCTGTTGCTTTTAAAAATGAAGTATTTTTAGCAATAATGAGCTTCCGTTCGGAGAAAAAGGGGATGGTATCCGCTTCATCAATGATAGCGTCCACAGGCACTTCATCTAAATCAAATGTATTCATTTCCAGCGCTTCTTCTGGTCCCATCGCTTCTTTTATACGCTTAATGGTTTCATCTATAAAATAGCTTTCTTCACCAAATAGTAGATATACTGGTGCCAGCTCACCTTTTTTTATTGTATTCCAAACCGTTGAAATCATAATTTTCCCTCCATCTAGCAATACTATTAGTATACATGATTTTATCTGAATTGAGCAGGCTGCAACCTTTATAGGTGCCATGCTTAATGGCGTTCATTTCCTATACAATTGGCATACAAATCCAAGATCAAGTTCCAGTCGAGCGATAACCAAGGTGTCATGAATATCCATAAGTGAGTTTGACCGAATTGTGTCGATTCCTTGCCAGACGGGGAATTCTCCTTTTCGATATAGCTTTTATGTACATGTTGTCTTATAATAAATAACAGAATTGGAGGGATAACAATGAATCCATTTGAAGGAAAAAACATACAATGTCGACGTAACGATGCTATCGATTCAGGTGTTGGTTTCGGTGTATCGTTTGGCGTTTTCACACTAATGTTTATTATCGCGACAATAGTAGAGTTCGTATCAAAGTAATCAGACTTAAATACGAAGGCAAAAGACCTTGGTCATTGGACAAGGTCTTTTTCTTTTGCTCTAACTATCCAACGATTACCCTGAATACGAACTTCAATGGTCCCATCCAACCCTGTTGTCAAAGTATTTAAATTCCTACTAGCAAATCGCTCAACTACCTCTTCATGTGGGTGACCATAACGATTTTGAAGCCCAGCACTGAAAACCGTTAATCGGGGCTGTAGGAGCTCTACAAATGATTCGATACTAGATGTCTTACTGCCATGATGACCCGCCTTCAGGAGTGTTATATTCGCTAATAGAGGTCCATAATGCAATATTAGCTGTTGTTCACCATACTTCTCTAAATCACCTGTAAATAACGCTCTAAACGCCTTCTGTTGCATGTATAAAACAAGGGAATCATCATTTCCTTCGTAATGGGTATCATGGGGCCATAAATAATAAAAGCTTGTCTCACCTTTCTGCCAAGCAGTGCCCCTCATCTTTTCTTTTATGGGAACATTGTGCTTTTTCGCTTCCATTAATAAATCCCTCATAATTGGCTGATCCAATGAACCAGGTGTAACGTGAATTTCTTTCATCCCAATCTCTTGTAAAACTTCTTCCGCTCCTTCTACATGATCAGCGTCCGCATGAGTGACAATTAAAATATCGATGGTTCGTATCCCCTTTCCTTTTAGGAATGGGACTACAACTTGTTTCCCTATCTCGTAAATTCTATCTGATTTCTTCCATTGCTCTTGCTCAAAGCGCAAAAGACCACCCGTATCAATGACGTATACAGCGTCCCTAAATGGTAATTCAATAACAGTGCAATCTCCCTGCCCTACATTTAAAAACGTTATCTTTGTGTCGCTATACAGCATGGGGTAAAGATGAATCCAGACGGCTGGGATGACTAACACAACAAGCGCCTTCCCAAAACGTCTTGTTTCTAGGAAATAAAGACATAAGAGAACACTTAGCATTGCTAAACAACTCAGCCAAATGGAGGGTTTACCTGGTGACCATAATTGAAAAGGTAGCTCTTGTATATAAAAAATCACAGCAGTAAGCGCATTACGGAGCGGCTCGTAACCAGCAAAGAACAAGTTTGCTAGTGGCAAAGAAATATAGGTTAGAACAAATACCACAATATTAAAAGGTAAAATAATGAATGAAAACAATGGAACGAAGATAATATTTACTAAAAACGAGGAGATGGATAGTTCGTAAAAATGATGAAGTAATAAAGGATAAACGAGAAGCTGACATACGAATGTGACAAAAAAAGAACGTGACAACCAGTTGCTCGTCTGTTTTAAAATAATACTAGAATAAATAATACTAGCGGTTGCTAAATAGGACAGTTGGAAACCAATTTGATAAATTACGCCTGGTTCAAGTAAAACAAAGCCTACAAAGCTAATAGGGAGTGCATCATCGATTGACAGCTTCCATTTCAAATAACGTAACAACATCATGATTTCCACTACCGAAACCGCTCGCCATACGGAAGGTGCCCCCCCTGCAATTACGCCGTATATAGGTAGGAAGATCAGCAAGGCAATTGTGGCCATTTCTTTGCGAATACCTATTCGAAGTAATCCTTCAAAAAATAGCCATGACAGCAGCGCCACATGTAAGCCAGAGATTGCAAATAAATGAGTTATACCTAGCTTTTGATAGGCGCGTTGCAGCTCGTCATCCATTTGATCCTGCACCCCAATAAGAAGGGCTTGAGCCTCTGCTACTAGTGACTTTGGAAATGTCATCTCGATATGCCTTTTCATCTGGTATCTTATTTTAGCGAGAAATACGGAGGGGGAATTTTGCTTTTCAATGTAGGTCCAACTCGTGATTTCAACAATACCCATTGCTCCCTTACTCGTTAAATAATTCGACATGGAAAAGGCATATTCGTGGGCTGCCGGAGAAGGAGCCATAAGCTCACCTTTTGCAAGATACGTCATCCCCGTTATGGATGTATGTTCATAATAAACTTTTTCTTGTTCTGAAGAAAACGTATACACTGCATATAACTTTTGACCGTTTGTTGTTGTAGCAAATCCGCGGAGCTTTTGACCGCTTATTTTATAGTCGCTTGACCAAGTTAAAGGGAAAGATGACGGTAGAGGGGAGGGTTCCATCAACTGAGTGGCAAGAAAAAAATGCGATAATAAGCCACTAGTCAACACAATCGTAGCTAAAAATCGTGACTCACCCTTTAAGATGAGCCACAGGGCTAAAAGAAGTAATAATACGAGTAGCAATGCCGCCTTGTGGGCCGCTACGGAAGCTATAAGGACAGCAAGCGCTACATAAATCCATTTATGTCTTAAAGCTTTATACCAAATAATGCACTCACCTTCTGTTCATACGGAAGCAATTTTTCGGCTGGCAATCCGTTCTCGCGAAGCTCATGAAGCATCTCTGTATACAAGGCTAGTTTTTCATCGCGTAAAAAATCGATTTTCCGTTCATCAAATGGCACATGAACAACTGTCACACCTGCTTTTTCAAATAGTTCCTGTGCAAATGAATTATTTTTATAATCAGTAGCATAATAAACACGTTCAATGCCTGCTTGAATAATAGATTTTGTACAAGGGAGACATGGGAAATGAGTCACATATAAATCTGCACCTTTTGTTGGTGTACCATATTTAGCACATTGTAGTAACGCATTCATTTCAGCATGGACCGTACGTACACAATGGTTGTCTACCACATAACAACCTTTTTCGATACAATGCTCATCCCCTGTTATAGAGCCGTTATATCCCCCTGCAATGATTCGTTTATCACGGACAACGGTTGCTCCTACTGCTAGTCTTGTACATGTACTGCGCAATGCGAGTAAATGGCTTTGTGCCATAAAAAATTGATCCCAAGTAATTCGCTCCATATGACTACCTCCAAAATTATGCCTTACAAGTTTAATATTTTGTTGCTTTTCTACTATAGTGTAGCCCTTTTGGAAAAGGGGCGTCAATATCTCAGAAGCTACAAGGTTTACTTAACGGTAATAGAGTCCTTTAACTTCTCAAATGTTTTATCACCAATACCACTAACATTTCTTAAATCATCAATGGTTTGAAAGCGTCCGTTTTCCTCCCGATAGCTAAGAATACTTTGCGCTTTTGAGGGGCCGATTCCTGGTAGCGTTGTAAGAGTCTCCACATCAGCTATGTTGATATTAATCTTTTGTTCCTTATTTTGACTTTCCGTAGGCAACATTAAAAGATTAGTGGATACATCTCCAAGCTGTTCACCTTTTATGGGAATATAAATCACCATTTCGTCCTGTACCTTTTGTGCATGATTGACGTACTGAGTATCTGCATTCTCCATATAACCACCTGCAAGCTGAACAGCATCGATAATACGTTGGTCTGACTGAAGCTCATAAACGCCCGGATACATAACAGCACCCTTTATATCAACAAATACCTGCTGTTGGACCGCTTCCTCAGCAGATTCAATTAAATTTATTTCTTCAATAGGTTGGATGGTTTCGATGAGCTCTTCTTGGGGATGTGAAGAGTCAGAATTCGAAAAATAGAAGTAAAAAAGTAGTCCACTGATTACTAGTATGCTAGGGATTAACATACTTTTTTTGTACTTTTGCCATAAAGATTGCAACATAGTACCATCCTTTCAATGCAAAAGGGAATCATATGGAGGTAAATTCATCATACACTATCACCCACTTATTGAAAACCTATAACCGATAACGATAGCGAAAAACGTTTTATCCATCACTTTGGCTATTCTATCCGTCTGTTCAACTGTTCTATCCATCACTTCAGCTACTCTATCCATCTGTTCTACTACAAAAAGCCACACTGTCGATAGGCAGTGTGGCACTTCTCTATATTTATTTCACCGCACGAATAAAAATGCGTTCACTTTCATATTCAGGTGCTCCGTCATTAAAGTCTGCTGTGACTTCCACATCACTAAAGCCAATGGCGTGAAGCCAAGTCATATATTGTTCGATAGGAAACGTACGTTGAATATGCTCCTCATCAAAACGTTCATATAAATCACTTGCAGCATCACGCACATAAAAAGTCATTTGATGGATAATGGAGTGCTCTAAATCTCCGGCCTCTGTATGCCATACATAACTAATGTCACCATTGTCATACGTAAATGGACCATCTAAAAAGATCTCCGTCATCTTAAATAGAGAGTGGACGTCAAAAAACAGCTGGCCACCATCACGTAATGCTTGATAAATCCGTTCTAATGTCGAATAGACTGCTTGCTCCTCTACAACATAATTCAGAGAATCAATGGCAATTGTGACCACGTCTACTGCCTCAAAGCCATCAAGTTCATCCATGGACATACAATAAAACGGGGCATCGTATCCTGCATCAGCAAAACGCTCAGTCGCAAAGGAAAGCATCTCTTCTGATAAATCAACACCGCTGATTTTGTAGCCAGCCTGTGCAAATAACAAGCTAAGCACACCAGTGCCACAACCAATGTCTAATAGCGTTTTGTATTGGCTACTTGGTGCATGCTGTACAACCCAATCTACATAAAGATTGTAAGGAATATCCGTTTGTAGCTCATCATAGACATGGGCGAAGCGCTCGTAACTACTCACTTAGGCCTCTGGCATGTCTAATTGTGGTGCATCGCCCCATAGACGCTCTAAATTATAATAAGCACGCTCATCTTTATGGAATACGTGTGCTACTACATCTCCTAAGTCTACAAGAACCCAACGAGCTCCATCAAAACCTTCGACACGGCGAATTTCATAGCCATCTTTTTCAGCTACATCTTGTAATTCACGTGCAATCGCTTGCACCTGACGATCTGAGTTACCATGTGCAATGATAAAATAATCTGCTAAAAGGGAAATTCCTTGCATATTTAAAACGACAATATCCTCACCATGTTTGTCGTCAATTGCTTTGTACGCTGCTTGTAATAAAGTTGAAGTCATCCTTCACTATCCTCTCTGTTCATCATATCGTTATAACATTCTATTGATAATGGATAAATAGGCTGCTTTGTGTCTATTAAAAATGCCAATGTATGACGGACACACGCACTCATTGCCTTATCCAAATTTTTTTGCGCTTTTTTGCGTAGACGCTCCACACCATCAAATTGACGATTCGGTTCAATCATATCTGCGACAAAAATGATTTTTTCTAAACGACTCATACCAGGTCGCCCTGTTGTATGGAAACGAATAGCATTCAACAACTCCTCATCATTGATGCCAAATTCGCTTTCTACAATATATGCACCAACTGGGCCATGCAGTAATTCACTACCCCAGCCAATGAGTCGGGCATCTAATTTTTCAGCTCGGACGATGTTCTCCATCCACTCCATATCTGCATATTTAGCAATATCATGAAGGATTGCAGCTATCTCAGCTTTTTTCTCATCCTCGCCGTACTTTCGTGCTAGATCGATGGCCGTTTCCATTACACCAATTGTATGAATATAACGTTTTTCCGGCATTCTGGGCTTAATCGCCGCTAAATACTGTTCGCGTTCCATAAAGACCTTCCTCTCGTATGAACGTCTCTACCGCTATTGGTAGTAAAAATGTCACCGTTCCTCCAGTCGCAAGGCGTTCACGAACCAGTGTGGACGATAAATCGATTTGAGGCACCTCCACCATAAGTATAGGGTACTCTGTAATTGCTGCTGTTCCTGGACGCTTTACGCCAACAAATTGTACAAGTTCCACTAATTGCTCTATACAATGCCATGTGTGTAGCGAATCAATCATATCGCCACCGATGATAAAGTAGAATTTCACATTAGGTTCTCTTCTACACAATGCAGAAAGTGTCTCATAGGAATAGGATACGCCACCCTTGTCAACCTCATACGACTCTACTGAAAAATAAGAAAATGGACGAATCGCACGTTTGACCATTTCAAGGCGTTCGACATTACTGGCATCAAAACGTGCTTGCTTATGTGGTGGTATGGCATTTGGCATAAAGCGGATTTCATCAAGTTGCAATGCATGAAATACCTCATTTGCCATCATTAAATGCCCCATATGCGGAGGATTGAACGTGCCGCCTAGTAAACCGACCCTTTTCATCGTCTCACCTTATTTCGTTGCTTTTGGTAATACAATCTTTTTTTGATTGCGTGACTCTTTATATAAAACAACTGTAAGGCCGATTAATTGGACAAGCTCTGCATGTGCACCTGTTGCAAGTGCTTCTGCCACTTCATGTTTATCTTCTTCACAATTATCTAAAATACGCACTTTAATCAGTTCACGTACTTCTAAAGCCTCACGAATTTGCTTAGTCATTTCATCATTTACGCCACCTTTTCCTACTTGGAAAATTGGTGTTAAATGGTGTGCTTCTGCACGTAAAAAACGTTTTTGTTTACCTGTTAACATAAAAATTAGTTTCCTCCTAATTGCGCCTTTAACTGCGCAATCATTGAATTTGTATTTGGATAGTTTCCTAACCAGTGCTCAAAAGCAATTGCTCCTTGATGCACAAACATTCCTAAACCTGTAACAATCGTTGCCCCTTTTTCTTCAGCCGCTTGTAAAAAAGGCGTCATTAATGGATTATACACAATATCCGCAACAATTGCTCCTTTCGTAAGCCGATTTAAGGAAAACGGCATTGAAAAATTGCCCGTAGCAAGGCCTGCCGATGTCATTTGCACAATAATGCTGAAATCAGCTAATGTTTCTTCCGCTTCCTTTAATGAAATTGCACAGCCCATACCCATCTCATCCACAATAGCTTGTGCATTGGCTACGGTACGATTAGCAATGGTCATGTGGTTATAGCCTTGCTGCCACATGGCAAAGGCTATACCGCGAGCAGCGCCACCAGCACCAACAAGTAACACTGGCTTGTCTTTATGAGACGAACCTACTGCTTCCTCTAGTGAACGAACAAAACCAATTCCATCTGTATTATAGCCTTTCAGCTTTCCTTCTGTTGTTCGTACTACTGTATTCACTGCTCCCATTTTTAGCGCTAACTCATCTAGCTCATCTAAATAGGGAATGATTGCTGTTTTATGAGGTATTGTCACATTCCAGCCACTTGCCCCTAAAGTTTTCAAGCCAGCAACCGCTGACTCTAATTGCTCAGAAGATACATGTATCGGAATATATGTCGCATCAATGGACGTTTCCTCAAACCAAACATTATGCATGGCCGGTGATTTTGAATGTTCAATTGGATCACCAATCACTGCAAACCACTTCTTCATTTCCTAGTCCCTCTTCTCTCCTTCATCCCTCAGCTTAAATAAGTGAAGGACGAATTGAAACTTGTACACCTTTCGGGGCATATGCTGCTACTACGACATTAGCATGCTGTATGGTAATCCAGCCTAGCCCAGAAAATACAACATCTGTTTTAGCTTCTTTTATTGAGAACTCATGACGAACTAACGGCGGAAGTTGGTCAATAAAGTCCGCAGTCGGCGGCGCAAGTAGTTCTCCCTTATGTTCTGCATACAACATATCTGCCTTTTCAAGCTTTGTCCGATGAATTGGTAAATCGTTTGCCACATGAATCGTAAAGGCAGATCGATCACCTTGAATAAAATCAAATCTCGCCAATGCCCCAATAAATAAGGTTTGTCCAGGATTTTGCTGGTAGACTTTCGGCTTGATTTCTTTTTTCGGCATAATATACTTTAATTCACTTGAATCAATATGATGGGCCATTTGGTGATGATTAATAATACCAGGTGTATCATATAATGCACTACCATCATCTAATGGAATTTCAATCATATCTAAAGTAGTACCTGGGAAATGTGAGGTTGTAATAACTTCGCCTTCCCCTGTTGCCTGCTTAATAATACGGTTAATGAATGTGGATTTTCCGACATTGGTACAGCCCACAACATAAACATTTTGACCTTGTCGGTATTCATCAATGGCTTCCATTGCTTCAGCCATTCCCATACCTTTATGGGCACTTACTAACAGCACATCAACAGGCTGAAGTCCTAGAGCTTTTGCTTCGCGTTTAAGCCAATTGATAACTTTTTTTGGTTTTACCGATTTCGGTAATAAATCAGCTTTGTTAGCAATCAAAAGCACAGGATTTTTCCCTACAAAACGGTGAAGTCCAGGTAGCCAGCTCCCATTAAAATCAAAAATATCAACAATTTTTACGATTAAGCCTTGCTGTGTACCAAGGCCGTTCAAAATGCGTAAAAAGTCGTCATCTGTTAATGACACTGGTTGAATTTCATTGTAATTTTTCAAACGGAAGCAACGTTGGCAAATGACCACATCCTTTTCTAAAGATGATGGGGGTGCATACCCAACTGCTGTTTTATCTTCTGTTTGAATTGTTGTACCACAGCCAATACAATTTGGCATTTCAATCATTCTTGTTCCTCCCAAGTTATAATTCCTTTTCGTTTCAAATCATTGAACACCCGACGTTCAATGAATCGATTCAATTTTGTTACAAGCCCATCAGATTGTGCAACAGGCTTTACTAACACTGTATGCAAGCCTAATCGATTCGCGCCCATTACATCTGTTAGGAGTTGATCCCCTACCATTACTACTTCATTAGGACGCAAACCTAATTGAATCAGGGCATTATAAAAAGCATTTCGCAATGGTTTTTTTGCCTTATGAATATATGGAATACCCAATGGTTCAGCGAAGTGTTTGACACGTGTCTCATTATTATTTGACGCAATAATAACACGAATACCGGATTCCTTCATAATGCGCAACCAAATGATCAGTTCTTCTGTTGCATCTGCACGATCCCATTCCACAAGGGTATTATCTAGATCTGTTATAATCCCTCTTATACCTAATTCTTGTAGCTTTTCAGGTGTAATTTCGAAAATATTCGTCACAAATTCGTTTGGTAATAAAAAATTATACAAAATAGCGACCCCTAATCTTAACGTATTATTCGACCATTATAGCATATTTGCAAAGGCTTCACCCATTCGAATTGGGTTGCCCTGTACAACATTTTCCGTAAACTCAATCGCATCCTTTTCAAACAGCATAACCACTGTTGAGCCAAATGAGAAATAACCAACTTCCTGGCCTTTCTGCCATTTTGTTGTCCTGTTAGTGAGCACAATAGAGTTTACAAAGGTAGCACCCACTTTTATAAACGCTACTTGCTGATCATGCGCAGTTTTCAACTCTGTCACTAAACGGTAATTATGAGAAATTGGTTTTTTACCGTATGTAAGACCAATTTGATTCACAGGATAAGATTTCTGACCAAGCGTATACTGTCGTAATACTTCCCCATCAATCGGACTGTGAATGCGATGATAATCGGCAGGACTTAAATAGAACACAATAAAATGGCCGTCTGCATAATGGGCAGCTCGTGCTGAATTACCAAGTAAATCTTCTAAAGCATATGGCTTACCCTTTACGAGAAACGTCATATCCCATTCAATCCTTCCAAAGGATTCTACTTTGGCATCTACAGGACTTGCATAAACCGTCGGATTATTTTCAATAGGTCGTGCATCTTCTAAAAGCTCTCTTGTAAAAAATTCATGTAAACATGAAAATTGTTGTTGTTTTTTTGAAACTTCTTCAAGGTTTATATCGTATACCTTCATGTAGCTTGGAATTATACGTTTACTCCACTTGGCTTTTGCAATTGCTTGCAAAAGATGGGAGGATTGCTTACCATTCGTTAGTTCTATCAAGCGTTGATATAGTTTTTCTTTCATCAGTAAAATCCCCTATCCATTAATTTAGACTGTCAATTTTTTCGCATTCGAAGTATAATGGTACAATATCTTAAGTGCAAAGGAGTGATCCCCCTTGTTTTTTTATCACAAGTTGGTGGATACCACGGTTAAGAAAATGAAATCGCACGCAGCTAACTTCATTACAATTAGTAATATGTCCTTTGGAGGCGCGGCTATTATGGCCACTTTACATGAATACTATAGCTATAGTGTCTTGTTTATCTTTATTGCAGCTCTTCTTGATCGCTATGATGGTAAGGTAGCTAGAGCACTCGGACAAGTGTCTGAGTTAGGTAAACAATTAGATTCTATGAGTGATATTATATCATTTGGCGTGGCGCCTGCATTATTAATGTACGAAGTTGTTCTAGTTGATTTTGGTTTTGTCGGCATGATGATGGCCGTCCTGTTTATCGTCTGTGGTGCGATGCGATTAGCCCGCTTTAATATTAGTGATGCAAATGGCTATTTCACAGGTTTACCTATTACAGCTGCAGGTACGTTCTTAACTTTAACGTATTTTGTAGCCACTACGTTCCATCCGGCATTTTATCTTTTTCTTTTCCCGATTTTAGCTTTACTCATGATCAGTACATTTACGCTAAAAAAAGTGTAACAGCACAATTGCTGTTGCACTTTTTTCATTTCCACCTGCTTTGAAACATATACTGTCGAAAAATGGGGAAAGGATGAAATCATTCAATGAGCGGAATTTTTACATCAATGTTGCAGTTATGGCTTGAAATCCCAGCGTTACTTGGCTACTTAAAGGGGCAAACATTCCATAAACCCTTTTCAAAAGAAGAGGAAGCTGCTTGTATTGAACGATTTTTAGGTGGCGATGAGCAAGCACGCCTGGACCTAATAGAACGCAATATGAGACTCGTCGCGCATGTCGTAAAAAAATTCCATCCAAAACATGAACAACTTGATGATTATATTTCCATCGGGACAATCGGGCTAATGAAAGCGGTAGAAAGCTATACCCCTGACAAAAAAACAAGGCTTGCCACATATGCAGCACGATGTATTGAAAATGAAATTTTAATGCATCTACGCACACAAAAAAAAGTACAGAAAGATGTCTCTTTATTTGAGCCAATCGGGACGGATAAAGATGGCAATGCGCTTCAAATTCGTGATTTACTCCAATGTGATGAAGAGAGTGCAACTGAGAAAATCGAACATAAAGAGCATGTAGCCCAGTTATATCATTACTTGCATATGCTTGATGAACGCGAACTAGAAATTGTGACACTTCGCTATGGTTTAAATCAACAAGATGCCCTCACGCAAAAAGAAATAGCTGCCCGATTAAATATTTCTCGAAGCTATGTATCTCGTATTGAAAAACGAGCACTTATCAAACTCTATCAATTGTACAAACGCGACCAAAAGTCAATTGAGTAATATATTGTAAAATGTTTACTAGAAAAATTCAATGCATCTTTAGCGTAAGTTGTGCCGATTCCATGGCATAAAAAAAAGCCCCTTGCGACATGGCATGTCGCAAAGGAGCTTTTCCGTCATATTAATGTGCTGATTCTGATAGTTCTGCAGTAATCAATGAACCTATTAAAGTTGTAATAATCACTACACCTACTGTTAATAAGAGCATCATGAATGCCTCCCATTCTAATATGAAGAGATTTATTAAAGCTAGTGTAGCATTTCTACAATGCATTAACTGTGATTTTTCTCACATAAGAAACATCACATTTTGACCGTTTTGTGTATTATAGTGAAGCAATTGCTTTTAATACAACTTGTGTCGAATGTTTTGCAGCAACTGGTAAAAACTCATCAAAGCTAATGTTTGATTCTTTACCTGCTATATCTGATAATGCACGAATAACTACAAAAGGTGTAGCAAATTGATAACAAACTTGCGCAACCGCAGCCGCTTCCATTTCTACCGCCTTCATTTGAGGAAAATGACGACGAACTGCTTCTACACGTTCAGGATCATTCATAAATGCATCTCCAGAGCAAATTAAACCAATACCATATTGATGCTCTCCAACTGCCTTGACAGCATCTTCAGCTACTTTCATTAATCGCTCGTCAGATTTATAAGCTGCTGGCATACCTGCCATTTGTCCAATTTCATAACCAAAAATTGTGACATCAACATCATGATGACGAACTTCATCAGAAATGACTACAGCACCTACCTCTAGTGCTTCGTCATAGCCACCCGCAGAGCCTGTATTAATAACAACATCCGGCTTAAATTCATGTAAAAGAATGGTAGTGGACATTGCCGCATTCACTTTACCAATACCACTTTTTAATAACACGACTTCCTTGCCTTCATATGTTCCTGTTGTATACTCGCTGCCTGCAATGGTTGTACTTTGTGCATTGTTTAATGATGCACGTAGTAGTTCTACTTCCTCTTCCATTGCACCAATTACTGCAATCTTCATGTAATGTTACTTCCCTTCTTTATCAACTCTATTAAAAATAATCAAAAGAGTGATTTTCGTCAATAGGCGCCTTCTAATGTATTCAGTTGCTCAAGCTTTACAGGCAACCATCCTTCATTGTCTACCCATTCCATACTTATACGGTACATCTGAGATTTGTCTTTTGTTGAAACTGTGGCAATTGAAGAATTAGGGCCACCATTATTTTGCATACGCCAAATAATCATATTGTTTTGATCAATGCCCGTAACACTTGTGACTGTCGCTACTTTTTCAGACCAGTCTACTGATGACGAATCGTAGGAAGACACATGTTGGCCTGTTTGGGTTGTAGGTGTTGGTTGCCAATTTTTATTAGTAATGACTTTCTCAACTTCGGGATTATCTGAAGTTGATTCTTCTGGTGAACCTTGTTCTTGCTGAGGTTTTTCAGGTTCTAATTTATCCTCTTCCTCTGAAGTTTTATCTTCTTCTACAGCGAGATCTTTTTCATCCTCTTTCGTAGGTTCTTTATCCTCTTCTTTGTTATCGCCTTTTTCCTCTTGAGTTGGTTCATCTTTTACTGTTTGCTCTGCATCACCTTGCCATTTAAACACATACGTTGCTGTGATAATAATTAGTACAACCACAATACCAATTAATACATTCAATAGTTTATCTAGCTTTTTATTACGAGATGGCTGCAAATGACGACTACTTCGAGTTTGTCGTTCACTCATATGTCCTCCCCCTCTCTAGCAAATATTCTATCAAGTTCTACAGCACTTGCAAAATAATTATACTCATTAATTTACTTCGTTACTTTACAATCTGAAATATTAAAAGCAGCTAGCCTTTCTGGATAGAAAGACTAACTGCTTGTACACTTACATATTATTTAATCGAAACAATCTTGACTTTCATTTCGCCACCAGGTGTTTGAACGACTACTTCTTCGCCTTCAGCACGGCCAAGTAAGCCTTTAGCAATTGGTGATTCATTTGAAATACGGAATTCCATTGGATCTGCTTCAGCTGAACCTACAATAGTATAAGATTCTTCGTCAGTTGATGGTTTACCATTAATAATTTCTACAAATGTAACCGTTTTCCCGAGTGATACCACGCTGTTATCTGTTTCATCCTCAGAAATAATCACTGCATTGCGAATCATTGATTTTAAAGTAGAAATACGACCTTCTAAAAAGGCTTGTTCTTCTTTTGCTGAATCGTACTCCGCATTCTCAGAAAGATCACCAAAATCACGTGCTATTTTTATACGTTCAACGATTTCTTTACGTGTTTCAGTTTCTAATTTCACTAATTCTTCTTCTAATTTTCGTTTTCCCTCAGCTGTCATAGGGTACTGTTTTTCATTTGCCAAAGTCCTTCACTCCTTGTTTCTTCAATATAAAAACATAAAACTCGATTAAATGCATGTAAGGTGCATTTAATCGAATTTTATTATTTTTAAACGTTTTCAAATTACGCTTTGACCTAATAGTATGCATGCCTTTTCAAAATATGCATGTAAATATTGTCAATACCACTCTATCTTATTACAATACGTTGTCGGTTTCAAGAATAGTTTTAATTTTCGTTACCATTAAATCTATTGCTACCTCATTATCCCCACCTTCTGGAATAATGATATCCGCATAACGTTTTGTAGGTTCAATAAATAAATTATGCATAGGTCGAACTGCTGATAAATACTGTTCGATAACTGAATCTGTTGTACGTCCACGCTCTTTAATATCGCGCATGATACGACGAATAATTCGTAGATCGGAATCGGTATCCACAAATAATTTAATATCCATTAAATCTCGCAAATCCGCATCCTCTAACACGAGAATTCCTTCTAGAATAATAACATCTACCGGTTCAACATGGATTACTTCTTCTGCCCGGGTATGCTGCACGTAATCGTAGACTGGCTTTTCGATTGATTGTCTAACTAAGAGTTTTTTTATGTGTTGAATTAATAAATCATTATCAAATGCTAACGGATGATCGTAGTTTGTTCCTAAACGCTCTTCAAATGTTAAATGACTTTGATCTTTATAATAAAAGTCTTGTTCAATTACAACAACTGAATGCTCGCGGAAAACATCATAAATGGCGCGCGTCACACTCGTTTTTCCCGAGCATGAGCCACCAGCGATACCGATGACAACAGGACGCTTAACTGCCATTAGTTATTCTCCTTTCGCATCATGTTATGCGGCATTAATGGTATATCACATTTAAATTTAACAATTTGTAATGGATGACGTGCTGCATCTAGGCTATTGCCATCTTCATCCCAAATTTCTCCCATTGTCAAACGGGAATTTTCGATTTCTGGACCAAAAAACTCTACTTCGTCACCTGGTTTAAAGTAATTTCGTTGCTGCATAGTGACTATTTTTGTCTCTGGATCATGATCTAAAATTAATCCAGCAAATTCATACGTCGTTTTTCGGCCATGGATGCCAAACATTTGCTCCTCTAGGCCAGGTGCATCGTGGAAGAATGCTTCAGCCGTATCACGGTTTGCACATTTATCTAGCTCCTCTAGCCATTCACGTTTAATAATAAAATTATCAGGATCAGCACAGTAAGCATCGATTACTTTGCGGTAGACAGATACTACTGTCGCCACATAGTGAATGGATTTCATACGACCTTCAACTTTTAAAGAATCGATACCAAGCTCAATCATATGTGGAATCGCTTCGATTAGTTTTAAATCTTTTGGGCTCATAGCAAAAGGCGCATGATTATCATCAAACAGTGCTTTTTCTTCACCATCTTCTAATTCATATAAATCGTAATCCCAACGGCATGATTGGCAGCAACCACCTCGGTTAGAGTCACGAGCAGTCATATGATTGGACAGAACACAACGCCCGGAATAGGCAATACACATTGCGCCATGAACGAAGGCCTCGATTTCAATATCTACCTTTTCCTTCATCAGCTTCATTTCTTCTCCGCCTACTTCACGCGCTAAAACAACACGATGTAAACCTTCTTCTTTCCAGTACTGCACTGCCTTCCAGTTAGACAGTGATTGCTGTGTGGAAAGGTGAATTTCAAGTTTAGGAGCTGCTGTACGACATGTTTCAATAATTAGTGGGTCCGCAACGATAATACCTGTTACGCCTACCGACTCAATATCCTTTAAATAACGCTCCAGGCCGTCCATATTTTCATTATGTGCAAAAATATTTGTCGTTACATAAATTTTCGCACCGTATCGATTAGCAAACTCTACACCTTCACGCATTTCTTCAATAGAGAAGTTATCTGCATTGGACCGTAGACCAAATTCTTGGCCACCAATAAATACAGCATCTGCTCCGTAATGCACAGCTACTTTCAATTTCTCTAAGCTACCTGCAGGGGCAAGTAGCTCTGGTTTTTTTGTAATGACACGTTTACCGTCGACAATGTCACGGATTTTGTCATTTTGTTCTAACGCTAATGCCATGTTATTGCCCCCTCTTAGTAAACTGTTTCCTTGAAGATAAAGCCTGTATCTAATGGTCTTAAAGCTGGTTGAATATCTTCAATTTTAGCTAATAATTCATCTTTTATGTCCTCATATGCTTCTTCTGACTCGTCAAAATATGTGTCGATGGCTTTGCGATAGGCTTCTGTTACTGTCACCACATATTCTGGTGTTTGTAACACGCCCTCAATTTTTAGAGCATCGATGCTACCTTCAAATAATTCGCCAAGCTCATCAATCACACACATATCATTTGGACTGAAAATATGCGTACCATTTACATCTTCGTAAATTGGATATTTATTATTACGCTCATCATCATGGAGGAACATATTACGATTTTCTTTACGATTTTCAATTTCCATTACTTTATCTTGATATAAGAAATAATGGCCAAGTAGTGGACGCTTCGATTGGAACATACATGTCATTCCATGTACTTGTACTTCAATTTCCAATACTGCACTTTCTTTAATTTCTAAAACTTCATCAAGAGAAAGTTCACGTGCTAACACGGCACGAGTCGCACCACGTTTCCCCCAATAATTAGCCGTAAACCAGTTCGTTGCTGTCGTTTCTGGATTCCAATGCAATGGAATCGTTACGCCTTGCTCACGACGAATAATTAATACTGCTGGGTCGCCATAAATTAAACGATCCACACCAATACGTTGCATTTCTTGTAAATAGTCAGCAAGTGCCTCCAGTTTTTCATTATGGAAAAGTGCATTAACTGCCACATAGACTTTTTTACCCGCTGCGTGAATGAGCTTCGTTGCTTCTTCCACTTCATCAACAGAGAATTCTCCTGCTAGACGTAGACCAAATTGTTGTTCACCAATAACAAAAGCATCTGCTCCAGCGTCTAAAAGTGCTTTAATATGTTCTAATGATTGTGGTGTCACAAGCAATTCCGGTTTTTTCATAGTAGTCACCTCTTCAAACATAGTAATAAACCGTCACCGACTGGTAAAAAAGCACTTGTATAATCAGGGTGCTGCATTATCCATTCTGTGAAGTTTTTTAAATTGCGAATCATTGTACGCTTACGACGTGGGACATCCTTCAATTCTAAATCAGACAAGCCATGCATGTACATATTGTCGATATACAAGACTCCACCTGATTTCACGAGGGGAGCGTACTTTTCAAAAAAGCGCTGATATTGTCCTTTTGCGGCATCGATAAAAACTGCATCGAACACTGTGTGAATTGCCTCATCGTCTATCTCTAAAGCGTCGCCTTCAATGACCGTAATTCGATTAGATATGGTTGAACGTTCAATATAGGATTTAGCTTTTGTCACACGCTCTATATCACGTTCAATCGTCACGATATGGACATTCGGCAAAGCTTCTGCCATTCTGATAGCAGAATACCCAATTGCCGTGCCAATTTCTAAAATTTTTGACGGATTTTGAATACGTAGCAATTGATTCAATGCATCAATACCTGATAGTTGCATAATCGGTACATGATTCTCCTCCGCATATGCTTCCATTTCTAAAAGCAATTCATTACGTGGCTGTATAAATGATTGTATATATGCATCTGATAATTCCATTGTTCCACCCTCAATTAAAAGGCAACGTGCATGTAGCCGTTGTCCGTACTTCATCATTTATCAACAAAAAGAAAAAGACCAAACGTGATGTCTTGGTACTTTGCCATACAAAAATGAGCAATTGTTTTTGACATGCTTAAACAATTGCCACCACGCATATTTGTCCCGAATAAACGGATAGATCAAAAATCACACTTTATAATAGCATGAAAATAGAAGGAAAGCTATTTTTCTTTCCTTCTATCCATATGTTTGCTATATGCATTTTGATCTTCACATACGCTTACTCATCTTTTTTTAAATATTTTGCTATTTTCTCTAAATGTTCATCATATGTTTTCGAGAAGTGGTTGACACCCTCTTTATCTGCTAAGAAATAGAAATAATCTGTTTGACTTGGGTTCAATGTCGCCTCAATAGAAGTCTTTCCTGCACCTGCAATTGGGCCAGGTGGTAAGCCTTTATTTTTGTAAGTATTATAGGCATTATCCACTTCTAAGTCTTCAAACAGTACACGATCTTTATGATCACCAAGTGCATATAAAACAGTTGGGTCTGTTTGTAATGGCATACCTTCATTGATACGATTATAGAAGACACTTGCTATTGTCTCTCGATCTGTTTGAGCCGTAGCTTCTTCTTCTAGTAATGAAGCAAATGTTAACAGTTGATGAACGGACATTTGTTTTTCCGTTAAAACATCATTATAATTTTTCACCACATTGTTCATGGCTGTTATCATCTCTTCTACAATCGCTTCTAGAGATGGCTTTTCTTCATAGTAAGAGTAAGTAGCTGGATATAAATAGCCTTCTAAGTCATAGCGAATATTTTCTGCTAACACCGCATCTGTTACTAGCTCAGGATAGTTTGCCATCATTTGCTGAACAAATGTGTCACTTGTTACTAAATTCATAAATTCTTTTTGAGAATATGGTGTTTTCTTTTCAATAATTTTCCCAATTTGCTCAAGTGTTAAGCCTTCTGGAATCGTCATCGTAAAGACAGGTTTTCGGTACACCTTCCCTGTTTTTAAGCTTTCGATGAGTTCATCAAATGTCATCGCTTTCGTTAAATCGTAATTCCCTGCTTGGAATTGAGATTCGTTTTTAAATTTTGCGTAGTATTTAAAAACACGCGCATCTTTAATAACGCCTTTCTTCTCTAATAGTGTTGAAATAGAACTCAAGCTAGAACCGATTGGTACCTCTACTGCAATTGCTTTTGTCGCATTAGGATCCAGTGGTTTTAAGGCACCCTTTACATAATTGTACCCAAATAAACCGACAATCCCTATAACGAGGACAAAAACAATTGCCACAATTGCAACGATTTTTCTCACGATTTTTACCTCTGATTTTTTTTCCTGCATTTTTGAAAACATTTCTTGTTTTTTAGTACCGTTTTTCACGGGTTTCCCCCCTATCACTATCCAATATCATACTAGAAATCAACTATCACGACAAACAGAAATCGACAATTCAGGAGAAATTGCATATGTAAAAAAATCTGCCAGCTATTTTTGCTGGCAGATTATCTCACTATAAATCATTTACGGTTCAGAATCTTCATTATATATACTATAATTGAAAAGTTTCTTGTTTCTTATCGGCAAGTAATGCCGTTGCAAGTTGAGTGATAACCACGTCATCGGCTGGAGGGTTAAAGCGGCTACATTGAACATCTCTAAATAGGCGCTGGATTTTGTTTTCTTTAGATAAACTTCGTCCTCCTACAACCTGCATAACTTTTGTTACAATATCGATAGCGTTATTACAAATAACATACTTTGCAATACTAACAGATTGAGATAGTTGCTCCTTAAGAGCGGGATTTTGTTCAACCTGGGCTGCAATACTATACAATGTTCTTCGTGCAGTTTGATAAAGAATTTCTATTTCACCTATTTTTTGCTGAACATGACTGGCATGAGCAATAGTATTTTCTAAGCTGTGAGAATACGTATTTTTAGCAAATTCAATTGCATAGTCTCTTGCTGCACCTGCCACCCCTAAGTACACGGCTGGAATCTCTAACGAATAGACTCGGCCATCCGCTAAAAAACGATTGACTTCATTTGGACGATGTCGGTAAAGCAATGCATCTTCTGGTACAAACGTATCATGAAAAATAATATCATGACTGCCTGTCGCCCTCATACCCATCGCATCCCATGTTTCAACAATTTCCACCTGTTCATTTTTAGTAATTAAAAACTCTGCTGTTAGATTTTCTTCTTCCACATAAGCAACAATGGTGAATTGGCTTAAAATCGGCGCTAAGGAAGCAAATGCTTTCTCACCAGTAATGAGATATCCCCCAGGCACCTTTTTAGCGATTGTGCCAGGTAAACTCCCACGAGAAATATTTCCTTTTCCACGTTCACTGTTAATTATATTCAAAAGTGAGCCTTCTTCAACTGCTTTCCGGCATAAATCTGCAAATATAGTCTCTGGCCATGCTTTCGCCTCACGAACATTCAAAAATGTTAATAAATGCCAACCAACAGCCAATGCAGTAGAAGCATCACCTCTCGCTAACTGTTCCTGGACTAATAACATTTCGTATAGAGAAATTTCTTCTCCCCCATATTTTTGGGGTACAGTTAATCTAAAATAACCTGCATCTTCTAAAATCTTAAAATGTTCAAATGGAAATTCTCCACTCTCATCATATCGATTTGCTGTTCTCTCAATTTGTGTCGCTAAATTCTGAGCATATAGAACAAGCCGTTGCTCTCGTTCATTACGTATAAAAATATCATTCATCCCTGTGACACCTTACTTTTAGTAAAACGATTCAGCGGCACTTTCAATCCTAAATGCTCTCTTAACGTTGCGCCTGTATACTCTTTACGATAAATGCCTCTCTCTTGCAAAATCGGTACAACCTTATCAACAAAATCCTCTAAATCACGTGGTAATAACGGAAACTGTAGCATAAAGCCATCTGCTGCTTGCTCTAGAAGCCAACGCTCCATCTCATCTGCAATTTGTATCGGTGTACCAACAAAGGCATCACATTTTGCAGGTCCAAATAGGCGCGCATATAAATCGCCAACTTTTAAATTTTCCTTTTTAATAATCTCTAAATGTTCATAAAAATGACTTTGAATACTATTCACTTCTGGAAATTCCACTTCGCTAGCAGGTGTATCGAGTGAGTACTTTGAAAAGTCGACATTTCCCATGTACCCAGAAACAAATTTTAAGCTCTCATATGGATCAATCAACGACTGTAATTCATTAAATTTACGAATTGCCTCCTCCTCTGTATCGCCCACTATCGGGGAAATTCCCTGTAAAACAAGAAGCTCCTCCTCTTTACGTCCAAATGTGGCAAGCTGTGCCTTTAGTTGACGATAATGTTCTTTGGATTTTTCAATGTCATCCCAATGGACAAATACAACTTCCGCCGTACGTGCCGCTAATTGTTGGCCTGGTTTAGATGCACCAGCCTCCACAATAACAGGCTGACCCTGTACAGAACGAGCAATATTTAATGGACCCTTAACAGATAAATAACGTCCCTTAAATGATGTTTCGTGTACTTTATGACGATCATAAAATATATTGTTATCTCGGTCATAGAGAAAAGCGTTATCTTCCCAAGAGTCCCATAATGACTGAACAACATCAATAAACTCCTCTGCCCGTTCATAGCGATGGTCATGCTCCCAATGCTTATCACGACTAAAATTTAATGCTGTTTCTCCTGTGGCATCTGCTGTGGTTACTAAGTTCCAAGCAACTCTCCCATTGCTTATATGATCGATGGACATTAACTGTCTTGCTAACACATATGGCTCACTGTATGTGGTAGAAGCCGTCGCTCCAAGTCCAATTTTAGTTGTTGCTGCTGCTAAAGCGGTAATTTGAATTAATGGATCAAAGCGATTCAAAATATGTGGATGTGACTCATGATTAATGGCTAAGCTGTCGGCCACAAAAGCTATATCAAACTTTCCTTTTTCCGCAATCTGAGCTACTTTTTGTAATGCTTGAATATCGATGCTTGCATTCGCTTGGGCAGATGGATGCCTCCATGCAGCAACATGCATACCTGCTCCAATTAAATATAAGGCTAGCTTTATTTCTTTTTTCTTAGTCAATGGTATCACCCTTCCTAATATGAATAGAAATCCTTCCATGTTGCTAATTCATCTAATGGCATTCCCACTGGAATATAGTTACCATTTGATACTTCTTTAATAAAATTGCCTGTTTCATCACGTTGATAAATTTCCACTATTTTCTTCAACGTGTCATTATGTTTGTCTTCTGCCTTTGCCACGATTACATTAATAAATGGCTTAGCTGTTTTACTTTCGTGAATGATGGCATCTTTCAATAAAAGCCCTGCTTCTACAGCAACACCATTATTAATAACGGCAAAATCAACATCCTCCATCACACGTGGCGTAGTTGCACCATCAACAGGCAAAATTGTTATGTTTTTCGGATTTTCTTTAATACGATCTTCTCCACCGTTACCATCAAAATTGTCTGTTACTGTTAGTAAACCATGCTCTTGAAGCAGTAATAAAGCTCTACCCCAGTTGGAGGGATCATTTGGTACAGCGATTTTTGTGCCTTCTTTTATATCATCTAGTGACTTATATTTGTTTGAATATAAGCCAATTGGCGCCATTATCGTTGTGCCAATTGCCTGTAAATCTGAGTTATTATTCGTATTAAATAAATTCAAATAGGCTACATGTTGAAAAGCATTAATATCTACTTCTCCCTCCACCAATGCTTGATTTGGATCGTATTGTGCGGAAAATGTTACTAATTCGAGGTTAATATCTTCTTTGCTAGCCTGATCCTTAATATACTCCCATGTTTTCAATTCAGAACCACGGATACCAACCTTCACAGTATCTTCTTCTGCCTCTGCACATGCCACTAGTAAAAGTAGCAATGCAAAAATCCCTATTAAATATGTCAGTTTTTTCATGTTCACACTCTCCCCTAAGACACCCTACGTATTTTTCGTTCAAAACTGTTGCCAATGCTTTGAATAACCTGTACAAGGACAACTAAAATGACAACTGTTACCATAATTGTCGTATTATCAAAACGTTGATAGCCATAAGTAATGGCAACATCCCCTAAACCACCGCCTCCAACAGCTCCTGCCATGGCTGTCGCACCAATAAGCCCTATCGTTGCAGTCGTGACACTTAATATTAAGGATGGAAAAGCTTCAGGCAACAAAAACTTTTGAATTATTTGAAATGGAGAGGCTCCCATTGCTTTGGCGGCTTCAATAATGCCCCCATCCACCTCTAATAATGAATTTTCTATTAATCTTGAAATATATGGTCCAATATGCAAGACTAACGGCACAATGGCAGCGGTCGTACCAATAGCAGTACCAACGAGTAATCTTGTAAATGGAATAATTGCGACAAGTAAAATAATGAATGGAATGGAACGTAATGTATTTACGATTGGATTAACAATGGCGAAGATTAATTTATTTTCAAGAATATGCCCTTTTCTCGTCACAACTAGGATTACCCCTAAAATAAAGCCTAAAATCGCACCAAAAAACAAAGAAATGCTAACCATGTACAGCGTATCTAGAACCGCGTCGATAATGATTTGTGTGCTCACTTTCACGTGCAACAACCTCCTCTATTTGAATATTTTTAGCCTGGATAAATAGAAATGCTTTTTGGATGTCTTTATCAGAGCCAACAAGCTCCACAATTAAATGGCCGAATGGAATTCCTTGTAACTCCGTGATATTGCCAAATAAAACATTGACATCTACAGCAAATTTTTTCGCTACTTGTGAGACAATTGGCTGTCCAACGTCTACACCGATGAATTTTAAACTATAAATTTTTTTAGTGTCATTCATACTTTTTAATTGCTCATAAACAGAAGGGGGTATTTCATCTCGAACAACCGATTGGACAAAACTTTTGGTTGTTTCCTCTCTTGGAGTTGAGAAAATTTCAAGTACATTACCTGTTTCTATAATTCTTCCATTTTCCATGACAGCTACTCGATTACAAATATCTCGAATAACCTCCATTTCATGAGTAATCAGCAAAATCGTTATACCATACTCTCTATTGATTTTCTTAAGTAAAGTTAAAATCGATTTGGTTGTTTGGGGGTCGAGAGCCGAAGTTGCTTCATCACATAAAAGGATAGTTGGTTTTGTTACCAACGCTCGAGCAATGCCAACTCTTTGTTTTTGCCCCCCTGATAACTCGTCAATATAGCGATTGGCTTTGTCCGTTAAACCAACAAATGCTAAAACTTCATTTACTTGATCCCTCAAATTTGTTTTTTTTACGCCACTAATAATTAAAGGCATTGCTACATTTTCAAAGACATTTTTAGAATGAAGAAGATTAAAGTGTTGAAAAATCATGCCGATATTTTTCTTCTCCTCGCGAAACTGGCTTTTCGTGAGCGTGGTTAGTTCTTTACCATTTACAATTACTTGCCCCGACGAAGGCTCCTCCAGTAAATTTACTGTCCGAATCAAAGTGCTCTTACCAGCACCACTAAAACCGATAACACCAAAAATATCCCCTTTTTGAATCGTTAAATTGATATGATTTAAGGCGGTTACAGTCGAAGTACCGACCTGGAATTCTTTTGTTGTTTCAATAAACTCAATCATGCACAATTACCTCCTTAGCATTTATGTTGATGGCAAAGCTTTAAAATGCGGGAACAACAGCACCTTTATATTGATCTTCAAAGAAAGAACGTGCCTTTTCACTTGTTAACCACTTAACGACTATCTGTATTGCGGGATCATCCTTTTTTTCCTTAGTCGATGCTATTATGTTGACGTAGGGTGAATCAGAACCTTCTATAATCAGTGCATCCTTCATAGGATTATAGCCCCCTTCTAAAGCATAATTTGTATTAATAGCTGATGCGTCTACATCATCTAATGAACGAACAAGTAAAGGAGAATCAACTCCGATAAATTGAATATTCTTCTCATTTTTCGTAATATCTTCGACTGTATAATCATTTTTCTTTGCTTTATCTAATTCAATCAAGCCGTTATTTTGAAAAAGTAGTAACGCTCGAGAGAAATTGACAACATCGTTTGGTACAGCAACCTTTGCATTTTGTGGCAAATCAATAATTTTTTTTATTTTTTTAGAATACACACCAAATGGTTCAATATGAATTCCTTTTACACTGACTAAATCTAATTGGCTTTCATTATTCGTCTGTTCTAAAAATGGAACATGTTGAAAATAATTAAAATCCAACTCTCCATCTGCCGTTTGTTGGTTCGTTTGCACAGCATCTTTTATGATGGTAATGTCTAGTTTCACGCCATCCTTTTCAAGGTCTTTTTCTAAATACGCCAATACTTCCGCGTGAGGAACATTAGCAGCTCCTACTTTTAATGTTTCAATTTCCTCTTTAGCAGCCTCTCCTTTGTTTGTACAACCCGCCAATAAGCCTATTACCAATGCTCCGACCAGCAATTTCCAACCTAATCTCATTATATTACCTCCTTAATTAATCAATTTACTTGGTTTAATTTAAAACAAATCTTATCTATTTGCTTATGTTTGGTCAATGCCCCTTTTGGTTCATTTGTTAAAAAATTCAGAAAATTAAAACTAGAAATACCTATATTTTCTCGTATTTCCTCTTATATTACTCGAAAACGCAAAATTTCCATTTACAGATAGAATGCTTTTTGACCATTGATAGAAAATTTCTATTAATAAAACATAAAAAAACTCCGAGTGGCTCACAACCACTCGGAGTTTTTTACATTTCGTTTAATACATCTTCAACATATGCCCATTCTTCTTCTGTTTCGATGGGTAATAATTCTTCGATAGAACCGTCATTCCCAGCTAGATATTGAGCTGCAAAAATATCACGTTCATCAATCGGTTCATCTGTCGCTGGCACATATAACACATACGATTTACCAAATTGTTCAGATGTAAAAGTATGAATAACCTCACAAACTTGATCTGTTCCATCTTCATTTGTCACAGTAATAAGTTGTGGCTCTTCTTCAAATTCATCAAGAAGTGTCAACACCACCTCATTAATCATTTCCCATTCTGCATCCGTTTCGACAGGCTGTAAATTTGTCATCTCACCATTGTTATCGTCATAATCGAAAGTCATGGCCGAAAGATCTCCTGGAATCTCTTCACCATTGGTATCCAAAACGGAGAATAGCACATAGGATTTATCCTCTGCATCAAATGTAAAGACCACATGGCAACGTTGTTCCTTCCCATCTTTATCGATAATCATAAATTCTTGCGTTTCTTCATTCATTCGATTTCCTCCTAATGACAGTTTATTGTCATTTAATAAGTGGTCACTACTACTCTTTTATCATTTTCTCCACAACCTGGAGCAAATTCTCACCTTTTAATCCCTCAGGGGTACTCCCTTAATTGAGAAAAAATTAAACCAACTTGCAATAAAAAAGAACAAGGACTGCAAGCTGCGATCCTTGTTCCAAGCTTTAAGAAAGAAGATTAGTCTTCGTTTTCATCTTCTAAAGCGTTTAATACGTCTTCTACCATATCCCATTCTGCTTCAGTTTCGATTGGTGTTAGTTCACCATCTTCACCGTTATCAGACGGAACAAATGAAGAAACGAAAATTTCAACTGAGCCATCTTCATCTTCTTCTGCGCCTACCATTGAGTAAAATACGTATGATTTTCCAAATTCCGGAGATTCATGAACGTGAATTACTTCACAAAGCTGTTCATTTCCGTTTTCATCAATCACTGTAATGTGTTGAACGTGTAATTCTTCTTCATGGTTATGCTCGTGTGCCATGTATAGTCACCTCATCAATTAATTTTTGCTATCCAAGTAGCCTTGTAAAATCATCACAGCCGCCATTTTATCAATGACTTGCTTGCGCTTTTTGCGACTCACATCCGCCTCGATTAGCATACGTTCCGCTGCCATCGTTGTTAAACGCTCATCCCATAATGTAACCGGTAGTGAGAACGTTTCTTCTAATAACTTTTTATAGTTTTCAGAAGCCTCTCCACGCGGTCCAACCGTATTATTCATGTTTTTCGGAAAGCCTACAACAAATGCTGTTATAGTATATTCCTTTACTAGCTCGGTGATACGTTCAATGCCGAACTCGCCGTTAGCCTCATCAATTTTTACGGTTTCAATACCTTGGGCAGTCCAACCTAATGCATCACTGACAGCAACGCCAACGGTTTTCGACCCAACGTCTAATCCCATAATTCTCATTTCTAGTCCTCGTTATTCTTTTTGATATAAAATTTAACAAGCTCTTCTAGAATTTCGTCACGCTCAAGCTTGCGAATTAAATTACGAGCATCCTGATGGCGAGGAATATACGCCGGATCACCAGAAAGTAAGTAACCAACAATCTGATTGATAGGGTTATATCCCTTTTCCTCTAATGAAGAATGAACTTTCAACATTACCTGCTTGACTTCCTGTTCCATTGATTCTTCTGGAAAATTAAATTTCATCGTTTGATCAAATGAACTCATGACCAGCACCTCGCTTTCAGAAATAAGGAGATGTGCGAACAAGCTCATCTCCAATTTCTCTTTATTATAACATGTTTTGGCGAATTAATTAAATGGATTTAACATAATCATACACAGAAAGTAGTGCTTCATCAAGTTTTGATGCATCTTTTGCTCCTGCCATCGCCATATCTGGACGACCGCCACCTTTACCACCACAAGCTTCTGCAACCATTTTCACAATATTCCCCGCATGGTAATTGCCACCAACTAAATCTTTTGATACACCTGCACATAACATCACTTTATCGCCATCGACTGCTCCAAGAACGATAATTGCTTTTGGCATTTTCGCTTTTAAATCATCCATCATTTGGCGCAGTTGGTTATTGTCCTTTGCGTCTACTTTTGTAGAAAGAACTGTTACATCTCCAATTGTTTGTGCTGCATCAACAATTGCCCCCGCTTGAGCATTGGCAATTTTTTGAGATAATGCTTCATTTTCACGTTGTAATTCTTTATAGTCACCCTGTAATGCTTGTACTTTTGTTACGATATCTTTAGGATTTGCTTTTAATAATGACGCTGCATCATTTAATAGAGCTTCTTCTTCTTTTACAACTTCATAAGCCACTTTACCTGTAACAGCTTCAATACGACGAGTACCTGCACCGATTCCACCTTCTGAAACAATTTTGAAGAAACCAATTTCAGAAGAGCGTTTTACATGGATACCACCACATAGCTCAATTGAATAATCTCCAATTGAAACGACACGGACAACATCGCCATATTTTTCGCCGAATAACGCCATTGCACCCATTGCTTTCGCTTTATCGATGCCCATTTCTTCAATAACGACCTCTATATCATCCCACACTTTTTCATTAACAATACGTTCAATTTGCTGTAATTCCTCTTTTGTCACTTGACCAAAGTGAGAGAAGTCAAAACGTAAACGATCAGGACCTACATAAGAGCCCGCTTGGTTGACGTGATCGCCTAACACATCTTTTAACGCACGTTGCATAATATGTGTCGCAGTATGGTTTTTAATAATTAAATTGCGGTCATCACGATTAACAATTGCTTGTACAGCATCTTCCACATGCATTTCACCTGATTCAACCACTACAGTGTGGAGCGGTTGAGCATTTGGTGCTTTTTGAACATCTTTCACCACAGCAGTGAAGCTATCATTTGAAATGATACCGCTATCGGCAATTTGACCACCCATTTCAGCATAGAATGGTGTTTTGGCTAAAATAACTAATGCTTCTTGGCCTTCAGATGCTACTTTAGCCACTTGACCATTAACAATCATTGCAGCTATTTCGGTATTAGCTTCTAACGTGTTAAAGCCAACAAATTCGCTGGCAACTGTTAAGTTTGCTAATACTTCATTTTGTACTTGCATAGAGTCAACATCTTGACGAGCTGCACGCGCACGTTCACGTTGTTCTTCCATTGCCGCTTCAAAGCCCCCATGATCGACTTTCATTCCTACTTCTTCTGCATATTCTTCCGTCAATTCGATAGGGAAACCGTAAGTATCATATAAACGGAAAGCATCTGCTCCTGGAATATAATCATGACCAGCTGCTTTTTGTGATTCAACTACTTCATTAAAGATCGTAAGACCACCATCTAATGTTTCATGGAAACGAATTTCTTCATTTTTAATAACGCGTTGAATAAATTCACATTTTTCCGTTACCTCTGGATAGAAGTCTTCCATGATTTTACCCACTGTTGGGACTAATTCAAACATAAATGGTTTCTCAATACCAATTTGTTTTGCGTAACGAACTGCGCGACGTAGTAGGCGGCGTAATACATAGCCACGGCCTTCGTTTGAAGGAAGGGCACCATCACCAATTGCAAACGCTACAGTACGAATGTGGTCTGCAATAACTTTAAATGGCGTATTAATATCTTCTTCTGAGCCAAAAATTTCATTTAAATCTACTTCACCAGGACGTTTGTACTTACGGTTGGCAAATTCCTCAATTTTTTCAATGATCGGCATGAATAAATCCGTATCAAAATTCGTTGGTACATTTTGAACCACTGAGACAATACGTTCTAGACCCATACCAGTATCAATATTTTGCTTCGGTAGTGGTGTATACGTACCATCAGGATTATGGTTGAATTGAGAGAACACTAGGTTCCAAATTTCAAGGTAACGTTCATTCTCCCCACCTGGGTACATTTCTGGATCATTTTCGTCTGAGCCGTATTCAACGCCACGATCATAAAAAATCTCTGAGTTTGGGCCAGATGGACCTTCACCTATATCCCAGAAATTTCCTTCCAGACGAATTAAACGTTCTTCAGGAATACCAATTTCTTGATGCCAAACATCATATGCTTCCTGATCTTCTGGGTGGATTGTGATGGATAATAATTCAGGATCAAAGCCCATCCACTTTTTATCCGTTAAAAATTCCCAAGCATAATGAATAGCTTCTTTTTTAAAGTAATCACCAATTGAAAAGTTCCCTAACATTTCAAAGAACGTATGGTGACGCGCTGTTTTTCCTACGTTTTCAATATCGTTGGTACGAATTGATTTTTGAGCATTTGTAATTCGAGGGTTGTCCGGAATAACACGACCGTCAAAATACGGTTTAAGTGTAGCTACGCCTGAATTAATCCAAAGTAAGGATGGATCATTTATTGGCACAAGAGGTGCGGACGGTTCATGGTGATGCCCCTTTTCTTTAAAAAATTCCAAATACATATGACGAATATCTACTGCTTTCATTGGATAAATTCCTCCTTGTTTATATTGTAAATCACGATATGAACCAGACTCTTACGACCCATTTATTCCCTGTCAGCAACATTTGGTATCCATCACTATAAATGGAATTCTTTTACTGAAAGAAAATAAAAAAGCCCTCATCCCCAAAAAGGGACGAGGACTTGTCATCTGTCTCGCGGTACCACCCTAGTTGTAAGTAAACGTTCTTACTTACCTCTTTAGCACTTGTAACGTCAGTGAACGGCAGGGATTAGTTGCACTCTGGAGTAGCTTTCGGCATTTGCATTGTGAGGATTTTTTCAGCCAAGAAATCCCTTTCTTTTACACACGCAAATACGTACTTTTTCCATCATCGTTTTTACTTTCTCTAACGAAAATTATAAAAAAAATCTGTTCACCTGTCAATTAGCACTAGTATTGCTAATTGTAACTAGGCAATCATTTTTCTAAAGTATGCCCACATTCCCCAAGTAAATAACACTAAAAAGGCACTAATAGTAATGGTTGTAATAGGTGAATCTTGATAAGGTAAAGGTACATTCATACCAAAGAAGCTAGTAATCACAGATAAAGGTAACATAATTGTCGAAATAACAGTTAACAAGTTCAGCTTTTCAATGGACTTGCCACTGATAATCGAAAAATACGTATCTAGCGTGCTGTTGACTAAGTCTCGATAGGTTTCAGTGGAGTCGACAATGCGTTCAAGATGATCATTTAAATCCTTATAGAACGGTATATTTTCCTCTTGAATATCAAATTTCCATTGGCCATTAATGGTTGAAAAAATTCTTCTTTGAGGCATGATAGCCTGACGAATTAAAATAATTGTCCGTTTTAATGCAAGAAATTCTTCTGTTACTACTTTCGGTTGATAATCGTAAATTTCTTCTTCAAGTTCATCTATACGTGCTCGAATTCGCTCCAATACAGGAAAATACTCGTCTGTAATTCCATCAATAATGGTATGCAATAAAAAGTCAGTGCCCTTTTCCATATATTTCGTACTATTCAAACAAACATTTTCTATGTGGCCTAGCCATTGTAATTTGTGTTTATGGACAGTAACAACATAGTTTGGTCCCATAAAAATATTTAACTCGACCGTTGTAATTTCATTGTTACTTTTTTCATTGTAGATTGGCGCATGGAAAACGAAAAATTTATAATCCCCATAACTATCCATTTTCGGGCGCGAGCCTTCATGTAAGCAATCTTCAACTGCTAGTGGATGAAAGCCAAATACATCTGCTATATTATTTAATTCATTATGACTGTACGCATATAAATCCACCCATAATAAATCCTCGTTATGAATGGGAAGTCTTAAATCTTTCATGTTGAAATCATGTTGGACTGTATTGCTATTGTGATCGAAATAGTGAATTTTAATCATGATACTTCACCTCGTGTTTTATTATTAGAGGAACAAAAGGCTTTCTTTTAATGCCTTCTGTCTGTGTCGGCGATAAGAAACGACGACTCTCTCAATACTTTCTGACTACCTTCATCATACTTATTCGGCTCAGGACTACTATCCATTTCTCATCACCTTCCTTTCATAACAAAAACACGCCTTCTACGAATGAAGGCGTGTTGAATACACATATCAAAAAATAGCAATAAAAAATCTTTGCATGTTTGTTACCTTCAAACGTTGAGTTTTAGCACTATGCGGCATAGGAATATGTCCAGCTACGTTAAAAAACACCTTATTTCGATGATTTCTGTTGACCCATTGGCGTCTCTCGACATTTTTGGGTAGTAGCGTATCTCCAGCATAGGAGCCTCACCTAACGAAGGGAATCTTATTTTTTTATTCCTATAAATAATAACGGATAGTTTCACAACTGTCAAACTTAATCAATCATTTTTCAGAAAGTCTTCTACCCTCTGCACTAAATGCTCGCGCCTATAGGATTGATAGAGCAGGCTTGATAAACGAACTGGGTCTCCAAAGAAAAACCGCTCATACAGCGTTTGCCTAGTGCCGAAACTACTCATCGTTAAATCCCAAGCTAATCGAAATTTTTTAACACGTTCTTCGCCTTTATCTTGAAATGATTGCAGATAGTGATCAAGATCCCCATCATCAGCTGCAAAAGCTTTTGCGCTCGGTATGGACATTAATCCACTTGCTCCCAGTTGCTGGATGATTTCTGTAAAGGTAGGATATACTTTTGGGAAGATATGAATAGCGACCTGTAATGTCGATAGGTCTGGTCTTATAAAGCCAAACGAATCCCTTTGTGCCTCAATTTCTGATTTTAATTGTAAAGCTTTTATCGTTTCTAAAGCCACAATTACATCTACCACTTTTTGATGGACGTGTTGGAAATCCCCGATATTAATCGTATCTACAATCGATTGGACAACCCCTAGGACGAATTCTGTCTTTGCTATTTGACGAGTCAGTACATGATGCAAACTATATGCCTGGAAGCCACTAACATTCATAAATTGATTGGCCACTTCCACATTTTCGTAGTAAAATACCCGCTCCCATGGGACAACTACATCATCAAAAACAACAATCGAATCCATTTCTTCAAAACGAGCACTTAAAGGATTATCAAACGTAGAGTCTCCACAGACAAAGGATTGCCGACATAAAAACTTTAAGCCCTTTGTGTTACTCGGTATAGAAAAGCCAAAACTTTTTCCTTCATCATAGCCATTTGTTGATAGAACAAGAAGTTCATCCGTTATTCCTCCCTGTGTGGCTAATAATCTCGCTCCTTTAATGACTAAGCCTTCGCCCGTTTTTGCAACTATTTTGGCAGCTATGATTACTTCTTCATCTTCATAGTAATAACGCTTGCGGTTTACTTGCGGTTCTATAAAGGTATGTGTCATGGAGATATCATTTTCACGGGCATATTCATAAAACTTCAGCAAATGGTCTGGAAAACAATTTGGCTTATCTTTCAAAAAGTCTGATGCTGATGCCAAAGCCATCAATGTCGTATTCATGTAGTCAGGGCTTCTCCCCATCATACCGTGTGTTAGTAAAGCCCATTCTCTGGCGGCTAAACGTCGATTTATGAGATCTTCTGGAGTCATTACTTGAAGGAAAGACATGCCAACTCTCTGTTTGCTAGTTGGCGATTCATATGTCATTTTTTCAAGAAACGAATCTTGATGTTGAAAATCAAAGAGCTTTGCCTGACTTTGCATGATCCCCTTAAATGCAGGATGCTCTGACACTTTATTAGTCACAACTTCCCCGTCAATCGAAATATACGTTTTTAAAGCATCAATACGTTCAATATACTGCTGTCCTGAAATTATTGGCATGTTGTCACCCCTAAACATTCCCTATGTTTTTGTACTCATCTAGTATATGAAATGTCCAAATATTAGGTGACGATATGACGAATTAGAAAAACCCGATCAGAACGAAATCTAATCGGGTACATCCTTTAATCATCCAAAAAATCATATGGGGAGACTTGCTCCATACCAATCATTGGATGAATATATGGTGCTGTTTCTACTGTTAATTTAGGTTCAATAACAGCCGATTCTTGTACAATTTCATTTTCTACTGGAACTGCCTCGACTTCAATAATTACTTCATTGATATCCATTGGATTTAGTCGTGCGCGTAAAGATGTGAAACGCTGTAGATCGTCAGTACGCTGTAAGCCATCTGCAAGGACATCTGGTTCACCACATAAAATCAAAAAGTTTTTGGCTCGCGTAATCCCAGTGTATAAAAGATTACGACGCAACATTTTTGAATACCCTTTTACAACAGGCATAATGACAGTCTGAAACTCTGATCCTTGAGATTTATGAATGGAACAACAGTAAGCTAATGTTAGTTGATTCAAATCACTACGCTGATAAGTTACTTCTATTCCATCAAATGAAACGACAAGTAAATCCTGTTTTTCTATCGTTTCCTTTGCCTTAATAATACTAATGACTTCCCCCATATCCCCATTAAAAACATTACTTTCTGGTTGATTCACTAACTGTAGGACTTTATCTTTTATTCGATAAGTTACGTCTCCAAAGACAAGTTCTTTTCTTGTCCCTGTATCATTAGGGTTGATAAGCTCTTGGATCATTTTATTTAAATTATCAATGCCCGCAGGTCCTTTATACATGGGAGCTAGTACTTGAATATTACGAATTTCTTGACCTTTAGCAACAGCACTTTTTACCACCTGCGTCACAACATTTCCAACCTGATCGACGGAAGCTTTTATAAACGAACGATCAGTAGTTTTGGATGTTAAATCCTTGGGGATTGTCCCCTTTTTAATTTGATGGGCTAGTTCAATAATTGTAGAGCCCTCTGCTTGACGGTAAACATCTGTCAATTCCACAGTCGGAAGTTGCTTGGATGCTAATAAATCCTTTAACACCTGTCCTGGTCCTACAGGTGGTAACTGGTCCTGATCCCCCACAAAGACAACCTGTACTTCCTCATGTAAAGCTTTAAGTAACTGATGGGCTAGCCATGTATCCACCATTGACATTTCATCCACTATAATAAGCTTACCTGTTACCTCTCGTTCAGTCTCTTCCTCTTTTTCTTGACCTGTAAACCCGAGTAAACGATGAATAGTCATAGCAGGTAGTTCGGTGGATTCAGCTAAGCGCTTGGCAGCTCGTCCAGTGGGTGCGCAAAGGATGATGGGAAAAGGCTCTTCTTTTTGAGCATATTCTTTTGGATTTAATGACAAGCCATGTAGCTTCGCATAGACTTCAACAACTCCGCGTACAACAGTCGTTTTACCAGTTCCAGGTCCTCCCGTTAAAATCATCACTGCTGAATTTAGCGCCTGTTCAATAGCATTTGCTTGCGTTTCAGCATAGGTCACATTAAGTAGTTCCTCAGTTTCACCAATCGCTTTGCGGATCTCATCTTTGCTAAAATGCTCAGCCTTGCTATTTCGCTCAATAAGCGTCAAAATTTTTGAGGCAATTCCTACCTCTGAAAAATAAAGAGATGGTAAATATAATCTTGTTTCTTCCCCACAAATTTTCCCATCTTCACGTAGTTCGATACATGCTTTTGAGATGTCCTCAAACGGAATTTCCTGTCGTTGGCTTTGTTCAAGCATTTCCTTTACGAGTGGTAAAACATGCTCCGCATCTAGATAGACATGCCCGTCAGATAAAGCGGCAGTATTTAAATTATGGAGAATCGCTGCTTTGACACGATCAGGATGGTTTCCGGTAATCCCTAATTTCGCACCAAGCTCATCCGCTCGAAAGAATCCTACCCCTTCCACATCTTCTATCAAGCGATATGGATTTTCTGTTAATAATTCAACGGCCTCTGTTCGATAGGTTTGATAGATCTTCATTCCAAGCTGTGGACCAAAGCCCCACTCATTCAACTGGATCATTACACGTTCTAAACCTAGGTTTTGCTCAATCGTGCGATGGATCACTTCTTTTTTTTCAGCGGATAAACGTGGGACAGCGTCAAGTGCACTTGGATCTTCCAAAATAAGACGTAATGCATTAGCACCTAATTTTTCAACAATGGTTTCAGCTGTTTTTCTCCCGATTCCTACAAATAAGTCACTGGATAAATAATGAATTATTCCTTGTTCAGTAGCGGGTACCTCTTTTGTAAATGTCTCGATTTGAAATTGAGCACCATATTTAGGATGCTGTTTTAAAATGCCCGTAAAACGGTATTGTTCATCCATTTGTAACGGCGGAAAATACCCAACAACGATAATTTCTTTATCTTCATATTGTAAGTTTGTCTCTTGAATTTTCACACGCACAATGGAATACATATTTTGTGTGTTATGAAAAATAGAGACGATTGGACGTCCGAGTATAAAAAATTTATTGAGTTCAAATAAATCGGGATGATCGGTCATGTTCGGTCCGTCCTTTCTAATTGTTTTCAATCTTTTCATTTTACCATATACATATCATTATTTCGTTGATAAATTATTTCCCCTTCGTTATTTTTACATTATTTCGACAAATGATAATTCTCTGCTTTTACCCATATTTCCATGCTATGATAAATAAGAAATAGTTGCACGAAAGGATCGTGAAGTTATTGGAATTTAGACCTTGCATCGATTTACATGATGGCAAAGTAAAACAAATTGTAGGAAGTACTTTAGGTTATTCAAATCAATCAGTCGTTGAGAATTTTACTTCTAGTTTTGACTCTAGCTACTATGCACAAATGTTTGCGCAAGATCACATAACAGGTGGACACGTCATCATGCTTGGCCCAGGAAATGAAGATGCTGCTTTAGCCGCATTAGCTGCATTTCCTCAAGGTTTACAAATTGGTGGTGGTATTACTGCTGCGAATGCCAAAAAATATATTGATGCTGGTGCTTCACATGTCATTGTCACTTCCTATATCTTTCATGATGGTCAGCTTGATTTAGAACGCTTAAAAAACTTAAACGAATTAATCGGTAAAGAACATCTTGTCATTGATCTCAGTTGCAGGATGAAAGATGGCAAATGGTTTGTTGTGACTGATAAATGGACAAAATTTAGTCATTTTGAAGTCAATGCAGCATCTATCCAGTATATTGAAAATTTTTGTGATGAACTTTTAATTCATGCAGTCGATGTGGAAGGAAAAAAGGGTGGCATGCAGGAAAATTTGGTACGGGATCTTGCTGCCTGGACTTCTATTCCAACAACCTATGCAGGTGGCGTTCGTTCACTGGAAGACTTAGAAATGTTTAACCAATTAGCCAGCGGAAAACTTCATGTCACTATCGGGAGTGCTCTGTCCATTTTTGGAGGAGATCTACCCTACACAGATGTAGTAAAATATTGCAAAAAGGCGGGATAATATGAACCTCATCTATAAAAATTACGTATTTCCATTTCAAGAAACAAATTTAGAACGTATCATTGATGGTAAGTATTTTAAAGTGAATAAAAAAGATCATTCTCTTGCTATCCATGTTCAACTCGATAATGAACAAATGTTACTAGAGTTTTCAAAATCATTAAAGGCTACTTGTGGTTTCCTACGCGATCAAGAAACAGAGCCCTATATCGGGACTTATATTGACCTACAAGTATTTGTGGATGAGTTTAATAAACGTTATAACTTAAATGCGGAAATTATTAGTTAAGACAAAGGGGCATTTTCCCCCTTTGTTTGTGACACTTCTCTCAATCTCCTTAATCTAATCCTTTCAATCCTTCCTACCTTTCCGAAACCTTTTACCTCTTATGATAGTTATATATAATGTAGAAAAGCTCCATTATTATAAAAAACTATTTTACTATTTAAATCTCGCCAATAATTGGTTGCTATTTTATTGAGATAAATGACAATTCTACATAAAATGAGTAGTGGAAAATAAATATGTGTCCACAGACATAGGGGAAAGGATTTAAACTATGAAAACCGAACTCGAAGTAAACTCTTTAAAATCATTTCAAACAGAGTTAACACGCTTCTTTTTAGCCTATAAATTTGCATTACAGGAAGTGGAAACGAAAATCAATATTCTGCAAGAAGAATTTAAGCTGATTCATGAATATAATCCAATAGAGCATATTTCAACACGTGTAAAATCACCGAAAAGCATTTTAACAAAGATGTTGAAAAAAGAACTTCCTCCAACGATGGAAGGTGTTCGCGAAAACATTCGTGATATAGCAGGTGCTCGTATTACTTGTTCATTTGTCGAGGATATTTATAAAGTCAGTGCCATGTTACAGGCACAACATGACATTGAGGTTGTAGAGGTGAAGGATTATATTGCTAAACCTAAAGAAAATGGTTATCAAAGCTTGCACCTTATTATAAAAATTCCAATTTTCATGTCAGACCATATGGAAAAGGTGTATACAGAGATTCAAATTCGGACAATTGCGATGGACTTTTGGGCAAGCTTAGAACATAAAATTTATTATAAATATAATAAAGAAGTACCTGAACATATTCGGGTTGAATTAAAAGAAGCCGCACTACAAGCCGCTGAGTTAGATCGAAAAATGGAGCGACTAAATAAAGAAATCAATATATTAAAAGAAAATGAGGCCGAGCCTTCTTTGTTAGATAGTACACCTATATCTCAGCTAGCTAAATATTTTGCACAACTCCCTACCATTAACAATAATGATTAAGTAATTTTAGAATATTTTAGACGAAAAAAATCCACCTAGCTTCCTACAGGAACGATAAAAGTTCCTCACAGGAAAAGAAGGTGGATTTTTTTTGTTTAAGCTTTGTCTTTGGATTTCGTTGCAATAAAGAAGGATAGAATAAGGGCACAACTGGCAAAAACTAAGGTAGTTATATAAACAAAGCTTACACCATCAGCAATTGTTACCTTTAAAAAGATGATTTCTTCTATGCTAAAGCCGCCTTTTGCAAACTCTCCATTAAGCTGAATTTCTCCCTTCCCTAATGAAGCCATTTTTTCACTCGTTGCAAGGTTAAAAATCATCCCAAATAGTGCTGCACCGACCGCTTGGCTAAATGTATTGGTAAAGGAATTGAGACCAATAGAAATACCCAGTTGCTTCGGATCAGCCACCTTTTGAATGGAAATCATTAACATTGGCATGATAAAGCCCATACCCAGCCCGATTAATGATGAACCGAGATATACGCTGATATCGCTGGAACCTGAAGATAGTTTTGCAAGCATTATCGTTCCTGTAACCAATAAAATCGTACCCATTTGGATAATTCGTTTATTTGTTAAACGTCCGATTAAGTAACCTGCCATAATGGAATTCATCGTCCAGAATATAGACATTGGTGTTAAAAGTAGGCCAGCTTGTGTGGCATTTTTCCCAAGAACACTTTGTGCATATATCGGAATATAAACCGTTACACCAATCACAATAGACATCGTGGTTAATGTTAGTGAATTAATCACCATTAAGCGGCCATTTTTAAACAGTGTTAACGGAATAATCGGCTCTTCTGCTCGTAGCTCCACCCATATAAAAATGCCTAAAAATGCCACCGCAACACCATACATAAGGAGCGATTGACTTGATAACCAAGCTTGTGTTTTACTGTTTTCAATAATTACATATAGTAGCGAAACCATTCCGACAGTAAATAATCCAGCGCCTAAGTAATCAATTTTACGCTTCACTGCTTCTACCTGCTCTTTATAATGTTTAACAATTAGATAAATAGAAGCTAAGCCAAAGGGTACGTTAATGAAAAATATAAAGTGCCATGACACTTGGTCAACAATAAAACCCCCAAATAGTGGACCAACCACGCCAGATACGCCCCATACCATACTTAAATAGCTTTGTCCTTTAGCACGTGCTTTTTCAGTCGTAAATAATTCTCCGACCATTGTTAATGTAATAGGTAAAATCGATCCTGCGCCAATCCCCTGAATTGCGCGGAAGACAATTAATTGCTCCATCGATTGCGCTAACCCACATAACATGGAACCAATTAAAAAAATTATGATACCGGTAATAATCATCCGTTTGCGCCCAAATAAGTCGGCTAACTTACCGAAGATAATCGCAGCGATAGCAGAAGCTAGTAAATAAGCGGAATAAATCCAGCTTATTAAATCTACGCCTAACAAATCAGCTGTAATACTTGGAATAGCTGTACTAACAATCGTTCCTTCAATTGCAGCAAGCGCTGTTACAAGTAATAGTGCAATAAATACTTTATTCATCATGTCACCTATTCCTTTCCTGCATGACATACACTAACAAGTTTAACCTGAAAATAAAAGAGAAAGAGATAAATTTTACAAAAAAATATTTAATGGTAATAATATTTTGAACCATGAACTGCCAAAACCCTACTATATAACTACATGAAAAAGCAGCAAGTTTGTCAATTGACACTTGCTGCTTTTAGCTATTAGTTAAATCGCTGGGCAATCATATCATAAATATAACGTGCTTGATCGTATTCAGGCTGTAATGTAAAGGCTTGTTTCAAATGATACATTGCATCTTCTGTTTGCTCTGTTGACACTGCATACAATACGCCTAAATTATAGTGTGCATCTGCATTATTCCAGTCCTGCTCGATTAAAAGATCCAGTTCCTTCTTCCCTTGCTCAAACATTTCTAGTGCACACAGCACAATTGCATAGGCTAAACGGATCTGTGTATCTTCAGGAGCAATTTCAACGGCCCTTTGTAAATAAGGCAATGCTAATTTTGAATTTTCCATACGCTCAAAGCATTTCCCCATCATATAGTACACATCTGCACCTTCAATATTATGCTTGAGTGCTTGTTCGTAAAGCTTCACAGCTTCAGCATAGCGCTCCGCATTGTAATAGAGGTTTGCTAACCCGTAATAAGCGGTAGCCGCTGTTTCATCAACAGTTATAGCCTTTTGGAAAAAACGCTCTGCCCGTTCTATATCCTCTAAGACAGCTAATAGATTTCCGAAGTTAACATAACCAATGGCATTTTCGGGCTCATCTTCTATCGCCTTTGTAAATAGTTGGGCAGCCTCTTCGTAACGCTTATCTTGAAATGCTTGAATGCCCTGTTCATTATAATTCACTATTTCATCACCTCTATGTAGCGAAAGACTGCTTCCATGAAGCCAAGTGGCAATAAAAGCAGTCTAAACGCAAGTTATCCAACATATGTTAGCTTTTCGTTACTTTTAAAGACTTCATCAATCGTTCCGCCACCAATACATTCTTCTCCATCATAGAGAACTACCGCTTGTCCTGGAGTAATTGCACGGACAGGCTCAGCAAATGTAATATGTGTACGACCATCTGCTAATATCTCCACTTCTACCGGTGTATCAGTTTGACGATAGCGGAATTTTGCTGTACAAGAAAATTTCCCGGGCAATTTTTTTGTCGAAGTATAGTTCATTTTTACAGCGGATAAAGAAGTAGAATATAAATGTTCATTGTCAAAGCCTTGTCCAACAAGTAGAACATTACGCTCTAGGTCTTTCCCTAACACAAACCATGGCTCACCGTCTCCACCAATACCAAGACCGTGTCGTTGCCCAAGTGTATAATACATTAAACCGTCGTGTTTTCCCATGACTAAACCATCCATAGTCTCCATATTACCTGGTTGCGCTGGTAAAAACTGGCTCAAAAATTCTTTAAAATTACGTTCGCCTATAAAACAAATCCCTGTTGAATCTTTTTTCTTCGCTGTTGCCAGACCTGCTTCTTCGGCAATTTTACGCACTTCTTTTTTCTCAATGTCGCCAATTGGGAACATAACATGTGCCAATTGCTCCTGTGATAGTTGATTTAAAAAGTATGTTTGATCTTTATTGTCATCAACACCGCGTAACATTTGCACTTCACCATCACCACTACGATCAATACGTGCATAGTGACCAGTCGCTAAATAATCTGCGCCAAGGCTCATGGCATGATCTAGAAATGCTTTGAATTTAATTTCTTTGTTGCACATCACATCAGGATTTGGCGTACGTCCTGCCTTATATTCTTCTAAAAAGTATGTGAAAACTTTATCCCAGTATTGTTTCTCAAAATTCACAGCATAATATGGGATGCCAATTTGATTACATACTTTTATTACATCATCATAATCTTCTGTTGCTGTACAAACACCATTTTCGTCAGTATCATCCCAGTTTTTCATAAAGATCCCGATTACTTCATACCCTTGTTGTTTTAACAAGTATGCAGCCACCGACGAATCTACCCCACCAGACATGCCGACAACAACGCGAATTTGAGAGGGGTCACGTGTTTCTTTCATTGTGGTCACCTTTTCTTTTATCTATTTACAGTTAGTGCTTCCAAAATTGTAGAAACCTAACATGTTCTTCGCAAATTACTTTTTAGCTAGTTTTTGCACAATTTGTGCCGTTTTTTCAGCTGCGTCTCGTATATCTTTTTCCGTTAAATCCTGACCAAAGCTAAATCGGATCGAGTTTCGTAATTCCTCGGCACCTTGTCCAAACATTGCAACTAACACATGTGATGGATCAATCGACCCAGCGGTACATGCAGAACCACTAGATACACAGATTCCTGCCATATCAAGATTCACTAAAAACGATTCTACTTCCATGCCCTCAAAGCTGATATTTAAAACATGTGGCAATGACTGCTCTTTATCACCATTAACATGGAACGCTAATTTTTCCTGTGAAAAAACATCCAGCATAATTTGCTTAAAGTGATTGTATAGTGAACGCTTTTCTTCACGCAACTTATTTGCAACTTGTACAGCCATTGAAAAGCCAATAATTGCAGGTATATTTTCAGTTCCTGCACGACGTTTTTTCTCTTGTGCGCCCCCTAAAGCATAACTAGCTAAAGGAGCTCCAGCCTTTTGGTAAAGGAAGCCAATTCCTTTAGGACCATTAATTTTATGGGCAGACACACTCAATAAATCAACCTTTAATTGACCAACATCAATTGGTTCTAAACCATAAGCCTGAACTGCATCTGTATGGAAAGTAGCTTGATGTCCTTGTAATAGCTCGCCAATGTCAGCAATCGGCTGAATAGTACCGATTTCATTATTGCCATACATAATTGTCACTAAAATCGTATCTTCACGAAGCGCTTTTTGGACATCCTCAATCGCTACACGCCCCGACTTATCCACTGGTAAATAGGTCACTTCAAAGCCATCTCGTTCAAGTTTTTCACATGTATGTAACACCGCATGATGCTCTACTTGTGTTGTAATGATGTGCTTCCCTTCTTTAGCCCGGGCATAAACAGTACCTAAAATAGCCATATTATCAGCTTCCGTACCACCACTTGTGAAGATAATCTCTCCCGCTTGAGCACCAATGGACTTCGCTAATATGTCACGAGCATCATCGAGATATTTACGCGCCTCTCGACCTGCTCCATGTATACTGGATGCGTTGCCAAATACCTGTTGCATGGCAGTCGTCATCGCTTCTATAACTTGGCCATTCATCGGTGAAGTGGCCGCATGATCGAGATAAATATATGAATTCATGTTGAAAACTCCTTTTTGATAAAAAGCGCTGGACCCCACATCTTTTATCATATGCTTATCAAAAACATTCAGCGTGAAGTCCAATACACACAGCTGTGCGATAGATTTCACCTTTTATTTTCAACCAAAATATGATAAATGGATGGGGAGCAGCGCTTTAGCCTAAACATTTTAAATATAGAACATATAGCCTTCTGCTACATTTTCTTCTGTGTATTGTGCTAAATCTTCAATTGTCGTTGTATCTAACACATTTTTTACGGCGTCACGAATGCGTAACCATAACTCTCGTTGTGGTGCCTCCTCGTTTTCAATACCCTCTACTGGTTGGATTGGCCCTTCTAGTACACTAATAACATGGGCTGCAGAAATTTCGCTCGGTGGATTCGCTAGCATATAACCACCATAAGCGCCACGTACACTTTTTACTAAGCCTGAATTACGAAGCGGTGACACTAATTGCTCTAAATATGCCTCTGAAAGCTCTTTTTCAGCAGCAATTTTACGTAAAGGGATAGGACCCTCTCCGTAATGCTTTGCTAATTCAATCATAATCGTAAGCCCATAACGGCCCTTTGTTGAAATTTTCATTTTATCACCCTCAATTAGTCTAGTCAAAATTACTACCAACAGTATATCATAATCTCCTCTTGATGAACTCGGAAATACACCTAGAAGGATATGATATACTAAATAATGCGATTCAACATCGTTCAGCAATCCTATATCAGCGCTTTTTTTAAGTGCATATAAATGGATGAATTAAAAATAACAACAACAGCTGAAAGGGGGATTTAATTTGCACAATGAACCACTGGCTTTTCGAATGCGTCCTTTAACACTTGATGAAATTGTAGGGCATCAAGATTTTATTGGTCCAAACACAGCTCTTTATAAAATGATCCAAAATGAACATGTCCCTTCCATGTTACTTTACGGAGAACCTGGCATTGGCAAAACTTCTATAGCAAATGCGATTGCAGGAAGCTCTCAGCTCCCTTTCTTCGCACTCAACGCAACACGAGCTGGTAAAAAAGATGTTGAAGATATTGTACAAGAAGCCAGAGTCTCAGGAAAAGTCCTTCTTTTTTTGGATGAAATTCATCGCTTCAATAAATTACAGCAAGATACTTTGCTTCCACATGTTGAAAATGGCTCGATTGTGCTAATTGGTGCAACAACAGAAAATCCTTACCACGATGTCAATCCAGCTATTCGTTCACGCTGTGGTGAGATTTATCAACTAAAACGGTTAACAAAGGAAAATTTAATTGAGCTTATAGAAAAAGCACTTGCGGATGAAAAACGCGGTCTAGCTAAATATCATTTTGCCTTAACAGATTCTCAAATTGAGCTCATTGCTGAGGCAGCTAACGGAGATGCCCGAAAAGCATTGACTTTGTTAGAATCCATTTATTATGCAAGTGATGAAGTAGATGGACAAACGATTGCAGCCGATCATATCATTGAACACCTTATTAGTCGCATCGGTGTATATGGTGATAAAAAAGGCTCGCATTTTTATAATTTACTTTCTGCCCTACAGAAATCTGTACGTGGCAGTGATACTAATGCCGCACTATATTATTTAGCGCATTTATTAGAAACTGGTGATTTAGTTGCTGTCAGCAGACGTTTACTTGTCATGGCGTATGAAGATATTGGTCTTGCTAACCCTGAGGTAGGTCCCCATATGTTAGCGGCTATACAAGCAGCAGAACGTCTTGGATTACCAGAGGCACGTATCCCACTAGCAAGTGTAGTAATTGAAATGTGTTTAGCTTCAAAATCTAATTCAGCTATTGCTGCGATCGATGAGGCGATAAAAGCGATTCATGCAGGTAAAACGGGTGATATTCCTCATCATTTGCGTGATGCTCATTATGCAGGTGCAAAAGATCTAGGACATGTCGGTTATCAGTATCCGCATAACACCCCAATCGGAACATTTGGTGGTTGGATAGATCAGCAATACTTACCAGATGAGCTTGTAGGAACCGAGTTTTATAAACCAGTGATTGCAGGTGAAGAAAAACGTATGGCTAGCATCTACGAAAAGCTTAAATCTTTTCATCAACATAAAAAATAGTTCCCTAAGCAAAGTCACTACTTCTAGCGATAGAGGTGACTTTGCTTTTTTAAGACAAAAAAACAGGATAGACTGCCCCGACAATCATCCTGAATTGCTAGCATTATAGGTTGTGTATCGTTCTTTATAAAAACGTTGCAACGTCTCCGCTACATTTCGAAGAAAAGGCAAAATAGATTCTTTCCCACCTTCTTCATTTTCCTTGCTATGCAAAAAAACAATCAAATTATAAGATTGATACAACAAGCTGGCGAACTCTTGACAGTTTTCTCGCACCTCAAAGCGAATAGCTTTTACAGCAATTGCTTGAGCAATCTTTTGTTCTCTTGTTTCAGGAGTTTGTTCATTCCGTACTTCATCATCTGTCACTCTATATAACAGCTTTAATGCACCATAGACCTCTTGATTGTCACTAAAACGATCTTTCAACCACTGTAAAACAAATTGTAACAGGATAACCGCATAAATAAGGGAAAGACATTCATCACCACGTGATTTTTTTGCTAAGCGCTGAAAATACTCTGCCTGGGTTACTAATTCAAAAAGAATTAAACGAATGGGGTACAGCATGGCATGGTCGCTATTGATATATATTTTTTCTGAATCCTTGTACATAGCCAGCCAAATATCTTTGACCAATGAAATGGATTTCCGTGTAGAGAGCGCTAATTGGCATTGAATAAGCTCATGCTCAATCGTCGGTTGGAGTAGTCGTCGAAATAAATGTTCTTCTTCCTCACTGACTAGTAAAAGTGGTTTTTCCAAATTCGTCAAATCTATTTCAGTACCATTTACAATCATTGCCTAGCCCCCTTTCAACCTGTACTTACAGTGTCAAATATAGTGTACACAACAATTACCTGTTTTTAACTATAATTCGACAAAAAAGAAGAAATACCTTTTAAGAATATGTACCTTTTACTTTCTAAATATAAAAAAGAACCCACGAGACTTAAATAGGCAAGTAAAATCTGTTTTTCTAACACCAAACATTGTAGAAAAACAAGAAATAACTACAGAAGTCACGTAGATTCTTGTTGTATAGTCTATTTTCTGAAAATAGAGTGCCTAAAATTGTCTAGACAATCAGTTCATGATCAACAAATAATTTAAACTGTTGAAGACATTGCTTCACATCACCTTTTTGTACAAGCACATCATTACGCAATGTAGTCACTTTTTCTTTATCCTCTACAACTTCAGTCATGAGGGCAAATATATCTGTTAACAATTGCTCATTTTCTTCTTGTTCAATACTAGGCAAAGAAGAGGCCGCTATATTTAATAACTTCTCAACTTTTTCAGGCGTCTTTTGCAAAGCATTGGATGAATAATACATTGAAGCAGCTAAAAAATAACACAACTTGGCACTACAGTCTATAAACAAATGCCAATAAGTATTTGCACTTGGAATCTCCCCTGCTCGATTATCGAGATATTCCTTATAAAAAGTTGTCACTTGTGTATATAAAGGATTTAATTCTCGCATCGCTTTCGGATAATTATCAGAAGTGTCTAAGTAATCAAATACAATGGCATTCATTTTCTCTTGAAGTTTGACAATATCTAAATGATCACGAATAATTTGAATTTCCATTTTCCCACTCTCCCATTTGTCATTTGTTGATTTCACTTCATGGCTATTTTTTGATTAGCTCAAAGCATCCCAAACAAACTGATCGATTATCTATTGGAATTATTCAAATTATAGCAATAAACCAATTGGAGTAGTGAGGACATGAAAAAAATAAGACAATTTCGTGAATTAATAGCATTTTATGCACATAAGAGGAACTATTTTGGTAAAATTATACCCTTTGTACATATTCATCAAATAACGCTAATTCCTTTGTTTGATCAACAATTTCAACAATACTTCCCTTGACATATTTTTTAATACGTTTATTCGGTATATAAAAATAAGCATTGTTTTTAATGAGCCATTCACTTAATGTTAAGTCACTAGCAGCTTGTTGATTCGTTAATATTCTCTTATGACGCAATACATCGGCCATTTTATAAAAGCCATCTGACAATTCATAGGCAGATACATCAAAATTAAAAATGGGGCTTACAACCTGTCCAACATCAAAAATATGTATCGTTTGCTTTTCTTCATCTATAGCTAACTCAACAGTGCCTATTTCATCGAAAAGATTTAAGCCTCTATACTCCATTTGATAAATTTTTTCCATCTGTATATGCCTCCTTTTTTCAACGGTCTAATTGTAACATAGAAAAAGTAGCCACCTCTAAAACAATTAAGGTAGCTACTTCTATGAAAATGATCAATTATGCTGTTTTTTGAAAACCATCTAGGCTATTAACCTTGTACTCGTGTTATTTTCACATCTTTTAAGATTGTATTAACTACCCAACTAGCAGCAATTAAACCAGCTACTGATGGCACAAAAGCATTGGAAGAAGGTGGCATCTTCGCTTTGCGGATAGCAGCATCAGGTTTCCCTACATGTTCAACGACATCTGGACGTACGACAATTGGACTTTCATCTGAAAATACAACGGTCACACCTTTATGAATTCCTTCTTTACGTAATTTCGTACGAATAACTTTAGCTAATGGATCTGTATGGGTTTTTGAAATATCCGCAATTTGGAAGCGCGTAGGGTCCATTTTATTCGCTGCACCCATACTTGAAATAATAGGAATATTACGCTTTAAGCATTCTTTCATAATATGAATTTTATACATTACTGTATCACTTGCATCGATGACATAATCAATGCCTTGCGCGAAAAATTCTTCATAAGTTTCTTCCGTATAAAACATATGCATATCAATGACTTCACATGCAGGGTTAATATCTGCAATGCGTTCTTTCATGATAGCTGATTTAGATTGGCCAACTGTAGATAGATACGCTACTAATTGTCTGTTCACATTTGTAATATCTACATTATCCTTATCGACTAATATAATACGGCCGATACCACTTCGTGCACACGCTTCAGCTGCAAAAGATCCAACGCCACCTACTCCAAGAATAGCAACCGTTGTATTTTTTAATTTTTCGAGACCCTCTGTTCCTATAGCGAGCTCGTTACGTGAAAATTGATGTAACATCCTGACACTCTCCATCTATGAAATTTTATTAGTAAACCTAGTTATATACTAAGATAAAATCAAAATCTATCTTACATTTTATCATGTTATTCATCAAGTGAAAATTATAAAGAAAAAAATAAAGCAATTGAATTCATTCAATTGCTCTGTGCTTCATTATACATAATTTTTTTGAAAGGTCTCTACAAAAGAACTGTAAAACTGGACATTTATTTGTTGAAGGGCTGCAATGACAGCCCCACCTATTGGAGGTAAATCTGGGGTCTTAAAACGGAATGGCAGTGTCTCCTCCATTGCCATAGCTTGAAGTCTTGGTACAAAATAATTTTCGTTCGTAAACACGCCTCCACATAAGACGACAAGCACTTCTTCTTGCGTCCATTCCATATGAGAATAGCATGCTTTAATCGCCCTATAATAGTTTTGACAAGCATCTTCAACGATTCGCTTAGCTATAAGATCACCATTATCAGCCGCTTCAAAAATATATGTACTGAGTGGTGCTATAACTGTGCGTGGATGCTCTTCTCCATAAACACATGCGATTAATTGCGGCACATAATCCACAGAAAAATGTTTCAGCACAGCTTCTGTTAATACAGTAGCAGAAGCTCTACCATCATAACTTTGAAACACAGCTTTTAGTAACTGAACACCTAAATCATAGCCACTCCCCTCATCATCAAAAAGATAACCCCAGCCACCTACTCGATAAAAACGTTGCTGCTCATCATACCCCATCGTAATGGCACCTGTTCCGGCGATTTGAACTATACCTGCCTTTCCAAGTGTACCCGCATAAAGAGCGATTAACGCATCATTGTCCACCGTAATAGTTGCTGAGCTACATACATATTGACGTAAGATAGCTTCCACAATGCCCTCTGCTCGAAGCTCTTTGACGCCCGCCATACCCGCAAAGCAGCTAGTAACTTCTGCCACTAATTGAGGATTTTGTTGCTGCAAACTTTGCATGATTGAATGGATTGTGGCTTCGAAATAGGGTTGATCCATGGCTGTAGGGTTACTGCGAGTCGTTTCTATTTGGGCAAAACATTGGCCTTTTTCATCACAAATAACCGCCGTCGTTTTTGTGCCACCTCCATCAATGGCTAATACATACATAACATCATTTCCTTTCTCATAAAGAAAAAGAGATTGATAGCTCAATCCCTTTCTCCCTTATTTTCATTTCGTAAAACCAAATGATGACCACGGTTGAATGTGCGCTAGTAAAAACTGTTCTTCTTCAGCAACACTTGCGACAACATTACTAGACCCAGCATTCGGAATTTCCTTTAGTACGATTTGTAGCTCACCCTTATAACGTACATCCAAATTATTATCTATTGTGACATCTCCAACTTTTAATGGACGTGTATCATGAACTGGAAAATCCCCATTTTTATATTTCACTCGAGATTGGGTACTACGAATTACGTATTCAGATACATCTCCACGATTAAAATGTGGTTCTTTATAAAGGATGGTTTCTTCTAAAATACTCGTGTCTGTTGACTGAACAAGTTTTAACTCAAGCTTATTGCGGCATAATTGACCTAATGCACGTATTTCATCCTCAGATGCATACATATTGCCGATGATACAGTCATCGATTAACCCTGTATGCCATAAATCTTTTGCCTGAACAGTAATTGGGAGGTGGCGGTGTTCCTCCAATGTAGGTAATCCATGCTCCGTTTCTTCCCATGGCCCGAATTTACCATTCTGAGAGGAAATCATCGCAGCCGTCCGAATATTGTTTGCTTTAAACTGATGAGAGGTTTGTAAAAAATGCTGACGAGATAAACCCGTAAAGCGTCTTGGATAAAAATTATGACAGCCGATAATGTTCTCTTTATTCGGATGGTAAGATAAAATGTTGTCTACATATTTTGTACCATTACTAATATTTAATTCTATTTTCAGATTACTTGCATCAAGTGACATCCATGCTTCTTCCTGACCTGAGAATCCCATGTCTAAACGTAATGCTGCCAAATGATAATGTTCCTTCAAGTACCCTATGTCTCTATAGGTTAAATTTAGCTCTTGAAAAACAGCTGGGGCTATATCTGCAGAAATGTCAAAGCCCAATTGCTGTGCAAATTGGTTTATTTGCTGTAATTTTTGCCGTTCCTCTTCCTGCTTTAATGACATCAGACATGTAAAAATACGATCAAAGCCGTTGTCATGAGCTAGCTGAACATAACGCTTCATTTCTTCTAGTGTACTATGCTGCGGATATAGCGAAATTCCTAATCTTTTCACTTCGAACCCTCCGTTAGTAAACGCTTATACTTCTACTTTTTGCCCTTCTGATTGGGCTACAGGTGATTGTTCACTCTGTACCGCTAAAGCAGCTTTTTGCTCGTTCTGCTTCGCCATGCGATTTGCCATGGAAAGGAACGGCAAGTAAATACATATTGCTACCACAATTAAAACGATACTCAATACAGCTCCACGCCAAGATTGTGTTACTAAGAAACCATTAATAATCGGTGGTGTCGTCCATGGAACCGCAATTGTTGCTGCAGGCACGAACCCCCATTTTGTTGCAAAGAATGCAATTGTCACATTGATCATAGGTGTTAAAATGAATGGTACGAATAAGACTGGATTTAAAACAATTGGTAAACCAAATAATAAAGGTTCATTAATATTAAATAATCCAGGTGCAGCTGAAAGCTTTCCTACTGTATTATATTGTTTGTTTTTACGTGCAATAATGAATATGGCGATTATTAAAGCAATCGTTGTACCTGAACCACCCATATTAATAAATGCATCAAAGAACGGTTTGTTTATAATATAAGGTGCTACTTTTCCAGCAGAAATAGCAGCGACGTTAGCGTCAATTGCTTGCAAGTTAATGGATTGCATAAATGGCTCGATAATATTCGCCCCATGTATACCAAATGACCATAAAAATGTAGGAATGAAAGCTAAAATAAGACCAGCTACCCATGTATTTGTTAAGCCCATAAACGGCTCTTGAATCGATGAATAAAACGATCCAATAATATCTGGTATATCAAAGCCAGCAGAAATTATCGTACGAACTAATGCAAATAAACCAATCGTAATGATTGCTGGTAGTAATGCAGCAAATGATTTTGACACAGCAGATGGCACACCAGCAGGCATTTTAATTAATAGTCTAGAGTTACCCGATAACCGTGCGAACAGCTCAGCAGAAATAAGGGCAGTAATGAGAGCAACAAATATTCCTCCCGTACCTGTCGTTAATCCTGATAAACCACCTTCCCCAAACGTACCAAATGTCATATAACTGGCAAGACCGATAACCCCTCCGGATAATGCATCCTTGTCATAGCTTTTCGTCAAATGATAAGCAACAGAAAAGGCTAATAATAATGAGATGATTCCAAATGTTGCGCCCCAAACATTGCCTCCAAACTGTGTCCATGTCTCATGCTTCCAAATGGCATCGAGTGCATTTTGATAAAGTTTAATAGGCAAATTGTTAATAAGTACAGCCAGTGAACCAACTATCGTCAAAGGCATGATCGTAATAAATCCGTCACGAATAGCAACTAAATGACGCTGATTTCCAACCCTAGCAGCAACCGGTACAAATTTTTCTTCTAAAAAACGGAACATTCTCATACACTCCCTTTGCTTTTTATTGTGACATCAAAATTTGATGTTACTCCCCTTTGATACGTTCATATAATTCAATCATTTCCTGTGCTAAATCACGAAATGTAATAGCGTTCATTAAATGATCCTGTGCATGAATTAATAACATGGATACTTCCACTTTTTCTCCCCTTGCTTCTTGTGACAGTAAACCTGTTTGAGAATGGTGCGCTTCGATTAATGCCTCATTCGCTAATTTAATTTTTTCCTTTGCTGCATCTATCTGTCCCTTTTTTGCCAGCTGTATGGCTTCCATGCATTCACTTTTTGTATTACCACTATGAACAATAAGCCCCATAATGGATTCCATTAATGCTGTGTCCTCCATTCCCCTTAAGCCTCCTTTACCCTATTAGTTGTAGTGCTTGCTGCAAAACTTTTTCGCCATTCATCATGCCGTAGTCTGCCATATTAATAACATCGATTGGAAAATTCATGTCCTTAAACTTTGTTTCATATGAGCCCTTTAAGTAGCGAACTTGTGGACCTAATAACAGCACATCAGCCTTTTTTGTGGCTAGTACTTTTTCAACCTCCCCTTCCGCAATAGCATAAATATCTGCCTCAATATTTTGCTCCTGTGCAGCTTTTTGCATCTTTGATACTAATAAACTAGTACTCATACCTGCCACACACACTAACATGATATTTTTCATTTGAAACACTCCCTTTTACATTTTTTAACTTTGTAATCGCTTACTTAATCTGAGAATAGCACCTATTGGTATATACCACAATATATTTTTTACAGTAATTTTCTCCATATGAAAGTGTTTACAAAATTGGGCTGTCACATTTTATAGGAGAATAAACGATTTCGCTTAACTGGTATAGTCCACAAAAGAATTCAAAAAAATTTTAATTTTCTTTACTATCCAATCCTTAAAAATACTCATAAAATGCTGGTTTTTCAGTAGGTAATGCCCATTGCCATTGCTGAATAACCTTTTCCACCACAGGTTGATTCGCATAAATGACAGCATCTTTAACCGACAGATAGCCAACCATCATTGCAGAAAAAAGAGTAATTGGTAATGTTAACATATGCATGTCAATGATCGAATTTGTCTCAATTATTGAGACATGACCACTTTTATTTATTTGATAGATATGTTCATTCCAATGACAGAATTTATCTTCAATACGGACATACAATGTTTCATGAATATCTTTCCATGGATACTGCTGCATAAAGGCGTAAACATCTACTACTCTGACCATCACATCCTGTATAACTTCCTTTTTAAATTGTGGCTCTTTGAAAAAAAAGCCGAAAGGAACATGGTTAGAAGTAACCCCTGTAATACTACTGACACTTGCTGCATGAGATGTAATATAGCGCCACATAGCTTGCTCTGCTGAATAATTTGCTACCATAAAATCTTGAATTTCAAACGTACTATGCTGAATCGTATAACGGATATACCCCTCAAGGTGATCCTTGTTAAAATAAGCAGCAAAATGACTATCAGGGCTCCTTCTCTCAATTCTCTTCCACCATGCGTCATCACGTACCATGCCACCATTTTGAGAAACAGCCATTGCATCATGAAAATCCTTAATCTTCTTAAAAAGCTCGGAGTCTTGCCATTCGAAGCTCATCCGTTTGACGACATCTAGTTGTTTCCCGAATGATGGGAACATCGATTGCGGTATTGTGTAATGTAACTTCTCGAAAAACAACTCCCATCCGAAATGACGATAGAAGGACACAGAAAAAGGCGCTAATATAGAAATGGTTTGCCCATTTTCACGCATATTTTGTAGAGCTTCTATCATCAGACTTTTAATAATTCCCTGCTGTCGATACTCAGGATACGTAGCAACAAATCCTATACCACCCATTTTATAGCGGATACCATGTATGGTCATATTTAGTGGTAAGATTAATAGCTGCCCAACTACCTTTTTAGTATCATAGGCACCAAGTGTTGTACTATGCTCAATCCAATAGTGAAAATCCTCTCTACGTGGCCCTGTATATTTATTTGGAAAACAATAATCCCGTAATTGATGGACCTGCCCATAATCGTTGGGCGAAACGATGCGAATGTCCATATAACCACCTCTTTTTATCTGAATATTCTAATAATTAAATAGCTATGAATCTGTTAATGGGGATTCATCTGCAGTGGCTTGAAAAACAACCACTGCTAGAACCCTTAAAACTCTTCCCCTATCTCTTTCGATACCATGATGTCCGTTATTGTTTGAAATAATTTTTCGACATCTGGACCATACGCTGAAATTTCTACTACGCTTCCTGGTTTTACCCCAAGTGACATGACACCCATAATAGACTTTAAATTTACTGATTTCTCTTGAAAAGTTAAGGTAATATCACTTTCGAACGGTGTAACTGCAGTGACGAGTAATGCAGCGGGCCTTGCATGAATTCCTTCGGGTGAAGTAATTTTATACATTTTCTTCATTCATAATGCCTCCATTTTCATGTAAAATCTATCCGATCTTGATAATTGGCAATCATTATCTCATTATGTGACCAATCGGAGTCTACATTATTACTAACAAAAATGGGCAGCTCTGTTGAAGTCTTTGCAATTTCCCCAATAACTTCGCTGAACAAAGCATTCAATAGCAGCGAACCTATAACTGTTGATGCAGGTGCATACTGCATTTTTTGTACATGCAGAACACCATCACCAATAGGTATATGAGTGTTAATAACGAGATCTACCACTTCTTCTAGCCGTTGCCCACTGTGATGACGTGTAGCCTGCTCTCTATAGGCAAGTGATTGGAGAGATAGGACAAATACACCTGCTTTTTTGGCTAATAAAGCCGCGTCAATTGGCGCTGAATTTCTCCCAGAGGTTGAAATTACAATACAAATGTCATTTTCACGAAAGTCAAATTGTTCCTTATGTTGTTCAATAATTGCTGGGTCCTTCTCATTGATAGAGGAGGCCAAGGCACCTGCATGTAATGCTAGAGGTCCAATAAAAATTGGACGTACAGGTACTAAACCTCCAGCACGATAAAATGCCTCCTGTGCTAATAACTGAGAATGACCGCAACCGAATAATTGGATAATCCCACCTTTCTGAAGGCGTTGCACAATGATTTGTGCAACTTCCTTTATACGAGCAGACTCCTGCTCTTTCACAACCTGGATCAGCTTTTCGATTTCAGAAAAATATGCATCCATATTATCACCTTTTAATTTCACTTATAAATTTGTAGCGATCAGCACGATACGTACTACGTACAAGCTCAAACGGCCGACCATCAGACAGATAACTCGTACGTTTAATAATTAAAACAGGTGCTGTTTGATTGATCTGTAAAAACTTACTATCCTCTTTAGACACAATCGCTGCCTCCATTTGTTGGACGGCATTTCCAATTTTTTGATGGAATTTAGCTTCGATTAATGCATAAAGAGAGCCCATTATTTGCTTCTCATCCAATTCTGGATATACTTTCACAGGTATATACGTTTTTTCAATTGCCATTGGTTGTGAATCAGCATTTCTTATCCGCACGACAAAGAATACTTCTTCCCCAGGCTCTATCATTAAATCTCTTGCAATATCCACTTGTGGTATGATTTTTTCAAATCGTAATACTTTACTACTCGGTTCCATACCTCTTGCTCGCATATCCTCAGTAAAACTTGTTAAGCCTTTTAACGGTTGCTCTAATTTTGGATTGGCAACATAGGTGCCTCTTCCTTTTTCACGATATAACAAACCGCTATTCACTAGATTAGTAATGGATTGACGGACAGTCATTCTACTTACATCAAATTGTGCAGAAAGCTCTCGTTCTGAAGGTATTGTTTCACCAATTTTGTACTCTTCTAAATAAATTCGTTGTTTAATAATCTCTTCTATTTGTATATAGATAGGTATATGAGAATTTTTCTCTAACAATTCTTGCACCATCCTTATCGCCTCGTTTATGATTTCTCAAATACAACTTTACCTCGACAAATAGTTTTTTGCACATTTAATTTTTGATCAAGCAATACAAAATCTGCATCAAAACCTTCTTTAATTCGTCCTTTCTTGGACAGCCGTAATTGCTCCGCTGCATTCGTAGAGGACATAGCGACTATTTCTTGAAGTGAACAATTTGTAATAAATTTCATATTTTTTACTGCCTGTTCCATGGTTAAAATACTCCCAGCTAATGCTCCGTTTGCTAAATGGGCTCCTTTTTCACTCACATACACTGTTTGCCCGCCTAAATCATATTCGCCATATTTTAACCCTTTCGCGCGCATTGCATCCGTAATAAGAATGATGCCTTTCGCACCTTTCATACGATAAGCTAACATAACTGATTGAGGATGACTATGCACAAAATCGACAATTAGTTCAACCATAATTTTGTCATTTAGTAACGCTCCACCGACAACTCCAGGGTCACGATGATGAAATGGCCGCATTTGATTATATAAATGAGTGGCTTGATTTACCCCTAATGTTACTGCTTTCTTGACCTCCTCTATTGTAGCGTCAGAGTGACCAATAGATGGAATTACATGAAAGTTCTTTAGTGCTTCTAGAAATGTAAAGCCACCCTCTATTTCTGGTGCAACTGTGATTTGTCTTATCCGATTCTTGCTAATTGTTTGCCAATGGGCAAATTGATCAATCGTAGGACTAATCATATAAGCTACTGGTTGAGCGCCAGCGCGAAGTTGCGAAACAAATGGACCTTCCACATGTATGCCCAATAGATTGGCTTCTCCCTCATTATGATCAAATTCTGCTACATTCTTTAAAGCGCTTTCAATTTTAGCGACGGATTGTGTCATTGTTGTGGCAAGGAAACCTGTAACACCTTCTTGTACTAAAGATTGAGCCATTGCATGCAAAGACTGTTGAGTACCATCCATCGTATCATGGCCAGCTGAACCGTGAATGTGCATATCAATATAACCAGGGAGCAGTAGCCAATCCTGATCTTGACCATCAATATATTGAGTCGCCTCCAAAGTTAACCTATGACCTATTTGAGCAATTTTACCGTTCTGGATATAGATATCACCCTCAAAAGGTTTTCCCTCTGGGTTAATCATCGTGACATTGGAGATTAATAGTGTATCCTTCAAAATTTCACCTCCATCAACAGTTTCACCTAAAAGGTATAGTTGTCTATACCAATTATATGCTGATTTACCAGAAATAAAAAGTAATTTTTTCTATTTTCTAAATTTTTTATAAAATATTTAATCCTTGAAAGAATTCCAATTTGACAGACGTATGTTCTTTTCTTAATGTTTGGAACTTACATGAATTCATTTGCACATAAAAAAGGAGCTTTTTTTAAGCTCCTTTTCAATCCTATGTATAGGACGAATCCCAATTGTGCCGTAATGCCAAGAAACATTCGTTTTGAACCCGCAATTTGCAGGGGGGTGCCTGCTTTGCAGCTTTAAACTTCCCGCTCCGCAAGGGGCATGTTTGCGACTACAAAATGAAGGCTCCCGATTCGATAGTGTTCGGTCAAAACTGTGAAGTAGAGTTAGCAGTTAGACAAACACATCAGGATTCGTATTACAGTTATCATAGCATCACTTTTCTGATAATTCAAACGATTTTCTCTAATAATCTATAATTTCTTGAGAAAACGCAAAAAATACCTAGATTCCCAACAATATTTGCTAGAAAATCCAGGTATTTTGCCTTATTGATTATTTTCTAAAAGGTTTAATTGCCAAGCTCAATTCGCTTAGTTGTTCAGGAGATACCTCACTTGGTGCTTCTGTCATTAAGCAGCTAGCACTTGCCGTTTTCGGGAATGCAATTGTATCACGTAAATTGTGACGACCAGCTAACAGCATGACAAAGCGATCCAGACCAAATGCAAGACCAGCATGCGGTGGCACGCCATATTCAAATGCTTCTAATAAGAAACCAAATTGCGCTTGAGCTTCTTCCTCTGAGAAACCAAGTAATTCAAACATTTTTTCCTGTAGGTCACGTTCATAAATACGTAATGATCCACCACCAAGCTCGTAGCCGTTTAAAACGATATCATATGCCTGTGCACGAACAGCAGATGGGTCCGTGTCCATTAATAGAATATCTTCATCAAATGGTCGTGTGAATGGATGGTGAGCGGCATAATAACGACCGTCCTCCTCAGAGAATTCAAATAATGGCCAGTCTGTAATCCATAGGAAAGCAAATTGTGATTCGTCGATTAACTCTAAATCTTGACCTAATTTCGTACGAAGTGCACCTAAAGAAGCAGCTACAACAGATGCTTTATCCGCTACGAATACTAGAATATCGCCAACTTCTGCTCCCATTCGTTCGATTAATGCTGCCGCTAACGCCTCATCAAAGAATTTCGCGATTGGGCCATTTAAGCCTTCCTCTGTTACCTTTAACCAAGCAAGACCTTTAGCACCGTAAATACCAACGAACTTTGTTAGTTCATCCATGTCTTTACGAGAGTATTTGTCAGCTGCACCTTTAATATTGATACTTTTTACTTGCTTACCTTGTGCCACTGTATCAGCGAATACTTTGAAACCACAGCCTTCAAAAACATCATTTAATGCCACTAATTCTAATCCAAAACGTACGTCTGGCTTATCAGAACCATATCGATCCATTGCTTCTTGGTACTTCATGCGCTGGAATGGTGCAGGGATATCAATCCCTTTTACTTCTTTCATTACTGCTTGGATTAATCGCTCATTCATTTCTAATACTTCTTCTTGTGTTAAGAAGCTTGTTTCAATGTCAACTTGTGTAAACTCAGGTTGACGGTCAGCACGTAAGTCCTCGTCACGGAAGCAACGTGCAATTTGGAAATACTTTTCAAAGCCAGCAACCATTAATAATTGTTTAAATAGCTGAGGTGATTGTGGTAGTGCATAAAATTCACCTTCATGGACACGTGATGGCACTAAATAGTCACGAGCACCCTCTGGCGTTGATTTCGTTAATATCGGAGTTTCTACTTCTAGGAAGCCTTCGTTTTGTAAGAAGTTACGGATTGTACGCGTAACGTCCGAACGCATTTTGAAAGTATCGAACATGACTGGACGACGTAGGTCAAGGTAACGGTATTTTAAACGTAGATCTTCTGATACGTCTGTGCGATCTTCAATTTGGAATGGTGTTGTTTTTGCTGTATTAATCACGACTAATCTTGTCGCTTCCACTTCGATTTTACCGTTTGGTACATTCGGGTTGATTTGGTCCTCTGTACGTAGAATGACTGTTCCTTCTATTTCTATTACATATTCACTACGCACTTTATCCGCTAATGCATGTGCTTCTGCAACATCTGGACTAAATACGACTTGTGTAATACCAGTACGGTCACGTAAATCAATGAAAATTAAACCACCAAGGTCACGACGACGCTGTACCCATCCTTTTAATACGACTTTTTCGCCTTGTAACGTTTCTGAAAGCTCGTTACTAGCATGTGTTCTTGTAGCCATTGTTAAATTCCTCCAAAATATATTCAATTTATGTAGCATTCAACAAGAAATGCCCTATCTTTTTTAAGATTGTTGTGATAAATAGTTCACTAACTCTGAAAATGCAACCTTGTGCTGTTCACCAGATTCCATATGTTTCACCGCGGCTTGTTGCTCTTCAAGCTCTGTTTCACCAAGGACAATTGTATACTTTGCCCCTAGACGGTCAGCTGATTTCATTTGGGCTTTCATTTTACGATCTAAATAATCCATCTCTGTTGCAAGACCCTTCGCACGGAAAGTACTAGTCAACTCTACAGCCTTTTGCTTCGCTTCATCACCCATGGCAATAATATAAACGTCTAGTCCTGAAGCCGTATCCAATTCAACGCCCTCTGCTTCAAGCGCTAATAACAGACGTTCAATACTTAATGCGAAACCAATACCGGGTACATCTGGGCCGCCTATTTCTTGCACCAGACCATTGTATCGTCCACCACCACAAAGGGTTGTAATAGCACCAAAGCCAGATGCCGAAGACATTATTTCGAATGTTGTATGATTGTAATAATCCAGTCCTCTTACAAGATTTGGATCAACCTCATACGTAATACCCAAAGTATCTAAATATGTTTTCACTTGAGCAAAATAAGTAGCCGATTCCTCAGTGAGGAAATCTGTTAATGCAGGAGCCGTTTGCATTAATGGGTGCTCACGATCCACCTTACAATCTAAAATACGTAATGGATTTTTATGCAAACGATTTTGGCAATCTGAGCAAAACTCATGAATATGTGGCTCAAAATGTTGTAATAAAGCTGTTCGGTGCGTATCACGTGTTTCTTTATCACCCAGTGAATTGATCACTAATTTTAAATCCTTTAAGCCAGCTGATTCATAGACATCCATTGCAAGAGCAATGACTTCTGCATCGATTGCAGGATCTGCTGAACCAATTGCCTCTACCCCAAATTGAACAAATTGGCGGTAGCGGCCAGCTTGTTGACGTTCATAGCGGAACATGGGTCCTAAATAGGAAAGCTTAACAGGTTGGTCTGGAGCACCAAACATTTTATGTTCAACATATGCACGTACAACACCAGCTGTATTTTCAGGACGCAGTGTTAACGAGCGGCCTCCGCGATCCTCAAATGTATACATTTCTTTTTGTACAACATCCGTTGTTTCACCAACACCGCGTGCAAATAAATCAGTTTGCTCAAAAATCGGTGTACGAATTTCGTTATAGCGATATACACGACAAATATCACGAATAATCGCTTCAACCTTTTGCCATTTTTCAGATTGACCTGGCAAAATATCTTGTGTCCCTCTTGGCACTTTAAAACTCATGTAATTCCCTCCTATATTGATTGCCTATGATTGAGCAGTTTTTCCTCCGTTTTGAACGAGTTCACTCAAGTGCCTTTTTCATCGAGTTAAGCAGGTTTCCCCTCATTAAGAGCATCTCAATTTTTCGGACAACACAAAAAGCTCCCGTCACCTTGCCACTGCAAGGGACGAGAGCTGTATAAGCTTCCGCGGTTCCACCCTAGTTGACACAAATTTTTACATGTGTCCTCCTCGTAATCGGATAACGGCCGATTCCGTTTTTTCCTACTAAGCACTGCTTTTCGGAAAAAAGCCTCTCAAGTGTTATTCACGTCATACATTTTTGTAGGAAAGATTGCAGCCTAAGTCTTCCCCTCTCTGTTCCAATAGAGGTACACGCTACTTGCTTGGTCATAAGCGATTAATCATTTTTCGATTACCCTTTATGTTAGTCACTAGCTAGGCCAATGTCAACTATTTTTGTTTTTTTCATCAGGCAGTAATGAAAATGACAAATTCCATTACCTTTTTACCACGAATTTTCATACAAAAGCATGGTAAAATAGCACAAGGAATAGGAGGAATCTGATGAGGACAAAAATTTTACATAGTATTATCATCTTCGTACTAATGGTAACAATTGCGATTCCAAATAAGAACTTTATTCAAAAAGCTTCCGCTGACGCCAGTGATCTAAAAGTAGCAGGTATGATTCTTCATTTACGTGAGGGTCCTGGATTGTCTTATCCAATTATTACGACTTTAGAAGAAGGTGATCCTTTAACTTCAATTGGTCGTGAAGGTGATTGGATACAAGTAAAAACAGGTAGCTATGAAGGGTGGGTAGCATCTTGGCTGACTGCCTCTACAAACGCTCAAAAAACCATTGATAAAACTGTTATTTCACAGGTAGACCGTTTAAATATTCGCACAGAACCAGATATCTCTTCAGCTGTTCTTGGACAGCTCTCTACGGGCAACCAAGCAAACCTCATTGAGGAGAATAATGAATGGGCAAAAATTGATTGGAATGGACTAACAGGTTGGGTTTCTAAGGATTATGTCACGATTAACGATAGTCCTAAAAAAGAAACGGAACCAAAAGAAAATGCAGTAGAAGTATCAACAACTACTACACCTGTAAATAAAGATACAAGCTTTACTATTTTGGTGGATGCACTGAATGTTCGTAAAAAACCAGACTTGAATGCTAAAAAAATTGGCACTGTAAAAAAAGGACAGGCTTACAAAGTACTTACGCATGAGCACAATTGGGTACAAATTCAGTACAATGATAAAAAAACTGGATGGGTCTATAGTTTTTATGGGACATTTTCAAATAAAGTAAAGAGTACATCTAAATCGTCCTCTTCAAAAGATTTGGAATCCGTTACCATTATTTATAATGGGACAAACCTCCGAACGGATGCTTCAACAGCAGCTGAAGTAGTGGAGCGAGTAGATGCTGGTAAAACGTATCCTATTGTAGGCGTAAAAAATGATTTCTACGAAATTCAATTAGACAAAGAAACAGCGTTTGTTGCGAACTGGGTTGTGACAACGAGCTCCAATAAAACTTCAATTCCACAAAAGGATCAACTAGAGCCACGTAAAAAGGGAACGTTAAATGGACTGACCATTGTTGTAGATGCTGGGCATGGAGGCAATGACCATGGTACAACAGGCCAACGTGGAACAGAAGAAAAAGGAATTACCTTGAAAACAGCCACTCTCCTTGCCTCCAAGTTAAGTGCTGCTGGAGCCAATGTTGTTATGACACGAGAATCAGACGAGTATGTGGCACTGCGTAAGCGTGTCTCGATTGCACATCAATATGAGGCAGATGCCTTTATCAGTCTACATTATGATGCAACTGACGATAGCTCTATTAACGGCTTCACGTCCTATTATATGAATAGTAATCAAAAAGGGCTTGCTGAGGCCATACATGATGGACTTTCGAGTAAAATAGATTTGAGAGATCGCGGAACACAACAGGGCAATTACTTAGTACTACGAGAGAATCGTCAAAAAGCCGTGCTTATTGAGTTAGGATACTTAAGTAATGCTAGTGAGGAACGTGCCATCACAACGGCTAAATTCCGTGAACAGGCTACCCTCGGAATTTATCAAGGCATCTTAAATTACTTTAATGCGGATAAAGAATAAGACAAAGAAGCTGTGGAAGGAATCACTTTCCACAGCTTCTTTCATGTTTTAGGAGATGCCTAATGCGACCGCAGCGATTAACGCCAAACATGCTATTACTACCCAGCCAAGAATCATCTTCCATATGAATTTAATCCACTTTTCATAAGGAATACCTGCTACGGCTAAATACGCCATTAATGCAGATGAAGTAGGAATTATCGAGTTTGTTAATGAATCTCCATATTGGAATGCTAAAACCGCAACTTGTCGTTCTAAACCTAATAAATCAGTAATTGGAATCATAATCGGCATTGTTGCTGCCGCCTGTCCACTACCAGATGAAATAAATAAATTCAAAAGGGCTTGAATAAATAACATACCGATTGCACTTATAGCATGCGGTAAATGCCCAATTGTCTCTGATGCTGCATAAACAATCGTATCAATGATTTTCCCTTGCTCTAAAACTACTGTAATAGCACGGGCAAAACCGACGATGAGAGCACCAAATGTTACAGCCTTTGCCCCATCAATAAAGGAATCAAAAATAGTGCCAGGCTTTAAACCACCAATTAGTCCTGCAATTAAGCCCATGATTAAGAAGGACGCTGTTAATTGTGTTAAAAACCAGTCCCAATTAAATACACCATAAATATTAAATCCGATCCCACAAGCCATCACAATAAATACCAATTTATGTTTCCCTGTTAATGGAGGAATATCAATCGCAGACACATTAGATTTAGCCTGTTGTTCAATATCGTAAATAACACTTGCTTGTGGATTCTTTTTCACCTTAAAGGCATAGCGAGATACATAGAAAATAGCAAAGCTTAACACAAAAATATAGACAACCGCACGGAAACCGATACCGGAAAATAATGGTACATCCGCTAGTGATTGTGCAACACCGACGGTAAAGGGATTAAGCATTCCCCCAAAAAATCCGCTGGCTGCTCCTAGTGTAATCATGGCTGTTCCTGTTACTGCATCAAAGCCCATAGCTCGAGCAATTGCTACGCCAATCGGTACGAAAATAATCGTTTCTTCAGCCATCCCCATTGTAAACCCGCCAACAGAGAATAGAATCATGGATAAAGGAATTAATAGCTTCTCTCTACCCTCTAAAGCCTTTACACCTTTATAAACGCCAGCTTCAATGGCGCCTGTAGAATGAATAATACCAAATACACCACTAACTAAGAAAATGTAGAAAATAATTTGGGCACCTTTTTCAAGACCCATTGGAATTGCTGTAAACATTTCAAAAATGGAAACTGGATTACTTTCGATATGATGATAGCTTCCATCTACAACGAGCATTCGTCCTTCCGGATCTTCTAATCTGTCAAACTCACCTGCTGGAATAATATAGCTTGCAATACCTGCTAGAAAAATAATAGCAAAAATTATGGTATATGTATGAGGTACTTTCAGCCAACTCTTCTTTTTTACACGCTGTTCATTTTCCAAAATATCACCAACCTATTGATAGTTTTAGACATTAGCAAATTCTGTCGAAATCCTCCTTTCTTCTTTGTCGCTATATGTCGTTAATTGAAAATAAATATACATTAGTTCAAATTTATTGTAAAGTATTAATTTTCTATTATTTCAGATATTCCATTTCGTCGTTGTCTTATAAAGCTTTCTTGGACGGCCTTGATGATAAGGGTGTTCCTCTCCTGCTAACATAAAATAGTTATGTTCAATTAATCGATTAATAATGCGCTCAGCAGATCTACGTGACAGATTCATATAGTTCGCTAATTCAGCAGCCGAAAAGGGGCGATTATTTGTTACCAACATGAACTGCTTCATTACATTTAAATTTTTAGCACTCATTTTTACATTTTCAGCGATCTCTAAAATATTTTTATTATTATTGCTTAAGGCAACCTTTTTATTATTTTCAAATAATGGTCCATGTAATCGATTATGTTCATCCACCAAACACATTACCGTAGAGGCCTCTCTAAATTTGGTTGTAAAAAATAAAGCCTGGGACGAATGCGCTTCTGCTTCATGTAAAGAATAACCGTAACCAACTCCCACTTGAAAAAAAGCTCCAAATTGTTGTTCGAATTGTTCTTTTATTGATTGTAAATAAGTGGGCTCAAGCTTTTCAATCACCCCTCTAGTTGAAATAATTAAATATGGCTCCTGTTGTGATGGCATGACTCTTGCTTGTAAACGTTCGCTTAATTTTTCTAAAGTATTCAAAAATACTGGATGATCGTGCGATAAATTTTCTTTGCTACAAATAGACACAACAGCAATTTGCGAGGACGTCAACAATTTATTATTATACGTATCTAGTGCTCTGCTAATGGCCGCTGTAAAAGTTTGTTTGCTTTCAACCATATACTTCGCGGGTATCCCTAATTGCTGTAACTCTATAAAAACGGCATGTAGACTAGTAAGGGCTAATTTAGTCTTTCCGGCTTTATATAATTCCTTATGATAAAGGACATAATCAGTCATATTTAGTTCTGCTATTTTTTCAGGTTTTTCATGTACAGATGCATAATCCATTACATAAACACCTGCGGATGAAATCCCTGCCTCCTTCATCACTTGATAAAAGCTATCCTTTTTAGGTAAATCAATCGATAATTCGCTAAGTTCCACTCTTTCATGATGGTGTAATGATAATAATGAAAGTGCTAATGTCAATTCATCGAAAGGAAGATATGTCGCATGTATACGAGATTCCTTTATTTTTTCATAGCAATAAAAATATGGAATTGAGCCAGCAAATAATACAATATCCGATCGCGATGCTGCTTCGTCAATAAGTTCCACACACTGCACAGGGTGCGTGTATGAAAAATGAATAAATTGTACTTGAGGAAACGCTGCGAAATGCTCCTTTATATTATTCCAAAAAAACAATGAACCTAGAATCGCTATCGTTTGCATTTAGTTTCAACCTCTCTAATAAATCAAATATTCTAATAATTAAACGCATTCATTATACCGTATATGAATCAAAAAAGAACCTTCTATCATCTGCCATGATTCGAAGGTTCATACTTACTCATTTTTTTGTTGTTTCCAATGTAACCCATACAATTTCCTCCAGCTGTATGAAAAACGGCGTACGACGAATCTCTAAAATAATATGGTCAGGTAGTATCGAAAGTAAAATACCTTGCTGAATATTTTTTTCGGTTTGCACTACAATTGCCTGACCAATCATCATTTTTAGCGTTTCGTATAAATATGGATTGGATATACTCCCCATCTGAGCCATGTTCTTGACACTCCCTCCTATAAAACTAACCATACTTTTTAGTATATGAAGGAATTATAGGAAATGTACCATTATTTTGACTCTAGAAGTATTGTCACTGGACCATCATTAATGAGTGCAACGTCCATCATTGCACCAAAAATACCTGTCTCCACATGTAAACCGTGTTCACGTAATGCTTGGTTAAAAGCTTCCCACAGCGGCTCTGCTACTTCTGGTCTTGCAGCACTTGTGAAACTTGGACGATTCCCTTTTTTTGCATCCCCATACAACGTAAATTGTGAGACGGATAAAATAGCGCCTCCGTGTTCCAAAATAGAATGATTCATTTTTCCATCTGTATCTTCCCAAAGGCGTAAATTGGCTACTTTTTTTGCTAAGTAAACAACATCTTCCATCGTATCCTCATGTGTAATGCCTACCAGAAGAATGTAGCCACTTTCAATTGCTCCTGTGACAGTTCCGTCTACTGTTACAGAAGCCGTTTTACTGCGTTGTAATACTACCTTCATACGTAAATAACCCCAATTCTAACTGTTGCTTAATTGATAACTCGTTGCACCGAATAAATATCAGGTGTTTGTTTAATTCGTTCCACAACTTTATGCAAATGTGAAATATTTGAAATAGAAATCGTTAAATGAATCGTGGCCATTTTATCACGATCAGCACGACCGCTTACCGCTAAAATATTTGTTTTAGTTTCACTAACAATTTGCATGATTTCATTTAAAATCCCAGGACGATCAAAAGCAGATACTTCGATATCAACTGGGTATTCTTTTTTCTCAGGGATGACACCATGCTCCCATTCGACTTCAATTAGTCGCTCCTGCTCATCCTCAATTTGGATATTAGGACAGTCGGCACGATGCACGGATACGCCACGACCTTTTGTAATGAAGCCAACGATATCATCTCCTGGAACAGGCGTACAGCAACGTGAAAGTCGAATGAGCATATTATCAATGCCCTTGACAATGACTCCTGATTCTGTGCGTTTTTGTGGAATCGGATTTTTCATTTTTTGTTCGATTTTCTCTAAAGCTTCTTCCTGTTCACGCTCTTTTCGGCGTTTTTCAGCTAAACGATTAACAACCTGTTGAGCAGTTATTCCGTTCATACCAACAGCTGCATACAAGTCTTCTTCATTCGTATAATTAAATTTATCACACACTCGTTTGAGATTTTCTGGTGACATTGTTTCCTTTAAATCGAAATCCTGCGCGCGAATTTCTTTTTCAATCATCTCTTTGCCTTTGACAATATTCTCCTCACGTAAGTGACGTTTAAAGAATTGCTTTATTTTATTTTTCGCCTGTGAGGATTGGGCTATTTTTAACCAATCACGACTCGGACCAAAGGATTGCTTAGATGTTAAAATTTCAATGATATCGCCCGTTTTCAGTGGTGTATCAAGTGGCACCATTTTCCCATTGATTTTCGCACCAATCGTACGATTTCCGACCTCAGAATGGACACGATAAGCGAAATCAATTGGCACAGAACCCGCAGGTAATTCAATGACATCGCCTTCAGGTGTAAATACGTAAACCATATCAGAAAACAGATCAAATTTTAAGGACTCCATGAACTCTTCTGCGTTGGAAGATTCATTTTGGAATTCTAATATTTCACGGAACCACGTTAATTTTTGATCGACATTTTGCTTTTGATGATCAACGTTTTTACCTTCTTTATACGCCCAGTGAGCCGCAATCCCGTACTCTGCAATTTTGTGCATTTCCTTCGTACGAATCTGTACCTCTAATGGATCCCCATAAGGTCCAATAACGGTCGTGTGTAAGGATTGATACAGGTTTTGCTTTGGCATAGCAATATAATCTTTAAAACGACCTGGCATTGGTTTCCACAACGTATGCACAATCCCTAAAACCGCATAGCAATCTTTAATACTATCGACAAGTACACGAATGGCTAATAAATCATAAATTTCATTAAACTGTTTCTTTTGCAGCACCATTTTTCGATAAATACTGTAAATATGCTTTGGACGACCATATACATCTGCATCAATTTCAACCTCATTCAGCTGTGACTTCATCTCAGCCATGACATTGTCTAAATAAGCCTCACGTTCGTCTCTTTTTTTCTTCATCAAACTGACTATACGATAATATTGCTGTGGGTTTAAATAGCGAAGGGCTGTATCTTCAAGCTCCCATTTGACAGTTGATATTCCAAGACGATGTGCAAGTGGTGCAAAAATCTCTAATGTCTCTTTTGAAATACGTCGTTGCTTTTCAGCCGGCAAATGCTTTAGCGTACGCATATTGTGGAGACGGTCGGCTAGCTTTATTAAGATGACACGGATATCCTGCGCCATGGCTACAAACATTTTTCGATGATTTTCTGCTTGCTGTGCCTCTTTTGATAAATATTTAATTTTCCCTAATTTTGTAACTCCATCCACAAGTACCGCTACTTCTTCGCCAAATTCCCGTACCAAATCATCCCGCGTAAAATCTGTATCTTCGACAACATCATGTAAAAAACCTGCCGCTACAGTTTCTGGGTCCATTTGTAATTCAGCTAGAATACCCGCTACTTGTACTGGGTGAATAATATACGGTTCACCAGAGCTACGGAATTGCTCAATATGGGCATCCCTTGCTAATTCATATGCTTTTTTCACGAATGCGACATTTTCATCATTCATGTAGGATTTGACTAACTCAAAAACGTCCTCAGGAGTCAAAATTTGCTCTTTCGCCATAACATGTCCACCTTGCTCGTCAAATTTTTCAGATTAGATATAAACTTAATTGTATAAAATTTTGTAGCCTATTGTAAAGAGACTGTGTCATTTAGTTTAGTTAATCTCGTGAACAGTTTAATAAATGGAAAAAATATTCTTCTTTTTAATGAAAAAGACCCTCTGCGACGTTATGTCACAAAGAGTCTTTGTTTCGACAAAGGAATTAATGTAATTGATTGAAAGCTACAGCAATTTTCGCGCCAATCACTGCATTGTTTTTCACTAATGCAATGTTCGCATCAAGGCTTTTACCTTCTGTTAGTTCTTTTACTTTTCCTAGTAAGAATGGTGTCACATTTTTACCTTGAATACCATTCTCTTCAGCCTCTACTAAAGCTTTTTCAATAATATTTGTAATAAACGCATGTTCTAATGCTTCAGCTTCTGGAATTGGATTAGCAATAACAGCGCCACCTTTTAAGCCTAATTTCCATTTCGCACTTAGCATTTCTGCAATTTCCTCTGGTGTATCAAGCTGGAAGTTTACATCAAAACCACTTTGACGTGTGTAGAATGCTGGTAGTTCATCCGTACCATAGCCAACTACTGGCACACCTTTTGTTTCAAGGTATTCTAGTGTAAGTCCGATATCTAAAATAGATTTTGCACCCGCACAGATAACAGCAACATTTGTTTGTGCTAATTCTTCTAAGTCAGCAGAGATATCCATTGTTGTTTCAGCACCGCGGTGAACACCACCAATACCACCTGTAACAAAGATTTCAATTCCTGCAAGTTCTGCAGAGATCATAGTAGCAGCAACTGTTGTAGCACCTAGTTTTTTCGTAGCAAGTAAGTAACCTAGGTCACGGCGTGAAGCTTTAGCAACACCTTTTGCATTACCGAACATTTCAAGCTCTTCATCTGATAAACCAATTTTAATTTTTCCATCAATTAATGCAATTGTTGCAGGTACAGCACCATTATCGCGAATAATTTGCTCTACCTCACGTGCAGTTTGCACGTTTTGTGGGTATGGCATACCGTGTGAAATAATAGTTGATTCTAAAGCAACGATTGGTAGACCTTTTGCTTGTCCTTCTTTTACTTCTTCTGATAATACGATGAATTCTTTCATGTTATTATTCCTCCATTTCACTTTTTAACATTTCTACTGATAATTCAGGTCTAACTGTATAAGGAGATGCCAATGTATTTTTAGCATTGGTTAACCCTGCATCAACACATGTTGCAAAGGATTGCCCTGTCAACCAGCCATGAATTACAGCGCTGACAAAGGCATCTCCAGCACCTGTAACATCTTCAATTTTGTCAATCACTTTGGCAGTAAAATGACTAGGTGCAATCGTACTCGAAGCTGCATATACACCCTTACTGCCAGCTGTGATAATCACATGCTCAGCACCTAATTCTAGGAGCTGTTGTAATGCTTTTTCATAATGGACAGCGTTTTCAATTTTATGCCCAACAATTGTTTCTGCCTCATCTGTGTTACAAATAAACCATGTTACGCCTTGTAATGTTTCAGGTAGTCGATTCATTTTCGGCGAAGATACTGGCACAATGACAAGTGGAATATCACGAGCAATTGCTACTTGCTGTAGATAAGCCACTGTTTCTTTAGGGCAATTTAAATCCAAAATAAAGCAGCCAGCATTCACGAGCATTGTTTCATGCTTTTTTAACAAGCTAGGCAATAGTAGGTCATATACCTCCATATTGGCTACAGCTAAAGCTAGCTCTCCTTGTTCATCCATAATGGCCGTATAGGAGCCAGTTGAAGCTCCTGGTAACTGCTCCACATATCGCAGATTCATAAAGGATTCTGAAACATCTTGGATCACTTGCCAATCAGCATCTTTACCAGCCGTTGTAAGCAACGTCACTTGATGGTTTAATCGGCCTAAGTTTTCAGCAATGTTTCGACCAACACCACCTACACTAAAGGAAGAACTAGCAGGGTTAGATGTTCCTAATTGAACATTGCCCTTCACATGGAATTTTCGGTCTAGATTAGCTCCACCGATGCAAATAATTTCATTTTCTTCGGGTAAAATATAAGCACGACCGACAATTTTTCCTTCCTTCGTCAAACTAGACACTAAATTAGCAAGCACTGGTCGAGACAGATTCATTGCATCTGCCATTTCTTGCTGAGACATAAACGGATTTTGGCGAATTAAAGCTAGCACCGCCTGTTCTCTTTCATTCATAGCATCACCTTTTATTATATTTGTTTACATTATAAACTTTTGTTTGTATTCTGTCAAAATAAAATTCAATAAAAAAGTTGAACCCCGTCATATCGAGGTTCAACTTTTCATGATTAGTTTGCTTGTGCTTCCTGAGAAGTTTGTTTTTTGACAATGATAACGAATAAACTGGCCAATGCACAAAACATTCCTGCAAGGAAAAAAGCCCATGTATAAGAATTGAAATATTTATAAATCAAACCGCCTCCATACGCAGCAACTGCCGCTCCCGCTTGATGAGAGGCAAATATCCATCCATAAATAATACTGCTTTTTTGCACACCGAAAATTTGTCGAGTGATACTGATTGTTGGTGGCACTGTAGCAATCCAATCCAGTCCATAAAAGACGGAAAAAATAGTCATTAAAACAAAGGAACCTTGTGCCAATGCATAAGGGAGTAGTAAAAGAGATGCTCCTCTTAGCAAGTAATACCAGAATAATAACCAACGATTATCAAAACGATCTGATAGCCAGCCAGATGCAGTAGTACCTAGTAAATTAAACACACCCATAAAAGAGAGGAGCGACGCAGCAGTTACTAAAGGTATACCAAAGCTAATACAGTAAGAGACGAAATGAGTACCAATTAATCCACTCGTTGAAAGACCACAAATAAAAAAGCTCCCTGCTAATAGCCAAAATGTTTTGACCTTTACCGCCTCTAATAAGCCATTGAAGGCAATACTAATTGGATTTTTCTTCAGCTGCACTTGCTGATTTTCAACCATCACTTCTTGTCCATAAGGTGTTAATCCCAAATCCCGAGGCTTATTTTTTATAAAAATAGAAATTAATACCAACATAATTATACTCAGAAGAAGAATCAAACCGATTGCCCATCTCCAAGAATAGTGGTCAATGATAATAGCTAGAACTGGCAGTAAAATGAGTTGACCTGTGGCCGTACTAGCCGTTAGAATACCAACCGCTAATCCTCTCCTTTTTACAAACCAATGATTGGCTACATAAGGACTGAGCACCGTTAAAAAGAGGCTAGCTCCAAGGCCAATGATACCTCCCCAAATAATGATTAACTGCCATGATTGACTCATGAAAAATGTTAAAGACATCCCAAACACTAAAGTAGCCATTGCACTAATCATCATCTTCTTTAAACCAATGACTTCAAGCAAAGCTGCCATGAATGGTCCAGAAATTCCATATAAAAATAAACTTATAGCAAATGCTAGTGCAATCATCGATCGATCCCATTGAAATTCCGTTTCTAGAGGATCAATAAAAACACCAGATGATGACATAGTAATTCCTGCTACTATAATGGAGAAAAATGTGACTACTAAAATAAACCAACTGTAATGAATACGCTTCATTTTACCACCTACATTTCTTGTAAGACTCTCCCATAAAACATGTATATACATATATCAGAGTATATTCGCTCATTTATATGTATATACATGTATAGTGATAATAACCATTAAATTATAAAGCTGTCAAGAAGTAATTTCTAGCCCTTAGGTGTATACTTACAATTAGTAGAATCCCGTTAAAGGAGTACTGACCATGAAGAATCAACTTAATAATATCGATTATACACAAATATGTGTTTGTGCAAATCTTCGAAAAAAAACAAGAGTAGTGACGCAATTATATGATAAGTTACTTCAACCTACAGGATTAAAAGTGACTCAATATTCTATGCTTGCCCACATCGACCTTCAGCAAGCTGTGTCGATTAGCCGTTTAGGTGAAATTTTGTTGCTCGATCAAACCACAGTGACACGTAATATCAATCTATTAAAGCAATATGGCTATGTAGAATTAAAGCGTGATGCGCATGACGCTCGCTCTAAAATCATTACACTCACAGATAAAGGGCTAGAAAAGTTACATGAAGCTGCCCCTATATGGCAAACGATTCAAGATCGAATTATTGATGATATCGGTGTCGAAAAATATGCCGATTTCTACGATACTTTGCGAACAATGCAAAAAATCATTCAATCCTACGAGGAAGAATAAAAAAAGCGCCACTACAATGGGCGCTTTTTTCAATGCTCTTAATATTGAATAAGTGTTTTAATATTTAAGTCGCCAAGCTTTGCACGACCATTTAATTCTAAAAGTTCAATAAGGAAGGCACAACCTACTACCTGGCCGCCTAATTGTTCCACTAGACGAACAGTGGCTTCTACCGTACCGCCAGTTGCTAGTAAATCATCGCAGATTAATACTTTTTGGCCAGGCTTAATCGCATCATTATGCATTGTTAATGTATCTTTGCCATATTCAAGACCATAGTCTGCACTAATAACCTCGCGTGGTAATTTTCCTGGTTTGCGGACAGGGGCAAAGCCGATTTCAAGGGCATAGGCAACTGGGCATCCAATAATAAAACCACGAGCTTCAGGACCCACTATAATTTCTGCACCCAATTCTTTTGCATATTCTACAATTTGATCTGTTGCATATTTGTATGCAGGTCCATGATCCATAATTGTAGTAATATCTCTGAATGTAATACCCTCTTTCGGCCAGTCTTCAACCGTTGTAACGTATTGCTTTAAATCCATGTTATTGCTCCTCCTACGAAACGTTTATCGTCTAGTCATGTATTCGTTCATCAAACCATTGTTTTAATTCTATATAAGGGGCATAGACAAGCATTTGCTCCATCTCAATCTGTTCTGAACGTTGTTTGTAAGACGGTGCCTCCGTTAATGCTTGTTTTGGGGCATTCGCGTTGACAGTCGTCAGTCCACCCTCCATTTTAACAAAATCAAGCTCAAAAAACACCTGTGTCATAAATTTTAATGTATCTAATGGCCATCCAGTATGCTTGGCTAGGTCTGCTAAATGCATATCAAGCGGAAATGCTGGTCGATTTTTCAAAAATTTATAATACCAAGAAAATTGCTCTCGCGTAGGTAAAACATTAAAATATTGTGAATCAGGCATATAAAAGTGCGCATAAATGCGAGAAGGGCTCGTTTTCTGTAAAACCGCTTCTAGTCTTTGCATATTTTGTGGCAAATCTAAGAGCACGATATAATCACTTTGTCCGATGTTTGAAAGAGTAGGGTCAACTACTGTAATAGGAACATCAATCAATGTTTGATAATAGGTCATCGTTGCTGGACGAAAGGCTATAAATATCGCCTTTTCCTTTGGTACAGTATTCAGCCAGCGAGCTGTTTGACGGATACCACGGATATCAAAAAGCTGCCATTCTGTTGTTTGAACATCTTCAATCATAAATTGAGCTTTTTTACGACCTTGCCACTCGTTAATTTGCAAATCACCAATAAAAGATACTTTTATACCATAGGTTAATTCATCATGTAAATGTCCTTTATGAAAACCGACACTATCCAATTTGTCATAGCCGTTCGTTAATTCCATTTTTATATGGTTCTCAGCCGCTCCAATTTTTCGCATAGAGGAAATTTCAACATCCTCAAGCACATAAATAGGCTTTGGAAAATCTGTGCCAAACGGTCCGAGCGTTGAGACTTCTTCAATAGCATCCGCTGAAATTTCATCTATACTTAGCGGAATATCAATGTGAACTACTGGTGTTAAATGTTCTTCTGTTAAACATGCTCTTGCCTGTGCATCCAAGCGTGATCGTAGTTCATCCACATGTTCGATGGATAAAGTCATGCCTGCTGCCATAGGATGCCCCCCAAAGTGAGGTAAAATATCCCGGTTTTTGGCCAGTTCGTTATATAAATGGAAGCCTTCAATACTTCGTGCAGAGCCTTTTGCTGTACCTTTATCAGGGTCAAGTGAAAGGACAATTGTTGGACGATAGTATTGCTCAACAAGACGTGAAGCAACGATCCCCACAACCCCTGCATTCCATCCTTCCCCTGCTACAACAAGAACTAAAGAATCACTAATTTTCTTATCTGCTTCAATTAAAGCAATGGCTTCATCTGTAATACTCTTCACAATATCCTTGCGCTCTGTATTGCAGGCATTTAGCTGTTTAGCCAATGCTGTTGCCTTTGCATTATCCTCAGCCATCAATAAATCAACTCCAGGAGATGCTTCGCCGAGTCGACCAACTGCATTTAAGCGAGGACCAAAATAAAATCCAATTGTTTCTTCATTAATTTTTGCCTGCTCTGTACTCGCAATGTCGCACATGGCTTGTACCCACGGACTTAGGGAAAGACGCATTTCCTCTATGCCTCGTTTAACGAGGTAACGATTTTCATCCACTAACGGCACTAAATCGGCTACCGTTCCAATCGCTACATATTCTATTAAATGAGTTGGCAGTTCTCCATATAGAGCGTGTGCAAGCTTAAAGGCTACACCTACACCAGCAAGCTCCCCAAAAGGATAATGCCCCTCTGGTAAACGTGGGTGTAATATGATATCAGCCGGTGGTAGTTCCTCACCTGGTTCATGGTGATCGGTCACGATGACATCTAAGCCAAGTTCCTTCGCCACACGAATAGGTTCAATACCTGATATCCCATTATCTACTGTAATAATTAACTGCACACCTTCATCATAAGCTTCACGAAATAGAGCCTCGTGTGGCCCATAGCCATGAATAAATCGATTTGGAATTTTAAACGATACATCAGCACCAAGATCCAGTAAGACATTTAGCATAACGGTCGTGCTTGTTACACCATCAGCATCATAATCACCGTAGACTAAAATTTTCTCTCCATTATCTAATGCCTGCTCAATTCGTGCCACCGCTTCTGCCATACCATGCATAAGAAATGGGTCATGAACATTCGCTTCTGTCATATTTAATAAGCTTTCTGCATCAGCTGTTGTTTCACAGCCCCGTGCTGCTAAAATTTTTGCTGCAATCGCAGAAAGTTGTAAGTCATTTTGTAATGCTTGTACAAGTTTTATGTCTGGTCGCTCCACTTGCCATCTTTTTTTCGATAGAATCATCTTCTCACTTCCTTACGAAAGCTATTATACCGAAATTCTGTAGGATACGCACTATCCGTTAGATTGATAGTTTTATCCATCGATTTGAAATAGCTACCCGTCACTTTTCCTTATCTATCCGTCAATTTCAGCATTCTATCCTTCTCACAGCAAAAAAGTCTACTCTTTTATAGAGTAGACTTCGCGTACACGCCTTTCGAAGCTTCTATTAGTGCTTCAACTCTTGCCATCTCACCTTCATGCAAGGCCGTAACGATGGCACTTCCGACAATGACCCCATCTCCCAATTCCCCCATCCTTTTCACTTGCTCAGGTGTCGAAATGCCGAAGCCTGCCATAACTGGAATTGGACTAACCTGACACAAGCGTGCAAAATGATGTTCTAAATTAGTAGCAAAATTAGTCCGTTCGCCTGTAATTCCGTTAACAGTCACTGCATAAACAAATCCTTGGCTTGCAGTAGCAATTCGTGCAATACGCTCAGGAGGACTTGTTAAAGATACAAGTTGGACAACATCAATGTTGTATGGATTTAAGGCCTCCCGTAAAATCTTACTTTCCTCTAACGGCACATCTGGTACGATTATTCCCTTCACGCCTCCAGCTACACAAGCTTGAGCAAAAGCATCTAATCCATAAGCTAATACAGGATTAAAATAAGTCATTACCACTAAAGGTACCGTTATTTCATCTCTAAACGAAGCGAGAGCTTGTAACACTTTCTTCAACGTTACACCAGCTGCCAACGCACGTTCCCCAGCCCGTTCAATTGTTGGACCATCTGCAACAGGATCTGTAAACGGAATACCTACTTCAATAGCTGTCACACCTAGTTGCTGTAGTGTTAAGATCGTTGGCTTGATCGTTTCTAGTCCTCCATCACCCGCCATGATATACGGTATAAAAGCTTTATGTCCAGCAATCTTTTCCTGGCCAATCGCTTGTTGTAAAGTCATCATTTAATTTCCCCTCCTAGTACTGCACGAACTGTGTGTACGTCTTTATCACCTCGACCTGATAAGCACACAACAATAACGTTGTCACTCGGCATTGTTTTAGCAAGCTTTGCTGTATAAGCTATAGCATGGGAACTTTCAAGCGCTGGAAGTATACCCTCTGTTCGACTTAATAATTGTAAGCCTTCTAATGCTTCAGCATCTGTGATGGAATCAAATTGTGCTCGACCAATATCATGTAAATAACAAAGCTCTGGTCCTTTCCCCGGATAGTCTAACCCAGCTGAAATAGAGTGAGCTTCTTGGACAAAGCCGTTTTCATCCTGTAATAAATACATGTAGGCACCATGCAATACGCCCAATTGTCCACCTGCAATTGCGGCTGCATGCTTCCCAGTTTCAAGACCACTCCCTGCTGCCTCTACACCGTATAAGGCAACTGATTCATCATCAACGAACGGATGAAACATACCGATCGCGTTACTGCCGCCGCCAATACAAGCAACAACTGCATCTGGTAAACGACCTTCCTTTTGCACAATTTGCTTTCTCGTTTCTACCCCGATAACACGCTGAAAGTCTCGAACGATTCTAGGAAATGGATGAGGGCCTAAGGCAGAGCCTAAAATATAATGCGTATCCTCCACATTTGCCACCCAATAGCGCAAAGCAGCATTCACAGCATCTTTTAATGTTTGTGAACCACTTTCCACCGATTGGACCTTCGTGCCAAGTAATTCCATACGAAAAACATTTAACTGCTGACGTTTGATATCTTCTGCGCCCATAAATACAACACAGTCCAGGTTTAACAATGCACATGCGGTAGCCGTTGCTACACCATGCTGCCCGGCACCTGTCTCGGCAACAATCTTCCTTTTACCCATGCGTTTGGCAAGAAGCGCTTGGCCAATCGCGTTATTAATTTTATGTGCACCTGTATGATTTAAGTCTTCGCGCTTTAAATAGATTTTGGCTCCTCCAAGCTTCTTCGTTAAATTTTCTGCGTAATAGAGCGGGGTTTCACGTCCAACATAATCCTGCAAATAATAGGACAGCTCCTCTGTAAACACTGAATCTTTTACTGCCTCCTCGTAGGCAGTTTCTAATTCTAGCAAGGCAGTCATTAATGTTTCTGGTACGAACTGTCCGCCAAATTGACCGAATCGTCCTTCTTTTGTTGGTACACTATTTGCGATCGAAAATGTCATTATATATGCCCCCTCTTTGCCGTTTGTAAAAATGTGCGTATTTTTTTATGATCCTTGATGCCATCTGTTTCTACACCGCTTGACACATCTACCATGTAAGGGGCTACATTTGTAATGGCGCCTTCAATATTGTCCATCTTGAGTCCACCAGCTAGTATTAATCTTTCCCGCGGAATTCCCACTTCATCGAGAAGAGTCCAATCAAAAGTTTGACCACTACCACCTTTAAAATCAGTTCCAGGGGCATCAAATAAATAGTAGTCCACCTGATAATTAGTAGCAGCTTGCACATCCTCTTTTGTACGTACAGACAATGCTTTAATAGCTGGATAACCTTGATCTTTAATAAATGCTGCTGTTTCCTCCCCGTGGTATTGCACATAGTCTAAAGGCACTCGTTCTACCGCTTCCTGTAATTCAGCTGGTGTTGGATTGACAAAGACACCTATTTTCAAAACACCTTGTGGTACTTGCTTCGCTAACAGTTGGGCTTGCTCAATGGATACACGACGTTTACTTGGTGCAAATACAAAGCCAATAGCATCCGCACCAGCATGAATAGCTGTTTTGACATGTTCTTGTTCTTGTAATCCACAAATTTTAACTTTTGTCATACTGAAGTCTCCTCTTTTTGTACTTGTAAACGTCGGAGTGCTAGTTTTGCGTTACCGCTCCGCATTAATGCTTCCCCTACAAGAACCCCTCTAGCGCCCATAGCCATTACTTGAGTCGCATCTTCCTGCGACCAAATACCGCTTTCACTAATTAATACATGCTCCTCATCAAATGGAAAAGCTTCTGCAATCTCTTGTGTCCGTTGTAGACTAACCTCAAAGGAACGTAAATCTCGATTATTAACACCAATCAGTTTCGCATCTACTGCAAGGGCCCGTTCGAGCTCCTCTCTATCATGCACTTCGACTAAAACCTCTAAGCCTAAGCTCGTTGCATAGCTATATAAATTACGTAATGCTTCATCCGTTAATGCAGCCACGATCAATAAAATGATGGATGCACCCGCTGCTTTTGCAAATCGAATTTGCACTCGATCAATCATAAAATCCTTACAAAGAAGAGGCATATTCACAACACGAGCAACTGCTGCTAAATCTTCAAAGGAGCCTTTAAAAAATTCCTTGTCTGTTAATATAGAAATAGCTACTGCTCCTGCTTGTGCATAGACTTGTGCCTGAGCAACTGGGTCTGCCCCACCTGCAATTAACCCCTTAGAAGGTGAAGCACGTTTCATTTCAGCAATGACCTGCAATGTATTTGCTTGACGCAACGATTGAAACAGCGATGGGCGTGGCTTTTCTGTAAAACCCGCTAAAGGATCTGGCTGTTCTAGTAATGCTCCTACTTCTATCCTCTTTTGTTGAAGAATTTTATGCAGAATATTCATTGTCCTACCTCCACTTCTTTTAATTGCTCGCTATAGGCTACAACTGCTTCTAATTTTTGTAGTGCTCGCCCACTTACAATACTTTCCTTCGCCATGGCCACTCCCTCTTGAATCGTTTCTGCTTGACCATGCCCGAATAAGCCAATACCAGAATTTAACAATACTGTATCCAAATAGGCACTCTGCTTCCCAGCCAATAAATTTTGCATAATCACTGCATTTTCATCTGCATTGCCACCGCGAATGTCCTCTAATGGTGCAGAGCGAAGACCAACATCCTCTGCTGTCAATGAAAATGGAATCAGATCGCCTTTATCTAATAAAACCAATGTATTTTGTCCTGCTAAGGAAGCCTCGTCAAGCCCGTGAGGACCTGAAACAACAATTGCTCTTTCACGTCCCAACATTTGTAGGACAGAGGCATATTCCATAACAAAATGGGGACGATTAATGCCTGTAAATTGTGATAAAAGGGATATTGGATTTGTTAAAGGGCCAACTAGATTAAAGATAGTTGGTCGACCAAGTGAACGACGCACCTCACCAATCCGCCTTAATTTAGGATGAACATTCGGTGCATATATAAAAGCAATACCTTCTCTTTCCAGCAGCTCTACAGTTTGTGAAATTGTAATCTCTGTATGAATGCCTAATGCCTCCAAAACATCCGAACTGCCAGATGAAGACGAAATTTTACGATTGCCATGCTTAGCGATTTTTACACCAGCTCCAGCTAGCACAAATGCAGAGGCTGTACTGATATTAAATGTATGAAGGCCATCACCACCAGTACCGCAATTGTCCATATAATGCCCTTCCTTTGCAGGGACATCACGGGCAAATGAGCGCATAGTTGTTGCTAATGCCGCTACCTCATGAGCAGTCTCCCCTTTCACAGCTAAGGCTGTTAAAAAGCTGGAGATTTCTTCTTTAGGCGTATCATCCCGAAATATCCATTGGGCCACCTCTAGCATTTCTTCATACATCAAATGCTCCCCTTGCAACACTTTCTGCCGTAATTGTTTCATTCTTTTCGCCCTCCATTATTGGCCAATAACTGTAAATATGCTCGATCTTCCTTTTGCATCTGTTGTAAAATCTCTAGTACATCCGTATATTTTGTGACCGTGATGGTCGATTGCATATGCATAGTTGCTTGTTCCACAACAATTGATTGCCCTGTTAAAGCAAAATCCAAATGCCCATTAAAGCCAATGAAGCCGAGAGCTCCACCAAAAATACCAGCAGAATGATGCCATTTTTCTAAATAATGCGGTGCCTGATCCTTAGGTATCTCTGTTGTTGAAAGTAGTGGTAACGTTGCTGCCAATACATCAAGAGCGTGAAGCATAGATAAAAGCCGTCCTTCTACCGTTGAAGTCATGTGTAAAGCTTGCTTTGACCTCTCGATTCGCCTAGCATCGATCACCTGAATGGAGCCCCGAAAACAAACAGACTGTAACGCTTGTTGTACTACGCTAACAAGAATGGCATGTGATTTTCTAATCTCCACATGGTCGTATAGTTTTCTTTCATTTTCTAAATCATCGCTTTTAGTTTCCCCTCTTGGGTATATTCCCTCTGTTGGGGTTGCAATCACTCGCTCGCCTTTTACCTGTATTAGACTTTCAGGAGAAGTTCCTACTACCACATGATCTTCAAATTCTACATAATACATATAGGCAGCTGGCTTTTTTTTTCGTAGCTGTCTGTATAAGGAAAAAGCGTCTCCTTGAAATGCAGCAATAGAACGCTTCGGTAATACCACTCTTGTCATTTCCTCATCCAAATTAGCTTGAATGTTCTTTAGGGCTACGGCAAATTGATCCTGTACGGAAGTAGCAAACGGTTGATAAATGTAAGTTGTTTCTTTACTTGCATGCCCGTTTAACAACTGTTGTGCCAGTTCCTCCAAGTCGGGTTCTCGTTTTTCCGCCTCTATATTTGTATGGATCAAGGTCACTTCATCAGTTAAATGATCAAAAACAACGATTGTTTCATACACATGAAAATGAACATCTGGGAAATCCATTTCATCGTTTTGCATCATCGACGTTCTTCCATGACTTATATATCCAACAGCACCGCCAGAGAACGGAAATTTTGTCGTATTGCAGATGCGTGGCATGAGTCGTTTAAGTAGGTCAAAACGTTCACCTTTATGGACATAGGTTTTTCCTGTTTGATAGGAATACTCCTGAATTTCTTGCCCACTCCCTTTATACGTTTTTCTTGGATTGGCACCAATAAAAGAAAACCTTCCTGCCCCCTCATGTTGAGCTGAACTCTCCAGCAAAAATTTATGCTTCCCCTGTAAGCGTCTAAAAATTAAAATCGGTGTTAAAGAATCGCCATTGATGGTTTTCATTTTTGTTCTCGAACTCGTTGTTTGCATAGCTTTCAATCTCCTTTTTCAAAGATTCCTTTAGCTAATGTCTAGACGGATGAAGAGGAATTATTCTGTTGAATGAAAATAAAAAAATCCCCTGCAAAAAGGATTGTTCCTAATTGCAGAGGACGATCATGACCGCGTTGCCACCTCATATTAGAGCATATTGCTCTCACTTTAATGCCTGTCATAGGCCACAGCTAACACTTTCGATCACTGGGGCACTACGTTCAAGCACTCCCTATAACGTAGGGAATCACGTTCGCTTTTTAAAGGCGACTCTCATAAGTCCATTCACATAAGCTACAAATCAGTTTTCACCAGCCACTGACTCTCTAAATTGCACACTTATGCTACTACTCTTATTCAACAATTTCTCAGCTATTCTCATCTAAACTCAGCTCATCTGTTCTTAGGCTGACCACGCTCCCGTAGTCTTCTACCTTGACCGAACAAAAAGTTAGCCTTAATTCTATGCCAAACTGAAATAATTGTCAATTAATTCTGAAGAGAAAGAGGCTAGCACGAATTTTCAGAAGCCTTCCATATAGGTATATTTTCCTTAAAAAGATCCGTAAAAAGGGAAACACTACTCCTACTATTAAAAATTTTCTGCGTATTGACCTTGTAAAAATATCAAGTTATAGTAATTTCAGAACATTCATTTTATCAAAGAAAGTAGGAACGTCTATGTCCGTTCGTAAAAAACTAAATCTGGGCTTCATTTCGTTAACATGTTTACTCTTTATTTCAAGTATTGTGAGCTTTCTTCAGTTCAAAGCAACACAGAATGATCTAGAAGAAGTGCTTGACAATCGCATTGTTCAAATCCAATTAACGGAAAAAATACGGCAGGAACTAGCGTCACAAGGTTTATTTTTACGTTCTTATATTTTAAATAATAAGGATGATACAGTTAAAGCCAATTTAGAGCACTATGAAAAGCAATTACCCGAATCAGTGAAAGAACTATCTGCTGTTGTTCGCTCTGATTATACAAAAAATATTATGCAGCAACTGACTTCCCTGCAAAACGAGTTACTTATCAATTCCGAAAAGGCAATTCAAGCCTTCAATAACGGAAATGTGGATAAAGCACTCGCATACATAAATAATGATGTCACAAAAAATAATAAGGAAATCTTCAAATTGACGACCGATTTAATAGATTATAATGATGCACAGCTCCAAAAAGTTGATGATGAAGTTAATCAAACAGTTTCACGAGCGATCATTATTGCCATCACACTACTTTTGGCTAGCGTAGTAATTGGCTTGTACTTTATGTATTTTGTAAAAAGGTCGATTATTCAGCCTCTACGTCAGGCCATTGAGGCAGCTGATACATTAGCACAAGGAGATTTAACGATCGCTGAACTTACTCATCAATCAAAAGATGAAATTGGCACACTAGCAGTTGCCGTCAATACATTAAAACAAAATCTAACTGGATTAATGTCAAACATCCAAGATAGTGCTTCACATCTATCAGCTGTCTCTGAAGAGCTTTCTGCTAGTACAGAGGAAGTGACTGCGACTTCTGATGATATTGCACAACGAATTCAAGAAAACTCAACACATATCGCTTCTTCTGCTAGTGCGTCACAGCAAAGTGCCGTGGCAATGGATGAAACGGCAACTGGTGTCCAACGTATTGCAGAAGCGACGCAAAGTCTTCATCACAATGCAGAAAGTATGACCCAGCTTGCACTTACTGGAGGAACAACAATTTCCACAGCGAAAGAACAAATGACGATCATTTCTGTTGCTACCACTGAAATTGCTACATTGACCCAAAAACTAAGTAAACAGTCTGAAGAAATCGGCCAAATTACTGCTGTCATCACGGCCATTTCAGAACAAACAAATTTACTGGCACTAAATGCTGCAATCGAAGCAGCGCGAGCTGGAGAACACGGAAAAGGGTTTGCAGTAGTAGCTGATGAAGTACGTAAACTTGCTGAGGAATCCAATCAATCCGCAAGTCAAATTGTTGCCATTACAAAGGAAATCCTAACAGATACACGCAATGTTGCAGCTGCTGTTGATAATGGCCTAGCTTCTGTAAATGACGGAGTGAATAAAATTCATGAGGCAGGAGATGCATTCTACTCAATCACATCAGCAGTGACAGCATTTACTGAGCAAATTGAAGAAATCTCCGCCACATCTGAAGAAATTTCTGCCAGTGCTGAGCAGGTTGCTGCCTCTGTCACGGAAATAGCCAGTGTTTCAAATCAATCAGCCAGTAACTCACAAATGATTGCAGAGTCTGTTGATGAACAAGTGGCGACAATGCAGCAAGTGAACGCGGTCGCTGAGGAACTAAGTCAGAATGCTCAACAGCTACAAGCATTGCTTCAGCAATTTAAACTATAAAATATGAAATCTGCTACTTTTTACAAAAGCTAGCAGATTTTTTGCATTAAAAAAGCAGGGTATAGAAAATAATTCGTTTTCTACCCTGCTCTTTAAATTATACAGTAGGTTCGTCTGTACCCCATTGTTTTTTCTCTTTCTTGTGTAGCTGTCCATCTGATTTTTTCATTTCACGAATTTTTAATGAATACCAGATTTGAGCTGCAATACAGATCGAAGAATACATACCTGTAATTAAACCAATCAATAATGCGATCGAGAAGTTTTGAATAGATGGTGCGCCGAAAATTAATAGGGCTACGACCACGATAATAACTGTTAATACTGTATTAACAGAGCGTCCCATTGTTTGGCGTAGTGATTTATTCACAATATTCGCCAATACTTCACGGTCATTAATTGTATCATATCGATCTAAGTTTTCACGCATACGGTCAAATGTAACAATTGTATCATTGATGGAGTAACCAACAATTGTTAAAACAGCCGCAATAAATGTAATATCCACCTCTAAACGCATGAAGCTAAAGACAGCGACGATTAAGAATACGTCATGCAATAATGAAACAATTGCACCAATACCCATGCGCCATTCAAAGCGAATCGCCACATAAATAATGATACCTAGTGCTGCGAGAGACAATGCCTTAATGGCATTTTTCACAAGTTCCTTACCAACTGTAGGTGATACGGTACTTACAGCCGGTTCATGGCCATATTTTTCGCCAGCTTCTTTTTTGAGTTTTATAATATCTGCTTGTGATAGATCATCTTTATAGCGAATAACTGCTACATTACTTTTCTCACCTGAGAGTATGATATCTTCTGATGAAAAATCGATGCTATCTAGATACTTGGATACTTCTTCTTGTGTTAAAGTTTGGTCAGATTCAATTTGAACACGAGTACCGCTTGAGAAATCAATACCTAGGTTTAGGCGGAAAATACCAATAACAACTAAACCAGCCACTAAAATTGCTAATGAGAATGTATAGAATTTCTTACGGTTGTGAACAAAATCAAATCGATCAAATTTCGTTGTTAAATCTAATGCACCAATATTTTCATCCAGACTATGTTGTTTTGATTTTGCAATACCATACCATGCTGGATTATTGAAATAACCACTGTTAACAAGTAGCCCTAATAGGACACGAGAACCCCAAACTGCTGTTAGGAAGCTCAATAAAATACTAATAATTAATGTTGTAGCAAATCCTTTAACAGAGCTTGTTCCCCATTGAAACAATACTGCTGCAGCTAATAAAGTTGTCAACTGTGCATCGACAATGGCTGATAATGATTGTTTAGAACCAATTTGGAAGGCTTGTTTAGCAGAATAGCCTACTCGAAGCTCTTCACGAATTCGTTCTGCTGCTAAAATATTGGCGTCTACAGCCATCCCTATACCAAGCACGATGGCCGCGATACCTGGTAGCGTTAATACCGCATTAATCCAATCAAATACAACCAATACTAAGAATGTAAATACAGCAAGTGTGATGATGGAAATAAAACCTGGTAAACGATAGTAGAACAGCATAAATAAGAAAATAATGACTACGCCGACAATACCAGCAAAAATGGTACTTTTCAGCGCTGCATCACCAAACTGAGCACCCACAGAAGTTGAGTAGATTTCATCAAGTTTAACAGGTAATGCCCCAGCATTTAATATATCCGATAAATTTTTTGTTTCTTCAACAGAGAAATTACCACTTATCATAACATCTGTTGTATTTAATGTTTGACTAACTGTTGCTGCAGAAGCATAGCGAGGCTTTGCTTTTTGTGATTCCGCTTTAAAGGAATCTACACCCTCTTCAAAGTCTAACCATACAACCAGTAAATTTTGTCCTGCAGGTTTCGCAGCAATTTTACTTGTTATATCAGCAAATTTTTTCGCATCTTTTAAAGTTAAGGATACAATTGGACGATTTTGTTGGTCAAACGAGTCTTTAGCACCGTTTGCTTTCAAATCGTCTCCATCTAATAATAAATTATCATCAACATCACGGAATGTTAAATTCGCAGAAGTGGACAATAACTTACGTGCCGATTCCTGATCCTCAACACCAGCTAATTGCACGCGAATACGATTTTTGTCCTCAACCTGAATACTCGGTTCACTAACCCCCATAGTATTTACACGTTCACCAAGTGCAGTCGATGTTGCTGTAACAATTTCTGGTGTGATTTTTTGTCCATCTTTTAATGCATTTACCTCATAAAGCACTTCAAACCCGCCTTGTAAGTCAAGACCAAGCTTAATGTCCTTTAAGACGCCGTTTACAGTCGTACTAATTCCTGCTGTAAAAAGCACAAGAATTAATAGGAATGCAACTATACGACTTTTTAGTTTCATCAATAAATCCTCCTCGAATTGGTGTAAGGGTTGTCCTTACACGCCAAACAAGTAACTAGCAATACCTTTTGAAACGCTTAATCCTCCTTTTCCTTAGAATCATGTTACCTGTGTCTCAAAAAGGTTGCTTCACTTATTTCAATCGTTCATAACGCGCAAGTTTATCTTTGTATTATTAGGTACTAACCTTCCCAAACGCAAGTAAAATGTAAAATCGCTTAGGTGGTTTATGTAAGTAAACACTCATTCAAAATAAAAAAAGCGCAACACACTTATTATGAAACAGGTTGCGCTTGGTGTCAATTCAACACTTTAAGGTTTCTTTGATTTATTACAAGATTTGACACATCGTTATTTACGTTTTGACTGGACCAAGCAGTAATTGTAATTCTTCTGTATTTACTTCTTCAAACCAATTATTACTTTGTAAAAACTCTACTTGATTAAATGAGACGATATCAGATGGTGATACTGAGAATATGGTAGCGATCACCTCGTATAAGCGTAGTTGTTCTATTTTCTTTTTACGCCATTTTTTTTCAACACAGTATCGCCAAAGTTCTTCAGCCGTTATGGCATCGTATTGAAAATACCTGAACTCTGCTATCTTACTATCAATTGCCGGACGAATTTTTTCAAATAGTTGCTCATATTGCATACTCATTTTGAATCATCTCCAATCAAAGTCGTAACGTAAGACATGCTTGCATACAAATAGTGTAAATGAATTTTTGCGGCTTGAGAAGGGACGGATGGCATGAGTTCTTTTGTACGAGGTACATTATTTTTAATGTTTGTGATTTTTTTATCTAAACTTTTTGGCTTCTTTTATAGAATGCAATTTATGCGCATTGCTGGTGAAGAGGCAGTCGGCATTTATATGACCGTCTATCCAGCATTTATTTTCTTTATCTCACTCATTCAACTTGGACTACCTATTGCAGTAGCTAAAATTGTGGCAGAATTACTAGCTAAAAATAAACGTGAAAGCATTTTTGGCGTCATGCGTACTGCCATTCTTTGGTCGTTTATTGGCATGATCATTTTTATGCCGCTTGTTGCACTCACAATACCATATATTTCTACGACGCTCTTACATAATGAAAATACAACTTTCACCTTATGGATTGCGCTCTTCGCCGTACCAGTATCAGTGGGATCTGGATTATTACGCGCTTATTTACAAGGTGTGGCTAAAATCACACCGACAGCTTGGGCACAAATGATTGAACAAATTGTGCGTATTAGCTTTATCACATTAATGCTTCCTTATGTGGCAAACTATAATAATGCTGCTGTGACGGCAGCTGCAGCAATGGGTATTACACTTGCTGCAGAAGTAGTAGCTTTCTTCTATTTATGGCTGCATTATATAGTCTCCAAAAAGAAACTAGTAGCACGTAAAACTAAAATCGAAGGTTACCCTGCATCGCCAATGCTTCGTATAGCGCTACCTTCTGCTGGCAGTAAGCTTTTTGGTTCTTTCACTTGGTTTTTAGAACCAATTATCTTTTTAAAAGCTTTAACGGTGGCAGGTTTAACTGCATCTGCAGCAACAATTCTTTACGGCGTCATCTCAGGTGTTTTGGTGCCATTACTATTATTTCCTGCTTTTGTGTCAACAGCTTTATCGATTGTTCTTATTCCAGCTGTAAGTGATGCCGTCGCTCGTCAGCACATCCCTTTGTTACAGGAACGGATTTCGGTTTCCTTAAGATTATCTTCTTTAGTTGGCTGTTTCGCTGCTACATATTTCTTTGTACATGGCGATGAATTGGCTATGAAGCTTTTCCATTTAGAAGAAAATCGTGGTTACGTAAAAATTTTAGCACCTATTTTTTATTTTTATTATATCCAAAGCCCTTTGCACTCCATACTACAGGCAATCGGTGAAGCTCGAGCAGCTATGATGAACTCCATCTATGGTGGTCTAGGAAAGTTATTTGTCATGTTTGTACTTGCCTCCCAGCCTGGTATCCAGGAAAAAGGAGCTGTTGTAGCTATTGGTTTTGGAGTTTTATTGACGTCTTTCTTGCATATCGCAACTGTTCGACAACGGAAAAACTTAAGAGCTGGCTTTAGAATGTTTGTCGTACCCTATAGTTGCTTTATAGTCGTTTGTATAGCCCAATACTTCCTTATACCATTGCTATCACTACCATTTATTTTGAATAGCTTTGTCACATTATTTTTGCTATTTACGAGTTTATTATTTACGAATCAATTACGTATAACGGATTTCCGCTATATCCGTAAATTAGCAAAGAAAGTTTAGCTTTCTTTTAATTGGATATACAATCGCTCGTCTTCCCAAATGCAAAAAAATACCGTTTCACTATCTGTAATATTATTCTTAGCTAGTTCAGTCTTCAACCATTCCACATCTTTATGCATGGTTAATAAATGTCTTTCTTGAATATCTCCGTCAATAATCAACGGATAAACAAAGGCTTTTTCATCTTTTTTGAAAACAGAAAGATTACCCGAAGGTTCTAAATACGCAAATGCTACATCGGTGACAGATGCGATACCATTTTCTCGTAATTGCTGACATAAATCATCTAAATTATAGCGGTGCTTACGCATTTCGCTCTCTAAAATCACACCGTCTTTCACTAGTAATGCTGGATCACCATCAACTAAGTCGCGTATTCCCTTGAACTTCAACGATAAATAAGCACTTAATATTTGTATAAAGAGCAAAATAATAATGGGTAAAATGGCATTAAACAGAGGATTTTTATAGTCATCAAGCGCAAAAGCAGCCACTTCTGCAATTAATACAAATACAACCAGATCGATGACAGATAGTTCACCGACTTCTCGTTTGCCCATTAATCGAAAAACAATGATGATAAACACATATAAAAAACAAGTTCTAAAAATAATATGGAAATATTCTTCCATCTAAATACACCCCCATAGTATCAAGGTGACCTTACTTCTTGTTTTTTATACAGATTTATGGTGTGTAGTTGCTGAAAAAAAGATTGCATTTATGGAATAGTCCCTAGTTGATCGCACACAATATAAAGAGCGAAATACTTAAGACTATAAACAGCAAACAAGGTGAGAAAATGATAAGGAAAATAATTGTTGCCGTTGTTGTTTATATTGTTCTGTTCACTCATTCCTTCCCTAGTTATGGCTACCAAGAACAGAAAATACCCGTCCTTATGTACCACCATTTAGCAGATAATATAAACAATAATACAGTTATTTCACCCAATAATTTTGAAAATCAGATAAGAACGCTTAAAGCGGAAGGCTATCATGCTATTTCAGTCCAAGAATTACATGATTACTTAAATAACCAGATAAAATTACCCGAAAAGCCTGTATTGGTCACTTTTGATGATGGCTACCTCAGCAATTACGAAAAAGCTTATCCTATTTTGAAAAAATATGACATGCATGCGGAAATTTTCGTTATTGCAAGTCGAATTGTCGATGTAAGTAAAAAAGATGCTTATCCAAATGAAATTGCCAAGATGAACTGGGATCAATTAAAAGAAATGCAAGATTATATAACCATTCAAAGCCATACTTGGGACTCACATTATAAATTACCATCAAAGTACGGAAAATTAAATGGTGCGATTTACGGTCCAAGCTATTTGAATGGACAACTAGAAAGTCAACTACAATACGAAGAAAGGGTTAGAAATGATTTTATTCGCTCCAGAAAAATAATTAAAGAAAAATTAGGCTATGAGCCCATCGCCATTAGCTATCCTTATGGTAAAAAGTCTGTGGCTACCATTAAGATAGCACAGGAAGCCGGTTTTAAAATGGGCTTTGTCATTCAAAATAAAAGTGTTAAAATGGGCGATGAATTATTCTCGCTGAGTAGAATAACTGTAAATGGCAATGATACGAGTGCCGATTTAATTCATAAAATAAATGCAATAAAATAATATGAAGGAAGCAGAAGGGTTGACACCCCTTCTGCTTCAAAATTATAAGAAAAGGCTTACAATATAGCTATTGCCTATTGTAAGCCTTTTCTCTTTAAATACTATTGTCTTTCTCAATTCGTCCGATTGCTTGACGGTCAAATTTCACACGTACATTGTCAGCGATTTTTAATGTCACTGCTGTGTCCTCAATTGCATCAATGATACCATGCATGCCACCGATTGTAATGACTTTATCCCCACGTTGCAAACTACCTTGCATATTTTGTGTTTCCTGCTGTCTCTTTTTAGCTGGACGGATTAAGATAAACCACATAGCTACGAACATTAATAATATTGGTGCTAAGCCTAATAATTGATCCATAATACTTCTTGCCCCCTTTCCAAATCTCACTTTTTTAGTATAGACTATTCCACCATTAAAAAGCGATGGACAAGCCCAAAAATTTTCTCAATTACTAATATTTTTTCTATGATTGACAATATTTTGCTAGAAATATTCACTTTTTACAAAGTTTTGAATAACTTTGCCATACTATGGCTAGTAATTCAGGACATTAGGGAGTTCCTAATGTCCTTTTTTATTTTGATATACAGGAGAAGTGACAAAAGACTTGTCCACTTACCCTACAGGTGTAAGTAATCGATTAGAAGTTTTTGGCATCTGGCCCATTAAAGCCGTATTTTTCGAAAAATTCTTCTCGGAAATCACCAAGACGATCTTGGCGAATTGCCTCACGCACTTGCTCCATTAGCTTTAAGAGGAAATGTAAATTATGATAAGACGTTAAACGAATACCGAACGTTTCTTCTGTGCGAATCAAGTGACGAATATAAGCACGCGAATAGTTTTTACATGTATAGCAATCACAGTTCGGATCAATCGGCCCAAAGTCACGAGCATATTTTGCATTCTTTACTACTAAACGACCTTCTGATGTCATCAGTGTACCATTACGCGCAATTCGTGTTGGCAGCACACAGTCAAACATATCAATACCACGAATTGCCCCATCGATTAATGAATCCGGTGAGCCAACACCCATTAAGTATCGCGGTTTATTGGCTGGCATTAAAGGTGTCGTGAACTCAAGAACGCGGTTCATTACATCTTTCGGCTCACCAACAGATAATCCTCCTATAGCGTAGCCTGGGAAATCTAACTCCACTAATGCCTCTGCAGAACGACGGCGTAAATCCTCGTACTCGCCACCCTGAATGATGCCGAATAACCCTTGATCTTCTGGACGCTTATGTGCTTCTTTACAACGTTTTGCCCAACGTGTTGTGCGGTCCACTGATTGCAGCATATAGTCGTGTGTTGCAGGATATGGTGGACATTCATCGAAGGCCATCATTATATCCGAGCCTAAGTCATTTTGAATTTCCATCGCTTTTTCAGGACTTAGGAATAATTTATCCCCATTAAGGTGATTACGGAAATGAACGCCTTCCTCCTCAATTTTACGGAATTGACTTAGCGAAAATACTTGGAAACCGCCTGAATCCGTTAAAATTGGACGATCCCAGTTCATAAATTTATGCAGCCCACCTGCTTCCTTAACGATATCATTGCCTGGACGAAGCCATAAATGATACGTGTTGGATAAGATAATACCGGCATTCATTTCTTTTAATTCTTCAGGTGACATTGTTTTAACTGTTGCTTGTGTCCCAACAGGCATAAATGTAGGAGTTTCAAAGGAACCGTGTGGTGTATGCACAATACCAAGACGTGCTCCCGTTTGTTTACAAGTATGAAGTAATTCATAGCGAATTGCTGGTTGTGTCATAAAAATAAAAATCCTCTCTTATCTGAAGTAAAAACAGTACTCCGATTGTATCTTTTTTTATTCTTTTGGTCGAATAAACATAGCATCACCAAAACTAAAGAAGCGATATTTTTCTTCTACAGCTTGCTGATAAGCACTTAAAATAGTTTCCCGAGTGGCTAGCGTACTGACAAGCATCACAAGGGTTGACTTTGGTAAATGGAAGTTTGTAATTAAACCATCCACCACAGTAAAGGTATAGCCTGGATAGATGAAAATAGACGTCCACCCTTGTTCTGCACGCACCTCGCCATTATATTTAGAGCCAATTGTCTCCAATGTACGTGTAGAGGTTGTCCCGACAGCTATCACCTTACCACCATTACGCTTTACACGATTAATCGTGTCTGCTGCTTCTTCCGTAACACTATAAAATTCAGCATGCATTTCATGGTTTTCAATAGAATCCACGCTAACAGGACGAAATGTACCAAGTCCTACATGTAGTGTTATAAAGACTACCTCTACCCCTTTTGCTTTCACTTGTTCTAATAACTCTTCCGTGAAATGTAAACCCGCCGTTGGAGCGGCAGCTGAGCCACGTTCTTTCGCATAGACGGTTTGATATCGATCTTTGTCCTCTAATTTCTCTCGAATATAGGGAGGTAATGGCATTTCACCAAGCTGCTCTAATATTTCATAAAAGATTCCATCGTAATGAAATTCAAATGTTCGTCCACCATGGTCAAGCTCACCTGTACAAGTAGCTGTCAACAACCCATCTCCAAACGTAATGACTGTCCCTACTTTTACACGTTTGGCTGGTTTTACAAGTGTTTCCCACTCATCTGTACCTGCCAATTGCTTCAATAACAATACCTCTATATGTGCACCAGTCTCCTCTTTTACACCCATTAAGCGAGCAGGTAAGACTCTTGTATCATTTAATACAAGACAATCCCCAGCACGTAACTCATCTAAAACATGAGCAAAATGGTGATGCTCTACTTTATTTGAGCCAGGTGTCACGACCATTAATCGACTGGCTGTACGATCAACTAATGGTGTTTGAGCAATAAGCTCCTCTGGTAATTCAAAATCAAAATCTTCTACACGCATGAAAAAAACTTCCTTCTTTATGTTTGTTGGGGATATTCGTATCCAAAATGTTCGTAGGCTAAATGGGTCGCTACTCTCCCTCGTGGTGTACGTTGAATAAGTCCGATTTGCATGAGATAGGGTTCATATACATCTTCTATCGTAACCCGTTCCTCACCAATCGATGCCGCAAGCGTATCTAAGCCCACAGGACCTCCTCGAAAGCGTTCAATCATGTTGGTGACAAGTTTATGGTCAATATGATCAAGGCCTCTAGGATCGACTTGTAACAATTCTAACGCTTGCTTTGCAAGACCCTCCGTTATCATACCATCTCCAAGCACTTGTGCATAATCTCGCACTCGTTTTAACAGGCGATTGGCTATTCGAGGCGTACCTCGAGAACGTCTTGCCATTTCCATTGCTGCTATTTGCTCAATTTCTACCTCAAATAAATGGGCACTTCGAGCAACAATTTCAGCAAGAGAAACATCATCATAGTACTCTAAGCGTAATAAAACACCAAATCGATCCCTTAAAGGGGCTGATAAGGCACCAGCTCTTGTAGTAGCACCTACAAGGGTAAATGGAGGTAAATCAAGGCGTACAGAACGGGCTTCAGGACCTTTACCAACCACAATATCTAAACAGAAGTCCTCCATTGCTGGATATAACACTTCTTCAATTGCACGAGGTAGTCGATGAATCTCATCAATAAATAAAACGTCTCCAGGCTCTAGTGAACTTAAAATCGCTGCTAAATCTCCTGGACGCTCAATCGCAGGACCACTTGTCATGCGCACATTGACATTCATCTCATTAGCAATAACGGCAGCTAATGTCGTTTTACCAAGCCCTGGAGGTCCATATAATAGCACATGGTCTAAACTTTCCTGGCGAAGTTTTGCTGCTTCAATGAAAATTTTTAAATTTTCCTTTACTTTATGTTGCCCTATGTACTGGGCTAACCTTTGTGGGCGTAAAGATAATTCAAAATGTTCATCATAGCTACTTGCCTCACTAGCCATCATACGTTCAGACATGCCCCTTCCCTCCTTTCCTTATTTTAATTTTAGTAATAGTTGTAACGCTTGTTTCATAAAGGAATCTGTCGTTTCAAGCTTGTCGTTGTCCTCAAGCTGTGGGCGAATTTTTTCGAGTTCCTTTTCAGAATAACCAAGTGCCATTAAAGCAAGTATCGCTTCTTCTAATTCGTGTTTATAAGGGTTTACACCAAACAATGGCAGCTCATCTTCTGTACTTGGTAACTCAATTGTCTCTAATAAAGAGCCTAGCTTGCCCTTTAAATCTAATATCATTTGACGTGCAGTTTTTTTACCTACTCCTGGGAACTTCACTAAAAATGCTTCATCTTCACGTTCAATCGCACTTATTACCTGTTGTGGGTTGCCAGTTGCTAAAATGGCTAGCGCCCCCTTCGGACCTATTCCAGATACTAAAATTAGCTTACGAAATAGCTCGCGTTGATCTAGATTTGGAAAACCGTAAAGCACTTGTGCATCCTCTCGCACATGCAAATGAACATATATCTGTTGTTCAAGTGCTGATGTTCGAAATGCAAACGGATTGGGTGTATTTAATTGCCAGCCGATACCCTGTTGTTCTAGCACAATATATTCAGGTGTAATACGGGAAATTTGTCCTTTTAAATAATCATACATCTATAATCCCTCACAATCATCGTCTTCGATTATAGCATATAGCGAACGAATGCTCGACAAAAAATGGTGTAACAAGCGCTGTTCACAGACAAAAATGACCGCCAAATGACGGTCATTTCTTCACAAATCTATCAATATCGTACCACAGTTTTGGCCAATAGGTGAGGGCTCGTTTAGTAAATGGTACTAAATAATCTAAAAATACTAGCTGCTGTTCAAGTGGTAAATCTACTGCAAAAAGCCATTCACGTAATAACTCATTCGGATATTTCAAACGATGAAGCTTTCTTTTATCTAGTCGTTTCAACTCTGGTAACTCAGCGAAAATTTTACCTAAATCATAATCGACTGCAGGTAATACTCGATGCAACCATAAAATATATTCATCATCCGCTTCTCCAAGGTGGGCCAAATCAAAATCGATTAAACGCAATTGTCCGTCCGTGCACCATAAAAAATTATGATGCACAACATCCCCATGTAATAGTGTGATGTCTTTTTCAGCTACATCCTCCAACGCAATCAGCTGCAGCGATTTATCACTATAATGCAAAATTTGATCGACTTCTTCTTTTGTTAAAAAAGCCCGAAGTTCATTTCTTCTACTTTTAAAACGCATATACCGCATTTGCCATTTTAAAAGTTGTGAGTAGGTATGCAAGCCAGGCAAACGTTGCCAAGCAATTTTTTTATGTGTGTCATGTAAAGCTATTAGTAGTTGAAGAGATTCCTTCCGATCCTTTTTATGGGCAAAGTTTGCACCATGACTTCCTTCTTGCCATTCTTGCACAATTAACTGCTCATCGTCACTCTGGACTAATGGTAGGATAAGGGTAGGCTCCATTCGCCCTAGTTGGCGATGAATCGTCCTTACTTTCTCTGCAATTTCTAATTGCTTTGCTCGTTTGACAAAATAAGTATTAGATCGATACCTATATTTCCAAATATTAGATTTCACCTCTTCGACAATATACGCTTTTTCACCATCGATAAGGCGTCATCCCGCCTGGGAAATAGTGCGGTGACATCCAAGGTCCTACTGATGACGGGCACGGCGGTGGACAATGAGTTGGACATGGTGGTGGCGGACATGGTTGCGGTGGGCAATGACACGGATCCATTTGCCATGTAGGCATAGGCATCTGCATCGGTTGTGCTTCACAGCCACAGGATTGCCCCATGTTCATCTCAGGCATCATATTATATTGTGGTTGCATTGGTTGATTAGGGAAAAACGGTGACGTAGACTCTAAGAAGTCTTCCATTCCGCCCACTTTATTTTCTGGCATCTCATAGGACATCGGTTGCTGCGGCATTGTATATTGCTCAACCTGTGGCTGCATTGGCATTGGCCACCACATTTGATGATAAATTGGTTGATGGCAACTTGAGCAATGTGGTACAGCAGGCATTTGTGGCATGATATGCACTGGTGGTGGTGCTGGATGGTGCGGCATTGGCATCGGCTTCGCTACAGGTGGTGGTGGCGGTGGTGGTGCTGGCTGTATTTGCACGGGTGGTGGTATAACTGTTTGCTCTACTTGTGGCATCACTACTTGTTGGTGCCAATTCATTTCTACAGGCTGTGGTACCCACATCGGCTGTTGTGGCATCTGCATTGGCATTGGCATCGGTATAGGTATTGGAATCATTTGTGGTTCTGGCATTGGCATTGGAGCTGGTGGTACAATTGGTGGTGGCGGAGGCATTGGTCTCTGCACCTCTTTTTTGGGATTTTCTTTAGGTGTCTCCTTATGCATTTGTGTTTCCTTTTTCGGCATCTCTTTATGTGACTCTCTATGCTGCTCTTTGTTTATTTTTTCAGGCAAAATAATTTCCATGCCCGGGACAATATAATCTGGGTTGGCAAGATGGACATTGAGCCGCTTCAAATCTTCAAACGAAATGCCGTACTCTTTCGCAATCTTCCACAATGTGTCTCCCTTTTGAACAATATGAATACGCAATTTTTTCCTCCCTTCCTCTCTACGTATCATATGTTCAATGTTTCATTTGGATACAAAAATTTCAACAAGTTAGAAATGCTTCATGGTACACTAATCTATAGGGAATACTGTTTCCATTATTACGGGCAGAGGTGATCTCTTATGAAAAAAATGTTAGGCGAAGAACGCCGACTGCAACTATTAGCGCAATTAAAAAAAAGTAAAGCTCCTATAACGGGGACAGACTTGGCTAAATTCGCCAATGTTTCTAGACAAGTTATCGTCAATGATATGACTTTACTAAAGGCAAGAAACGAACCTATTATCGCTACGAGTCAGGGTTACCTTTATATGCATCAGGAACAATTACAGCAAACAGTTGAACGCACATTACCATGCATACACTCATCTGAACAAACAGAAGATGAGCTAATGACGATTGTAGATTGTGGTGGCACCGTCAAAAATGTTATTGTTGAACATCCCATCTATGGCGAACTAACAGCCTCCATTATGGTGTCAAACCGTCATGAGGTAAAACAATTTATCGAACGGGTTAATGCAACGCAGGCTAATTACTTATCTGCGCTCACGGGGGGCATTCATCTTCATGTCATTACAGCCCCTTCAGTGGAAGTATTAACATTAATTGAACAGGCTTTACAAAAAAAGGGCTATTTGGTGACAGACCAATAAATAAAAGCACAGTATGAAAATATACTGTGCTTCATTATTTTCTTCTGAGAATTTTACTGTCTTCCGCAGGTACCCAACCATTTATGTGAGAAATCGTTGTCGTTGCGAAGGTGTAGGCAATGAGCATTCCTTTTTTTGACCAAATAAATGATAGCGGCGCTTAGCGAATTGTCTATATAACGCATTGCGTAAAATTGGAGGCACAAGGATGAAAAGATAATAGCAAGGCCAAATTTTGTCCAATTTTTTGCATATTTTTAAGGCAGCCGTAGATTCAACATATGCTTTCTCATGTTCAATGAGGATAACACTATCTATATTCTCAGGTATATTGAATTGTCGGAGGAATGCTTGGCCGACATCACTTTGCAACGACGCAAATTGAAAATAGCCTACTTGATCATGTTTGATAATAAATTGAACGGTGCTATCACAAAAGTTACAGATGCCATCAAATAAAATGATCCCACCCATCACATTTCCCCCTTACAGCTATTCTGCCTCGTCAGACGTAAGATAAGTAAAGTATGTACCCAGTGACTTTACCTTGCAACCTAGTGCAGCAAGTTCTTCCATCGCACCACGCATCATTGGTTCTTTTTCATCTGCTAATACATCAATCATGAAAAAATAATCACCTAAGCCCGTTTTCAGTGGACGTGATTCAATTTTACTTAAGTTCAGTTGACGCCATGCAAAGACAGAAAGCACCTGATGTAATGCCCCTGAACGATCAGTCGGCAATGTAATCATAAAAGTGGTTTTTGCCTGTCCTTCCGATAATTCTTGTGGCAAACGTTTATTTTGCTTAGACAAAACAAAGAAACGAGTATGATTAAAATGAAAATCATGGATATCGGACTCTACTATTTCAAGACCATATTTTTCTGCGGCGGCTGCATTCCCAACTGCTGCAATACAGTGATCTGGATTTTCGGATACATATTTTGCCGCAGCTGCTGTTGAAGTTGTTTGATGAAGTGGCACATGACTGAAACGATAAAATAAATACTTATGGCATTGTGCTAGGGCGTGTGGGTGAGAATAGACTCCTTCAATGGATTGCCAATTATCCTTTTGCGCTTTATTGACCATTAAATGCTGCTGTATTTTAAGCAACAGCTCACCTGTTACATATAGTGTTGCTTCATGGAATAAGTAATCTAGTGTAAGTGACACAGAACCTTCTAAGGCATTCTCTAATGGGACAACGGCTAAATCTACCTTTCCTTCTGCTACTGCCTCAATACATTCTGGAATCGTTGCACATGGGACAAGCCACTCATTTGGAAAAGTAGCCTTTGTTGCTAAGTATGTAAATGATGCTTCTGGTCCTAGATATGCGATTCGATTTTCCCATTGTTGCTTTGTCATTGCAAAAACCTCCTTTATGGAATAAGGAGCAGTCCCTAGCGATTGATGTATCACTGAGGGACAGCTCCTTATTTGAGCTTTGGTATCGTATTATTACTCCAGTGCTTCAAGAGCATATGGATTATTAAACACGATAATTGTCATTTTTGTCAAAAATTAAAGGATCGAACAACTTGCTGTGATTACAGAGCACCGGAACTAATGACTTCCGCTGACTCAACAAAATCTAAGCGCTTTAATTGCTGGATTAGGTCATCAAGATCACATGTCATACTTGTTACATCTAGTGATAATGTAACATTGGCACGTCCCTGAATTGGGATTGTTTGATGAATCGTCAATACGTTACAATGTGTAATTGTCACAGTTTCTAAAAGCTTAGCAAGTGTTCCTTTTCTGTCTTGAAGCTGTAAAAAGACTGTTAAAATGCGTTCCTGCACAATTGAATGAAAAGGAAAAACCGCATCACGATATTTGTAAAACGCACTTCGCGATAAATCCACCTGCTTTACCGCATCCCAAATGGAAGATACTGAACCACTTGATAATAAGTGTTTCGCCTCCAAAGTTTTTTGCATTGCATCCGTTAAAACATCCTCACGAACTAGATAATATCGCTGATTCGCAACATTCTTCATACGCTTCCCCCTAAAACTCATGTCTTAATCGACAAATTCAAATTCAAACTCTTGTAGGCGTACTGTATCGCCATCCTGTGCTCCACGTTCACGTAGAGCCTCATCCACACCCATTGCACGCAATTGACGAGCAAAACGACGTATACCATCTTCACGGCTAAAGTCCGTCATTTTAAACAAACGCTCAATGGCATAACCAGTAATAATAAATGTACCATCATCGTCACGAGTGATTTCGAAACCTTCACCTTTCGCCTCATGCTTGTACATTACGGTTGCGTCTGATTGTTCCTCTACCTCATCATATAGTAGGAATTCAGGCGTTACTTCTAATAGATCCGCAATAGCAAACAACAGCTCTTTTAATCCTTGACGTGAAACAGCAGAAATTGGGAAAATTTGAACATCTTCCCCTACCTTTTGGCGGAATGCTGTTAAGTTTTCCTCTGCATCGGGCATATCCATTTTATTGGCTACAATAATTTGTGGACGCTCTGTTAAACGAAGATTATATTGTTTTAGCTCTTCATTGATTGTTAAATAATCCTCATATGGATCGCGGCCTTCCATTCCTGACATATCAATAACGTGGACAATAACGCGTGTACGTTCAATATGTCGTAAAAATTGGTGGCCTAATCCTACCCCTTCATGAGCCCCTTCAATTAACCCTGGTAAATCCGCCATCGCAAAGCTTCGGTGATCATCCGTTTCAATCATGCCTAAGTTCGGTACAATTGTCGTAAAATGATAAGCACCAATTTTTGGCTTAGCAGCAGAAACAACAGATAAAAGCGTTGATTTACCAACACTTGGGAATCCTACTAAACCTACATCTGCTAAAACTTTTAACTCTAATATAACATTTAATTCTTGTCCTGGCTCACCTTTTTCAGAAAGTTCTGGCGCTGGGTTGGCAGGTGTAGCAAAGCGAGAATTTCCACGGCCACCTCGGCCTGCTTTCGCAATAACGGCTCTTTGCCCATGCTCGACTAAATCAGCAATAACGGCATTTGTTTCTTCATTCATAACCACTGTACCTGGTGGTACCTTAACAATTAAATCTTCCGCATTTTTACCATGCATGCCTTTACTCATACCATGCTCGCCACGCGGTGCTTTAAAATGGCGTTTATAGCGGAAATCCATTAACGTACGTAAGCCTTCCTCTACTTCAAATACGACATTACCGCCATGTCCACCATCTCCACCAGCTGGACCACCATTCGGTACATATTTTTCTCGGCGAAAGGCAACCATGCCATCTCCGCCTTCGCCACCTTTAACATAAATCTTTACGTGATCGACAAACATTTAGTTCACTCCCTATTTGCACTCAAGACATATTGCCAGCGTGTATTTGTCTGCTCAATTGTTTGAATGTCGAATTGTTTCAAACCTTTTTCGGTGAATGCATCAGCACTCCATAACCCATTTAGCGTGAATGTCACGGCAAATGTATGATCGTCAACACGTACATCTAGCGTTAGGATCTGCTCTGTAAATGGATCTAATGTATCATAAACATGCATAACTGTTTTGTTTAAGTAATCTACAATTCCCTGATCAATTTTATTGGTCACAGGCTTTTTTATCTCGCCACTCATCTTCCATGCTAAGGAAGGATAACGCCATCCTGCTGTTTGTAGCCATTCAATTGTATGTGGTAATTGTAGTCGATTAAGGATAGAAAACACTCTTAACTGTTCTGAATAATGCTGAATAAGTTCCTTCGATTCATCAACTCTACCTAAATCTAAATTCATGCGAATCAGTTGCAGTTGATTCACAAAATCATGATTTGCAAAACGTAATACTTCACTAATGGTTAGTGATTGATTGTTCATCCCATTCACTCCAATAAAGTTATCTTTACTAGTATAACAAGTTTTGCTGTATTTTTCCCTTAATTCTTTATTCAATTATGCCCAGGCATAATTGCGTCTGGAATCGGTCTGTTTTGGGCCAACAAGATGTTGGTTATTCAGTCGTTGCCACAGGTCGCGACGATTATAGACGGTGTTCCTCTATTTCAGTGGATGTTTGGTCACCACTGAAAATGAAAACCGCATGTATTTCATCACCTATAAACGCAGAAGACTTCTGTTCCTACGTTTTCGATCCAACTTGTCATCTATTGAAAGAGGCTGAAATTTAGCCAAAAAAAGGACTGCAATAAATGCAGTCCTCCGCTTTATGTTATCTTATAAAAGATTAAGCTTCTTGTGGTGCTGGGTATACAGATACTTGTTTGCGATCGCGACCTAAACGTTCGAATTTAACAACGCCGTCAACTTTAGCAAATAGTGTATCGTCACCACCACGACCTACGTTTGTACCTGGGTAAATTTTTGTACCGCGTTGACGGTAAAGAATTGAACCACCAGTTACGAATTGGCCATCAGCACGTTTAGCACCAAGTCGTTTAGACTCAGAGTCACGTCCGTTTTTAGTAGAACCTACCCCTTTTTTCGATGCGAAAAGTTGAAGGTCTAAAGCTAATAATAATTTCATCGAGTTCCACCTCCTACTTGGTTGTAGTTGATTTGGATGTATTGTCCGTAATTCTGCACCATAGAATACACTTGGGCAGTCATTACTTGAACAATTAACTGTAGTTTTGCATCCACTTCAGGCTCTAAATATGACGGTAGATCTACCTTAAGGTAGCCTCCACCTTCAGCAGCTTGTTCGATTTCTGGTTGAATTTGTAGTAATGCATAAATAGCATTTACTGTACCAATGGCAATGGTAGATGCTCCTGCACATACTAAATCTTTACCAGATTCATCGTACCCAGCATGTCCTGAAAATTCGAATGCTGACACATGTCTATTTTCATCGTGATGAATCGTAACCTGTATCATTCGCTACACCTCACTATTAAGCGTTGATTGTTTCAACAACTAATTTTGTGTAAGGTTGACGGTGACCTTGTTTACGACGGTAGTTCTTTTTAGCTTTCAATTTGAAAACAACGATTTTTTTCGCACGGCCTTCTTTAACAACTTTAGCTGTTACAGTAGCGCCATCTACGAATGGAGCACCAACTTTAACGTTTTCGCCACCTACGAATAAAACTTTATCAAAAGTTACAACCTCGTCAGCTTCTACGCCTAATTTTTCAACATAGATTTCTTGACCAGCTTCTACTTTGATTTGTTTACCACCAGTTTCAATAATTGCGTACATTTTACTGCACCTCCTCTTAGACTCAGACTCGCCTGTTTAACAAAGGTGATCTTATGTAAGATACTTAAACCTTTCCAGAGCGGTTGTAGTAGCACGGGTGCTACAAACAATAACATTAAAATATTACCACATGACTTTTTTTAAGTCAATCTATTCATAACATATTTTTCAAAAGCTATACGATACTTTCGATAACGCCATTCTTTTAAAACTTGAAGCCAGATGAATAAACAAATGATTGCTAGAAAAATAGATTGTGGTAGGAAATTTAATGTTATCAGAAATAGCGTAGTGGCAACCATAAAGGACAGCCAATAATACATTTCCACCACACGGGCATTTGGATAATTTAAAAATAACCATGCTAATAATATCCTTCCACCATCTAATGGTAGGATAGGCATAATGTTTACTAATAATAACACAAGTTGAACAGTAATAAGCTTAGTGGCAAGTTGTTCAGGCATAAAAAAAGCGAGGCCAATCCCCATAATAGTAGCGATTGGTCCTCCCAATGCAATCCATAGGAGTGACGAAGTTTGCACAACCGCCGGATTTTCAAATTGAATTTCCCCCCCGTATGGTGTAATAACACATGATTTCACCCTTACTCCGCACAATAAAGCTGCTAATAAGTGACCTGCTTCATGCCACAATAGCGAAAAAAAGATAATAGCGTAGTAAGCGAGTTGCCCACTAAAAATCATGACAAATACGAGAGGAATGCAGAGAAGATGTAATTTAATCTTCATCGGTCTCCATCGTTTCCAACCATTGTACAATTTGCTCTAAATCGTAATGGGCATCTCCCTTTTCAATGGAAAGATAAAGTTGCCCAGCTTCTTTCATGCCAATCAAGTCATTTGCCTGAATGGATGTATAGGGTAGCTGTGCTAAGCTATCTAGCATTCCATAAGAGACGGTTGTACCATCATCATAACTAATGGTCATAGTCTTACCAGTATATTTTGTATGGCCTGTAAAAACGACTAAACCATTCTGCCCTGCATAAACTGGTAAACCTACATCATACTGCAGTAAATATCCCTCTTTAAAAACTTGGGCATTGGCAAATGTTAAAAGATCTGCTTGCCCCACATCACTAGATACCGTAATGGTCTCTTTTTCCTTATCGAACCAACTTTGTCCCAGTTCACTTAAGTAAGTTAAATCTGCAGAGGTTGTCACCAGCTTTCGAACAGGGGTATCGACTACACCTTGATCTTCCAAACGAATTACAAGCATAGTTGCTGCCACAAGTAGCACCGTGACGAACCATTTCCATTTTTTAAGCAAGCCCTCATCCTTTTTTCCACACTATATGTGATTGCATGTCCAAACATGCAAAAAAACCTTCTCGTACAAATGTACGAAAAGGTTTTAAATTATCTTGAAAATAATGCTTTAAGTTTTGAAAACATACCTCTTTGCTCGTCTTGAATTGCCATTAATGGAACTGACTCTCCAAGAATACGACGGGCAATATTTCGATAGCCCAATGATGCTTTATTAGCAGGGTCCATAACAATTGGTTCCCCTTTATTGGAGGATGAAATAACACCTTCACTATCTACAATAATCCCTAATAGGTCAATAGACAAATGTGTTGTAATTTCATTGACATCCAAAGTGTCACCACTCTTCATCATATGTTGTCGAATACGATTAATGATGAGTTTAGGAGCCGTTATTTCTTCCTGTTCTAATAAACCAATAATACGATCTGCATCTCGAACAGCGGAAATTTCAGGTGTTGTGACAACTATCGCATGATCTGCACCTGCAACGGCATTACGATAGCCTTGTTCAATACCAGCAGGACAATCTATTAATACATAATCATAGTCCCTTTTTAATTCCTCTACTAAGCTCTTCATTTGCTCAGGGGTAACAGCATTTTTATCTGTCGTTTGAGCAGCAGGTAATAAAAATAGTTTATCATCCACGCGCTTATCTTTGATCAATGCTTGATGAATTTTACAGCGCCCTTCCACTACATCAACTAAGTCATAAATAATACGATTTTCTAGGCCCAAAATAACATCTAAATTACGCAGGCCAATATCTGTATCAACTAAACATACCTTTTTACCTTGTAGAGCCAATGCAGTCCCAAGGTTAGCCGTTGTCGTTGTTTTTCCGACACCGCCTTTACCTGAAGTTATGACGATCGCTTCTCCCACACTAGCTTCCTCCCTTAGACACATTTAACAATGGTCGTATATTTTTTAAGGCGTGAATTTGATCGTACGTAATGCGTCCATCGTAACCAATAAATGCACAAGTCATTTCTGCTTGGTTGATTTCTTTCACATGCTCATCTGACATTGCTTCAACCTGATCAGCAATCATGATATGCGTAGCTTCAAATCGAGAGGCGGCAATGATTGCTTCTTTATTGCCCTGCACACCCGCGTGCGCTATTCCCTTTAGCTTACCTAAGACATATACATTACCACCAGCCTCAACCCGACCGTTTGGATTCACATTTCCTACAATGATAATGTCCCCTGACGAACGTAAAATCTGCCCTGATCTGACCACACCTATATATGTATCTTGTTGACCTTCAATCATTTTCTGGTTGCTTTCATGGACAGTCAGTACTTCGCTTTGTACATTCGCTACAATGAGTTGTTCTGTTTCTTGCACAATATGGATAAGTTCATCGATCTGTTTATCAGTACAGTATCGATAGCCTAAGTATAATTGTACATCTACTTTACCATCGATACCGCCTTCTAACACTTTTTTCTTTAATTCTTCTACTAAATCGCTATAAGCACATTGGTCGTCGAGACGCAGTACAAATCCGTCCTTCGTTCCCTTCATATTAACTAATTGTTTTTTCATGAATGCCTCACCTCACGTTGTTCTTTGTTAAGAAACCTCACGTGCTCTCTGTAAGACACGCGCATTAATTAGATACTTGAAGGCCCAACCAAGAATCACTAAAAATAAAGCATTAGCAATGATTGTTGGTAGTAGTCGTGAACGTAAGAAATCCGCTAAAGGTATTGCTGTAAAATCGATCAAGAAGAAAAATTGATAGAGTATAAATTCTAAAATGGCTACTAACACAACTGAAATAGTTGTCGTTACTACTAGGTGCTGATGTATAACTTTCACGATAGACCCTGCTAAAAAACAAATAAGTGGATATAGAACTGAATATAATCCAATAATATCAATGTAAAACACATCATACAAGACACCAAAAAAAAGTCCATACATTACCGCACGTTTACGGCTGTAATAGATGGATATAAAGATTAGGTATAAAATTAAAAATCGCGGTACTAGAAAATACACTTCCCCATTGATTTCAATTGGGGAAAGCATCGCAAATTCAGGTTCTAGTAAGAATAGTAAAACCGCCACAGAGGGGATGAGAAAACGAACCATCATTCCGCCTCCTCTTCATTCGTATCTTGCGGATTTGTTAAATCTTCGTTCATTGAGTTGCCATCTGAACCATCAATGACTGTTGATGTACGCTTAGCAATAACAACATGCTCCAAAATTGAAAAATCAGCAGATGGTTTGACATATGCCATTTTCGTTAAGCCATGATCATCTGTACTAACCTCTGTAATTTCTCCAATAGGGACACCTTTTGGGAAAATACCACCTAGTCCTGAAGAAACTACCTGCTCGCCTTCTTTAACCTTAAAACTAGAATCGATTCGCTTCATAATGAGTTCATTACGTTCTTCATCAAAGCCCTCGATTAAACCGTAAGCTTCTTTTTCTCCTAAAACCATCGCAGAAACACGATAGTTTGGATTATTTGTATTTAAAAGCTCTACCTCAGAAGTGAAAGGTGTCACTAGTATGATTTTTCCAACTAGCCCTTTCGCTGTCATTACCGCCATATTTTTACTGACACCATGAGAAGATCCTTTGTCTAAAATGATTTTCTCTTCCCATTGGTCAGGATTTCTAGCAATCACTGTTGCCTGAATTGGATTAAATGCCTTTAAGCTCTCAGTTTTATCCAAAAGCTCACGAAGCTTTTTATTCTCTGATTTTAAATCCGTAGCCTCAGCTTGTACAACTGCAAAATCTTCTAAGCGTGCTTTTAAACGTTTATTTTCTTCGTACGTGTTTAAGAGGGAGTCAATATTATTAAAAATACCATTAACATAATTCGCCGGCTTCGCAACAATCGATTGTGCGACGCCGACAGTATCTTTAATAATTTGCTCTGGTAAAGTAGCATTCGTCCGATCACGTAATGAGAAGCTAATCAATGCCACAAGAAAAACCATGCCTACGAGCAGCAAAATTACTTTCTTATTGAAAAAAAAATGTGGCATTGCCTAAACCTCCTTACCCTTTAACTTGTTGTTGACGAATTAAGTCCATATGATCTAATGCTTTACCTGTACCAATTGCTACACAGTCTAAAGGATCTTCTGCAATAAATACTGGCATATTTGTTTCTTTACTAATAACTTTATCTAAGTTTGTTAATAATGCGCCACCACCAGTTAACACGATACCACGTTCCATAACATCCGCAGATAATTCAGGAGGTGTTTGTTCTAAAGTTTTTCGAACGCCATCAATAATTGATGCAACAGCTTCACGTAATGACTCCGAAATTTCTTGAGAAGAAATCTCAATTGTTTTTGGTAAACCTGTTAGAAGGTCACGACCTCTAATATCCATCTTTTCTTCTGGTCCTTCAGCTAATGCCGTACCAATTTCCATTTTCACCGCTTCTGCAGTACGTTCACCAATTGTTAAATTATATGTTTTACGGATATATGAAATGATGGATTGATCCATTGCATCTCCACCAACACGTACAGATTCACTCGTTACAATACCACCTAATGAAATCACTGCTACCTCTGTTGTACCACCACCGATATCAACAACCATTGACCCTGTTGGATCCCATACTGGTAAATTTGATCCGATCGCCGCTGCAAATGGCTCTTCGATTGTGAAAGCTTCTTTCGCACCTGCTTGTCGAGCAGCATCAATAACCGCACGTTGTTCCACTGAAGTAATACCATAAGGCACACAAATCATGACATTTGGTTTTTTCCAATTGCCTCCAGAATTTTTAGAGGCTTCTCTTAAATAATACTGAATCATTGCCGTCGTAATATCGAAATCAGCGATAACGCCATCTTTCATTGGACGAATTGCTACGATTGAGCCAGGTGTACGACCAATCATATTTTTAGCATCATTACCAACTGCAACGATATCTCCTGTTTTCGTATTTTTCGCTACTACTGAAGGTTCGCGTAAAACGATTCCCTTTCCTTTAATAAACACTAATGTATTCGCTGTGCCGAGGTCAATCCCGACATCTTTGCTTCCTAGTCCAAACAATTTGTGTACTCCCTTTCTATTTAAGCCATACTTTCGTTGACATCCATTATCTTTGACAGCATGTACAGGAAATTCAATTGTATAAAAATACAATTGACTCCTCCACAAAACCCATAGCACCCCGTCAAAGTTTTTATCTTCATCAGCTAGTGTTTCACACCTTGAAAAAACTACACACTTATTCGGCTCACCACCAATTTCAATGGGAGTCTTTCCTGAATAAAGATAAAATTCATACCGTTCATTATAACGGAAAAGCGCAAGAATTTGTAGTGTCACATACCTCATCTCACAGAAAAGATACTATTTTAATTCCCTCTTAAACTAAAAATAGTACGTATAGATTAGCATATAATTTTTACTCTCATAAGACAATGTGTATTAAGCTACCAATTTTTGTGAAGATAAATATAAAGTTTCTAGAATACATTAACGATTTAAAATGAAAAAGGTTCGCCAGTAAACCACAAAAAAATACAAAAATTTTATAATTACCTATCAATAATGCGTCAGATGTAATGCTATCCAGATCTTTCGAGTTTGTTCGACAAGCTCCTCTACACCTATGAGATATCCGCAAAGGCTGAATCAAGAAAAAAAACTCTGCAAATTGCATGCAGAGTTAAAAATGCCCTTTTTCCTTCAAACTAATAAATTGATGATCTCCGATGATCACATGATCGATTAATTCGATGCCTATAATATAACCAGCTTCTTCAATCCTCTTCGTCACCTCAATATCCTCCGAGCTTGGCGTCGGTACTCCACTAGGATGATTATGTGCACAAATGATAGAAGCAGCAGATCGCTTCACTGCTTCTCTAAAAATTTCCCTAGGATGCACGATGGAGGCGTTTAAACTACCAATGAAAATCGTCTGTTTGTGAATAACTTGATTTTTGATATTTAAAAAGAGAACTACAAAATGTTCCTGATTAAGTGAAGTCATATCAGGCATTAAATAAGCAGCAGCATCTTGTGGGGAACGAATTGTAAATTTCTCATCATTTTGTTTTTGGGCTAGTCGTCTACCAAGTTCGATGGCGGCTAATAATTGAATAGCCTTTACCTCACCGATTCCTTTAATAGCCACCATTTCTTCGATAGTTGCGTGCTTCAAATGATGGAGGCGTTCAAAAACATTTAATACTCTATTCGCGAGTACAAGAACGGATTCTTCCTTTGTACCTGTCCTTAATAAAATAGCAAGTAGCTCTTGGTTGGATAGACTTTCTGCCCCTTGTCGTAGCAACCTTTCACGGGGACGATCTTCCATATGAACATCACGTAACATCAAAGTTGGCAAAACCTCATCTAGCAAAAATGCTCACTCCTTCGCAAATTGGACTATTTGCAGGTCTACCAATTGCGAAAACAACGCTGCGAGTGGTAAACCTACAACATTGTTATAATCTCCTTCAATTCGTTTCACTAAAAGTGTACCTATTGTCTGAATACCATAACCGCCTGCTTTATCAAAGGGGTCTCCAGAGTCGACATAGGCTTCAATCAATTCCTGTGATAATGGATGAAAAACAACTGTTGTTTCTTCCACAAAGATGCTTTCCTTCCCATCAGGTTCAATAATAGCGACCGCTGTCATCACGACATGTTTATTGGCTGATAAACGTAGTAAGTGAGAAATAGCCTCCTCACGAGATTTTGGTTTATGTAGTAGCTCATTATTGTAAACAACGATTGTATCTGCACCAATGATTGTTGCATTCGATGCTTTTTTAGCTACATCACGTGTTTTTAAGAGAGCTACTCCTTTTACATATTCTTGCATTGTACTAGCTTGTACACTTGTTTCTTCAACTTCACTTGTCATGACCTCAAACGGAAGTGCTAACATTTCCAGCAATTCCTTTCGCCTTGGTGAAGCTGAGGCAAGTACAAGCTTATGATTTGTGTTCAACATGATCTGACCATTCCTCCTTACCTTTATGATACCGAAGAATGTTTAATTTGAAAATTTTCAAAAAATCAAGATAATAATGATTTCACTATCTTTCCCTTTTAAAATTTCACTTGGAGACAAGTATTTTTAGCTTGATAATGGGCAAAAACTTGCAAACGGATGACGCTGATATCGTTGGAAATGGTAGAGGCAGCTGCTCCAATCGATTGCCAATCCTCTGGTAGAGTTGAATCCTTTCCGTTTTCCTTAAAATTTAATTTTGTGGCATTTTTGTCTGCTAAAGCAGCTGGCAGTTCCACAAGCGTTGGCTGCTTACAGCTTTCACCACTGACACTAAATGCTTTTTTAAAGGTTGCAGGTTCCTGTAAAAATTCAAGCTGACTTTCTTCAATCACCATGCTTGTCCAAACATAAAATTTGCCATCAACCTCAACAATAGCGCTCTCTTTTAATGCTGGGTACTCGGCAACAAATGCACTTGCACTCTCATAATTCGAATACACACCTGCTTGAGTAGCAAAAAACATAGATGCATTAGATGTACTGGTTGTCTCACCAGCAGTAGGGATGGTCTCTGATTGTGATTGATTAGTTGCGACATTACTACCATTATTCTTTATAGGTAACTGTGTACTGGCTTGTAAAACACCTAAAAAAATGGCTACACCTAATAAACCAACAAATCCACCAATAATCATCGCCCGAAATATTTGTTTTTTCATCACATGACTTACAATTTTCATTCATCTATCACCTCATCCTTCCAACTATCCATACGTTTCAATAATAACGAGATTTCAATATATAAAAGTATATGTAGAATTAGAAGTGTAAATGCGAATTTATTGAGATTTGATTTATAAGCGCTAAAAGAAAAAATTGCATTCATTAATAAAAAAACTAGGACCTCCTATCAGGAGTCCTAGTCATTCCATACTTTTAATCTATTTCGTACGGCTGTTAATAAATATAACGAGCCGGATACTATTGTTCTTTGCTTACTGTTTGATTGTACCTGTAAGAATTGAGCATAATCCACTAAGACGTTTTTAGATGTTGCATTGGAAAGCTCTAGCAGTTTTTGTGCAGCCATCGCTCGTGGGTTGTCAAAATCAACGAAATAAAATTCATCACTAACTTGCTCTAAAAGTCGAAGAATTTGTTGAACATCTTTATCTGCTAATATTCCCATGACAAATGTGATCCGTTCACCAGGAAACTCACACTTAATCGTTTCGACTAATTTTTCAGCACTCGCTGGGTTATGTGCACCATCAACAATAACAAAAGGCATTATTTCTTCAAAACGGCCTAAAATAGCAGCTTTTTTCACAGCTTCACGAATAGCTTTTTTATTCACAGACACTTCTACGTGTACCGCTACTTCTAGGAATGCTGTGATGGCAAGTGCCATGTTATCGGCCTGATGAGCACCTTTCATTGAACGTGTTAGATTTGAGATTTGGACATTTTGTTCGTCATTTACATAACATTCTCCATCATCGAATGAATATATTGAAAAATGATGACCTAATTCAAAAATTGTCGCTTTTTTTTGAGCAGCTGCTTCATAAACAACACACTTCGCTTCGTCTGGTAAATTGCCAATAATGACAGGGCGATTTTGTTTAATAATTCCCGCTTTATGACGCGCAATACTGTCGATTGTGTTGCCTAAAAATTTTGTATGTTCTAAAGCTATGCTTGGAATAATTGATACAATTGGCGCTACCACATTCGTACTATCTAATAAACCACCCATACCTGCTTCAATTAACGAGATATCAACCTCACTATTCACAAAATGTATAAATGCTGCTACCGTCAATAATTCAAAATCCGTTAGTTTCCCACTTAATCCAGCTGCTTGCATTTGTTGAAAGACTGCATCCATATCAGCTTCCGCAATAGGTTGACCATCGATTTGAATTTGGTCATGCACATCGACTATACATGGTGACATAAATTTACCTACTCTTAATCCATGTTCTTTAGCGATAGCCTCAAGGAAAGTTAATGTGGATCCTTTCCCATTCGTGCCGGCTAAATGTACGACACGTAAGGTTTGTTGCGGGTTTCCTACTAGTGACAAAGCCTCTTCAATCGCCGCCAGACCGGGTTTTATGACATCATCGCTATTGACATGCCACTTATCTTTATAGTAATCAAATCCAGGAATCATCGACCTTCCTCCTGCAGCCACTGGCGAACTCCTGCTATGAAGTATAAAGAGCCCGTAATCACAACAACATCCTCCTCAGCTCTTTCATACAATACAGTTTGGACGGCTTCCAGCCAATCTACATGATGGTGCTTATTGGCATTGGTTGATAACATCTCTAAACTTTCAGCAGGCATTACATTTGGCAGGTTAATTTGTGTAAATGAAATGGACGTTGCTACATCATCCATTAGTGCAATGCTATTTGCGTGATCCTTATCTGCTAATGCTGCATACACAAAACGGTAATTGCCCTTTGGAAATACACTTTTGAGTGTTTGGATAAGTGCAACTGTCCCTTCTGAATTATGAGCACCATCTAAAACAATTTTATTGGGCCATTGTTCAAAGCGGCCAGCCCAATTCGCATATTGCAGTCCATGCCGAATCGATTGGTCAGTAACGACAATAGCTCCCTCTTCACACAATGTGAGTAAAGCTGTAATGGCAAGACTTGCATTATTAATTTGATGTGGACCAGCCATTTTTAAAGCTAAATTAGTCATCACAACATTACCCTTTTCATACGTAAATTGCTGACCCTGACCGTCCGTTCCTTGTAAAATATCCTTAATTGTAAAGTCTTGTCCTAAAATAAAGCATGGTGCATGTTGTGCATCAGCTGTTTCTTTTATAACAGCCAATGCTTCTTCATTGCTAACCCCCACAACAACTGGAACACCCTTTTTTATTATTCCTGCTTTTTCAAAGGCAACCTTGGCGAATGTATCACCTAAAAAGGCTGTATGTTCAAGTGAAATCGTTGTAATAATCGCTAGTAGCGGTGTTACGACATTCGTCGCATCTAGACGCCCTCCAAGTCCTGTTTCAATCACTGCTAGTTCAACTCCCTGATCAGCAAAATATTGAAACATTATGAGTGTTACAACCTCGAAAAAGCTTGGAAAATCTCCATTGTATTGTTCTTCTATAATCTTAGCTAGCTTATTGAAATAGTATAAAAATTGCCCATCAGAAATTTGGTCATCATTTATGGTGATCCGTTCATTGACTCGTTCTAAATGTGGGGATGTAAATGCTCCCACTTGGTACCCAGCATGTTGTAGCATTTCCCTAAGAACATTCACTGTGGAGCCCTTCCCATTTGAACCAGCAACATGAATCACGCGAAGTTTATTGTGAGGATTCCCTAAATGCGCTAGTACTTCTCTCATTAGTACAAGCGGTGCACGTTTATGATCAACGGCTTTTAATGTGAAAATAAATTCCGTACATTCGTTCATTGTGTTAAACAAAAGAAACACTCCCTCTTACTGCAATATCTCTATTTTAGTATAAGTAACGTTTAATAACATGAATTAATTACAAAACACTAGAAAAAAACACCCAGCTAGCAACTGAGTGTTTGATAAATGACCCTCTGTTAATGTACTTGGTGAGCACCTAATAGAGCCCCCATATTGTCCAAAATAATTCTTGCATCATTGTTTAATAATGGCAAAACATCTGGACGTTGTACTAATTCAAAGGAGTTTTTTAATGTTCTTTTTAACATCGAAATATCAAAATTCGAGCAATACTCATTTATTTTATTGATCGTTAATAAATCTGTCCGTGATAATTGGGTACGATCCTGTTGAGATTGACTATTTGCTAATACATGTTTAATAAGCACACGCCCACTGGCATTTAATAGACGATAATATTTTGCTTCTGATAATTTCAATAGATTCGTTTCAATCAACACCCTTGCACTTACAAAATCTAAGTCATCACATGCTTTATTGACTTTCGTAATAAATGTTGTCATATTACCTGTCATATTACCTGTCATATTCACATCTCCATTCATACCATAAACCTACCAATCATTTGGCATAGCCCAATAACAGACCGTTTTCACTTTATCTTTCTGGACTAAATAACATTACGTTAGGTTTTGTTTCCTACTATAAGAATAAAAATCTTTATCTATTAGACTAATTATTCTAAATATTACTATATATTTTTTCCTATTTCAATGCATAACTTTTGCTTCATATAAAAAAAGCAATGGATGACTTTATTGCCATCCATTGCTCTACTCTTACATATTTTTTAATTCTTCTAAACGTTTTAAAACAACCGCGTGCTTGCTTTCATAATCTGCTAATTTTTCACGTTCTACATTTACTAATGCCTCAGGTGCTTTCGATACGAACTTTTCATTGGAGAGCTTACCTGTAACGAGCTTCACTTCTTTTGCCCATTTCTCTAACTCTTTTTCAAGACGTACGATTTCTTCCTCTAGGTTAATGAGCCCAACAAGAGGTAGGAAAACCTGCGCTCCTGTTACAACTGCTGTCATCGATTGACCAGGAGCCTCTAAACTTTCACCAATTGTTAACCCATCTGGATTACAGAATTTCTCTAAATATGCTTTATTCGCTTCAAGTACTGCTACTGTTGCAGCATCTTTTGCTGAAATAAACAACGGTACTTTTTTGCTCATTGGTGTGTTCACTTCCGCACGAATATTACGTACTGAACGTATAATATCCATTAGGAGCTTCATATTATCTGCTTCGTCAGCAAAATGAAGATCCGTGCGTACAGTTGGCCATGCAGCCACTGTAATAGATTCTCCATCGTGTGGTAAGTGCTGCCAAATTTCTTCTGTAATGAATGGCATAAATGGATGTAATAGACGCATCGTTTGATCAAGTACGTACGCTAAAATAGAACGAGTCGTCTTTTTAGCAGCTTCGTCATCACCGTAAAGTGGTAATTTCGCCATTTCAATATACCAAGAACAGAAATCATCCCAAATGAAATTGTAGAGTTCACGACCAACTTCACCAAATTCATAACGTTCTGCAAGAGAAGTTACACGTTCAATTGTTTCATTTAAGCGTGTTAAAATCCATTTGTCAGCAACTGATTTTTCACCCGTTAAGTCAATTTCATCATATGTCATACCATCCATATTCATAAGTGCAAAACGGGATGCATTCCAAATCTTATTTGCAAAGTTCCATACTGCTTCTACTTTTTCAGTAGTATAACGTAAATCTTGACCAGGTGATGAACCTGTTGCCAAGAAGTAGCGTAATGAATCTGCGCCATATTGTTCAATAACATCCATTGGATCTACACCATTGCCAAGTGATTTACTCATTTTACGTCCTTCGCCATCACGTACTAAACCGTGAATTAATACATCTTTGAATGGACGTTGACCTGTAAATTCAAGACCTTGGAAAATCATGCGAGATACCCAGAAGAAAATAATATCATAACCCGTTACTAACGTGCTTGTTGGGTAATAACGTTGATATTCTTCACTTGCCTCGTCTGGCCAGCCCATTGTAGAGAACGGCCATAGTGCAGAAGAGAACCATGTATCTAGCACATCTTCATCTTGTGTCCAATTTTCCGTATCAGCTGGTGCTTCTTTTCCTACGTAAATTTCGCCTGTTTCATTATGGTACCAAGCTGGAATTTGATGGCCCCACCATAATTGACGAGAAATACACCAATCACGAATATTCTCCATCCAGCGAGAATATGTGTTTTCAAAACGAGCAGGAACGAAATTTACTTTCCCTTCTTCGTCTTTTTGAAGCTCTAGGGAAGTGTCAGCAAGCGGCTGCATTTTAACGAACCATTGTGCTGAAAGATATGGCTCTACAACAGCACCAGAACGTTCAGAGTGTCCTACTGAATGCATATGTTCTTCGATACGTATTAACACGCCTGCTTCTTGTAAATCAGCAACAATTTGCTTACGACATTCAAAACGATCCATGCCGTTGTACTTGCCAGCCAGTTCGTTCATTGTGCCATCTTCATTCATTACAAGGATACGCTCAAGGTTATGACGATTACCAACTTCAAAGTCATTCGGATCATGGGCAGGTGTCATTTTTACAACCCCTGTTCCAAATTCCATATCAACATAGTCATCAGCTACAATCGGAATTTCACGACCTACAATCGGTAAAATAACAGTTTTACCAATTAAATGCTGATAGCGTTCATCTTTCGGGTGAACTGCTACCCCAGAGTCACCTAGCATTGTTTCGGGACGTGTTGTGGCAACCTCTACATATCCTGAGCCATCAGCTAATGGATATTTCATATGATAAAAGGCACCTTGCACATCCTGATAAATTACCTCAATATCAGACAATGCTGTTTTTGCTGCTGGATCCCAGTTGATAATGCGTTCCCCGCGGTAAATTAAACCTTTTTCATATAACTCAACAAATACTGTTTTAACCGCATCTGAAAGACCTTTATCTAGTGTGAAACGTTCACGTGTATAGTCTAAACCAAGGCCAAGCTTTGCCCATTGATCACGAATATGCCCAGCATATTCTTCTTTCCATTCCCATGTTTTTTCAAGGAATTTTTCACGTCCTAAATCATAACGTGTAATATTATCCTCACGTAGTTTTGCTTCTACTTTTGCTTGTGTTGCGATCCCCGCATGGTCCATACCTGGTAACCAAAGGGCATCATAACCTTGCATACGTTTCATACGTGTAAGGATATCTTGTAATGTTGTATCCCAAGCATGACCAAGGTGTAATTTACCTGTTACGTTCGGTGGCGGAATAACGATTGAATAGGGCTTCTTCCCACTTTCAGGCTGTGCCTCGAAAAATTTTCCTTGTAACCACCATTCATAGCGACCGGCTTCAATGGACTGTGGGTCATACTTAGTTGGCATTGAAATGTTTTCTGTCATCTTGACTCCTCCTATTGTTTGAAGACTATTGGTAAAGAAATGCTGTTCATTTTTTTCCCAATAAAAAAACTCCTCTCGTCTAAAAGGACGAAGGAGTTTTAGTTCGCGGTACCACCTTTAATTCCAGTAGCGGTTAAAGAAATGATTATCGAATACATTTCTCAGCCTTACCTACTGGCTCTCAATTCGGTAACGGTGTTTAACCGGCTTTAACTACTGTTAGTTCACTAAAGCTGCTCAAGGGCTACTTTCAATTAAGTACAAATAGAAACTTTTCAGCTACCGTTTCCTCTCTGAAAATGTAAACATAATTTACTCTTCCCTATCATAGCATCTGTATTTGATTTTTCTTATTGTACCGCAAAAACGTGTAATTTTTCAAGTGATTTAGTCATCTTTTAATAAGAGTAAAGTAAATAGAAAAGGAAGTGAATATTCAAATGCGTCGACGCAAGTATAACCCTTGGCTTTTACCACCCTGGATAAGGCAAGTTCGTTTTTACTGTAGAACGATTATCATTCCGATTTGTGCTTTTCAGTTTATCCGTGTCATTATTGTTCCAACATCTGGTGATTTAGTTTTCTTATTACTCTTACTACTTCTCAGCTATTTACTTTTGAAAGACATCATTTGAAACACGAACTTTAAGCGGTGTATAGTCTTCCGTTAGATCCCAAATCATTGAAGGCACCTCATGCCAAGAGCTGGATTCACGTACAACAATATGACTTGAAGATTCTCTCAAAATTGTTTTTTGGTCAACAGTTGTAGACTTCTCTTGGTGTGAAACTGCTACTAATGCAGAAGATTGTTTTTCCACTTGTATACTTTCTTCCCTCACAGCAAGTGCCTCTTCATGTTCAAAGGCATTGGCAGTAAAGGACTGAGTTTCTAACACATTGTCATTTTCAACAACCGGATCATATTCGTTAAAAATACTTGTTACTGTCCATTCAAGCTGACACTTCTGATTCGTCAAGCTCGGACGAATATCTTTGACCATTATATCTTTAAGGTCTGATTCCTTCGGTAAATCGACATGTAATGGCACTGCATACTCAAAATAACCTGTATCACCCTGAACATCGAGGGCATCAATGGTAATCAAATCTTCATTGCCTGTAAAAGCTTGCATATCTTGAAAATCGAAACGAACGTGTGCGGTGATATGATATATGCCCATTAGTCGAAGTGAATCCTCTAACTGCATTGCTTGCCACTGAGGCTTAATTTGCACAGCTGCTATTTCTGTTGGGCAGCCGTAGCCAGGAAAACAAAATGTTTCACTCATATTCCAAGTTTTGTGTTCGATAATAATCCCTCCCTTTGCATCATATGACTTATCAGGGAATTGTATGCTAGAATGCTTCAAGTTCAACAGCATAAAAAAGAGTAGACTAGTAGAAAAATGGCATGCTAGAAAATTACTTCTAGCATGCCATTTTCATGATGTTCTTACATCCATTAAACATTTACTAATTTAATTTTATTTGCTACACGATCAGTTAACATTTGCGTTGCTTTTGGTACGATCGGTTTGAAAATTGGATTCAAAACAGGGCCAGCTAATCCGCCAGCGATTACTTCTAAGAAGCCTGTCATTTTTGTGTTTTCAGCATCAATGCTTTCTGCAAGGAAATAGCCGTTTCCTGTGAAATTATCAGAAAGACCTTTAAGTTCAAATGTCACTTTGGAAGGTGCTACCCACTCTAAAATAATAATTTCAACTTCTACTGTTTTTTTCAGAACTCCAACATTCCCTTTAAAAGTCCATGTTGAATGTTTGTCATCAATCATTACATGTGCATTATAACCTGGGACAAGCTTTGCCCATTTTTCCATATCACTGACGAAATCCCATACATGATCAATTCCTACGGGTACTTCGACTGTATGTGTGCCTGTTGCCATATCAATTCACTACTTTCTTTTATGAATAGCTATATTATAAACGATATCGCCCACATTTTGGCTATGCTGAAAGATATAATTTTGACAAAAGCAGGTCCTTCATCTAGTATAGATGAGCGTGCTTGGTAGTTAATATATGCTATATTTTCTCTTTTGTTCATTTATTGCTCAAGTACTATAATGACTTCTAACTTATAAATAAAAAGGGCATGCTAGAAATAAATCTAGCATGCCCTATCAAATTCTATCTCGCTAATTGTGCAAACACTTTATGGAATGCTGCTACTGTTTTAGCAATATGTTCTTCAGTGTGAGCTGTTGAAATGAATAACCCTTCAAACTGAGATGGTGGTAGGAAAATTCCTTCCTCAGCCATCAAACGGAAGTATTCAGCAAATAAGGCTAAATCTGATGATTTAGCAGTTGCAAAATCAATTACATCTTCATTCGTAAAGAAGAAGCCAATCATTGAACCTGCACGATTAACAGTGTGTGGAATATTGTATTTCGTTGCTGCTTCACGGAAACCAGCTTCTAATTGATCGCCTAATTGCTTAAAGTACTCATAAGTACCATGATCTAAACGTGATAACGTTTCATACCCCGCTGTCATGGCTAATGGATTCCCCGATAATGTACCTGCTTGATAAATTGGTCCAGCTGGTGCAACTTGCTCCATAATTTTTTTAGTTCCAGCAAATGCCCCTACAGGAAGACCGCCACCAATTACTTTCCCTAACGTAGTCATATCAGGTGTTACCCCGAAATAACCTTGTGCACAACCATAATCAACACGGAATCCTGTCATAACCTCATCAAAGATTAATAACGCACCATGTGTAGATGTTAGTGCGCGCAAACCTTCTAAGAAACCTGTTTGGGGCGGTACAACACCCATATTTCCTGCGACTGGCTCTACAATAACGGCTGCTAGCTCTGCCCCAAATTTTTCGAAAATAGCTTTAGCCCCTTCTAAATCATTATAGGCTACTGTTAACGTATTGCGCGCGATATCTGCTGGTACACCTGGACTATCAGGAAGACCCAAAGTGGCAACTCCAGATCCTGCTTTAATTAATAATGAGTCACCATGTCCATGATAAGAACCTTCAAATTTTAAAATTTTATCACGACCTGTAACACCGCGTGCTACACGTAATGCAGACATCGTAGCTTCTGTTCCCGAAGAAACAAAGCGAATCATTTCCATGCCTGGAAGACGATCCAAAACTAATTGAGCTAAACGATTTTCTGTATAGCTTGGTGCGCCAAAGGAAGATCCCTTTGCAGCAGTTTCAGCAATTGCTTTGACAACCTCTGGATGTGTATGTCCTAAAATTAGTGGTCCCCAAGATAATACATAATCAATATATTCATTACCGTCAATATCTTTAATGATAGCACCGTGGCCAGATTCCATGAAAATCGGGTCCATGTTTACTGACTTGAATGCTCGTACTGGGCTGCTAACACCTCCTGGCATTAACTGCACAGCTTCAGCATAGGCTTGTTTTGATTTTTCGTAAGAACGTGTCATTTATTTCTCCTCCAACCAACGTGCAACATCTTTTGCATGATACGTAATGATTAAATCAGAGCCTGCACGTTTCATGCCTAATAATGTTTCAAGCACAACTTTTTTCTCTTCAATCCAACCATTAATAGCAGCTGCTTTAATCATCGCATACTCACCCGAAACATTATACGCCACAAGTGGTAATGGATAATTATTTTTCATATCTCTGATGATATCTAAATAGCTAAGGGCCGGCTTAACAATTAAAAAATCTGCTCCTTCTTCGATATCAGATTCTGCCTCACGGAATGCCTCTAATCTGTTTGATGGATCCATTTGGTATGATTTACGATCACCAAATTGTGGAGCACCATCTGCAGCATCACGGAATGGACCATAGTAACTTGACGCATATTTTACAGCATAAGACATGATTGGAATATGCTCAAAGCCCGCTTCATCAAGCCCTGCACGAATCGCTGCAACAAAACCATCCATCATATTGGATGGAGCAATGATATCTGCACCAGCTTTTGCTTGTGATACTGCCGTACGAGCTAAAACGTCTAAAGAAGGATCATTTAAAATTTGATCGCCTTCAATTAAGCCACAATGTCCATGATCAGTAAACTCACATAAGCATGTATCCGCAATGACTAAAAGCTCGGGATGACGCGCTTTAATTAAACGAGTCGCTTCTTGGACAATTCCGTGGTCATGGAACGCACCAGTTCCTACAGCATCTTTTTCAGCTGGTAAACCAAATAAAATAACTGCTGGGATTCCTAATGCGACAACTTCATCAATTTCTGCTTCTAGCTTGTCTAATGAATACTGAAAAACACCAGGCATAGAATTTACTTCGTTTTTAATATTTTCGCCCTCAATTACAAAAATAGGATAAATCAGATCCTCTTTATGTAAGTATGTTTCTTTTACCATTGATCGCATTGTTGCATTGGCACGCAAACGACGATGTCTTTGAAATTGTAGTTTTGTCATGATTTGTCCCCTACTTTCATTAATTCTTCGATGACTGCTTGCATTGTATATACACTAGGCATAATATCCACAGTTGCACCGTATTGCTCAAGAGCTGCTTCCGTAATATGACCGATGGCTGCAATCCTTGTTGCTTGCCACCCAACATGTGCCGCTATATCTTTTGCATACACATCAACAGCTGAAGGACTAGCAAAAATCACTGTGATGTCCGGATTATGATGGATGCAATTGAGAATATCTGATGTTTGATCATGTCGTTCAATCGTTTCATAAACTGTCCACTCTTTCAGATCAAAGGGAAGTCCATCCTTCAGCGTACTTTTCGCTTTTTCCCCACGAATAAACAGACAACTTGGATGATCGCCTGCTATATGCGGAAATTCTTTGACGAAAATATCAGCACTAAATATTGAAGGCATAAAGCTCACTTGAAAACCTAGCTTTTCTAACGCTGTAGTTGTTTTGGTCCCAATGGAAGCAATTTTCCCTTGAAAATTTTGGGCAATTACTTGGTGTCTCCCCATCTTATTAGCAAAAGCATCCACAGCATTTTGACTCGTAAAAATAATCCAATCAAAATGACGCGCACTCTTCAATAATTCTTCATCATGGCTGTCCATGCGTTCACAAGTTCCAATTAATGGTGCAATTACTGCATGGCCGCCTAAAGCTGTAATGTCATCTACAATTGTTGTTGTCTTAGATGTACCTGTTAAAAGTATCGTTTTACCCTCTAAAGGTAAACTACTTTGCATCTTGCTCTGCCTTCACACGTTGAATTAATTCGAAAGCACCTTGTTCCGTTAAAATTGTAGCCAGCTCTTCCCCTATTTTTTGTGCGTCTGTACCAACTATAGTTTCTTTATACACAACAGATGCATCTGGAGCAGCAACAAGGCCTGTTAACGTAATTTCAGCCCCACTTGATGTGGCATACCCAGCGATTGGTACTTGACAGCCACCATCCATTGCCGCCAAAAATGCACGTTCTGCATGCGCCTCTTGCCATGTTAATTGGTCTGTTAATTTAGCTAACTCGGCTAATAGTTCAGCATCATCTCCACGGCATTCAATGCCAAGAGAACCCTGAGCTACGGCTGGCAAGCAATCTTCCACTGATAAAAACTCAGTGACAACATCCTCACTCCAACCAAGTCGTTTTAATCCGGCTGCTGCTAAAATAATAGCGTCGTATTCTTCGGTCTCAAGTTTAGCTAAACGAGTATCAACGTTTCCTCGAATCCACTTAATTTCAAGATCAGGTCGTACTGTTAAAAGCTGTGCACTACGACGTAGAGAACTTGTCCCAACAACAGCCCCAGCAGGAAGATCAGCAAATTTAACATGTCCCTTCGAAATAAATGCATCACGCGCATCTTCACGTGGAGGAATACAGCCAATTACTAAACCTTCCGGCAGTACAGCAGGCATATCTTTCATAGAATGGACAGCAAAATCAATTTCTTTATCGTAAAGGGCTTGTTCAATTTCTTTCACGAACAATCCTTTTCCCCCTACCTTCGAAAGCTGAACATCTAAAATTTGATCACCTTTTGTCACGATTTCTTTCACTTCAAATTCAAATGGAGCACCAGCAGCCTTTAATTCATTAATGAACCAATTCGTTTGCGTTAGTGCTAGCTTACTTCTCCTAGAACCTACAATAATTTTTCTCAACAGTCTCCAACCTTTCCTCTAATACCATAAATGGAATCGCGATAAACTACTTCCTAGGAAGAAGTTCACAACAACTAATAAATAGGCATAAATATGTACCCATGCATATGTTGTGCCTATCAGCTTGCTTTTGCGATTCACATATAAGATAAAGCAGTACAAAATTAAAATAATGAAGGACCCTATGATCTTCGCATCGAAAATCGAAAGACTCTCTAATGTTAATAATGCCCATTCAAACCCTAATATTAAACTTATAAATAACATCGGAATCCCAATGAAGAATGATACATTCATCCAGTTACTCGTCTGCTGTAAAGATGGCAGTCTTGTCCAAAGATGTGACCACTTTTTCTTTTTCAGTAAACGATATAAAACTAGATATAATATGGCAAACACAAATGTTAAAGTGAACGCTGCATATGACAATATCGCAAATGATATATGAATAAAAAGCATTTCCGAAATTAATGTATCTCCGACAGTTCCTGTAGGACGTTTAGGCATAAACGTAAATATACTAGCGAACAAAAATCCTAATATATTTATAATAAATACCGGTAAGTCTACTCTTGCAATGCAATGCAAAATGATGGATAACGTCACGAGTAGCCAGGAGTAAAAGAGAATCCCCTCAGACAAGGATAAAATCGGAAAGCGTTTTGTTTCCACAAACGTTAAAATTATAATGGCACTTTGAATCATCCATACAAATGAAACAAGCCAAAAAGCAATGCGCCTTGCTCGTACTTGCTTATAAAAATAATCAGTAAAGTAAAAAACCAGACTGATCGCATACAAGACGATCATCACTTCATAAAGCCTCGTCATGGTCAAATCAGCCAATAGACATCCCTTCTTTGTAGTGAAATTGTAAAGCTATAATAAGAAAACAAAAAACGTTTTCGTATCCTAAGTTTACCATACAGATACGAAAACGCCTCATGTAATATCAGTAGAGAATCCAATTGCGCATAACCAAACGTACAACATCATTGTACGAAAAACGCATTAGATATTTTAGAAAGAATACTTTGGTTCAGCAGAAGTTTGAGTTGCCTGTGAGCGTTCTTTGCGCTCAAGCTCTTGCTTCGTCATCTCTTGAACTTCAGCTTCCACAGCTTCTTCTATACCAAAAATTTGTTGGAATAAACGTAACTGTTCATTTGCTTTTGGTGAATTGGCCATCTCTTTAGCTTGTAAGATTGGCTCTTTTAACAATTGATTAATAATTGATTTTGTATGTTTACTTAAAATTTTTCGTTCACGTTCTGTTAAATCTGGCATTTTATTCTCGATACTAGTCATCGTCTCTTCTTGAATACGATTTGCTTTTTTACGTAATGCAGAGATCACTGGTACTACACCAAGTGTTGTCACCCAATCCTTAAATTGTATCACTTCATTCCCAATCATATCCGTAATATCAGCCGCAGCACGTTCACGCTCAGCTAAATTCGCTTCGACAATTCCTTGTAAATCATCAATATCATACAAGAAAACATTTGGCAGATCGCCAACACGTGGATCGATATCACGAGGAACAGCGATATCTACCATAAATAATGGTTTTCCTTTACGTAAACGTTCCACAAATTGCATTAGCTCATAATCAATAACATAATCCGTTGCACCTGTAGATGTAATTAAAATATCTGCTTCTAAAAGAGAACACTGTAATTCCTTCATCGATTTCGCTTCACCATGGAATTTTGAGGCTAAGCTTTCCGCTTTTTTAAATGTACGGTTAATCACAGTAACTTTTCCTACACCACTACCGTATAGGTTTTCAATCGCAAGCTCCCCCATTTTTCCTGCACCTAAAATAGCTACATGCTTGCGTTGTAAAGAGCCGAAAATTTTCTTTGCTAACTCTACTGCTGCATAAGAAACTGATACCGCATTCTCGCCGATAGCTGTTTCATTATGTGCTCGCTTTGCAAATGTTACCGCTTGTTTAAATAGTTGATTGTAAACTGTTCCTGTTGTACCAATCTCTTGTCCACTTAAAAAGCTTTTTTTTACTTGCCCTAAAATTTGTGTCTCACCAAGAACCATTGAATCGATCCCAGCTGTCACTTTAAATAAATGTTCGACTGCCTCATCTTCTTCACGAATTGTTAAATATGAAGAAAATGTCTCCACAGGCAAATCAAACCAATCAGCTAAAAATTGTTTCACAAAATGACGTCCAGTATGCAATTGATCCACAACAGCATAAATTTCTGTACGGTTACATGTCGAAACAATAACATTTTCTAAAATACTTTTCTGCTTTTGCAGCGCTTCCATTGCTTGAGGTAGTTCACTCTCAATGAATGATAACTTCTCTCTTATTTCAACAGGCGCTGTTTTATAATTCAAGCCTACTACGATGGTATGCATGAATAACACCTCACACGTTCTAATTCACAAATCTCATTATAGCACAGTTCGACAATAGTTCATCTATAATTTGTGAACATGTCATGAAGAACTGTCTTTCGTCATCTACATTAGAATTATTATAAACTAAGTGTAACAAATTATACGTTTTGTTTCAAATTAAAAAACTGCCCCCATATAAGGAGACAGTTTTTCTCATTAATTTGTCATTGTGACAGTTTTTATTGCAATAATATTTCCGTCTTTATCGTATGCTATAAACTCAATTTCATTATTAACTTTAAAGTCCTGCATAGTTTGTACTGTTTTCGTTAACATGAATACATGATCACTACGTTTTTGCAAATCAAATTGTACATCGCCACTAATCGAATTATAGCGTACATTAAGCTTCGCAACGTTTGGACAATTCCCATCAATCCGAGCGCTCATTGTAATATAGCCTTTTCGTAACGATACACTTGCTTCTTCAAATAAATCCTCAGGATTGATACAGCTTGAAGCTGGCGTTTTACATAAAATAGCATCAATTAATTTTTGGAATACTTGATGCAACTGTAAATTATCAATGGCATGATAATACGCTCCACCTGTTTCTGCAGACAATTGCATTAAAGTAGCATCATTTACTTGGGATTTTTTGCCCATACTTACTGTGTATACTTTGACGCCTTGCTTTTTCGCGTCATTTATAACTTTTGTCATTTTGGATTTGCTTGTTTTACCGTCAGATACAACTACTATAGCCTTTGATGTTTTCGTATCATTCGAGAATTTTGTTAATGCAATATCAATGCCTGTAAAAATATCCGTCGCACCTTTATCTTTAGATGCTTTATATAGATCTTTCTTCAACACTGCGTCTGTTGTACCTTCACCAAGAATCGTTGCATTTGTGTTGGTTTCGATGACAATGTTATTTTTTGCTTTTAATTGATTGATTAATTCAATCATTTTTTTCCCACGATAATTGGTTGGATCGACTGCCTTCATGGAAGAAGAATAATCCACTACATATGCAATTTCTGTTGCTAATGAACAAGAGTTTTTACTGAAGTATGGATTAGTAAAAATTTCTTTCGTCACTGTTTTATCTTTTAAACCCTTTAAAATCGTTGCATAGCGAGGGTCTAATGGATTAACAAGTTTTGCTTCTACTTTTGATTTTCCATAAATAATGGAGTCAAAGTATGCTACAGCAGTACCTGGATTACCTGTATTATTTAATGGATCAGAAGTATTAGTAATAAATGAAGCTGTTTTTTCCACTCCATCAAACTTAATTTTTACTGTTCCTTGATAATCCGTAACAGGTTCTCCACCAGGGCGAACTAAAGTCACCATGACTTTTGTATATCGATCTTTCCCAGATGGTCTAGATGCAGCATCAGCACTTTCTTTCAATGCCTCTACTCGTTTTTTATAGGCCTCTACTTGTCCAAGTAGCTTCCCACCTTGATATTTTAATAATACCGTACGATCATAGTTACTTAGGTTTGTAAAGATAGAATAAATTTTCATGACACTATCATAATGCTCTAGTGTCAATTTTTTTTCTTCAGGCATATGGTTCATAAGTTGAATGATAGCGCCAACTGGATTAATGTTCTCTACCTGCGAGGCGATATCATCATCAATACCTTGAACGCGATAAATTGGACGACCATCATCAGAAATCATATACATTATTTCTGTTTTGGCTGGCGTTGTTACAGAGTTATCCAAACGACGATTTAAAAGTTCCTCAAATAGATAAACGGAAATATCGTAGTTTTCAAATTGCAAAATAGCATTTTCATAACCTAGTGCAGGATATTTAGGATCAGATCCTCCGTAACGTAAATAGACATTTTGGACATTGCCTAAAGCGTCCGTTACATTTGTTTGCTGCCCTATACTAAATAACTTTTTATCTCCATCATATTTAAAAGGAATTGGCGAGTACACATCAATTAAGTTTTGTGTGAAGAACTCTGGTAATTTTTCATATGGGACATACGGCGGTGTCACACTACCATTATCATCATCCTTATTTGTAGGATCATATACTTGGTAATCAATACGCAATTCTGGTTGTGGTGAATAACGAACTTCTGCATTTAACTTCTCTCCAACAAGACACTTCATTGCTGGATCTGTATTATTAACTAGTTCAAAGGAAATTATATCACGCACAGACTTCGTTAACTTTGGCGCAACAACTATAGCTGACACAGTCGAACCATCAGATTGGACAGTTTTAACAGCTTCGCCTGAAGTATCGACAATTGTGCCGTAAGTTGACGTCACACGGAATGTATAAGATTTATCATCCGCAATAGGGTCACCATTACAAGCCTTTAACGATACAGTTACAAGTGTAGAATCAACTTCATTCGCAATTAAATCAGGTTTTTCCACGACAATACTTTGTAATGCATTATTAACATACTCAGGTCCAGTAAAATCATTTGAGTTATCTTTTGGCTCTTCGAAATCCGCACTACTAGAACCCATGAATCCTGGAGGTAAAGTAATGCTATCATTATCACGACCAGCTGCACTACGCTTTAACCCTTGTACAGCAAAATTGCCATTTTGAACAGCTCTGTATAAGAATGTAGCAACATCACCACGTGTTAATTTTGTTGATGGATTGAAGCTTGCAAATGTATTTTTGCCCGTACTGCTTGTAGATAAATCATTTGAATATAAATATTGAACAGCCTGTGGTTCATCTAAATCCAAGCCTTTAAAAGCAGCATAAATTCGTGCAAATTGACCACGAGTAGCTGCTTTTGATCGATTAGCATTTACATGTGTCCCATTAAACGGTAAATAAAAATCGCTATAAAAGTTATAGGCAACACTATCTACATAAGATAATGCGTAGTTACGATCTAGCTTGGCAAACATGAGGACAAGCTCTCGATCTGTCACTTGCTCATTAGGTTGAAAGTTATTGGCGTTGTTCAAAGACATCAAGTCATTGTCAACTGCCCAGGAAATAGCCTTATAATTATTGCTATTCGTCGGAACATCTCTAATTGTTGTGGCTGCTTGAGTGATAACGGGTGTTGCTGTCATCAGAAGTAACATGAAGCAAAGCGTAGTAAGCAATGCTTTTTTTACATATGTCATTGTTGCTCAGTCCTTTCCTTAGTTAAAGAACAATATGTCATCACGATAGTTTTGTTTTAAGTCATCTTCTAAATATTTCAAGAAACGTTCAAGGACAACTGATGCTTCCGCACGAGTCAGGGGTTTACTTGGATTAAAACGTCCAGCAGAATCGCCAATCATTAATCCAAGTTCATTGGCAATATAGACGCCATCTCTAGCATAGTTTGGAATTTGGTTGTTATCAGTAAACTTCGTTAAATATCCAGGGTTCGGCGCTCTATTTTCCAGTCCTAAGGCACGAACGAAAATAGTCGCAGCCTGTGCTCTTGTGATTGCACCATCAGGCATGAAATGATCGGCAGAAACGCCTTTAATAATACCTTTATTTAAAGCTGATTCAATATAGGAATAGTCTTTAACAGTACGTTTTAAATCCTTAAAGACACTTGTAGTAGGCGCTTTTTTCGATTTCTTTTCTTCAAACACACGTAAATCAACCGCTTTACCAATAGCTGTAGTAAAATCAAGGCGTTTCATTGGCGTATTAGGTGAGAAGAAATTACTTGAATCCGAATAAATACCGAGTGAATAAAGTTTTTCAATTGCTTCTTTAGCGAAATGACTTGTTAAATCACGGAATTTAGGAATAATGAGACGCTCAATAGTTGGCATATATTCTGTATCTAAATCAAGTGTCCCTTTTTGTCCAGAAGCTAAATTATACGTGTATTCCGATATAACATCTTTTTCACTAACAACTGCATATCCACCTTCAAAGCTTCCTAAAGTACCTAGATTCTCCTCGTAATTTAGGACGCGAGATTTACTTGTAGATAAACGATTTTTCACATGGCTCGTCTTGCCATCGCTAAAAGAATAAACAGACTCTGTAATTTGTGTTTCAGTTGCACCCCAAAAGTTTTCATAGCCTGCATGTCTACTATCAGTGTCAATCGTTACAGTGTTTTTAACTGCATTTTTCCCTTTGCCAGTTTCAAAGGCATAAGTCTTTCTTGAAATAACATTTCCCGAGTAATAATCAGACGCTGCACGATTATCTGTAACAGTTCCTTGAGAAAATTGATAATCGACTAAAGAATAAGTAATCGATCCAATAGTAATTTTTTCAGTGTATTTCTTAACTTCGCCATTAGAAGTTTTTTGGCCGATACTTGCATGATCTACGACATCTGATTCGTAGGCGATGTTTCTTGTTAATGTAGCGCCATTATTTCCAGTTAACTTCATGCTATACGTTTCAGTTAGTTTGCCCTTTGATTCTTTTTGTGAAATTTTAATATCTTTACTTGTCCCTTTAAAAATAACGGGTGCTCCTGAAAGGAATACGGCTTCCTCATATGTATATTCATTTTTTACGGCACCTGTTGTTTCTAATGAAGCAGCCGATGCATTGAATGGTATAGTCGAACTTATTACAAAAATAGCTAGAACGACTACCATTAATTTTGACAAATGTTTTTGCATTCGCTTGTCCTCTCTTTCACTGTGCATATATTGCATCATGAACCTAGTTTTAAAAAATTCTAAAAAACAAAAAATCTGCTTGTCTTTCGAGAGTATTTACAATATAGCCCATACGCCTACGCGAAGTAATCTTCCTCTTCCGATTTTAATTACAACGCTTTTTTGCTAATACCATTCGCATTAGACTCGCAGATTTTTAGTTTGTTATTTACATTAATCTACTAAAATAAAATGACCTTTCACAAATCGATCTGATAATACAACTAAACGATCAGAAGGCTGTAAGTCAGAAGCTTGAATCACTTTACCTGCTTTTATCAGTGTCGCTTGGTCAATATTCATATTAACCATTTCACCAGCTTCATACCAACGCCCATTTTGCCATTGACTAACACTCTTGACGTTAATGACAGCTGGGTACGTAGATTTCACAGACTGTAGCTTTCCTGTAAGCATTAATGGTGCAACAGGTTTCGCATTATCTAAAATATGAAGTGCTTGTACATGCCCATCCTTCACATAGAAGTAACCATAATCGCCTTCCGATAAATAAAGTTCAATATCAGGCATGATGCTATATGTTTTATTGCCGTCATCTACCTTTGCCTTTGTCGAATTACTAACTGACAGAACAGTATGATCGGTTTTCTTGAAAACATTTGATTCAATTTTCATTGCATCGTCAATTTCAATAAGGTATCCATCAGCTTGCGTTAAACGTCCATAATATAATTCATGACCAGCTAAGTTAGGTGACATAAAGCTATCACTCGTCACTTGCACTACCTGCGCATAATGATCACGAGCAGCACCATCCGCTATTACAAATGCTGTACCATAAGCCATGAGCCCTGTTGGTTCAATTAGTCGGCCATTACGAATTAAAATAGTTCCATTATGGAAATACATTGTGCCTGCTGTTTTAAGCTTTAACAGTTGGTAATCTGTATCTACAGAAAGCATTGGTTCGTAATAAGTTCGTTCATTGTTTTTCAATACCACAATTTTCTCAATAACTTCTTTTCCAAATTGTTTTACAGTCGCGTAGTATGCTTCACTACCAATATAATTTTTTAGTTGACCTTTCTCTACTTTCGTATTCCCTACATAAATAGGCACCTTAGACGTAAAAGGCATTGTTGAAAGATCTGCAGTTGTTTGCGAGCCAAATTGCCAGTTAACAAAAGCATGTTGGTTTTTTACGGTTAATTTATTGGCATTGGGGTTAACTGCTTGTATTTCGCCTTTATAAAGGTTTTCTACTAGAGTACCCGTTTCACTTATAGCTACTTTTGTTACGATTGAGGTATTTTTATTTTTCAAACTCAATTTAATTCGATCTCCAACATACAGTGCACTAATATCCGTTGCTGAAGATCCTTTTTGATAATTGGTTTCTTTATTTATATAATAAGTTGTTTCTGCACCAACATCCGGCTTAACCATAATAAATAATCCATTAGGATCAATACTCGTTACGACACCAGCAATTGTGGAACCGCTGCCTCCTGTTGATGGGACATTCGTTTCTGTAGGTAAATTGGAATTACCACGTAGTTCCACCACACTTCTTAAAGAGATTTCAGCTTCCACTTCCATGCCCATTTTAAAACCTTCTATTGTTGTGGACGTATTATTAATAAATAAACGAGTGTTTTTATTAATATTGTAAGTTACAGTACGTCCACGATCATTTTGCAATGTCACCTTACTAAGCTGCTTTTCTATGGTGCCATCTGGCTTTGTATATTCCGAATATGTTACATCGACAAAGGTACCAGTCACTAATTGGGCAGCTTTAGCTGTTTGGTTAAAGGAAAAACCTACAACCATCAGTAACATAATCAATAATATGTATGAAAATTTTTTCAAAAATCCTGCCTCCCTACTAAATATTAGTAATAAATAGTATATCGTATTATTGGTAGTTTTTCTCATTCAAAAAGTTACAATTTCTATCACGATCACTAACTTTAAAAATAGAGGTAGCTTTCAATTAAAGCTACCTTGTCTGCTCAGACCTGAACATCAATTGTATGTCCAGCTGTCGGATGTGGAGCATCTAACATTTCAACTAATTGTTCTGTGTTTTGCTGTTGCATCTCCATTGCTTGTTTTGTTACAGCCAGTGATACATTTTGCATAAGTGTTGCTTGATTCATCGATATTGATAAAGCTGCTATATCCATACAGTCCACCTCCTATCTACTTTATCGACCAATTATTTAATTCCTCAAGCATATTCCCCAATTTTCTACATAGCTTTATTCTGAAAAATAAAAAGCATCTACAGTCCTAAACATTAGAACAAGTAGATGCTTTTTTTACATTCTATTTTCGATAGTTCGCCAAGCCTCTTCAAAACCAAGACCCGATTCTGAAGAAAAGACAATAAGTGGATCATTTTTTTCCATCTCCAATGTCTCTTTGACAATTTTTTTATGCTTATCCCATTTACCTTTTGGAATTTTATCTGCCTTCGTTGCAATAACAATGCAAGGAATATTATAATGCTTTAAAAAATCATACATCATGCGATCATCAGCCGTTGGAGGATGACGTAAATCAATAATTTGTACAACTGCTTTCAGTTCTTGACGCCCTGTAAAGTAACGCTCAATCATTTTCCCCCACGCTTCACGCTCTGACTTCGAAACCTTTGCATAACCATAACCCGGAACGTCTACAAAAAATAATTGCTCTTCGATTTTATAAAAGTTAAGGGTTTGTGTTTTACCAGGTTTAGATGAAATACGTGCTAAAGCTTTACGTCCGATCATTCGATTAATGAAGGAAGATTTCCCTACATTTGAACGACCAGCTAATGCAAATTCTGGCAGTCCATCTTCTGGATATTGGTCTGGCCTTACCGCACTAATGACCATTTCGACATTATGGACTTTCATTTTTCTAAATACCTCCGTCCAGTGCATAGGCTAATACTTCATCAGCCGATGACACTAGTTTAAATGTAAGTTGCTCACGGACACTGTCAGGAATATCTTCTATATCGCGTTCATTATCCTTTGGACAAATAATAGTCGTTAATCCTGCACGGTGAGCACTTAATGTTTTTTCTTTCAAACCACCAATTGGTAGTACTCGACCACGTAACGTGATCTCGCCTGTCATCCCCACTTCACGGCGAATCGGGCGGTTTAGAATAGCGGAAACAATAGCTGTCGCCATTGTAATACCTGCAGATGGTCCATCTTTTGGAACTGCCCCTTCTGGAACGTGAATATGAATATCATGAGTATCGAAATATTCTGAATCGACTTCCAGCTGTTCCATTTTTGTTCGAACATAGGATAATGCTGTTTGAGCAGATTCCTTCATGACATCGCCTAACTTACCTGTTAGTTGCAATTTCCCTTTTCCACGTGTTAAGGATACTTCAATTTGTAATGTGTCACCACCAACTGTTGTATAAGCAAGACCTGTAGCAACACCTATTTGATTTTCTTTTTCAGCCTGTCCATAGCGGAAACGATGTTTACCAAGTAATTCTTGTAATGATTTCGAGTTAACTGTTACTCGTTTTTTCTCACCAGAGACAATTATCTTAGCAATTTTACGACAAAGCGTAGCAATTTGACGTTCTAAGCCACGTACCCCTGCCTCACGTGTATAATAACGTATAATATCAATTACCGCTTCATCCTTAATAATAACTTGCGTTTTTTTCAAACCATGTTCTTTCAGTTGCTTAGGAATTAAATGATTATTCGTAATTTGTGCTTTTTCAATTTCTGTATAGCCTGCTATAGAAATAACTTCCATACGGTCTAATAATGGCCCAGGGATACTACTTAAATCATTAGCAGTGGCAATAAATAGCACATTTGATAGATCATAAGACTCCTCAATATAGTGATCACTAAATGTATTGTTTTGCGCAGGGTCTAAAACTTCTAGCATTGCTGCAGCAGGATCCCCTCTAAAGTCATTAGACATTTTATCAATTTCATCTAATAAAAATACCGGATTAATGGTACCAGCTTTTTTCATCCCTTGGATAATACGACCTGGCATAGCTCCTACATACGTACGACGGTGACCACGAATTTCAGATTCATCACGAACCCCACCTAACGAAATACGAATAAACTTACGGTCTAAGCTCTCTGCAATGGAGCGAGCTAATGAGGTTTTCCCTACTCCTGGTGGTCCCGCTAGGCAAAGTATTGGTCCACGGAGCGAATTTTTCAGCTGACGGACAGCTAAATATTCAAGAACCCGTTCTTTAACTTTTTCTAATCCATCATGATCACGATTCAAAATGTTCTCAGCATGATCGATATTCATCCGATCCTCTGTTGCATTTGTCCAAGGTAATGAGATTAGCCAGTCGATGTAATTCCGAATAACACCACTCTCAGCACTAGCACCTGGAATTTTTTCATATCTATCTAATTCTTTCAGTGCCACTTCTTTTGTCGACTCAGGCATACCAGCTTCGTCTATACGTTTACGTAATTCTGCGACTTCACCCGTTTTCCCTTCACGGTCTCCAAGCTCTGTTTGGATAGCCTTCATCTGTTCACGTAAATAATATTCCTTTTGCGTACGCTCCATTGATTGTTTTACTTTTGAATTAATCTTTTTTTCAAGATCCAATACTTCTTGCTCATCATGTAAACGGATAATTAAGTGATCGAGTCGTTTCTTCACATTGAGCATTTCCAACACTTCTTGCTTATCTGCAATTTTAAATGGTAAATGTGATGCGATAATATCTGCTAAACGTCCTGGTTCCTCAATATCCGCTACAGTATTAATGGTTTCGGCTGTTATTTTATTAGAGGATTTAGCATATTTTTCAAAGTACGTTAATAGTGTACGCATTAAAGCCTGCGTTTCTACATCTTTATCCATCGTCTCTTCTTTAATGTCAATATCAACAACTGTATAATTTTCTAACGCACGATAGTTTTCCCAAGAAGCACGAGCAACTCCTTCAACTAAAATTCGCAACGTACCATTTGGTAATTTTAACATTTGTTTGACATAAGCCATTGTACCAATCGCATATAGATCTTGTTCTTCTGGTTGTTCATCGTGCATTTCCTTTTGTGTTACCAATAAAATCATCTGGTCCTCTAACATTGCCTGTTCTAGCGCCGCTACAGAACGATTTCTACCCACATCAATATGTAACACCATCGATGGGAATACTAAAAGTCCACGTAAAGGCAATAATGGTACATTTGTTGTTTTTTGTATGGTTACCATGCGGGTATTCACCTCCGTCAAAATTTTCATGTTCACATCCCGCGCTACTAGTATGTGTTTAAAAAACTGATTCACACTAGTTATTGAAACGAGCCAAAAATTTCTACAAGTCAGTTGGCTAGTATGTAAAAATGAATAAAAAGCTGACTGTCGATATGTGCGAAAATTGCACAATCGAAGTCAGCTAATTACTCTTTATCTCATAACGGTAGACAGCCAAATCTATACGCTATGCTGAAGTTTTTGTGTCGCTACCTTCATCGAGTTCAGTGCCATCTTCAAGAAGCAATTTCGGTTTTTCTTTATCCGTAATTGTTTTTGCAGTAATGATACATTTTTTTACGTCTTCACGTGAAGGCAGTTCGTACATTACATCAAGCATCGTTGACTCAATTATTGAACGAAGACCACGTGCACCTGTTTTACGCTCAATTGCTTCCTTCGCAATTTCTGCAAGAGCACCTTCATCAAACTCAAGCTCAACACCATCTAGTTCAAGCATTTTCTGATACTGCTTAGCCAGCGCATTTTTAGGCTCCGTCAAAATTTGTACTAGTGCTGCTTCATTTAATTGCTCTAGACTCGCAAGTACTGGTAATCGACCAATGAACTCTGGTATTAGACCAAATTTCAGTAAATCCTCAGGAATCAGCTTAGACATGATAGAACCTTCATCTACGTCCACTATATTCGGATCCGAACCAAATCCAATTATTTTTTCACCTTGGCGACGTTTAATGATGGATTCAATGCCATCAAATGCTCCACCAACAATGAATAGAATATTGGTTGTATCGATTTGTAAAAACTCTTGATGAGGATGCTTTCGGCCACCTTGTGGCGGAACACTCGCAACTGTTCCTTCTAGAATTTTAAGAAGTGCTTGTTGAACACCTTCGCCAGAAACATCACGTGTAATGGATGGATTTTCTGACTTACGTGCAACTTTATCGATTTCATCAATATAGATAATACCTTTTTCAGCGCGTTCGATATCATAATCTGCTGATTGGATTAACTTTAATAAAATATTTTCAACGTCCTCACCAACATATCCTGCTTCAGTTAAGGAAGTAGCATCCGCGATGGCGAATGGAACATTTAATATACGTGCTAACGTTTGAGCTAATAATGTTTTACCGCTACCAGTTGGGCCGATTAACACAATGTTCGATTTTGCCAGTTCAACATCATCAATTTTACTATTTGTATTGATGCGTTTATAGTGATTGTAAACCGCAACTGCTAATGCTTTTTTAGCACGCTCTTGTCCAATTACATACTCATCTAAAATCGTTAGGATCTCTTTTGGTTTTGGGATATCTTGGAATTCGATTTCCTCTTCTACACCAAGTTCCTCTACAACGATTTCTGAACAAAGCTCGATACATTCATCACAAATATACACACCAGGACCTGCCACTAATTTACGTACTTGTTCTTGTGGTTTTCCACAGAAAGAGCATTTTAAATTGCCTTTTTCATCATTAAATTTGAACAATATGTTTCACCCCTATTCAAGCAACAATCTTACAAGATTATTGAACCTTTATCAAATAAATTGTCTGCATCATTTACGCCTTCGCATTCATGCAAGTAGATTATAACGCAAAGTCATGTTGTTTTCTTCTTTTGCCGTCTGCAGCATATTTTTCAGGAACCCATTTGCTTCGTAACCTTTCGTTGTGCTAAGGTCTCGGTTCTTCACTACTGACACATAAGATTCTAGCTGCCATCAACTACTGATATCTCGATCAGCTACATAGCTTTTTATTTATAAATCTACTACATTCATCTACCAAGGCTTTTTTCATTCGAAGATATATTATTGTAAATGGCTTATTATGACCTTACAGAATGAAGTTAAATTAGCATCGTGTAAAAATAAAAACAATACTATGTATAAGTGAAGTATAAAGTGAGTCGTACTAAACTTTAAGGGGACTGATTTGATTAGTTGATGTGATAAAACAAGGCACGGTTTAATGCCGTACCTTGTTTTCTTTTAGCTATCTAATTACACACAAAATATTATTCAGTAATTTTAGCGTTTTCTACTAAAAATTCAACTGTTTTTTGGATTTTGATGTCGTTTTCTAGTACTGCTGTACCACCTAAAGCACCTGTAATTTGATCTTTTGTCATGTTGAATTGAGCAGCCATTTTTTCTAATTCTGCTTCAATATCCGCTTCAGTTGCTTCAATTTTTTCAGCTTCAGCAATAGCTTCAAGTGTTAAAGATACACGTACACGGCTTTCTGCTTCTTCTTTCATTTGACCACGTAAGTCTTCTTCTGATTGACCTGAGAATTGGTAGTAAAGATCTAAGTTCATACCTTGAGTTTGTAGACGTTGACCAAACTCTTGTAACATACGATCAGTTTCAGAGTTAATCATACCTGCTGGTACTTCAAATTCAGCATTTTCAGCAGCTTTTTCAACTAGCTCATCACGAAGAGCTGCATCAGATTCTGCTACTTTTTGTGCTGCAGTTTGTTCTTTAATTTTAGTGCGTAAAGCTTCTACGCTTTCCACTTCTGGATCTAATTCTTTTGCGAATTCATCATTTAACTCAGGAAGAACTTTTGTTTTAACTTCTTTCACTGTTACTTTGAAAGTAGCTTCTTTACCTGCTAATTCAGCTGCATGGTATTCTTCTGGGAATGTAACAACTACATCTTTAGATTCGCCAGCTTTCACACCTGTTAATTGCTCTTCAAACCCAGGAATGAAAGAACCTGAACCGATTTCTAGTGGATAGTCTTCACCTTTACCACCTTCAAAAGCTTCTTCACCAACGAAACCTTCGAAATCGATCACTGCAGTATCACCGTCAACGATTGCTTCGTCTTCTTTAATTTCAAGTTCAGCTTTACGAGCTAATTGATCTTGAATTTGTGCATCTACTTCTTCATCAGTTACTTCAACTGGAAGTTTAGCTACTTCTAGACCTTTGTAGTCACCCAGTTTTGGCTCTGGTTTCACTGTTACTTGTGCAGTGAATGAGAAATCTTGACCATGTACAAAGTTTTCTGTACCAGAGATTTCTGGATAATCAACTGGCATAATTCCAGCTTCATCAATTGCTTTTGCATAAGAATCTGGAACGATAATTTCTAATGCATCTTGGTATAAAGATTCGATACCAAAACGTTGTTCAAACATTTTACGAGGCATTTTACCTTTACGGAAACCTGGTACATTAATTTGTTTTACAACTTTTTTGAACGCTTGGTCCATTGCTGCATCTACTTCCACAGCAGGTACTTCAATTGTAAGAGTACCGATATTACCTTCTTGTTTTTCCCATTTTGCTGACATGTATAAATACCTCCAAATAAATAATCAAGTTAGTTTATGATGTTAGACAATTCATTCGTAACTACGATTTTGACAACCATTTTAGTATAACATAGATGTGTATAGTTTCAACTTATTTCATACCTAATGTAGTTCTGTTAGCTTTTCTAACATTTGTAAAAACTCTACGATTTCATAGTCCATTTCTTGCACATTTCCTAGCATTGATAATACAAAATCTATATAACTATAGGCTACATCTTCGGCTTCAAATGGATGCCATTCAAAAGGATATGTGACAATGGCATGTTTCGCCATTAAATATTGTACCATTTCCAACGTGGTCGGGTCTTGTGCCAACTTATTTTCAACCAGATTTTTTATTTCACCATATTGCGGTAACTGATTAGGCAAAACTAGTTGAGCAGGGTTTATGTTTTTTGAGTGCCCTAATTTTGAAATCGTAATATCAATTGAAACTTCTTGTTCGACTAATAAAATTAAAGCCAAACTTTGGACAAAAGGGTGAATCGTTGCACTTTCAATAATTTCTTGCAACGCAGTTTTTAATTGTCTTACATTAGTATCCATAAGACGATGTAATTTAATAGATTGCTCATTGGCTGTTAGTGCACAAAAGTTTGTCAGCTCATATTCCTGCTCTTCTATGAGCTGTTGCACATTTTCTTTTTTTTCAAGGTTTTTAGATACTTCTCTATTGAGACTTTTTAAACGTTCGAATTTTTCAACTTGATCACTTGGCAGTACACTCTCTTCAAGAAGGGTTGTGATCAACGTTTCTACTTGATGGTATTCCTTCATCTGCATACATATTGTAATGTACAATTCCATGACTTCAACATACATCGTCGTGCCCATAGCAAAAAGCTGCTCACAAATGCTTTTTGCTTTGTCATAATCCTTTAATTCATATAAAGCAAAGGCATAGGCACTAAGCGCAAATTCATCGCCAGTTTCATATATAAATGCCTTTTCAAAACTTGCAACAGCTTTTTCATATTGATAATTTTCAGCAAACATATGCCCTTCACGTATTAAAGTTTGGACAGCGCCTGGAAAAACAACAATATTGTCATGTTTAATGACATGACGCTTACGCTTTGTCATTTCCCTCACCTCTTCAGTTCTATTTTCCATTTCATTTACTAAAAAAATCCACAAGTTTCTTATTTTTTACAAAAAAATTTTGCTTTAACATTCATATTTTGTAATAAATTGTATTATAATTACAATAGTCTAAAATTTATTACAACTTGCAGACATTCTCCATAGTTGTCTGCATCAAGAAAATCAAGTTCTTAACAAGGAGTGGAATACATGCAATTACTAGATACAATCACTGAATTTGATCATTGTATCTCACCTGCATTCGAGGCATTATCGATTAAAGTCATTTCATTTTCTACAACAGACGGACCTATTCAAGATAATCCGATCGAATTTGAATTTTTAACACGCACAAAAATAGACGTATACACACAAGAAGCTAGCACTTATCTTTTACGTATTCATGGAACAATTCCTGGTTCTATTTCACTTGGACATCAAAATGAAACTCTTTCCATCATTCCTCAAAAAGTAAACATCGAATGTAATTACAAGCTGTTACATGTTGATAAAAAAGATATGCATCAAATTTTACAACATCCTGTGCCAAATCAGCATTATAGTGAGTGGCTCATTGATGCAATAAAAAATACCAATATTCTCGTCGAGCTAAAGACAAACCAGCACTCATTGATTGAATGGCCCATCGGTATAAAATCAGCGGTCATAATATAGGTAGAGATAGACATACTTAACGGTATGTCTTTTTTGTTACTCACATATAAGCTTTTCCATTTTGTTGCGTTTCTATCATAACAACTTTCTATAGTTTCTGGAATTAATATTATAACAACAACCTAATAATGAAGTGTTTGTACAATCGATTGAATTAGAAAGGCTGTCTATACAGCAAGCATTAGGGTTGCAAATTTGTCGATTTGCTAAGAAAAGGAGCTATAATATATAGAACAAACCTTATGATGGAGGCTCACTCAAACATGATTTTAAAAGAAACATTACAATCTTTTTCTACAATGACACTACATGAACGTCAGACATTAATGCTGGACAAAGGAGAATGGCTATTACAAGAAATGCTAGCATACATCGGTTCAGTTGATGCTGAATTACGTGATCATTTAATTTATCGTACGTTTATTGATTTATTGAGCGATAATCTATTGAGCAAGCATCAATTACAATTTTTATTTGAAACAGCAACAAGTGAGGAATTCTTATATTTACATATTGGAGAAACATCAACAGACAGCGTCTTTACAAGATCATTTTCTGCATTGCTTGTTGCAGGCCTACTTGCAAAAGATGCTGAGTTGCTTGTTTTAAAGGAAGAAGAATTGCAGAAGTTCTTTAAAAAAATTGGACGCTATTTATTGTTAGAGCAAGATACAAGAGGTTACGTTCAAGATAAAGGATGGGCTCATAGTATTTCACACGGTGCTGATTTAGCTGTCATGACCATTAAACATCCAAAATTCGATTTACAATATGCCCCTTCCATTTTACATGCACTGAAGCTTGTCACTTGGAAAGACACTGTTTATGTTAATGATGAAGAGGAGCGTTTAATCAACATAGTGGATGCTTTATTGCAACAAAATTACTCAGAGGAAGCATTGATTGAATTTGTTGAACAGGCCTTCGATAAATTTGAAATGCATTTAATGACGCAGGGTTATAATAAAAGCTTTTTTAGCGGGCGTACTTGTACATTAAACTTCATGAAAACATTGTATTTTTCTTTAAAAATGAATAATAAAGCCCTTAAACTACAAAATACGATTTATGGACAAGTAGCCAAATGGCTAAAGCTTGGTGACTGACTTAAAGGTGAAAAATGCTTATTCAATACACATCTTGCTCAGTATCATAAAAAATTTCTACCATACTAGCAAACTAGGACTATTCTTAGTTTGCTTTTGTTTTTCAAATAGAACATAAATATGTAAATATATGTATAATAAAGAAAACCGGTTATTATATTAACATAATTAATAATACCTCCCATTTATTCCCTTGTCACTCATTCCTTTGATTGATAGTTCATCCTTATGTTTCCACGAAATACCTTTGTATCTACTCCTTTTATTTAAAAAAGGCAAATAAAAAATATTATCACGTCCGATTAGATGTTGATTTTATTACAAAACAGCGTCCAAAATGTGAAATACTATTTTTCATAAAAAAAACTATTTACTTAGTTAAACATGAAGAACCCAGTATTTTCAACGTTTCCACAGTGTTTAATGAACAAAACCTTTAAATACCAATACTAAAATAACGATTTTTGTTCAAAAAATGTTCAAATTCAATGTATCTTTACTATCAATTTCATAACAAAATTATGTTTTTTCTTAAAAACAGGGCGTATAATCCAATGTGCAAACAACGACAAGATGTGACAATCGTCAATAAACATGTACGTATGTGAAACGATTGCACAAATCCTTGATTTTGCTAACGCTTGCATTAGACCAATCAACTTCAAGATTTATGTTTCATATTGAACCATGCCATTGTAAATTCTTAAGTTGTTGATTGGTACGCCAAGATAAAAGAGGTGACCTCAGTATCCACTATTTATAAATGTGAACTGACAAAAAAAACTCATGAATTTTATGAATAGCCGTTCTATAGAAAGGAGTCAAACATGAAGAAAAAATTAAGTTTAATGTTTGTAACATTGGGTGCTCTTGCACTTCTTGCTGGATGTGAACCATTAACAGTGTTCAATCCTAAAGGACCAAATGCAGAAACATTATCAAACACAATTATTTTATCCATTATTACAATGGCCTTTATATTACTAGTCGTGTATGTGCTTTTAGCCTTTATGCTAACTAAATATCGTGCATCAAAAGCATCTGCAGATTATGAGCCACCTCATGAAGAGGGTAGCCATCTTCTAGAAATTACATGGACAGTAATTCCAATTATTATCGTTGCATTCTTGGCTGTTGTGACTGTAAGAACAACATCTACTGTAGAGGCTCAGCCAGCAGGATATGACGATAAAGAACCTTTAGTAATTTATGCATCTTCATCAAACTGGAAATGGCACTTTAGTTACCCTGAAGAAGGCGTTGAAACGGTAAACTATGTCAATATTCCAGTGGATCGTCCAATTGAGTTTAAACTATACTCATTCGGTCCAATTACAAGTTTCTGGATTCCTCAATTAGCAGGTCAAAAATATGCCATGAGTGATATGTTAACAACTATTCACCTTGCAGCAGATGAAGTGGGTTCATTCATGGGACGTAACTCTAACTTCAATGGACGTGGATTTGCAGAAATGGAATTCGAAGCACAATCTATGACACAGAAAGACTTCGATGAATGGGTTGCTGATGTTAAAGCAAAAGAAGCACCATTAACAGAAGAAAAATTTGATGAGTTATTAAAGGCTGAGCATGTTGGTCGCCAAAGCTTCTCATCTACACACTTAGAATTCAGACCTGCTCCAATGGAACATGGTAAAAACATGGATATGGGTGGCATGGATCATGGTGATATGTCTGAAGAAGACATGAATAATGAACATTCAGGTCATTAATTTAAATTTAACTTTGAACGAATATGCTATTAATTTTTAATTTTGAAAGGAGCGCATCCAATGAGTATGGAAGAATTATTCCATCCAATGCAAGAACCGATGATTTTAGCGGCAGCTATTAGTATCGTAGTTGGAGCAGTGGTTATCGTAGCTGGCCTTACTTTTTTCAAAAAATGGGGCTATTTCTACAAAAACTGGCTATCAACTGTTGACCATAAAAAAATCGGGATTATGTATATCGCAGTAGCATTATTAATGCTATTCCGCGGTGGTATCGATGCACTGTTAATGCGTGCACAAACAGCTGTTCCGGATAACGGACTTCTTGATGCACAACATTATAATGAGATTTTCACAACACACGGTTTATTAATGATTTTATTTATGGCAATGCCATTTGTTATTGGTTTAATGAACATTGTCATCCCACTTCAAATTGGTGCACGTGACGTTGCTTTCCCACGTCTTAATGCTGTCAGCTTTTGGCTATTTGCAGCAGGTGCCGGTTTATTAAACTTATCATTCATTATCGGTGGTTCACCAGATGCTGGTTGGACAGCCTACTTCCCACTTGCAAGTACAGAATTTAGTCCGACTGTAGGGAATAACTATTATTCTTTAGCACTTCAATTATCAGGTATTGGTACATTAATGACAGGTGTTAACTTCATCACGACAATTATTAAAATGCGTGCACCTGGTATGAAATTAATGAAAATGCCAATGTTTACTTGGTCGATTTTAATTACGAACGTAATTATTGTTTTCGCATTCCCAGTATTAACTGTAGCGCTTGCACTTATGATGTTTGACCGTCAATTCGGTACAAAATTCTTTGCAATGCAAGACGGCGGTATGGATATGCTTTGGGCCAACCTATTCTGGGTTTGGGGACATCCTGAAGTTTATATCGTTATTCTGCCTGCTTTCGGTATTTTCTCAGAAATCATTGCAACATTTGCACGTAAAAACTTATACGGTTACAAATCAATGGTTATGAGTATGGTTGTCATTTCTTTACTATCATTCTTAGTTTGGGCCCACCACTTCTATACAATGGGTCACGGGGTAATGGTAAATAGTGTATTCTCTATTACAACTATGGCAATCGCCGTTCCTACTGGTGTTAAAATCTTTAACTGGCTACTAACAATGAGGAACGGGAAGATTCAATTTACAACCCCGATGCTTTATGCTCTTGGCTTTATTCCAATCTTCACAATTGGTGGGGTTACAGGGGTAATGCTAGCGATGGCAAGTGCTGACTATCAATATCATAATACGATGTTCTTAGTTGCCCACTTCCACTATGTTTTAATTCCAGGTACAGTATTCGGTGTACTTGCAGGATACCACTATTGGTGGCCAAAAATGTTCGGTTTCCGTTTAAACGAAAAATTAGGGAAAACTGCGTTCTGGTTCATTGCAATCAGCTTCAACGTAACATTCTTCCCATTATTCATTTTAGGTTTAGATGGTTATGCTCGTCGTATGTACACTTACTCTGAATCAACTGGCTATGGACCATTGAACATGTTATCATTCGTTGGTGCTTTAGGACTTGCTGTCGGCTTTGCGTTGATCGTTTATAACATCTACTACAGCTGGAAACATATGCCTCGCAATGAAAAAGCGGATGTTTGGGATGGTCGTACACTTGAATGGGCTACTCATTCACCAGTACCAGAATACAACTTTGCAGTAGTTCCAACTGTTACTCGCTTAGATGAGTTCTGGTTCGCGAAAAAAGAAGGTCGCGATATTACAGCAGGTACAATTGAAAAAATTCACATGCCAAATAATACTGGCACACCATTCTGGATGAGTGGATTCTTCTTCCTTGCAGCATTCTTTGCTGTATTTAATCTATGGATTCCAGCCATCATTAGTATGCTTGGTGTATTTGGCTTTATGATCCATCGTTCTTTCGAAAAAGATCATGGTCGTTACATTTCAGTTGAGGAAGTTATGGCAACTGAGAAAAGCTTGAGAGGTGATAAATAATATGAAAATCGATTCTTCACTTCCATTAGAATATAGTACAGAGGAAAATCGGCTGAAAATATTTGGTTTCTGGATTTTCCTTGGCGCCGAGATCGTGTTATTTGCCACATTATTTACTGTGTATTTCACACTCCATACACGTACAGGTAGTGGCCCAGATGGTGCTGAAATTTTCGAATTAACTCCAGTTCTATGGGAGACATTCTTATTATTAACAAGTAGTTTCACAATTGGTCTGGGTGTTCATGCAATGCGTATTGGTCGTAAAAAAGCAATGATGACATTCTTCATCATTACCCTTTTACTAGGCTTAGGCTTCTTAGCTATTGAGATTGATGAATTCGTCACTTATGTACATGAAGGTGCGACAATTCAAACAAGCGCATTCTTGTCGTCGTTAATGACTTTACTTGGAACACACGGTGCCCACGTAACATTTGGTTTCTTCTGGGGCCTAGGCATCATTATCCAGGTAGCTAAACGTGGTTTAAATCCACAAACAGCGAACAAAGCGTTTATCTTCTCATTGTACTGGCATTTCCTAGACGTTGTTTGGATTTTCATCTTCAGCTTCGTCTACTTGAAAGGACTGATTAGCTGATGAAGGAATTATTCCCAAAACAACATGTCATGGGCTTCGGCTTCTCATTATTACTGACACTTGTCGCTTTAGCCGTTGTATCTTTTGATATGAGTTATAAAATGGCATTCGCTATTTTACTTGTAACTGCCCTTGCACAAGCAACTGTACAATTAGTGCTATTCATGCACATCGGTGAATCTGAAGATAAGAAAACGTTATATACAACGATTTTATATTCAGTATTCGTAGGTGTTGTCACAATCATTGGTACATTGTTCGCCATGATCTGGGGTTACTAAGTAAATTACATTTAGATATTTTCGAGCTTGTTAAAAAGCTCTTCAAAAAGCTGTCCCAACCTTTCGTTTTAAACGATTGGTAGGTGACAGCTTTTTTATCACATTTCTTTTAATAATTTTCACGCTTGTCACTGTTCGTTGTCCTGCAAGATTATTGTTTTTTAATAAAAAATTAGATTTATTTTAAAAAATAACGAAACTTTTCCTTTTCTAGGGCGTATATTAGTAGATAGTGTTTTTTACCAAGAATAGGAGATGAAAGTAATGAAGAAAATTTTTAAAGTATTAGCAGTTGGTACACTAGCATTGACACTTGCCGCTTGTAATTCAAGCGCTACGCCTACGAAAGACACAACTAAAACAAGCAAACTTACTTTGGAACAAGTGTATGACAAAGCGGTGGATCGCCAAGCCGACATTAAAAGTGCCAGCGCCAATATGGACATGACACAGGTAACGAAGGTTGGATCTGGTGAAGAAGCTATGGAATTCTCTATCAACTCTAAAATGGACATGGACATTATCGTTGATCCACTTGCCATGCATTTATCAGGTTCTATGTCGATGCCAGATATGATGAGTGAAAGCCAAGAAACAACGGACATGCCTATTGAAATGTATATGAAAAAAGATGCTGGCCTTTTCATGAAAGATGTGACTACAGACAGCTGGTTAAAGCTTCCGGATGAGAATTTTGATGCTATTTTAGATCAAACGGCTGCTTCTGCTGACGCTAAGGAACAACTAGAACAACTTAAAAAATTCATTAATGATTTTACATTTGAACAATCAGATGATGAGTATGTCCTTACATTGGAAGCAAAAGGTGATAAATTTAAAGAGTTAATTAATTCTGAGATTAACAAATCCATGCAGGACATGGGGCTTGACGAAAACCCAATGGATCAATTAACAATTGAAAAAATCAACTACGTGCTACACATCGATAAAGAGACTTATGATACGAATAAAATGGATATGAACTTTGATTTAAAAATGGCAGTAGAAGGCGATGAATTGTTAATGAATACAAAATCAGTCGTTACTTATACTGATTTTAATCATCTTAAAACAATCGATATTCCTCAAAGCATTATTGATAACGCCCAAACAATCGAATAAAAAAACAAACCTGCTTGTCATCTAAGTACAAGCAGGTTTGTTTTCATTTTTATCGATATATTAATATGAAGAAGCCCCTTCCCCAATTATCGAACGATTAATACATCACAGTGAGCATGACGTACTACTTTTTCTGCAACGGACCCTAACATCATTTTTTCCATTCGATTTAACCCTGTTGCCCCACATATGATTAAATCAACATTCGACAGTTGTGTTAAAATCCCTTTTGGTGAACCTGTTTCTACTACTGACTCTACGCTTCGAACACCTGTCTGGACCACTTGTTTTTCTAAGTTTTCCATTTTGATCTCGTTTTCTTTCTTCAATTCCTCTGCATATTTTAAGTCATATGCAGAAATCGCTCCGAAAGATTTTGTATCAATCACATTCACTAATTGCAAAGTAGCATTATGTTGCATTGCTAATTGACTCGCTCTTTCCAAAGCTTTCAATGATTGTTCTGAGAAATCAATTGCTACTGCGATTTTAAGATAGTTAGCCATGTTAGTCCTCTCCATTCATCATGCCATTCCATGTTTTCTCAAATATTATATCACAAAGGTGTTCTGTATAGCTTATCGTCATGAGGTTGTGGATTGCCACGTCCATCCGTATTATTGCTTATAAAGTAAAGATAGTCATCATCCCAAAAAACATCTCGAATTCTACCAAATTCCGATAGTAGTACGTCTTGATTGTGCTTTTTCATATCAAATGTTAGCACAGCCGTACCTCTTAGTGCCGCAACATATAATTGATGATCAGCCATAGTAATACCGGATGGTGCCCATGTTTTCGTAGCGCCTGAAGTAAATAGAGATGTTACCATGCCTTGACGTTTGTCTGTCCCCTCAATGAACGGCCATCCATAATTCTTCCCTTTTTCAATAAAATTGATTTCGTCATTTGCAGCATTGCCATGTTCGCTTGCAAACATCGTTCCATCCGTTGTCCATGCCAATCCCTGAGGATTTCGGTGCCCATAGCTATACACATAAGAATGAGGAAAAGGATTATCACCCGGTATAGAACCATCCATATTGAGTCGTAAAATTTTACCTTCTAACGCATCTAAATTTTGTGCTAAAGAAGGTTCCGTGGCATCACCTACTGTAGCATACAATTTACTATCCGGACCTATTTTTAAGCGACCGCCATGATGATATGTACCGCTCTGAATTCGATCAATTAATAAATCAGTTTCCTGCCACTTATTATCAGCTAATGTTAATGTCACAATCCGATTAAATTGTTCTGATCCTTCCTCATACGTATAGTAAGCGTAGGCAATACCTGTTGCTGTAAAATCAAGGGCTAACACAAATCCCAATAGACCAGCTTCAGGTGCTGCTGACAACTTCTTCTTTAAATTGACCTGTTGTCTTTCAACTACACCTTTTGTAATCCTCACAATATTCCCTGGTCTTTCTGTTAAATAAAACGTGTTATCACTTTTTTCAATAGACCATGGTGCTTGCAATTGTTCCGCTATTATTTCAACGTTTTGAGTGGCTTTTGGGGGTTCCCCTTGTTTTGTCTCTCTTCCTCCCTTTTCCTTGGGAGTCGTACAAGCAACAAACAGAAAAATGGTTAGCAGCAAAAATGGAAGCATCCGTTTCATCTTTTGTCCCCTTTTCTTTTTCACCTGAAAAAATGATGATATTTTTTGAAAATAGAAAAAGACGTCCGGCCCTAGACGTCTCTTTTACTTACTTTTATACTTTCAAACATAATTATTTCACCAAATGCTTTTGTTTGCTCTAGCACCTTAAGATAAGCTTCTTTTCGATGGATGAGTCGTTCTTGCTGTAATTTTTGATAGGAATGATAAAAATCATCGATAGCTATTTTATCCATAAACTCACCTCTTATAATAGTGTAGGTTAACACCATTATATGGTTGGAAAATTCTTACGACAATTCTATTTCCTATTTTTGATTATAAGTTCCCAATGATCGAAAGGATAAAAGACATAAGATTTCTCGAAAAAACATATATATTTATCTAATTAGTTTATGAAAAAAGGCAGTACTTTTTCTTCTACAACTTGTTCACCCGCCTGAATCCATCTACTTTTATCATGAATATGTCCATCCTTATCAAGCGGGGTTTGAAACTGGCTAGCCCCTGTAGCATCCAGTAAAGAACCTTCATCATAATCTAAGCCAACGTTTGTAACATGTTTAATGACAAACGGCTTTTGAAAACGAATTTGGGCATCTTCATTGTCAAGTTCTCCCGCTGTTACGATAAAGGGCACGCGTAAATATATCGTTTCGCCACCCTCTTTCCATAGTACCGCGTCGAAGCTTCCTTTATGATACTCCCAATTCCCGCCAATTGTAAAACCTCGATTAATAATATGATCTCTCAAATACCCAAAGCTTATCTCTTTTCCGACTATTTTTGAATCAAACTGTAGCAATTTATAGCCTCCTCCTTTCACTTGATAAAAGTCTATCCTAAAAAGAGGAATTACAAACTATTTCTCGCATCTAGCATAAAAAACTCGAAGCCCTGATTGACATGGACCTCGAGTTTTTGTAAGTGATTTATAGGGGAACTGAGATTGTTCGATTTAACACATATTTAGCGGCTTCTACATACTCTGTAACAGCTCTTTGACTAACCGTGGCTGTTGGCACTAGACTTTCAAAGCCATGATAGCATCCTGGATATAAGTGAAATTCAACATCGACACCAGCCTGACAGAGCTTCGTTACATATTGTAACGTTTCATCACGGAACGGATCTAATTGACCAACACATGTGTAAGTGAAGGGTAGCCCCGTTAAGTCATCGGCTCTTGCAGCAGCAGCATATTGTGGCACATTATCACTGCCATTTTCTCCATTCAAATACATTTCCCATCCCTTTTGATTGAGTGCATGATTCCAGATCATATGCCCAGTAATCTCCAATGAAGATAGAGTATTATTACGATCATCTATCATTGGATATAGAGGCATTTGGAAACTAAGCTTTGGATAATTACGATCACGAGCTAGTAGTGCAAGAGCGGCTGTTAGTCCACCACCAGCACTTGCCCCAGCAATACCTATACGATGACAATCAATCCTTAATTCATCTGCGTGATCTGCCACCCATTTTAACGCTGTATAACAATCTTCGAGCGGAACTGGATAAGGATGCTCAGGTGCAAGTCTGTAATCTACCGATACAACGACACACTTCGCATCAGTAACAAAGCGCTGACAAAGCAAATCATCGCCCTCTGGAGCGCCTAAAACATAGCCACCACCATGAATCCACAGCAATGCCGGGTAAATTTCACATTGTTCTTTAGGCTGATAGATTCTAATACGCAGTGCTACATCTTCTTCAGGCCCTTGAATCATTTTATTGGTAACTAAAATCTGTTCGTCTATTGTTGCTGGTTCGGCTACAGCCGCCATCCCATCTCTTGTAGCTTGTACATTGTCTAAGTCTAAAGGTGGAAACACAGCTAACATTTCTTTTAGTTCTGGATCAATACGATGTTCCATCAAGCTTCACCCTCTCTTTTCTTTTAATTTTTACGATGTAAGACCACCATCAATAGTCACAACAGCGCCATTAACATAGGAAGACTCTTCCGAAATCAAGAAAGCGATTACATTTGCAATTTCAGTAGGGTTTGCTAATCTTCTTAGAGGTCCATTCTCCTCAGGACTCGATTCGAATCCCTTCGTCATATTTGTGATGACACCCCCAGGACATATAGCATTTACTCGGACACCACTAGGCCCATATTCTATAGCCGCCGTCTTGGTTAGCCCGATTACACCATGCTTACTTGCCGAATAGCCTCCCATGTGGGGTTGTCCTTGTATTCCAGCAGCTGATGCGGTATTCACAATGACACCTGATTGGCGTTGTTCCATCTCTTTTAGCACATACTTTAAACCTAAAAATGCCCCTTTGAGATTCACAGAAATTACACGATCAAACGTCTCCTCATCTAAATCGCCCAGTAACGAGGGTGGACTTAAAATTCCTGCATTATTAATGAAAGCATCGATTCTACCAAATGCTTCTTTGGCAGCATCCACATACTTCTTTACATCTTGACTTTTAGAAACATCTGCTTGAACAAAAATTGCCTGTTGTTGATGTTCTTTCACAGCGTTTAATGTGTCCTGACCACTCCTTTCATCAAAATCTACTAATACTAATGCCTTGTCTTTTGTCGCTAGTAGTTTTGCTGTTTCTCTACCTATTCCGCTTCCTGCACCAGTAATAATTACTACTTGTTGCTCCATATTATTTATGCTCCTCCCTCATACACTATGATATAGATTTTAATTTTAATAACTTAAAGCCTTCATAATTGTTTTGAGCAACTTCCTGACAACGTTTAGTATAATGATCGAACCCACCTAGATAGATTAAAAAGCTCTGTGGTTTACCTTCAATATTTGCCCCCGTATACCACGAATCTCCCTTGACATATAATGTTTCATTCGCAACCTCTCGGCAATGTCTACTCCATGCTTGTTCTGCCTCAGCATTTGTCTCCATGACATCAATATCACACTCACGTAAGTAATCGATACATTGTGCAATCCATTCTACGTGTTGCTCAATAGCAATTGGCATATTCACAAGAACAGAAGGGCTCTCGGGGCCTGTAATCATAAATAAATTTGGAAAACCTGCTGTAGTTAGGCCTAGATAGGTTTGAACAGCTGCGCCATTTTCCCATTTGTCTTTTAGTGTCATACCAGCTCTTCCTCGAATATCTATTTTAAATAAAGGACCGGTCATACCGTCATAGCCAGTAGCAAAAACGATGATATCTAAATCGAAATGTTCGTTAGATGTTTTGATCCCTGTTTCAGTGATTTTTTCGATTGGTGTCTCTTTTACATCCACCAGCAAAACATTCTCTCTGTTATAGGTTTCAAAATATTCGCTATCTAAAACTTGTCTTTTAGTGCCATACATATACTTCGGACATAGCTTTTCTGCAACGATTGGATCTTGTACAGTTTCTCGTATTTTGGAGCGAATAAATGCAGCCGCTTTTTCATTGGATTGTTCATTCGTTAACAAATCATAATAAGTCGATGCAAAGGCAAATCCCCCTTGTGCCCAAGCTTCCTCAAAAACTTCCTGTCTATGATGGTCACTATCCTCAATGGCAGATTGATGGTTGTAGACAAATGGTGTACCTGAAACAGAATTTCTCATCGTATGCTTCAGCGTTTCAAAATTTTGTTTGGTTTCTTGTATAAATTCCTCATCATATGGATGATTACGCGCGGGAATTGTGTATTGTGGCGTCCGTTGAAAGACGGTTAAATGTTTTGCCTCTTTAGCAATCACTGGGATTGCTTGAATACCACTAGAGCCTGTCCCAATAACGCCTACTCTTTTGCCTGCAAAATCAACTTTTTCATGTGGCCAATGCCCGGTATGATACCATTTTCCATTAAACTGATCTAACCCCTGAAACTTTGGAACATTCGCAGCAGATAGGCAGCCTATTCCTGTAATAAAATACTTTGCTAAAATTTGATGTCCATCGTCTAGATGTACCAGCCATTTATTCCGTTCCTCATCAAAATGAGCAGCTTTGACGCGCGTGTTGAATTGAATATTCGCTCGCAACTTTAAACGATCTGCCACATAATTTAAATACCGTAATATTTCTTCTTGCTCAGGAAATCTTGATGTCCAAGTCCATTCTTCATATAATTCTTTAGAGAAAGTATAATTGTAATAAATACTTTCAATGTCACATCTAGCACCAGGATATCGATTCCAATACCAAACACCCCCTACACCGTCTCCTGCCTCATAGACAATGGTTGAGAACCCTTTACTCCTTAATTGATTTAACATATACAACCCTGCAAACCCTGCACCTAGGATAACTGCATCTACCTCTTTAATTGGTTGACTTTTCACACGACGTTCCCCCTCACTAATAGATTCCCTAGTGAAAAATAAGAAAAAAATAGTTTTTCTTAGTATAAATACTACTATTTACAGAAAATATTGAAAATTCCTTATTTTAAGCGTAGTATATACTTAAAAAAGGGGATAGGTCATGTCCAATCTATATACCATTCAAAAACGTTTCGACACTGTGCAAAACTATTCCAATCACGAAGAGCTGTTGATTCACATTTTGCAGGTATATCTAGATTCTTTTCCAATCAAAGATGCCTATTTATTGAGGTATTCGCCTATAGGTTTTGTCGCTGAAGGTATTCTTTTTTTAAATGGAGAGGGCGGCAGTCATATTGGAGAAATTCGAGAGGAAATCCGTAGCTTCCCTATAATCTATTCAGCTATTGTCGAGAAAAAAGCTAAATTTTGTACAGGAATGGACTATTTAAAAAATATCAGTATTAAATATTCCATCCCCTCTCAAAACAATGCCTTTTTAATCGTCCCTATTTTCATTGGGCAATATGTTTTTGGTTATATTTGTAGTACACAAATAGAAATTGACATCAAAATAACTGAGAAGCTACTAGATGATTTTACAGCCTTTGGCAACGTGATCGGACAGCTTATCATTCAAGCGAGAGACCAAAAAAAAGAGTGTATTCTTAGTAAGAGGGAACTAGAGGTGATGAGACAGGTTGCTTTAGGAGATAGCACAAAGGAAATGGCGGATTTTATGAATTTAAGTGAACTAACAGTCAATCAGTATGTAAAATCCGCCATTAAAAAATTACATGCAAAAAATCGCACGCATGCCATCAGCATTCTATATCAAGAAGGAGTTATTCAATAGGGGAGTACACTACTCCCCCTTGTGACACCCTCAAAAATCCTGCGCCGCTTCAAAGAGAATCTCTTTTTCCCTATAGATATTGGCAATTCAGTAATAAAGCTCGATTCTTTTTCCGTCACATCGTTAGGTCCAAGCCTGCAATAGCCTTTAAAAGCCCCATTCTTTTTTATCTAAAATAGCTAAATTTAGCTTATGTATTTTTGCAGAAGTATTTTTTTGATATTACTGTGTACAGACCATTCTATTATGCAGAGGACCTCTTAAAATTTGGTTTCGAAACGACTGACAGTAAAGCATGAATATCTGTTCCTTACTGGATTTGATCGTCTGCAACCTTATCAAAATAAAAAATGATTTCCAAATGAGAAAAATCTCCTATTCCTTTCAAGGAAGCCTCATGCAAATTTTCGGATAGCTCAATTGTTGATATAATCTCTCCCAATGATCATCTTTTATCATTTTTCGACTGTTGCTAACTGTAGCAATTGGTTGAATTATATATTGCATCCCTATCATCCTCCACCTTTCCAATTTTTAACTATACGATTTATTTCCAGTATAGATGAATAGACAGAAAAAAGGTGATTAACAATATTAATCACCTGACGTTCCATAATCCTTGATGGATATGTTAACTTCACATGTAATTGGAACCTCACTAAATATTTGATCCCAATCTTTTTTTGCATTTTTCCATACTTTTGGATAATCAATTCTCATTCTATTACCAAATCCTGCAACATCTGTTTGATATTCTTGCTGAATCTTTTCCAATGTCTTCATCACTAAACGTTCGATTTCTTTCTCAATGATTTTCTCTGCTTTTTTCAAAAATTCATTATTAAACGTTTTGTCTGATAGTACCCAATGCTCAGCTATTCTTCCTTCAGATTTTATTTTAATTGTAAATGAAATACGATCTTCTTCTACATTAGGTATAATCTTACTGTTCATAGATAATATTTCATAAACGATTGGGGAACCCGATTTTTCATCAAAAGCTTTGACTAAACCACCTTTTCCTTCACCAGTGATCCAAGTAATACCCTCTAAGTCGCTTTCATTTAAAAAACCTCGAAGTTTCTTGGTTTTCCCATCAATGACAGCAGCACCTACAAACTTTACTTCCCCATCTTCAGCGATAACGTTTTGTAGTAAAAAACTTGAATCTGAATATAATTTCCCTTCTAATTTAGCAATGGTCATAGGCGGTAAAATTTTGGTTGTCCGTTCATGCCCACTCATCATCTCTACCAATTGAAAGGCAGGAATTTTAGTTGGCTCATTTGTTTCAAGTGTCTGGCTTGCTCTCCCTTGAGCAATAAGGAGAAGTCCACTTGGTCGTATTTCCAGCTCTCTCAGAAAAAAATCCAATAATTGTTGTAGGTTAATGGCGCTGGCAAGATCCTCGCCAATAATCGTGACTTTGGAATGCTCAGCAAATGAATGTTTGTCAGACTTTAAAAGCATATTTCGTAAAGTCGGTAAAACAGCATCTCCTGTTTCAGAAACATTTTTATAGGCTTTTTGATGGGGTGTGCCGTCTTTTGTACCTGTAACAGTTGTCTCTGAAGTGACAAGTTGATTAGTGACCGTTAGCAGCTCTCTATTAGCATATCTAGCCTCTCGTTGCTCTTCTGAAGAAATGGCTCCCGTTTCTAAGTCCAATGACGTACCTACAATTAGTCCTAAATCTTCTATCTCCTTACTACTCCAACAGCCAGAAAGAAGTAGAGAAACCATTATTACTAGTGAAAGATGCAAATATCGATGAGTTCGCTTCATGCTTTATTTCCCTTCAGTTTTGATATAAGGAGTAAGGTAATAGGTAGTGCACCAAATAAGAATAAGGCAGCATGACCTATGTTATCGCCAAATTTAAAAAGGTCATTAATATTTTTCGGCGTCATGGCAATAATGTAAATAATCGGTAATAAACCATAGAGGAAAGGATGCATGCTTTTCTTAAAAAGCTGAGCTAATCCTAGAGCAGCCGCATAATAGGTAATAGTAAAGGTAGCAAAAATTTGCATAATCCATATAACAAGTAAAAATGACTCAAAGCGCTCAAAAATTAATCCTGGAATTTCAAAACTTCGCATCAGTTCAATTGTTGGCCATGTTCTTGTCATTACCCCTTCGATGGATAAAGCGCCTATCACCATAACAACTGTTATGACATAAAAAAGTAATGGAATCGCAATGCCAACTAAAACGACTTTGACCGCTTTCTTTTTATCAGATGGATACATAAATGCCACTAGCAACAGCATAATTTCAGGACCTAAAAAGGCCAATGTAGCCGTTTTTATTCCTTTTAGCATCGGCATTACGCCTAAACCTAATACCGGTCTAAGATTATCTATCTCGAAGATTCCTATGCTTAAAAAAGCAACTAGTAAAAAAATCACAAAGGTAATGGGGAAAATAATTTCGAATAAACGACCAATCGAATTAATTCCACCACTTATCAAATAGAGCCCTACCCATAAAAAAGGGAGAATAATAGCCCATGTGGGTGTTCCCTCCAATAGAAAAAGGGAGGTTACTTCAGCCATTATTCGAACCTCAAATGCGGAAATGGTAAAGAAATAGACAATGACAAACAAACTAATCAACCAACCTAGCCATTTCCCAACAATGTCTTGATTATATTGATAAAATGTTTTGTCTGGATATTGTTGGCTTAGCTTGACGATGATTACACCTGCAATCATTGCGACAATACCACCTAAAAAAACACTGATCCAAACATCTGGTGTTTTTACCTTCTCTACCGACGCACGAGGCAAGGTGAGAATGCCCGTTGCAAGAATATAATTAATAATAATGACCATTGTTTGGGACGTCGTGATTTTATCTTTTGGACTGGTGATCATAGCTGTTATTTTCCTTTCCTCGTATTTCCCCTTTGCGAACAGAGTCTTTTGGCTGTAATAATTTCGGTCGGCGTTTCATCGTCATTAATGGCATACGCACCATAAAATCTTTCCAATCCCCCGCTCTATAAGGAACGGTTGGGCTAACATAAGGGACACCAAAACTCTTCAACTTCACTAAATGACTACACAGGAAAAGGAAAAACAGAATAATTCCATAAAGGCCAAATAAAGCAGCAGAAATCATTGCGACAAAACGTAGCATACGCAACGTAATTCCTGCGTTATATTGAGGAATAGCAAAGGACGAGATAGCTGTTAACGCGACGACAATAACCATAATCGGACTCACTATTCCAGCTTGGACAGCTGCTTCTCCTATAACAAGGCCGCCAACAATACCCATTGTTGGACCAATTGGCTTAGGCAAGCGAAGACCCGCTTCCCGTAAAATTTCGATAGCTACCTCCATAATAAGGGCTTCGATTAATGCCGGGAATGGTACCCCTTCCCTTGTCGCCATCATTGACAGTGCTAATTTAGTTGGGATAAGCCCCTGGTGGAATGACACAAAAGCAATATACAAAGATGGAGCAAACAAAGTAATACCTGCTGCTAGATAACGAAGTAAGCGAATAAGAGAGCTAGGTAACCAACGTTCATAATAATCTTCTGGCGATTGTAATAGCATATTAATCGTAACTGGTACAATTAAAGCAAAAGGTGTGCCATCTAATAGTATGGCAACCCGCCCCTCCATTAATGCCCCATACACACGGTCAGGACGCTCAGTGTTCTGTACTTGTGTAAAAGGGCTCAGATAATTATCTTCAATTAGTTGCTCTATATAGCCCGATTCTAATAGGTTATCAAGGTCTATTGTTTGGATTCGTTTTTTTACTTCTTCCACCAACTCAGGATCTACTATCTCATCCATATAGGCAATAACTAACCTTTTTTTTACTCGCTTCCCCACCCCCATCTGAAGGATAGACAATTGCTGATTTTCACCTTGCTGTCTTAAGAGGGCTGTATTGTCACTTAATTTTTCTGTAAAGCCTACTCTTGGCCCTCTAACAACTGCTTCTGAAATAGGTTCTTCAATATTACGCGTCTTGCCATTTATCGTACAAAGCATTAAAGCATTAGGCATACCATCCACAAATAAAGCTGTATATCCAGTTAATACTTTGCCTACTGTTCCTTGTACCGTCGATTCCTCTAGTACATCCCTGATGGATATATTGTTTTTCATAATACTCTGTAGCTTGTCACCTTCTGTAAAAAAAGAAGCTGATGTATTCGAAAAGCGCTCCATTATTGATTTCAAAATATGTTTATTAATTTGCTCTGTATCGGCTAGGCCGTCAAGAAAAATGATAGCCGCACGAATATCAGTAGCACCTATTTGAAACTCTCTAAAGTGGACATCCCAATTATGTCCAAGTTCTTTTTTCATCCGTTCAAAATCTTTGTTGAAATCACCTATAAACTGGTCAACTGTTTCTTGACTAAATTGCTGATCTGGTTCCTGTTGGTTCGTATATTCTTTCATTTCGATCTTGCCATTTTTCTTTTTTTCAAGTAATAACCCATTAAATAATTTGAAAATCAAAAATGGAATAATAAATGCTACAAAGCCCTGCATAAAAACTTGCCAATGTGGCATGTAGGATATTAAATTTTCCCACATATTGATCACCCTCTTTAGTACAATCGAACAATTGAATCTCTATATGTTTTTATCATTATCCAAGCAACCGTATTTTAAACTTCTAAACGTCAACATCTTTCCATAACAAATAACCAGCCTCAAAGAAATTGAGTGCTGGCATTGGGTTTTATAATTGAAGGCTATATTGGATGAGTTTACAGTTATTCCCTAAATATTCTTCATTACCTATTCTACTCATTTCTATAAACCCTATTTTCTCTAACATGAATCTTGCTCGGACATTGGTTTCGTGTGTCTCTGCTAGTAATTGTTTAAGATTAAAATTTTCGCAGGCGAACGTCAGCATACATCTTGCCGCATGGGTACCAATACCTTTTCCCCAATAGGAGCTATCCCCAATAGCCACTCCTAACTCAGCAGTATGCTGCTTCATATTTGATAAATCAGCGTAACCTAAAAGGACCCCATTATATTCGATACCCATTCGAATAAATTCCCCGGAGGCATTCCTCACACAATTGAGCCACCATTGAAATAGTTCTTCAGGACTTCTTTTTATGCCCCATCCATTCGCTAAGCAAAACTTTTGATCTTTACTCCACTTTAAAACAAATGGAAAATCTTCAATAGTAATCGATCGTAAATGTACCATTTGTATATCTATAATTTGTTTATCCATTCCCTTCCTCCTACCCCTTTTTTACCCTATCATTATTTAGGATAATTGAAATCTATGAAATAAGATATGGTATACTAGCTACTATGAAAAATTAGAAGGTGACATTTATGCTAGAAGTTAGTGAAAGTAAATTAGCACAATATAGTATTCATTTTTTGAGCGATACACTTATTTTAGGAGAAGAGGAATTTACACAACCAGAGGTCATGCTAGAAGCTGCCTTTACACAGCTTGCATTTAGTAAAATAGAGCTAGAGCAGCAATATGAGTTTTTCCATGAAACTGACATTGCGCTGAATGAAGTTTTTGCTTATTCGAAGAAAATATTTGAGCAGGACAGTAGCTTCCTAGAACAATCTCAAAATATGGCGAAGCACTTACATAGTGTATCTCAGCATCCAAATATTAAAAGTGGAGAACTGTTTATTGGCATGTTTGAAAATTGTTTGTTAGTAAATGAGGCTAAAAAGGTCATTGCCATTGTCAAAATTGATGAAAAAGAAATGTTTCTAGATGTTAAAAATGACAACAATAAAATGATCATCAATGGTGTTGATGGCATTAACGTGAAAAAAATTAATAATATGGCCATCATCGTTGATATGGGACAAGAACATCCCCCTGCTGTATTCATAAAAACAAAACGAAAAGAGGATATCGTTTATTGGCAGGAACGATTTTTAAAGATTAAAGCAGCAGATGAACATTATCATAAAACAGATTTAGCGTTGAATGAATGCAAAAAATATATTTTAAAAGAAGAGAATTATTCGAACACAGAGAAGCTAGGATTTTTAAATAAAACCTTAGATTATTTTAGAAATGAAGAGGAGTTTCAAGTTGACCATTATATTGAAACAGTATTTGAAAAAGCGGATGCTACTCAAAAAGATATCCTCGTCAACTCAGTCAAACCTTATGAAACAGTTATTTCTGATAGTGCGCTAGAAAAAGCCGAAAAGAAATATAAACGCAAAATTAAACTTGATTCCAATATTGAAATTCAAGTAAATATTCAGCATATCGATCAAATAGACGATCTGATTGAAGTTGGCTATGATGAGACTACGAATCGAAAATTCTATAAAATTTATTTTCAGGATGAGATGTAAAAGAGGCATTCCCTAAAACTAGGGATGCCTCTTTTTAAAAAAAATTTTTCTTAAGAAGTTAAAACTTTTTCGATTGGTAAAACGTCTAATAATTGGTAACAGAAGTTAACCTAAAGGAGAATGGATAAACATGAAAAAACCTTTTAAGAAAACTTGGATTTTAGCATCCGCACTAACACTAGGAATGGCCGTAATGACCCCGCTTCAAGCTGGTGCAACATCAGTAGATACAACTAATCATGTCACTATACAAATAGAACAAAAAATAAAAGGTACTATTAAGTACTTTGATGGCGATGGCATTTCTATTAAAGGATCTGATGGCAAAAATTATTTTATTGGCTTACACAAATTCTCTGACAAGCAGATCGAACAATTGAAGCTAGTGGAAGGGCAAGAAATTGCTGTTGAAGGTAGCATTGTAGAAAGTTATTCAGATTTCTATACTTTTGATGTGTATAAAAAAAGCTTACCTAAAGAAGTCACAAAAGAAGAATTAGTTCAATTGGAAAAGCTCTTTACTGACATGAGAAAAGCAGAAAAAACAGAGAATTATGAGGAAATGGAACGGATTTTCGAAGCAATGAATAAAATCACAAGACCTTATGAATTAGCAAACTGGCAGCCTGAGCCTTTTGAAGATTTTATTAATGAAGCTGCTTTTTTAGAGGGAAATATTACTATAAAAAATCAAGATAAAGAACAGCTTAAAGCACTTTATAGTGACTGGGTAAAATTCACAAAAGAAGATAAATCCGATGAGGCACAAGAAAAAATAGATAAAATATTTACTATTCTTGAGCCATACTTCCAAGAACTATACCCACCACTAACTTTTGAGCAATATATGGCTGATATGGAAGTAGACATAACAAAAGAGGAACTCACAAAGCTTAAAGCAATCTACGATGAAGCGCAAAAGGCAGATAAAGATAAAAATGAAGAACTCGCAATTAAGCTATGGGATCAATTCTATGAAATGCTTAGTTCACATTATAAGCCAGTTTCCTTTGAAGAATATATGACAGATTTTGAATTTGACATTAGCGAATCAGATTACACAAAATTAAAACAGCACTACGAGGAAGCAATTGCTCTTGATCAAAAAGGTGAAGATGAAAAAGCTGCTGCTCAGTGGGAAGCCTTTTATAAAATTTTAGATCCTTATTATTTGCAAAATAAAGACATCCTGATTTCCGCATCGAAATTAACTATTCATGGTACTGATTTACTTCCAGAACAAACGAAATAATTTTCTTGGGGCTCTCCTATCTGATATGAGGAGGAGCCCTTTTCTCTTACATGACAAAATTGTCATTTTCTCCATTAAATAGTCATGTTAATCGATGGTTTGGCCAAAATTTGCTTGTTATAGTAATCCATGTTGTAACAAACCATTTATTTGTTAAGGAGAAATATGAACATGTCACTATTTATTAAAAAATCTGCGATGATTGCTATAATGCTAGTATTTTGTACGATGCTACCAGAACTCGCATATGCAACATCCAATGAAACGATTAATAAAATTGAACATTTTATTGAAGAACAACAAGCAATTAGTAAAATCCCTGGCCTTTCGGTAGTCATCGTTGATAAGGGGACAACAGTCTATCAAAAAGGGTTTGGCTTTGCGGATATGAAGACAAAGACACCAGTCACTTCTGAAACTCTTTTTGAGCTAGGCTCCACGTCTAAAGCTTTTACCGGCCTTGCCATTCTTCAACTGGAAAAACAAGGATTATTAAACGGTCGGATGATATCCAAAAATATATCCCATGGTTAACATTAACCTATAATGGAAACAGACAAGTCATTACAATTCAGCAGCTATTGTCACATACAAGTGGGATTCCTTCTAATTCTATTGTCCGAATTCCAGAAAGCACAGCTGATAACGCCCTTGAACTAACGGTCGAAACATTACTGGATCAATCATTAAACCGCGAACCTGGAAGCTCCTTTGAATATGCAACGATTAATTACGATGTGCTAGGACTAGTCATTGAGCAAGTATCTAAACTGCCATTTGATCAATACGTCCAACAAAAAATTTTAGAACCTATTGGTATGTATCAATCGTTTGTAGGAATTCGTCAAGTACAATCCACTGATATGGCTGCTGGTTATAAAATAGGGCTTACCAAAGAACAACCATTTACACCACCCATCTACCGTGGAAATATCCCTGCTGGTTATATCATTAGTAACGCAAATGATATCGCGAAATGGCTAAAATTACAGTTAGGTAATAGTGAAATTTATTCCATTGATACTAACATGATTGAAGAATCACATAGTCCAGACCAAACGGTAGCACCTTTTGATGCAAATACTTATTATGCAACTGGTTGGGCAGTAGTAGAAAAAGACCAAAAGCAATATATTTACCATGCTGGAGAAAATCCAACCTTTACATCGTATTTCATCATGCAGCCTGATGATCAAATAGGAGTTGCGATCTTAGCCAATATGAATACAAGCTTTACAACTGCTATTGGACAAGGAGTCATGGATTTGTGGGAAGGTAAAACAACACCTGCTCAACATATTAGCAGCTATCAAAAGCTAGATAAAATCGTTACGACTATAATTGCTATTATCTTAGGAATCAGCCTTATTTTCTGTTATCTATTAATCAAAACTGCCACAAGCATTTATAAAAAACAGCGCCAAGTTACAAAGTTAACTTACAAGAGAATCATCCTATTAACTTTCCACACATTACTCGTTGCCATACTGTTAATAGCGATTTTTATGGGGCCAAAAGTATTACTTGGTGGCTTAAATTGGACATTTATTAATGTGTGGGCACCGACCTCTATCTCGGTATTATTGTTTAGCATTATTTGGACTAGTATTCTATATTTATCGTTGGGCTTTACACTAATTACTACAAAAAAGAAAGTGCAAGGTTAATTGTCGATGAACGGTTTAGTAAGTAGATAAAGATGATGGAACAGACCTTTTTGACGATGAACCCACTATTTTTTATTAGATTATTCTAAAGCAGAAAGGGTAGTGAACAAATGTTATTAAAAGATGTTGAAAAGGTCCATAAACAAAAAATGAAGTTTATAGGATTTTCTACAAAGGCTAGTCTTAACGAGGATATTCAATTCAATATTGTAAAAAATCTCCGAGAACAAATTTTAACTCAACTTCCATTAATAAAAAATAGGTTGAATGATAGCATTTTTCTTATTCAAGTATATGAAGAAGAAGAATGGACACCGGATACCCCCTATACACATATGGTTGCAGTAGAAGTAAAAGATTTTTCTGTTGTCCCAAATGCTATGATTACACATACCATTCCTAACGGTGAATTTTTAGTATTTAAGCACCGAGGACCTGAGGAAAATATAGATAGTACCTACATCGCTATGAATGAATGGTTAGAAGAAAATAACTATGTTGCGCCGCGCCTATTCGATATAGAACAATGGGAAGATCTAACGGCTATGAACAATCATGATCATATCATTAAAATCTATATTCCATTATAAATTCCCAATCCTATGAGTAATTAGATATTGGTATTTTAATATAAAAAATAGCCAGGTTCTCAAATTATGAGCACCTGGCTATTATGTTTATGACTTATAATAATTCTTCATTCAGTCTTTTCAGAGCTTACAGCACTGAAAACTAAAATGCTTGTTGTAATGCCTTTAAGCCATCTTTATAGATGCCATGGAATAGCTCTATAGCCTCTTGATTACTAACATCTACAGGTGTGAAACTGCCAGACCACTCTACCAATGATGATTGCCCATCAGTACCTTTCTTAACGTGGATGGTAGATAAATAATCAGTAACCGGAAATGGCGCCTTCATAATTGAATATGTGTAGTAGTGCTCCTTATCATTAAATACTTCTAAGCGCTCTACAATTGTATCACCATCAGGGTTAGCTAGATGACGTACGCGCCCACCTTCACTTACTTTACTGTTTGGTATATAAGGTAACCAGTCTGGAAGTGAATCAAAGCCTCCAATTAATTGCCATACCTGCTCAGGTGATGCTGAAATGTTAATAGATGTAGTAGTATGTGCCATATACCTTTCACTCCCTTTTATTTAATGTTGATTGGTAGCGGTGCATTAGGTGCGATTAATTTTTGTTCACGCATTTCTTCCCAGAATGCTGCTGGGATTACTGTGTTCAATGCAGCTTTGTCTTCTGCAATGCGCTCGGGTTTGCTTGCACCAGGAATGACAGCAGCAACCGCGGGATTCGCCAATGAAAATTGTAAAGCAGCCGCTTTAATGCTAATTTGATGACGATCTGCAATACTTTTAATTCTCGCCACTTTCGCCATGATTTCTGGTGACGCTTTTTGGTATTCGAAGTGCGTACCTCCAGCAAGTACACCTGAACTATATGGTCCACCAACAACAATGTCCATGTTATGTTTTTCAGCTGCAGGCATTACTCGTTGTAATGCACGCTCATGGTCTAATAAAGTGTAACGACCAGCCAACAAGGAAACATTAGGCTTTGCTTCTTCCAAGTCTAGCATGAGTTCAATTGACTCTACTTTGTTTACTCCAAGTCCCCACCCTTTAATGACTCCTTCATCACGTAAACGTGTTAGAACACGAAATGCCCCTGTTCGAGCAGTTTCAAATTTGGCAATCCATTCATCGCCATAAAAGTCTTGCGCTAAATCATGAATATATACAAAGTCTAGACGATCTGTTTGTAAACGTTTCATACTTTGTTCGATCGAGCGAAGGGTTGCATCTGCACTATAATCATTGATAATTTTATTTTTTCGACCGAATTCGAAAAGCCCGCCTTTTTCACCTAAATCACGAGCAGATGGATCTTCCAATTCATCCGAAATAATTCGACCTACCTTTGTACTTAAAACGTAATCATCGCGGTTTCTTTTTGATAAGGCTTCTCCAAGACGAATCTCTGCTAAGCCAGACCCATATAGTGGAGCTGTGTCAAAGTAACGAATGCCACTCTCCCAAGCTGCATCTACAGTTGCGATAGCTTCTTCTTCCGGGATGTTACGGTACATATTACCTAGCGGTGCAGTACCAAAACCTAGTTTTCCTTGCAATATATTTCTCATATATAAACCCTCCTAATATCTGTGCTCAATCTAATTGAAAATTAATTTGTCAGTAGGAATGAATACCAACAAGATTGATTATGGAGCATCTAAACTCAAAAAAAAAGTACGCACTTTAAAGTAATATGGGCACCGTAAAGTACGATGGGCACTAAAAAGTAACCTACTAAAGGGCATGCATGAAAATCCATTTTTAGATCTCCTTATATCCACACACTGCTCTTATTTGATGAAAGGTCGATTGAAGTGAATAAATATTTTTCAAAAATGTAAACAGTATAAGGTGAGTTAACAAAGTGATGGATGAAGATACTACAAAAATGAAACTAAATAAAATCTAGAACGTAAATTTACTTAAGAAAAGTTATAGTATTCAACTGAATTATCGGAAAAGAGGTTTGTCCTATGAAGGAATGGTGGCAAAGTAAGAATAGCAAAACGAGAAGAAACAAAAATAATAGTAACTCCCTTTTAGATTTTTTTCTTGATGGGCTATCTTGGTTCCCAGAATTGTTCTTATTCCCATTCAGATTAATTTTTTGGATGTTTAGAGGAGTAGGAAGATTCATTGCCGATGTATTTTAATTTAAGAGGAACTATTTTATAATTATTTTTATTAGCATACAGCGATGATATTAGCATGCGTTTGAAGGGGTACGGATGTAATTGAGCAACTTAAAAATTACCTCGTAGCCCAAACATACAAGAAACCATAAAGGCGAGATTTTTCTATCTAAAACACCCCCTTTTTCTTCATCAAAACCGTCAGCGACAAGGTTTGTATTATCTATATACACAAATTACTTATGCTACAATTTTCCTTTTCATCAACCTAACCTTCCAATCGCCGTCTTTTGTGTGAATATTAGTTCCCCAAGTGCTTACTATTAGCTAACATATCTATTTGCTCTCTTCCCCATTTTCTGCCTAACATTAATTCTAAGTCTATTCATCGAAATGATATACTATTAAGAAAAAATAAATATTAAGGAGATGAAAAGTGAATGGCCAATGCTAAAACGATATTGTTGGATCAACTTCTAGCTAATGCAAATGATCGTAGCTGGTATATTTCATTCCATGAAGCAGTTGATGGTCTATCCGAAACAGAAGCATTTTGGAAACCTGATGATTCCAGTCATAGTATTGCTGAAATTGTCCAACATCTCATTTACTGGAATGAAACTTGGCAATTAAGGTATAAGGAAAATCAAGTACATGCTAGTCCACAAACTCAAAGCAATGCGGATACTTTTCTTGTTCGAGAAAAGGTTACTTTTTTGGAGTTAAAAGATAGATTGTTGGAGACACTACTGCAATGGCAGAAACTAATTGAGGAAGAGCAACTTGTATCTCCTGTAAATGGATATCCAGTGGAAGCGGAATGGTGGGCTATAATATCGAATGCCGCGACTCATAATGCTTACCATATTGGACAATTAGCATATATTCGTAAAATGAAAAGATAAAGAATTATTTTATGACAGAAAAGCCCACCATAATTACCTATGAAAGGTTTAAAAAATGATTATTGAACAATATGGAACTATTGAGCTGTAGATATAGGGAAGAATTGTATAAAAAAATCTCTCCAACTGAGCAAAGTTGTCAATCGGTCTTAAGGCTGAGAGGAAGTACCGCCTAGAGTATGTTTCTTATATAGACAAATATTGGTACTATTATATTATAAAAGGGAAAAATAAATTGAAAGAGGGTGTTTATTTTGTCTATGAAAATATGGTGGGCAATCAATATTGTATGGTTATTTATTTTTGGTGCTTTAGCAATATTAATTGGTGCAAGAAATGTTGATGGAGCAGGGGTTGTTCAAACACCTGAAATAAAAATGATAACCTTCGTTATTTTGGGTATTGCCTTAATAGTTGTTGTCCTAATTCAACTAATTTTTCTTTACTTTGTTAGAAAAAGTACGGCTAATCAATTAACAAAAAGACTATCTTGAGTCAATTATAGTCATTATTTTATCAAAAATTGTCACTCAACTGAGTGGCTTTTTTTACATAATAAAAACAGAACAATTAATCACAAACACCCTTCGAAGCTAATCTTCCCCTGTTATTCATACTGGTGAACATATCTTAACATCTAAAAAAACCTTACAGTTGTGGCTGTAAGGCTTAATTTATATATGCTACTTAGCTGATTCACCAGCATTATAAATGTTGGGGTAAACTTTTAGTTCTTACCCAAAAATAACCTATAAAAAAGGCAATTCAAGATAACGGTAAAATATCATAAGAGCAATCGAATCATAAACTCTTTGATATCAAACACATTTCTCTTGAACTGCCTAGCAAATTGCAAACATTATTTCGATTCTACATTGTCATCTTTGGCGTACTTATACTGAGAAGGATCAACTGGCGTATAACCTGTTGGCGTATAAAATCTCAATAAGTCGCCATTCACGACTTTATCAGATAAATGCAATTTACGATCTACTTCATTTTTGATAGTTTTCGCAGACTCTAATTGACTATCATCAAGTGGTAAACCTGTTTTATTATCATAAAACTTTTCATTAATTGAATAAATCGTAGGGCTAACAAAATCGCCATTTCTAAATGGTACAATTTCATCATGCTCATCTGACAATAAGTCTGAACCAAATTGAATAAATTTTTGCGTATCAATTCCAAGTAAATGTAATAGCGTTGGAAGAAGGTCTATTTGGCCACCGTAATTATGGTTGGTTCCACCTTGCATTCCAGGAACATGGATGAATAATGGTACACGTTGTAAATTAGTACTTTCATATGGTGTAATTTCTTTTCCAATCACTTGACTCATCGCTTTATTATGATTATCTGAAATACCATAATGGTCACCATAAAGAACAATCATCGAATTATCATATAAGCCTGATTCTTTTAATTGATGGAAAACTTGTTCGATTGCCTCATCTGCATAACGAGCAGTTTGGAAATAATTATCTACACTTGCATCTCCAGTATTAGCTTTATCTATTGTTACTAGATCTTGGCTCATTTTATATGGATAGTGATTCCCTACCGTAATTAATTTCGTATAAAACGGTTGTGGTAAGGAACTTAAAAGACTTTGAGATTGTTCAAAGAACGGTTTATCTAATAGTCCATATTCAGCCATGTCACCTGAAGTGCCCGTATTATAATAACTAGCATCATAGAACTTATCAAAACCAAAGGATTTATAAATCACATTTCTATTCCAGAAGCTTCCGTTATTACCATGGAATACAGCAGATGTATAACCATAATCTTTTAAAATACTAGGCGCTGCCTGATACGTATTTTGTGCTTTGGTAATATAAGCAGAACCTTGTGGCAAGCCAAATAAAGAGTTTTCCAACATAAATTCTGCATCGGACGTTTTACCCTGACCAGTTTGATGGAAGAAATTATCAAAATACAGTGTATTCTTATCTTTTGTTAAAGAATTTAAAAATGGTGTAACTTCTTCACCGTTTAATTTATAGTCGATAAGGAAGTTTTGGAATGATTCTAAATGTAAATAGATAACGTTCATTCCTTTTGCTGCACCAAAATATTCTTCATTAGGATTGGCGTAGTTAGATTTTGTATAGTTAGTCACTTCTGTAATATCGCTACTATCTGCTAAAGCTCTCTGTGAAGATGCTTTCATCGTTTCTACTGAATCATAAATCGTATAGTTATACATTCCTAGATATTTCACAATATAGTTTCTATCAAAACCTCGCGTTAATAGTTGTGGACGATTAGTTTCAGCTAATCCTAAATTGAGGATTGATATAGCTAATGCAATTGCAATGATTGCCATTGCTTTTTTATTTCCAAATCGAATGGTGTTTTTTTGTATTTTTCTTGAGAATCGTAGGTAAAACATTACAAATACATCTACAAAGAACAAGATATCATACGGTTTTAATAAAGAAAGAACACTACCACCTAAATCTCCAAAGTTCTGCGTTTGGGAAAGTGTAGGTAATGTTATAAAATCACTAAAAAATCGATAATAAACAATATTGGCATATAAAACAATAGACATCAAAGTGTAAACTACAACTAGTGATGTATATTTTCTCTTTCCTCTAAATAAAAATGAAAACCCTAGAAATAGCATTGCTGATCCTAGTGGATTGATTAGTAAAAGGAATTGTTGAATGATTCCTTCCACGCCTAGGTCAAATTGTGTTTGTTGAGAGATATATGTTTTAATCCATAACATTAAAACAGCTACTACATATATTCCAAAAAAGTTGTTCAATAGGTCATCTTTTTTACTTACTAGATTTTTCATTTCTTGCACCTACCTTTTACTTATTGAATTTAAATCCAGATGTATATTAACTTAGATTATAAGTATTGCATTGCATTCAAAAAAATGTTACGTCACAATAGCTTTTTTAGCGACTAATAGATAGTACTCCCCATTTATATTTCTGTCAAGTTGATAGATGCCATAAAAGACAATTCGTATAATAATTCCCGAATATAGTAAATTTTGTCATAAAAATATCCGGTAAATGTTAGTATTTTAATTAGCATTTACCGGATATTTTAAATGTAATTCTATCTTTTCTATTTCTATTAAATTCACCCATTTTAATTAATAGAAGGCCGAGCGTATTTTATTCGATAACATTCATTTCTATTTTTTTCTGTACAGCATTAATCATTCGTGCCGATCCATAACAAATTTCTCCGTTTTTCATTAAAATTTCAATAATTTCATTCAGATCTACTTTGCTACCATTTCATTTTATTAAGAGATGAATGGGTTCAAAGATAGTGGTGTAATGAGGACTTTAGCTAATCATATGCAAATAGTTACCCCTTTTAGCTTAGGGCAATAACCGTCAATTGGCGTCTCTATGATCCTTCTCCTACTAAAAAAAATGTGAAGCAACTTTTTATTTTCTAACTTATCCATAAAAAAAGCGCTTCAAATCCTAGATATCCAAGGTTTGAAGCACTTTTCGAATAATTTAAACTTATTCTATCTGAACCTAGTTACGCCCCTAGAGTACTTATAAATACTTCTGGAACATTGATTTCAAGCTCCTCTGTGTAAAAAATATGTATAATAATATTCTAGTAACTAATTCCACTTCATTTTCGTAGTAGCTTTTCGCCCACAAAATAAATTGAACGCCTGCTTAGCAATAGCTAATGACTTAATTATTTCAAATTCTGTGGATGTAATATTCTCACCACAAGCTATTTTATTATGAATTGGATGAATATATTTTAGGATGACTTCGCGTTTAAAGCGCTAGTAGGTTTCAGCTTAACAATACGAAACAATAACTTTATTAATTACGTAACTTCCTTCGTTTTGATACTGTTATAGATTACTCAATTAATGAATTTTATCTAATCCACCTATTTGTAAAATAAGCTCCGTCTTAAAATCCGGTGATAATCCTCATGAGAAGCGTTTCATTTAAAGGCTTTCTTTTCTAGCTACAAACTAGTTTTTTTATTCACTATATTCTGTAACACTACTCAACTCATCATACATTTTGACACTATTTGTATTATCAAAAATGCTATGTAGTACTTTTATATTTTCCATAACATTTATGTGCATTTCTCTAAACGGATTAGCCCGCATTGCTGTACATACTTAAATTTACTTAAATACATTCGTCTATTGAGTTAAGATAGCTATTCATCGCTTTAACATTGATAAGTACCCTCATTTAAATTTGAAATCATTCTTTAATAAGGTGCTGCTAAGCTAGTGAATATGCAGAATCTACCGAGTATGTTAAAAAGTTGAAAACAACTGACTTATCCCCCGATTAAATCCCAGATTAATGGTTTAAACAAAGTTAATGATTCATTAGACATTAATAAATATGAAGATACAAACAGTTTATACACTTACCCAGCCCCTTTCTAGAAATATATTACTATTATTCCAAAAATGATATAAATTATGTTAGAATGTTAATAATAGTTAACTAACATTTTTGAGGGAGGTATTTAAATGTATGTAGGTAAAGTAATAAGGGATATTCGAATAAGTAAAAATATCCCTTCTAATAAAGTTTATAAAAATATATTAAGCAGACCTGCAATTGCAAAGTTTGAGAAGGGGTTAAGTGACACTACTGTAGAAAAATTTTTTGAAATTATAAATGTACTGAACATCACCTTAGAAGAATTTGAAGTAATTTATAAAAATGATGGAAACAAGGATTTACTTTACACTCGAAAATACATAGAGGCTTACTATAATAAAGATCTAGCTGCTTTAAAACAAATAACAATTGACGCTAAAAAGGACTATCTGATAACTGGTAACGAAAAATTTAGACATTATCAAGCTTTAGTATCACTTCTAATAGATGATCTGAACGGTACCACTGAATATCGCGAAGATTTAGATGTCATTCAAAACTATTTAATGAATTGTAATAATTGGGGATACTATGAGGTTACATTATTTACCAATACTTTAAGTTTCTATTCTAACGAGTTAATTGATTTGGTATATTCACGAGCAAAGAACACACTTCTTATGCTAAAAAATATAAAACGATACCGGAATGAAGTCGCATTAATGTTGTTTAATATTTTAGAAATAAAAATAGTATCTAAAAAAATTAGTAGAGCTAAATTTTATTTAACTGAATTGAACAAAATTAAATTAGATGTAGTAGATAACATGTACATACAAGCAATGATAAAATATTTTACAGCTATCTTAGATTTAATAGGTGGCAAGTGTCAGGAAGAAGCTGTTTTAAATATAACTGAAATGTTTGCCTTCTTAGGATTAGATTCAAAAAAAGATCAGTGTCTCAGTTTTTATAACAAAGTAAAAACACTTTACAGTATTGCCTAATGCTAGATAGAAATTAGATCAAACATCATAAAAATATTGGTATTATTGAAAACGTTTTCTAGCACAGGGTAATAGTTTTCGTTTTTACCAACATTTATATCAATACCTATATAAGTAAATTTCTAAACTTGAAGTTTTCATGCTTTAACCTCACACTCTTAACTGATGTAATATTCTTGTGAGAATAGACAAATTGACCAACTTTGTTTTGTAAGTTAATTAATTGTTCAAGTAAGTGTACCGTGCTTTTTAATTAAATCTAAAAAAACTTGAGAAATAAGTTTCCTCAAGTTCATTTATCTCTATTTGTAAACAATGATAATAAGATAGATTTCATTAGTTCTCTAATTCTTCTATATCTATAACCATATTTCTTATAGAACTAATACAAAGAAGTACTAACGCTAGAATAAGAATCAAACTTGCATTCATTATTATCGTACTTTTTAAACCTAAAAAAGTCGGTAGCCATCCTCCTAGTAAGGCACCAATTGGCATAAAAATTGTAATTAATGTTTTGATAGTTGTATTCACTCGACCTAACATATTTTCAGGAGGAAGTTCTTGAAAAATTACTGTAAAAATAACATTTATGATTCCAATAAATATACTAGCTAAAAAAGAAAAAATATAAATAAAAAATCCACCTATCGAAATTCCAATTAGCCATGATAGCCCATAAAACAAAACTGTACTTATGATAATTGAACCAATTTTCAGCTTTTTAGAAACGAAATTACTAATAAACGCCCCTACCACACTTCCTAGCCCGGAAACTGTTAGCAATAATCCATAAGAAATCGCAGATTCCGTAATTGTTGTTGATATTGCTGGTAAATTTACAGTAAAGGTTGCTAACAATAGGTTTAATACAAGAAACGGAATAATCAACGCTAGTATCTCTTTCTTTTTAACAAACTTTAAACCTTCCTTTAGGTCTGTAAAGTATGTGTTTTCTTCTTCATGTTCTGACTTTTTGGCATACTGATGATTTCCATTTATTTTGAGTCTAAAGAAAAGTAAAGCTGCGAGTAAAAATAGAACAGCATTACCTAATAAAATTGAAGTTACGGAGGTAACTGCAATTAAAATTCCAGATACTGCATTAAAAAATAAGTCTATCCCATCGGCAGCAATCGCCATAATGGAGTTAGCTTTTGTTAAATCCTTATTTTCCACAAATCTAGGAATTAATGAGTTTTCAATAGGATAAGTAAATTCTGAAAGAAAAGCAAGAAATGGGATAATAAATAAAATAATGTAGACCACAGTATCTCCACCAGAAGAATACAGTAAATATAAAATTAACATTAATAAAGCCTGTAATAAAGTGAAAATAATTAAAAATCTCTTTTTATTACATCTGTCAATAATAGGTCCGTAAAAAAATGAAAAGACTTCCGGCAACATAAATAATGCCCCTGCTATTCCAGTAAATAATGTATTTCGAGTTAATTCAAAAACTAGCCACATAATAGTAATAAAATATAAACTATCTCCCATATTAACAAAAACCCTACCAAAAAGTAGGTTTGAAAAATTCTTATTTATAATCATATCTAAAACCTTCAATTTTCTTATTTTTTGTTAAATTTCAAAATTCCTTCGATTAAGGTATGTTGCTTTATTCCGTCTATTTTACCTGGAGCAATTTTTAGTATATTATCGGTTTTATTCATTTGAACAACCTCCATAGAAATATTTCGAAAGCCAAAGCTGTTACGTGTTGGAATATGAATATGATTATTTTCTAAGTATGAATCAAGGTACTCCATAAATTTATAAAAGTAATCATTACTTTCTGTCTTAACAAATAAGAATGGTGATTTATATTTTGGATTTAATAGAGAAGGATGTATAACTTCTAAATTGCTATTCTTCAAACAGCTTACAAAGAATGTTACATTATCTAATACCTCATTAATATAGTTTATATCTGTATTAAACATTGGGTAATCTAACTGACAAACCTCATAATAGGAAAGAGAACTACCTAAAGCTCCCCTTTGGCCCTCTAATAAAGTTCGTAATTTCTCAACATATTCTGGTATAGTATTACCCGATTCTATATACAGAGATAATTGAGCACTATTAGAGATTTCTAATCCAGATTGATCTAGTTTTAGGGTCGATTTAATAAAGAATATAAATATATTTTTATCAATCTTATCCAAAAATTTTTCTATATTAAAAAATTTAGATAAGAGAGTAAAATCAATAACAATAGCTTTTACAGATTTATGATGATTTATAAAACTGATAATATCTTCTTCGACAACTACGCCTAGTGTAGTGTTATACCTAACCGGTTCTACTATAAGAAAGTCAACCTTGTTAAGGCTATTTAATAAAGTTGTATCATTTAAATGTACATGGTTTATATCTTTTATAGATAAATTTTTTAATAAAGTTCTTGTTTCATAATAATCTCCCAGGAATACTCCATTTAGTTCCCCTTTAAACATAATTCTCAATAAATGTAAAACATTAAATATGGCACTCATTCCACTAGAAAAGAACATTGAAAAACCATTAAAGTTGTTTATATTAATATAATGTTTATCTTCCCAAGATCTATAATTGATAACTCTCTCGTATTTAAAATCAACCATGCTATTGTTTAAGGTCCAAAAATTTTGAGGATATGAAGGAGACTTATAAACATGTTCGGTGTGAAGAAAACATTTTTTTTTCCACTCAAATCTAATCTCATTAGCAATCGCTTCTAAAATCGTTTCAACTTTCAACAAATCCTTAAAGTTTAAATTATTAGGTATTTCCACATGATCGACATTAAAGTTCTGCTTTAATTTAATTAATTCATCAAGCTCAATTTCTAATTCAATTTTCTTATCAACTAAAGTAGACATCACTAAATATTTTCACCCTTTCAATGATATCTCCTGCTATAAAATAATATTCTTTAGGAAAAGGATAATCATGCAGATGCTTGGAATTCGCTTTAGAGTATGCACCAACTGGACCAAATATAAAATTAGAATTGATTTTTAGATAATTTTTATCCAAGAAAATATTGTTAACAAAGAAATCAAGTTCATAACAGGTAGATCCATGAATATTGCATAAAACCGCATTAGTATCATTTTCTACAGTTTTGGGAGGGAAGATAAGGTTTGGCTTATTCCAAGTAAAGATATTATGTCTTGAAACATTTAAGGTAAGATTGGCGATTTGATTATTAGCTTCAATAAAGCTAATATCTCCTACTGAACCAACTAAGTAGCCACTCAACGCAAGAATTAAATTTCCTGGTTCAATGATTAAATCTAATTCAGGATGATTATTAGAAAAATCATTAATCATACACCAAAAAGTTTCAACGTCTTCCTTTTTCTTATAAAGGTTTAAAAAACCGCCACCAATATCTATAATCTCCAATTGATTATAGAGTTCATTAGATAGTATCTCTTCTATTAACTTAACTAAATTCCTGCTTATAGAGATATTCTTTTCACCAGTATGAATGTGGATTTTTTTAATTTTTAATGCATAAATTTTTATGATTTCAACTAGTCTTCTATCGTTAAAATTAATACCAAACCTGCTTTTTTTCCCAAAAATCGTTTTATTTGAATCTTCTAAATCAACATTTATACGTAATCCAATCTCCTTATTTATTAGATGAGGAGCAAATTGTTGTAATTGACTAATCGAATTAAAATCGAAGATATTATTGGTGGAATATACCTCTTGGAGTGTTTCCACTTCTATATAAGGGGATGTAAAGCTTATATTATTTTTAAATTCTTTAACTTTTTGGAATTCATGTTTAGAGGCCACATCAAAACCGTCTACCAATGGGTTTAAAAAGGTCAAAATCTCAAGATTTGTATTAGCTTTGCATGAATAAAATAGCTTTATGTTAGATTTATTTTCAACATAATTACTAATATCCTCCCGTATGGAATCGATTGTGAATTTGATAAAATCGAGATTATAAACAATCGAAGGTCCCTTCAGCTTAATTATTTTTTCAAAGAACGAATTGTCTCTAAGTTTTTCAATCATCTTTTTTTACCCCTAAATCCTCTAAATATGGCATCCAAGATGCTTCCCAATCGTTTTCTCTAGGGAACCATGGGAACCGACCAGATGGTTCAGAAATAAGTTCTTTTCTTAATTTTCTACCTACTGACAATGAGGCTAAGATTGCTGAGGATAATGAGATTAATACCCCCGTCGTTGGCTCTGATACTGTACCAGCAGCATAGATTAAATCATTATGGGTTTTTCCAAATTCATCTGTTAAGATAAATCCGTTTTTATATTTAACATCATCTAATTCTAGTAGCTGCGTTGCCCCGTTAATAACTTTGTAAGAGTTATAATCTAATAAAATACAATCCGCTTTTTCATATTCATTACTACTAATGCCACCTAACAAATCAGATGCTTCTTTCTCCATTGTCCTCACTAATACGCTTTCAAAAGAGCCATTTAGTTCGAAGTAATGTTTTAACTCGACTAAGGAAGCCTCATAAGGCCCATAGATGATAATTTTCTTCATGCTTTTCAACTCAAGTTCTTCTACCATGTGCTGAGGAGTATGTAAACCAATGACTACTTTAGGATCTCGTAAAACAAATGGATTGTTCATTATACCTACTGCTACGATTACATACTTAGCAGTAATTTTTTTTGTACCTGTATAGAGAGCTAAGTGTGGATTATTCTCATCATCAATTGTTTCAACTTTGTTGATATGAACATTTTCATGCAACTCTATCCCAATACTTTTAGCTTCCTCTACAAAGCTCATTTTTACATTTGAACCCGAAAAAGCCCACTTTTTTGAAATTTGTATAAATGCAAAATTTGCTAATCCACCCATAGGACCAGAATCAAATACTGCAATTTTTAAGTTTTCTGAAGTTGATTGAGTTGGTATTCCTCTTTGTAAAATAATACTTGAATAGAGCCCAGCAGGTCCTCCACCTATAATTACCACATCATAATCTATGTCCATATTTGCACCTCGAATATACAAAATATTATTAGTATCAGATAAAAAATAAGAGATAGAAATACTCTGTAAACAGAGTATCTATCTCCGTGTTTATTGAAATTAATAAACTTTATCAACCAAATTGATAGAGCCTCCGAAGTCAGTTGGAGATAAAGCTTCATCTAGTTCAGCTAAATCAACTTCCATGTTTTCGCGAGTAATCTCAAGTTCGAATAGATCCTTTTGTTCCATATATAACACCTCCTATACTTTAACTATTTTTATAATAAACTCTCTTTTTAAATAATTGGAAATAGGTTAACTATTATTAACTATATTTTTTATTTTCAGATTAAATGTTTTTATTTGATGTTGTATATTTAAAACTTGATAATATCAATTTACACCATTTTTTTGCAAACTTCTCTGGTGTTAAGAAATTCACTTTTTCCAATAGCGATTATTTCAAGAATACTAACCAATGTGTCTTGCTTCAATTATTGCAAAACAGTGAAATTAAATCAGACTCTTGCCTTCTATGCCAAAATCTATTGTTGGAGAGGTATTTTTCGTCTTACATTGGCTCTAAAGTTCAGAAAGTTTATAATTTTTCTCAAAACTATCTGAATCCTCAATGATTTCTTTATCCATATAAACGCCCTCCTTATCGCTATGAGAAGACGCTTTGCAAATATAGAATATCTTTTTTTGAGTAGATTAAAAAAACAATAGCGCAAATAAAAAAGCCCACTAATAGGTGGGCTTTCAGACTGTAGACAAACT